>CAVXXN010000010.1:0-562620 GCA_963765715.1 Terriglobia bacterium
AGTTTAGATCATAATTCTAACTTGTTGAAAAAATCGTGCGATTTGCTGAAAAAAACACGGTTTCTTCGCCGCGTTTCGCCCCCGTTCGCCAACTTTTGGCAGCCAAAGGCAGCCACATATCAGCCCGGAAGCGCATGTCTCCACTGCCAAGGTCGTATGTCCTTCTCTAACGCACGATGCACATCGGCCTTGCCCTGCTTGCGAACACTCTCTTCGTGCACACGACGAATTGTGATGGTATTTGCTGACGGTTAGCATTTTAGTGGGTATTTGCCGGACGGCGCTTTAAGCCCGCGCCAGAGAAAGGACTCTACTATATGAAGGAAATGATCCATATCCCGTCGCTGTTCATGGCCACATCGATTTCATTTTGGATGGCCTGGTTGTGCTGGCTGGTTCCGTCGTGATCGCGGAGAGCCCAGCAAAGCACCGCAAGGACAATCCGATACGTCCACTCAGCGCAGGAACACTGAGCAGCAGGCACGGCCCGAGATTGAAAAGCAACGCCAACAACAGGAGCAGCAGGGGCAGCAGTCTGTGAATAAGGATGCTGTCGCTGCCCTGGAGGAAACGCAAAAGGCCATCAAGGCGATCGCGGCGAACAAGACAAGCGAAGCCCTCGCTGCCATTGAACAGGCAACGGGCAAGATCAATATTCTCCTTGCGCGAAATCCTGCGACGGGGCTCATTCCCGTCAGCGTGGAAGTTGATGTGATTGATAACGCCCCGCGCGATGCCAAGACGGTATTGGAGTTGGCTACGAATGCGGCGAAAGCGATGGATGATGATGAGTACCCAGCTGCGCGCGTATTGCTGGATGCCTTACGCAGTGAAATCCGCGATCGCACCTACCACATTCCCCTTGGCACGTATCCTGACGCACTGAAGAAAGCGGCCCAGTTGCTTGATCAGAAGAAGAATGATGAAGCCAGCGCTGAGCTGCTCACCGCCGTAAACACGCTGGTCGCAATCGATAAGGTCACCCCGATCCCGCTGCTGCTGGCGCGCACCGCCTTGAATGGCGCCCAAGTCGAGAGTCAGAAAGACAAAGCAGCCGCACAAAAATTGCTGGAAGCTTCCAAAGCCGAAGTTCTGCGAGCCAAGCAACTGGGCTATGCAGGTAAAGACCCGGAGTACGTTGTGCTCAACAACGATATCTCTAATTTGGAGAAACAGCTAAAGGGAGGCGGCGAAATAGCTTCACTGTTCAACCGACTCAAGGAGAAGCTGGCGGCCTTCACGAACCGTCAGTCGTCGCAGCAGCACAAACAGCAGCAGAGTGGACCGGGATCGAGAGCCTCTCGCTAACGGATCCGCAGCACGACCTTTCCCAGTAAGTGTCCAGCTTCGCGGATCGAATCGGTCGAGGTGCGGATGATCTTGCCGTATTGGCTGATCCAGCACTCGCCTCGGCGTCTTCGGTGACGAGCAGGATCGCGACGACCTTGCCGTTGCGCTCCGTGGTGCGAGCGACCACCAGGCGAGGGTTGCGGTTTTTATGACTTCCGCTAAACCGAACTGCAGCCTTCATGACGGCTCTTGTGCGTAGAGAGAAAGTAGACGCGAATGGAGAGCCGACGTTGTTGCAGTAGGCGTTGCTCACAAACAAAAACAAATGCCACCTGAGCGCGGGTGGCCTTTTTCTGTGACCCAGCAACTCCGTTCCGATTGACTGAGTGCTGTTCGGCACCATGCCGTCGCTGGCTCGCATCTGATATAGCGGACCTATGACGCCGAGCGACCACTCTGAATCGTTAGCGAGAAGAACCGGCTTTGTGCGCGTGCGCGGGGCGCGCGAGCACAATCTCAAGAACATTGATGTTGAGATCCCGCGTGATGCTCTCGTGGTTTTCACCGGCGTCTCGGGATCGGGGAAGTCGTCGCTAGCCTTCGGCACTCTATACGCGGAGGCGCAGCGGCGGTATCTCGAATCCGTATCTCCCTATGCCCGGCGGCTCTTTCACCAGATGGGTGTGCCGGAAGTAGACGAGATTGACGGGCTGCCGCCCGCGGTGGCGCTGCAACAACAGCGTGGATCGCCGACCACGCGGTCCTCCGTCGGAAGCGTTACGACGCTCTCCAACCTGTTGCGCATGTTGTATTCGCGTGCGGGCGATTATCCGCCCAACCAGCCGATGCTCTACGCAGAGTCGTTCTCGCCGAACACACCAGAGGGCGCTTGCCCGCGCTGCCATGGGCTGGGCCGCATCTACGAAGTGACCGAGCAATCAATGGTGCCGGATGATTCGCTCACCATTCGCGAGCGCGCCATTGCCGCGTGGCCTACGGCGTGGCAGGGGCAGAATCAGCGGGACATTCTGACCACGCTTGGGTATGACGTCGATCGTCCGTGGCGTGAGCTTCCTAAGAAAGATCGTGACTGGATTCTGTTTACCGACGAGCAGCCGGTTGTTCCGGTCTATGCGGGTTTCAACCGAGCGGAAGTGAAGCAGGCTCTCAAGCGCAAGGAAGAACCGAGTTACATGGGGACGTTCACCAGCGCGCGCCGTCACGTCCTGCACACCTTCGCCAACACCGAGAGCGCATTGTCGAAGAGGCGGGTGGCGCAGTACATGCTAAGCATCGAGTGTCCGGTGTGTCATGGCAAGCGGCTGCGGCAGGAATCGCTGTCGGTGAAATTCGCAGGGCTCGACATCGCGGAAATGTCACGTCAGCCGCTGGAGAGGCTTGGCAAGATCATGCATCCCTACGTGGACGGTTCGGCGCGCACCACTGCCAAACTTGAAAAAGAGCACCCGGAAAAAGCGGAGGTGGTGCGGCGGATCGCCGAAGATCTTTGCGCCAGGCTCACGGTTCTGCTGGACCTGGGGCTCGGGTATCTCACGCTGGAGCGAAGCACGCCCACGCTTTCGCCGGGAGAGCTGCAACGCCTCCGATTGGCAACGCAAGTACACTCCAATTTGTTTGGCGTAGTCTATGTGCTCGATGAGCCTTCTGCAGGATTGCATCCGGCGGACACCGAAGCGCTGCTACGAGCGCTCGATAGGTTGAAGGCATCGGGCAATTCGCTGTTCGTCGTCGAACACGATCTGGATGTGGTGCGACGTGCCGATTGGATCGTGGACGTCGGCCCGGCCGCCGGAGAACATGGCGGTGCGATTCTCTATAGCGGAACACCGGCAGGGCTCAAACGCGTCGAGCAGTCACAGACGCGCCGCTATTTATTCAACCCACCACCGCTGCCTCAACGAACACCACGCACGCCTGCCGGCTGGCTGAAGCTCAGCGGCGTGACTCGCAACAACTTGCACAATGTCCATGTCCAATTTCCGATCGGCGTGTTCACCGTGATGACGGGAGTTTCCGGCTCAGGTAAGTCGAGCCTGGTGAGCCAGGCGCTTGTGAAACTGGTTGCCGAAAGGCTCGGACAGAAGCTTTCTTCGGAAGCGGAAGAGAGTGGAGAACTGGAGCGCGAGGCTCCCATCACGCTCGGCGGCACGATCACGTCGGGCATGAATCTCATCAAGCGCCTGGTTGTTGTCGATCAAAAGCCGATTGGGCGTACGCCGCGGTCGAACCTTGCCACCTACACGGGATTGTTCGACCACGTACGCAACCTGTTCTCCGCGACCAAGGAAGCGAGGGCGCGTCGCTACGGCGCCGGACGTTTCTCCTTCAATGTTGCACAAGGCCGCTGCGAGACCTGCAAGGGAGAAGGCTTCGTGATGGTTGAGCTGCTCTTTCTCCCCAGCGTTTACGCGCCGTGCCCGACCTGCCATGGCGCGCGCTACAACGCGAAGACGCTGGAGATCAAGTACCGCGGCAAGAATATCGCCGAAGTGCTCGGGATGACCGTGGACGCAGCTTCCAAATTCTTCGCCGACGATGCGCAGACCAGCCGAGCCCTGCACGTACTGCAAGAGGTGGGGCTGGCTTACCTGCGACTCGGCCAGCCTGCAACCGAGCTCTCGGGTGGCGAGGCACAGCGCATCAAGCTTGCGACGGAATTGCAGCGCGGGCAGCGCGGCAATACGCTCTATGTCCTCGACGAACCGACCACAGGCTTGCATCCCGCGGATGTCGAACGGCTAGTTACACAACTGGATGGGCTCGTACAGTCAGGCAATACGGTAATCGTCGTGGAGCACGATATGCGAGTCGTGGCCGCGAGCGATTGGGTCATCGATATAGGACCTGGCGCCGGGGAGAAGGGTGGTCTCGTGGTGGCGGAGGGTACCCCTGCGGAATTGTCGAAGGCGCCGCAAAGCCGTACCGCTCCGTACCTGGCGAGTTTCCTCGAACGCGTGGGAGAAAAGGTAAGTGCCACGGACGAGGCAGCTGCCAGAATCGCTTAGCAACAGGTTCTCCGGCACTATTCTTCCTTCGGACGGCGTATAGTGTTTCGCTATTGGCTATGAAGGCAACGTGGATGTGATTAAGAAATTAAAGCCGGAAACGTCTCGTGATGATTTGTCCAATCTTTTGCATTGTGCAGCTGTTTCTGGCGAGCGAGACGCCCTTCGTTACCTGCTAGAGCTCGGCGCTAATCCAAATGACAAAGAACATGGGGGCTCCTCTGCATTAGACTCCTCTCTGAATCACTTCATGTTTTCGATCTGTACGGCACTAAGCAGCTCAAATCTAAATACGCTGTGTCGAAAGCGCTTGAATGCGCAGAGGAGCTAGTGTCACACGGTGCGAAATGCAGGAAACGCTCGACAGATAATCTGTGAGCACGTCCATGTCTCTCACTTTACCCGCCCGCTTTCGAAGTTTGGAGACCTGCTCCAATAACCGCCGGCCATTGGGTCCGGAATCGAGTGAAAAGGCATGGATCGTAGCTTCAATACGGCGAGAACTGGCCCGAACATTCGGTGCTCTGTTGCTGAACGAGGACCAACTCATGGCGTGTCTGGCGTAAGGAGGACACAGCACCCTTTACGAGTATGTGGTCAAACGCCGTAGTGTGCCCGTGTCGATAGACTGACAGGTCTGACAAACTCAGCCCTGTTCTGAAATTCCAACCAGCTGCGCTAACGCCGGCCAGTGCCCGTGGATGCGGGAGGTAGCCCTGCCGGATTCGGCCTGCATACCAACATCGGCTATGACCTGGCTAGGCTCGCCACGAGATGGACCGCGGGAGATAAGAGCGAATGGTTCTCGTCCTATCGGAGTATCCGCACGGCCCCGAGACGTGTACTCACTTGGATGCTCGCGTTCGAGTGTTTTCGGGAGGACTATTTCTCGGAAAAATTCGCGAGTAGCCGCGAGTCCCTAACACCGCGCAAGGCGATTCACGCTGCGCTTTTCGGGTCGTTGATAAATCCAAACGGCACGTGTACGGAAGGCACAAGCCCAGCGGCCGGCCCCGCGTGTGTCATCTGATCATCGAAGAACAGATGTGGTTTAAGCTCCGCAAGAATCCGATTCTTATCCATTCCGCCTAAGAAGAACGTCTCGTCGATTTCGATGCCCCAAGCCCGCAATGTAGTCACGACACGTTTGTGAGCAGGGGCGTTCCGAGAAGTAATAATAGCTATTCGAATTACAGGTTGATAGTCGGGCTGCTCTTCTTTTCGGAGATCTCGCGCTGGTGTATCCGCCCAATTTGCTCTAGCAGACGCTTCAGTGGTCCGGGGTTGTGCGGTTCTAGTGCCCTTTTAACCTCAGATTCCTGGAAGCGATCAAGTCCCTCAATCTGGTAGACGCGTTCAGCCTCATCGTCGACTATGACCCCGTCGAAGTCGAAAGCAACCCGCAACTCGCGATCATTTGGATCAGCGGTATAGGTAGACGCTAAGACTTGGCCAGCAGGAAGTCCCTTCATGACAGCCTCCTTCACGTTTTTTTCGTCGGCGGAAAAAAAGAGCGCCGCGTTGAATGCAGCGAGATATCGAAACGGATCACTACCACGAACGAAAGCCGCGCGGCTAATCGGTAATCCATAGTGCTCTATCGAATTCATCACTCTTAACCCGGTGTCTGGGTCATTCTTTGAGAGCAAGATGACTTCAACGGGTTCGTCGGCTTCGGCTGCGTGGTTAAGACTCAGTAAGCGTTCGATGAATGGGAACGCAACCCCTCGTTTTAGGATTTCGGCTTCCCTTTGACGTTGGTATTCACGATATGCTTTTTCGCCCTTATCAAAGACAGCTTGTGATTCGCTTAAGTCAAAGAGAGCGCTTGAGGCGACCGCAACGACCAGTTTTTGTTCAATCGGAAAGGGCATCGTCCCTTGTCCTGCCCATGCCCGCTTTCTTTGATCTCGCTTGGACTGACCAACAGAAACGGACGCGCGCGACTACAATCTCTCCGACGCGTATTGCAGATAAATTGGAGTATACGTCCAGTCAGCGATTCTCATCGAGGGAAAGACAAGAGGAGGTGCCGAAAAGCGCACAAATGGCAGAGTCGTTTCGAATAATAAAACACGAGTTAAACTTCCGCCGCTCGACGGAGGCAGACGAAATCATTCGTCAAATTTTGATTCCGCTGTAAAAATTTGATAATGGTATCAAGGTTTGCGAATGATGTAAAAAATTTCAGACCTGTAAAATTAATTGCATCAATGTCCGCATCTCTGTATAGTGGCGGGCATGAGCTATTTTACTCCCTGGACCAAATATCCATCGCTCACAGAAGAACACCTTTCAATTGTTGCTCAGATCATTCGAGACGCCCGACGTGGTGCTGTGTTGCGCTATCAGCCAGAACATGGTGACAACCGATGGTCCCTGGGCTGCACGAGCTACGTGCGTACCTGCGCTTCGATTGTCGCAGCAGGCAAACAGCATGATTGGCTCGGCACCTTGCCAGAGCCGAAATTTTTAGCTTTCAGTTTTGCAATCGGAGCGGTCCCATTCAGGTTTTATAAAGGAAAGCCTGATGAACCGCCAGATCGTTACCTCATCTCAACATTCGGAGAGCTGCACCATCAGCAACTTTGCTTCGAGATAGAAGGCTTGCGTCCCGTAGATAAGATCCTGCGGCTGGCGATTGAGACCGATGAGAGTCTTGAAGTCTCCGACATAACCTGCGTAGAGCTAGACGACGCGGGCAATGTGACCGGTGATTACCCGATTCCGAGAATAGCGGCGCAGAGCAATGTCATGTCGATTCAACTCAAGCCAATGGTGATTCCGCCACCACCCTTGGAAGTAAGGAAAGCACGAAAAAGCCAAAAAGAAGAAAGCCGATGGAAATATTGGTTCCTAAGGAAGTTTTCTGGGGCGAACGACTACAACTCGCGCGCGAGTTTCGTGGTCTTACGCAAACAGATTTGGGGGACCAAGTTGCGGCATCGTGCTCACTGATTTCCTTGTGTGAGACGGCAAGAAAAGGGACCCGGCCCCCGATTTGATCGAAGCGTGCGGTTCGGCACTTGGATTTGATGCGAGTTTTTTCTATGGCCCTATCGAAGATGTCTTTCGAGAGGATGAGTGTAGCTTTCGACATCGGCGCACAACTCCAGAGAAAATGAAAAGCCGAATTCGTGCCCATGCCACTTTGATCGGGATGGTGATACGACACTTGGCATTGCTATTCAGATTTCCAGAACTTGACTTGCCTAAACTCTCGGCCTCCAACCCCGCCGACATCGAGGCAGCCGCCGACCATTGTCGTGAACATTGGAGACTTGGGCTTGAAACGCCAATTGCGCAGATCGGAAGAGTCCTAGAGAATGCCGGGGTCATCATCGTCCGGCATTTGGTTCAATCCAAAAAGGTTGATGCCTTTTCACGTCACGGGAGAACTACGGTCATTTTCTTGAACCAAGCAACCCCTAGTACCTCTCGTTGGAATTTTGATATCGCGCATGAATGTGGGCATCTCGTACTTCATCAAGGTGTTCCAACTGGAAGCGAGGAAACTGAAGAGGCAGCGAACAGATTTGCAAGCGCGTTCCTTATGCCCCGAAAGGCGTTTACACGGGATTTCGGTATGGCCCCGTTTTCTTGGTCGCATGTTTTTGATCTAAAGCGAAGATGGCAAACAAGTGCTGCAGCAGTCGTTAGGCGCTGTTACGATCTGGGCCTGATTGGAGCAATTGCGTATCGACAATCGTTCAAGTACATGTCGGCCAAGGGTTGGACGAAGGGTGAACCATACGAACCTTCATTTCAAGAGCCCGAGTTGCTGAGCATGGCCCTGTCCAGTCTCGGGGATAAAGTTGATCTAACCCTAGAGCAGCTATGCAAGACCTCCGGTTCTCGCCCGACACATTCGAGGAAGTTACTGGCACCCCAGTTCCACAACCAAAATCGAGACCCTCCGATGTAATCAAATTCAGGCATTTTGCGTAATAAGGCGTTAGCCCAGCTAGAGTAGAGAATTCATTGTATAAATCACGTTTTACAGGATTCCACAAGATCGGATGCGTACTACTTGATGTCAGCAAAAGTGCATTATTGGCGTGGGTCTAAAACCCGCGTGCGCGCACAAGCTGGAACACCTCACGATAAGCGAAGTCGCAGCAGTTCGAATCCATTCTCAAGTCGCTAACTATGTCGACGATATCCATTTGCAACGGTCGGTCTGCCTGCCAGAGTCTGTCTAAAATTGCTGTTGGAGGAATAGGAATTAACTGTTGAAGTAAATGCAGTCGCTGGAATTCCCTTCGAATGTTTCGTCGATAACGACTCTGGAATGCTGGATGAAGATCGTCCCAGCCCTTTACGACCGCACGTAAAAGGCGCTCTATTCTGCGGGTCTTTGCGATTTTTGAGTTTTCTGACAAAACGGCAAGCGTCTTCCATTCACCATAACCTCGCACCCAAATTCCGTAAATTGCAACGTGCGAGGCAAGTTCAGATCCAAGCCATCCCTGGCTTTGCACATCAGCATAGCTCAGCGATACTAGATCCAATCCACAATGCTTCACGCGCGTCGTTGAGCCGACAGCTAGAACATCGAGGTCAGACCCTCGCGAGTTTGCTCCCACTGCGTATGAGCCAAAAATGACAACCTCCCTTGCGTTATCCAAACATTCCAAGTGGAGGCCAGCTTTCGCGAGACGACTCGCAAGGAGCTGATTTAATTCACGTTTCGTCATCAGTGCTGTTCTCTCTCGTGTTCTTTCTCCAGCGATTCGCTTAGCTTGTCGATAATGCCGGTCAACAACTCCTGGGCCTCTTCCATCTCTTCCTCGCTGGGTTCCCCGCTATAACTGCTTAGGATCCCATCGAATTTTTGCGTATTTTCTAGAACTTCTGCGTAGTTCTCGGCAGCATTCGCTTCGCCGAATAGAAGTTCAAAGACATCAGTAAGGCCGACCTTTCTGGGAAGCTTGCTTGTCTTGATCGTACCGCTCCTGATGAGCGCTGACACACGTTTGTGAAACAGGATTTGGGTCCACTCAGGATCGCTGACATCGAATTCATCGTAGAATTCCTTCAGTTCATCCCGGAGTTTTAACAAAGCTTTCAAGCGTTTCATTTTGAAGTATGCACTTGATTTGGATGCTTGTTCGTCTCCGGAGCGCTACTCACGCCGCCACGAAGTCCGTTAACCACATTGATAGTTTCTCTGGGATTGGTGGATGACTGTTGCGGGTGTATATACAGAAGGAACAGAACGACTAATGCAGACCCGCCCAGAAGCCAATAAAAGTAGCGATCAGGGAACGCCCAAAAACGCCTCACAAAACCGACATTCTGGGTGCTGCGATCTCTTATATCGTGGGCGATCCTTGGCGTCATTATAACGGCAGCGGGCGATCCTTCGGGAAACCGGTGCAAACGACGAAACTCAGCTTCAATTTCGAAGGCTCGGTCTTCCAGAATGTCTTGATTTCTATTCTGTCTGCCCTCGATTTGTGCAAATATTCCAAGGAGGAAAAGAAGAAACAAAGGTACAAAGGGAGAAAGCAAATTGGCGGAAGCCAGCGCTAGAATGGCTCCCGTTACAAGCGTTACGGTCCATCCTCTTATTGTGAAGCGAAACGCTCCGATCTTATCGATCTTATCTTGAACAATTTTGTATTCATCTGAAAGGCGATCTGCTACGCGCTGATAGTCGTCACGGAAATGCTCGCCATTTGACATTGTTGGCCATTGTACATGCACTTCAAGCAGCAAAGAGCCAGGCAACACCGGCAATACTTCCTTTGGAACCGAACCGTGTTCGAACGCTGATTGGGCTTTACTGCGAAAGGCTTTTTAGATCATCAAGCCTTGCGTAAGGTTGAAGCTGCACTACGCGGATGATGGTCATCCATTTCACTTCAATCCTTGGTAAATAAAGAACGTATTTCTGCAGCCCTTTCGGATTCTGTTGACAGTTAACAATAAGTAACGCGATCTGTTTATCATCAGATCCAAGCAGCAGTGGACACGAGCGTGGTGCTAATTGTTCCAATCCCGAAAATGCTACGATTGGAAACTCTCCTATTGTGTCGATCACTCCGATAAGATACGAGTATCCGAGTAACAGAGATGTTATTTGTGCGCCAACCCAAAAGAAAATGCAATTCTGCTGAGGCGTCGTTCAATCCTGGGATCAATCAGCCACCAACTGACTCCCACAAACAGGGCCATTCCGGCCCCAAATAGAAGCATGCAGCCCACCGCAGCTCCGAAGTCTTCGTCCAGCAGAATATCGGTCCAAATCGTTCCGGCTTCCGATATGTGTTTAAGAATGATTCCTTTGGCCTCGTTCGTAAGCTTCCACATGCTGGCATTCAGATCATCTTAGAGGTGAACCAAGAATGAGTGAGCAAGCGGAACCTAATCTGCCACAACAGAGGATCGACCTACGTCGCTGAATCTCAATGTTACGGAATCGACACGATCGAAACTGTTTTCAGGTCTAAACGCATTAGGTTGGTCCGCCGGAGTTGCCATCCTTATGGCCTTCGCCACCTGCGCCGGGATGATTCGCGAAGGAGGTAGATTCAGCGCCCTCGCGTTATAAGGGAACGCCATGCGTCCCCACTCGCGGCAGCGTGCCCTGGTTAGAATCAAAATCGGGGTCTGTAGTTGGGGAGGGAGCATTTTGCCGTCGGTATACACAGACCCCCAATTTGATTGAGGGGTTAGGAGACAGAGAACTTTGAAACGACACATCAGTAGTAACTAAGTAGTAAAAGCTGACATCTAGATGCATTTTCGGAAGGAGATGACGCTGACACCGTGACGCGCGCCGGCGCTCGCTTCGCTCGCGCTTTGGAGTTGTGCTGTGTTGGCGCGGCATGAGTTGGCGCGGCTATGGCCAAAAATGCTGGGGTGGAGGGGAGCTGAGTTGACGTTGAATTGAACGCGCTGGCCAACAAAAAAATGCTGGGCGGGAGCGGGGCGGGATGAGCAGTGAGTGGGCGGTGGCCAGGCAGGAGCGAGCGTAGGGACCCGAGCGGAATTCTACCCCGAGGGATCAAACCGATTCAGCTCATCGAAAGCGTGAATCTCCAGTTGATGCGCCATCTGCAAGTGGGAACTAAATACTTCTTGATCTCTGCGAAGAGGGCATCCGAATCTGCCAGGTCGGAGTCAGTGTAAATCAGCGCATACACTCCATGCTTTCTGAAGTAGTCCTTTTGCTTCTTCATCTCTTTTCAAAAATTTTCTCTTGCCTCCGCGTTTACCTGCTCCTGGCTTTTCTGCTTGATTCCCACTAGTTGTCCGTGAGTGGACCACTGGGTGAAAACTCGAAACCTACTTTTTGCATCGTGTGCGGATCTATGACGGTGAAATCAAGTCGATATTTATGGTCCCTTTCCAACCCTTTGTACCGAAACTCTGGGATCAGGAGCGGAACCTTCGTGGGTTCCGCATGTCCAGGCACGTACGAAACATACCGATCTGCTATCGCCTTTTCGTGCTTAGAGCCGGAAGCCCTGACCAGAGTGCTCTTAAAAAAAGCTCAGATAACTTTCAACATCGCCAAATCTAATTCGATCCGGTTCACCAGGAACTACGAACCCAGTTTCCAATATGTGTCCTATGGTCCAATAGTCTTCCGTAAAATGACGGATCTCGCTTTTATCGTTTTCCCATTGCCCCCCTCTAAGGCGCGGCGTCACAAGAATGCCGTAAGAGGCATTGTTCTGACCAATCCAAATCTCTGCGTCCTCTACTCGCGGACGCACGCGCGACAGAGCCTCATGATTGTTGAGGTATGTTCTTCTGAGGAACGTCGTTATGTAGTCTCGGACTATGGGATCTTCTCGCATAGCGAGAAAAATGTCATAGTACGAATCGCCGACTGATAATGGTTTTCTTTCCCTCAGCGCTTGGAGGAGGCCTCGTATCCAAAATGCGACGTATTCCTCGGGGGACCTAATCACCTCGTTCTTGATATCAATGAATTCAGCGTTCTTACCTCCCACCCGACCGTGTAATGCACCGATACTACGCTCGCCCAGGGCCTGCATGACGTGAACTTGGGTCGATTCCAGATGAGCCTTCATCTGTTTTATCTCCCTGTTAATTGCCGTCTTCTTGGGATCCCTTTTGACCATCTCGATGCACGCAATCAGTGTAATGTGAACACGATTCTCTTGTCCTTGGCACAACTGTACCATTGGATCGTCAGCGTTGATCGTTCCGTATCCTCGACTTTCCGTAACACGGCAAATTAGATGTGTCATCCTTAATAGGATGATGGTGAGCGGGGCGTCAACACTTATCCCTTGGATGTTTCTACGTTGATCGTGAAGGCCCGAAGTTTGCGCGCTGTGACTTACGACGCGGCAGCAGTTTGCCGAATCTGTCGAGTACCGACAGCAATTGGGTAATTTGCCCTGAGTCGAACACGCCTTCTACGCCGCGCGGACTGAAATCCGTGAAAGGTGACTCATAGAGTTGCGCAGCGCGCATCCAACCGCTCTGTGTCAGATAGTCGATCACAAGTTGACGAACTGAATCTGACTTGCGGTTAAATCTTCCCGGCGAGGAAGCCATCGAAGGCCCGTTTTGCGGCCTCGCGATCCAAGCCGATCATCCGCGCACAAACAACGCTAACCCGCTACCGAGCGGATTTTGCTCAACTCGTCCGGTGTTCCCGCTCCCGCTTCGACCAGAATTTTCTCTAACGCGTCGAGATCAGGCTTACTCAGCGGCTCATTCCAACGCAGCTTGTGAATCACGGGGTCGCTCTCGTGTGCTTTGAGAAATTGCTGCGTCTTGTCGCGGAAGCGCTCTAGGTCATGTACCGCAGCGAATCCCGGTAAATCAATTTCTCTCTCCTCGCCAATCAGGTCCCCAAAGTCGGTGTAAATATTCTGACGCTTCGTTTTCTCGATGAACTTGACCAGACTCCGGAGCCGCTTGCGGACATCTTCCAGCATCGAGGCCATAATGTCCTGCCAGAACTCATCGGTCTGCAGTTCGATGATCAGTTCCAGTTCTGACCGCACCATCGGAATGCGGCCTTTTCCTCCAGCGTGCCAGCGATCTGGCGAACATCCTCACTCCATCGGGTAAATGAAACTGGGCCCATGTACCGATGTGTGTGGCTGTAAGGTATCTGACATTATTCATGTCGAAGCACAGAAGCGCGCCCATTTCTGACTTCTTCAGTAGGTCTTTAGCGCGAGCCAGGCGATCACGGCGCAGGCGGTCAAAGTCAACCCGATTTTCCCAATCAACCGCCATGGACCCATACGTGGGCAGAGCCATAAATCCTCCTTTAAGAGGCGGAGGTTAGACAGCACGCACGTCTTGGCCGTCCACGCTCGCGGCTTCTAGGCGAAGGCAGTCTCTCGCATCAAGATGTCTGCTGCTGTCCTTCGTTGACCTGTGTTTCAAATTCGCGGACGGCACCCATCTGCCAGTAGATGCAGAGCAACAACCTTATTTTTCTGATGTCCCTCTTAACTCTGTTGGTGGTCATTTTGTGACCCCAGTTGTGACCCCCGCCATGCGTGCCAAGACATCGAATATAACGGCAAAGTCCAAGGGTTTCCCAACCCATGCCTCGTGCCGCGGTCAAAAACTCATTGGTGATCGCTGTCGTCGGAACGGGAACATTCAGCTTGCGTCCCAACTCCATCGCAAGCAGTAAATCCTTCTGCATCATGTTGACGTCGAACCATGCTTCTTCTGGTTGCTGCAAGACGAAAGGTCTCTGACTTGCACACGTCGCCCAATCCGCAACGCCTTTCGCTGCCTGCTTTGGCTTGCACTCCGGCACGCCGTACTGTCAGATGGAGACAATACTGTCAGGTAGACCCCTTGGGTGGGAGCGAACAAACGGCGCAAGCTTGTTCTAACGCGGATTGTGCGTCCGAGTCTCCGACTCCGAACTTACTTGTCGGCCTGTTTTTCTAGCCCTAACAAGTATTCCTTCACCGTGGCTACGTCGTCGGGATTGCTGGCGTACTTCAGGTACTCTCGCAGTTGCGTAGCTTCGCTTGCGGAATCACCTTTCGCTTCATAGATTTGAGCCAGCACAAAGTGCACCCGAGGCTCGCGATGGTCTTTATCGATGTCCACAGCCCGCAATCCGCTTTTTTCCGCGTCAGCTAAGTTATGGAGATTCAAGTTGGCTGCGGCATGGTACTCATAGGCCAACGCATTGTTGCTAGGGTCGACCTCAAGGGCGTGGCTGCTCTGCTTCAGCACCTCACCCCAGTCGTGCGCCCGCAGGGCAAAATCCGCAAGGCAAAGGTACGCTGGCACATACTTAGAGTCCACACTTGAAGCTTGAGAACAGGCAGTGCGAGTTTCGTCGGTACGCTGCTGCGTGGCGAGAAACTGGCCGAGCGTGACCCACGCAACCGAATATTTCGGATACTCGCTGACTGCTTTCCGCAGGCGTTTCTCCACTTCCCCCGTCTTCCTGTCTTTGAGGGCTGCACAAGCGGCTTGATATTCCTTTCTCGCTTTCGGTGGAATCTGCAACTGCTCAGCCGCGACCGTGGGATCGCTCATCAGGTTTAAGGGAGGCAGAAGGCAAGTATCGTCCTTTGCGGAGCTCTTCCGCGCGGTGGAAGCACCGTCTGGGACGTTGCGCTGAATTCGGTCAGCGTCAGCACTGGGTAACGTCCTAATCTCGCCCTGCGTGACCACGGGATTAGCAGGCTGCTGCGCTTGCACCGACACGCCAGTGGAAACACAACCAAGAATAACGACTATCGCGAGAACGATCTTAAACAAACGTAAACAGGCTCTTATTCGTTTCGATGCCGTACTCGCTGTCTGAATCCGTTGGGGCATACCAAAACCTCTCTCGGCGTGAGTTTCAAAAGTGAGACTCGGGAGTATGCGCGGAAGTTTTATACCTGCGCATGGGGCGGACGCAACACGGCGCCATTACACTTAAAATCCCCCGCGACCCGGATACAGTCTGTGTACGAAAGGTCGAGTTCCTACAATTAAACACCAGCCCGTTGCAGAATTCTGACTATCTGGTTTGGAAACCACTTCCCGCCTCTGCGCGACTTCTTACCTTTAGACAATTTCGAGTTGAGATCAGGCAACCTCATGCCGCACAGGCAGTCCATGGGCCTGTACTTGCTATAACGCAAAATCCGGCAAAACTGGCTCATTCCTCCCCTTTCAACAGCCCGAATCGCCAAGCGAAAATCCATCGGCTGCTCAGCCAGGCCGTGCCACCGACAACATCTCACGTGCGCATGAGACCTCTCTCGGCGCGAGGCGCGAAATAGAATCCGTGGCATTGAATGGCCCAAGACGAGCGCTGAAACCGTAAATCTCCATCGGCCAAGTAAGCACGTCGGTCATTCCTTTCGTCCTGATCGGCGACCTCAGTTGCCGGCTCTACTGACCGGACCGTAAACCATAGAACTGGTTCACTAAATTCTTAATTAGTGCCGCCGTAACAAAGCGTTCCCCTGTAACGCAGCACGGCGTGGCCGGTGCTGAAGTCAAGTTCGCCAATGGCGGAGGTGTCGGCTGTGGCGTTGGCAAAACGGCCCGTACCGCCGCTCAAGTGGGGCTTGTAGTCGGTTACGGCAAGCAGTGTCTGGCTGACCCAGGTGCCGTGGAGGGTGGCCTGATCAAAGTTCAGCGTTTCACCGTCCTCGGTGACCCAATGGTGCTGCACCGTGATCGTGGTGAAGTCGGGGCTAGCACTTACAATTTGAACGCCGAGGGCTCCCTTTAGATCGCCGGTGGCGACACCCAAGGTGGTGGGCTGGCCGTCAATGACGCCGAAGCCGCCAAGGTTGGTCAGGATCATGCCGCCTATCTGTGAGCAGTGCGGGTTTGCCGCGAATGCCGTGGTTGTGGACAAAGCGAGTAACAGAACCAGCCCAACCGTGAAGTGGAATGAACGAGCTGCAATTTTCATAGGATCCTCCTAATGGTTTTTGCGGCTGCTGGCCGGAGCTGAGATCCTGACGCGTTGACTTCGCGTACGAAACTAGTCGAGGTATCCGAATCTCCGGTTTGGCCGCATTTCGATCATGAACGCTCCAACCATGCCGGGTCTTCGCAGATTGGTCAATGAATGGAGGGAAAGTTCGAGGTGAGTTTTTGGTGAGGAATGTAACGCATTATTTACCAAGCAAATACGACAGGTCGCGCTATGATGTGGCCTCCCCCGCGGGCAGAAGTTCGCCCCTGGAGTCTCCGTTTGACAACACAGTCCACGTCTCACGAAATCCGCTTCGGAGAGTACGCCATTGAGCTCCGCTCAGGTGAACTTCGCCGGAATGGCGCCGTCCTGAAGCTCCAACCTCAGCCTGCCAAGGTGCTCGCCATTTTAGTTAGCCGCGCTGGCGAGGTGGTTACGCGGCAGGAACTGGCAGACCAGGTTTGGGGTTCCGAAACTTACGTGGATTTCGAACACGGACTGAACTATGCAATCCGGCAGATTCGCAGCGTACTCGAAGATGACGCGGTACAACCGCGCTTCCTGGAGACAATACCGAAACGCGGCTACCGATTCATCGCGCCAGTGAGCAGTCCCACGTCAACGGGGCAGGCAGTGCCGCCGGTTGTCACGCCTGTGGAAATGCTGCACGCAGGAACTGCGTCCAACAAGATTCTTCATACGGCCGCCGCAGTCGTGCTCGCGGCGATCATGGGACTGACCTGGTATGTCCGCAGTTCGTTTGTTCACCAAGCAAGTGCCAGTCAAATTCGATCGCTCGCCGTCCTTCCGTTGCGCAACCTTTCCAATGATCCCAGCCAGGAATACTTCAGCGATGGCATGACCGACGAATTGATTACCGATCTCGCGAAGTCAGGTGGCTTGCGAGTGATCTCTCATACTTCTGTCGAACGATACAAAGGCACAAAACTCGCGTTGCCGGAGATCGCGCGTGAGCTGGGCGGAGTGGACGCCGTGGTTGAAGGGACCGTCCTGCGCTCCGGTGACCGGGTTCGCATTACAGCCCAACTGATTGATGGGCGCTCCGACCAGCATCTCTGGGCGGATTCGTATGAGCGCAGTCTGCGCGACGTCCTCAGTACCGAAAACGAGGTGTCGCAGTCCATCGCTGAGACCATCAAACTCAAGCTTTCTCCTGGAGAAAAGGCCTCCCTTGCGGCTGCTCGCCCGGTAAACCCTGAAGCGCACGATGCGTACCTCAAAGGACGTTTCTTCTGGAACCAGCGGACCGAGCGGGACCTGAAGAAGGCTCTCGATTCTTTCCAGCAGGCGATCGCTAAAGATCCGAACTACACGCCCGCATATGCGGGTCTGGCTGATACATACTTCTATCTTGGGTTTATTTTTGGGCACATGCGTCCAACGGACGCGATGCCATTGGCTCGCGCGGCCGCACAGAAAGCCATCGAACTCGATCCGAATTCGGCAGAAGGGCACGCCTCGTTAGCAACTGTCGAGTTGACCTATGACTGGAATTTCCCCGGCGCCGAGGAGGAATTGAAGCGTGCCATTGCGCTGAATCCGAATAACGAATGGGCGCATTACCTCTATGGCACCGTCCTGATAGCCGAGGGTCGACCCGACGAGTCTGTTGCGGAAGGACGGAAAGCCATCGAGATTGACCCCGTATCTGCCAATGGTCGCAACATTCTTGCATATTTACTAGCGTTTGCCGGTCGGGACGACCAAGCCATCCGGGAGGACCTGAAGACGCTCGAAATCGATCCTAGTCCCGAGAATCTGGGCATGATCCACGCGCGACTGCAAGACTGTTACAAGCGTAAGAGGATGAATAAAGAAGCCTTTGAGGAGCATATCAAGACCATCCAGGCGTATGGCGCGGATGCAAAAGAGGTTGCTAGGCATCGCAGAATATATGCCGAAAAGAGCTGGCCAGGACTCGACGAGGACTATTTGAAGGAGTTACTGGGTGAGTGGGAGAAAGATCATTGGCATTTCATCGCGTTTCAGATTGCGGGTTTGTATGCGCACCTGGGCGACAAAGACAGAGCATTCGCCTGGCTGAACAAGTGCGTTGAACTCCGCTCGACAATGATGTACCTGATCGATGTCGGTTTCGACAACCCACTGCGCTCTGATCCGCGCTTTGCCGAAATCAAGCGCAAGATGGGAATGTCCAGCTGATTCGTCTAGCGGACAGCGCCGGACCTTGGAGTCTAAGTTTGGCAACACAGTCCACACGGCGACGCCAGAAATATACACCTTGCGACGGCCGAAGATATCTCCAAGAGAGCCGCCTACAAAGAGCAGCGCCGCCAACATCAACGCATATGATTCAACGACCCATTGCACGTCTGAAATGGAGGCGTGCAAAGCGTTTTGCAGCGCGGGAAGTTGCTGAAACCGGACTGCGAGTGCACCTTGCGGAGAAAAAGGCCGGAAAAGTTGGGGGGGCCGGACTCGACCAGACACTTTCTCCAGTCCGGTTTGAGGCAGAACTTACGGAACTGCCAGAATTACGGGGAGGTTTGCGTATTTCGCGGCAAAGACAAGGCAGTTTCTCTGCAGTTCAGACTATGTGGCGGAGGGAGAGGGATTCGAACCCTCGGTACAACTCTCGACGGCTCGCCACTACCGAGAACACAAGGAAGTCAAGTCGGGCTCGCAAAGTCTTCGATTTGTGATCGCCAAGAATTCGTCAACTCGGGTTTGCAAAGTCGGACCTCTCCTCGGGCTCTGGAGAAAATGCGCGATAGAATGCCTTGTTGTTACTCAGCACTGTTTTCTCCGCTTGGACTTTCAGGGGAATTATCGCAAAATACGGGCAATTTCTTCTGTTTTGTGGGCGATTCAATGAAATTTCTCTGCAGCCGAAACTGAATGGTAGCGCTAACGGGAATCGAACCCGTGTTTGAAGATTGAGAATCTTCCGTCCTAACCCCTAGACGATAGCGCCACTGGAGAGCGCCAATTATAACAAAGCAACGGGAGTGAAAACGGACGCGACTAGCGCGGAAGGCCTAGTTCGCTACCCGAAAGGTTTGCGGTCTTTGTTGTGCGAGGATGAAACGGTCCTGAATACTAGACATGCGGCGCAGAAGGTTCGTCCATCAGGTATTCACTGTATTACCCTAGCTCTTTGGTGTGGATAACCTGTTCAAACTGTGCGATTTAGCTGGCCCACGGCCAATTTGACTACTTTGTAATCACTCCACACGCAATTCGGTCTCCCGCGTTTCCTGCCGGGTCTGACTTCATGTCATCCGCCTTGGCGTGAATTACCAGTGCCGTACCGCCATTGCTGAACAGCGAGTGGCTGTCATCTGCGAGCGTCACATCTTTGTCGAATACTTCAACCTTGGCTTTGCCCTTGGCGTTTACGGTGAAATTCTTCAGATCTCCGGCGTGGTGGCCTTCCGGATTTTCCAAACCGTGCTTCTTTCCATCAGGATTAAAATGCGGGCCGGCTGATTTGAAGTCCGGCGGATCGCACTGCGCTTTTCCGTGAAAGTGGACTGCATGCTCCCCCGGCGGGAGGTCGCGCAGATCAAGTTTCAAAACTACGCCTGTCCCGGTTTTACTCCAAAGCGTGGCCGTGCCCACACTCTTCCCTTGAGCGTCTTTCAACTCCACCGACGTCTTTGCGCCAGACTTTGCCATAGCCAGGCTCGCGATAACGATCACTGAAAGCAATAACGTGATGGAGAAAAAGCTATTGAGTTTCATGGGCTGATTATAACTCCATTGTGTCGCCCCCGACTCTTGTCATGGAGCGCACGCATTTTTGCATGCTCCGCTGACTCATTGGCGCATCGAAACGTAAAAAGCATTGTTACCCGACCGCAGATCTTTGCCGTAAGAAAAAACCACTCCCGCCCCGAATACTCGCACCTTGGCCTGCGCACCCAGATCCCAAAGCCATTGGTGAGAACCCAAACCCGGGGATGAGTCTGTAATCTTGCCGGTGTCCAAAAAAGGACCGAGCTTCACGGTGAAGATTCCGTTGCCATATACATTCTTGTCAGCCTCCCAGTTGGAAAGGAAATAATTCTCTCCGAGAGGAGCGCTGCCCTTTTTTCCGTCGCGGGTTCCGATGTGTCCCCGCATCCACAAGTCATTGTCGCGTTCCAGCCCCAGCATAAAAAGTTCGTCGAACGGAACCTGCCCAAATGTTCCGCCAGCCTTAATGGTGTGTTGAATTTCGTAGTCATCTCCCTGGGCCTGCGGAGACCAATGAAAGCGCGCTGAGCCCTTCACCTTCTCAAAAGAATCGGAAGGGGTCGACCAGAGACGTCCTGCTTGCGATTTCACTTCACCTTCCAAAGTCATCCTTTTCTCCGGAAGGCGCCACAGCGCGGCGTTCAATTGCAGCGATTGCTTGAGTTGGTAACCTTTGGCGAGCAGGCTGGGAGTCAACGAGACACCAGCAACAACGCTCCGGAAGTCGCGGTGTGAGAGTTCAGCTCCGGCAGACCAGCGCCAGCGCCCGCTCTCGAAAGAAGCAAAATTCACGCCCACCGCTTCTCGACGCATATTCAGGCTTCCCAAAAATGGTGCCGGGCCCTGGAATGAGTTCCTTATGTCCCAGTTCTCGCTTCGCAGGTCCACGTTCAACCCATATCGAAATTTGGGATTTCCTCGAAACGGACCGGAAAGTTCCGCTGCAACCTTGCGCTTCTGCGCGTCCCAGCGATACATAGATACGAAATTGATGGCCTGCTCATGCAGGTTGTAGAACTCGGGAGTAACGGTCAGAAACGGCAGTTCGCCAAAAAGAAGAAAGAGCTTTTCCAGCTTGCCTTGTCCCCACCCGTCTCTCTCGCGATTACGAAGGAGCACGTCAAACTTCCCGTCGTCTCGCGCCTGCAGGTCAAACTGATAGTTGGGGAAAATCCCGAGGCCGCGGACTCTAACGTCGCTCGTCAGCAGATCCTGTAATTGCAACGTGGATGCCGGTGCAAATGCAAGCGCGCGGTCCAGTAACGCCGGATTCACGCGCGGGTTTGGTTCGGCTTGCACCTCTGCGATCTGGGGTTTGTTGACACGGTTCCAATATTTCAAGGCCGCTTCTGTATTTCCTTGTAGGAAATAGATCGTGCCCAGAAAATCATTTCCGTAGGAATCACGAGGATCGAGATGGAGTGCCCTGCGTAAGTAGCGAGCAGCCTTGCGATAGCCCTTCTGCTTGAATGAAACTCCCGCCAACTCAAGCGGGAACCGCTTGTCCCGCGGTTGCAGTTTTGCCCCCGCCGCAAATGCCTGCTGCGCCTCCGGCCAGCGGCCCAGTTGCGCGAAGGCCGATCCGTAATAAAAATCGAAATCAGCGGAAGGATGTTTGGCACTTTGACCCAGACTTATGATTTCTTGCCATTTTTGTTCAGCTAAAAGCCGCCTGGCTTGATCAACCAACTGGATGTCGGGAGAGTTGTCTTGTGCGTGGGTAACGACCGGCCAACCAAACAAAATAAAGATTATGAAAACGACAGGGATCAGCGTGATGTGGCTTGCGGAAGCGCGAGGAGCGTCCATTTTCCAGCTGCAATCCATTCCCTTTCGAAATTCGGACGGTCCTGTTTCAGCAGCTTGCGCTGGGCCGGATCGTTGACCATAACGGTCTCCTGATCGAGGCCAGTTACCACTACATAGTGTAAGGGCGCGCCGCGGGCAGGCATGAGCGCCACGATCAGCGGACGTCCTTTCTCCAGGTGCTGCTTGAGGTCTTGCCACTCTCCGTGAATTGTAAACGTGCGAAATCCGTTCTCCCGGAAGTAGCGCTCCATATCGGAAGCGTAGATCCCATGGGCTTTGGAGGAAAACAGGGTAGCCTGAATTTGATTCACGTCCGAATCCCGGTTGGCGGGGACACCTTGTTGTGTCTGCCAGTACTGCATCACCATCGCAATGCTGGCAGCTCCACACCCATCTTTTTCCTGTTTGACAAAAGGAACATTCAGCCAGACGCCGGGGAGGTCTGCGGCGGAAAGAACGCCGCAGACTCCCAGCAATAGCAGGGCTATCCTGATGATTTTGCGGAACATCTGAGGACCTTATCGGACGGCGACAATAATCAGAATCAGCGCAGCCACGGCCACCAGGATGATGATCAAATCACGATCGCTGAGTGAGCCAGCGGCAAAATCAGCTTGCGCCTTGTTCACCCGGGAAGCCAGTTGCGCCAATTCGGCGTCGTCGAGTGTAGAGACGGCAGTCGTTACTTGCTCTGGGTTCATGTGCGCGGTTTTCAGTGCTTTTTGCGCTGCCTCTGATGAGAAAAATTGCTGCACCTCAGCCCTGTTCTGCTGTCTGGCAGTCGACGCCTTTACCGCCGCCTGTTGAAGTTCGGCCGGACTTACCAGATGGCTTGCCGTTTCGGCCACCAGATTCTGGGGAAGTGCGAAAACAGCAGCAAGAATAAATGCTACTGCCACTCGGGATGACTGCCTAAGATCGAAACCCATGTCGTGCGACCTCCGAAAGATTTTGCCGTTGGACCTGTTATGAGCCACATAAGCCAGTGCTGTACTAACAGAATCCTACGCTTCGGTGCTTCGATGCGCTGGTTACTTTAGGGTTTGCTCTTGAGGGTAACAAGATGAAGCAACAAGTCTTACTCTTACAGTTGCTCAACTTTCTTTTGCAGTTCCCCGGCGATCCATTCCGGATCGCTATTCTCCGGAAATTGGACGGGCGCGCCAATCTTCACTTGTATTTGTCCCGGCCAAGAAGACTTCTTCCCCGTCTTTTTCAATTCGAACAACCCATCAATCCGCATGGGCACAATTGGTATTTTGAGATTGTTTGCCAGCAGGCCAGCGCCGGATTGAAATCGGCGCATTTTCCCATCGGTGGTGTGATGACCCTCGGGAAACACCAGAATGCTGTATCCGCGATCCACCGACTCTCCCGCATAGGCAAAGCTGTCCCGGAAACCAGTTTGTCTCGGCAATGGAAACAGATTTAGCAAGGACACTCCGAGGAACCATTTGATTCGGTCATAACATCTGCGCAGTAGACCACGATTCGGCGCGGGCGGTCGCAATGCTTCCAGCGCTTCGCCGCCGGTGGCCGTCGCCAGCTTGTGGCGCAACCGGGCAGGAAGGGCCGTCAGTACGAATCCGATGTCAACGTCATCGATGTGATTGCAAACCACGAGGACTGGACCCCGAATTCCGCGTAGATTCTCGCGCCCTCGGATCGTCGGCCAGCCCAGCAGAAACACTGCGGGGCGCAAAAACAGATAATGAACGATCAGCCGAATCCAGGTTGTAGGCCAGCGCTGCACCCACGCGGGATAGTGATACCTCGTCCGTTCGGACGGTTTGGCATGCAGCAGTCCCTCGAGATCAGCCACCGTCTTCACCGCTGCAAACCCAGTCTCGCTCAGATCGACCTGATAGCGGTCCTCAAGCGCGCCCATCAGCTCCACCCGATCGAGCGAGGTGAGGTTCAAGTCAGCTTCCAGATCGATCTTTCGACCAGATTCCCCCGCCTGCTGGCCCGTGATTCGCGTAATCAGTTCCGCCAGAGGCCTTGCGGAACTTCTATCCGCGGATTTTGCTCCAGGATTCGTTAGTACGGCTTGCCGGATTAAATCGCTTCTTGGCTTCTGCGTGGAGGTTCTGGGAAAATCTTCGTCCGGCCACACGAACCACCGCCGAATGCGCTGGTACTCAGCCAGGCTGGCGTTGGCATGGTCGATAACCAACTCTGGCGCAGTACTCGCATTTCGCAAGATGACTACCGCGCACGGTTCAGCATTTCCATCGTGTGGCAAGGGAATCACGATGCAATCTTTGACTTCCGGCTGTCGGCGCAATGCGGCTTCGAGATCTTCCGGATAGATATTCATGCCGGCGGGAGTGACGATCACATCTTTCTTGCGGCCCTTGAAATACAGGTTTCCCGAACCGTCCAGTTCGCCAATGTCCCCTGTGCCATACCACCCTTTGTCGCCGATCATCGGTTGAACTCGCTGCTCAGCCCAATATCCCGTGGCCACACCGCTGCCACGTACCAGGATTTCTCCGTCCGCAGCCAGTTTGATTTCGCGCCCCGCCAATACTTTGCCGATTGACCCTTTGCCAAGACGAAAGGGGTGATTCACGCTGATGATCGATGTGGTTTCGGTGAGTCCGTAGCCCTGAATGACCGCATAACCGAGTCTCGTCCAGAACTCTTCCGTCACGCCGTCGAGGGCTGCCCCGCCACAAATAAATGCCCAGAACTTCCATCCGAACTTGCGGCGAATGCCACGGAAAATCCACCATCGGAGCAGGAAATGCTTATCAGAGGCGGATTGAAACCGCTCTCGAAATTTCTCCAGTAAATTTTCATCTTCCAGGTCGCGTTCAATTTTGTCTTTCAGCGATTGCAGCATGCGCGGTACAGCAACCAGAAGGGACACTCGTTCGCGTCGTATGGTGCGGATGACTTCGGAGGGTCTCAGCTCATCCTGAAAGATCACTGTGCCACCCATTAATTGCGGCAGAAAGATTCCCAGAAATTGCCCGAAGACGTGACTCAAGGGGAGCAGTGTCAGAAAACGTACCGGATGCACAATCCGCTCATATTTCAGGTATTTTTGGATTTCAGTTTCGAGCGGCGCGACATTGCCGAGAACATTGCCGTGACTGATCACGACACCTTTCGGTTCGGCCGTAGTTCCTGAGGTGAAAACCACTTCGAGAGTATCCGCCGGAACAATTCCAGCGTCATCGCAGGGCACGGGCGAATGGCTCAGCAATGTTCCCTGGATTTCCTCGAGAACGAGAACCGGAACTGAGGTAGAAGCGAACGAGTGTGCGTGCTCACGCGAGCACACCACCAGCCTCGCGCCGACCTGCTGATGGACGCGCCGAGCAAAGTCAGCGGCGCCGGCGTCATCAATCGGGACCACGATCACACCGCGCAGCGCACAGCCAAAAAACACCGCAATCCACTCCGCGGAGTTCGGGCCCCACAGGATCAAGCGCTCGCCTTTGGAGATGGCGCGCTTTTGCAGTTCGCGGCTGAAGCGGAATGCGGTCTCGGCGACTTGCTGATAGCTCCAGCGAACCGTGCGATATCCTCGGCGCTGAACGTAGGCACACTCCTTGCCTCGTCGCGAAAAGTTTTCCAGGTAATCAACAACGGAGCGGCGCTCCATGTGTTGATGGTATCGCTTTGGGAGCGATGCTACGCCGACATTCGCCGCGCGTTCTTGGGGCAGAAGTTCGACAATATGGTCAGGAATTCGGCGAGAAAAGGCGGCACGGGTTGGTTTCGCATGGTCACCGCGTGCCATTGCCTGCGAAATCCACGACCGCCCATGGGCCGCACTGCAACCTTGCCAGATTCAACAGCAGGCGCCACGGCCCAACGCGCCAGAAATCCAATACCCGTTCCGGCACCCGCTAACTCGACGATGGCCTCGGTGAGCGGAACTTCAATTACGCGATGCGGTTCGACTCCCGCTGGTTTTAGCAGTTTATTGATCAACGTGCTCTCTTCCCGCGGCGGATAGATCAGTACAGTTTCATTCTCCAGGTCTTTTGGACGGACCTGGGTGGCAGCGGCAAGCCGGTGCTTCGGGGACATCACCAGCACCAGTTCGTCTTCGAACATTGGAGTAACCAGCAAGCTTTTGTTTCGCGGCGGACAACTGATGATCGCGACATCCAGTTTGCCTTCGAGCAGCGCGGCAGCCGGGTCCGCTGTGGCGCTCGCCACAATGTTTACTTCCACTTTCGCGAATTTGCCATGAAATTTCTGCAGCACGGGCGGAAGCCAGTGATAACAGGTGTAGCATTCCGTGCTCAGGCGGATCTCACCCCGCGCACCGCCATTCAGCCCCTCGATTTGCACTTCCGTGTTACTCAGTTCATCAAGCACGCGCCGTGCGCATGCGATAAGCCGTTCCCCCGCCGGAGTTAGAACCATCTTTCTCCCCAGTCGAAGAAACAGTGCCGTCCCAAGTTTTTCTTCCGCGTCACGTAATTGATGGCTTAACGCGGATTGTGTCAGGTGCAGGCGTTTTCCAGCCTCGGTGACACTGCCTTCTTCCGCAACAGTGACCAGTAATTTGAGGTGCCGGACTTCCAGTTTTGGGCTCATCGCCCCATGAGTGTAGTTCATCGAATAAATGAAAACAAACAATAAATCTCATACTCATTTTTTACGTCCAACCCTCAGTACGGGAAAAAGAAGTATTGACGACAAGTTCCGGATAGCCCGCATAAACACTTTGACGTGAGATTGCAAACAAGGATTCGCCGAATCCTCAGATTTGGAAACCGAAGCTGCACGGCGTTTCACAACAGCAGTTTCATAACAGCAGTTCATAACAAAGGTGAATAACTCAGGGAGGCTGTATGAAGAATTTGTTTGCACGTTCCTTCGCTTTAGTTGTTCTGGCTGGTTTGGCGCTCGGGTACACGGCTCAGGCGCAACGCATTGAAAAGACCATCAAGGCAAATATCCCGTTTGAGTTCGCCGTCGGAGACAAACTTCTCCCTGCGGGGACTTACTCGCTGGTTAGTTCTCCTCCGGTATTTCTCGACCTGAGGAACGCCGATGGTCACACCGTGGCCCGCGTCCTGACGAACTCGGTTGAGACGCTGCAGGCGCCCGTCTCACCAATGCTGGAGTTCAACAGTGAGGACGGCCGCTATTCGCTGGCGAGAGTCTGGCAGGAGAACTACTCCATCGGCCAACAGCTTCGGCTGCCTAAAGGCCTGACAAAGATGACAGGGAGGCATTCTGCCGGCACGGTAACGGTGGCCGCGAGCAATTCGCGATAAACGATAGACAACCGGAACCATCGATCAATGGGGAGGACTGAATGGAAGCAGGCATGAACGGAAGCAACGGACAATCGCACGCGGCTGACCTCCACGTTCAGGAGGTCATCCGCTCCGCCGAGCGGGAACTTCGTGAATTGATGGAGCGACGCGCCGAACTCATGAAGCGTATTGGTACCATTAAACAGACCCTCGCCGGGTTGGCGAATATTTTCGGCGACTCTGTACTCAACGATCAGTTGCTCACTTTTCTCGATCGTAAAACGGCCAGTCGCCAGCCTGGTTTCACGCGAGCATGCCGCGTGGTGCTGATGGAAGCGGCTAAACCGCTCGGAGCCCGCCTTGTGTGTCAGGCACTACAGAATCGGTTCCCGGAACTGCTTGATCGCCACAAGGATCCTATCGCCTCGGTAACGACGGTGCTGAACCGTCTTGCCGATTACGCTGAGGCTCGATGTTCGCTGGATTCCAATGGACGTCGCGTATGGGAATGGATTGCGGAACACGAGAGCCCCGCCGCCTTATTACTTAGCGGGACTTCCAAGTTCGTTTCGCAGGAAGCTATTGGCAAGCAACAATAGCGTGATCGGGTGGAGTAGCGGGACCTGATCCCGCTACTTCATGCAACTCGCAGTGCGTCGAGGCGTGTGTGTTCTAGATCAGGCCATCCTTCACGTGGCGAAGGAAGTCTTCTGCATCCTGCTGCGCTTTCTTGGCAGCGGATGGATCGCTCCGATTTTCAAACTTTATTTCCTGCAAGGTAATATCCGCTGCGTCCTTGGGCTTGAAGCCGCGGGCCACCAGCCTGCGGGCTCGCGCGGTAAAGCTTTCAGAATCGGCAATGTTGGCTGGTTGTCCGTGCGCCAAACAATCGTGGCCCTGGAATTGGGACAATGCGAGCCGATCATAAGCGCTTTTCGCATCAGGATCAGTTAGCAGGGACGGAACGGGAAAGGTCCAGCCACAAGTCGAGCAGGCCCAGCCAGTCAGACGCTGGTGTGAAACCCAAGTAATCCATCTGCCCATGGTTCTTCCCCATCGCCGTAGGAGCTGATTGTGTCCGGGCCGAAATGCGTTTCCCCTGGGATCCCAATTGGTACGCAGCGAATAACGCGAAGCGAGCTACTGCCCTGAAGCGTGCCTCCCCGGCACGTCCACCGTTCTGTCCAGAAATCTTACAAGAGGATATCCTTCGAAAGTAGTGACTGCCTGGGAGACCGTCTTGAAATAGCGTGAAGGGGATGGATTAACCTTTTGACAGCCTGGAATGCTGACCCGACGTGAGAGGAAAATTGTCCAAGAGCTTCTGCTACTTCTTTAAAGGGCCTCCGCACGACCCTGGTTTCGGTCTTGACTCGGTCGTACACTCCCTTTCGGTAACCCTTAGTAACCATACGATTCTTGGTAACCCGTCTTACAATGACCCTTGTCCGAAAGACCATCCTTCGTATGATCGGCAGACAATGGCCGATCGGATGGCCAAACCTGTCGGTCGCGCTTCCCAACAGAGATGTTTTCTGGCAGGAGGTAGATCGAAGCTGGAGTCAGCAAGCATATGGCGTTCGGTTTTGGCTTCAACAAACAGAAAGCTCTCAGCGCTGCGGAGAAGTTCGTCCAGCAGGGCAAACTGCAAAATGCCATTGGGGAATATGAAAAGGTCCTCAAAGCTGACCCCAAGGAACTCACTGTCTCCAACACCATTGGAGACCTCTACGCCCGTCTCGGCCAAAGCGACAAGGCGATTGAATCTTTCAAGAGCGTTGGCGATGCCTATGCTGCTCAGGGCTTCACCGTCAAAGCCATCGCCATGTACAAGAAGCTCACCAAGCTGAAGCCCACGTTGGAGATCGTGCTTCGCTTAGCCGAGCTTTACACGCAACAGGGCCTTTTTAATGATGCCCGCGCGCAGTATTTGCAGGTAGCGGAAGAGTTTTTGCGCTCAGGTGAACTGGAGCAGGCGGTACGCATTTTCCAGAAGACGCTCGAAATGGATCCGGAAAATGTGGCGATGCGCACACGCCTGGCCGAGGTTTATATCCGGCTGAATAAGAAGACGGAAGCCTGGCAGCTTTTCGCCGCAGCCGCCGACAGCCTTCGCACGCGGGGCCAACTGGGTCCGGCAGAAGAAATTCTGAACCGGATGCTGACCCTTGACCCGAGCAACAGCCAGGCCCTCTTGTTACGCGGACGCAACGCCTTCGATTCAGGCGACATCGCGGGCACAATCAAGAACCTGGAAAAAGTTGCGGATCTTGACACTCATCCAGAAGGCTTGCGCGCTCTCATGCAAGCGTATCTGCAGAGCGGACGCTTGCCCGACGCCGGCACAATGGCGGCTAAGCTGTGCACAGTTCATGGCGATACCGGCGCGATTATCAGCTACGCCGATGCGCTTATGGCTGCCGGACACTTCACGGAAGTTCTACAGGTTTACCAACTGTATTCCGACCGCCTGGTGTCCACAGACTCAACCAAGGTGGTTGAGACCCTGCATTCGCTCATTGGACCGATGCGCGATAATTCGGCCGCGCTGGAGACGCATCCTAGAACTTTCTCAAAAAGCCGGCGACAGCACTCACATCACCGAGATTTACGAACTGCTCGCCCACGGCAGCGTGCATTCCGGACACCTCGACAAAGCCCGCGATTATTACCTGAAGCTCACGCAGCTCGAGCCGCAGAACCAGCTTCACACCCGCAACTATCAGCAAGTGCTGGCAAAACTGGGTGTTGGTACTGGCGGCGCAAGACTGATTACAGCGGAGGAAGGTGCGGTCCTGGTAGAGGAGTTGGAAGCGACTGCGCCATTTATTGATCAGCGCTATCCCGACGAGATCGCCCTGGCGGTTCGCGCCGCTCTGACCGATGCTGAATTGTTCGTCTCCTATAACATGCCGGCTAAAGCGCTCGGACCGTTGCTTTCCGCGTTGCCCAAAGCGCCGCATGATCTGCGCCTGAACCAGCGTCTCGCGGCGTTGCACACACGAGCTGCCCGCTTCGCCGAAGGTTCAGTTTGCTGCCGCAATCTCGAACAGCTCTACCATGACGCCGGATACCCAGACGAAGCAAGCCGCTACAAGGACCTCGCCGACAAGTACGAAGAACGCAGCTCGAACAAGGCGATAGAGGTTGCCTCCATACAAATCCCGTCCGCGGTGTCGTTTGAGACCGAAACGGTTGCACGACCCAGTTGGGAGCCCGCAGCAGACAACAAAGCTGTCGAGGCTGCTCCTGAGATTGCACCGTCCGGTCTGTTCTTTCATAAGGCCGCGGCGGCTGCAGGTCCGGAAGTCAGCGACTTTGAAGTGCATTCGGCACCGCCTGAGTCCGAAAGCGAAATTGACATCTCAGCGGAGTGGGACGGCGAAGTCTCGGAAGAGCCGGCCGCAGTTTCCTTGACTCAGAAATTGGACGAAGCCGCAGCCGAAGCTCCCGAAGCAGAATCAGCCCAAGACGACGCGGAAGCCATCACGCGAAACAATCGAAGAGCTCCGCTTTTACCTGGCGCACTCCATGCCCGAACAGGCTCGGGTTGTGTTCGCCAAGTTGGAAAAACTGAAACCAGACGCGGCCAAGCTGGCATCGGTCCGGCAGGAAATTGAAGCCGCCGACGCGAAGGGTCACTCGAAACAGGCTGAACCAGTTGAAGAGGTTTCCGTCGAAGAGACAGACGAAGTTCCGGCAACCCTCGAGGCTGAAACGCCTTTGGTGGCACGATCCAAGCCGGATATGGAATTTGTTGCAGATCTTCGTCCTGCTCCGAGCGAAGCATTCTCGCCCCAGGTGCCGATCCGCACCATGGTTCCCACACCCGCACCGGTTCAGGCAGAGTATGCCCAGGCCAGTCCGGCCGTGGAGACGGGTGGACTGGGAGAGTTCGTTTCGGATCTGGAAGCTTCTCTTGGAGATACGTTCCTACCACAAGCGCCGGCACCGCAGGCACCACAGTCTCAACCGCGAGCGGTGTCTGAGACGGTTGCGACGACTTCCGGACACGCAGCTTCGGCTGCCGCCGCGGCGCCAGCGCGAGAGACAACTCCCGCAGCTGCCGCTCCGACTTTCACTTACCAGCCGACAAAAAAGCGTACGCTGGCTCCCGAAGTTTCAACCGCAGCACCCAAATTGGATGCCACCAGCGTGGATTTGGCCGACATGTTCGGCGAGTTGAAACAGGAACTTGAAGACGACTCGGCCAACACACAGGAAGATCCAGAAACCCATTACAACCTGGGCGTCGCCTTCCGGGAAATGGGTCTGTTGGACGAAGCCATTGGCGAGTTGCAGAAGGTTTGCCAAGCCGTTGATCGCGGTCACGCTTTTCCACAGGTGATGCAGACTTACACCTGGCTCGCACAGTGCTTCCTTGACAAGGGGGTTGCCGAAGCAGCCATCCGTTGGTACGAGCGTGCATTGAAACTACCCGGAATCGATGAAGAAACCCGCACTGCTCTGAACTACGAGTTGGCGGCTGCTTATGAAGCTGCGGGAAACAAGACCGTGGCGCTGAATCATTTCATGGAAGTCTATGGCAGCAATATCGACTACCGCGATGTTGCCGAGCGCATCAAAGCCCTGAAGTCGTAGAATGGGAGAATGGGTTTCCGTTTAAGCTTGGAGACGTGCGCGGAGATGTACCTTTCCTTCGCGCACACGACCACTGAGGACGTGGCGTGACATCGAGTCCCGATTCTCCCATGGACAAAACTCCCACCAATTCTCTGGATGCGAACCTGTCCCAGGAAGCGCTTCGGGACACCGGCTCAAAAAACGGTTCCCTTCACGCCGAACCTCTGCGTCAGACAAATCTTCAGGTTTGGCTGCACCGCATTCTGATCTTATTGCTCGTCTTCGTTTGCGCGGCAATGGGAGTTCTGCTTCTGATCCTGCCCTGGAGGCCGGAGTGGACCGACAACCACCTTCTGCTCGGATCTCCCGGATTGCGGACCTTCGTTTCCAACGGTTTTGTTCGCGGTCTGTGCAGCGGCCTCGGGTTGTTGGATATCTGGATCGGGTTTTCGGAAGCAGTTCACTACCACGACATAACTCGACACTGACGGAAAGATCCCCATCATGAGTGAAAGCAAACTCCCACCTGCGCCTCTGGCGTATCACAACGAAGCATTTGTGAACAGCCCGGATGGGCGCGTCCTGCGCATCCTCTCGGAATACATGGAGCCACTGGCACGTTTCCGGCGCGAACAGATTCAAGATACCGTCGTGTTTTTTGGGTCCGCACGTTTCCGAAGCGAAAAGAGCGCTAAGGAACATCTGGCTGAACTGGAAAAAAGACCTGGGGAGCAACCGCCGAGTGACCGAAAAACGGCGACGGCCATCGTGGACATGGCCCGCTATTACGAAGAGTCGCGGCGCCTCGCATTTCTACTGACCAAATGGTCGATCCAGATTCCAGCCCGCAGGCGTCGCTTTGTAGTCACGACCGGCGGGGGCCCCGGCATCATGGAAGCGGCTAATCTCGGGGCCTATGAGGCAGGCGGAAAAACCATTGGCCTAAACATAAATCTGCCATTCGAGCAAAACCCGAACCCTTACGTCACTCCAGCTCTGAATTTTGAGTTTCACTACTTCTTCATGCGTAAGTTCTGGTTTGCCTATTTGGCCAAGGCCCTGGTGATCTTCCCCGGCGGCTTCGGCACATTGGACGAGTTATTTGAGATCCTGACCCTCGCCCAAACCCAGAAGCTAGCCAAAAAGCTCCTTGTTGTCATCTACGGAAGCGAGTATTGGAAACGGCTGATCAACTTCGAAGCCATGGTGGACGCGGGAACGATCTCGGCGGCAGACTTGGATCTCTTCCGCATGGTGGATTCGCCTGAGGAGGGCTTCGAGTTCCTTCGCGACGGGCTGATTAAACATCACCTGAATCCTCAGCAACCAAAGCGAACTGGTGAGGCAGTGCCTGAAATTGCTAAAACCAATCCTTAGGTAGTCGTGAGGCAATCTTCTCGTCGCAGGCTGCAGAAGATCGGCTGAAAGCGGGCGCCCGATTTGCTTCTCTACTACATCACGGACCGTTCCCAATTTTCTGGGGACGAAACGGCCCGCCGCCGTCGACTGCTCGCCACCATAGCTCAGGCTGCACGCGCGGGCGTCGACTATATTCAATTACGCGAGAAGGATCTTTCCGCGCGCGACCTTGAAACTCTCGCCCTCGAATCTGTGGCCACCGTTCACGAATTGAGAACCGTGAACCAGAAACCAGGAACTGCACTGCTAATAAACTCGCGTACCGAAATTGCCTTGGCCAGCAGCGCAGACGGCGTGCATCTACGGTCTCACGATATCTCCCCGACGGAAGTACGAAGGGTTTGGAATCAGAGAAGCGCGAACTCCCCGTCCCGCGCCACTATTTGCGTCTCCTGCCATACTCCGTATGAAGTTGCCGCAGCCGCAGACCAGGGCGCTGACTTCGTGACTTTTGGTCCAGTCTTCGAGAAGAGAACAGCCCCGCAGCACCTTCCTGTAGGGCTAGACGGGTTGCGCGGAGCATGCAAAGTGGGAATCCCAGTCATCGCGCTGGGAGGCGTCACGCTGGAAAATGCACCGGCATGCCTGCAAGCGGGCGCTGCGGGTATCGCGGGAATCCGTCTGTTTCAGCAAAATGAAGTGGGAAGGGTGGTTGCGGAGTTGCGAGCAGAGACACCCCGGTAGCCTTCTAGTGAGACGTTTTTCAATTCCGGCCGCCATCTCGCAGCGCCAATTGGCGTCGCGAGATGGCGAGACCCACGATTGTCCTAACTCTTGATGGTCTTCGAATCTTCGTCCCACGTCACAGCGCTCTTCCGGAAGTACGATTCATTCGACATGTGACAGGCAATGGCCGCGTGGTGTCCAAATACGACGTCCTCCACCACCGGTTTCCGGGTTCGCACCGCCTGGAAATAATTCCATAGATGCGGTTTCTCTTCGTCCCAGGAAACACTGCGATAATTCACGCCTCCCAACGCAGGTTCCTTGCCCGGCACAGGATCGTGTTCCTGATGCCATTTCTTGAAATATTCTTCCCGCATTGCGCGTGGAAAACCAGACGAGTAGTAACTGGGTTCACTATCCCCACCCGATTGGGGGGTGAAGGTCAGGCTATATTCAGTAAGTTCCAGAACACCTTTTGACCCCTGGAACCGATAAACTTCCGGCGTCTCCGCGCCCAGATTCAAACGCATGTATACGGGAATCTCTCCGTATTGAAATAGCGTGGCGAGGACGTCCGGCATATTCCGGCCATCCTTCCAACGAAGAATCCCTCCCATGGACATCGCCTTGGTGGGCGCCTCGTTAATGCCCAGCACGTATTGCATGCCGCTGACCAGGTGCACCAGCAAATCCCCGGCCACGCCGGTTCCGTATTCCTTCCAGCAACGCCAACGCGCAAAGACCAGGGGATCAAAAGCCCTTTTGGGCACCGTTCCCTGCCATGTATCCCAGTCCAGATTCTGCGGCGAAAGATCAGTTGGAGGCGGATATTCCCACGCCCCCGTCGGACTGTTACGTCCGAGCGACCCTTCGACCAGGTTCAGATCGCCAAGCACTCCCTGCGCCACCAATTCTTTGGCTTTGGCGCATATCACCGAACTTACCCGCTGGGACCCGACCTGCAGGATTCGTCCGCTCTTTTTTACTGCCGCGACCATCTCGACGCCTTCGGCGGCAGAGTGTGACATCGGCTTTTCGATGTAGACGTCTTTACCCGCACTCACGGCATCCACGACAACCTGCTTGTGCCAATGATCGGGGACCGCAGCCACAATGCAATCAACGTTCTTGTTATCCAGCAATTCGTGGTAGCGCCGGGTGGTGGGCAGGTCCGGACGCCCGACGATTTCCTTGGCGAGAGTATGGCGTCCGTCGTAAAGATCGCAGGCTGCAACGCATTCGACTCCCGGCAGTTGAATCGCGTTAGTGAGCAGTCCCGACCCTTGCATGCCGATTCCGATTATGCCGAACCGAACCCGATCGCTCGGTGATACCGTCTGGGGCAAAGCCCAAAGGGGATCGGGATCAAGCAGGATGGTCTTCATGCCGATAGACGCACCGGCTGCGGCCGCGCCTATTCCAATAAATTCACGACGGGAGAAACGGTTCCTGATCATCTTTAAGTAAGCCTCCAGAGATCGACTGCAAAAAGATCGACTGCGAAAATTGTGCTCTTGTTCCGCTGCTATTTTTTCATCATCTTGACTGCAACTTCTTTGAAGAAGACCACGTCGTTTTCACTGTGGTTTTGCAGGCCGATGTACCCCTCTTGCGGGCGGGGTCCACGTTCTGGCTCGAAATCGAATTTCTTGTCTGGCACCGGATTGCCCTCGGTGAACTCGGTCACCTTGACGCCATTCAGGACAACTGTCGTATGGGGGCCGTCCAGAGTGATTTCCATGGTGTTCCACTCCGGACCCGGTTTGCCAGGCTTGGCTAAGGGCTTGGTGAGCGAATACAGCGTGCCGGTCACGTGATAATCGTCTTCGTTCGATTTCTCCGGCTCGTTGTCAATTTGAACTTCATAACCGTAGTGAACCGGCATCCATGCCTCGCGGGGTTCAATGGGAATTCGTATATAGACACCCGAGTTATCATTGTGATCGCGCATCTTGTAAACCACCCGGATGACACAATCCCCCAACTTTCCTCCCGTCCAGTAAAGCAATCCCATGCCGCCGTGAGTGTGGATCAATCCATCCTCGACGGTCATCTCGCCCTTGCCAACGTGTTTCCAGCCCACCAGGTCTTTCCCGTCAAATAGTTGTTTCCATTCCCCTGACTGCGCCTGTAAAGAGAGGGCCATGGCGGCCAACATTCCGGCCACCGCTATGATGATTCGTGCAAGACGCCAACGCATGATGGCTACCTTTCGAAAGCGGGAGAAATATACACCAAACGGATGTGCTGTGAGCGAGGCTAAGTCCTTATTCTCCGGATGTCTGCCCGATCAGCATCGACAGGGCGTATGACTTACCCGTTACCGAAGGTCATTTCGACGAAGCAAACGGCGGAAACGTGCATCAAATAGGAGATATAATATCCCGTAGCCTCTAGTGCAGGGACTCATTCTTTTCCAAAGAAGATCAAATCGATGTCCATTAAAACCAAGGCCGCAATTGTAGTTTCCTCCGCCGCTGTTCTGCTTTTCATGGCGTTGGGTGGATTGGATGGCGTCCGCGCCTCCAATAACGATGGCTCCTACCGGCAGCTGCAGGTATACAGCGAAGTTCTGTCGCGTGTGCGCAGCGAGTACGTGGAAGAACCCAACATTCCGGCTGTAACCGACGGCGCATTGCACGGTCTGCTCGAATCGCTGGACTCAAATTCCAGCTATCTGACGCCCGCTGAGTTCAAGGAATACAAATCCAATCAAAGCGAGGCCAAGGGCGACATCGGAGCGGCCGTTTCCAAGCGCTTCGGATATGCCGCCGTCATTTCGGTAATTCCCGGAGGCCCAGCCGATAAGGCCGGCATCCAGGCCAGCGATATCTTCGAGGCCATTGAAGGCAAGAGCACGCGCGAAATGTCACTTGCGGAAATTCACAATCTTCTTCAGGGACAGCCTGGCTCGAACCTAAACGTAGCCGTGGTTCGTGCCCGACGTGCGGAACCGCAGAAGACCGTGATTACACGCGATATCGTCAATGTACCGCCAGTGGCCGACAAGATGGTCGAGGACGGCATTGGCTACATCCAGGTGGACGCTTTCAACAAGGGCAAGGCGCAGGAAATCGCGGCCAAAGTCCGAGCATTGCAAAAGGCAGGAGCTAAGCGGCTGATTCTTGACCTGCGCAACTGCGCCGAAGGCGACGAATCGGAAGGCATTGCGGTTGCCAACCTGTTCCTGAATCACGGCACTATTACGTACCTTCAAGGCCAGAAATATCCACGAGAAGCGTTCAATGCGGATGCCAGTAAGGCAATCACCACTCTGCCACTCGCGGTTTTGGTGAATAAAGGAACAGCCGGCCCCGCCGAGGTTGTGGCGGCGGCGATTCTGGAAAATGCCCGCGGCGACGTTGTGGGTGACAAGACCTTTGGTGACGGATCGGTCCAGAAAACCATCTCGCTTCCCGATGGTTCTGCCCTCATTTTGTCAGTTGCCAAGTACTACTCGCCCAGCGGCAAGGCCATCCAGGATGCCGCAGTAACTCCCAATGTTGTTGTTGCCGATACTGACGACGACGCAGCCCTACCGGATGACGACGACAATGCCGCGCCGGCTGACGAGGAGAAAAAACAGCCTCCCCAGCAGGACGAGCAGTTACACAAGGCAATTCAGGTCCTGAAAACCAAAGCTAGCTAGTCGATCGTCTAGCCTGATCTACAACGCACGCCTTCGGGCGCGCGTTTTTACGTGGCCCCGGTCTGCCGCTTAATTCATCTGGCGTTGCAGTTGCGCGTTGCTTAACCTCAGATCAAGCTATAATCCTTCGCGCCTGGCAAATCCTTTCGGACTTGACTCGGAAAACCCAGAAAGACTCCGTCCAAGGGGGACACTGGAATGTGCGGAATTGTCGCACTCTTCTCGCGACGTGCGCCCATCTCGAAAGAGGTGATGGAGCGGGCGACCAAGCGACTGCACCACCGCGGTCCCGATGGCCAGCGTCATTGGATCGCGCCTGACGAGCGTGTAGCTCTGGGGCATGCTCGGCTCAGCATCATCGACCTGACTACTGGTGATCAGCCGATCGCCAGTGAGAATGGACGCACGCGAATCGTCGTAAACGGCGAATTCTATGGTTTTGAATCAATCCAAAAGGAGCTTGAGACTTCGGGTCATCGGCTGCGGACCCGGTCGGACAGCGAGATCGCTCTGCATCTCTACGAAGATCTGGGTACACAATGCTTACATCGACTACGCGGTGAATTCGCTTTTGTAATTTGGGATGAGACCCACCGCACCATATTCGCCGCGCGTGACCGATTTGGTATTAAGCCTTTGTACTACGCCCTGCACAACGACACTCTATATCTCGCTTCGGAAGTCAAAGCCCTGTTTGCCGCCGGAGTTCCTGCCCGTTGGGATGCCGAGTCCGTTTCCCAAGCAGTTGAATGTGGCGGCCATCAGACCCGCACGTTGTACCAAGGGGTAGGTCAGGTTCCGCCTGGCTACTACATGCTGGCGACCGACAGTCATTTCCAGCTGATTCAGTACTGGGATTTCGATTATCCACAATCCGACCGAAATGCGGTGTTGCGCTCGGATGCCGACTACGTTGCGGAATTCCGGCATACTCTCGAAGAAGCAGTTCGCCTTCGCCTCCGCGCAGACGTCCCAGTAGGTTGTTATCTTAGCGGCGGGCTGGATTCTTGCGCGGTTCTTGGCCTTGCCGCGAAACATCACCCCGATCCCATCCGGGCTTTCACCCTCACCTTCGACCGTGCCGATTACGATGAGGAAAACGAAGCCCGGGAAATGGCTGGCAAAGTCGGGGCCGAGTTCTTCCCTATCGCCATCCGGCAGGATGATCTTGCGGACCATTTTGCCGCGGCCATCCTGCAATCGGAGACGTTCTGCATCAATGCCCACGGTGTGGCGAAATATCTCTTGAGCCGGGCCGTTCGCGACGCCGGCTATAAAGTAGTGATCACCGGAGAGGGATCGGATGAAATTCTAGGCGGCTATGCTCACTTTCGGCGGGACATGCTGCTTTACAACCGCGATGGCCAAGACCCCGCCACGATTTCTGCCTTGCTCCTGGACCTCGAAAAACTTAATCCCGTATCTCGTGGATTGCTGTTACCGCATGGCCAAGCCAGGCCGCTGGAAAATGTCAGGCGCGTCCTCGGGTTTGTTCCTTCGTGGATTGAGACATTCTCCGCTCGGTCTGCAAAGATGCAAGGCCTGCTGGATGGAGATTTTCGCCAGCAGGCTGGAGAGCGCGAGGGCTACCACGCGTTGTTGAGCGAACTCGACGTCCGCGGCCAACTCACGGGGAGAGACCCCGTGAATCAGTCTCTCTATCTCTGGTCAAAAACTATGCTTCCCAATTACATCCTGGCAATGCTGGGTGATCGCATGGAAATGGGACATTCAATTGAAGGAAGAGTACCTTTCCTCGATCATCACCTGGTGGAAGTGATCCGTTCACAGCCGGTAACCCAGAAGATCCGCGGCATGACCGAGAAATACGTACTCAGGGAAGCGGTTCGCGACGTCATCACCGATACCGTTTACCGCAGGCAGAAGCATCCGTTTCTAAGCCCACCGGCTACCCTAAACCCCAAGGAGAAACTCAGCACTCTGGTGCAGGACATGCTTCGTGGCCCTGTCCTGGCTTCGATCCCGTTCTTCGATCAAAAGAAAGTCGTAGCCCTTCTGGATAGCCTTCATACGATGGATGAAAGCGCGCAAGTCGCCAACGATCAAATCCTTATGATTTTGATGAGCGCATGCGTTTTGCAGGAAGGTTTTCATCTGGCAGCGTGAATTAGAAACTCCCCCCAAAAATAACAGTCGCGCCCTTGCCGTGGCGACGATTTGACATTGCTACGCATGTACTTGTCCCTGCTATTCTGAATTCGATCTCCAGTGAAATTTGACCTGCAAGATTCTCCGGCTAAGACTGCCGATCATATGGTGGGCCGTCTTGTGATCGGCCTGCTGGTGCTGGTGTCGGCTTTGATCGGTGCCGCCGCCGGACTTCTGCTCGTCTATTCAACCGACCTGCCGCAGGTGGGTCAACTTGAACACTATCGCCCCAGTTCTATTACTGAGCTTTACGACGACCAGGGAAGGACAATTGGCTCTTTCTCGCTGCAACGCCGCGTGGTGGCCTCGTACGATGACTATCCTGAGATCCTGCGCGACGCACTGATTTCAATCGAAGACAAGGATTTCTACCGGCATTGGGGCGTTAACGTCTGGCGGATCGCTGGGGCAGCCTATCGCGATATCCGTTCTGCCGGGAGGGTACAGGGTGCTTCCACTCTCACAATGCAACTGGCGCGCAATCTTTTCCTTTCGCCCGATCGTTCGTTTCATCGGAAAATTCAGGAAGCACTATTGGCCGTACAGATCGAGCGGCGTTTTACCAAACCGCAGATTTTTACCCTCTACGCAAATCAGATTTATCTTGGACACGGAGTTTACGGGTTCGAGGCTGCATCCGAGTTTTACTTCAGCAAGCCCGCTAAACAACTGAGCCTGGATGAAGCGGCCTTATTGGCTGGGCTGCCAAAGTCTCCGTCGTATTATTCGCCAATCACACATCCTGACCACGCGCTCAAACGCCGCAACCTGGTGATCAATTCCATGATGGAAGACGGCGAAGTCACCGCGCAACAAGCGGCTACGGCGCGCGATCTGCCACTTCACCTCGAATTGGCCCACGATCCTGATTCTCTGGCTCCGTATTTTGTCGAAGAAATTCGCCGCTATCTCGAAGGCAAGTATGGCAGTGACCAGGTGCACGAAGGCGGCCTCAAAGTTTATACCTCGCTCAACATGGATATGCAGCGCGGCGCCAACAACGCCGTTCTCGAGGGCTTAGCCGCTTACGAACGGCGTCATGGATGGAAGAACCATCTGCAGAATGTTTTAACGGAAGAGGTGACGCTGGCCAATTACCAGCATCCAGATTGGGATGGCGAAGCGGAGGTCGACGGCTACGTCCACGCATTGGTCGTTGCGGTTTCTCCGATGGGGGCCACCATTAAATTCGGCCACTACACTGCCGCTCTTACGAATGCGGACGCCGCCTGGATCCATCGCAAGTTGCGGACATTCTGAAGCGCGGCGATATCGTCTACGTGAAAATTGCTTCGTTGAATCCCGATGGCAAGGCCCGGGCGACGCTGGAACAGGACTCAGGGGCGCAGGGCGCCTTGGTGGCGATAGACAACGCCACAGGCGAGATCAAGGCGATGGTTGGAGGACGGGATTTCAATCTTTCAAAGTTCAACCGCACTACGCAGGCCCTTCGCCAAGTGGGGTCGTCGTTCAAGCCTTATGTGTACACAGCGGCTATCGACCGCGGCGCATCGCCGGATGACACGATTGTGGACGCGCCGGTTGCGTTTCCGATGCCCTCCGGCCCTCCGTATGAACCGCACAATTACGACGAAAAATTCGAAGGGACAATCACACTTCGACGCGCGATGGCTCAGTCGCGCAACATACCTGCCCTGAAGCTGGCTGACAGCGTCGGGATTAGGACTGTGATTGACTACGCCCACCGCTTCGGCATCACCTCCAACATTCCGCCGTATCTGCCGGTTGCGCTTGGTGCGGTCGAAATCACCCCGATCGAACAGACTTCCGCTTTCAGTGTTTTCCCGAACGATGGCGTTCACGTAATGCCGCGCTACCTCACCAAGGTGACGGACTATGAAGGCCGCACGTTGGAGGAGAATTTCCCCGATGTGAAGGATGTGATCAGCGCCCACACCGCACGCACCATGACATCCATGCTGCGAGAAGTCGTGCAACACGGCACCGCGATCGCCGCGGCCAGCCTGAAATATCCCCTGGCGGGAAAAACTGGCACCACCAACAATTTCACTGATGCCTGGTTCGTCGGGTTCTCGCCGTCCTTGACCTGCGGCGTTTGGATTGGCTACGACGAGAAAAAGTTTCTCGGCGCAAAAGAAACTGGCGCCCGAGCCGCTTTGCCTATCTGGATTGATTTCATGAAGGTCGCCTTGGCCGGCAAGGATGCAGGAGATTTTCAGTGCCTCCCCCACCCACTTTGAATTCGCTTCCTCACCAGGTGGACACGCCCGACACAGCGCCCCAGAGGAAGAGGCACATTAGGGACGGGTAGCGGTGCTCTACAAAGCGATTCGTAGCTCTTCTCTGTTTGGGAGAGTCGGCAAGGGCACGACTTAAGTCGTGCCGAAAAACCGCACGACATCAGCTTGGCTTCAACCGCTGCGTTGAGCTGCCCGATCGGCGGGGAGCGTTTCGCGTCGAAGCCGGAAAACAGCGACCCGCAGACGCTGAAGCGCGACGGACTTAACACCTTGGCAGCACGACCGAAGTCGTGCCCTTCCCTGAAAGCTTATTTTGACGGCAACGCAGCAAAACTCTCATCCAGAATCCTGGCAGCTTCATCCACATCTGCCTTCGAAATGTTCAAGGGAGGCGACATGCGGATCACGTTCCCGTAGAACCCACCCTTCCCTACCAGCAACCCTCGTTTTCGGGCTTCCTCCATTAGCGCGTTCGTGCTTGCCGAGGCCGGCTTTTTCGTCGTGCGGTCTTCCACCAGTTCCAGTGCCTGCATCAATCCCATCCCGCGCACGTCGCCGATAAGAGGATATTTGGTTTGCAACTCTTCCAGTTTTTGCCGGAAGTATGTACCTACAACTTCTGCATTCTCGCGGAGGTCATCTTCCTCGATGATGTCGATCACGGCTTTGGCAGTGACGCAGGTGACGGGGTTGCCGCCAAAGGTGGAGATCGTTAAACCTTGGAATGAGTCCGCGATCTCTGGAGTTGCCACCGTCAGTCCGATCGGAATCCCGTTGCCTAGTCCCTTGGCCGCGGTAATCATGTCGGGCTCGACTTCCCAGTGTTCAATGCCGAACCACTTGCGGCCGGTGCGGCCCCAGGCGGTTTGTACCTCGTCAGAGATAAAGTCGCCACCATATTGCTTCACGATGCTGAATGCCACTTTGAAATATTCCTTTGGAGGCGTGATGAAACCACCTACGCCCTGGATAGGCTCCGCCAGGAATGCGGCGATACGGCCCGACGTCGAGAACTGGATTACATTCTCGATATCTTTCGCGCAAGCCACCTCGCAATCCGGATATTTCAGGCCAAAGGGACAGCGATAGCAATACGGATTCATCGCATGCACGAGGCCGACTTCAATCGTCCCTTTGCGCCACGTGTTCATGCCGGTAAGCCCACGAGTGAGTGACGACCTTCCGCTATAGCCATGGCGAAGCGCTACTACTTCAAAATTTCCGGTGTGCATCCGTGCCACTTGGATAGCGGTTTCATTGGCCTCGGTGCCGCTGTTCGTGAAGTATGATTTTTTCAGCGCTCCCGGCGTAATCTGCGCCAGCTTTTCCGCCAGATTAACCATCGGCTCGTTGGGAAAGCATGTGGAGACATGCTGCATGCGGTCGATCTGGGCCTTGGTTTCGGATATCACCCGCGGATTGCAGTGGCCCACGCTGATGGTGACGATGCCCCCGAAAAAATCAAGGTACTTCTTGCCGTCCACGTCCCAGACGTGTTGCATCAGCGCGTGATCCATGGGCAGAGGTTCGGAGTAGTAGGTCGAAACCGAGGGAAAGATATATTCCTTCTGCTTGCGATTGATTTCTTCGCGGCTCAGACGCAATTTGTCGGCGGGAACAAAACTTGTGCTCATGCTGTCACCTCAGCGATACAACTCATCGAAATGGGGAATGGGGTCGAGACTGACATGTGATTTGTCTTCGAGCCTTCCATCATAAACCAGCGGCGCGACGGCGCGGGCGGGGCTTGGTCTCTGGCGTTGCCGTGGCGCGTGCTCCACGGCGAAATCGGTCCAGAGCCTCAAAAATCTGCTGGCCGTAGAGAGATGCCTTGTGCTCTCCGAATCCCGAAATGCCCAACAATTCACGAATCGAAGCTGGCCGGTTGCGGCAGACTTCGTCGAGTGAGGTGTCGTGCATTACAACGAAAGCGGGCACGCCTTGCTGCTTGGCGGTTGTGCGCCGCCACTCCCGAAGGTACTCGCGCAACTCAGAATCGACATCCGGAAGCGTAGCCTTCGCCATGCGTATAGCGGGCGCCGCAATCACACGAGAAATTTGCTGCGACCCCTTGATTGACTTCACCAGCCACTCGGATTCACAACCGCACGAATCGCATGCGCCGCAGGTCTCCCACTTCGGATTCTCTCCAAAGTGCACGCAGATCTGCCGATGCCGGCAGCCTTTCGAATCAACAAAGCCACGGATCGTATGGTATCGCTGCCAGGCGCGCTCTTTCTCGCCGGAATCGACAATCTGGTCGGCGAAATACGCCAGTAGCGCCGCGTCTCGCTTTTGCCAGAGCAGAATGCAATCCGCCGGCTGTCCGTCTCGCCCGGCGCGTCCCGCTTCCTGGTAATACTGCTCGATTGACTTCGGCAAGGCAAGGTGGACCACTGCCCGCACCGAAGCCTTGTTAATGCCAAGTCCAAATGCGATCGTCCCCACCAGCACCCGCACTTCGTCCGACATCCAGCGTTCCTGGTTGTTGCGTCTCTCCGTAGCTTCCATCTTGCCGTGATAACCGATCGCGGAGATTTGCTCGTCCTCCAGGAAATCCACGGTTTCTTTGACTTTGGAGATGGTCGGCGCATAGACGATGACACTTCGATCCTGATAATTCCGCAATGTTCGCAGGAGAAGGCTCGGTTGCTCACCAGAAGCACATTGCTTCACCAGATAACGCAGATTGGACCGGTGGAAACTGGCAATGTATTTGTGCGGATCACGAAGTTGCAATTGGTGAAGAATGTCATGGCGCACCCGCTTGGTGGCACTGGCGGTAAAGGCCGCAATCGGACGGTCAGGAAAATATGTGCGCAACCGGCTCAATTGCCGGTATTCGGGCCGAAACTCATGCCCCCACTCCGAGATGCAATGAGCTTCATCAATCGCGAAGAATGCAATCGGAACATTTTGCAGCCAACTGATGGTATCCGCCCGCGCCAAGCGTTCCGGGGAGAGATACAGCAAGCGCAACTCTCCCTGCGACGCCCGGCGCATCACCTGGGATTGCTTTTCGTTCGGCAACGAACTATTCAGCACACCGGCCGGTATTCCCATTTGCGCCAGTTGCGCCGCCTGGTCCTGCATCAGCGCGATCAAAGGAGAAACCACAACCGCGGTGCGTCCCATTACCACCGCTGGCAACTGGTAGCACAAGGATTTCCCGCCGCCCGTCGGCATCACCACGCAAGTATCGTGTCCTGCCAGCAAGCTTCCGACGATGTTCTCCTGTAAAGGTCGAAAGGCACCGTAGCCCCAATGACGCCGGAGGGTGCTGAGAAGTTCAGTTGCTATTGGAAGGCTTGCCGGGCCGATTTCTGCGGATGCCATATTTACCTGAACCAGTATAGGGCGTGCGGTGCAGGTGGAGGAACGGTCTCTGAGCGAAATTCCAAAACGAGATTGCTCACTGTTCAACGCCGCTCTGCTCGATCGTTAATAATCAGAACACGCGAGACTATAATCGCGATTGATGAAGTCCTTTTTTCGCTTGGTCCTGCTGGCATTGGTTCTGCTGGTTGTGGCCCTGGTCTCGGCTCTCACAGCTATGCGCCTGGCGATCCATGGCCATGAAGTCGCGGTCCCCGACTTTGTCGGGAAAAGTCCCGCCGCGGCTCGCATGATCGCCGAGCAGAATGGGTTGGAAATTGAAGTTGAGCGCCAGTATTACAGCCCGACGGTGCAGGAAGGAAAAATTCTCTCCCAAGTTCCGTCTGCCGGAAGCCAGGTTCGTCGTGGATGGCAGGTTCGTGTCGCCGAAAGCCTGGGGCCACAGCGGGTTGAGATTCCTAATGTGACGGGCCAGAGCGAACGCATCGCCAATATTAATATCCGTAGGCGTGGATTGGACGTTGGCGCCATCGCACAAATGCGATTGCCTGACACCGTCGAGGGTCAAGTCTTGTCACAAGCGCCGCCGCCTAATGCCAGCGGCATCTCGGCTCCGAAAATCAGTTTGCTGGTGGCCGAGCCGCCAATGCCGCAAGCCCTTGTCATGCCCAATTTCACCGGGCAGCCTTTGGGCACTGTCACGGAGACGCTGCAGGATGCGGGGTTGCGCCTGGGAATTGTGACGACCGCCGCACCTACTGACAGTCCCTCGCTACCCATCACGCCCGTTGCTCCGCCGGCCTTGGGCCCATCACCCGCAAGCATAATCGTCTCGCAAAATCCTGCTGCGGGAGAAAAGATCGCGGTGGGCGGCGTGGTGAGCTTCACAGTGCGGTAGTGGGAACGAGCGATCTGCTGTCTTCACGTTTGGCGATTAGTTTTTTTGCAAGATAGCGACAAAGAATCCGTCGCTGGGATGCACCCCAGGTATTGTTCGGGCATATTTTCCGGTCACCAAAGAATCAAGGTCTTTCCAAACCAACACATTTTCGGCCTGAAGGCGTTCCAGTTCAGTCTGGCAATCGAGTACGCGAAATGATGGCTCACCGGCCAGTGCTTTTTCCACAACGGCTTCATTTTCTTCTTTTTCCAATGAACATGTGGAGTACACCAGTCTTGCGCCGGGAGCAGCGTGTTGCATCGCTGACTGAAGAATCGCCAGCTGACGCGTTTGCAGATCGACAAGATCCTGGGGATTCAGGCGCCATTTGATCTCCGGATTGCGCGCCAGAGTCCCGGTGCCGGAACATGGGACGTCGGTCAAAACGCGGTCAAAGAGGGCGTCAACCGCAAACTCGCGCACATCCGATTGGATGACTTCCACATTGGTCGCCGGCACCAACTTGCTCAGCAACTGGGCGCGGTGAGGATGTAACTCGAGGGCAACGATTTGTGCGTCTGGATTTTGCGCTGCCAAAATCCGTGTCTTGCCACCAGGCGCCGCACAACAGTCCAGAATTCTCGATCCTCTCCCTACAAGTAGCGCAACGAGTTGCGATGCCTCATCCTGAATCGCAACTCGGCCTTCGCGAAAGGCGCGAGCCGTGGCGACATTGCCGGATCGAACCCGGCGCGCGGAAGCAAGGAACTGGCCGGGGGCAAGATCAATTCCATCCTGTCTCAGTTCCGCTGCCGTTGCAATGTCTGCGAAACGGACCGCGGTATCTGGAGCCTGCTGGTCGTAGCGGCAAATCTTCTGTGTATTAGCCAGCCCGAACTGTCGTACCCAACGTTCTACGAGCCATAAGGGATGTGCGAATTGCAGTGCAAGGTCGGCGGCGCTTTGAGGCGCGAGACCCTCAACTTTGTCTTCGCGAGCCTTAGCCGCCGAGGCAGCAGCTTGCGCAGAACGGCGTTTGCAAAGGGCACAGCGGATTTCTTTCGCGCGCGTTTAACCAGTTCGACGCTCTCGTGTACTGCCGCCCGCTCAGGCATGCGATCCAAAAACATTAGTTGATATGCACCGAGACGCAGTGCCGTCAACACTTCCAGATCAAGTTTTTCCAAACCTTTGGTCGAAGCACCTGAAATTTTGCCATCCAGAGACGAACGCCACCGCAAGACTCCCATCACCAATTCAGTGGCCAGGCCATGGTCCGCAGTCGACAGCTTCTCGTATTGGCTCGAATGAAGAAGTTCGGACGCATACGCAGCTTGGCGTTCGATATGCATTAACACGTCGAAGGCAGCGGTCCGGGCGGGAGAGATGGCCATGGGATGATGAAAGCTCAGTTGGACGTGCGGAGTTTTTCACCCGGCTGCGGTCGATACCCGTGGACAAAGTCGATTGCCGGCATGCGTTTCTTTCCTTCTATCTGTAGCTCCAGCAACTCTAATGCACTTGCGGATCCGCATCCAGCGAACAAGTGGCCGCCGTCCACCACGATCTCACCTTCTGCCAATCTGCGTTCCACCGCGCGCGCTGCCCAGATGTGCAGATTCTTGCGTCGAAAGCTAGTGTAGGCTCCCGGCCAGGGCTGGAAGCCCCGCATCCGGTTCACGATCTCCTGGGCAGTAAGATGAAAATTGATCTGCCCGTCTTCTTTAGTGAGGATCGGGGCGAGCGTCGCCTCGGCATCGTCCTGAGGCTTCGGATGAACCGTGCCAGTCTCCAGGCCGCGGAGAGTCTCAACCATCAGGTCCGCGCCGATGATCGCCATCCGGGGAGCCAAGGTTTGGGCGGTGTCCTCGGGCGCGATAGGAATTTCTTTCTGCAGCAGAACGTCTCCGGTATCAAGCCCTGCGTCAATCCGCATCGTGGTCACACCGGTCACATTCTCGCCGCGGGCGATTGCCCACTGCACCGGCGCGGCGCCGCGATATTTCGGTAGCAACGATCCATGCAGGTTAAGGTTGCCGAGACGGGGCAAGTCGAGCATCCACTGGGGAATAATACGGCCATATCCGACAACGACAATTGCATCGGGATTAATCGCCTCAAGCTGCGTGCGGAATTCGTCGTTCTTTTTGATCTTGTCAGGCTGACTCAGCGGCAATTCCCAATTGCAATCCGAACTGCTTGACTGGGGAGAATGCAACTGACATCCCACGCCCCTTGGGCCTGTCAGGCTGGGTCACGACCAGCCGCACCGAGAAACCAGCTTGCACAAGCCTTTCAAGACTGGGTACGGCGAATGTCGGCGTGCCGCAGAATACGAGACTTAAGAAAGCGGGCATCGAAGAGTTGAGTAACTGCGGAATTCTGTAAATAGATGGTTTGAGTGTCGCACCTTATAGGCGCTCCACTACTCCGATTAACAATCTCTAAATTGCTCGTTGCCTACCATTCACCTGCCTTCATCAGCTTGCGAATCTTGCGCTTCATGAAGTCGCGCTTGATGACGCTGATGTGGCTGATATAAAGCTTGCCGTTCAAGTGATCAGTTTCATGCAGGAATGCGCGAGCCAGAAGATCCTCGCCGGATTTCTCGAACCATTCTCCGTTGACATCCTGAGCCCGGATTGTGACCTTGCGCGCCCGAGACACCGGCTCGCGAAATTCCGGAATGCTAAGGCATCCTTCGTTCTGGGTGTGGCGGCCTTCGGTATGGATGATCTCGGGATTGGCGATCACCAGCTTCGCGTCCGGATCTTCCTTGAAAGTGACGTCGATAACAGCGAGTCGTTTAGAGATCCCGATTTGCGGCGCGGCCAGCCCCACCCCATGCGCGGCGTACATGGACTCAAACATGTCGTCGACCAGCTTTTTCAGGTCGCCGTCAAAAACGGTAACCGGCTCCGCGGGCTTTTCCAGCACCGGATTTCCATACTTCACGATGGGATAGATCATTCAGTTCAGTCGTTAGTTTCGCCGATCAGAAATTCTTTATTTGCTCCAGATATCCCTTAAAGTTTCGCAGTGTTTCCGTCATCGAATCACCGCCAAATTTTTCCAGTGCGCAGCGTGCCAGCGTCAGCGCCACCATGGCTTCTGCCGCCACTCCCGCAGCCGGTACCACGCACACGTCGGAACGTTCGTAAGCCGCTTTGACCGGTTCCCGGCTAGCAAAATCCACTGACTGTAAGGGACGGCGCAGAGTCGAAATCGGCTTCAGATAACCCCGCACAATGATGTCTTCACCGTTCGAAACTCCGCCTTCAATTCCACCCGCATTGTTTCTGCTGCGGCTGAATCCAGTGAATCCAGTTGCCGCACCATATCCTATTTCATCGTGCACCGTGGAACCCGGCGAGGACGCCGCTGTGACGCCGGCCCCTATCTCCACCGCTTTGACCGCCTGCAGGGACATAACAGCGCCTGCCAACAGGCCATCAAGCCGCTCATCCCACTGCGCGTATGTGCCCAATCCGGGCGGCACACTGTGCGCTACCACTTCGAAGATGCCGCCGACCGAATCTCCGGTTCGCAAGACCTTGTCCACTTCTTCCTTCATCTGTTGCTCTGCCCCGGAGTCCGCGCAATTCAGCAGAACTTCATTGAGTTCCGAGAGGTCTCGAATTTGTTCCCAGGAAACATCTTTTTGAGAACGGCTGCACCCACGGCAACCACGTGGCTCAATACTTCGATTCCAAGCTCCCGCAGAAACAGCTTGGCCAAGCCACCAACGGCGACCCGTGCCGCCGACTCGCGAGCAGAAGCTCGCTCGAGCACATAGCGTGCTTCGGAAAAATTGTACTTCAGTGCTCCGGCCAGATCGGCATGCCCCGGACGGGGCGACGCCACGCGCTTGTGCTTGGCGGCATCTCCCTCCTCAACCGGGAGTGACTCCTGCCAGTTTTTCCAATCCTTGTTCTCCAGCAAAATGGCAATCGGCGATCCGATAGTCGCGCCATTGCGTACGCCAGAAAGGATGTGCGCTTTGTCCGTCTCGATCTTCATCCGCCCACCGCGACCGAAGCCTTGTTGACGTCGCCACAGTTCGCGATTCAGGAATTCTTGGTCAACGGTCAGTCCCGCGGGCAGGCCAGAAAGGTAAGCAATCAGGCCTTCCCCATGAGACTCTCCCGCAGTGAGATAACGAAGCATGGTTTTCGAATTGTATCCGATGTAACTCGCGAATCCGGAACCAGCTGGATCGACTGATGGCGGTAAACAAGTTGGTAACTGAGACCTTCCGGCCGGACCAACGCTCTATTTCACCCCGTTGGGATACACCAATATTTTGCTCGCCTCGCCGGTCTTCAGCCGCTCCATGCCGGTTGAGAAGTCCTTCATGCCAATGCGATCGGTGATCACGGGATGCAAATCAAGCTTCCCAGCTTTCAGCAGCGCGGTCATCTGATACCACGTCTGGTACATTCGCCGGCCGCTAATACCCTGGACAGTGATTCCCTTAAAGATAATGTCCTCGGAAAAATTCAGCGAGATTGGCTTCGACGTCAGACCGAGAAGTGAAACCCGTCCGCCTCGCCGCACGATGTCAAACGCCGTTCGTATGGCGCTGGGATGGCCAGCCATCTCCAACACGACATCCGCACCCAAGCCACCAGTCTGCTCCATCACGATGGCATTTACGTCATCCTTCGATGGATCGAGCGTAAAATCTGCCTTCATTTTCTGGGCTATGCGGCGTCGGTGCTCGTTTACTTCGATAGCAAAAATTGTGGTGGCGCCCACAGCACGCGCCACCGCAATCGAGAACAATCCGATGGGTCCGCAACCAGTGATCGCGACACTCTTGGCAGCGATCTCCCCGGCAAGTACGCTGTGTACCGCATTGCCCAGCGGATCGAGAATCGAAGCGTATTCCTGGGGGATGGCAGGATCGAGCTTCCAGATATTTGACTCCGGGATTACCACGTACTCGGCAAATGCCCCGTCCGCATCGACACCGATGATCTTCACGCTCTGGCAAATGTGAGCTTCGCCAGTCCGGCACAGCAGGCATTTCCCACAAGCCACGTGCATCTCGGCGGAGACAAAGTCGCCTTCTTTGACGCTTGTGACTTCGTCGCCGTAGGCCGCGACTTCGCCGCAGAACTCATGTCCGGGGATCAACGGAGGTTTTATTCGGTTTTGCGCCCAGCGGTCCCACTCATAAATATGCAGATCGGTCCCGCAGATGGACGCGACTTTAACCTTGACCAGCACGTCGGTACGACCGAAGCCCGGGACCTTGACTTCGCGGATCTCCGCGCCTGGAGCGGCTTTCGGCTTGACGACCGCGAGCATGGTTTTCTGCATGAATGCCAACCTATGAGTCCGAAATGACCCGCCGAACCCTTGATTTTAGCATTGCACCGGACCGTCGCTAGCCGGGAAGGGCCCGCAGCGCAGCAATCAGCGCCCGGCAGATCGGCTTTCTAGAACGAGGCCACGGGGGCGGGTTCCAACTGAATCTCTATCCCCCCGAGCCGCTTCGCGATCAGATTGTAGATCCAGGCGCCGACGGCACCGAACACGAACCCCATCGCGCCGTAGATAAAGGGCGCGAGGATGCCGAAGACCAGCAGAACCGCTCCGCTGATGGCGCCGGCCGCGCCGTTAGCGCCGCTGGCTTGTTGTGCCGCCATACCGGCCAGTCCGGCAATCAGAGCGAGAGGAATCAAGAGTAAACCGATACAGCCGTACAGAACTCCCAGCATCTTGGCGCAGGAAAGAACACCCACCGATTTTATGCGTTGCATCACGCCTCCTGGCTTTCACTGATTTTGTTTGGAGTACCCCACCCACCCCCGCCCGGCGTCTCAATCCGAATCCGTTCTCCTTTGGCCAATCGCACATTGGCCTTGCCCGGCAATTGCTCCACCGAGCCGTCACCCCGCACAACAGATGCGTTCCCCGGCAATCCATCAGCGCCTCCGCTCAGACCCCAGGGTCCGCGCCGATGCCGGTCCGCCAGCAGCGTGACTTCAGCTTCGCTTAAAACCTCGATTTCGCGGACGATGCCATCGCCGCCGAAGTATTTTCCGGGACCTCCACTGCCTCTTCGTAACGAATATCGCCGGACTCGCAGTGGATATGAGTACTCCAGCGCTTCCGCCGGCGTGTTCTGCGAATTGGTCATGTGGGTGTGTACCCCAGAGACGCCGGGTTTCGTCGGACGAGCGCCCATCCCTCCTGCAATGGTTTCATAGTAGGCGAACGGCTTGTTGGTGCGAGGATCGATCCCGCCAATCGTGAGATTGTTCATCGTCCCCGACGCAGCCGCCGGGATCCGTTCCGGAATTGCCAGGGCCAGGGCCCGCAGCAATACGTCCACAATGCGTTGCGACGTTTCCACATTGCCGCCCGCCACCGCTGCTGGAGGCCGCGCATTCATTATTGTTCCGGATGGCGCAACTACCCTGATGGGGCGCATCAACCCGGCTGTCGCCGGTACATCTTCCATGAGAAGGCATCGGAACACATAAAAACAAGCGGAGCAAGTAATCGCTTCGACTGCGTTAATGCTTCCCTCAACTTGCGGATCGGTGCCGGTAAAATCTATAACCACCGCGTGACCATTAGTCGCTCGTCCGCGCTCCGCATTGCCTGAGATCTTCACCGACACCGCGATCTTTACCGGCCTTTCGCTGATTCCATCACTGTCCATGAAGTCTTCGGCTCGATAGGTTCCCTTGGGGACGCTACGCAAAAACCTTCTCATCATTTGCTCTGAATAGTCCACCAGTTCCCGGCAAGCTCTCTTGGCCCGTGCAAGACCATAACGTTGGCAAACTTCGCGCAGTCTTGCGTCTCCGGTGTGGCAAGCGGCAATCTGCGACCCCAGGTCACCCTCACGCTCATCCGGCGTACGAACGTTATTCAACAAGAGCGCCAGAATGTCGCGTTGTATCTTTCCTTCGCGCATGATTCTGACCGGCGGAATGCGAAGTCCTTCCTGGTAAATCTCTCGGCACAGCCCCATCGATCCGGGATAAGTGCCACCCACGTCGGCGTGATGCGCCCGTGAAGCCACATAAAAGTCCGGAAGCACGTCGTCCTTTCGCTTTCGCTCACGGTCCCGGCGCGCCGTACCGACCGGGTCATCGCTTTCCGGGGTCACCAGATTCCGTCGATGCTTGCCGCCGATATAGACAGGCGCCACCAGAGTGATGTCTGGCAGATGAGTTCCTCCGCGAAAAGGATCGTTCAGCATTACCATATCGCCAGGCTGAACATCGAAGCTCTCAATGGCCGCTCGCACCGACATGGGCATAGAGCCCAGATGCACAGGCATGTGGTCGCCCATTGCGATAACTTCGCCGGTTGCGTCGAAGATCGCGCAAGAGTAATCCCGTCGTTCCTTGATATTTGGAGAGAATGCCGTGCGACGCAAAGCCGCGCCCATTTCTTCGGCAATGGAATGGTAGATATTTTTGAAGATTTCCAGTTCGATAGGATCGCGGCGCATAGGTAGAGACTAATCTTGATGAAAGTTCCCCGCCACTTTGACCATCAAAGTCAGTCCGCAGGGCGAGCACTGCTTACCATAGAGGAACATTCGGTGTGTGATTTCATCCCGCTCTGGCCAGTTTACGGCCACGTACAAGTGCACCGTCGTCAGGGCAATCGTGGGATTTTTCTTGAACTACTTCCGCGTATGTTCCCCGCAGACCGGTCGGCTTGCTCTAGAATATGGTTGTTCCGGAAGCGTCGTCGTGCTAGAAACGCGCATGGGAGTAACCACGGTTATCGCGATTCCTGAAAATTGAAATGAGCCCACGAGCCCGCGCTACCGCCAAATCACTGACTGCAGATATTCTGATTCCGGAAAAGCTCTATTTCCGAATCGGAGAAGTTTCCCGTCTGTGCCAGCTGCCAGCCTACGTTCTACGATTCTGGGAAACTGAGTTTCCTCAGCTCAAGCCCGTAAAAAGCAGCACCGGACAGCGAATGTATCGACGCAAGGACGTCGAAAGCGTTCTGAAAATCAAGAGTCTCCTCTACGAGGAGGGCTTCACCATTCCGGGTGCGCGCCAGCACTTGCGATCCGAGGTCAAGACCGACAAAAAGCAAAGCCCGCTGCCTTTTCCGGCTCGCCCGACATCCGACCTCAAATATGTTCGCCAGGGATTGCGCGACATCCTCAGCATGCTTTCCGCGCGTCACTAGGGCAACGCGACGCCGGATTATCGACCGAAACTTCCGTTGAAGTTGCTTCGCCCCATTCTTCCATCCACATTGATCAGTTCAATTTCATTTCTGTCGCGATTCAGTCGAACCTGCGCGGTTCCACGCGCTTGTCCGCGGTCGGAGCTGGTAATCTGCATGGTGAATCCATCACCGACCGATTGCTGCACTACTCCGTAGAACGTGATGTTGAAGTTACCGCCTCGCAGCGATACCGACGGGCGTGACCCTCTGCTGTCGACGTAGCCACGGGTAATCCTGGCGTTCCCGAAGGAACCGCCACTCAGATTTCCTCTGAGGGATGTATCTACCTTCACTCTCGGATAATTACCGACCCCCGGGCCTCCGGGTCCGCCCGGATACCCCGGACCACCGGGCCCACCCGGCCCCCAGCCAGTGCTGCTTGCACGCGGGCTGTAAGTCGCGCTTTCCACGCGATTCGAACGGACGTTTACGACGCAATCATACGTCGCGGTCCTCCAGTTATTCGGCCCGCCAAGACCGTAGCGCAGCCGCCCGCGCAACCCCTGACGGCCGTTGGAAGCCCCGTAAGGATTTTGAGTATCCAGATTGAGCGCTACACGCTGGCGCGCGTCCCCGCTGACGCGGTCCTGCAGGGCGCTTTGACATTGAGAGGCGACCGGGAGAGGACGGTTCGGATACTGTCCCGGCGGACCTTGAATTTGAGGGTTTTGGGCCCACGACACCGAAACCAGTGCGGTTATGGCAAAAATCACTCCACAAACCGCTGGCGCGACCAACTTAGCCAAATTAAGAGAACCCCGATTCGAGAGCATAACTGTTTCTCCTACGCGTCTTAAGAAATTGTCCAATGCCGAGGCCGCACTATACATTACAACCTGATAACTCCGCCAGAAAGGTTCTCCGATTCAGCGCGACTGGCGACGGAGCTGAGTCGGCCTCATGGCCTCTTGCCCTGGAAACCCCATCGGGAAGCCCGACAAGGTGTCAGGGTTTTGTCGGATCGTTATTGGGAACGTTCGGCGTCAATTTTCGGAGGAAAAATTCCTGTATGACATTGGCGGCTGCCGTCGCGCCGATCCCGATTGCTCCACTCTCGAAAGTTAATCCCACTCCGTCACGATCTTTGGCTGGGTAGTAGAGATTTGAGATGGCCCCGGCGGCAAGATTCCCCATAATACTCGAGTAATTCGCCTGCCAGTTTCCATTATCGCCTTTGCAAACCACTGAATTGGCAAGTGCGTAGAGAATCCGCGACTTCTTGCTCCCGGTTCCTTTGTAGAAGTAACGCGGATCCTGCTTCAACAGTGAGGGCAAAATGGCGCTTCCTATAAATGTTCCTGAGACAAAGTCGGCATATGACGCGCCGTAACGCTTTGCGTAACCCTGCGCACCCTGCCCATATCCACTGAACTGATTTTGCGCCTGCTGGATCCCCGCGATTACGCCGATCAGGCCGAAGCTTACCGGATCCACCGATGTCTTCCAGGCAAGCGTGAACTTTTCTTTCGAGCTTAGGGGAGCAGCGTGAGGGGAATAACTGACATAGAAATTCGGAACAAAGCCAAGCACACGCTGCTTTTCCTCATCTTTGACTTGCTCTTGAGCTACTTCGTCGGGTGAGAGTCCGACGCGAACCTCGGTCAGAGCAGTCGCAACTGCCAGCACGATTGACGGGACTATATAGGTTTCCCCGGCACGCAATACTCCGGATGCAGGTTGTGCCGCAAAACCCGACGACGTAATGATGAGCTGAAAAGGTCCGGGAGGGACGTCAGCAAAGAAAAATTGGCCGTTCTCTCCGGAGGTCACTTCCTGGTTGAGAGACTGATCCCTGCGTGTAAGCCGTAACCGGGCTCCGGCGACGACCGCTCCAGTGCGATCGACCACCGTCCCGCTGATGTTTCCCAGTGCCGCTTGCGCCGGAGTCTTAGGCTGAGACTGCGCCACCGCGGCCTGTAGGCAGAGCAAAGTGATCAAGGCCGCGAAGAGTAACATTTCACAGCCAAAAATCGAATTTCTTCGATCCAAAGGGCTTTTGCCTGGGCCTGTTTTCGGTACGATCACAACGATTCCAGTATCCCCTTGAATCTTAATATCTTCAAATAACCAAAGATTACTTCCCACGCGCTTACCTTGGTCTTAAAAGCATTCGTCAACGTAGTGGCTGGCTGGCTCGCCCAAGTTGCCTAAGGAGCGCTATGCCCGGCACATTGAAGCACACCCAGATACACGCTCCATGGACCGACTGCGTCGCGATACTGGTGTGCCAGCACGCGGGATACCTGATGCAGATGCGTGAGGTCGTGAACCACCCATGTCGCCAGAAGTTGCGATAACGTCACCACTCCCAGTGATGGATGCATCCCTCGCTTGTTGAAATCTCCTGGCTGAAGATTCATTGCCTGCAATGCCGCCAGATTTTCTTTTCGCAAGCGGGCGAATTCGTCCAGCAACTGCTCCAGCGACTTTTCTTGACTCTCTTTCTGGGCGAAGCGGTCGAAGGGATCGAATGGTCTCGTCTCCCCGTTTTTCAGGATGATCCGCACCCGGGGCAACCAATCGGTGCGCTCCCCGACAATCAGGTGACCCAGAATAACAAAAGCGTCCCAGCTATCTTTCCCTTCGTTGCCGTGTACCCAGGTATCGGGCAGTCCACGCAACAACGCATTCAGGGTTGCGGGAGTGCGGCTGAGAATTACGGTTGTGTCGGCCAGGTTGAATTCAGTCTCGCTTGGCATGTTTACCTAGATGCATTCCCGGAGTTTTCGGACTCAATCAGCGGAAAAGAAAGGGGGCAACCGCAAAATCTGAGCAGGCGATAACGCCCCTTTGTAAAAAGATACGCGCCAACACTAGCCGGTCGGCAATCTCTCCTCGCTCCTCAGCGTCATCCTGAGCGGCTTTCAGGCCGTGAAGGATCTGGCGTGGATTAACCGGAATCCTATTGATCCGCGACGCGCATTTCCTGCATTGCGAGTTGCCGAACTATACCAATGAATCGAAAGTACCCTGAGGAGAAGTCGCACGACGATAACAGCACGACCACAATTCTGAGGTGATCCCGCGCCGGATCCTTCACCGGCTAAAGCCGGGTTCAGGATGACGCATTTCTTTAGGCGGCCGGGATTATGAACGTCCGGCAACCCGCAGCAACTCGGCCAAGTTGTGGATATCGGAGGTGTTGGCGTCCCCGACTACAACATAACGTAATCCACCTTCGCTCCATGTCTCCAGGTTAAATGCCATTACCCGAGTAGCCGAGATACCCATCGACATTGGAATCATTCCCGGCTGGTCCTGCAAGACAAACACCGAGAACTGGTGATTGCGCAGCTGATACAGCAACTGGGCGCCCGCACTATGCTTCAAGTACATAACCCTGCCCCCAATCAGCTTGAACGGGGAATTCTGCAGCTCGGGAAGATTGAAAGTAAATGGCAGCTTGCCCTGAAACCATGGCTTTACCGTGTGCCGGTCGGTTGAAATCACGTCGACGGGATTTGCGCTCGCCATGGTTGCCACATGCAAATCAAGCAGTTCGGCCAGAACCTGTTCGCGCGCCGAATACCGCGTCCACAGAACCACGGAGGCCATGATCAGTAGCACCGCCACGGCCGCCGCAGCCATTCTCATCCACGCAAACGCCCATATTGGCTTGCGTTTCGACTGGATATTCTTTTCGAGACTTTTCTCGAGGCGCAGCCTGAATTCAGGAGATGGCGCATATCGCCCGGTTGCGGCAGCTTGTGTCATTCGCTTCATCTGCAGGCGACTGAGGGCGTCCGCGGCACAGGACGGGCAGCTTCGCAGATGGGCATCCATGCTCGCAAGATCCTCCTGCGATGCATTGCCATCAACGTAAGCGTCCAGCTTGCCGCGCCACGGGTCGCAAGTCATCGCGAAGCCCCCTGTAATCTGTCCGCCAGCAATTCGCGCATGGCTCTTCGAGCGCGAGAAAGCCGCGACATTACCGTGCCTGCGGGAATCGCAAGCGTCTCACCGATTTCCAGGTAACTCATCTCTTCAACATCAGAGAGGAGAATGATCTCGCGAAATTTAACCGGCAACTTTTCCAAAGCCGCCTGGATCGCTTCCATCCCCACCTGCGCGAGCAGAACCGATTCTGGAGTCTCCGCAACCGCCGGTTCGATGGGCTTGTCCTCCTCACTGTCAAACGACACGAATGCGCTGGCTTTCAACCCCGTTTGAGTCGTCAGAAAAGTATTCCGGAGAATTTTGTACATCCAGGCACGAAAGTTCGTCCCCTGTTGAAAGGAGGAGAAGCCTCGGAGTGCCTTCATGTACGTTTCTTGCACGAGGTCCTCCGCCGCCGCGCGGTCTTGGGTAAGCCAATGGGCGAAGTTGTAGAGCTTGGCGAACAGCGGCATCGCCAGTTCTTCAAACAACCCGAAATCGCCAGTACGGTCCGCCACAGCCCAAATAGTGTAACTCCAGCGGGGTTCTTTCTTGCTCCCGCCGGAGTTTCCGATGAGCTGAACACTGTTACCGGGTAGCAACCGGCAAGCCCAACAATCTGCCGGACTGGACGCGTACCGGGATGCGGATCGTTCTCCACTTACGCTGAAGCACAGCATCGAGCGACCATTTTCCAGGTCCATTCACCAATAGGAAAATAACCGTAAGCATCTGAGCGTATTCGGATCGGACTTCGTGCAGTACGGCCCAGAATCCGACTTGTGGAAGGGCCGGCGGCAGCGGCAAAGGCGACGTACCCATATACAAAGAGATTTTCGTTGAAAGTATCGCTACGATCATCTCGGCGACGAACGGTATGGCAATCAGCCTGGTCATCAGGCCGGTAAGTAGCAGCAATCCGCCAATTATTTCGAGGTATCCGACGAAAGCTGCCGTAACATGCGGGTATGGTATCCCCAGTTTTGTGAACCGGCCGACCCCCTGGTTCACGTAGACAAACTTCAAAATTCCTTCCCAGAAAAACACCCCTCCTGCCATCAGTCTCAGGACCAGCATGGATTTCGGGCCGTCGGTGGGTGGATTCATCAGCCAAAACAGATATTTGTTCATGATTGCTCCTTTCACCACATATAACTGGAGCACCCGCAAATTATTCCCGAAACAGATATTCCTCGTTGGGTGGCACCCCTCTCTAGTCTCAAGCGGACCGTCTGCTCTGGCAGCCAAGTGAAAAGACTGATTCTGAAAGACATCGAGGAGTAGGTGGGAACAGCAGAAGAGCGTCGACCTGGGAGTTCCTGCTTGAGCTGCGATTTACGGCGCTACCAGGCCGGCCACTTGGTCATTGGGGACTTAACATCGTTTGACGCTCCAAAATCGCCTGCACCGATCTAAGCGCTCCGATCCCGTCCCGGCTGGGTGTGGAGAACGCGACGTAACCATCCGGCCGGACAAGCCTGATGTCTTGAGATGGCCGCAATCGCAGCTCAACGATGTCGGCAAATGCCTCAGAAATTCGAGTGGCGGCCTCTTTCAAAGATCCGTCGACGGTGCTGTCGAAGATGAGCAGGAATCGGCTGCGAATGCCGTTGCCACTGCGAAGGGAATCGTCGAAGTATCTCTCACCGGCCCCCTCGACAATCGGGCTTCCCTGGTAAGCAACTCCAAGTTCAGAAAGCCTTTGCACAAACGCGTGCTGGAAAGGCGCAAGACGCGACACCATGGGTATGAAAGTATCTCGGAGGATCTGAGCCAGTTTGTTTGGAGTTCCCAACGCCTTGGTCATGAGGTGCGTGGTCTCGATGACCTGTTTGATTACAGGTCGCCGTTCGGCGGTGTAACTCTGGAGCAACTCCTCGTTGCCGTGGCCGTGCAAAACTAGGTCAAGCTTCCAGACAAGATTCCAAACGTCATGCAGTCCTGTATTCATTCCTTGCCCGCCAAATGGGCTGTGAATATGGGCGGCGTCGCCAGCAATGAAGATACGCCCAACATTCAGTTGTGCTGCCTGACGATGGTGGATGCGGAAATAACTGCTCCACCGCATGGCGCGAGCTTCCAGCCCCGCGGGGGCACGTTCAGCCAGGATTTTCCGGACAAGGTCAATTGACGGAGCGTCGTCTGAAGGAATCCCTTCAGTTGTGTTCTTTATCGTCGCCACGACGCGGCGGCGTGAAGCGCTCATGGGAAAAATCGCGACGGGTCCCGATTCGCTGGGACAGAGCTGCAATTGATCGGCGGGCAGGGTTTCGTTCGTTTCGATGTCCGCCAAAATGAACGAATCAGCGTATTGTGCGCCCTCGAAAGGCAATTTCAGCAGATGCCGGACGGAACTATGAGATCCATCACACCCCACCACGAAGGACGCCGTCAGCTTCATCGGTTCGCCCTTCCGTTCCAGAGTCACGCTTACCGCGCCGTTCTGCTCAACGGCTGAAACGAACGTGGTTTCGTACTCGACAACCCCACCTTTGCGACGCAGTTCTTCGGCCAGCAGCTTTTCGGTGACATCCTGAGGCACCATGGCGACGAATCGATACGGGCTTTCTTCGGGGGTAAAGCGCATTTGCGCAAGCGTGCGTCCGTGCGTCACCACCGCGACGGAAGTGACGCGGTTGGCTATGTCCAGGAAGGGAGAGACCAGCCCTGCCATGTCAAAAATCTCCAGCGTTCTGGGGAAGATTGCGAGCGCCTTCGAATGTTCTGATTGAGAGGCGTGCGTCTCAATTAGCCGCCACCTCAGGCCTCGGCGAGCACATTCATTCGCCAGAAATAATCCGACCGGGCCAGCGCCCACAATCAGAACATCGGTATCGTTGCCTGCACTCGACATTTATCCCTCCTAGGTGGCCGACATATTTGGGCGTTGTACTACTCAACCGAACTCCCTATGCGCCCGCGTGGCTCTTTTCGATCCGGAAAGCCTTTCCTGGCTGATAATCGTTCCGGCACTGTTAAAAGTCAGACAATATCTTGATATACCGGCCCGGTGCGAACAATGGCCAGGATGGACATTCAATTCGCTTTTTCGGACAATCAATTGATGGCGCCTGAATACATCCATGAGCGAAGCCTCATTGCGCTGGTGTCGGCGGCCCAATCGCTTGGTATTGAAATTGATGTGCCCAAGTTGGCCCCTACGCGACGCTGGGTCGAAAAAGATGCACTCGTCCCCGAAGCGGAGCACATGGCTGTTGTTTGTGCCATATTGCGGGATCCGCGCGAAACTCTGGGGATTGAAATATCCCAGGCGTTGCCTCTGGAACCGACTGGACTCTGGGGATTTCTGCTGCGCACCAGCGCCACCTACGGTGCGATGCTGCATCGTGCCGAGCGATATATGCGCCTGGTGAACCGGTTCCAGGAATTCGTGATAAAAGATCGCGCCGATGCGGTTGCCCTGGTCAGTCCTCATCCCGTCCAATCGCCTTATCCGCGTCGAGAACAGGTGGTATTTGCGCACTTGGGACACTGGATCACTTGGGGGCGGCAGCTCACTGCGCATCCCATACCCGTCAGAGAAGCAAGGTTCCGGTGGAACGGACCTCGGGATCCATCTGCATTCGAGCGATTCTTTGGCGGGGAGGTGCGATTTGGAGCCGAAGAAGACGTTTTGTTGCTGGACCGCGGCATATTCGATTTGCCACTCCCCGAGAGCGCTCCCGAGTTAGTGCAAAAGTTCGAGAAGTATGCCGCGGCAATCATCCAGAAGATGCGACCAGAGCCGGATTTTTCGGACTTAGTACGAAACGCGCTGGCGGAAGGAATTCTGAACGGTCAGGCCAGGCAAAGTGACATCGCGCGACAACTTCGCGTGACGATTCGCACCTTGAACCGGCATCTGGCGGATGCGCATACCTCGTTCCTTCAAATTCGCGATGACTTACTCCGTGAGCGCGCAGAGACGCTCCTTCGCCAAGGCCATCTTCCGATCGCAGAAGTTTCTTACCTGGTGGGTTACGCGGAACCGTCCAACTTTCACCGTGCGTTTCGCCGCTGGACCGGGAGAACTCCGACAGAATGGCGAGCCAACGCTGCCTGATATCCTTCAAACCTCAATCCTTAGTTCCGTTCAAAGGATTTCATGAAGATACGAGCCAGGTTTTGCCATCTCCTGATCGTCCTTGCCATCTTCAAGTCCGGTTGCTTGTGTGCGCAGACAACCGCTCCATCAACCGCGAAGAACGTTTCTCAACAAGCGATGGATCGCGACCTGCTCGAGGTCACAATCCCCCAGCTGGAACAGCTTTACCGCAGCCATAAATACACCGTCACAGAAGTCGTGCGCTGGTATCTGGCGCGTATTGGGAAATACAACGGAATCTACCGCGCAGTGCAGAACCTGGACGTGCCCGGGGCACTCGCCACAGCGGCCCGCGAGGATGCGGAAGCGAAAGCTAGTGGCAACAATCTTTTGCGCGGTCCCATGTGGGGAGTTCCCATCGTTACAAAGCAAACACCAGCATCAAGGGCCTGATCACAACCGACGGATGGAAGGGCTACATGATCCCCGGCTATGAACTGGTCGCACCCAAGGACGCAACGATTGTCGCAAAGATGCGCGCCGCAGGAGCCGTCATTCTCGGGCAGACCAACATGCCGGACTTCGCGGCCAGCGATACCAATCGCAGTACCGCCTACGGACGCACAGGAAATGCCTACGACGTGCGGTTCAGTCCCGGCGGATCGTCGGGCGGAACGGTCACCGCCATCACCGCAAACTTTGCAGTGCTCGGCAATGGAACCGATACGGGCAACTCGATCCGCATGCCGGCTGCCACCAGTTCCGTCGTCGGTGTTTTCCCAACGCGTGGCCTGGTGAGTATCGCTGGGATCGCGCCGCTTGACTGGCTGCTCGACAACACGGGACCAATCGCCCGTGACGTTTCAGATGCTGCCATAGCGCTTGACGTCATGGCAGGAGAAGATCCCGCTGATCCCCGCACAATGGGTTCCGCCGCGAAGGCCCAGCCTGGCCCCTATGCCCAGCACCTGAAAGCGGACTCGCTCAAAGGCAAACGCTTTGGCGTACCGGTCTTCATTCTCGATGGGGCAGGCATTCCGTTTCAGGGCATCCCGGCATCCGAGTCCGAGACCGAAGTCGCAGCTGACACGGCCGCGGCTCGCCTCCCGTTACAACCGGAGACGCGCGAAGCCTTCTTGAAATCGCTGGAAGGGCTACGCGCGGCTGGTGCAACCGTGATCTTCGACGATTCAATTCTCCCAGACAGCTTCGCGGTGACGATTGCTCGCGTGGGCACTTTTCCTTACATCCGGGAAGGAACAGAAAAATTCCTGGCTGAGTATGGACCGAAGGAATACCACTCAGCAGAGGAGTACCAGACGGCCGTAGGGTCTCCTTTGCCCGCCACGATCATCGGAGGGCTCGACGAGACCCGAAAAGATCGCGCGCCTTTATTGCAAGCCGTGTTCGAGACCGATCCGCAAGCCGAAACCAACGTTCTTGCCCCACGACGACGAGCGCTCGATGCTTACAACGAAACATTGGACCGGCTGCACCTCGACGGGTTCGTCTACCCGGCGACACAGATGCCCCCGCCTGATGAAACCATGCCGCAAGACGGAAAAATTAGTGACGGTCCACACAGCGCCACTGGATGGGTCAACATGATCGGTGTTCCCGCAGTGGTCGTTCCAGGAGGGTTCTACCCTGACGGTCTCCCGTTCGGGTTGGAGATGTCAGCCCGGCCGTGGAAAGACGGCGACTTACTCAGTTGGGCATTTGCGTACGAACAGGCCACACGCCACCGGAGGCCGCCCGTCCTGGTTGAGAAGGGTCTTCTGCCGAATGCAAGATGAGGCATCCGGCCTTCATATGGAGGTGAAGGCCGGATCAGGTCCTATGCAGCCACTCGCTTACTCTTCTTGAGGAATGCCAAGAGCTCGGAATTGATCGTTTCAGCCTCGGTCGTGGGCATACCGTGCGGAAAGTTCTTGTAGCTTTTGAATGTGCTGTTCCGCAGCAACTTCGCAGACATCGGGCCCGCGGCGACGTACGGAACGATCTGATCGTCTTCACTATGCATCACCAGCACGGGCACACTAATCTTCTTCAGGTCTTCGGTGAAGTCCGTTTGAGAGAAGGCCACGATGCCGTCATAGTGCGCCTTGGCGCCTCCCATCATGCCCTGGCGCCACCAATTCCAGATCACCGGTTGAGAGACTTTCGCGCCCGGCCGGTTATAACCGTAGAACGGTCCAGATGCCAGATCGTAATAGAACTTGGACCGGTTGGCGGCGAGTTGGTTTTGCAAATCGTCAAACGCCTCTTTGGGCAGCCCGTTCGGATTCGCCGCCGTCTTCACCATCAAGGGCGGCACCGCGCTGATGATTGCAGCCATTGCTACTCGGCTTTCGCCGTGGCGAGCCAGGTAGTGCACTACCTCGCCGCCACCGGTCGAGTGGCCGACATGGATTGCATCCTTAAGGTCAAGATGGGAGGTCACTGCGGCCAGGTCGTCGGCGTAGTGATCCATGTCGTGGCCATCAGCGGTCTGCGAGGAACGTCCATGTCCGCGGCGGTCGTGGGCTATGACGCGATAGCCTTGACTGAGGAAGAACACCATCTGGTTGTCCCAATCATCTGCCGACAAGGGCCAGCCATGGCTGAAGACGATTGGCTGACCTGAACCCCAGTCCTTGTAGAAAATATCTACCCCATCCTTTGTCGTAATCGTGGGCATAAACGCTCTCCTTAGTAGTTGCTTGTTTTGGCTGCAAGACCGATTCGTTGCACTTGGTCAAATATCAAATCACGCGGAGCCACCCCGTTTTATTCGATTATCTACCACGGCGTGTAACCCGGCGTTGCATTTGTCATCGCAGATGTTAGAAATCCGTGGAAATCCCGTGCGTTTCTCCTCCCGGGGTCTAATCCTTCCGGTGCCCGATCGCAACACACAATCGTTGCTTGTAAACCTCTGATGCGGAACCGCTTTCACCCCGGCGGTTGCCTGGGTTGCCGGATAGCCGCTCTGAATTTCCTGGATTCGCTGCAACTCGCGAGCAAAATACTCACGCGCGAGAGGTTTGTACGAGGGTGCAGACGTTTAACACTAGCTAGGACTACAAGAAGGTTAGTTTCCAAAAATCAAATCACGTCCGGTTCCAGAGGTTCTGAAGTCCGACACTCTTGAAACGAAAACGGAATTTTTGATAAACATTTTGGAGAACGCGGCGCCGTCCGAAGGAGAAGCTGGGAGCACTCGGCACACAGGATGGCTGCCGACTAGAAATGGTTCTTTGTTCTAAAAAAACCCACCGCGTATCTTGTTGATTGGTCGGCCCTAGCAGACGATTTTCGAACTTTTCTAATGAACAGTCCCATTTTCAGAACCGGCGCTTTCAACAGCTAAGGGTTGGATTGCACTGAATGGGTGCACTCTAGCAGACGATTTTGAAATACTTGAAGGTGTTGCCAGGGGGTGAATTGGCGATGTTACGTCAGGACGCCGTCTCGCTCGGATAGTTGAAAAAGAGCTGATTACCGTCTGGATCATCGACCACCAAGAGCCGGTAGCCCCAAGAACCATCCGTCACCGGAACTCCCTTGGCTCCGAGTTCCGCGCGCAGCGCGTCTAGCGCGGCGACTGCGTTCTCCTGTGATGCCGGTTCGACGTTCAGCGAAATGAACATCAGTCCCTTACCAACCTTCTCCGGCCACGTATCCGCCAAGATAAGAGCGCAGCCTTGCCGATCCACCTGTGCGACGCCGTCCTCATCGTATCGCCAGGGGCACGTGAAGCCGAGTCGATCGACGTAAAAGCGGAGCGAGGCCTCAACATCAGAAACGTGTAGGACAGGGCGCGCGAACCAATCCGTCATAGGCGCTGTATCCTCGAGTGAAGACCTATTCTCCCGAACCGGGGGCGTCAACTATTGAGAATAGGCGATTACACCACGAACCTCGATTCGGATTCGAAAGATATGCTGACAAATCCCTGAAATGGAGCTGGTTTTGTTGGTCGGGACGGGCAGATTTGAACTGCCGACCCCTCGCACCCCAAGCGAGTGCTCTACCAGGCTGAGCCACGTCCCGACTGGAAGGAACCGGCCGCATAAAACCGAGCGCCGGTGGGGTTGACTCAAGGATTTTACACCAGTCTCAACGATTCTTGCGCTTCGGGACGGGCTTTTCCTGCAGGAGAGCGAACTGGATTTTCTTCTCTACCGGGTCGATGCGGTCCACCAGCACTCGAATTCTCTGCCCAAGGCTATAGATCTTATGATTGCGCTGGCCAATGATCTCGCGGGTAGTCTCGTGATAGGTATAACGGTCGTCGGTTAACGTGTCCAACGGAACTAACCCTTCAACGAAAAGGTCAGTTAGTTCGACAAAAAACCCGTACTTAGTGACGCTGATAATCAGCCCGTCAAAGTCCTCCCCTACACGGTCCTGCATGAATTTAACCTTCTTCCACTCCATTAACTCGCGTTCAGCCTCGTCCGCCCTGCGTTCTGACTGGCTGGATTCCTCCGCGATGTTGTGCAGTTCTTCGATGGATATAGGACCACCCTCAGGTTGGACTGCTTCACGATGAGAGGAGTGATCGCGCCGCTTCGACCAGGGCGAAGGTGATTCGGTGTGGGCGGCATCGTGCACACGGCGCGAGCCCCCGGCCCGCTTGTCCTCAGACAAAACCGTATCGCCAGAGTCAGGGCCTCTGGGCATTGCCGCGGTGCCGAGTTCCCCAAAACGTCCTACCGGAATTTCTCCCTCCCAAGCTTCTGCCGAATCGCGCAGAACTTCTTTTAATATCCGATGCACGATCAGATCCGGATAGCGGCGGATCGGCGAAGTGAAATGGGTATAGGAGTTCGCCGCCAGGGCGAAGTGACCGAGATTTTCCTCGGAGTATCGCGCCTGTTTCAAAGAGCGCAGCATCAGGAAGGAGAGAATCCGCTCCTCGGGCTTACCGGCAATTTTTTCGGTCAGCTTCTGATACATGCGCGGCGTGATGTGAACATCTTTCGGAATCTCAATGTCACGTGTGCGCTTGCCTGTGCCATAGTTCGCGCGGCGATCGGTCTTGAGCTGCACGCGCTGAATCGGCAGAGGGCCCACTCCCAGCGAATAGCCGAACGTCGCTGCGATGACTTCAAAGTCGTAAACCCGTTTGGCGTCGGGCTTTTCGTGAACGCGATAGAGCGACGCGATCCGCTTGTTTTCCAGATAAGTAGCCACGCATTCGTTGGCCGAAAGCATGAATTCCTCGATCAGGCGATGCGCGATGTTGCGCTCTGAACGCGTGATGCTCTTCATCAATCCGAATTCGTCGAATTCGATGACCGGCTCGGGCAGATCGAAATCGATTGATCCTCTCCGCTCGCGCTTGCGATTGAGGATCAGGGCCAGGTCGCGCATCAGTTCGAAACTGGGGACAAGTTCGGCATAGCGCTGGCGTGCCTCGGCATCGCCATCGAGCACCGCGCCCACCGCGGTGTAGGTCATTCTCTCGGTCGATCGAATAACGCCTTCGCTCAATTCGCAGCCAAGAATCTCGCCGCGATGGTCCATTTCCATCACACACGACATCACCAAACGGTCGACGTTCGGACGCAAGCTGCAGATGTCGGTGGATAGTTCCAGCGGCAGCATGGGCACAGCGCGATCGGGAAAATACACGCTGGTACCGCGCAGACGTGCTTCCTGGTCAAGAGCTGAATCCGGAGTGACATAATGGGCCACATCGGCAATGTGCACCTGAAGTTCGAAATTGCCATTTTCCAGCCTGCGGACAGCCACTGCGTCGTCAAAATCGCGCGCCGTCTCGCCGTCTATCGTGACGATCGCCAGTGAGCGAAAGTCGCGCCGCTTGCGGGTTTCCGCAGCCGGAATGATTGGCTCGGCATTCTGCGCTTCTTCCAGCACTGCAGGCGGGAAGTGATGCGGCAGATGAAACTTGCGGATGATAATTTCCACGTCCGCCCCAAAATCGTCCTCGTAGCCGAGAATCTCCACTACGCGCCCGCGAGGATTTTGCGTAGCGGTTGGCCAATCGGTAATTTCGACGTCCACGACCATGTTTTCAAGATCGTCCGGATCCCCGCGCCGAGCGGCTTCCTGCCCCAGCACGCGATCTGGGTTTGTTTTGTTCTTGCGGGACGTGTCCGCGTCCGCACGCGAAGCAACTGGCGCCGTCGCCTCGCTGGGAATCTCCATTCCGGGCGGTATCACAATGTCCTGAGTGATCTTCTGGTCTATGGGTGTGACGTAGTTGTTGCGGCTGCCATAGTGAAATTTTCCAACTATAGTCGAGTGAGCCCTGCCGATCAGGCGCACGATATGCCCTTCGGCTCGGCCATCGGGGCGAATATTGCCGATCTCGACCAGCACACGGTCGCCATGCATCGCCGACCCGACCGCTGGCGGCGGGATAAAAATATCTCCCGTAAGCCGAGCCTTCAGGCGCTCGTCCAGCGAATTCACTTCGGGAATAACGAAGCCGTAGCCATCCCGGTGCATGCTCAATCTGCCGACGGCAAGGTTCTTTCCCGCAGCAGCCTGGGGAATGGCATAGCGATCGGAATCTACCTGCACCAGTTGGCCGCTGGCAACGAGGCGCTGTAATCGTTCGGACAACTCGCGCCGGGCGTCGCCCCGGACGCCCAGTTCGCGAACCATCTGCTTGAACCCTGCGGTGCGTTTGGGCTGGCGCTCGATCTTCTTCAGAATGGCGGAATCAGAAAGCATGGAATTACCGTGGCGAAGGCAAGTGGTTCGCAAACATCACTTGTTGCGAACCAGGTTGATGGACATTGTCAGCATACCGCTTGATTGGACAACGTGCAGCGGACGACTACCAGCTGTCGCCTCCGCCGGGAGGTGGCCATACGCCGAGGCTGCGACGCAACAGTGCGATTTGACCAAGATGGTAACTATTGTGCACAACGGTCTGCCACAACACGGCGAGGACTGACGACGACTGCTGTTCGTGGGCGGAATGCATCGCATCGACCTGCAGCCCTAGCTTCTCCATTCCCGAGGCAGCCACCGCGGCTACGTCGCCGAGAAGAGCCGTAAATCGGGCCGTCTCATGCTGCCACGTAACATCATCAACAACTTTGGGCGATTCTGGCCAACTTTCATCCGCGTGGAGGGGGTAGGGTGGTTGCTCGCCCCTGATTCTTTTGAGGTCGTACTCGATCCAGTAGTTAAGGTGGAACACAAGCTGCGAGATGGAGTGCGGGAAACCTGCGAGCTGACGTGAAGCCATCTCCGCGGTTATTCCTTGCACACAGGCAATGGAGTTGGCGTGCGCCCCTTTGCCATAGAGCAATTCAACTAGAGTTGGTTCCGGCATGTCGCAGGTGTTAGAAAAAAGTCTAGGTTCGGGTCTGAGCCAAATATTTTTCTTGGAGTATTTTTCTGTGGTGAAGCTCATGGCCGGCAATGATGTAAGCGATGCCACGCACGCTCACCTCATTCTTATTGGCCACTCCTCGGCGCACCCATGAGTCCTCGTCCAGCCCCCTGAGCAGTGACAGCGTAGCAAGGCGGACCGACTGAAACTCCTCTACCAACGCAGCCAGGGTCGATCGTCTGAACGGCCCGTACTTGACGTAATCGTCCTGCTCGAAGCCCTCCATCGGAGTTTTGTCGTTGCGTGCAATTCGCAATATCCGGTAACTGAAGACTCTCTCGCTGTCGATCAGATGGCCCAACACTTCCCTCACGCTCCACTTTCCTGGAGCATAGGAAAAGTTCCCATCTGATTCGTTGCGGGAAGCCAGCAGCGCCACGGTCTCCTGCGCTTGCTTTTCCAGGGTGGCAACGATGTCACTCTCCGGCACGAGAGAGACGTAGGTTCGGTAGTAGGGTGCGTATTCGTCAGACCCGGGTTTGCCCGGGGCAAATGTTTGAAGTGTCATGTGTCGGCTCTCAGGAATGATTGATGTTTCGAGGATACCTGAAGAGACCAGCGGACAGCTATCGTGGCGTTCTGCGGCCTGCCAAATCAACGCAAGTTGCGAATGAAAGGTTTCGGGGAGATTTGCTATCTCCCCGGTTTAACCGTCGACCCTTATTGCAACCCCTTCTGCGTCAGCTTCACCGCACAGTGTATATTTCCGTTACAGCCGCCCGTATTGACGTTCGTCCCCAACGTGCTGAAGTAAACGCTGGATGCCTGGGCCTGCGTGCTGGTGTTATCCCAAATGATGCCGCTGGTGCCGCCGCTGTAAGTAATGCCGCTCAGAGTTCCCGCAATTGAGCCGGTGCTGATGTCATCGGTCCGAAGGATTCCGTTCGCCCCCGTCCCCACAACGCTGCTGATGATGATGTCGTGATCTCCGCCTCCAAAGTCAACGTTGGGATTAAATATCTCAGTGATCGGGCTGCACGGAGCGCCAGCCGCAGTACTGCGAGTAATGCTGCCAGTGGCCGTGTTGTTCATCGTCGGATAAGAAGTAAACCCTACCCAGTAGATAAAAGAACTGGTGTCTGTGCCACTCGTGCCGCATAGGTATAACTGCCCAGTGCTCGGCGCGGCTCCGAAGAAGTCGTTGTCGAAAGCGCCACTGTAGAGGTTAGCCGGGGTTGAGGTGTTTCCCCGGCTTCCACGACCGACATGAGTTTTCACGAGACCGGTGAGGTCCTCATTCAACTGGGCCACCACAGCACTGTTCGTCGTGCCGTCATTCCCGGAAAAAGCAATGATCTTGTCACTAGAGCTGTCGAGGAGAACTGGATCGGGTATTCCGAAGGCACCGCCGTCCGAGTTGCAGTCCTGGAAAAATCCTGCCGTTCCGGTACGTCCCGGGGGATGGGTGGTGGAACATCCTCCGCCACCGATCATCACTGGGCTTCCCGTTACCAAAACGGGCGGGTTCACCGCGACATTGAGGGTCCAGAGCTGTCCCAACTGATCGCCGACAAACAAGCGGTTCGTATCAGCGTCATAAACCGGACCGTTCGGAGTTTCAGAGGAACCACCTGTTCCCTTTACCGGGAGTGTGAAAGTCCAATCCACCGTCGGGTTTGCATTCGCCGCACACTTGAAAACGCAACTGATCCGGTAAATCTTGCCATCGTCACTACCCACAAAAGCTTTGTCGGTCCCGTAGTCTACCCAGGGGGAAGACAACGTATCCGTTGCGGTGCTCGAATAGGTCAGGGATCTCAGGCACGAGCCACCCGTCGAACAGCTTCCTGCTGCAGTAGGTGTTGCGGCATTCGTCGCCGAAGTACCCTGGCCAGCCTTCCAGGTCAGCACGTGGAATATCGAGGAAGCCGTTCCACTTTCGACATAAGCAATCTGCGTACCGTCCATTGAAATGACGGTCGAGGTCAGAATTTTGCCGCCGCCTGTCCCGTCATACGCCCAATTGACAGTCGGCGTAGCGCCGCACAATCCGCCTGTGCCGCTGTACAGATTTTTTATGCCTACCAAATTGGCCTGTGATGCGCTGCCTGCTACGTTCAAGCCGTAAACAATGTAGTCAGCGTCACAGTTCGCAGCTGTAATTGAAGCGTCGGGATTAAGCCCGAATTTGGCGGGGAACATATTTTGGGCTACAGTTCCAGCGCCAAGGGAAACACTCCAGTCTCTCTGCAAGGCGTTGCTCTTGGCGGGTGGAGCAGGATGCTCGCCATCACGGCCGGGGCCGGGGCCGCGACCGTTTCCAAAACGGCTGATGTTCGCCTCGGCTTCATTCCCTTTTCCGGAAAATCTCGGCGTGGCGGGAAGATTGCGTTCCGCCAAATGGAAAAGAATTCTGGGTTCACGCCGCGCGCGATCCAGATTCGCGTTGGTAATAGGACCACTCACCACGATGTGATGGTAGCTCCAGTCAACCACGCGTCCGACGTGCCCCTCAGAAAAATCGACCTGAGACTGCCCCGCCAGCGTAAGACATCCAAGCAGGGACAAACACAACAGTAGGTTGCGACTAATCCGTTTCATGAAGCACTCCGAGAGGTATTAAACCACTAATATTAGAGTCAGATTAAAGGAATTTAATCTTTGGCTTGCCCTGTTCCCTGGAAAACGCATTACATTGGTAACGTCCGGGGTGACCAATCCGTGGCGATTCTTGCCCGGCGAATGGCATGATGGGGGCGGTGAAGGAAGTACCGGCCAGAGTGGAAATTGCATTGTCCGGATGTCGTTGTGGGGGCGATTGCTGAGAGGACCACAATCAGACGCCTTCTAATCCGGGCTCGCATGTCTTGCCATATCAACAAAAGGCCGATTTTCACAGGCCCAGTTTTGAGTTTGCTGGAGTAAAATGGCGGTTGGTCACCGAAGTGCGGCCTTCACCGTGAATCGATAAACAGGAAAGGACTTTTCCCATGTGGAAACCCACGAATCAGCCCACGACTCCGAGCCAACCCGGCGTGCCGGAGCGTTCTGCTGCACCCGCGACGGCCTCTGCCGTGAGCGAACCTACTCCGGCGGCTACTGCTCCACGTCCGGTTGCAACCAGCACGGCGGATCAGGCGACGATCGGAAAGTCGCTGGTCATTAAAGGCGAGGTGACGGGATCTGAGTCGCTTTACATTGACGGCCGGGTGGAAGGCTCCATCAATCTGTCGGGCAATCGTGTGACTGTCGGTCGCAACGGTGTAGTTTCGGCCAACATCAACGCCCGCGAGATCGTGGTACTCGGCAAAGTGCGTGGCAACCTGACAGCCAGCGATCGCGTGGATATCCGCAGCGACGGCTCGCTCACCGGTGACGTAGTAGCTGCCCGCATCTCCATCGAAGACGGAGCATTCTTCAAGGGCGGGATTGATATCCGCAAAGCCGGTCAGAAGGCGAACGGCGAAGAAGTGAAGACTTCGGGCTCCGCAGAAACAGCGACCGCAGCCAGGGTCTAGTACTACCCCAGAAGATTACAGCGGGCACTCTGCATATCGAGAGTGCCCGTTTTCTTTTGCTGAACAGCAGCGCGCCGCCAGTTCGAGAAACAGGTCGAGCCCTGAGCAGATGGCTGACAGCTGACAGCTTCTTACGGCTCAATCCCGCTGCCAGTCTCCGCCGCTTGCACTTCCGCCACCCGAGGATAAGTAGTCGGCTTCCGCCGTCGCAGGTCGCCGGGAAGCGACGAACGTGTGATCCACAATCCCGCCGCGACGGCGCCACCCCACGTAAGCGTGACCAAGGCAAGAGTCTTCATGTCCGCGATACGGCTGTTGCTGACCATCAGTACGCGAGCAACCTGATAACTCAGCAATCCGGCCACTATTGCTGTGATACCCGCCTTCCCAATCTCTCCCCAATTCAATTCATTCACCCGAACCAGCCCGCGCCGATGCAGCAGGATCGCGAGAGCAAGCATATTTGCCACGATCCCCAGGTCGGAGGCCATAGCCAGGCCAACCGTCGAAAAATGTCGGTACAAAGCCGAATACATGGGGATGGAAGCCAGGGTAATCAGGCTGCTGGCGACCATCGGTATTAAGGTGTTTCCCGCTGCGTAGAATGCGCGGGAGTAAAGACCCTGCGCCGCCCAGAAACAAAGCGACAGCGAGAACCAGAAAAAATACAGCGCGGTTTCCTGAGAATCGGAAAACACAAAGTGTCCGCGACGATAAACCAGGTCAATCAGCGGCAAAGCCGCGGCCATCATGAAACTGGTAGCCAGCAAAGACGTGGCCACGATCCGGTATATCGACCCGTTCACCGTGTCGGCGAACTCGCGCATGCGTTTTTCTCCAAAGAGCTTGGCGAAAAAAGGCAGCGACGCCTGGCTGGTGGCCTGCCCTAATACCGCGATTGGCACTGCGAACAGCCGCTTGGCATAATTGAGTCGAGTTATATCGCCCACCGCCCCCGATGCGAAATAACGCAGAATCCAATCGTCGGCGGTGACCAGCGAGACCCCGAGCATCAGAGGAATTGAGAGCCGCACCCATTCGCGGAACGCGGTGTTACGTATGTCGAACGAAATGCTGTAGCCCGTACCGACTCGGGCGGCGCCAATGGCATTGATCAGAAACGGCCCCAGAAAGCTTCCGGCCACCGCTCCATAAGCCAGCGAAGCGATGCCCAACCGGTGAGCAAACAGCACTCCTCCCACGATGATCGCGGCGTTGTAAAGAAGGGGTCCAAAGGCGGGAAACAGGAACAACCGTCGCGAAAGCAGTACTGCGGAAACCACTCCACCTACGTAGAAGAACAGTTGAGCCGGAAGCAGAATTCGGGTCAGGTGGATGCAAAGCTGCATCTGTTCGGCATTGAATTTGGGGAAGAGCTGGCGTGAGATCTGGGGCGTGAAGATTTCCGTCAGGATGATCCCGACCCCCAGCACCGCAGTCATCACTGTGATGATGACGGAAAAAGTCTTTTGTGCCTCCGCTTCCTTTTTCTCGGCAAGAAAACGGGTGTAGATCGAAACGAAGGTGATGGAAGCGGTACCGCCCGCCACCAGATAATTCAACCAGTCCGGGATGGTGAAGCCGGCAACATAGGCGTCAGTGGCAGGCCCGGCGCCGAATGCGTATGCGATATAAGCTTCGCGCACATAGCCGATGACCCGCGACAGCATAACGGCCGACATGAGCAGCAACGTCGCCGAAAATGCGCTGTGCTGATGTGAAGGCCGAAGAAAACGAACCAGGCGGGCGAAGCCTTGGACGGGACGAACTTCAGAAGGTTCTGCAGGATTCGCCATCAAGGGGCGATTCTACACGCAAACATTCCACTGGCCGGATACGCCTGATGGTTCATATTGAAGGTCATGTTTTATAACTGTCATCCTGAGTAGAGTGAGAAGTTCGCTTCGCGAACTTCGAGCGGAGTCGAAGGACCCCTATCGGACCAGACGGTTGGGCGATCGAGAGATTTTCTCCCGTCGATGACTCAAAAATCGCCCGCGGCAGACGAAAAGCTAAAACGGATCCTTCGACTCCGCGAAGCTCCGCGAAGCAGCGTTGCTCCGCTCAAGATGACAGCTAATTCGTGGCAGCATGCGGAGCGGAAGATCTGGCGTCCTTGTAGACCACTCCACCCTTCATCACGAAGTCGACATGCTCAAGAGCGCGCACATCCGCCAGCGGATCTGCACTAACGGCAATGAGGTCGGCGTATTTTCCGGTCTCAATGGTTCCCACGTCCTTGGCGCGGCCAATCAGATCGGCGGCGCTCGAAGTAGCCGCCCGGATCGCCTGGGCTGGCGTCATACCGTACTTCACCATATAGAAGAACTGTTTAGCGTTATCTCCATGGGGATATACGCCGGCATCCGTACCAAAAGCCATCTTCACGCCCGCCTGGAATGCCTTCCGGAAATTCTCGCGTTGCAGCCGGCCCACCATTTTCTCTTTGTCGAGATTTTCGGTGGGCAGTCCGTACTTCGGGGCTTCGTTCAGGATGTAATCGTCGTTGTAGATATCCATCACCAGATACGTTCCGTGCTGTTTCGCCAGACGGATACCTTCGTCATCGATCAGACTGGCATGTTCAATGGAATCGATGCCCGCCAGAATCGCATTTTTGATTCCTTCAGTGCCGTGGGCATGGGCAGCGATCTTCCGTCCCCCCATGTGCGCAGTTTCCGCGGCCGCCTTCAGTTCTTCAAACGTAAACTGGGGCGCGCCAGGGCTGTCCCCTTTGGAGAGGACGCCTCCAGTTGCCAGGATCTTGATCACATCCACTCCGTACTTTTCCTGTGCGCGAATGACGTGGCGAATCTGATCCACGTTGTCGGCGATGGCGAAATCCCGCTCTTCTGGAAACATCATCACTCGGGTCTGCGGCGAGAAGTTATTCAGATCGCCATGGCCACCGGTGATGGAAAGGGCAGGCCCGCTGGCCACGATGCGCGGGCCAACCAGATAACCCTCATTGATCGAGTTGCGCAAATCCACCGCCAAAAATGGATCTGAACCCACGTCGCGAACCGATGTAAATCCCGCCTCCAGCGTTTTGCGGGCATTTACCACTCCCGAGAAGGCATGGTCAAAAGGCGTGTCCTTGAAGTTATAAATCTCGTTGTAGCGGTCAGCCCGGGAGCCGAGGTGAGTATGGCAGTCAATCAAACCAGGAAGAACGGTCGACTGGGAGAGGTCAAGTACATTGCTGCCGGGAGGGATCTTGAGGTCGGCAGCCGAGGTGACACTTTGAATGCGGTCACCCTCAATTGCGATAATCACATTTTCCCGGATGTTGTCGCTGGTCCCATCGAAGAGCCTGCCGACCAAGAGATAAGTCGTTTTGGGCGCGGGTGCCGGATTCGCGGCATCTTGTGCGAAGCTGAAGTGTGCGACTGCTGAAAGGAAAACTATCAGGGTAGAAATGTTTCTTATCACGTTAGGACGATTCAAGCGCGGCTCCTCGGGTTGAAAAACACTGGTTTCAAAAGCACGGTTCGAAGTTATGAGGATTCAAATCTCCTCACTTGCCATAGTCGTTCTTCACTACTTCTCCGCCCTTCATCACGAATTTCACCCGCTCCAGCGTGGTGACATCCTGCAGCGGATCACCTTCCACCGCAATGATGTCAGCCCACTTCCCGGGTTCAAGCGATCCGATCTTGTCGGTCCAGCCCAACAAGTCGGCAGCGTTGATCGTGGCCGCCTGAATGGACTGCAGCGGAGTCAATCCCAACTTGACCATGACAGCAAATTCACGGGCGTTCAGTCCGTGGGGATAAACCGCCGCATCCGTGCCAAAGGCCACTTTCACGCCACTGCTAAAAGCGTGAGCGATGTTCTTGCGGGCCGCGGGCATCACATCCTTGCCCTTCGCGATCAACTCCGGCGGAACGTGCAGGCGCTCGGCATTGGCCAGAAACCAGTCAGCCAAATAAAGCGTCGGCACCAGGTAGGTGCCGTTTTTCTTCATCTCAGCGATGGCGGCATCGTCAATGTATGAGCCATGTTCGATGGAATCCACGCCGGCTTGCGAAGCCCAGAGAATGCCTTGCGCCCCATGCGCGTGCGCGGCCACTTTCCGACCTAGGCGGTGCGCGTCGGCGACGATAGCCTTGAGTTCGTCCAGGGTGTAGGCGGAAGCCTGAGGATTATCGCCGTGAGAAAGAACACCGCCGGTGGCGCAAATCTTGATCACATCCGCGCCGTACTTGATCACCTCGCGCACCTTGTGCTGTACGCCTTCAACACCGTCGGCAACGCCTTCGGACTGGATGTGCAACTCGTATGGCAACTCGTTCTCATCGCAGTGTCCGCCGGTAATTCCAAGCGGCGGACCGCTTACGAGCATGCGCGGTCCGGGGACGTCGCCAGCGTTGATGGCGTCCCGCAGCGCCACGTCGCTGTAGCCGTCCGCTCCAACATTGCGCACCGTAGTGAACCCAGCTTCCAGGGTCAGACGTGCGTTATGAGCACCAATCAGTGTGGAGCGTGGGATGGAAATCGTCAGCGCCTGGAGACCTACGTCCTGCGGGTTGCCCGTGAGATGCGTGTGCGCATCGGTCAGGCCAGGCAAAACAGTAGCGTTCGGCAGTTCGATCACGCGGTCACCTGACGAACGATTCGCCTGCGCCATCGGGCCGATGCTGACAATCTTTCCCTGGTCAATCACGATGGCCTGATCGTTGAAGGTTTTTCCGCTTCTGACATCAAGCACCTTCCCGGCGTGTACGACCACGCGCTGGGACGCTGGTGCTGCAGTTTCCTGGGCAAACGCTGAAGTACTCAAAGCCAACAACAACAGAGTGATCGCCGCAAACAAACGATTGGCTGTTTTTTTCATGTGCTCCTCTTGAAATTGTGGCTCATAAAAAGCGCTGCCCTTCGGGCTGAGCGCCATTCATCACGAGAAATGTTTCATTTCCGATTTTCCACACGCCGGCGACCGTCGAGACCCCACTCCTGCCCTGCATCCGATACGAAAAAGATGATGAATAGAAACAGCAGAGGAAGATGATCGAGTTCCGCGCCAAAATAGCGCCATACTGGAATTCCGTGGCCGGGTTCCCACCAGGTGGCAAGGGTCAAGCTCAACATATGCAGCGCGCCGAATACCGACGCCAGCCGCACCCAGATGCCCAGCAGCAGGCATAGCCCTACGAACATTTCCAGCGCGCCAACAAGATAACCAAAAAACACCGCGTGAGGAAGAATCAGATTCGCAAGCACGGGTTGGTAAAAACTCACCGCGCCATTCTGTATAAAGCCCTGAAGATATTCCTGGAAACCGGTCGTAGCGAAGGCAGAGCTGAAAATCTTGTACTGGCCGAAAAGAATAAAAAATACAGACGTGGCTACGCGGATTACAGCGATAGTCCTGGGAAGAGCCCGGGGATAGTTGCGCATCAAGTTGTGTATTCTACCCGACGTTGAGCCGCAGGAATGAACCAGCAACCACGCCGCTAGCCGCCGGGCCCGTCATTGGTGACGTATTGCTCGAGCGATTCGAGCTCGTGACTCAGGTCTCCGATTCGATGTTCAAGCAGGTTGCGAATGGACAGCATCCCCAGCAATCTGCCAGCATCGTCCACCACCGGGAGGTGGCGGAAATGCCGTTCCAGCATGATGGCAAGCGCTTCGCCAGGTTCAGTGGACATTGTCGCCAGCTCCACGGGGGTGGTCATCAACTCCCGAAGCGGCGTCGCCTCGGGGTTGCGCCCGGTAAGCGACAGCTTGCGTAACACATCGCGTTCGGTAAAGATGCCCGCCACCAGGCCAGCATTGTCAACTACACCGACGGCTCCGACGTGTCGGTCCAGCATCATACGAATCGCGTCAGCCGCGTTGGCCTCTACTCGAATGGCAGCTACATCGGGATCACACAGTTCCAGAAGGCTCATAGACACCTCCTTGCCTGACCAGATAAGGGACTTTGCTCCCGGATCGGGACGGCAGGATCGAACGGATTCCGGCATTATCCCCCTTGCGTCGTAAGTGTCAAGGAGATAGTGGGCCTTCGCCATCATTTTCGAAATCGTGGATCAAACGGCGTCGCGGAGAGCCCACAACCAACCAGCGCCGCAAACCCTGCCACGGCTACTTGACATCGTTCTTAAACACCCCGCCATCCTTCATCACGAATTTCACATCGGCGAGAGCGTTGATGTCTCGCAAGGGGTCACCATTCACCGCGATTACGTCGGCGTAGGCGCCGGGGGCAACCACTCCAATTTGGCCCACCATGTCGAGCATCTCGGCGGCGTGTGAAGTGGCGCTCTTGATCGTCTCCATGGGTGAGAGGCCAAACTCGGTCATGCGAGGGAATTCCTGCGCCATCGGTTCGGTCCAGAGAATGCCGCCCATGTCCGTACCAAAGACGATTTTGACTCGAGCCTTCACCGCTTTCTGCAGAGACTTTCCATGTTCCAAGACGCGTTTGCGGTCGCGCTTCCCTTCCGGTGTATCCTCTGGAGCCCAGTCGTGATAGTAAGCAGCGAGCGTCGGGCAATACCATGTTCCCTGCTTCACCATCTGCGCGATTTGCGCGTCGGTGATTTCCAGTCCGTGCTCGATCGAGTCACAACCGCCGTCCAGCGCTCGTTGCAATCCAATGCCGTTGTATGCGTGGCAAGCAACTTTCTTTCCCCAGCCGTGGGCTTCATCGACGATAGCCTTCAGTTCTTCTACGGTGAGGGTTGGCTGCGAGATCAGCTCTCCGTTCTTTCCGACCCAGGAACGGTGTGTCATATAGACCTTTATCCAATCGGCGCCGTGATCGAGCTGTTCGCGTGTCGCTTTCCGCGCTTCGACCGGGCCGTCAATAATCTGGGCACCCTTGGGCATGTCGAGTTCGGGAGCGTAGCCGTCGAGGTTGTATCCGCCGGTAGTTGAGATGGCACGGGTGACCACGAATAGCCGCGGCCCGGGAATGTACCCCCCTTCGATCGCCATCTTTATGCCAACATCTCCGTAGCCTGCGCCCTCAGTTTCCAGATCGCGCAGCGTCGTGAAGCCCTGTTCCAGCGCGCGACGAGCCGCAACCGTGGCCCGCGCCGCCCGCAATGCCAGCGGGTATCGCAGAATGTTGGCGTCATATCCGCCTTGCGACGGCTCTTCTCCTTGGAGAAAAATGTGAGTGTGGGAGTCGATCAGTCCGGGGAGGACGGTAGCGTGCGACAGATCGATCAACGTGGCGCCCGCGGGAATTTTGGCGCTGGCAGAGTCAGATACGCTTTCGATGCGGTTGCCGCGGATGACAATAACCTGTTCACGGCGCGCTTCGTCAGACTTGCCGTCAATCAGAACGCCGGCGCGGATCACCGTGACGGCTGGTGGCGTGGTTTGGGAAAAGGCAGTTACGCAGAATGCGAGAGCGATGACAAGACCGGCTAGGTAACGCATGTCCACCTCGTAGGGTGGGCATAATACATCATGGCAATGGACCTTGCCGACTCCCTGGGACAATAACGACCACGCTTGCTGACACAATCCGGTAACCGGCACGCGGGTCAGGCGCCCGCGTCCACCCAGTGTCACTCAGATATTACCGCGTCGGCTTCGATTTCCACCAGCATCTCGGACGAGATAAGAGCACTGACCTGAAGCATCGAGGTTACGGGACGGATGTCCTTGAAGAATTCTCCGTGCGCCTTGCCGATCTTTTCCCAATCGGCGATGTTGATGACGAACATTCGCGTACGTACCACGTCTTTCAAGCTTGCGCCGGCCTTACCCAACGCTGTCTCAATATTTTTCAAGGTCTGGATGGTTTGAGCGTAGGGATCTCCGGCTCCGACAACCTTTCCGTCTGAACCGGTCGCTGTGGTTCCGGCTACATATACTTGCGAACCAACTTTGACAGCACGAGAGTAACCCACGATCGGCTCCCACGGTGTGCCAGTAGAGACGTTCTTTCGGTTCATAAGTTCCTCCATTCATATTCTAAATGGTTGCAATCTGCTGAAATTGGCACTCAAACACATGCTCTGCCAACAAATAGGAGCGTAAAACCTTTCGCGAACTTCAATCCTCTAACACATTAGAAATATCGATTTGGCCGACTTACAAAAGTCACTTGCCATCGATAACGCGCTAGGGTTAAGTAGACAATAAAGTGGCGATCAGTGAATCCTGTGCCACTCGGGGTTTCTGGAGGAGGGGAGCGCCACTATGATTCCGGAATCGCATCCACTACAGCAATTCTTCATTGAGCTTGTGGGGCGGCATTACGCCGAAGAAATTGGCCTCCGCGATCCCCAGATTGTTAACTACGTCGCTCATTTGATGGCCGAGTTTTGCGACGCAGAACAGCTATTCAAGATTCGCAGCGCCGCGGGCCAACCCCTCACAGATGTCGGCGAAATGCTGGTTGAGTCTAATCCGGTTTACGGACCTGCGCCATCTTTCGACCGTGAGCGCCAGGTGCGGAAACATATTGGCGATTACACCCTGTTTTTCACCGGGATGTTTCCCGAGAGCATCAACCACTTCCGCCTACGCCGCCATCGGACGGAGAATTTCGTGGACTGGATCAAGGCCGGCAAAGAGAGCTATTACGTCGTTTCCAAGTTCGAGCACTTCGAATACGCCAAGGTAGCTCCGTTGTTTGCCAGTCTCTCCAAAAACTTTGAGCAGTGCGTATACGGGCTTAACCTGGTAAAAAATGACTTGCAGGAAATGCAGCATCCATTGACGCAGCGCGTCAACGAACTGCTGATGTAGTTTTTGTGATTTTTGTTGATGGATTTGGTCCGGAACCGTTCGACCAGCTGTGAAGACTAAACTCCTGCCGATTTCCCTTTGCTGAGCTTTTGCTGCTCTTCCTTCACCGCGTACATCTCATGGTCAGCGCTGTCGAGTAACGCGTCCAGAGTTCGACCATCGGACCATTCCGCGACACCAATACTGAGGCTCAATTCAAAGTTCTCGAGGTGTTTGGCCCGGTTCCAGTCATCTAAACCTGTTCGGATCCTGCTTACCACGTGGCGGGCATCGACGCTCGACGTGTCGGCAAGAAGGATCAGGAACTCATCTCCTCCGTAGCGGAACACCGCGTCCGATCCACGCACAGAATGCTTCAACAGCGCTGCTGTATTCGCCAGGACTACGTCGCCAGTCAGGTGACCGAACTTGGTGTTCACCTGTTTGAAATCGTCCACGTCAATGAGCATAAAGGTGAGCGACTTCTTCGAACGTTTGGCTTGACTCATGAACCGGCCCGCCATGTCTTCAAGCGAGTGACGGTTGTAGATCTCAGTCAGCGGATCGGTGAAGGATTGTTGCTGAGTAAGTTCCTGCTGAATCGTTCGCGAGATCAATTCCTCACGTAGCCGCCGGATTTCCAAACGCCTGGTTAGCAGGTAGGTGTTCAGCAAGGCCAACAGGGCAACGAGTCCGAGCACCAGCGGGCGGGATACCGTTATTTCAAAATGAATGTTGCCTTGCTTCAGAAAAGCCGCGGGGTAAAGAACGGCCAGCAACCCTGCACCGACCAGCAATCCGGCGAGGGACACAATCAGCCATAGCTCTCCGTCTCGCTTCTCGAGTTGCAGGAGTTGCTGGCTGACCTGCGCCAAAACTCCTTCAGTTTGCCGATGCATCACACGCCCGATTCTACGAAATTCTGTTCAGCGGCTAAGTTTAGCGTCTTCTCTCGTTCCGCCAAACAGTACAAAGGTAATGGGAATGTTTTGTGGGTTGGTTTAACAGCCCGGCTAGAGTCGTTCCTTCCGGCGAAGCAGGGCTGCACCGATCGCGCCTCCCAGGCCCGAAAACACGATAAAGGCCACGAGTGTCCCAAGCAGGGCCGAGGTTACTAGTAACGCGATACCCTGTTCAGTCTTGAAGAACTCCATGGCTTGCTGGGCTTGCGGATCGGCATTGCGGGCCGCTGTCTGATCGACTAATTCCACTACTTTCTGCCGAATCTGGTCCCACGCATGAAGAAAGAACGTGCCCAGCAGTAACAACACCGTAAAAATGCAGCCCCCCAGGGCTCCGCTCACCATACCCAAGCGAGATCCCATGCCAGGAGTGATATTGGCAACCGGGTTGCGCCGCCTGTAAAAGACGACCGATAGGCTACCGCCGATCAGCATTCCCAGGCCAAAAGCGGCCAGGGGAGTCATCATCAGTAAGGCTGCGATAAGACCGGCGAGCGCAGTTGCGGGCAGGGCCCGTGACCAGTCAATTCTGGTGGGCAACGGCGAGGCGAAGTGGGGATAAGACGGGGTGATTGCTTTCTGACCGGAGGTCAATACCGGAGTATCGCCGGCCTCCGGCATCGCAACTCGAATCTGCGGCGCACTGCATTGCGGACAGAAAGCGGTGCCTTCCTGGACGGTTGTGCCACATCGATGACAGGGATACTCCACTGAGTTTCAAGTTACAGGACGGCGGCGAGGAGTGGCAAGGAACGGACAGTCAATCCGTTCTAGGCGGATGCGGCAAGTGGTTTTCAATCTGAAATCAAATCGTGTCTTTGCCACCCCGCACCTGTACGTACACCAGCCCAAAATCTGACCCTTTGCCTGCGTCGGCGGGATGGATGGAAACGATGTGCTGGCTCTGCCTGGATCCAACTTTGAGTTCTACGACCTTGCCGTCATTGTCACCGTTCTCACATTTGAGTTGCTTCGATTCGTCTGAATCGTCGCCGGGATTCATGGTCGCGCTCGGGTCGCTCTTGTTGGTATGACACTCCAGCACACTGCCGTACTTTTTGAGTTGATCGGTGTAGTACTTGATGAGCTTATCCGGAGGGTCATCGGATAAATACTCGACAGCCACAACTTTCAAGCCGAACAGGCTGCTAGAGATGTTAACGTTGGCGCTGTTTTCATTGCCTTCATCGTCATTATTTTTTTCCTTGCGGCGCGCGCCCGGATAAACAGGAAGGCCAGTGTCTCGGACATCTGCTGCTTTACTGACGTGCAATCCTCCAATTGGAGTTTCAATGTCCACCTTCTTGCTCTGACCCTCGCCGTTCTTTCTCACATTAACGTCGCAGCCGGACAATGCGAACACGGCGCCGAAAGCAAGAGCGAGGACTATTAGCGAATTACTGTTTCGAAAGCTGGACGTGTGCATGTTGCGATCCTTCCTGTGCGGCCTGGGCCGTCCGCTCAATGCCGACACCCCGCTGAGCAATGTTAGGAATGCTTACGGGTAAATGGCCACGGATGGCGATTTCACCAAACAACGCTTTGACAACGCTGGTCTCCGAGACGCCGGCGTTGGAGAATGTGCAGAGGTAATTCTGCACTGCCGGGAAATCCTGCGCGACGTATGGGTTCCCCATGGCCAGAACGGCGGTTTTTTCAGCAGCATGGTCCAGAATCGATTGCAAAAGCACGCCGCTGGCATCGTTGAGGGCAACCGAGTTGGTCAAGCCGTTTGCGCCTTTCATTGCCTTCCCCGCGGTTGGCACCACATAAACCGCTGCAATCACCGTCTGGGCCTGGTCAACTGCTTTCAGCACGTCCGCCGACATGGCCTCGGCGATGCGCGGATCCACGTAAATCACATTGCTATCGGGTATTCGAGCCTTCACCGCTCGCTCTAGCACCCGGCCAACGTCGGTACGCACATCTTCGGAAAGCACCACCACCACAGTCCCATTGCGCGTTTCTTCCACTCTTTGATACGGAAGCCCGCTCTGAACAGTTCCCGATTGTTTTAGGGGAAGGAGTTTGCCGTTGTCGCGAACCAGGGTGACGGCCGCGTCGGAAATTTCCTGCCCGATAGCCACGTTCTCAGGCTTCCCCACTAGGTCAGAGAGTGCATTCACATCCACCAACCGTGCCTTATGCAAACCGAGAGATGCCTTTGCCTTCAATAGCTTGAGAACGGATGCGTCGAGCTGGGCCGACGGAATTTCACCGCTGCGAGCCGCATCAAGAACGGCCTTGTACGAAGCATCCAGATCGGCGGGGATCAGCAGCAGGTCACTTCCCGCCTTGAACGCGTCCACGGCGGCGCGTCCGGTATTAGTGGAGTAAAGACGAGTCAGTCCTGCCATGTCGAGCGCGTCCGTCACCACAATTCCCTGAAAGCCAAGCTGTTGCTTCAGCAGATCTCTCACAATTACCGGGGACGTCGTGGCCACGCGATTGGCATCCGGCTCCAGCGCAGGAACAGTGACGTGTGCCACCATCACCGAGTCGACCCCCGCCTCAATAGCCTTGCGAAACGGCGCCAGTTCGATCGAGTTCAACCGCGCCCGGTCCCCGGTGACCTGGGCCACGCTGAGATGAGAATCGGTAGCAGTATCGCCATGCCCGGGAAAATGTTTGGCGGTGGTCATCATCCCGTTGGCTCGTGATCCACGAATATAGGCGGCTACGAGATCTCCTACCTGCTGCGGATCTTCTCCAAACGATCGGGTATTGATAATGGGATTCGCCGGGTTGGAGTTCACGTCAGCGTCCGGGAAAAAGTTCCATTCCACTCCAACTGCCCGCGATTCCTGGGCGACGATCCGGCCAAAGGCCTCTGCGTACTCCGTCTTTCCTGCGGCGCCAAACGACATGGCGTGGGGAAATGCAGTCGCTCCTTGAAGACGCATGGTTACCCCGCGCTCGAAATCCGCGGCAACAAGCAGTGGCAACTTCGACTGCCCCTGCAAGCGGTTGAGCAGTTCAGCCGCCTCGTAAGGTTCGCTGCGATAGAGGAAAGGCGGATCCCAGCGGACCGTCATGGCGAACGACCCAATGTGATACTTCTGCATGCTGTCGAGCAGTTGGAGATATGTGGGGCTGTTGACATTCAGGAAATCCGCCCGAACCCAGATCATGAAAATCTGGCCGACTTTCTCTTCCAGTGAGAGTTTGCGGAGAGTCTTTTCCGCCCATTTTTCACCGTCGCGATCCAGATGAATGGGGCCGGCGTGCTGAAATTTTTCTTTGGCCAAGCCGGGCAGGCTCAGGGAGAGGCCGAGAAGCAGAGTAAAAAAAGACCGAATCATGAAAGGACGATAGCACGCCCGATAATGGGTGTCAGCTATCGCAAGCTGTTCAATTCTTTAATTCTTTGCTGCTCGTGCCTTGCCGAATTCGACTACTCGCTCATGCACGTTAAGCACATGCTTTGGGAGCTTGAGCTTGCTTCCCGCTTCGAGGATGGGAATCAATTTGTCGAACTCCGGCCCTGAGTGCGAACCCGTGATGATGATTCGAATCGGATGGAACAACTCCTTGCCCTTTGTCCCGGTTTCCGCCTTGACCTCATTGACCAGAAGCTTGAAGCATTCGGGAGTGAATTTGCCTTCTTTCGCGGATTCGTCCTCAAGTACCTTAACCATGAATCGGGCAAGAACAGTATCCGTGTTCGGCCACGCCAGAACTTCAGCGTTGCCGGAAGCCCCCAGTGCAGCTTCGGCGTCATAGTTGAAGATTAAACCCGAGCGTTCGGGCAACTGATCCAGACGATCGACTGAGGGCGCCACCAACTCCGTGACTCTCGACAACCAGCCTTCCATCTCGGGCTCAAGCCGTATGTCCGGAGTGCTTTGCGCAGTCAGCCACTTCCCGTCTTTGAGTTCTATGTAGCCCGCCTTCGAAAGAAACCAGGCGCCCAGAGCGACAACTCTCTCTACAGGCGAGCTTTTGATGTAGTGCCGGTTCAACCAGTACAACTTTTCCATGTCGAACACGGCGGCAGATGGCGTCACCCGCTCCAGGGAAAATTCTTTTACCAGTTCCTCGCGACTGAAAATTTCCCTCGTACCTCCCGAAGGCGCCCAGCCGAGCAAAACCAGATAGTTGACTAAAGCCTCTGGCAATACACCCATGTCCCGAAAATTGGCGATCGAAGTTGCCCCGTGGCGCTTGGAGAGTCGTTCCCTGTCGCTGCCCAAAATCGTCGAAAGGTGCGCAAATTCCGGTACGGGCCAACCCAGCGCTTCATAGAGCGCGACCTGCTTGGGCGTATTTGAGAGGTGATCGTCGCCCCGAATTACGTGCGTAATTTTCATCAACGCGTCATCAATCACCACGACGTAGTTGTAAACGGGCATTCCATTCGACCGCAGGATAATGGGATCGCTCACCACTTCGTTCGAGAACTCTACATCTCCGTGGACGATGTCGTGAAAACGGATAGGACGCTCGGGAATCCGCAACCGGATTGCGCACGACTCTCCGCCCGTTCGCCGCTGGCCAGCTTCCGCCGGATCAATCGCACGGCATTTGCCGGAATAGATCGGCTGGCGATGTTCGGCTTGCGCCCGCTCGCGTTCCTTTTGCAGATCGGCTTCGGTGCAGAAACACAAATAGGCCTTGCCCTCACTCAGCAGGCGCTCGGCGTGCTCGCGGTAGATTTCGAGGCGGTCAGATTGCCGATAGGGAGCGTACGGGCCGCCGACATCCGGGCCTTCATCCCAATCCAAACCGAGCCATTTGAGGTCGGCGATGAGCTGGTCCTCAAAGCGGGCTTCACTGCGTTCGACGTCGGTGTCCTCGATACGCAGTACTACGGTGCCGCCATTTCTGCGGGCAAAAAGCCAGTCAAACAATGCAGTACGAGCATTGCCTACATGGAGTTGACCGGTCGGAGAAGGCGCAAAACGAACCCGGACGGGAGAGTTGGAGGTCACGGACAGATGTTAGCAGAGGACCGCTCCAGCTGACTCGGGCGCTACTTTCTGGGCGCCATGTATGTTCTCGTGATGCGATCGTGCCAGCAGAGTTCGTCTTCATCGAGCAGGCACCAGGCGTATCCCAGGCCGAGAGACACTCCGGAAAGCGCGGATGCCAGCACCCGCCACCGACGCAGGCGACGCGGCACTGGATCTCCATCAAACCGCTGCAACTCCAGCTTGGCCAATTTCAAACCCGGCGTTGTGCCGCTATAAACCAGCAAGAGGTACTGGTAGGCACACCAGAATCCAGCGGCAAGGAAGAGTGCGGCCCCCGCTACCTTGACCGGCGAAAACGGTTCGACCGTCATTCTGAAAAAAATGTAAGCAAATGCCGCGACTGCCGTTATCACCAGGCCGGCATCAATCCCGGCTGCTGCCATCCGCCGTCCCATGGGCGCGGCTTGCAGTGGAATCTCAAATCCCGGCCGCCGTTCGTTTGCCGGTTCTACCACCTGTTCAATCGATATCCCACCCAGCGCGGGCGGAGGTGGTACAAGCTCAGGCGCCTCAACGATTCGCGGTCGGCCGATGACGGGTTCGGCCAGCTCGTCGAAGGGCCGCACGGGCGCACTGTAACTAGCAAATTCAATAACTTTGGCGGTGGCTTCTCTTGCGACACTAAATAGAGCTCGAGGGAGATCGGCAGGTTCCGCTAAACGGATTCTGGGAGCGTCGGCTGGTCGTTCGCTCTCCAATAAGCTCGGCGCCAAAGGAACAGACGAAAGCGGTGTCGAAGTTTCAGAAGCGGGCGCATCTGTGGATGAATGATTCCACACCGGCTCGCTCTCGAACTTCAGTTGCAATGAAGGATAGCGCGGCTCCCGGGGACGCCTGCGCGCGCGATAGTGACTTAGTCGGTCCGCCAGCTCGCGTCGCCATGAATCGGGATCTCCAGCAACTTTTACATGCGGTGGCTCAGACGATTCACCTGCAGTTTCAGCAACGCCAGACGTTTCCTGGTCGTTGACTGGTGCTTCCTGCAAACGAGGCTCGGACAATGTTTCTTTCGAGCCCACGGACTTTTCTTCCTCCACCACAAATCTCGGCGGCCTGTTCGAAACAGTTTGTTCCAGGCTGGCGGCAAATACCTGCTCGCTGGCATCGTATGCTTCAGGATCAACCAACGAAGGTTGAGACTTCTGGCTGGCGCTGCCCTGATTGTCGAGTTCGAATCTTGGTTTCATTTAAGAACGCATGAGGCGGATGCGCCGCCAGCGGTAAAACGGAGCGACGGCGAAGCGGCAGAACATGATCTGGTCCTGCAGGGAAAAGCCGAGCCCATACAACAATCTGCGCAGCCCTTCGCATTTTGCCACTCGGGCTGTGCCGTGCTAACGTCACCTTACCCCAGCGTGGAAGGTCTCACCAGGGGTCTCGTCCGCTTGCGATGACATCCCGCACTCGATTCCTTATCACGGCGGCGTTTGTTTGTCATCTGCTACTCGCTCTCTCCATAGTTACCAGCCAGTTGCTTTTCACTGAACAAGCCTCCGCGCAAACGAAAAAAGATTTGCCTTCGGCGCCTTCGGCGGTCAACACGCAGGACGTTACCATTCGGGCATTGCAGCAGGAAAAAGAAGGATCGATATTCAAGCTGCGCGGTCAGGCCGAAATTCATTACGACACTTACATCCTTTATGCCGATTCAGTGGACTATAACTCCGATACCGGCGATTCGACCGCGGACGGCCATGTAGTTCTCGACGGCGGCCCGAATGACGAGCATGTCGAGGCCACACACGCCACCTACAATATCCGCGCGGAATCGGGACGATTCGAACACGTGAATGGCACTACGGGCATGCGCCTTCGAGGCAAGCGCATGATTCTGACTTCGCCAAATCCGTTTGCTTTCACCGGCAAAGTAGTGGTAAAGACTGGTCCCGATCACTATCTCGTCTACGATGGCACCATCACCACCTGCGAACTTCCCCGCCCCAAGTGGGAGTTCAACGCCCACAAAATCGTGGTAGAAGTCGGCGGCAACGCCAGCATTTACCAAAGCACGTTCCGCATTGAGGGCATTCCAGTCTTCTATTTTCCCTTCGCGACTCATCCCGTGGAACGTCTGCCTCGCCAGACGGGGCTTCTCATCCCTAACATCGGCACCTCTTCCATCAAGGGCACGATCCTTGGCGATTCGGTGTTCTGGGCCATCAATCGCAGTATGGACCTCACCGCGGGAGCTGAATATTTCACCCGCCGCGGATGGGCTCCTCAAATCGAATTCCGCGCCCGGACGAGCGAACAATCCTACGTAGACCTCAACTATTTCGGCGTATTCGATCGAGGTATTGGCACACCACCTGTGGATCAGGGGGGACACGAGGTACACCTCAATGCGGAGGACACATTTGCGCACAATCTCCGTGGTGTCGCCAGCATCGATTACTTGAGTTCATTTGTATTTCGCCTCGCTTTCAACGATGTATTCAGTCAGGCCGTGAATTCCGAAGTGAAGTCCGAGGCGTTCTTGTCTGGAGGAACGGATAATTATTTCTACAATGCCTCGACTCAGCGCTATCAAAATTTTGAGAGCACGACTCCCGGCAACGTGATCACTATCCTGCATGCACCCAGTTTTGAATCATCCAGCGTTGATCACGCCATCGGCAATTCCCCCTTTTATTGGTCCTACGACGCGGCTGTAGGAGGGCTATCACGCAGCGAGCCAGGATTTCGCACGGCGCCGCTGGTTGGACGCTTTGACCTGAATCCTACAGTGTCGCTTCCCCTGGTATTGCAGGGTTGGTCGGTGCGTCCCGAGCTTTCGCTGGATGAGACTTTTTACACTCAGCAACTCGTGCCGTCTTCGGGGATCGGCGTTGCCGAAAGCAATGTGATCAACCGCAAGGCCGTGAAAGGAGAACTCGAGATTCGGCCTCCGACTCTGGATCGGGTGTTCGACCGCGAGGTTTTGGGGCGCAAGTGGAAGCACGTGATCGAACCTCGTGTGATCTACCGCTTCGTGGGCGGTGTGGACAATTTTTCCCGGATTCTGCGCTTTGACGAACGGGACATCCTGAGCGATACCAATGAGGTTGAGTATGGCGTAGTGAACCGCCTCTACGCCAAGCGCACATCGGCAAAGGCTGAGGACTGTACGGACTCTACTATGACGTCTCTGGTTATTGGCCGCCCTGCCGCGGAGAGCCGCATCCCGTGGGAGAAGTCTCCGGAACCAGGAACCATTCCCTGTGTAAAGGAACCCCGAGTCCGCGAAGTCATCACCTGGGAACTGGCCCAGAAATACTTCATCGATCCAACTTTTGGCGGAGCCTTGGTCCCGGGGCAACGTAACGTCTTCACCACTACGGCGGACTTCACCGGTATCGCTTTCCTGAACGAGGCCCGACGGCTTTCGCCTCTGATCTCCCGGCTTCGCTTCCAGCCAACCAGCCGAACCGAGGCCGAGTGGGACATCGATTACGACTTCAGGAACAGCCGGATCAATGCCAGCACCGCATTCGTGAACTATCGCTTCGGTCCATACACCATCGGCGGTGGTGACGCCTTTCTGCAAGCCCCCAGCGCCACGGTCTCTTCAACCGTACCTCAGGCGTTTAACCAATATCGCGTGCTGTTCGGCTATGGATATCCCAACCGCCGCGGGTTTAGCGGTGCCACCAATCTCGGCTTCGACGCCAATCTTGGCTTTCTGCAGTACGCGGCCGCGCAACTCGCCTACAACTGGGACTGCTGCGGTCTCAGCGTCGAGTACCGACGGTTCTCCCTCGGCTCGGTGCGGAACGAAAACCAGTTCCGCTTTAATTTCTCACTGGCAAATATCGGCTCATTTGGAAATCTGCGAAGGCAGGAGAAGCTTTTCTAGCCGGATTTAGTCCACCCTTCACAATTCGCAATAACCCAACGGACCATCTAAGATAATTGAGTGACAGCCCTCCCCAATCTAGCCGCCAAGCAAGCCTTGCTGGACCAGCATCTTCGCGTCCGCGGGCGAACCTTGATCGCCTATTCCGGAGGGGTGGACTCGGCTTTTCTTGCCTGGGCCGCACATCGAGCTTTGGGTAGTAACATGCTGGCTGTCATCGCAGACTCTCCCAGTTTGGCCCGTGCCCAACTGGCGGATGCAACCGCTTTCGCCGGTGAACAAGGGATCCCCCTGGAAATCATCGCGACCGATGAATTGGACCGCCCCGAATACGCTCGCAATGACGCTTCCCGATGTTTTCATTGCAAGGACGAACTCTTTACCGTAATGGAGGAATTTCGCGCGCAGCGGAATTTCGAGTCCATCGCTTACGGGGTGAACGTCGATGACCAGGGGGACTTCCGTCCTGGCCAACTTGCAGCCCAGCAACACCGGGTTGCGGCTCCGCTCCGCGATGCCGGACTTACCAAGCAGGATATTCGTGAACTTTCCCGCGGCGCCGGCTTACGAATATGGGACAAGCCAGCTTCTGCCTGCCTGTCGTCGCGTATTGAATACGGCCGCGAGGTCACGCGCGAAGCACTCAGCGTCGTCGAGCAGGGAGAAGACGCCATTCGAGCCCTGGGCTTCCGCCAGTTCCGCGTGCGCCACCATGGGGACATCGCGCGAATCGAGATTGCACGCGAGGAGATGCCCCGGGCACTGACTGCCGAAATGGCCGCCGAGTTCACTCGCACGTTCAAAGCGCTTGGTTTCAAATTCGTTACCCTAGATCTTGAAGGCTTCCGTTCCGGCTCGATGAACGCACTGATCCCTACCGACATATTGACCCGCGGTCGCTGATCGCTAAAAATTTCGCTACTTTTCATTCCCGAGCGGACCGAATTAAATCAACGAAGAGTTTTCCACGTCCTGTATCCGCGCACGGTCCTGCACGTCCCGACTGTCTCCAACCTATGAGATAATCAGGGTTTACTCCAATGTTCAGGCGGTTTTTAGTGACGTTCTTGCGACGTGCCACGCTCGTGCTTCTGCTGGTTTGTCTTGGCTGCTCTGCGCAGTCCGCCCCGCCGGAAGTTGCCAGGCGGATCGAGCAACAGGTGCGGACTTTCTACACCATTCCAGGCGGCGTCAAGGTCATCCTGGGCAACCTCAAACCCAGCGAATTCCCCAACTACGACGCGTTGACGATCACGTTCGATGGGGGCGAGAAGAAGCAACAGTACGAATTTCTTCTTGCGAAAGACGGGAAGACGCTGATTCGCATGACCAAGCTCGATCTGAGCAAGGATCCTTTTGCTGAGATCATGAAAAAGATCGACGTCAGCAACCGTCCCATCCGCGGTGAAAGCAACGCTAAAGTGATTGCGGTCAACTACGACGACTTCGAATGTCCCTTTTGCTCCCGCATGCACCAGACCTTGTTCCCGCAACTGCTGAAGGAATATGGCGACCGCGTAACCTTTATTTACAAAGACTTCCCTCTCGCAGAGATTCATCCATGGGCCACCCACGCCGCGGTGAACGCCAACTGCCTGGCGGCGCAAAACAAAGACGCGTATTGGGATTTCGCCGACTACATCCATGCCAATCAGTCGGAAGTGAACTCGGAAAAAGCCCACGACAGCCAGTTTGCTACCCTCGATCGCATCGCCTTGTCGCAGGGTCAAAAACATAACTTGGATGGAACCAAATTGCAGGCCTGCATTAAGGCCCAGCAGGACGACGCGGTAAAAGCCTCGGTTCACGAAGGGGAAGCTCTGGGAATCGAAGCAACCCCCACCATGTTCATCAACGGCGAGAAGGTGGACGGAGCGCTGCCCATCGGCGAGTTGCGCGCGGTCCTGGACCGGGCGCTGGTTCAGGCCGGCGTGCCCGCGCCGGCGCACCCGGCACAGGCTCCCGCCGAAGCGGCGAAACCGGCGACAACCACGAAATGACGGAGACTTCCGAACGTGCATTTTCGCCCCTCAACGTATAATCCCCCTGATCCTTGCGGAGGAATTGATTTGAAAACATACCCCCTTTTACGTGACAGCTCGGCTCACAGTGGCACACTTCACAGAAGTTTGATTGCGCTGTTTGCAATCTCGCTGCTGTTCCTTGCTGCCGGCTGCTCTTCCAAGCATCCGGGCGATGACGTAGCCGCCACCGTCGATGGCCGTAAGATCTATCGAGCTGACGTGGAAAAGTACTACCAGAATCAAACCGCAGGATCGGATCAGCAGCCGGTTGGAGAGCAAGCGACCAGCTTACGTCTCAGCATCTTGAAGGAATTGATTGACAACGAAATCCTCATGCGCCGCGCCGAGAAGCTCGGACTGCTGGCCACCGATGAGGAAGTAGAGGGCAAACTGAGCGCGATCAAGTCCCCCTACAATAACGAACAGTTCGAGGCCCGGCTCAAAGAGAAAAAGATTTCGGTGGACGACTTCAAGCGCGACCTGCGCCGATCTCTTACCGTCGACAAGGTTCTCAACAAGGAAATTACGTCCAAGATCAACGTCTCCGATCAGGACGTTACAAACTACTACAACGCTCACAAATCAGAATTCAACCTGATCGAGCCGCAATATCACCTGGCGCGCATCCTGGTCACAGCTACGCCAAATCCCCAAGTACACAATCTGAAAAATGACAAAGCGCAAAATGAAGCCGATGCGCGCAAAAAGATCCAGACGATTGTGAATCATCTCGACAGCGGCGACGATTTCGCTACTCTCGCGATGAACTATTCGGAGGACCCCGAGACCTCCGGCAACGGCGGAGACCTGGGTTTCGCGCCCGAATCGTCCCTGCACAACACAGACCCTGGCACTCGCGACGCAGTCGCAAAGTTAAAACCCGGGCAGTACAGCGCCGTCGTCCCGCTCACCAACCCGATGAACAAGCAGGTCGCGGGTTTCCAGGTGGTGAAACTGATTTCCAAGGAACCAGCAGGACAGCGGGAATTAGCCGATCCGCGGGTGCAGCAAGCGATCCGAACCCAGCTTCGCGACCGTCGCGAGCAACTTCTTAAAGCCGCATACTACGAAGTCCTGCGCGATCAGGCGCGCGTGGAAAATTTCTATGCGCAGAAGGTGCTGGACGGCAACGGCACAGCCCAGTAAAAGTTTTGCTGTGGAGGACGGGCGTCCCGCCCGTCTATTCCACGATCGCCAAAACATCTCCGGCATTGACCGCCGCCCCTTCACTCACAGCCAGCTTCCGCACGATCCCTTTTTTCGGCGACTTGATTTCGTTCTGCATCTTCATCGCCTCCACCACCACAACACCTTGTCCCGCCTCAACTTCAGAATTTTCGCCGACCAGGAATCGGATTACCTTTCCCGGCATGGACGCAACCAGGCGCCTGGCTCCCTTCCCGTCGTCCTCTCGGATCTTTCGGCCTCGCAATGATCGTGGATCTCGCACATCTGCTGTGTGGGATTGGCCGCCAACCCAGATTTGGAATTCATCCGCAATCCGTTCGCGTCTGATCTCGTAAGCCTTGCCCTCAATCAAAATCGATAACACGTCGGGACGAATCAGAACCGCGTCTGTCTCAACTTCGCATCCATCCAACAAGCATCGCCACGCACCCCATTGAAGCTGAGATCGAGGTGGTGTTCCAGTCCGTCGATGGTGACGTTGTAAATCATTTCAAAATGCTGAAGGAGATCCCGTTACATCAAGCCGTCAATCCGCGCTGCCTTTTTCCAGCCGGAGACTGCATCGTTCGAGCTTGCTCGATTGTCTCCAGCCTTCATCGAATCCAGCAGAGCGAAGACGGCCGCGGCGATCGCAGCAATTTTTCTGGTCTGCTCTTTTTTGAGGATCGCGGATTCAGTTCCACGTTTGAACAATCGGTCCAGATATCCGGTATCGATCTTGCCGGAGCGGAACTCTTCATCCGCAAGAATTCGCTGGAACAGTCCAGTGTTGGTCTTGATGCCCGCCACGAAAAGTTCGTCCAACGCTCGCACCAGCCGGGACACTGCTTGATCCCGGTCTTGTCCATACCCGACCAACTTTGCCAGCAACGGATCGTAATCAATGGGCACCGTCCAGCCCTCGTACACCCCGCTGTCCAGACGGATTCCCGGTCCTTCCGGGGTAAGCAGCATCGTGATCTTGCCCGGGCTTGGAAAATAATTGTTGTCAGGATCTTCGGCGTAGATACGGCATTCAATCGCGTGTCCGCGAATTGAGATATCTTCCTGCCTGAACGGAAGCTTTTGTCCGGCCGCGATTCGAATCTGCAATGCCACAAGGTCCAACCCCGTGATCAGTTCAGTCACCGGGTGCTCGACTTGCAACCGCGTGTTCATCTCCAGGAAATAAAAATTCTTTTGCTGGTCCACGAGAAATTCGATCGTTCCGGCATTCCAGTATCCGGCAGCTTTGGCCACCCGCACGGCCACTTCCCCCATCCGTTTGCGCATGTCGGCATCGACCAGGGGAGACGGCGCCTCTTCCAGCACTTTCTGATGCCGCCTCTGGATAGAACACTCGCGCTCGCCCAGGTAAACAGTATTGCCATGTTCGTCCGCCAGCACCTGCATCTCGATGTGCCGGGGATTGAGAATCGCCTTCTCCAGGTAAACTTCGCCATCTCCAAACGCCCGCTGCGCCTCACTCTTGTGCCGCTTCCAGTGCGGATTGCAGCTCCCTGGCGGAGCTCACCAGTCGCATACCTTTCCCGCCGCCGCCTGCTGCGGCTTTCAGCATCACCGGATAGCCGATCTTGGCCGCCACCTCCTTCGCCTGCTCGACCGACTCCAGTCCCCGCGAGGTCCCCGGCACGAACGGCACCCCGGCCTTTTCCATTTCCTGGCGCGCCCTGGTTTTGGATCCCATCATTTCCATGGAAGCGGCGGTGGGTCCGATGAACTTTACTCCCGCATCGGCACAAGCCTGGGCAAACTTCGCGTTTTCCGAAAGGAATCCGTACCCGGGATGAATCGCATCGGCACCGCAGCGTTTCGCAACGCCGAGAATTTTCTCGATGTTGAGATAAGATTCTGCCGCAGCGGCCGCGCCGATCGGGTAGGCCTCGTCTGCCTTCATGACGTGGAAGGCCGCGCGATCCACGTCCGAGTACACCGCAACCGAAGGAATTCCCAGCTCGCGGCAGGCACGAATGACCCGCACCGCGATCTCTCCCCGATTGGCGATAAGAATCTTCTTGAACATGATGAGGCCGCGTGTGTCCGATTGCGCTGCGCAATGACTCTTAAATCTAAAATCAAAAGCCCCTTCCCAGGGGAAGAGGCTCTTGCAGTTTAAAGGGTTAGGTGCATCCCTACTGGTTTTGGCTTGGCATCGTGATGCCCTGGTTGCCGGGCTGCTTCTCGGCTTTGATCTTCTTGGTGGTCATGGTCTTGTCCACCCATTCGTCGGCCGTCTTCAAATCCGCTGCCCGGGCGGCGGGGTCGTCGCACTCCAGATCACCCTTCTCGCGATAAAGCAGATTCAGATAAGCCATGGCGTCGTCATAGTCCGGCCGCAGCTCGAGAGCCTTTTGCAACATTGCGATACCGTCCTGGATTACGCCCGAGTTCTTCTCTTTGAGCATCTCGCAGACTTTTTTGTTGCCCTTGTCCTTCATGATCCACTCGTCCGGCTTCAGGCCTACCTTGGCGCGCTCTTCCATGCGCGGCTGGTAGCTCTGCGTCCAGTCAATGACCGCGACCGAGTAGTACGGCTCGGGATCGTTGGGATCCATTTCATTCGCCTTGCGATAGAACGTCTTGGCGTCTTCAAAGCGCTTCATCTGCAGGTACAGGTAAGCGATTCCCTTTACGCTGTTGATGTTCTTGGGATCGCGCTCCAGCACCGCCTTGTACTGGTCAATCGCGCTCTCGCCCATTTTGTTGTTGTCTTCGGTGTCGGCGCCGGGAATGTATTGCTGGGCGAATGCGGTGGCGAGGTAAAGGCGAGCATTCAACAGGCTGGGATCAAGCGACACCGCCTGCTGGAAATGGTTAATCGCCTCTTCGTATTTGGCGTTCTTGTAGGACTGCACGCCCTTGTTGAGCTGGTCACGCGCTCTCAGCTTGCTGCAGCCGGTGGTGGCCAGCATAGTCAGCCCGAGGGCCACCATCGCCAGCATTCTTATGCTTGTTTTCATTGCGCTGTATTTCTCCTTGCAAGAAATCATCAGGCTTGTGCAACGCCAGCGAACCAACAAGTATCGCGTGAGCACGCGCGGACGAGAATGGGCGGATCGAAGAATCCGCCCCACACCCTGTACTCAAATTCCGACCGCTTTAACCGCCGGCTTCAATCTTGGCCGTGATCAGACCTACTTTGTCCACGCCGGCCGCGTGCGCAATGTCGATCACATTGGCAACATCGGCAAATGGAACTGCGTCGTCGCCTTTGACGAACATCACTTTTTCCGCGCGCGTCTTGAATATGTCGGTCAAGCGGCCCTGAAGATTTTCCCAGGTCGTGTCTTCCTGGTTGATTTTCAGAGCTGGCGCCTGGCCTGCGCCACGATCGATCAACTGCACGACGATCGTGCGGTCGGGCGTGTTGTTCTTGGGCGCGTTCGGCGGCGGCGGTTGAGGCACCAGCGCGTCGAGTCCCTTGGGGGTTAACGGCGTGATCACCATGAAGATGATGATCAGTACCAGCAGCACGTCAATCAGCGGCGTGACGTTCATGTCCGCGCTCTGACCGCCACCTGATCCCATTGCCATTCCCATGACTATTCTCCTCGAGTATCCGGGCCCCAAAACCTGAGCCCTCAAATCCAACATGAAAACTCTAAGCTCCACGATAGAGCTATTGTCCGCCAGCTGGCGCCGGTGTGGCTCCTGCTGGAGGCGGCGTGGTCGGCGCCTTGCGCTGATCAGTCAGCAATCCGAGCTGATCGACTCCCGCAGCACGCACGTTATCCACGACTTCAACCACCGATCCAAAGCGGGCGCGCGCATCTGCTTTAACGAAAACGCGTTTGTCCACCCGATTCGCCAACCGGTCTTTCACTTTGCCGGTCAGCTGGTCCGCCGGGAGTTTGTCAGTCCCGAAGTAGACCGTTCCGTCACGCATAACCGAAACCAGCAACGCGTCTTCTTTGTCCGCGTCCGGCATGGACTCGGGATTGTTGACCTTAGCCATGTCCACACTTACACCGTGTTGCAACATGGGCGTGATCACCATGAAGATGATCAGCAACACCAGCATCACGTCCACCATGGGTGTCACGTTGATGTTGGAGTTGACCTTAACTCCCTCATTCCGCTTGTTCAACGCCATAGACTCAAGTCTCCTGGGCGACAGGTTGCAAAACGCCCGAGCTGAGTAGGATTCTCAGCGTCTCCTGTTCTTGAATCCGGCGCCGGACATGTGCCCGGCGCCAAATCAGCAACTCGGAGGTTGTAGCCTTCCTTACGTTAACGCTACTGCAAAGCTCGCAATGAATTACGGGCGGCGCAGTCCACGGCGCTTCAGGAAGTAATCAATCAGTTCGCTCGACGAGTTATCCATCTCCACGTCGAACGCTTCCACGCGACCGGTCAGGTAGTTGAACATCATCACGGCCGGAATGGCCACGAAGAGTCCGATAGCGGTCGTCACCAGCGCTTCAGAGATACCGCCCGCGACTGCCGCCAAACCGGTAGCCTTCTCGGACTGAATACCTTTAAACGCGTTGATGATACCGACCACCGTGCCCAGCAGTCCCACGAACGGGGCTGTCGATCCGATGGTTGCCAGTCCACCCAGGCCGCGCTTCAGTTCGGCATGGACAATGGCTTCGGTGCGCTCGAGAGCGCGCTTGGAAGCTTCGATGGTTTCTCCGGGAATTTCGCCGCTTTCCTGGTGAGCGCGGAATTCCATGAGGCCCGAGGTTACAACCTTGGCCAGATGGCTTTTCTTGTTGCGCTCCGCAACCTTGATGGCTTCTTCGATCTTGCCATCGCGCAGTGCGCCGGCGACAGCCGGGGCGAACGCACGCGACTGCTTGCGGGCCGCGCTGAATGCCATGGCGCGATCAATCATGACGCCGATCGACCAGCCCGACATGATGAAGAGAATGATGACCACAGCCTTCGCTGGAATACCCATCTGGTGCCACAGCGAAATCGGGTCCCAACCTACCGCTGCCTGTTCCTGGAAAACCCAGGTGGCCGCGGTGGACATGTGTGCGAGAACAACAGTTGCTAGATTGGCTACGAGCATGAGTTGCTTTCCTCCTCCGAACTTGTCAATTGCTTAAAATCGTCGAACTTTGCTGCTAAATCCTTAACCTCAAACCGCGCGACCGGAGTTTAACCTCCTGCGAGCGTGAAGTTAACCGTAATCTGGGTTTCGACTTCCACCGGTTCGCCATTCAGAATGTATGGCTTGTACTTCCATTGTTTGACCGCTTCGATGGCAGCCGGAGCCAGCATCGGATGGCCACTGATCAGGCGCAGGTTCTGAATGGATCCGTCCTTGCTGATTTCGGCCTGCAGCAATACTGAGCCTTGGATGCGTGCTTGCCGAGCCAGGGGCGGATAGTTTGGCTGAATTTTGCGCAAGAGCAGACCCTGGGTCACACCCTGCGATACCCGAACCCGCGTCGGTGTGGCTACCTTGGGGACTGCTACCGGAGTCGAATTGATGATGCCGCCAATGACTCCGCCCATTGCTCCACCGGCGCCCGGAACTCCGCCGACCACTCCAGCCATCGAGGAAACCGGAGGCGGTGCCTCTTCTTCCTTGATCATCTGGACTTTCTCGGGGATCTTGGTGGGCGTGCGTAATTGTCCGTTGACGATATCCGTCTGGATTACTTTGACGACTTTGACCGGGGCCGCTGCCGGAGGTGGCGGCGGCGGTGGCGGCGGCGGCGGGGCCACCAGGAAGGTCATCAACTGCGTTTTTGGCAAAGCTTCCGTGAAGAGCAGCGGCAGCAACACCAACACCCCAATCAGTCCACCTGAAAGAAAAAGGAGATGAGGGTCGTCATGCCCCGCTTGGTCTTCAGCTTATTACCCGATTCAATGAGGCTGTCTTCAAACATAAGGATTCTCCCGGCACAACCCTACGTATTCTTAGACACCGCCTGTTGCACCTTTGCTCCCAAACCAGGTTTGCATCCTACACGGCAATTCCGCAAAGTCAATCCATTGAAATACGGGTCACCCGCAGCACTTTGCACAAAAAAACCCTGACTTTGCAATATCCGCGACTCGTGCGGCCAGCGGTAAAACCTTGAATCGCAAAGCCAGCTACCGGTTCCGCGCGCAAACTATCGTCCGCTCGCAACCTTCTTGGCCGGTGCAACCTTGCCCTTGCCGCCCGAAAGCACTGCCGGAGCGGGCTTTCCCCGGCTTCCACGCCAGTCCTGATAAGCCACGAGAATCGGAGCCGCGATGGCGATCGAAGAATAGGTACCGATCAGAATTCCAATGACCAGCGCGAATGAGAAGCCGTGCAGTACCTCTCCGCCGAACAGATACAGCGCCAGAACGGTAAGGAAAGTTAAGCCAGCTGTCAAGAATCGTCCGGCTCAGGGTCTGATTAATACTCCGGTTTACGATTTCTGACAACTTCTCCCGCCGCATCATCTTCAGGTTTTCCCGAATGCGGTCAAAAATAACGATGGTGTCATTGTTCGAATAGCCGATCAGGGTCAGGATCGCGGCAATCACCGTCAGCGAGATTTCCTTGTTCGCCAGGGAAAATGCTCCCACCGTGATCAGCGTGTCATGGAAAACCGTAATTACCGCAGCCACGCCGTAAATCCACTCGAAGCGGAAGCCGAGGTAAACCAGCATCCCGGCCAGTGAATAGACCACTGCCCGCATGGCTTGGCCTTTGAGTTGTTCGCCCACCTGCGGTCCCACAATTTCTACCTGATAGACGCCAAAATCCGAAAGGAAAAAGCCGTCTTGCAAATTCGCAACAGCCGCGGGATCGGCCGACAGCCTTGAGCTCATCAAAGGAACTCAACACTCCGCCCTTGGTTTTATCGCGATAGTCAACGATCGCCCTCGCTAGCGCCGCATAGCGCTGGCTGGCATCGGTACCGGCGCGCAAAGGATCTTTTTCCAGCAGGTAGTTGGCAATTGTCAAAGAACTGGTGTTGTTTAGATCCACCTTGCCGGCTGGAGCACTGGTCTCCAGAGCATTGATGATTTGAACCTTGCCCTGGTCGAGGGCCTTTTCGCTGGTCTCGCGCACATCGAGATCGATCAGCACTTCATTATTGGCGGCCGCGCCCAGGCGCTGAATCTTCGCGTGCGTCAAGCCGACTTTTGCGAGCGCTGCATGAATGGCATTGTCATCCGGCGGGTGGGAAAACTTTACATAGACAAGGGTCCCACCTCTGAAATCTACGCCCAGCGGAACGCCATGCCAAAACAACATCGAAAACAATCCCGCCACGCTAAACACCAGCGAAAAGGCGAGAAAGTACCACTTCTTGCCGAGAAAGTCTATGTTGGGCTCTTTAAAAAATTCCACGCTGTTAGTCAAACCCTTTCAAAGCTCGTTTGCGCCGGCAGTGTGCGCAAAGCCTGCAGATGCTTAAAGCCTCGCCGCGTTGCTTCCGGCTCAAAATCCAGTCGAAGATCATGCGTGAGACGAAGACCGCGGTAAACAGATTGGCCAACAAACCAAATGTCAACGTGACTGCGAAACCCTTCACCGGGCCCGTGCCAAACAGGAACAAGATCGCCGCGGACACGATGGTGGTCACGTGCGTATCCACGATCGTGATCCAGGCGTGCGCGAAACCCCTGATCTACCGCTGACGGCGGTGTTTTTCCGTTTCGCAGTTCTTCTCGAATGCGCTCAAAAATCAGCACATTGGAGTCAACACCCATGCCGACAGTCAAAATCACGCCAGCAATTCCGGGCAAGGTCAGGGTGGCCCCAAAATATCCCATGAAGCCCAACAGAATGATCAAGTTGAGGATCAGCGCCAGATCGGCATTGATACCCGCGCCGCGATAGTAAACCAGCATGAACACCAGGACCGCGACCATGCCGATGATCGCTGCCCTAACCCCGGAACGGATCGAATCCGATCCTAATGACGGTCCTACCGTGCGCTCTTCGAGATACTTGATCCCCGCCGGCAACGCGCCAGAATTCAGAACCAGCGCAAGGTCTTTGGCGGCCTGGTCGCTCATTCCACCACCGCTGATCCGCCCCTGATCGTGAATCTGCTCGTTGATGGTGGCGACTTCGCGCACCCGGTTATCGAGCACTACGGCCAATTTCTCGCCCACATGCGACCCGGTAAAAGCTGCGAATTTTCTTCCACCCTCATTCGTCAGCACAAAGCCAACGTCGGGAGAATTGGTGTTTGAATCCCGCCCTACCGTCGCTCCGCCGGAACGGAGGTCAGCCCCAGCCACCGCCGAGCTGCGCGTCACCAGGTAATATTGCTCGCCGATATCGCTTCCAGCCTGGCTTCCAACGCTGCGCCCTCTCAATAGGAGGGAATCCGGAGGCAACACGCCGCCACGCTGCTGCAAGGCATCCTGCTCGCTGGAATAGGGTCCACCCAGCACCTGCTTGATTTCCAGCATGGCGGTGGACTGCATGATGTCTTTCACGCGTGCCGGATCGTCCACTCCGGGGAGTTGAACCAGTATCTGGTACTGACCCAGGCCATGTTCCTGAATAACCGGTTCACTCACACCCAACTGGTCGATACGATTGCGAATTGTCTCAATTGCCAACGCCACCGCCCGGTTTTTCAATTCCGCCAGGGCCTGCGGTTTCATGCTGAACGTCCAGGTATTGTCCGCCCCAGAATTGAGGTCGTACTCTGGCAGCCGTCTCGCTGACGATTGAGCGAAGATCCGAAGTTGAGTCGGGCTGTACGCCCTTGAGAACAATCTGGTCGGGACGAGTGACCGGATCCGGCTTGGTGATTTCGGTGTAATTGATCTTGTGGGTCCGCAGGTCTTCCTTCAACCGCTCAACGGCGCGGTCGGAATCACCATTCACAGCGTCGTTGACCTGCACCTGCAGAATCAGGTGGGTGCCACCCTTGAGGTCGAGCCCCAAATGGATGTGCTCTTGCAGCGAGGCGAGCAACCCGTTACCTGAAAATTCCTTCGGAAGGCCGAAGATTCCAAACAGGAACACCACCAAAGTTGCGACGACGAGTCCGAGCTTCCAACCTAAAGTCTTGTTCATGGCCTGAGTATCAAATTCTCTCTTAATCCTGCGCCGACGGCCTGCTTGCGGCCCGATTGGGGTCACGCTCTCGCCGGTACCCTCTTCATAAGACACCGGTGTGCCGAGCGCTCTCATGCTGCTTTGTTGTTCTTGTCATCCGGAGTGGTTACCGACGCCACCGATGCCCGCGTCACTTCGATACGTAAATTGTCCGGTGGAACCCGCAACTGGATGTAATCGTCACGCAGAGCAATAATTGTTCCGCGCAATCCTCCGCTGGTCACTACTTTGTCCCCGTTCTTCAAATCATTCAGCATCTGCTGCCACTTCTTCTGACGCCGTTGCTGCGGCATGATCAGCAGAAAATAGAAAATCGCGAAGATGAAGATGAGCGGAGCAAAACCCAGCCAGCCACCGGCCCCACTCAGTTGAATCGCCAATAGGTGCGCCATGTTCATAGAACCAAATCACCCAAAATAGATCAGGACTACGCGCGCCGGCGCTTCCGGGCCCCTGTGCAATTTACCGCAGGATTTCTCGTTTCCTCAGGCCGGAGATGCTTCAGTTTCTGGCATGAACCGGGGACATCAGGCTATGGCTTCGCTTGAGACTGCTCCTCTGGGAAAAACTGGGCCTTGTTCCCAAGCGCAATAGAATGACGCACCGCCCGCATAGTGTCAAGGTAGAAGCTGAGATTGTGGACGGTGTTCAAGACCTGGGCCAAGAACCTCGTTGGCAGCATAGAGATGCCGCAAATAGGCTCGCGAATAGCGCCGGCAGACCCGGCAGGCGCATTTTGGATCGAGAGGATTCTGGTCTCCGGCGTACCTCGCCTGTTTGATCGAAATCTTGCCTTCCGAGGTAAACAACAAACCGTGGCGGGCCGCACGGGTCGGCAGGACACAATCCATCATGTCGACGCCGAGGTTGGCATATTCCACGATCTCCTCCGGAGTGCCCACACCCATCAGATAGCGTGGCTTGTCTGCGGGAAGATGCTCCAGCGTGGCTTCGACAACCTCCCGGGTGAGGGCACGCGGTTCGCCCACGCTCAAGCCCCCAATCGCATATCCAGGAAACCCGATCTCGATTGTCCGTTCTGCAGATTCACGTCGCAATGCCAGATCCATGCCACCCTGCACGATCCCGAAGAGCGCCTGGGTTTGCGTAAGGCCAGGTGCCTGATGTGCGTAGGGGCAGGTGTCCCCACCTGCCCAGCCGAGCGAAGCTCGGCAGGTTCGCAGTTGGTCTGTTCTGAATTAGTTCGTCCGATTCTGTTGCTCTTATCCTCGACGAGCTCTCGCTCGCCTGGGAAGGTAGGGAAATCTGCCCCTACGTGGTCTTTAGCCCATGGCACCTCATCCTTGTGAGCCTCAAAATATCTCCTGCTTCGCTCCGCCCAGCGCAGTGTCAACTCCATTGACTGCCGCATACGCTCTTTGCCTGCAGGATGCTCGGTGCATTCATCAAACGCCATGATGATGTCAGCGCCCAGCCCGATTTGCGATTCCATAGCGCTTTCCGGGGTAAAGAAATGGGAAGACCCGTCCAGATGAGACCGAAATGTCACGCCCTCTTCCGTAACCTTGCGCAGCTCGTTCAAGCTGAAAACCTGGAAGCCACCGGAGTCAGTGAGAATCGCGCGCGGCCAGGCCATAAATCGATGCAGCCCACCCAACTGGCGCACCTGCTCCACTCCGGGCCGCAAATAGAGGTGGTAGGTGTTGCCAAGAAGAATCTGCACTTCAAGTTCTTCCAGAATGTCTTGCGAGACGCCCTTCACTGACGCCAGGGTCCCTACCGGCATGAACACAGGCGTCTCAATGACGCCGTGCGGAGTGTTCAGCCGGCCCAAGCGAGCCGAGCCAGAGATGGTTTCGATATGAAAGGAAATTGGCAAGCCAGAAGATTGTAGCAACCGTGGCGGACTGGCAATTCTCGGATGGGAGACAAAAGGCATTAACCACAGAGGACACGCAGGCGCACGAAGAAGCCCGATCTCTCTTTGTGATCCTTCGTGCCCTCTGTGGTTTGAGGTTTAGCTTCTACGCCGTCAACAGAATCGGCTCGCCCTTTGTGATCACCAGAGTGTGCTCATAGTGGGCCGAGGGCCGACGATCGGCGGTACGCACCGTCCAACCGTCTTTTGCAACGAACGCGCGGCCCGATCCAGCCGCGATGATTGGTTCCACGGTAATGACTAATCCCTCACGCAGAATCTGGTTGGCCTCAGGGTCCGCAAAGTTGGGCACGCGAGGCTCTTCGTGAATGGTTCGTCCAATGCCGTGTCCGCCGAGATCGCGGATCACCGAAAAACCGTTTCGGCGCACTTCGCGCTCAACTACCCGCCCGATCTCGCTCACACGAAAACCGGCACGGGCCACCAGCATGGCTTTGGTAAAGGCACGCTCGGCACACGAGATCAAACGCTGCTTCTCTTCGGAAACTTCACCCACCGCCACGGTTTCAGCCGCGTCCGCCATGAAGCCATCTTTTTCGATCGTGACGTCGAGTTTGAGCAGATCGCCATCCTGGACAGTTCTCTCTCCAGGAATACCATGCACCGCTTCTTCATTCAGGCTGATGCAATTCACTCCGGGAAATTTGTAAACCAGCTGTGGAGCAGATTGAGCTCCGTGCTCGCGCATTACACCGGCGCCAACAGCGTCCAGTTCCGCTGTGCTGATGCCGGGACGCACCGCTCGCTTCATGGCTTCCAGCATGCGCCGGACAATCGCGCCCGCGGCGCGCATGCCGGCAAGTTCTTCGGGACCGTTGATCGACATTGGCTCTCCAGCTACTGAATCGTCATCTAGCGTATCGCATTCGCCGAAGGGTGCGACAGTGAAATGAAGTCGAAATCTTGCGAAGGCTCGGACGTGAGCGGTATGAACTCTGTCGTTGCAGGTAAAACTCTTAGGAGCCTGTGATTTTCAGACGAAACTCTTCAGGCAGACGCTCGCGAATTTCGGCAGGAAGCCGGTCATGCACGCGGCGTGCTCCAATTTTGGCGGCATCCACCATGGTCATCGGCGCCGGCGTTGCTATGGCCACCGCAACCCAGATCAATGCGGAAAGGGCGAAACCCACCAGCGCCGCCAGTTCCAGCCAGAAAGCGTGCCGCGGGCCCACGTGACGAATCACTCCGAAGGCCAGAAGAAAGACTGCCGCCGAGACTGAGGCCAGAGCTATTAGAGAAATATCGATTGTGCGGTGAAGACGTTGCCGGGAGCGGCAACGTTCGCAGGCGTCAAAATGTTCTTCGTAATCGGCGCGCATTTCGGGCGCGATGCCGGAGATATCGTACCGCCAGCCGGCTAAAATCTTCCCTACGATGGGGTCAACGCATTGACTCATACCTGAGGCTACTGCGACTACAACTGGATCGCTTCCATGGGCTCCGACTGCCTTGCCATCATGACCCGGTTTTGCAGTAATGTCTGGCGTGGTCCCAAGGCCTTTTCCGCTGTTCCCCGGGCGATTTCGGGATGGTTATTAAGCTCAGAAAGATGCGCCAGCACTAGATAAGATGCGTTCCCGTCGTATTCGGTGCACAAGAATTTCGCGAGTTTTTCGTTCGACAGGTGCCCGGTTGGGCTTCCAACCCGTTGCTTGACCGACCATGGATAAGGTCCCACCCGCAGCATTTCAAGGTCGTGATTGGACTCAATCACCAGCACATCGCAGCCCCGTAACTCGTGGCAAACGTTGGGGGGCGTGTACCCCAGGTCGGTGGCAATTCCGACTTTGATTCCGTCCGCCCGGAAGGTCAATCCCACCGGATCGACGGCATCATGGGGAATAGTGAATGGAGTGACCTCGATGTCCCCGATCCGAAACTTCAGGCCCGCGCAGAAAATCTCCAGCCGGGGGAGTTTCGGCAAGTCTCCGGCATCGTCGCGTAAGGATCGTGCCCACGCCTGATGGGTCGGGCCCGTCATGAAAACCGGCACCTGAAATTTCCTGGCCAATACAGCCAGCCCATACACATGATCGGAATGCTCGTGGGTAATAACAATCGCGGAAAGACTGCGAGGGTCGTCGCCGGCAGCGCGCATGCGCTTCACCGTCTCGCGGCAGGAAATTCCCGCGTCCACGAGAATCCTGGTGCGCGAGCTAGAAACCATGGTGCTGTTTCCCCGGCTTCCGCTGGCCAACACCGAAACTGAAACTCCCATGCGCGAAGAATACTCGCTGCAGCTGTGGAAACGCGAGTAACTATTGGGATGAGGGCAGAAACAAGTGGTTAGTCGGGCGGTGATCAGTGGCGAGTTGTCATCTGTCAGCTGTCAGCTGACAGCTGCCTCCTCACTTCTTCCACAACTCACTCAGTCCTCTTCGCGCGGTCGAGCCGCCGTACGCTCCCGCGACACCAGTCAGGAAGCCCAGAAACGATTCGTAGATTTGTGCGCGATAAGGTTTTTCGGTCAGTACCAAATACGCGATGCCTTGCAGCACTGGCACGAAGACCGCTACCACCAGCACCCATCGCCAGGGCCTCGACGGGCTCAGTGCTCCCAGCAGCATCGTCGCTGCAAGCACGAACAAAGCGGTGATCAGCAAGTCGCCTAACTTTACGTCAAGAAAGCCAGCGCACAGACCCAGCAGGGCGCCGAGCAGGTAGATGTTGCGATCGGTTGATGTTTCCAAGCTTCCGTTTCGAAATTCGCTTTATGTGAGGACGAGGTTCCCACGCTTCACGCCCTATTTTCTGTATGAGGAAAGAAGCACGCCTCATCAGCTTAGTACTTGTAGAACCCACGTCCGCTTTTTTTCCCCAGCCAGCCTGCGTCCACCATCTTGATCAGCAACGGGCAAGGACGGTATTTGGGATCGCCCAAACCATCCTGCAGAACTCGCATGATGTCGAGACAGACGTCGAGCCCGATGAAATCCGCCAGAGTCAGAGGGCCCATGGGATGCGCCATACCGAGCTTGAACACTTCGTCAACCGCTTCGGCTGTGGCCACGCCTTCCATCACGGCGTACATGGCTTCGTTCAGCAAGCGGCATGAGCACGCGGTTGGAAACAAATCCGGGAGCATCGTTGACTTCGACCGGAGTCTTATCGAGTTTCAGCGCCAGGTCGCGCACAGTCTCGAAACGTTTCCTGCTTCGTGGCCAGTCCGCGGATTACCTCCACCAGTTTCATTACCGGCACTGGATTAAAAAAATGCATTCCGATCACGTTCCCCGGCCGCTTCGTGACTGCGGCCAGTTTGGTAATCGAAATGGAAGAAGTATTCGACGCCAGAAGAACTTCGGCTGCGGCAGATACGATCCAGGTCGCGAAAAATTTCAGTCTTGATATTGAATTTTTCGGTGGCAGCTTCGATCACGAAATCGCATCCCGCCAACTGTTCGCGGCGCAGTACTGGAGTGATTCGCTGCAGAGCCGCCGCTTTATCTTCTCCGGAGGTCTTGCCTTTCGCGACTTCGCGGTCGAGGTTTTTGCCGATGATTTCAAGCGCGCGGTCGAGGAACCGTTGCTCCACATCGCACAGCATCACCTGGAATCCTGCACGCGCGAAAACGTGGGCAATACCGTTGCCCATGGTGCCTGCGCCAATCACTCCGACGCGTTCAATCGGCATAAAAAATATCTCGCTTTGCGGCTGAAGTCTGACTCAGTCTACCATCGGCAAGTGATTGCATGGCTTAGATTTAAGGTTCACTTAAGGTTCAGAAAAATATCCTGCCGTGGCTAACAAAATCGGATGCGCAGGCATCCGACGACACAGAACCGGGCCATGAAAACTGAAGAGCGGGCGTGATCGCAACAGAGCCCTTCAGGTGATGGCGCCGGGTGGAGGAAGTTATGCGAAGCACACGGCTGGCAGCATTGATTGTGGCAATGACGCTGGCGTTCAGCGGTCTGGCATTGGCGCGGGACCATGACGATCACTACAAAGACAAACACGATCACTACGACAAGCACGATCACGATAGAGGCTGGCGAGATGATCATCACCAGAACTGGGGCGGCTTATGGCATCACGAAAAAGACCGCAACAGGGACAACGACCGCTGGCGTGAAAGCGAACGCATCCGTGACCACGAACGATGGGAACGCGAACATCGTGATGGAGGCTACTACGGCGGCCCGGTTTACAACCGTTATCCCAGCAGCTACCCGGGTGGTGTTTATCAGGGCGGCGGCTACGGCTATCCCGGTACGGTTTACGGACGTGGTGGCTACGGCGGCGGTGGCTATGGCGGTGGCGCCAGCGGTTCGGGATACAGTCAGGGCATGCAGGACGGCTCGTACCAGGCGCGCAAGGATGTGGCCCAAGGCAAGCCGTTCAACCCAAATCCGCGGGGCTCAAGCCACTCCGATCACGGATACCACAGCTACATGGGCGACAAGCACGTTTACCAGGCTTCTTACGATCAGGGCTACCGTTCAGGTTATCAATCCAACTTCGGCGGGCGTGGCCGCGGTTGGGGATTTTAGAAACTCACCCGGCAATGAAGAACACCAATTAGAAAAGGACGCCACCGAGATGGCGTCCTTTATTTTTTGAGATCGGGCTAGCTGATCCAGCGAATTATTGCTCGCTCCAGAACTTCGTCGATCGCGATCTTGCCACTCTTCTGCACTTCGATGACACGATGAACCGGTTTGAACCCGGACAGGGTGATGTCGATCACGTAAGTACCGGGGTTGAGGTAGAGATCTAGCGGCGAAAATTTATCCATGATGCGGTTGTTGATCGCAACCTGCGCGCCCTTCGGCTGGGTCTTAACACTGATAGAGCCCATGCCCGCCGTATCCCCGCCGCCGAACAGCTTCTTGAATTTGCCGCCGATTTTGATGTCGTCGGTCGAGCCCAGCGCTTTCAGGCTGGGCGCGAAATGAAAAATCTGACCAGCCTGCAAGTTCGCGGTGGTGCTTTCCTCGAGATAGCCCTGCTTCCGGACTAACAGGACATGCGGACCCGGCTTGTCCAGCGAGATCTGTGTGGGAGTAACCTTTCCCGTGTCTTTGCCATCGATGAAAACCTGCGCGCCGGCAGGTTCGCCACTCACCGCCACCAGGGCTGTGACCTGCGCCAGTTGGACGACCAGAAAAGATTTGCTGCCGGACGCTACATCAATGGTGCGGCTTTCGGTGGAATATCCCGCGCGAGTGATGCTCACGGTGTGCTGCCCGGGCGTAAGTCCCGGCAGATTGAATGGAGTTACCCAGCTCGGATCAGTGCGGCCGTCAATGTGTACTTCGGCGCCTTCCGGAGTTGAGTTGATCGTCAACTGTCCGGGGATCGCTGTCGGCACGGAAACAGGCACTGGCTTGGTTTTCTTCCGGCTGTACTTGGGGACGACCGAAACCACGGCCGGCTCGCGGCCGGCGCTGATGCGTTCAGGCGTCGCTTCCGGCGCCGGAGCTGGGCGCTGGTGGCTGCGCACTATTCCAGGCTGGTTTCGAAGCTGTGCCAGCGGGTGCGGCTGCCTGCGTCTGTTCTGCGAACCGTCATCGGCGGAATTTTCTGAATGGATTCGCCACCAGATCATGCCCACAACCAGCAGAATCACTCCCATAGCCGCGGCAATCGAATACGCAAACAGCTTGGGCGGAGTCTTCTTGATTTCCGTTACAGCCTTCCGCGCCACTTCCCTCGGCTGCACCTTCGGCTTTTCCGGTTCCAGCCTTGGTGCTCCACTGTGCGGCGGACGGTTCCGCCTCAGACGTCTCCGCAGGCGGAGGTGGCGGCGGGGGTGTATAGATTTCTTTCAGCGGCGGCAACTCGCTGATTTCGGAAAAGCTGGGGCCGCTCGTCCCCTTTCTCTTTTTCCACCATCGCTGGATCGACGCTGATGGCCGGTGTTGCTGCTTCGTCTGCTTCCGCAACCGCGCTGGCGCGCTCCTGGAACGCACTTTGGCCCATCGCCGCCGGCGTGCTTTGAAACTCTTCCGTCGCGGTTGCTGGATTCGGCGGCCGAACGGCTCGCGCTTTCCCATCCCGCGGCGGCAGCCGCAGCCTTCGCCCGAACAGGCACTTCTTGCGCGACATGTTTGGCGGGCGTTGGCGCTGATGCCTAACGACCGCGCTGACGCAACATTTTCGCTTGCAGCCACATGAGCCGGCACGGCGGGCGCCGGTCTTTTTGGGTTCGGGAGCACGCGCGGCGGCGACAGCGGAAGGCTTCACCGGCTTCGGCACGTTCAATCCGTGAGCCGGCGCTGCTGCCTTCTTGGCATCTTTCTTCGGCGCACTCTCTTTGCAGTGCTCCAGATCGTTGACCAGTTCCTGACCGCTTTGATAGCGATCTTCAGGCGCTTTCGCCAGCGCCTTCATGATCAATTCACTCAACGCCGGATGAATCTTGGGGTTGATCTGGTCAGGAGCCACCGGAGTCGCTTCGTGGATGGCCTGCCGCACTTCGTCGGCGTCGTCTCCGCTGAAAGCTTTGTTCTCGGTGACCATTTCGTACAGAATCGCGCCCAGGCTGAAAATGTTGGAGCGCCCGTCCACTGGGTCTCCGCGCAACTGTTCCGGAGAAACATAGTGCAGAACTTCAGGAGCTTTGCCCGCGGCCTGGCAGGTGAAGGCGCCCATGCTGGAAGCACCGAAGCTCAAGACTTTCACCGTGCCGTCCCAGGTCACCATGATCTTGGCCGGCTCCAGACTGTAGTGCACGACGTGATGGGAATGGGCGTGGTCCAAGCCCTGGCAGGTCTGGCGTGCGATGTCCTGCAGGTCCCAGATGGAGAATCCTTCTTTGCGAGCCAGCATGGTGCCGATGCTGTTGCCCTGCACGTACTCCATGGCGGCGCAGAATTGTCCTTCAATTTCTTCCAGACCATAGAGAAGTGCGATGTTATGGCTGTTGAGCGGCTTGGTGCCTTCCGCTTCCTGCAGAATCTGATCCACCAGCACAGACGCCTGATCTCCCAGCATTTGCAACTGGATGGTTTTCAGCGCAATCGTCTGTCCGCTCTCCGGATCGGCGGCTTTGTATACCGCGCTGAAATCCGAGTGCACAATCTCGCTGAGAATCTCGAAACGTCCAATCTTGTTGGCCATTGCTCGCTAAACCCCGGTCAATAAAAGACTCGGGCGATCAGGTGCGATCACACCCGACGCCGTCAAATGGGGGAAAGACGATTCAGGATATCCCGGCTGAATCGGAGATGGGAGTTACGAAGGATCGGTGGCGGCGTAACAGGACTTCTGTAACTTAAAATTCCTTAACAACACTCTGATCACGTCGCAGGGAAGTAGTTGTTGGATCTCGATATAAGCCCGGACCTCTGGTAGATCGGAGCGCGCTCCGGCGCCCCACGCCAGATCCTTCACCGGCTGAAGCCGGGTTCAGGATGACGACTTCTGTAAAAACGGTTAGCACCAACATTACGTCTGTCCGCAATTCCTACGCGTTACGGACGTCATCCTGAGCGGCCTTCAGGCCGTGAGGATCTGGCGTGGAGTCGGGACCGGCGCCCCCTACCGAATGGACGTCAACCACGCTTGCAACAAATGCCGCACCTTGCCTCCTTCCATCCTTCGACGTACCGCGTCCATCACGACGAAGCTCGCCCGAGCGCCGCGGCCGCGGAATCCAACCCAGTACGGAATATAGATTTCACCTGCGACCGGATCTGGCGAGATGCGCAAGTTGCGAACCCGAAAAAATCCGGTGCTGAAGAGCAGCCGCTGTACTTTGCCGGCCACAATTTTTTTTGCTTCGGCTTCGTCCAATAGCGGTTCTGAGCAGTTGCGGGTTTCAAGATAGGTCACTTCCCTCTCGCCCGGGAGTTGATCGAAATGATAGAGATCGAGCGATCCGTTGACCACGTCCAGCCCGAATAGCCGCTCGTCACGCTTGTCGCCATTCAGGATTTCGACCTGATAGAGCTGGAAGGGAATGTAGAAGTCCGCCACCGACTTCAGCGGACCGGAGGCAGTGGTGTGAAGAATATCCATCAGCCCGGAAGCAAAATGTTCTGTCGCTTCCTCGCGGGTGACGTTGGGTCTAAGGCTGCGGATGCGGGCCATTTCTGGTGCCTTGATCGTTGCGCCGAACGATTGCCGAAAGGCTTTTATCGGAAATGGAACCAGAGCCCAATCACCGTCGCAATCAGTGCCAGGCTGAATATCACGTTCAGCCGGTGCTCAAAGGCGGTTTCCGCCGCAGGCTTGTAATCAAGTGGCCGCACCGGCAGAGTATCCATCTTGTCGTCGACTGTTGCGAATGTCAGCCCCGCCAGCTTTTTGCGTTCAGGGGCCGGCGTCACCATGCTCACACCGATCAGGACTACGCAGCAGACCACGAACATGAGAATGGAGTAGTGAAGGAAGTTCATGTCCACCAGCGCGCGCAGAAAGCCGTTGTCAAAGGCATGGCCTCCGGCTGCCCGATCCATCAGCTCAAGCACGAAGCGCGCGGCTCCCATCACAAAGCCGGTTAGTAGCGAAGTGATTGCTCCCTGCGAGTTCAGCCGCGGCCACAGAATTCCCAGGACAAAGCAGGCCGTGATCGGCGGACTGATATACCCTTGCACGCTTTGCAAATAAATGTAGAGCTGGCTGCTGATCAGGTGAATGAATGGCACCCATGCCAGTCCCAGAACCACCATCACACCTGTCATTATCCGGCCAAAGCCGACCAGTTGCCTCTCGGTAGCATCCGGTTTGATCTTTTTGTAGAAATCGAGCGTGACCAGAGTCGACGCCGAGTTGAACACCGAACTCATCGCCCCCATGAGTGCCGCCAGAAGCGCGGCGATCATAACTCCAACCAAACCAGTCGGCAGCAGGTTGATGATCATCGTGGGATAGGCGATGTCGCCATTCAAAACTTGCCCGTTCGGACCGAACTTGAACAGATCGCGGTAGAGTGCTACGGCAATCAAGCCGGGCAAAACGAGCATGAATACCGGCAGGATTTTCAGAAAGCCGGCGAAGATGGTGGACGCTTTAGCGTGTCCTTCATCCTTGGCGGAAAGCACGCGCTGCACGATCACCTGATCGGTACACCAATACCAAATACCCAGAATAGGCGCCCCGAAGAAAATGCCTGTCCAGGGAAAGTCGGGATCGCTCATCGGCTTGACCATGTGGAAATAGCTGGCGGGCAAGGCGGCGCGCAGTCCTTCAAAGCCGCCGACCCGGTGCATTCCGATCACGGTAAGAATGATGGCGCCAATAATCAGGATCAGGGTCTGCACCAGATCGGTATAGATGACCGCCGCCAGTCCTCCCGCGATTGTGTAAATGCCAGTCGCGATTACCAGGATGACCGCGGCCGTCAACGGACTCCACCCCACCACGCGCTCCAGCACAATCGCCGCCGCATATAGATGGACGGAAATCTTGGTGAACACATAGGCCACAATGGAAATAGCCGCGAGATAAACGGCACACGAGCGGCTGAAGCGCCGCTCCAAAAACTCCGGCATGGTGAATACGTTGGAACGAAGATAGAAAGGAACAAAAACCCAGCCCAGCAGCAGCAGGATCAGGCAGGCCAGCCACTCAAACGAGCCCACCGCCAACCCGGAACTTGCTCCCGAGCCCGCCAACCCAATGACGTGTTCGGTCGAGATATTCGAAACAAACAGCGACGCCCCGATAGCGAACCATCCCACATTTCGGCTGGCCAGGAAGTAGTCGGCCGAGGTTCGTTCCTTACGCGCGAAGTAAAAGCCGATGGCGAAGATAACGATGAAGTACACCGCGATGATGGCGATGTCGATGCTGGCGAGGGCCTTGTGGGTGATGTGCGCCGCAGTTTCTCCCATGCTCCTCCAATTACTGCCTTTGCCGGTCACTTGCCGTGCGCCATGCTAGTGCATCCGGCCAACCCAGGCAACCGGGAAAGCCAGAACTCTTCCGAGAGGAGCTTCTTAGGTAAAGGCTTTATGTGCTTGTGTCGCTTGTGTTTCTTCTCTGTAAAAAAAGAACTTGAGTCTGTCGATTTTGCATTGGCTTGTTCGACGTATTGGTAGAAGGAGACCTAAAAAGGCGCAGGAGTTGACGGCGGAACATTTTCTGCCTCCAATCCGTAACTTCCCAGGCCGCCGGAGCGTTGTATTTACATAGGGGGGTAGTCTTGCGATTCTTGACCCCGGTTGGTTGCCGACGCCCGACTTTTTCGTCTATCCTGATGAGTCTTGGGCAACGGTTGCAGCCGTCCCTCCTGATTGTCTCCCGGAGTTCGATATGACCCTGACCCGTTTTGTCACCAAGAACGCATTCCGCAACAAGCGCCGCAGCATCCTGACCGTTCTCAGTATCGGTGGCTCGCTCCTGCTGCTCACTTTTTTAATCACCATCTGGCGCAGCTTCTATGACAGCAAGCCCAGCGAACAATCAGCGCAGCGGTTGATCGTTCGCCACAAGGTGTCGCTTGTCTTCAATTTGCCCAGTTATTACCGGCAGAAGATCCAGGCCATTCCGGGCGTGCGGGAAGTCGTAAACCAGCAATGGTTTGGCGGGCAATACATGGACGACAAGCCGGAGCATTACTTCGCCCAGTTCGGCACCGATCCACAAGAGATCATGAAGGTGTACCCGGAATTCAAGATCCCCGACGACCAGCTCGCGGCATGGCAGCATGACCGGGCCGGTGCGATCGTCGATGTGGGTCTGGCGAAGAAATTTGGCTGGAAGATCGGCGACCGCCTGAACATTACCGGAAAGATCTTTCCACTGAATCTCGAATTAACCATCCGGGGTATTTTCACTCCGCCGGATCCGACTCAGTCCATTTATTTCAACAAAGACTACATCGACGAAGGTTTCCCCAAACTCAAAGGAAATGAAGGCTTTTTTGCCGTCCTTGCCGATTCGCCTGATTCCGTTACTCGTGTAGCCACCGCCATCGACGACGAGTTTCGCAACGCCGATCGCCCCACCAAAAGCGAGAGCGAACATGCGTTCCAGCTGGGGTTCATCGGGATGCTGGGGAACATCAAGGCTTTCATCATGAGCATCTGTCTGGCTGTGGTGTTCACCATTCTGCTGGTTTCGGCCAATACCATGGCGATGTCGATCCGCGAACGCACGCGCGAAGTAGCGGTATTGAAAACTCTTGGCTTCACCCGCAACAGCATTCTGGGATTGTTCATTGGTGAAGCGGTTTCGCTGGCGCTGATAGGCGGGTTTGTCGGCTCGATGCTGTGCTACTTCATCGTTACCGGTATGGCGGCCCAGGGTGGCTATTTCACGGGCATGAAGGTCACAGGATTGACCATAGCGGCATCCCTCCTGATCGCAGCGGTGGTTGGTTTCGCCAGCTCATTCATCCCTTCTTACCATGCGTCGAAGGTCAACATTGTGGATGGTCTGCGGCACATTGGCTGATCACATCGGCTGATGTTGAAACGCGGGGTTAAAGGACAGGAATAGAAATGGCGATCCCTCTCAGTTATAACGTGCGCAATCTGCGGCTGCGCAAGAGCCTCACTATCATGACGGCTCTGGGCATCGCGCTCACCGTTGCGACCGCGGTTTTCATCATGGCACTCCTGGCAGGATTGGGCCGCGCATTCGGAACGACTGGCGATCCCCTGAACGTTCTGATGCTGCGCAAGGGGTCGGACTCTGAACTGGCCGCAGGCGGAGTTTCGCGGGATGCGATGCAGGTACTGAAAGACCTGCCGGGCGTTGCCAAAAACAGTAAGGGCGAGCCATTGGTCTCGGGCGAGGACATCCTGGTGGTCGTTCTGCCCCGCAAGGGCGGAACCGGAGAGACCAACGTGACTACCCGCTTCCTCTCTCCCATGGGAATTGAAATGCGTCCGCAGATTCACATCACCCAGGGAAGGTGGTTCGCGCCCGGACAACGGGAGGTCGTGGTCAGCAGCTCGATCAACAAGCGTTTTGAGCACGCGAACATCGGCGACACAGTACATATCGGGAAGGGCGACTGGCCGATCGTGGGCATCTTCGATGGAAGCGGGACGGCGCACGATTCCGAAATCTGGGGTGACGTCAACCAGCTGGTCACCGATTTCGAACGCTCCGTGTACTCTTCCGTGCTAGTGCGGGCGACAGATCCAGTTGCAGCCCAGGCTCTTAAGAATCGCGGCAACGACGACCAGCGCCTGGAACTCAATGGTCTGCTGGAGCCCGACTACTATGCGTCGCAGACCAAGTCGGGAGCCCCAATCAAAATTGTGGGATGGATTGTCGCTTTCATCATGGCTGTGGGCTCCTGCTTTGCAGCAGCCAATACGATGTATGCGGCGGTTGCTTATCGCGGGCGTGAAATCGCCACTTTGCGGGTAATTGGATTTTCGCGTCCCAGCATTCTGACTTCATTTATGCTGGAGTCGCTACTGCTCTCGCTCCTGGGTGCAACGCTTGGAATTCTCCTGATGCTGCCATTCAACGGCATGACGACGGGAACGCAAAATCAGGTCACATTCAGCGAAGTCGTGTTCAGCCTGCAGATGACTCCGGCTGTGGTCATCAGTGCCATTATCTTTGCCCTCATTATGGGAGTTGTAGGCGGATTTGCGCCGGCCTGGCACGCCTCCCGCCGCGATATACTTAGCGCCCTGAGGGACTAGTAGCTCTTCACAAATATGCCGATTGATGCAAAACACGAAGATCTGCAAAGCCTGCGAATCGATCGCAATGCACGCTCTGGCGGCGAAGGCGAACCACCCGTGTGGGCGCGGCGCTACATTCTTGTCGGAATCGGCGTGTTAGTGCTGCTCGGCCTGGTAGCAACGGGCTACCGGCTGTTCTCGCACGATGCCCCGGAAGTGGAAGTGGTACGCGCCTCGGCGCAAAGTAGCGAAGTTGGCGGCGTGGTACTCTCCGCCAGCGGATACATTGTGGCGCATCACAAGATCAACCTGAACTCCAAAGTCACCGGACGGGTGAAGTGGATCGGCGTGGAAAAAGGGGACAAGGTCACCGAGGGCCAAGTCTTAGTCCGCCTGGAAGATGACGAATTCCGGGCGCAGTACGAGCAGGCCAATGGAGCCGCCGAAAACGCCCGCGCCTACCTTCTGGAACTGCAAAACGGATCCCGGCCTGAAGAAGTGCAGCAGGCCCAGCACAATCTCGATGAAGCCCGGGCCACGCTCGTTAATGACAAGATCACACTGGATCGCACGCGCGGTCTGGTCACGGAGGGTGTTCTGTCGAAGCAGGCTCTCGATGACTCGACTGCAAAGTTCGAGTCCGATCAGCAGCGGGTGAATTCGCTGGACAAGGGCTTCCAGTTGGCCAAGTTGGGACCGCGACAGGAAGAGGTTGCGCGTGCGCGCGGCGCTCTCCAGCAAGCCCAAGGCCAGGCGGATTATGCCAAGTCCCTGCTCGACGCCACTGTAATCCGCGCACCGGTGACGGGGACCATTCTCGAGCGCGCCGCCGAAAAGGGCGAACTTGTGACTTCGGGATTTGCCAGCACCGCCGAAGGCGGCCCTCAAGGTTTGGTGGTGTCCCTCGCCGATTTGAACGATCTCCAGGTGGAACTGGATATCGCGCAGGACGATTTCGCCAAGCTTGGTCCGAAACAAAAGGGCACGGTCACGGTAGACGCCTATCCCGACCGCAAGTGGGATGGCGCGATCGCGGAAATCTCGCCACAGGCCAACCGGGCCAAGGCGACAGTCCAGGTAAAAGTTCAGATTCTTAATCCCGACGCGTACCTGCGGCCCGGATATGAATGCTACCGTCAAATTTCTGGCGGACGAGGCCAAGCACACAAGTTCGCAGTCGCAGGGAGTTTTCGTGCCTACTCTCGCGATTCACGACCGGGACGGCAAAAAAATTGTATTCCTGTCTTTTAATGGAAGGGCTACTGCCCGGGAAGTAAAAATTCTGTCGCAACGAAGCGGCGGAGTGCTGGTACAAGGTCTCAACGGCGGTGAGGACGTGATCACCTCTGCGCCACAGGATTTGAAAGACGGCGACAAAATCAAGATCAAAGGACAGCAGTCATGAGTGCAGCTACGATTCCCCACACCGCGATTCAAACCAGGGTCGTACAGGCCCGCAACGTCAGCAAGGTTTTCAAGCGCGACGCTTTCGAGGTTAAGGCGCTCGACGACGTGTCCATCGAAATCGGTGGCGGCGAGTTCCTGGCGCTGATGGGTCCATCCGGCTCAGGCAAGACGACCCTGCTGAATATGATTGCTGCCATCGATCGTCCGACTGGCGGGGAGTTGCTGGTGCTGGGTGAGAACATCTTCCGCTTCAGCGACGCGCAGTCGGCCCACTGGCGGAACGAACATATCGGCTATGTCTTCCAGACGTTTAATTTGATCCCGGTTCTCACCGCCTTCGAAAACGTCGAACTGCCGCTTTTGCTGACCAAGCTGTCTTCGCAACAGCGGCGCGATCACGTGATGACTGCTTTGAAGCTGGTTGGATTGGAAGAACGCGTCGGCCATCTACCCAAGCAACTGTCCGGCGGTCAGGAACAGCGCGTGGCCATTGCGCGGGCCATTGTGAGCGACCCGACTCTTCTGCTGGCTGACGAGCCCACGGGAGATCTCGACAGTCATTCCGCCACTGAGATTCTTGAAATCCTGAAGCGGCTGAACGAGGACTTCCACAAGACCATCGTGATGGTCACGCACGATCCCCACGCAGCGTCCTACGCACACGTGACTCGTCATCTGGAAAAAGGGATGTTGCTGCCGGGCTGATTTGCAGAGGAATGCTTCGGTGTGCTCGCACCAGCGGGCGAGGACGCCCGCTTCACGCCAGACTGCTCTTATAAGCCTGAGACTGGTACGCTGCCTCGGGTCGAGGCAAATCCGCTGTCTGCTGGGTCGGCTACCCATTCCCATGCTCTGCGGCCATTGTCCCGGACAACCGTCCGGGCTTCGCCGTATTCCACCAGGCGGTTCAGCACCGTAGTGACCGAGGCGAGTGGATCCTTATGCCGCAGCAACACTGGAGGGATCCGCTGCTGGATCTTTTCGCAGACCTCGCGAGCACCCAGCGGAGCATCGGATTCCATTAGTACCATCCGGCATGCCTTGGTAAATCCAGGTTGACGACCACCGCTTTTCCGGTCAACCAGTTCGAGCAATTCTTCGCTTAGCACCGCATCGCCAAAAAGGTTCGCCAGGCCCACGATGGTTTGCTTCACCGTGCCGATGCGCTTCATCACATCAGCCCGCTGACGCATCAACTGTCGCAATTCCTCGTGCGCCGCTCTGACGACTTCTTGCACATGCGGGTCGTTGCTGCCGGGAAGGTTCCTGCTACCGCCGCTGCCAATCCGCCCCATTTCCATGACCTGACCCTCCACTGAGCGCCTCCTCCGGTCGCGTGTCACCCAGGATCCAGCTTCGGGCACACCGTCCCGTACATCCTGATACGCAACTACCCGGTCCACTGGTTCCATGAATCGTTGCGCGTTCCGGCTCCGCTGACGGAGGTTGGGCTCACGTGCTGCAGGCTTAGACGTGCACCTCCACGAAACGTTAAGAAGAAGATTTGTAAAATGAGCGGCTTGTGATGTTGATGTTGACCACTCAAATGCCCCTATGGACGCCGAATTTAAAGGATCAGCAACTCTGCGGATTTTCATATTTCGAAAGCGAAATTTGCTTCCAAAGATGGAATCCTGGAAGTGTGATGAATGTGATCCGATGTTATGTTTGTGTAACGGCCCAATTGCGCGTGACGTCCGTTCAATAGTTAACGTTGAATCGGTATTTTACGTTTTCGTCTAGTGATGCCGCTCGATGAAGGGTTCTCTCTTCGATTGCCTGCAGTCAAAGCGTTTAACCACAAAGACCGCTAAGGACGCAAAGAAACGCAGTCTGGAAAGTTGCTACCAGGGATTCAGCCGTCTTCCTTATGCAAGGCTTCTGAAAAATAATTCCCACGTGGCTCTCAGTAGCCTCAGGAACATGCATTTCAATTTCGAATCCTGTACTTGCCAGGAACCTGCCTACACGCGCCAAATGGCCGGTCCTTGAGGCGAAATTGTCGCGTCTTGGCGTGACAATAAGTGTTCATCTCGAGACCATCACCCGATCCGCTTACACCTTGACAAAACCAAGACAACTGATAAAGTTCGACTTAACCGGTTCAATTTCTAACGAATTCCTGGGTGCTAACGCATGAAGAACGTTTACGAAGTTTTGAGACAGAAAGAGCTTGAGCTCTCTAGGCTGGAAAAAGAGGTGGAGGCGTTGCGTGTTGCCGCCCCACTGCTGTCCGAGGACAAGGAAGCTGGAACTGCGGACAGCAAACCGACATTGACCACCACGGCGACGCAGCAGCCCATCCGGATTCCGCAGCCGGCAGTGAATGCCGCTCCGCAGGCCGCCCGGGCGGCAGGATGGGAAGACACCGCCAAACGCTGGCCGTAGCCAATTCGAAGGCTCAACTGCCTGTCTTATGCGCACGGTTGGAATAAATGTGGCCCGGGGTCTTACTCCGGGCCAATAGCTTTATTAGAACCTATCGAGCCGGGACCGGGCGCCCGCCCGAAGAACGCAAACAGTGGCGTGCGGCTTGGATCGGATACCTGGTTCAGGCAACAGGACTCAGGCGATCATGGGCGCGGCATCGGGACAACCTTCACCGGCACAATCTTCTTCATCAGGACACTCTTCATCGGACCTGGTGGGCGCTCGCCGCCGGATTCCTCGTTATTCCGTAGCCATTCCTGTAGACGTCACCGTATTGCGGTCCGGTTTGCCCAATAGCATTCCCGGCCGGTCTCTTGATATCGGCGAGGGTGGTGTGGCGGCCGTCCTGGCAGCAGAGCTTCAGACCGGAGAATGGGTGGCGGTCGAATTCCAGCTACCAAACGTTGGATATTCGCTGCAGACGAAGGCTGTCGTACGGCACCATAATCAACTGCGCTGCGGTTTCGAATTCCTGGGACTCTCCCGCGATCAGCGTTACATGATCCGCCACTGGGCAGGAACTCAGCCCGAACAATCTTCCCTCGAATCTCCTGCGATAAGTTCCCCGCTCGCTCAGTTACCCGTACAGGCGGTAGCCATGTCGATGGCGCGAGCGCCGCAAAAAGCGAGACTGTCGACATCTGTGCGACGACTGCTCTGGCTGGCGGCGGCATGCGTGCTGGTGGCCGCAATTGTGTCCGCCTGGCAATGGCATCGTGGGTGGCAGAACCTGGAGGCGCAAACAGTCAGAAAAGACGTGCATTCCCGGCCGCCGGCGGGACGAGTTCCACCCGAGGTGATGGAGCGGTTGCTGGTCCACAAGGTTGATCCGGTTTATCCGGAGGCTGCGCGACGAGCGAATATCCAGGGCATAGTCGTCCTCGACGCCATCATCGGTGCCGACGGCACGGTGATAAACCTTCACCCTCTAAGCGGCCCGGAAGCCCTGACACCTGCCGCGATGGATGCGGTTCGGTGGTGGCGATTCCGTCCTTACCGCGTTCAGGGCCAACCCGAACCTGTGGTTTCGTCTCTGGCCATCGAATTCCGTCCCTGATCAAATTCTTCAGATCAGCCCGTTTTCCCGGATCAGAGTGGGCTTAGCGAACTCGTCCTTCCGTCGTCTCCTGCCTTGTGCTTTGCTTCCTCAGGCGTGCATCTGCGACACTGAAACGCGGTCAGCGCACGCACCGCAGCTTCTTTCATGGGCAGAATCCACGTCCTTTCCGAGAATGTCGCCAACAAGATCGCCGCCGGCGAGGTGGTGGAGCGCCCCGCTTCGGTCGCCAAGGAACTCCTGGAAAACTCTCTTGACGCGGGCTCGACGCGCATCCACATCCAGGTGGAGGCAGGCGGCAAGAAACTCATTCAGATCACCGACAACGGCTGCGGCATGGTACGCGACGATTCCCTTCTGGCATTCGAACGTCACGCCACTTCCAAGATCAGGAATGCCGAGGATCTGCTCAGCGTGGCCACGCTGGGTTTTCGTGGCGAGGCCTTGCCCTCGATCGCTTCCGTCTCGCGCCTTCGCCTTGAAACCCGCGCACCGGAAGAGGATTCCGGCACGATCATTGAAATCAACGGCGGCAAAATATTTGCCGTGGAAGAAGCGGGATTGCCCGGCGGAACCAGCATCAGCGTTCGCGATCTCTTCTATAACATTCCGGCGCGAAAAAAATTTCTGAAGGCCGAGTCCACCGAGCTATCCCACATCGCTTCCTTGGTAACACACTACGCGCTCGCGCATCCCGACAAGCATTTTGAACTGCACTCGGCCTCCAATGCCATCCTGGTGGCTCCGCCGGTCGCGGGCTACGGTGAGCGCGTATACCAGGTTTTCGGAAAGGAAGTTCTGGACCAGCTGATTCCGGTCGCCGCGCTTCAGCCGTTGGAGCGCATCGGCTTGCCGCAACCTCCACCCTGGCGCCGGAAAGAAAAAGAAGAAGATAAGAATGGAGCGGGCGCGCCAGCACGCCAAGCGTCAGAAGGTGACAAGCCAGCCGAGGCCGTTCCTGAAGAAGAAAGCGAGGAAGCGTCCTTCGGTGAATTGCGTTTACACGGGTTCGTTTCCAAACCCGAAATCCAGAAACTCAACCGCAATTCGATCTACGTCTTCGTCAACGGACGACTCATCCGTGACCGCCTTATTCAGCACGCGATCATCGAAGCCTACCGCAATATCCTCCCGCCGACTGTCTACCCGGTCGTACTGCTCTTCATCGACTTGCCCAGCGGAGAAGTAGACGTCAATGTGCATCCGTCGAAAACCGAGGTTCGCTTTCGCCAGCAATCGGTCATGCATGATTTTGTCCGCGAATCGATACGTGCTGCCCTGATGAAAGCGCGCCCGGTGCCGCAATTCGCGATCGAAATCAGCGCTCATCCAAGTGCCAGTCCGTCATTGACTGGCTTAATACGCGGGGTCTCCCCGGATGCATCGGGCGCCTGGCGATCCCAATACACTGAGGCCGTACAACCTTTCAGCTTGCAAGCGCCGGCGGCGCCATCCATCACCGAACGATTCCAGTTTGGAGAAGGCATATCGGTCGACGGTAATGCTGCTCTGTCACTGGTTCGCGCCCCCGAAGCGGCGCCGGTCTCTATTGCGAATGACAGGTGCGCTCCGCCTATTGCTGACGAACCCGAGACCTCGGGCGATTTGGCTCCGGCATTGGCCACGCTTACGCCCCTTGGCCAGATTCGCGACTCGTTCATTCTGGCCGTCAATCCCGAGGGTCTCTGGATTGTCGATCAGCACGTGGCCCACGAACGCATTTTGTTCGAGAAAATCCTGAAACAACGGGGTGCTGAAAAAGTCGAGAGCCAGCGGTTGCTGCTGCCGCTGCTGATTGAACTCTCTCCGGCGCAGCAGGCTGTCTTTACCGAAATTTCCGACGAGCTGGCTAAAAATGGATTCGAAGTTGAACCCTTTGGAGCCCGTAGCATTGCCATAAAGATCGCGCCCGCGGGTATTGACGCTTCCGCAGTCGAACACATGCTGCATGAATTGCTCGACCAGTTTTCCCGCGAGGACCAGGCCCTGAATCTGGAGAAAATTCAGGCCCGCATTGCCGCTTCCATCGCGTGCCACGCCGCCATCAAGGTCAACATGCCTCTTGAGCAAAATAAAATGCAGTGGCTGCTGGCCGAATTGTCCAAAACTGACTGCCCCATGACCTGTCCGCACGGAAGGCCGGTGGTTCTGCGATACTCTTTGAAGGATATCCAGAAGGCATTTAAGAGAATCTAGAGAACGACTGTCGCCGTTCAGCGATCAGCCGTCAGGTCTAAGTTTTTATATACGTAAGAGTCGATCTGACGACCGGGGCGAATCGTTGACGCTGCAAGCTGATGCCAGATGGCTGATTTGATTACTGAACAGGAACTCGACCAGCAACGCCGTGAACGGTGGCGCCTTGACGGAAAGCCGTTGCGCACCCTCGACGAAGCGCGCAGGTTCGTCGAGTCGGTGGGATTCTGCCTGATGTATCCCATGCGTCCTGCGCTTCTTGCCCCGACTTTCATCGGCGCCTGGACTGGTTCCGACAGAAATTTGCCAACCCAGCAACATGCCTATGCCGACCCGCGCGCCCGTGAGGCCACCGACATTGTCGTCAGCCTGCTGCGTAACCACGACGCCTATGAGGCCAACCAGTTTGATGAAAACAACGCATTCCTGGTAGCTCCGTCAATCTTTCCTTACTTCTACGCGTTAGTGGGCGAGCGCAATCCCAAACAGGCCCCCAAGCCCAAGCCGCGGTCGGAATATTCGCAATTGGCTTGCGATGCCTTTGAGCTGATCAGCCGCGCCGGGCCAATCTCAAAACAGAAAATGCGCGAAGATCTGGGTGGAAGCATTTCTTTTGTGGCCCTCGACCATGCGTTGGGTGAGTTGTGGTCGAAGTTGCGCATCACCCGCGTGGATTACGCGCCGGAGGATGGCTCCTCCTGGGATGTGCTCTATCGCTGGGCGCCGGACGCGGTTCGTGAAGGAACTGGTCTTTCAGTCGGCGAAGCGTTGTCGGCCCTGCTTTCCAAATACCTGGACTGCGTAATCGCCGCCGACCAGGAGGAAGTCGAATCCTTCTTCGGCCATTTCGCCCCGCGTTCGCGAGTAAGAGAGGCCATCAATGCTCTCCAGGCAGCTCGCGAGCTGGAATTTATGCGGGTTGGCAACCGTTCCCTGATCCAGATCACGCAACCGAAAGCAGTGGTAAACCATGAAGCCAGGGTCGCCCCAAATCGCGAAAAGACGAGCGTTCCCGGGCCAAAACGCATGGGGCGAGGCAGCCCGGTTCGTCGCGGCCGGAGATAGCCCTCGCGATGCGATTCGTGCGGCTTCTGCATCGTTCGCTTTTCCGCTATTGAGAAGTAATTCAGAGACTTACCATTTCAGTCCTGACACGTCTATTGACAGGCCACCTGGCTTGGGAAGGTAGGATTCATGCGTTTCTGCGCAATTTTGGCGGTTCTGCTCTCGCTCTGCGTTTCATCGTTCGCTCAAACTCCAGTTCCATCGCCCAGTGCAATGCCCGAAGTCGAGCACTTCAGCATTGATCAGGTGGATAAATCTCTCGATCCCTGTACCGATTTCTTCCAGTACGCATGCAGCAAGTGGACAAAGGCCAACCCCATTCCAGCCGATCAGGGTGGATGGGGCACTTTCAATTTACTGGCGCTGTGGAATATTGCCGCTGTGCGCAACACCCTGGAAGATGCCGCCCAATCTTCTCCAAGCCGCACGCCAGTACAACAGCAAGTTGGCGACTACTACGCCTCGTGCATGGATGAAGACGCGATCAACAAAGCCGGTATCGCGCCGCTGCAACCCGAACTTGATCGAATCGCGCAACTCAAGAACAAGTCCCAGTTGGCGGAGCTCATTGCTTCCCTCCACCTGATGATCCGTCCCGCTAACCTGAATTTTATTGATGCCGCATACCAGGGTGTGCTGTTCGGAATTTTTGCCCAACCGGGCCTTGACGACGCAAGCACTAACCTGGCGACACTCGATCAGTCGGGCATGGCATTACCTGCCCGCGAGTTTTATTTGAACGACGATGCGAAATCAAAAGAGATTCGCGAGAAGTATTTGAAGCATGTAGCGCGGCTATTGGAGTTGAGCGGAGAGCCACAAGCTCAAGCGGCTACCGACGCCAAGACTGTCCTCGCCATGGAAACTGATTTGGCCAAAGCGGCGATGGACATTGTAGTCCGCCGCGATCCCAAGAATCTGAACAACAAAATGTCGCTGCAACAAATTCAGGCGGTCACGCCATCCTTTGATTGGAAGCGTTATTTTGCCGCCATCCAGGCCCCGCCATCGCCGCAGTATCTGGTCACCTCTCCCAGCTTCTTCCATGGGATGGAGAAGTTGATCCAGTCTTACTCCATCGAGCAATGGCGCGCCTATCTGCGGTGGTCAACCCTCCATTCGATGGCAACATCGCTCAGTCAGCCCTTCGTCGACGAAAATTTCGATTTCTTTGGACATACGCTGGATGGCACGAAGCAGCTTCTTCCGCGCTGGCGCCGTTGCTCCAGCTTTGCCGATACCGATCTGGGGGAAGCCGTTGGCCAGGCTTACGTCGCGAAGTACTTTCCGCCCGAAAACAAGGAGCGCATGCTGCAGATGGTCAAAGCCATCGAAGGCGCGCTGAATCAGGACATCGATGCCGCGACCTGGATGTCGGACAAAACCAAGCAGGCAGCACATGCCAAGCTGGCGGCCCAAATTGACAAGATCGGATATCCCGATCATTGGCGCGATTATTCTTCTGTCCAGATCAAACGCGACGACTTCATGGGCAACGTGAGGCGTTCATCGACGTTTGAAATCAAGCGCCGAATTGCGCAAGTCGGCCAGCCTACCGACCGCGCGGAATGGGGAATGACTCCGCCAACCGTCAACGCCTACGAGGATCCGCAGCACAACACCATCAATTTCCCCGCCGGTATTCTCCAACCGCCTTTCTTCGACGCCACTGCAAGTGACGCAGTAAACTTCGGAGCCATCGGCGCCGTGATTGGACACGAAATCATTCACGGTTACGACGACCAGGGACGCAAATTCGATTCGCAGGGCAATCTCAAAGACTGGTGGACAGCTACCGACGCCACAAATTACGACCAGCGCGACCAATGCATTACCGACGAGTACACCCAGGACGTTCCGGAGGCAGGCGTCAAACAGAACGGCAAGCTTTCTGCCGGAGAAGATACTGCCGACAACGGCGGTCTTCACATCGCGCTCGCGGGACTGCAGAACACGCTTAAGGCCCAAGGGAAGGACCTCGACCAGAAATCTCAGAACGGCGCCACCGAGCTACAAAACTTTTTCCTCTCCTGGGCGAACGTGTGGTGCGGAGAGCTTCGCCCTGAAACCGCCCGGACCCAGGTAATGACACAGGGACACTCTCTGGAGCGCTATCGAGTAAACAACGTAGTCGGCAACATGCCGGAATTTGGCCATGCCTTCGGCTGCCACGCTGGTCAGCCCATGGTTCATGCGAATTCGTGCCGGGTTTGGTAGGGCGAGTCTGGCAGGATAATAAGAAGGCTTGGGTTCGGCAAAGCCCGGCGGTTGTTACTTCGCCTTCTGACTGTCCTCTGGCTCAATGAGAATTTTCATTAACTCGGTAGCCAACGATGAGGGATTTGCTCCATCCATGTTCGCGAGCACTACAACGCCGTCTCCACGTTGCGGAACGATCATAAAAAAGGTGCTTGTACCCTGTTGGCTGCCCGCGTGCTCCACGTCAAACTCGCCGAAATCTTTACCCGTTCGCCATCCCAGCGCGTAGGTAGATGCGGAGCCGTCGGCGAGTTTCTGGGGCTCCCACATGAGATCGCGTGTGGCGCGGCGCAGGAGCGAGTCGTGCAGGATCACCACTTCGAACTTTGCCATGTCTTCCGCCGAAGACAGCCAACCGCCTCCGGGGATCTTGTAGCTTGAATCCAGTAATCCAGCGCTAACCACCCGGCCCGATTTGTCCCTGTGATAAAAGTGCGTGCGTTGAGGAATGATCGCCACGCGGTCATCGACCTGAGTTCTCGTCATGCCCGCTGGCTCAAAAACATTCTTGCGGACAAAATCGACGTAATGCTGTCCGGATGCGCCTTCGATGGCACACCCAATCACGGTGTATCCCTGGGTGGAGTATTTAAACTTCGTGCCAGGTTGCGCCACCAGAGGCTCGGTGGCGAAAAAATTCAGGCCCCCGTCGATCGGATTGTCGAAGTGCCTTACGTTGCCGATTTCGGGATCATCCGGCGAGAACGATTTGTAGTGCCGGATTCCGCCCAGATGCCCCAGCAGTTCCCGGGTGGTGACCGGCCATGGTTTCTGAGGAAAGGCGGGACAATACTTTTGGACCGGAGCGTCCAGATCCAGCTTGCCTCGCTCCCAAAGTTCCATCGCCGCGGTGGCAGTCAGCGATTTCGAAATTGAAGCCAGCCGGTAAAGCGTCTGCGGCGTGGCCGGTACGGTGTTCTCGACATCGGCCATACCAAACCCTTCCGACCAGACATACTCTCCGTTCTGGACCACGGCCGCTGAGACACCGGGGACGCCTCGCGCCTCCATAAACCTGGCCACAGCCGTTTCCAGCTCAGTGCGTTTTCGATCGTCCAGTTTGTGCTGTTCGGCCGGCAAAACTTGCACGCTAATGATGGCAAGCAAAGCAGCTACGAACCAGCGCAATCTCCCTGAACTGACAGCCACAGCTTTCTCCACGTCTCAATATCGGTGCGGAACGGCGTGTACAATCCTAACTTCACGCGATGCCCAATTCCAACCGCAAATTAATCATAGCCATCGATGGGCCTGCCGGAGCCGGAAAAAGCACGATTGCCTCCCGCCTGGCCCGCAAACTGGGCTACGTAAATCTCGAAAGCGGCGCCATGTACCGCGCGTTGGCGCTTAAGGCAATCGAGCGGGACGTCTCCTTCGACGAAGAACCGGCCCTGGTCGATCTGGCGCAAAATTCCCGCATTCAGATCGAGCCTAGCCTCGGCGGTAATAGGGTTCTGCTGGACGGCCGGGACGTTAGCCAACGCGTGCGCGAACCCGACGTCACTGAAGCAGCGTCGCGGGTATCGGTCCATCCCGGAGTGCGCAAATGGATGGTTGCTCGCCAGCAGGAGATGGGAGCCGGCGGCGGCGTGGTTATGGAAGGCCGCGACATTGGCACCAAGGTATTCCCTGCGGCTGACGTTAAGGTGTTTCTCGACGCTGACCCCGTAGTGCGCGAACAGCGCCGCATGAAACAGCAGCACATAGAGCCGGGCGCCGCCGCCCAAGCCATGGCTGCCGAACTTCGTGAACGCGACCGTCGTGATCGCACTCGCGCGACATCACCACTGGCTCCGGCCGCCGACGCGCTGCTACTTGATTCCACCAAGCTGTCCGAAGACGAGGTCTTGCAGAAGGTGGAAGAACTGGTCCAGCAGAAACTGGAACAATGAACCGGCTTCGGACTTCTCCTCACCGGCTGGCTCCCGTTTGTAAAATGCCCAGTACGGGACAACTCCCCAAGATAGTTTGACCCATCACAGACCGCCAACCTCTTGCGGTGATATACCGAGGTGTTCCCTTCTCAGGTCTGGACTCGTTCACCAATTTCAGTTGATCCCAGGGTGCGAGTCCTATGTCTAGGTTCGGCTGTCGGCTGTTGCGATATTTATTCCTCATTCTGATTATTCTGAGCGTTTTATTGTCGTCAGCCTCGGCCCAGGAAGCGTCGACCGGCGCAATCAGGGGAACGGTCACGGACAGCACAGGTGGCCGCATTGAATCCGCGATTGTCGTGTTGATCAACGTAGCAACTAACTTTCGCTATTCGACCGGCACTGACTTCAACGGCCGCTTCGCCTTCGAACTGCTACCTCCGGGGGATTATTCCGGACGAGTGGAATCGGCGGGGATGGCGCCACAGACCACTCCGCGCCTGCATGTAGACGTAGGTGGAACCGCCGAACTCGATTTCAAGCTTGCGGTTGCCACGGCAAGAGAAACGGTCACCGTTTCCAGCGAACCTCCGTTCGTTGAAACCCGGCCCAGCGGGGTCTCTTCCCTGATTGACGAGCGTGCCATCAACGAACTGCCGCTTAATGGGCGACGGTTCACCGATCTGGCCCTGCTTACCCCGGGAGTCACCCAGGACCCTCGCGGCCTGACCTCAGGGTCGAATGGCGATCTCGCGTTCGGTGGAATTCGCGGCTTTCAGTCCAGTTATCTGGTCGATGGCGGCGACAACAACAACGCGTTCTTCGGACAGGCCCGCGGCCGTTATCGCGCGCCCTACCAGTTTTCCAACGAGGTAGTGCAGGAGTTTCGGGTTTCTTCCAATACTTACGGGGTTGAGTTGGGACGCTCCGGCGGCGCGGTGGTAAACGTCGTTACTAAATCCGGATCCAACCATCTTCACGGGACCGATTTTTACTACCTTCGAGACAGCGCACTGGCAGCGACACATCCTTTCATGGACTTCAAGCCCCATGATCAGCAACAACAGTTTGGCTTTACCCTGGGCGGACCCATCCGCCGCAACCGTGCATTCTTTTTTGCCGGCTTCGACCAGCACAGCTTCCATATCCCCGCAGTAGTGCGCTTCGAAAACGGAAGTTCGGTTGTGATACCCCAACCTGGGGCGGGGCCGGAAACCCCGGGAGACTATGAAGCCACCGACCAGGCTCTGGTTTTCGCCACTGCTGCACAACTCTCCCGGCAGGCTGGAACCTTCCCGGCATCCATGCTGGGTAACGCGGGTTTTTTCAAACTGGATCTGGTGCTTACGCAACACAACAACCTCTCGCTTCGACTAAACACGTCCCGGTATTACGGACACAACAATGTGTTCCTTGACCCGGCGAGCCCGCTCACCAGCTTCGGTATCAGTGACAATGGCGAAGAAGATGTTTCCACGGAAAGCGCCGCCGCGACGCTCACCAGCAACCTTTCATTCCGGACGGTAAGTCGCTTCCAGGCTCAGTTCTCGCGTGACCTGCAACAGTCAACCCCTAACAGCACAGATCCTCTGACGGAGATTCCCGATGTCATCTCTGGCTTCGGACGATCCTCAATTCTTCCCCGCCAGACGCGGGAGCACCGCTTGCATCTGGCAGAAACATTCAGCGTGGAAGGGAAAAGAAATTCCTGGAAGTTTGGCGGGGATGTACTGCTGACATGGATCTACAATTTTTTTCCGTCGCTAAGCGGAGGAGAATACATTTTCGACCCCATCAAGGTGAATCCGTTTACGTTCGAGCCGATGGAATCTGGATTGGAACTCACGCCGCTGCGGGCTTATGCGCACCAGGTGCCGCACTACTATTTGCAGAGTTTTGGCCCGGCAGTAACTCATCCCGATACCAATGAGTACGCGGGCTTTTTGCAGGACACGATCCGGGTAACCGATCACTTCGCGTTAAGCGTGGGCGCCAGATACGACCTGCAGACCTTCACGACGAAGGGATTGCAGTCCAATCCGCTGTGGCCGGACGCTGGAAATGTGCCCTTCAACGCTACGCAATGTCGCCCCGCGGGTCGGGCTGGCGTACTCCATCGGAAACGAACGTCCGCTCGTGATTCGCGCCGGATACGGCCTGTTCTATACGCGCATCCCGCAAATCTATACCTCAACCGTTCAGAGTGAAAATGGCCTGGCGGGAAATTTCCTCTTTCTCAACAATAATAATTTCTTCGATCATCAAATCTTCCCGCAGTATCCAAACCCATTGGTCAGTTGCCCGGTGAATGCCGCCGGCTGCCAGCCACCTGCGGGTCTCACTCAACTCGAACAGGCTGACGTATCCGCGTTTTCCCACGACTTCAAGACGCCCCGCGTACAACAGGCCAGCCTGAATCTGGAACGGGAAGTCGCCCACCGCCTGGCGGTTGGTGTTTCTTACATGTATGTCCATGGGGTCGATCTGATTCGCGCTCGCGACGTCAATCTACCTCCGCCGGTGAATGCCACTTATCCGGTTTATGACGCCTCGGGGGCGAATTTTCTCGGCACCTATGACACCGTTCAATCTTTTTCGACCGTGCAGCAAACGCAATCGCTGACGTGTCCTTTTCCGCCATGCATTAATCCGCTCGCCCGTCCGATTCCGCAGCTTGGATCGATCAACGTTTTTGAGAGCGCCGCCTCCAGCGTTTACAACGGCGCCACTCTTTCCATCCGCCGTCGGATGACAAGTGGCATCTACTTCATGCTGTCCTACACACTTGCGCATGCCCTCGATGATGGCCAGGACGCGCTGGTCGCCGGACGCCCAGCCGTAGTCCAGAACTCCTACGCGCCCAATGCGGAAAAAGGTCCGAGCGTTACCGATCAGCGCCAACGTTTTGTATTCTCCAGCATCATCGCGCCCAAGCCGTTTCACCGGGACCATGAATGGCTGGGCAGAATATTTAATAACTGGAAGGCATCCGGGGTCGTGACCATCGGAAGCGGCAGGCCAGTCAGCGCCACGGTCACCGGCGATGCTAATCAGGATGACAACACGAACAATGACCGGCTTCCCGGAGTTTCGCGCGACTCACTTGTTGGGCCTGACTATGCCACCGTCGACATGCGTCTCACTCGGCGGATTCAAATTGGCGATCGTGTAAAATTGGAATTCACAGCCGAGTCCTTCAACCTGTTGAACCGCGACAACCAGAGGGTACAGATTACCCAGGATGGATTCATCACCAATGCGGCCCAATTTGTGCTAACCAGTAAGACCATTGGAATCAATGTCTTTCCAGCTCAATATCGAACTCCTTCGACCTTTTTACGGGCCACCGATGCCTATGCACCGCGGCAGATCCAACTCGCTTTAAAGCTGATTTTTTGACGTCGAGTAATAGCCCAATCCTTCGGCGGATGCATTTTTCCTGCCTGCCAGCGACATATATTCACTTGACTTGCCGCATGAACCTTGCAATAACTATCCCCGTCCAAACGGGACCAGTTTGGGGGTGTAGTTCAGTTGGCTGAAGTCAGACTTCAAGAGGGAGAATCCCTCGAGAATGCATTGCGTCGCTTCAAGCGCAAAGTGCAACAGGAAGACATCATCAAGGAGGTCAAGCGTCACTCCTTTTACCTGAAGCCAGGCGAAAAGAAGCGGGTGAAAGAAGCATTGGCCCGCAAGCGCAGCAGGAAGAAAGCACGCAAAGAGCAAGACTAGGGTTCCACGGGCCGCCGCGAAAGCGGGGGCCCGTTCCTTTCCCAACCGGGCCCGATGTTTGTTGATACGAAAGTACTCTGGCTTACGCGCAACTGGTTCCAGGCAGGCACGGTGCAGCAATCAGTAATCCATGTTGTAAGAGGACATGGCGGGCCGAATCCAAAAGCAGCATTCCAGGGGTTTTTGAGGGGGCAAAGACCCTGGCGATCCATTCGCATATCGCTATCGATTTGGCGAGGGCGCCGGGGAATGGGCTGAAGGGAGCATCTCTCAATGGAATTTCAGGACAAGGTGTTGAAATGCATCGACTGCGGCGAAGATTTTATCTTTACCGCCGGAGAGCAGTTGTTCTTTCACGACAAGCAGTTCAAGAACGAACCTAAGCGCTGCAAGACGTGCAAGACCAAGCGAGTATCGGTGTTGGGGGCAGTGCCATCCGGGCAAAACAGCGGTTTCGCCAAGGTGGAAACCCGCACAACCTGTTCCGAGTGCGGTAAAGAGACCACGGTGCCGTTCAAGCCGACGCAGGGGCGTCCGGTGTTCTGCCGGGAATGTTTCCAGCAGAAGCGCCAAGTAGCATCGGCCTGATGTTGAACGAAAACTTGTAGACGATTCCCAGAGTCGGCGGCCTGATCTCCTTCCTCCCGCCTTCCCGATTCCAACCGAATCTTGTCTGCCGGTGGCGTAGTCCGCGTCGCGCGGAGGCATTCGTCTCCGTCCCGTGCGCCATGCCGCGACCGCAGATTTCCGTCTCCGAAACGCATGGCCTGAGCTGCGTTCGTGCCGCGCTACGCTAAAATAAAAGCGTGGCGACTTTCTACGTGGAAAATTTTGGCTGCCGCGCAACCCAGGCAGATGGCGCCGCGATTGAACGCCAATTCCAGGAGCAGGGCCTGGAACGCGCCACCGAAGCCGACGACGCAGGAATCGTAGTCCTCAACACTTGCACGGTCACCGCCGCAGCCGATCAGGACGCCCGCGCCGCCGTCCGCCGCCTCCATCGCAACAACCCCGAGGCACAGAATCGTTGTCACTGGCTGCTACGCGCAGCGCGCCCCGGATGAAATCGCCGCCCTACCCGGCGTCACCTCTGTGATCGGGAACTCACACAAGCACCGACTGGCGGAAATCGCAATGCACGGTCTTCAAAGGTCGAAAGGGTCGAACAGCGTAGTTCCAGGCGCTGCTCTCGACGGCTCTACCGCTTCAGACCTGACTGTTCCTGACTCTACCGATCCAGAGATGAGAGGCTTCATACCGCTCGCTCATCTAACGGCCAGGAAACAAGTTGCGGGGTCTGTGGCCCGAAGCCCAATCTTTGTTTCAGACATCTTCGCCCACACCGAACTCCAGGCTGCCCCGGTATTCGACGCCTCGAACGAGCGCACTCGTCCCAACCTGAAAGTACAGGACGGATGCGATAACCGATGCTCCTTCTGCGTTATTCCTTACGTTCGCGGACAGAGCCGGTCACTGCCTCTTTCCGAAATCATCCGCGAAGTCCAGTCCCTGATAAGCGCCGGCTATCGCGAGGTGGTAGATTTCCGGAATCAACCTGGGCCGATGGGGCCGTGATCTGGATGCGATAGACGCACATTCTCCCGCTCCGCGATTTGAAGAGTTGATCCGCGCGATTCTGTAGCGAGACCGTTCTGCAAAAACTGCGCATCAGTTCGGTCGAACCGATGGACTGGAGCGATGAATTGATCGATTTGGCGGCCACTTCCCCTCGCATCGCCAAACATGCGCACGTCCCTTTGCAGTCTGGCAGTGATGCCGTCCTCCGCCGGATGCATCGCAAATACCGCCCCTGGCACTATCGGGAGAAGATCGATAAAATCCGCTCGGCCATGCCCACGGCCGCCATCGGAGCCGATGTAATGACGGGCTTTCCGGGTGAAACCGAAATCGAATTCGAAGAAACACGCCGCCTTATCGAGGAATTGCCCTTTACATACTCTACACGTCTTCACTTACTCAGCTCGCCCCGGGACACCGGCCGCCACGATGGCCGGGCAGGTTCCGGTTCAAATCGCCCGCGAGCGCAATCGCATTCTGCGCGAGTTGGCGGCAGAAAAGAAGTTGGCCTTCATGAACAGCTTCGTCGGCAAGTCGGTAGACACCATCACCTTGAAGGTCGCGGCTAGCGATTATGAAGGCGAATACACCGAAGGGTTGACTGACAACTATTTACCGGTTCGCTTGAAGGGAAATCATCCTTCGAACAATTGGATCCGGTCACAGGTAGAAGGAATTGCAGACGGGACGCTGGTCGCGGTCGCTAGTTAGTTATTTTTTCGCCGTCAGCCGATCTGAAATTTTATCGTACCTGGCTTGTGACAGAATGTGCCGACTCACAAGTTCCTTCGGATCATCGTAGGGACGTCCCGCAATCACTGCATCCGCTTCTACCCCGGTCATTGGCAGACTGGTCAGCTGTTCTCTGGTTGCCGTGTTCAGATCGAGCGGCTTGTCACGGCTCCAACCTTCGCGGATTCCCGCTGCCACGGCCTTGGCATTGGTCTTAAGTTCGGCAGTAGCCTTGGCGGTTTGCTCTCGAACTTCTTCGGGATTTTTATTCGGCGTGCAGCCGGCGGTAAGACCGCAGATCAAGACAATTGCCAGGATGGAAATTCCAATGGAAACGCGCATGTCCATTCGCCTCCAATCTTCGATGAGATTCGGTACGTAGAGGTTGGCTGGCGGAAATAACCACGCGAAGTTCGCGAGCACGAACAAACAGATCAACTAGAGACTGGAATCCGCGGAAACGGCAGATCCGTCGTCGGCATAAAAAAACGATTCATGCCGCAGCAGGGCCTCAATTCCCTTCAGCACTTCATTTCCGCTGCTCTTGGTAACCGCTCCCCGATATCCGGCTCTCCGCGCTTCGGATGCAAGTTGTCTGGACACTTCTTGAACGCTAATCAGCAACATGGGTAATTGGGGATGTGCTTTTGCAATTTGTGGCGCGGCTTGTAAGCCAGTCATGACCGGCATCCCCAAGTCCATCACTACAACGTCGGGTTCGAGTTGATCGACTTTCTCGATTGCCTCGGCGCCGTTGCTGGCATCGCCGCATACCTCCCAATCCGACTGTTTTTCTAATAATCTGCGCAATAACATTCGGATAGTTGCGTCGTCATCCACAATCAGAATTCGGGTTGCCATGGCCCCACTCCTCTCAACTCCGAAGACCACAAGACCCGCCCGCCAAAATGGCCTAGGCTCAACGCCGCCTGGGTGGGTAGCTGATACCTGTCTCTACTACGCCATATAGATATTCGCGGAACAATACAGGGAACTCTTTATTCGGTAACTCAAGCGGCACCCGTTAATTAAGTATCGACTCAGGCGTGAAATTGGCTTGAAAAATGCAAGCCGGCGGTGGAACGAGGTGAAGGCCAACAAAATAAATGTGTTATCGCAGGTTGTTGTGCGGATATGGGCGTGCTCAGTGACTGTGAGGTGGCGAAAACAGCACCGTTCACCGGTCTGGTCGTTACCGTCGTCCAAAAACTTCCTTGAGCAGATTCGTAGTTTGGGCGGCTGGATCCTTACGAATTTTGCGCTCTTCCTGACCCAACTCGAAAAAAAGCCCATCCAGTGCTTTGGAAACAACGTAGTGACTGATGTCCAAATCCTGATTTTTAGCGAACGGAATCGATTTGTATTGTTGCGCCAAGGCGTTGTATTGCTGGGTCACCCCATTTTTCGCCATGGTCCGTTCCACCACTGGCCTGAAGGCAGATGTAAGTTGCGGAGTCGTCTTTTCCTTGAAGTAGTTGGTGGCGGCAGTGTCGCCTCCGGCGAGAATTCCACGCGCATCGTTGATAGTCATCGCCGTGATGGCGTCGATAAATATTTTTCGTGCCGCGGGAGCCGCCGCCTCAGCCGCCCGGTTCATGCTCAGGACGAAGTCGTCGATCTTTGGTCCATAACCAATCATCCGTAGGCCTTTTTCCAGCGGACGCAGGTTACTGGGCATGAGAATTTTAATTTCCTGATTGGCGAAATAGCCGTCAGGGCGCCCGGTGATCTTGACCGCTTGATCCGCTCCGATCTGAAGAGCCTGTTTCAGACCCGACGAAATCTTTGTATCGCTCAACTGGCTTCCGAGCCCCAGTTGCCTCGCAATCTCGCCCACCTGCGCGTTCGCAAAGGCCGTTATCAACAAAAAGCATGTGCTCAGCAGCCAGCTGCAATTTCTCATGACACTCTCCTTGTTCTCGCTGATTTCGCTCTTTGACTAAGAATCTCGGGTGAAAGGCGATCTGGTAACAGGGTGTTGGGACATTCTAGCCCTGCCGGAGGCTCTAACCTGAACTACTGATAAGCCGAAAACAAAAATGTGATGGACAGGCTACCCGAGTTCCAATTCCCGCACCTAAGTTTTCGACGTTACAGGACGTCGTCAATTAAGCGTTTGGTTGCAGGTACTAAATCTTGAAGGAGGAACTCATGGGAAACGAAACCGAAAAGAACCAACAGAACCCCGGCCAGCGTCAACAGGACAATCCGGGTAACGTTGCGGACTCCAATCGCAAGGATCCGTCACAGAGCAGCGACGTGCGCAACCCGCAGGATATGTCCAAGAAGAACCCCGGCCAAACCGGCGATAACACCGACCGCAAGGACCGAGAGGGATCCGAGGACGTTGAAAAGCGCCGCGCATCCTAACGGCAGCTGATACGGTGAGGGGCCACGGCACAGCCGTGGCCTTTCGCTTTAGCGCCTGCTAAAGATCGAGGATGCGGTCGCGTGCCATCTGCGCGTCAGTTCGTTCAACCTCGGCCATGCTATACTTTTTCATCTCATCCGACCTGTCAGTCGACGGAGGGCAGTATCGATAAACGCTTTATCCGAACAAACGATCGCATTCGGGCGCGGGAAATCCGCGTCATCGATGACGAAGGCCAGCAGATCGGCATTCTGACCCCTTACGATGCGCTCAAAATGGCCCGCGAGAAAAACCTGGACTTGGTCGAGATATCGCCCACCGCCGTTCCTCCCGTTTGCCGCATCATGGATTACGGCAAATTCCTGTATCAGCAGGAAAAGAAGGAACGCGAGGCTAAGAAGCACCAAAAAGTGATCGTGGTAAAGGAAGTTAAGTTCCGCATCAATGTGGACGACCACGACTACGAGACCAAAAAGAACCACGTGCTCCGCTTCCTGGACGAGGGAGACAAGGTCAAGGCTACAATTTTCTTCCGCGGACGAGAGATGACACGTACGGGATTGGGCCGCGAGATCCTGGAGCGCCTGATCAAGGACATCGCCGACCGGGGCATTGTTGAGTTCCGGCCGCGTCAGGAAGGTAATACCCTGCACGCAATTCTGGCGCCGAAGAAGGATTCCGGACAAAAGCAGCCGGCGCAATCGCAACCGGCTCCGGGACGTGCAAACCAGGCTTAGTTAACCTGATAAAAAGCATTTGGCAATTGGTATTTGCTTCCGAGGCAAATGCCGCTTTCGGCCAAATGCCAATCGCTGATTGAGGATTTATGCCGAAACTGAAAACACACAAGGGCGCCGCGAAGCGCTTCAAGAAGACAGGCACCGGGAAGGTCAAGCGTCACCATTCCCACTTGCGCCATATGCTGACTTCCAAAAGCCAGAAGCGTAAGGGAAAATTGCGTCAGGGTGTTTTAGTAAGTGACGCAGATACACCCAAGATCAAGAGAATGATTCCGTACTAGACGTTGGTCGCGGACCTGCCCTGAGCGAAGTCGAACGGGGCTCGCCCGCGCTACGGGGGCTGCAATCTTGAAGTAAATGCGGCCCGGGCGTGTGAAGAGGCAATAGACGTAAAAGTCTCCTACCTCCAGCCGCCGTAATCTGAATTAAAAAAGGAGCTACCCATGCCTCGCGTAAAACGAGGAACCAAGCGTCGTGCTAAGCGCAAGAAGATTCTTGACCGCGCCAGCGGTTATTTCCTAACCAAATCCAAACTTTACCGTTCCGCCAAAGAAGCGGTGGAGCGCGGGCTCAAGTTCGCCTACTCCGGCCGCAAGCAGAAGAAACGGCAATACCGTTCGCTCTGGATTGTCCGCATCGGTGCCGCCGCCAAGCTAAACGGGATGAGTTACAACCAGTTCATCCATGGCCTCAAGAAGGCGGAAGTCGAACTGGATCGCAAGATCCTGGCCGACCTGGCAGTCCATGATCCGGGCGCGTTTAAAAGCCTCGCCGAGCAAGCGAAGGGCGCTCTCGGCGGGGCAGCGTAGGCAGCTACTAGCTGATGGCTTCTAGCTCTTAGCTCAAGTCTCTTGGGATGTAAGGTCGCGGACGGACAAAGGACGGATCAGGCAAGTTCCGGGAATGGCACGACTTCAGTCGTGCCGCTAGCCGCCCAACACTAGCCCGGCTTTAGCCGCTGGGGTTCGCTGTTTCATCCCGCCAACCATTTTCTACAATCGGGTTAATTTTCGAGAGAACAATTGACATACGCCGTTTCCAAACTGAAGAGTTACTCCGCAGCCGCGTTGGACAAGGCGTCGAACAGCCTGCTTGCTGCCCTCGAAAAGGAATCGAAGGCAGTCAAGAACGAAGATGACTGGAAAGTCTTTCGCGACCGGTGGATGGCTCGCAAGAATGGCGTGTTAACTCAGATCAATGATTTGTGGCTGAAATCTGCGCCAAAAGATTCGAAACGCGAAGTCGGACAACGGGTCAACGAACTTAAGTCTACGGTTACGGAGGCTGTGGAGAAATCCCGGCCTGGCGCTGTGACAGCACTGATTCCAGCTGGCGCGCGTGTTAAGGTTTCGCCGGGAGCCGTCACAGTTGCCGCCGGTCCCGATGCCCTCGACATCACCCTCCCCGGAATTCGCCGCCCGTTGGGTGCCGAACATCCCGTGATCAAAACGGTCCATGAGATTGTCTCGGTCTTCCGCAACCTTGGTTACTCGGTGCAGGAAGGTCCGGTCATCGAGACGGATTATTACAATTTCGAAGCGTTGAATTTTCCGCCCAACCATCCGGCACGCGATACGCAGGACACGCTCTTCATCGCTGGACAGGAATCAAAGCCGCAGCGCGAGCGCCTGCTGCTGCGTACACATACTTCGCCGGTGCAGATTCGTACCATGGAAAAGATGCAGCCGCCGATCCGCATCGTGATTCCGGGCACGGTTCACCGCAACGATCCGCCAGACGCCAGCCACTCGCCGATGTTCCACCAAGTCGAGGGATTGGCCGTGGACACCAACATCACGTTCCGCGACTTGAAAGGCACTCTGGACCATGCCATGAAGGCGCTGTTCGGATCGAGCGTGAAAACGAGTTTCCGTCCTTCGTTCTTCCCTTTTACCGAGCCCAGCGCTGAGATGATGGTGTCGTGTTTCATCTGCGGAGGCACTGGCAAGCGCGGTTCCGAGCCGTGCCGTCCTTGCAAGCAAACTGGCTGGATCGAGATTCTGGGCTGTGGCATGGTCGATCCAAACGTATATGGATTCGTGAATTACGATCCCAAAAAACTAAGCGGCTTTGCGTTTGGTATGGGCGCAGACCGCATTGCGATCCTGAAATATGGCGTGGATGACATTCAGTTGTTCTTCAATGGCGATGTACGGTTCCTTGAGCAGTTCGGATAGAAGCATCGACTGATAGCTAAAAATGAAACTCTCTCCACAATGGCTGCGCGAATTCGTTGATCCCAAGGTGGACAATCTCCGCCTGGCGCACGATCTCACTTCAGTCGGCATCGCCGTAGAAGGAATCACGGGCGATGGAGAGAACACAGTCTTCGAGATGGAGATTGGCACGAACCGTCCGGATGCCATGAACCACCATGGCGTAGCCCGTGAGGTGTCCGCGATCTACAACCTGCCGTTGCGGCCCATTGAACGCAAGCTGCCGGCATCCCAGGGCGACACAGGCTTCAGCGTAGAAATAGCAGACCCGTCCGGATGCGCTCGCTACACTGCCCGAATCGTTCGCGATGTGACTATCAAACCATCTTCAGGAACGATTGCGATGCGCCTAACCCTGGTCGATCAGCGGCTTATCAACAACGCTGCTGACGTGACCAATTACGTCCTCTGGGAAATGGGTAAGCCGACCCACGTCTTTGATCTCGATTTGCTCAAAGGCGGCAAGATTGTAGTCCGGAGAGCGTTCTCCGGCGAAACCCTCAAGACTCTAGACGGCGTCGAGCGAAAACTCACTCCCGAAGATCTGGTCATCGCCGATGCCGAGCAACCAGTTGCACTGGCTGGCGTCATGGGCGGATTCGACACTATGATCACCGGGAAGACAAAAAATATTCTTATCGAGTCAGCGTGGTTCGATCCCGGTGTGATTCGCAAGAGCTCGCGCCGTCACGGTTTGCACACGGATGCCTCGCATCGCTTTGAACGTGGCGCGGATTTCGAGTCGACCGTTCTTTCCTGTGATCGGGTAGCCGCCTTGATTCTCGCCTCGGCTGGAGGCACCCTCGGTGGAGGCACAATCGACGTAGTGTCGAGAAAAGTGGATCTGGCTCCAGTGGCCCTTCACCTTTCCGAAGTGCACCGCATTCTCGGAGAAAGGCTGGAAACCAACGAGATATTCCGCATCCTCAACCAACTTGGTTTTGAGTTGATGCCGGAGCGGGGTGGCGATCCTGATTTCACGGTTCACATCCCGAGTTGGCGCCTCGACGTGGAACGCGAAATTGATGTTGTGGAGGAGATCGCTCGCCTTCACGGCTACGATAAATTCGCCAACACTCTTCCAGCTTTTTCAGGGGCCGTAGTTGAGCCGCCCGATGCGGAAAAAGACGCCAAACTCCGCTCCTCGCTGCTCGCTCTGGGATACAACGAGGCCGTCTCACTTACTTTCATTTCACACCAAGACGCGGAAACGTTCTCATCGGCGCCAGTGATTGAGCTCGCCAATCCCCAGAGTGAAGAAGCCTCTGTCATGCGCAGCTCGCTGGTGCCCGGCATGCTGAACATGCTGGCGTATAACCTCAACCGCGGTGCTGAAAACGTTCGTCTGTTCGAAACCGGCAGCGTATTTCAGGCCGAGGGAGCCGCGACCCTCGAACCGAAGCGCATCTGCATGGGGTGGACAAGACCCTCAGCGCAATCGCCTCAAAGCTGGGGAACTCGAGACGGAGGGTTCTTCATGTTGAAGGGCGATATAGAAAATCTGCTGCATCCCTTCCAGCACAAAACGCTCACTTTCGATGCGCAGACCGAAGACTATTATCATTCCGGACGCTCGGCTCGAGCTCTGATGGACGGCACCGCGGTGGTTCAGTTCGGACAAATTCAGCCCGACATTGCGGCTGCCCGTAAGCTCCGACAGGACGTCCTGATTGCCGAAATATATCTCGACCGGCTGTATGCTCATGGGCTGCGGGAAGTCCGTTTCGAACCCTTACCTCGCTATCCCGGAGTGGAGCGCGATTTTTCGTTTGTGTTCGACGATAGCGTGCCTTTCGATCGAATCAATCACGCTGTGGCTGGGCTTAGTCTCCCGGAATTGCGCCGATTTGCTCCAGCGGAAATTTTCCGCGGAGGCAATGTTCCGGTGGGAAAATATTCGCTGTTGCTGCGGGCACAGTTTCAATCGGCAGAACGCACGCTACGCGACGATGAAATAGCCTCGTGGTCCGCAAAAATCGTCGCCGCTCTGGAAAAATTAGGCGGCAAGCAGAGAGCATAGAAATCCCGCCGCGGCGTAAACTGGTATAGTGCGGTTTCGTTTCGGCCTGCTGGTGAGTCGGCTCAGTTCGCTTGTCGTCGTCCTTGTCGCCGTCGGCCTCGGTGTCGCATTCCCTCAAAGCGATAAGCCGCAGTCCACTTTCTACAAAGACATTCTTCCAATACTCCAGAATCACTGCCAGAGTTGTCATCGTCCCGGCGAAGTTGCGCCGATGCCGCTGGTGAGTTATGAGCAGACGCGGCCATGGGGGCCGGCTATCGCTAAGGCGGTTGAAGGCAAAATGATGCCCCCATGGTTCGCCGACCCGCGCTTCGGACACTTCTCCAATGATCCATCGCTGACCGAATCGCAAATCTCTACCATGCTGGAGTGGGTCAAGGCCGGAACCCCGGCCGGCGATTCTCGTGATGCGCCAACGCCGGACCAATGGGCTGAGGGCTGGAACATCGCGAAACCGGATGCGGTGTTAAAGATGCCACTGCCGGTCAAGCTCCCGGCAGACGGTGAGGTGGAGTACACATACGAAATTGTGCCCACTCACTTCCGCGAAGACACCTGGGTGCAGATGGCGGAAGTTCATCCTTCCGCGCCGCAGTATGTTCATCATGCGGTGGTTTACATTCGTCCCCCCGATTCCAACTGGCTGCGTCACGCGCCCGTAGGAACGCCCTTCACGGCCTCGACGCTCAGCGATCCTCAAGATCGCTTGGACGCACATGGAACCACCAGCGACCTGCTCCTGGTGTATGCCCCGGGCAGTTCGCCGGATCGATGGCCCGACGGGATGGCAAAGTTCGTGCCCGCTGGTTCGGACATCGTCTTCCAGATTCACTACACAACCAATGGCCACGCGGGAGAAGACCAGACGAGCATCGGGCTGGTATTCGCGAAGGCGCCGCCGGCGCAGCGCGTCATCACTCTGCAACTCAACGATCACGCCTTTATCATTCCCCCGGGCGCCGATGACTTTCGCGTTGAAACGCAGGGTACCTTGCCGCATGACGCGACCCTGCTTAGCCTGTTTCCTCACATGCATCTTCGTGGAAAGCGTTTCGAGTACGACATTGTGCGGCCGGATGGATCGATTGAGCCGCTGCTGCGTGTGAACTATCACTTTCACTGGCAGTTGAGCTACCGCCTGTCGGAACCTAGGTTTTTGCCGGCAGGAACCAGGTTGCGGGCAGTGGCGTGGTATGACAACTCACGCAACAATCCGCACAATCCCGACCCCGAGGCGACCGTGAGGTGGGGAGACCAGACCTATCAGGAGATGATGGTGGGATTCTTTGACGTGGCCGTCCCTGCGAAAATGGACAAACAGCAGTTTTTCGTTCGCCCCGGTGCAGCACGTTAAATTACTTCAGTGTGAAGTGTTCCTCCGGCGTTGACTGTTCTATTCTGCAAATCTGCCATTCCGGTTCGTAAAACTGTCATCCCAGGCTAAGTCGACGGACCTGCTTTCGCCCGGGCTCAAGCTAGAGCGCTTGTGCCCCGTGTCGGTTGGCGCAGGCAAACAGCAGATCTTTCGACTCCGCGAAATGAACTCGCAAGGGAGTCCATTTCTCTCCCTGAAGATGACAAAAACATGCTTGGGCAGATGACAAGAATTTGAGCTAAAATCCCGGACGGCCCGGAGATATCGGATGCTTAGTTATTCGCGTGGTCCAGATCAGCCGCTGTGGGAAAAGACGATCGGGCAGGTACTCGATCAGACTGTCGAGGGCTGGGGCGATTGCCTGGCCCTGGTTTCCCGTCATCAATCGAGGCGGCATAGCTGGCGCGAATTGCGCGATCTCGCAGATTGTGTCGCGCGAGGCTTATGGTCGCTTGGAATCAGGCCCGGAGATCGCGTGGGCCTGTGGTCCACCAACTGCGTCGAATGGGTGATGCTGCATCTGGGTTGCGCACGAGCCGGAGCGATCCTGGTCAATGTCAATCCCGCGTACCGCACACACGATCTGGCATTCACGCTTTGCAAATCGCGCATGAAAGCCCTTTTTCTTTGGGAGCGCGACGGCCGTGCTGAATACGCGCGGATCCTCGCAGAAGCGGTTTGCGGCCAGAGCCTGCAGCTCGAACACGTGATCGAATTCGGAACCAGTGCATGGGAAGAGTTTCTGCAAGCCAAGGGTGACGTAACGGTTGAGATTCGACCCGATGATGTCGCCAATATCCAGTACACCTCGGGCACCACCGGCGTCCCCAAGGGCGTGATGCTGACGCACCGCAACCAGGTCAACAACGGCAAATTGCTGGCCCAGGGCATGCACTACACAGAGCTCGACCGCATCTGCGTTCCTCTGCCGATGTACCACTGCTTCGGATGCGTCATCGGGACGATGTCAGCGCTGGCAAGTGGGGCCGCGATTATCCTTCCGAACTGGACATTCGACGCACGCGCAACGCTTGAAGCGGTCGAGGCAGAGCAGGCAACGTCGCTTTACGGCGTGCCAGCAATGTTCATTGCCGAGCTGAGCCTTCCCGAGTTCAACAGATTCAATCTGTCCAGTCTGCGCACCGGAATGATGGCGGGCGCGCCATGCCCAGTGGAGGTCATGAAGCGGGTAATATGCGAAATGCATTGCAACGAACTGACCATCGGATACGGCCAGACCGAGAGCACGCCGGTCGTGACGATGTCAACGCCAGACGATCCGGTCGAACACCGGGTGTCAACCGTTGGCAAAGCATTGCCGTGCACCGAAATGAAGATTGTGTCGCAGCTCGACGACAGCACGGTGCCGACTGGCGAACAAGGCGAAGTGTGTGCGCGCGGATACATGGTAATGAAGGGATACGACGACGAGCCTGAGTGCACGGCTCGGGCTGTGGATTGCGAGGGCTGGCTGCATACGGGAGATCTTGGCGTGATGCGCGAGGATGGATACATCCACCTGACTGGCCGAGCCAAAGACATGATCATTCGCGGCGGCGAGAATGTTTACCCGCGCGAAGTGGAAGAGTTTTTGTACACGCATCCGAAAGTAGCCGAGGCGCAGGTCGTAGGAATTCCTGATGAGCGGCTGGGCGAAATAGTGTTGGCATGGCTACGGCTGAAGGCAGGCGAGAATGCAACAGAGGAAGAGATCCGTTGCTTCTGTGAAGGTCGGATTGCGTATTTCAAAATTCCCCAATGCATCCGGTTCGTAGACGACTTTCCGATGACGGTAACGGGGAAGATTCAGAAATTCAAAATCCGCGATTTCGAAATAAAAGAGCGCGGGCTGGACCGTCCGATCGAGTGACGTGCCGAATCCGCGGGTTGTGTGGTTATTTCGCGAATTCCCTCGTTACCAGCGTCAACACCTGTTGAGCTGCGTCCTCCACGCTGCCGGAAGCTTCTGTCAGGATGTCGAAGAATTCAAAGGAAGTCAGAGCGTACAACGCCGTTATCTTCCGTGTCTTGTCTTCCTGCCCGGCCAGGACATTTTCTCCGCAAACACGATTGACCACTCTGCTCGCTGCATCCAGGCGCCGCTGGTTTCTCGCTTCGAGCGCCCTGCCGAGTTCGGAATCGATGGCCGCGATTCCGTGGATCCTGCGAATGAAGAGCCTGTCTTTGCTCCAGAAGTCAGTGAAAACCCTCAGTAAAACTTTCCAATAGGAAGCCCACATCCGTCCGCTGCATAACTTCGCGCATCCGGTGCATGCCACCGTCCACAGCGAGTTGATTGAACAACGCTTCGAGAAGGCCTGCTTTCGTGCCAAAAAGGTTGTGAATAGTCTGTCGCGTGACGCCGCTATCGCGAGCAAGGCTATCCAGGGTGAGACTTAAAAAGCCATTGGATCCCAGTTGTGCCCGCGCCGCGGCGAGGATCGCTGCCCGCTTACGCGCGGACAGCTCCGACCGCTTTCCTGAAGAGTAAGGCCGCTTGCACAGCGCTGGTTTTGCGGGTGACACAGACTTCATCCTGACTCCGAATATTAACTTTACTATATGTAAAGTTAAATGTTAAGATACCAGTGGTGGGAATTCAGGGATGTCGGCGCACCCACAAAAACGAAACGAACCGCAATCCCCGAGAAATATTTCGCGCCTGTCGTTACGTGCCGGTTTTTGGATCTGCGTTGTAATTTCCGTAGCCGTCGTTGTGCGCCGCCTTTACGCGTTAGCTCGACCCCCGCAGGGTGCTCCGCCGCAACTGGCAGCGCTGGATACGACTTTCGCGTCTCATGCGACGCTCACGCTGGCGCACATTATTCCCGCCCTGGCGTTCGTGATCGTCGCCCCTTTCGTCGTCTTTCTTTCCCCTAGCAGAAGGGCTTGGGCAGAGCGCATATTATTTCCGCTGGGAGCTATCGTCGGATTCACCGCGTACGCCATGAACGCACACCCCGTCGGCGGGTGGATAGAAGGTTCGGCTGTCCTTTTCTTTAACACGCTCTTTCTATTTTCACTACTCCGCGCCTTTATTTATATGCGTCGAGGAAAAGAAATCTTGAAGCGGCGATGGATGATTCGAGCCGTAGTGATCCTGCTTGGCATCGCCACTACCCGGCCGGTTATGGGCGTCTTTTTTGCCACGAGTCGTCTCACGCATCTGGAACCAAGGCAGTTTTTCGGCATCGCGTTCTGGATCGGGTTCTCCATCAACACGTTAGTAGTCGAGCTCTGGGTGAGATCCAGGAGCAATTCATACGCAGCTAAGCAACGACCTGCTCAGCCTTTGTGCTAGGCTGACGCTTTATGGCAGAAATCGCCATCCCTCAGAAGTCGTACCTTAGTGGAAGGGTCGCCCACTTCACAGAATCTGTCATTCGTGACATGACGCGCCAGGCCATGCTGTATGGCGCGGTCAATCTGTCGCAGGGTTTTCCCGATTTTCCCGCTCCCGCAGAGATAAAGCGCGCGGCGCAAGAGGCCATCGCCGCCGACATCAATCAGTATGCAATTACCTGGGGCGCGAAGAATCTTCGCGAAGCAATTGCCCGTCAAATGCAATTGTGGCAGCGGCATTCAGGTTGATCCCGGAACGTGAAATCACGGTTTGCTGCGGTTCGACCGAAACCATGATCTCGACCTTGCTCGCGGTGTGCAATTCTGGCGACGAGGTAGTCATCTTCGAGCCGTTCTACGAGAACTACGGACCGGACGCGATTCTTTCGCGGAGCCAGGCCGCGGTTTGTGAAGTTGCGTCCGCCAACCAAGCCGGACGGCGAGTGGACTCTTCGATGAGCGCGAACTGAGGGCGGCTTTTCACCATCAGACCAAAGCGATCATCGTGAATACGCCGAACAACCCGACCGGCAAGGTGTTCACCCGTAGCGAACTGGAACTGATCCGCGACCTGTGCGTTGAATTCAACGTCCTCGCCATCACCGATGAAATTTACGAACACATTCTTTATGACGGCGCACGAGCACATTTCAATGGCCTCGCTCGAAGGCATGCGCGGGCGGACAATCACGATCAATGGATTGTCGAAGACTTACAGCGTTACAGGATGGCGCGTGGGATGGGCAGTCGCGCCGCCAGCGATCACCGATGCCATTCGCAAGGTCCATGATTTTCTGACCGTGGGCGCGCCTGCCCCGTTGCAGGAAGCTGGGGCGGCTGCGCTGGGCCTGCCGCCAAGCTACTATCAAGGAATTGGCAGAAGGGTATCGGAATCGGCGAGACCGCCTGATGCCGGTGTTGGATGAAGTTGGCTTCCGTTGCTTCCGTCCGCGCGGCGCTTATTACGTGATGACCGACATCAGCGCCTTCGGGTTCGAGAATGATCTGGAGTTCACCAAATATCTGGTGAAAGAGATCGGGGTGGCGGCGGTGCCGGGTTCGAGTTTCTACAACGATCCGCGGGACGGGGCGCAACAGGTGCGGTTTGCCTTCTGCAAGCGGGACGAAACCCTGGATGCGGCGGGAGAGCGGCTGCAGAAATTGCGGATACCGACGGAAATCGCTTCGTTCGCAGCCGGGCGTCTCCCCGCTGAGCGACCGCCATCGCAGGTCGTACCAGCTACTCTGCCAACCGCAAAACTCTTCGAAGCATCATCCATCTGCTTCATCCACAGGTTTCTGCGGTATACTGCGCTAAAGTTCCAATTTTCTTAGAGGAAGGGTGGCTCCATGTCTGTGAGAATGGCTGAAGAGGTATCTGCCCAGGTTCCGGCTGACGATTTTCAGGCGCTCGAAGAGAAGGTTTATCGCACCATTGAGCTGTATAAGTCAGCCCGGGAAGCCCGGGCCGCGGCCGAGCGCGATACGCAGCGATTGCGCCAGCAATTGGAGGAACGCGAAGAAGAGGTCGAGGGTTTGCGCCGCGAAATGGTGCGGCTGCGCAAAGAACGCGAGGAAATTCGCGGCCGCGTAGAAAAAATGCTGGCACAAATCGAAACAATTTCCGAAGAGCAGGCAGTCAGCTGATACGGTCATCGCTCACGGCCCTGAGGAGAAACAAGTATGGCGATCGGCAACGAAGCATCCCGCGGTGAAAGATCCCAGCAACAATGCCGTCCGTGTGGAAATTTTCGACCAGCCCTACAATCTCCGCGGCTCGGATGCGGACTACATTCTTAAGCTGGCCGAGTATGTGGATGGCAAGATGCGGGCCGTGGCGGAACAGACCCACACCGTCGATACCGCGCGCCTGGCCGTGCTGGCTGCTCTGAATATCGCCGATGAATATCACTTGCTGAAGCGAAATCAGGATGCAGGTTCGGGTGACTACCTGCAACGCGCTCAACATCTTTCAAGCATGCTGGATGAAGTGCTAGGTGAGAAGCGCCGGGCGGGATAGAAAGCTCTACAGCTATCAGCTCGTTCAGCCTTCAGTTAGGATCAGTAGTTCTTCAAAGTCGCGTCTTCGTGTTGTCAGCTGTTCCTCTTCCCCTTACTAAAGTTGCTGGCAAACCGAGTGCCAACTTTTTACGCCCTGCCTATTGCCAACGCGGGGATGTTTACCCTAGCATCCTGACTGAAAGCCGACCTGCCGGGTTGGTGATGGCGGTTACCGATTTTTGAACCAATGCTGAATGAACGGGAGCTCGACTCGAACTAGGATCCGGTGTGCAGCGCTCCGCCATGCGGAGATGCCTAAAGGGTCTCGGCGGGCACCCAACGTCTACCGACGGGTTCATTCTCGGCCCGTCACACGGCACAGTGGGTCGGCTTGCTTTTTTATATCGCAAGACCCTCTTTAGCGGGTGCCATCGCGCCTTCTTCGCTTTAAGTCAAGACTGATAAACTCACGCCTGTTAAACTCAAGGTGTAGCGATTTCGTTTCAAATCGCATCTAATTACTGTGTTTCCGCAACTTTTTCATATCGGCAAGTTTTTCCTTCCCACATACGGTGTCCTTGTTTCTATAGGAGTGCTGCTCGGTTTGTGGATCAGCGTCCGCAACTCCAGCAAGCAAGGCATCAATCCGGACGACGCCTGGAATCTGGGCGTCATGGTCGTGTTGTGCGGCATTGTTGGCGCCAAGATTCTTGTACATCATCAACGACTGGGGCTATTACTCGGCGCATCCCGGCGATATTTTCAGTTTCAGCACTTTGCAGGCGGGCGGAGTATTTTCCGGTGGGCTGATCGGTGCAGCGGTGGCGGCAGTCTGGTACATACGCAAGCATCGGATGCCGCCGCTAGCCACCTGGGATGGGTTTGCGCCCTGGTCTCGCCTTGGGGCATGCCATCGGGCGGGTGGGATGCTTTGCTGCCGGCTGCTGTTACGGCAAGCCTACGCAGCATTTCTGGGGCGTGACCTTTACCAATCCGGTTGCCAACCTGAATTCCAGCACTCCGCTGGGCATACCGCTCGAACCAACACAGCTGTTCGAAGCCGCGATCGAATTGGCAAACTTTTTTATTCTCATGTGGCTGTTCAAACGTAAGAAATTCGATGGTCAGGTATTGGCCGCGTTTCTTATCCTGTACGGCATTGCCCGCTATTTTCTCGAATTTATTCGCGACGATCCGGGGCGAGGTTCGGTCTTCGGTGGAATCATGACCGGCACGCAGTTGATTTCGATTTGCCTGGTGATTACGGGCGGATTTATCTGGTGGCTCAAGTCGTCGCCCAGAGCCGTCCCGGCACACGCCCCGCGTTAGATTGATTTGTTTACCATCAAGGTAATCGTCCTCTCCGCGGACGCGCACGGGAGGGACTGCCCATGCCCACATGCCTCAATTTCCTGTCCTGATTTCCGCCACAGCGGACGATGCCGGAAAACGGCTCGACCAGTTTCTGGTTGGGCGCCTGCCGGAAACCAGCCGTGCCCGTGTACAGCAACTCATCTCCCAAAATTTGGTCACGGTGAACGATTCGACCGCGAAAGCCTCTCAACGTCTTCACGGTAGCGAGTGCGTTGCCGTCCTGTCGGCGGTACAGATCGCGCCGCTACGTGCAATGGCCGAAGACATTCCGCTGGACATCGTTTACGAAGACGACGACCTGGCGGTAGTAAACAAACCAGCGGGAATGATGGTGCATGCGGGAGCAGGCGCCACCGACGATCAACGTAATCGCGGCACGCTGGTAAACGCGCTGTTGCATCATTTCGGAGAGCTGTCGTCAGTGGGAGGAGAATTGCGTCCGGGAATCGTCCACCGCCTGGACAAGGCTACCAGCGGCCTGATCGTGGTCGCCAAGAGTGACGAGGCGCATCGCCGTCTGGCAGCCCAGTTCGCCGGCAGGCAGATCAAGAAAAAGTACATAACCCTGGTACAAGGCTGGTTGAAACGCGAACGCGGAACCATCAATAGCAGCATCAGTCGCGATCGCATACGACGCACTCGTATGACCACCCGGCGGCAAGGTGGGCGGGAAGCGATCAGCCACTACAGCGTGGAGCAAAAAATGGATTCGTCCTACGGAAAGTTCAGTCTGCTCGAAGTAAAGATTGATACGGGACGAACCCACCAGATTCGAGTACATCTTGCGTCGCTTGGACATCCCGTGGTTGGAGACGTGCTTTACGGCGCGCATAGCGAGCTGGCCGGTCCGAAGCGCGACAATACCAGCATTTCACTTTCCAGGAATTTCCTGCATGCTGCAGAGCTGCAATTTAAACATCCGCGGAGCGGCGAGATCCTGTCGTTCGCTGCCCCGTTGCCAAAAGATTTAGAGGATTTCTTGCGCAAACTTGATGCCCAAAGGTAAAGCAAGATGCTTCGTGCCGCTTGGGCAAACCGACAGGGCAACTTCTTCCGTTCCTCCACCAGCATCTTTAGGTGTTTGTACACGCTGTATAATTGGCAGTGCATGAAGTATCGCGGCCCTATTTTTCTCCTGTGCGGCATTTTGTTGGTGGCGGCAGTATTCGCCCAAAACTCAGGACAGGAAAACTTGCCGTCAGCGCCTTCGGCGGTGCAGGAGCAACTGAACAAGCCGAAGCCGACTCCGCCCGCCCCTGCCAAGCCGCAGCCACCGACTGCGGATCCTTCCGATCCGGCGACCAAGACTGATTCCAAGCCGGCGGCAGCCCCGAACTCAGCCTCAACTCAGTCCCCTGTTTCGTCAGAAGACGATTCCGGCACCACCATCACCAAGACAGTCAATGAAGTCAACGTCGTTTTCACTGTCACGGACAAGCATGGCCGCTATGTAAAAAACCTGGCCAAGGGTGATTTTGCGGTCATCGATGACAACCGCCCGGCCGAACAGATTCGAAGTTTTCACAACGAGACCGATCTGCCGCTGCAGGTCGGGTTGCTGGTGGATGCCAGCAATTCCGTGCGCGACCGTTTCAAGTTCGAACAGGAAGCCGCGATTGAATTTCTCAATCAGACAGTCAGACCCAGATACGACAGGGCTTTCGTAGTTGGTTTCGATGTAACTCCGGAAGTGACCCAGGATTTCACGGACAATACGGAATCGCTTTCTCGCGGGGTTCGCGCCTTACGTCCCGGTGGCGGCACTGCAATGTACGATGCCTTGTATTTTGCCTCCCGCGACAAGTTGCTGAAGGAGCAGCGTAGCGGTCCGGTGCGCCGCGCCATCATCTTGCTTAGCGATGGCGATGACAATATGAGCCACGTCACGCGTGAAGAAGCGATCGACATGGCGCAACGCGCGGAAGTGATCATTTACACCATCAGCACCAACGTCACGGGGAGTCGGCACGCCGGAGACAAGGTTCTTGAGCGTATGGCTGAAGCTACCGGCGGCCGCGCCTTCTTTCCCTTTCAGCTGAACGATGTAGCCAATGCATTCGTGGAAATTCAGGACGAACTGCGCAGCCAGTATGCGCTCTCGTATAAGCCAGCCGACCTCCGCACCGACGGCCGCTACCACACCATCGAGATTCTGGCGCAGAACCACAAAAACCTCCACGTGCGTAGCCGCCGTGGATACTACGCGCCAGCCCAGTAAGGGCCTTCATGGCGGGATATTCGGGAACTCCTCTTCCGCAAAAACTAGGAATCAAACCAAAATCTAAAGTTGCTTTCTTCGACTTGCCCAGCGACATCGCATTGACACTGAAGAAAGATCTCTCCGCTTGTCAGGTAGTAGAGAACGGCCCGGAGCAACTCGATTTTTCCATGATCTTTGTCAAGAGCCAGGCGGAGATGAAGCAACACTTTCCCGCCTTCGCCCGGCGATTGGCCCCTGCTGGAAAACTCTGGGTAAGCTGGCCGAAAAAGACCTCGGGAATCGCTGCTGATCTCAATGAAAACGATGTGCGACGGATCGGACTTCTAGCGGGACTGGTTGATGTGAAGGTGTGTGCGGTTAACGAAGTCTGGTCAGGCCTGAAGTTTGTGATCCGGGTGAAGGACCGGCCTAAAGCTTCCACCACCAAAAAATCGAGATAGGATTTCGGGCGGAGCGCCGTATCCCCGGCACGGGCGAAGTCGCTCGACCTCAGATTGGTTACTTCAACCCTTCAACCAGATACAGATCGCAGAGAGTTCGAATGTAGCCGTAGACATAACCCTTTGCGTCAGCAGTCATCATGACGCCGTTGATCGTATCGATTCCAGCAGCATCGGCTGGCTCGAGTTGCTTCCACGGCTTTCGCTGCCCGGTTGCTATGTCGATCTCGACCACTTGCGCCGGAAGTTGTCCGTAGCGAAAGACATATAACGTTCGCCCGTCAGACGACCAGCCAGTTGGCGCTTCGTCGGGCTCAACACCGGGTACGAGCCGCGGCTCGCCTCCATCAATCGGGTAGGTGTACACCTTTTTGTCCGCGCCAACGGCTGCCACCAGCTGGCCATTCGGGGACAGAACGAATGTCGAATTGATTCCTTCCTCGCTGATCGGGCGCGGAGCACTCCCGTCGTCGATCGACTGAACGTAGAGACGAACTCCGTGTCCCGCTTCGTTTCCCGCGAACACCAGCCGCTTTCCATCCGCCATCCAGCGAACCCGCACGTGGTTCATTGAATCGTGGCCGAGCGGCTTCGCCTCGCCCACGCCAGTCGGCAAAAGGTACATCGGCGCAGGGGAAGTATTGGGACGCGCCACTGCCCAGGCGCCATCTGGGGACAACGCAACTCCAGTTCCCTCTCCCAGCCGAACTGCGGGAGACCCATCTGTTTTGCGAAGATAAACGGCATACTTCGGGCCGCCGCCTTCTCCAGCCTCGGAAAAAAGTACAGTCTTTCCGTCAGTCGACAGGTCCCCGGGAGTTGACCAATCCAGCCACGACAAATCGCGCTCCTTGGTCTCACCCGGCGCCAAGCCGACGATGCCGGCGCGGTCAATCCCTCGAGTCAGCAGAACATTGCCTTCTTTGCCGACATCCAACAGGGTCAGTTCTCCAGGTACTCGCGCCAGAATTCTGGTTTTTCCCGAAAGATCGACGGCATACAGAGACCGGTCGCCGCCGGTTCTAGTCGCGGTGAACCAAATCTCGCTCCCACTTGAAGACCACGCCAGGCCTTGGATGCTGTCCCATCCTTCGGAAAGAACCGTCTTTTTTCCGTTTAGATCTACGATGGCGACGGAGCCACCATCATCACGGTGCTGAGGATGGTCCAGAAATGCAATCAAATCACTCTTTGGTGAAACGCGCAGATGGCCAATCCAGCCGTCCGACGTAAAGAGCACTTTCCCCGGAGGAAACTCGAGCCGTTTTCGCCCACCGACGTCGTGCGCAATGGCCAAAGTGGAACCGTCTGGAGACCAGTCCGCGAATTCAACGTTCTCTAATACCTCCCGGGGAGCGCCTCCGCCCAGAGGCACGCGAGCCAGGGTGCCGGAGTACAGAAAGCCTTCACTCGGGCGGCTGTGCAGCGCGAGGGCCATCTCTCCAGTGGAGGAAATAGCGAGGACATCCGCCCCCGGCGGATCCATTTCACGCGATTGCGGACTCTCAGGCCTGGTACTGAACAGAGCCAGCGGTTTGCCCTCCCACGCGGCGCTATAAATGACAGTCTTGCCGTCCGGGGTAAATCGCGCAGAGCGCACTATTCCACGGCGAAATGCCAGCGGATGATAAGTTGGCAGCGAAGCTGGCGCTGGGCTGCGGGATAAGAAACTTCCGGCAAGCGCACCTGCCAGCAATGCAGCCGCAACTACCGCAGCGGTCGCAAGGGAAAACCGCTTCCGCGGAGTCTCCCGCTCAGAGATTACAGTCGGGACTGATATCTGCCCGGAACTGGCACTCACCCCGGAAACAGCCGTATGCGCGCGCGACGATTCCAGACCTCGCTTGATCCGCTTAAGATCGCCGCGCAACTCAGCAGCAGTCTGATAACGAAGCTCGCGCTCCTTGTCGAGAGCTTTCGAAATCACTTCTTCCAGCTTCGCCGGGACCTTGGGGTTCAAACTCGAAATCTCAGGAGGGTTTCGGTTCAGTATTGCCTCGAAGATCACTCCACTGCTGCTTCCGGAAAATGCGAGCTCACCCGTGGCCATTTCATAAAGCACGGCCCCGAAGGCAAACAGGTCCGCGCGTGCATCCACATCTTCAGCTCGAACCTGCTCCGGAGACATATATGCAACAGTCCCCATCGTGGATCCTGGACTGGTCATCAGTTCGTGATGGGTCGCGGTGCGCGGGCCTGATCCATCTGGATCGGCGATCATGTCGGGTGCCAGCTTGGCCAATCCGAAATCCAATAATTTGGCCTGTCCTCGTCTGGTAATGAAAATGTTTGCCGGCTTGATATCCCGGTGGATGATTCCCTTGGAGTGGGCCGCGTCCAGCGCGTCGGCGATCTCAATCGCAAGATTCAGCAGTTGTTCAGTATCGATGGGCCGCCCGGAAATGCGATGCTTCAGGGTCTGCCCATCGAGGAATTCCATCACGATGAAAGCGCGGCCCTCCTGCTCGTCGATTTCGTGGATCGTACAAATATTGGGATGATTCAGAGCGGATGCTGAGCGGGCCTCCCGGCGGAAGCGTTCCAGCGCCTGATGATTTTTAGCGACGTCGTCGGGAAGGAATTTCAGGGCAACAAAGCGGCCCAGCTTGGTGTCTTCGGCCTTGTACACCACGCCCATGCCACCACCGCCAAGCTTCTCAAGGATCCGGTAGTGAGAAATTGTTTCGCCGATCATGTCTTGTTAAGCTATGGACGGCAACACGGGCTAGACAAACGACAATGTTAGGCGCGATTCGCCGAGAGGTCAATGTTTGAGAGCGGGACTCTGTTTACCGCGGATCCCACGATCGGCTACTTCCCCAATAACGCGTTGCACAAAGCTACGCTGGGCAATGGACTGGTGGAGAGCAACGTTTACAATAGTCGCCTGCAGCCATGTCGGATGAATGTGAACAGTGCCAACGTAACCCTGCAAGCCTGCGGTGACCCCTCTCCTTCCGGCAACGTGCTGGATTTCGTGCTTAATTATGGTTCGACCGCTAATAATGGCAACATCCTGACCTGGAATGGCACCGGCTCGCAGACTTTCGCCCGAACATTTACCTACGACAACCTGAATCGTCTCTCCACTATGAGTGACAGCGTAAGTACCCAGCCCTGCCGGGGTATTACCTGGACCTACGACCCCTGGGGCAATCGCACCGACCAGACCGTAACGGTAGGAAGTTGCTTCACTTTCCACCAGAGCATGGACGTCCAGAACCGGCTGATCGGCTTCAGTTACGATGCTGCCGGCAACCTGCTTAATGACGGGACGCACAGCTACAGCTACGATGCCGAGAACCGGATGTTGAGCGTGGATGGCGGCGGTACGGCGACATTTGTGAACGACGCCGAAGGGCGGCGGGTGCAAAAGACCAGCGGGGGACAGAGCCGCGACTATATTTTTGACGTGGGTGGGAACGTGGTCGCCGAAACGGTTGGCGGTCTATGGCGTACCGGATACGTTTATCTGGGCGGATCATTGCTGGCGCAGTACCGCAACGGCACCACCTACTTCGCGCATACGGATCATCTCGGCTCCATCAGGATGCTTACCGATCCTACGAAGGCTAATTTCGATTCTGTAGACTTCATGCCATTCGGAGAGCAACTAGCAGGAGACAGCGGCAGCAGCCATAAGTTCACCGGCAAAGAACGCGACAGCGAATCGAATCTTGACTTCTTCGGCGCTAGGTACTACGGCAGCAGCATGGGCAGGTTTATGACGCCGGACTGGGCAGGTAAGGCAACGGCCATTCCCTACGCTGACTTCGTCGACCCGCAGACCCTCAATCTCTACGGGTATGTTCGGAACAACCCACTTTCAAAAGCCGACGCGGACGGACATTGTTACCCGTGGTGCACCGTCATCGGAGGCGCCATCATTGGCGGCGCAATCGGAGGTGGCGGCGAAATCATTGGGGCAAAGCTGCACGGCCAGTCAATCGACTGGAAGAAAGTAGAAGGCTCCGCAGTTAAGGGAGCGGTTACGGGTGCTGCGATTGGTCTTGCGGGACCTGAGGCGGGGGTTGCAGCAACTGCCGCACTTGGCGCCGGAGGCAATGTGGTGGGAGGAGTTGCTGATCGCACAATCCAAGGGCAGTCGGCGAAAGAAGTTCTCAGCCCGACGGAGGTAGCTAAGGACGCTGCGAGTGGAGCGGTTGGTGGCGCAATCGGTGGTGCGAAGGTCGGCGAGGTTCTCGCTAACGAGTCCGCGAAGGTTGCAGCAGCAAGTGGCGATCAGGCTTTTGCCAACTTTTACTCGAATAACGCATCTGCGATAGGAACGGGAGTCGCGAAGGCGATTGATCTAGGCCAAAGTACCGCCGAGAGTTATCACGATCAGTCTAACCAGCAGCAACAAAAGCCGCAACAACAGCAACAGCAGCAAACACAATGCTCGGACAGGACCAACTGTCACTAGGAATGGAATGGCTGCCACGAGGGCTTAACGATGGGAAGTTCGTTTCTAAGCGTCCTTGGTTCGATAGCAACTGTTGCCCTGATTGCGATTGCGACCCGCTGGCTGTCCAGCGCGAAGGGTTTGCAACTTCCAAAAACTCATGATGGCATTAGCGTATACGGGATCGAAGCGGCAGTGGCAGGCTGTTGGCTTAGGGGGAGGAATGTTTTGGGTGGTTGTATCGATCTGGTCGTGGCGTGATCACAATTCCCACCCTGACGGCGTGCTAATCGCAATTACCGCAGCGTTCGTCGCAGCTGGGATCTGGCTCGCAAGCGGTTCAGTAACAACAAACCAAAATGGTATCACCAAGAGGGGCCTCTGGTACTCACGCTCCTTTCAGTGGAAAGAGATCACAGAGATTCGATTGCACAACAAGCAAGGCGGAGCAATCGAGCTTCGCTCCGGTGCTCGGAAGCTAATTATCGATTCCCGCTTCGATGCGTTTCAGCACCTGCTAAACGAAATCGAAGATCGTACTCAACAACAACCGATCAGGCCAGCTACAGCTACGTGATTAATTCCTAGGTTGGTTCCAAGTTCAACTGTTGGCTCTCCTGTTCGCATTGTTCGCACAGCGTGTCTCGTACAATCCTTAAATATGAATGATTATGGCAATTTTCATGACGGCGTTCTTGAGGGTGTGTGGGTCGATGACAGCACTGCCTATGTGTTCCTAACCACGCTCATGAAGGAACGATTCGCTGTAGTTGCCGATGGCATCGTCGCGTTGACCGTGACGAACTTCAAGAAGGGTAACCTCATTTTCGAAGTTGTCGCACGCGGCCATGAAGAACTGACAATGGATGACATTGCGGCTCTCTACGACTTGCGGGAGGGCAAGGAGGGAGAAGAGCAAGCTGCCAAACTGCTGGCGAAGGCACGGCAGGAACGCCTCTCCATCCTTAATATCAGTCCGTCCTATGGGGCTACGTGTTTGCTTTTGGCGCACTCGATTAAGATCATTGATCAAAATGAATGGTCAGCGCGCTATCTATCTAGGCCGACGCAGCCAACATGATTGCGCGATGAGGGTGTTCAACCCTGATGCGACTGTTCCTGTAGGCGCATCCGTCGGCGATGCCGAGTGCCGAACCGTGTGGCCTGCTGCTTGTTCAGGCCTATGACCAGCATCGAGAAGCTTCTTTCAATCAGTTCTGAGGCACTAGGTTCCGAGCCTAGTGCCTTTCCAGAGATTCTTCGAGAATATGCTCTTGGCTCAGAGCTCTTTCACGTGCTGGGAACCAAGTTCCGAGTCAGCCCCAAGCGTACCCGCTCAGCTTAAGCGCCTGGCAACTCGCTCTCCTCTATAAATCCGATAGAATCTCCTTGCAACCGGTCTCTAAGGGCTTACGTGTAGCGGAGAAAAGTAAATCCCTCTCCCGGCACTCGAGAGAAAACAGCAGGGCCGCGATCCGGGAGCGGGTGAGGGCTTGGCTCAGGGAGTCTAGAAAGAGGGCAGATGGTGGAAGTCGGCCTGGGTGTGGCTCAATCTGGAATATGTCTACCCAACGCGCACGTAAATCTTGCGCTTGCATATCCCCTCCACGTTGGGAGAGCCCAACACCCGATACAATCGATAAGCAAGCATCTCCGAAAGGGAGCAACTCATGTCGCAGCGACACAGCGTGACCAAGCGTAACCGGCGTCAGGTATCGAAGGGAAGAACGAAGCGGGCAGCTCAACAGATCCAAAAGACGATCGCGAAGATCAGAACCCGCGAAAAATAGTGATCGAAGCAGTGTCGGCGCGACGTGAAGTCTATCGATTGCTTTTCGGGAAAGAGTCCGTCTGCTGCCCTAATCGCGAAGTGGTACTACGTTTCTTTCACCCTGACAGAAGGTTGCGACCCGCTGAAGTCCGCCTTCGGGTTGCGGTAGCACCCGGACAGGACCGTAGCAGTAGACTGCGTGCCCATTGTCTGCCAGGTACCAGCGGCCACCTTTACGAGCGGGCTGTTGGGCCACATGAGGGTCCGAGGGCGGCTTTACCGGCGGAAGCTGGTAAGAGCCGTGTAGCGAAACCGACAACAGAAGTGTGGCAAGTAGTCTCATGGGAGCAATCCGGTCAAGTACCTAAATAGAAATCAACATCCGGCGTTCATCACCTTCGCCAGATGTGTCCTTCGGAGGCCTCTGCGGAAGCGGTCTGCGAAGTTTGCTCGTGCTGCGATTCTGCATTTGCGCCTCTGGCCGCGGTGAATCCTGCACTGGCGCTTTCTTCTGGGAATGTGCCTTGGCCTGAGCTTCGGCGTTGTGCTGCTGCACTGCTTTTCCCTTCATCGTGGTCAACTGGACGCTGTCCTGAAACAGGTCCTGAATCAGCCCGCGCTGGGAGTCGATCGTTCTCGCCTGCTCCACCACCAACATGGTCAGAAGGCCGTACGAAACCACAAACAGGACCGTCAGTATTGGGAGCATTGTGCGTCTTGGCTTGACCAGTTCATTGTCCAGCGTGTTCGACAAATGGCACCCCGATCTAGGCCCCTTTAGCGCGGCGGGCATACTACGGAATGCAGCTTGGACACCAACAATCTGAATTCCTGTAAACTATTGAAGGGAAGCAACTTGAGCTGCTTTTATGCGCTCGGTCACAACTCTTCAAATGCAAGTTGCTGCACATTATAGGTAACCAGAACGGGTTACGAAGGAGGCAGGGACGGCCCGAAAGCCGCTACAGACAAGGGTTTCAGCGCTCGAAGAGAAAGATCTCGTCGAAGTTCAGGAGCTTCGGCTTGATAAAGCCTACCGAGGGTGCGCTCGCGATTCCGAGGGAGCATTCCAAGGCACTTCCGAACGGCAAGCCGACGTATCAGAATCTAGGTGACGTTTAACCGCTCTGCGCCATCAAACGATACCGACCAAAGAGGAAAAGCAATCATGAAAACGTTTCGAGCCGCAATCTGCCTGTTACTGCTGGCTGGATTCGCGGCAGCCCAGCAGGAAAGCACTCCACCCAGCCGATGGATCAAACTCCGGTATTCCGCGTAAACGTGGTCTCCCGGACTACGAAAGCCGTGAACTATCGCCACCGCGGCGGTTCCACCACTGTCGACATGGCAGGAACCGACCTTATGCCAGAAATCAGGGGCAAGGCCAAGGTAGACAGCAAGGCCGGACGGCTGCAAATCAACGTTGATCTCTCGCGTATGGGGCCGCCGAGCAGGGTCGGGCCACAATATCTGACTTATGTTCTCTGGGCGATCACGCCGGAAGGCCGAGCCAATAATCTGGGCGAAATCGTTCCGGACGATGGCGGGAAGAGCAGCGTGGATGTCACCACCGACTTGCAGGCATTTGGTCTGATCGTGACCGCGGAGCCCTATTTCTCCGTAACTCGCCCGAGCAATGAAATAGTGGCGGAGAACGTTATCCGCCAGGAAACCAAAGGATTCGAGGAAGCCATTGATGCCAAGTTCGATATGTTGGAAGGCGGTCAATACACAATTGACATGCCTGCCCAGCAGCTTCCATCGGCGACGGCAGACCCAAAGACCCCACTCACTCTGCTTGAAGCCCGCAACGCGGTGGCCATAGCGAAGGCGGCAGGGGCAGCTCAGTACGCCCCCGACAGTCTGCAGAAGGCGCAAGATTACCTCAATCGCGCTGAAGACTACTATCAGCGGAAACAGGGCAAGACACCCATCGGGACTGCCGCACGGGGTGCCACACAGATGGCAGAGGATGCCCGGGTACTGACGTTACGCCGGAAGGAACAGGAGCGTATCGCCGACGAGAAGCAGCGCATGTTGGATCGGCAGCGAAAGGCCGAGGCCGACGCGGAAGCTTCCGCCCAGGCGGAAGCTAAGGCAAACGCCCAGGCTGAGGAGGACGCCCGTAGACGTTCTCAGGCTGAAGCTGATCGGGCAGCCGCAGAAAGAGCTCAGGCTGAGGCGCAGGCGCAGCAGGCTCAAGCGGATGCGGCACGAAACGCCGCTCTGCTCGAGCAACAGAAGGCGCAGGCTGCGGCAGATGAAGCGATTCGTCAGAAGGAAGCGCAGCGGCAGCGCCTGCTGAATCAGCTGAATCAAGTGTTGGAAACCAGAGACACACCCAGAGGCTTGGTGGTCAGCATGCCGGATGTGCTTTTCGACACCGGCAGCTACACTCTGAAGCCCGCAGCCCGTGAACGTCTTGCACGTATTTCCGGGATCGTTCTCGCGTATCCGGACTTACGCCTTGAGATCGAGGGTCATACCGATAGCGTAGGCAGCGATGCATACAACCAGACCCTGTCAGAGAAACGGGCAGCGTCAGTACGAGACTATCTGGTAAATAACGGCGTCTCCATCAACAACGTGATCGCTCGTGGCTTGGGCAAAGGAAGCCCGGTCGCGGACAACAGTACCGCCGCGGGCAGGAAGCTGAACCGCCGGGTAGAACTGATCGTTTCCGGTGACGTAATTGGAACCCAGATCACGCCGGGTGCTACTTCGACCCCCGCTCCGCCGCCGCAGTAGTAGGACGAGGACAGCCATGGAGCGACGGGGTTATCCTCGTCGCTCCTCCCTTCTTTTAGGTCGCCGCGATTCGTCCAGCCTATTGCTTCATGGTTGCAACCCAGTTGGTCGTCAGGATTACCGGGGACGCGTTGGGCTTTTCCACGGGAACAGCCATGAGCCAGCGTTTGCTGCGGCCGTTATTGCGGGATGCCTAGGTGGGTTCAGATAATCGGCGCCATCGTGTTTGCCGATATCGTACAAAACACAAATATGGGGATGGGAAAGTTGCGAGATGGCGCGGGCTTCGCGCTCGAAGCGCTCTCGCAACTCAGGATTGCCGGAAAGATGTGCAGGAAGAACCTTGATCGCCACATCACGATTCAGACGCGAATCATGCGCGCGATAGACTTCGCCCATGCCGCCGGCGCCGGCCGGAGCGACAATCTCGTAGGGGCCCAGTTGCGTTCCTGGAGACAGAGCCATGAGACGACTCGACCACGCGCGCAAGATTATAACCTGTGGCCGGGTAGCCGCTGGCATCCGGGACGTCGCCCCACGGCAACAATCACCTCTGCAACGGAATAAAGCTGCTTTATTTGAAACGCCACCCGCCGGTCTTCACCACACCCGGCAGGCGTTGACTGGCATCATGGGTTGCCCGGTCTTGCAGCCGAAAGCGTGACCGAACTCCGGCATGTTTTGCACCACACCGTTCGCCCGGAACTGCCGTGGCGAGTGAGGATCCGTTTGCACCTGCAAGCGGAGCTGTTCGGGACGAGTACTTCCACACCAGCTTTGTCCATGGCCCAAAAAGAATTCCTGGATCGGTGTGTACCCATCCTGTTTCTTTTCCAGGTCGATGTTTTTTCGCTTTGCGTCCGCCAGAAGCGCGATGTAAGCCAGCCGCAGGCCACCGTTATCGGCGGTGTTCTCACCCAGGGTTAGTTTTCCATTGACCTTCACGTCGTCAACCGCGACGAAGTTTCCGTATTCCTTCACTTCGCAGTCGGCTTTTTCGTCAAATTTTTTCCCGTCCTCCGGCGTCCACCAGTCGGCGAGATTTCCGTTGGCATCGAATTGACGTCCTTGGTCGTCAAATCCATGCGTTAGTTCATGACCTACGACACCGCCAATGTGCCCGTAGTTAGAGGCGTCTGACGCGCGACTGTCATATAGGGGGGCCTGCAGAATTCCGGCCGGAAAGTTAATATCGTTCATGCTTGGGTTGTAATAGGCGTCGACGGTTGCCGCGGTGATCAACCACTCTCCGCGATCGATAGGCGTGCCAATCTTTGCGAGTTGACGGCGATTCTCAAATTCGGTGGCGCGAAGCGCGTTCCCGAAAGCGTCGTCCCGCGCGATGTTGAGACCAGAGTAATCGCGCCAGTGATCGGGATATCCGATCTTGTCGGCGACGGCGCGCAGTTTTTCCTTGGCGCGAACCTTGGTCGCCGCACTCATCCAATCAAGAGTATCGATGTCCTGATCCATCGCAGCTTCGATTTCTTGGACCATCTGCAGAGTCGCCTGCTTGTTAGCGGGTGGGAACTCCTGGCTTACATACACTTCGCTTAGCGCCTCACCCAATCCTCCATCAACTGCCTGCACACAGCGCTTCCAGCGGGCTCTCTGCTCGGGCTGTCCTCTCAACTTGCGGCCGTAGAAATCAAAATCTTCGTCGTCAAATGCCTTGGGCAAAACGTAACTCGGGGTTGAAGCAGCCAGCTGCCAGCGCAAATATGTCTTGATGGTCTCCAGGTCAGCGGATCCAAGCAAGGCGTTCAGCCCTTTGTAAAAATCCGGCTCGGTAACATTAATCTCGGTAACTGCCGGAGTGCCTGATGCAGTCAGAAAGCGTGTCCACGCGACATTCGGAGTCAAAGCCGCCAGTTCGGATACCGGCATCATGTGATAAACCTTGTTTGGATCGCGACGCGAAGTGACGTCCATGGCAACTTTGGCCAGCGCGGTTTCGAGCTGCATGATTGCCTGCGCGTCGCTGGCGGCTTTCGCTTCAGGCTCGCCCATCAGCTTCAGTATGTTCGCGATGTGCTGTACATACTGCGTCCTTGTTTTCTCGGCCGCGTCGCCTGGACGGAAATAATAATCCCGCTCCGGCAGCCCCATGCCACCTTGATCAACGACAGCAATTTGCTTCCTCGCATCCTTGAAATCCTGCTGCTGGCCGAAGCTGAGAAAAGCGTTCACTCCGATGATCTGATAGTGCGCGAGAAGTTCCGACAATTCGTCCTTGCTCCGCAACGCAGCGATGCGGTCAAGCTCAGGTTGTAACGGACCGAGTCCTCTCTTATTGATCGCGTCCACATCCATGCACGCGGCATACGCGTCGCCAATTTTCTGCTCGTTGGACGTACGACTGGAGCCACCTGCGGCGGCCTTCTCCAACATGGAATGAAGAACGTACTCGGTATGCTCGGCGATGATGGCACCCGTCGAATAACCTGAACGATCGGGGGGGATGGGATAAAGTTTGTTGAAATTTCCGCATGCGTACTTAAAGAAGTCAACGCATGGATCGGCGGTCGTGTCGATCAAATCCTTGTCCAGACCAGGAAGGAGCTTGTTGATTTTTTCCGGCTTCGATGTCCCGGCACCTGCCGTCTGCGCCGTCGAGGTCGTGCAAAGTGTCGCGGTAATCAAAAGAACAATTGCCACGCCGGCTGCTTTTGGTTTCATCATCGTCATCGTCAATCCTTTGTGATTGTGCCCGAGATATCGTCGATTGAACGCTATTTGCCCTAAGACCATTTGACTTCGGAAAATGGACAGGCCCGGCGATTCGACGGGCTTGCAAGGAATTCGTAAGCAGTCCCCGTCAAGAAACTGGCCTGAGCACTGCAATTCTTTGGGCTAAGCCGTCCTACCGCCCACCCATCACTAGTTTGGCGATGGTCGCCAGCTGCATATTCGATGTGCCTTCGTAGATCTTGCCGATCTTGGAATCCCGCCAGTACTTCTCTACCGGATAATCTCTAGTGAAACCGTAGCCACCATAAATTTCGATGGCCAGAGAGGTCACACGTTCCGCGACCTGCGAACTGAACAATTTGGCCATCGCGGCTTCCTTTACGAATGGCACGCCCGCATCCTTCATGCGCGCCGCGTTATATACCATCAGCCGCGCCGCTTCGATCTCGGTGGCCATCTGCGCGATTTGAAACTGGATACCCTGGAAGTCGGCAATCGATTTACCAAACTGCTTGCGCTCTTGCGCATACTTCGCCGCGAATTCCCATGCACCGCGGGCAACTCCGGCCATCTGCGCGCCGATTCCGATGCGGCCTTCATTCAAAGTCTCGATCGCGATCTTGTATCCTTTGCCGACTTCTCCGAGAACATTTGACTTCGGTACCTGGCAGTCTTCGAGAATGAGCTCGCATGTGGACGAAGCCCGAATGCCCAGCTTGTCTTCCTTCTTGCCGACGGTAAACCCGGCAAAATCTTTCTCGATGATGAAAGCGGTAATTCCCTTATACCCAGCCGCCGGATCGACGGTAGCGAAGAGCACAAACACGCCTGCTTCCTTGCCATTCGTGATCCAGAGCTTGCGTCCGTTCAAAACGTAGTCGCTGCCCTTCAGAGTCGCCCGCGTCTGCAAGGCAAATGCGTCAGAGCCCGAGCCGGCTTCGCTAAGCGCGTAAGCTCCGCAAGTGTCCGCCGCCATGCGTGGAAGATATTGTTTTCTCTGCTCCTCACTTCCCCAGCGGATCAGCGCATTGTTCACCAGCGTGTTCTGGACATCCACTACGACGCCGGCAGATGCATCTACCCGCGACATCTCCTCGACGGCCAGGATCGCCTCAAAGAATTTGCCGCCACCGCCGCCGTATTGTTCCGGGATCTCAATACCCATCAGGCCAAGTTGGAAGAACTGATGGATCAAATCTTTGTCGAAGACGCCTTTTTCATCCATCTCCTTCACCAGAGGCCGCAGTTTTTCGTCGGCAAACTGGCGGATGTTGTCGCGAAACATGATCTCGTCGTCTGTAAATGAGGTCAAAGGAGAAGGCGATGGGGCTTGCAACGTCGTTTCCGGCATGGGAAGTACCTTCAGACTGGGGATGGCGAATCTTTATATTTGCGAACTTTGGATTTTAGCACTGCCTGGGTGATGTTGAGGGATAGCGGACTTTGGCTTTATAAGAAGAAATACTTACTCGCGTTTGCCGCCGTACACCAGCTTGAGGCCGTCCGCCTGCAAGATACGCTGGATCTGGTTCCGGGCATGTACGGACCACGGTCCGACAGTATCCAGCTTCACGTAGGCGCGCCAGTGTTTCAAAGCTTTGCGCGGCTCCTTTATTTTTTCGTAAGCGAGAGCGAGATTGTAATGAGCATCGGCATAGGTGGGCGCCAGCTGTAATGCCGTGCTGTAGGTCTGTACCGCTTCGGCCACTCTTCCGGTCTCGTCCAGCACATTGCCCAGATCGAAATAAGCCAGGGCATAGCGAGGATCTACTTCGATCGCGCGCCGGTAATGTTTCTCCGCCAGCGCATATTCCTGCCGGTTGTAATTCAGCGTGCCCAAATTGATATGGGCCGCTGCGTGGTCAGGATCGAGTTCCAGCACCTGCTCGTACATCTCGATCGCCTGCGCCTGGCTGTTGGGATCTTCCTCGAAGGAAATGCCCCGCGCAAACAGTTCTGCCACATCCGCCGACGCTGGTTCACGGCTGATAGAAACGGGTGTACTACTAACGACTCGAGGTCCGGCCGAGAAGTCGAACATGAACTGTCCGGCAATCGGCTCCACGACCTTGCCTTGATGACGAAAGGCAATACGCGCTCCGGTGGAAAATGCTCCAGCTTCCAGGAGAGGATTCTCCATTCCCGCTACCTGTTTCTGCATCGCCTCGAGCGACTGTCGGATGACGGCAGGCCGCACTTTGCGGGCACACAGATCACGTACTTTTTTGATTTGCAGGAGATCAAAAAACGAATAACTCTCGGCGGTGGCCACCAGTCCAGCTTTTTCCCAAGCCGTTAACTGACGCCCCGTCAGGCGTAATATTCGAAGCAGATCCGCTCGTTGATATCGGTACACGTTGATAATAGGACTCTTCCCATATTATCGGAAAAGTTACTCCCTGTCGCAAGTGGAAAGTGGTTGCTAACGGAATCAAAGCAGGCAACTTGCAGCGTGCGTGGTGCAGATGTAGAGAAATATCGGGCCGATAGCCGCTACTTGAATCCTCGTGGCCCTGACTACGTACGAATTATGATTGTTGCTAAACGCTAATTCAAAGAAGTCCCGCGTAGCGTCGGCGTCCCCTCGGCTTTCCTTGTGTGTCCGGTCCGCAGCCTTGTAATTGCTCCACCCGAGGGTTCGCAGGGGCTTTCAACGCCCAACGAACAGAGTGTTTGGCGATGAAACTCTACATGCGCGTAAAGTGCGGGGAGGGATTTGAGCCACGAGTCGATTGTCTGATCTCTTTATCTATCTACGGCATCTATCTACGGCCAATGCTTGACCCGAACCTCATCGGCCACCGAAGGGACCGCCGCACGAGCGACGGCTTTTTTCGGCGCGACTTCCTCCTCGACTTTCAACGCCTGACGAAGATCGTCCAGTAATGTCTTGGGAAGTTCGTGAACATTTTTTACGAGCCTTCGGGCGGCAAGTATGTTGGCGAAGCATTCCCTGGCTTCTGTGTTGCCGATCTTGGCAAGATCCTCTTCGACCGTCAACACTTCCACGAGCGTCAGAAATCCCCCGCCTTCTTCGATTGCATCCGCAATCTTGGTAAGCGATTTGTCCATGGGGTCAAAATTTGTCCACGCTTTAATCTGAAAGCTGTAGTACTTGTCTTTGTGTTCGTCCGTCTGACTTTTTAATGATTCGGTTTGCGCCTCGGCCATGAAAAGGGTCTCCCTTACCCTTCGGGAACTCAGAAAGATACACCGCGACAAATTCGCGGAAATAACCTAATTGGCGGGGGAGCGTATTTCATCTTGCAGTTTTACTGCCACGGCGAACCCGGGAAAAGTACGCACAAATACAGGAATTCTTGTCAGTTCAAGTGACGGACCTGCAAGACTTTGCAGTTTGGTCCTAACTCCAAGGGAAGCAGGGCACGTGAATTGCTTTGCGATCTTGGCGGTAGCTCGTCTTCTTTGCGCTTAAGAAATTTCGGGGACGCAACAACCAAGGACAGGGGAGGCGACCTCTAAGTGCATGCAACAAAACAGCTAAAGAGTTAAGATCCTATTGACACCCCGGTTCTAACGCCAGAAGGCAATATGAATAATCTTTACTTCAGATATATCGCCCTTGTTGTAATTGGCCTCGTTGCAGCGACTCCGATACTCATAGGCCAGCAGCCGCCCGCCACTGGAACTCCTGTACATATGGTTGTTACGGCAGAAGCGCGCCATGGCTCCGATGTACCCGTCATCCAACGAGAAGATGTCATGGTTTACCAGGGACGTGAGCGGGTCAAGACGGCTGATTGGATTCCCCTCCAAGGAGAGCACGCTGCACTTGAGCTGTTTATCTTGCTTGACGATGCTTCCGGCACCAGTCTGGGTTCTCAGCTCGAGGACATTCGCCGATTCATTAATGCACAGCCCCCGACCACGCGAATTGGTGTCGGCTACATGCGCGACGGCACGGTCGCGATGGCACAGAACCTCACCGACGACCACGCGATGGCGGCCAAGAGTTTGCGGCTGCCAATCGGAGTCGCCGGCATAAATGCGAGTCCTTACTTTTCTATCAGTGACTTGATCAAGCGCTGGCCAGAGGCTCCTGTACGACGGGAGATTTTGTTGGTCTCGGATGGGATTGATCGTTACGGGTCTTCGGGTGCCTCCGATCCTTACGTTGATCAGGCGGTGGAACAGGCACAGCGGGCAGGCATCGTCATATTCTCAATCTACACTCCCGGCGCGGGACACTTCGGGCATACATTCTGGCGCATAAACTGGGGACAGAATTATCTATCCCAACTCTCCGATGAAACTGGCGGGGAATCGTTTTATTTGGGCTCGGAAGCCCCGGTTTCTTTTGTCCCGTATTTGGATGATTTGAGCCGGCGGTTGCTTCACCAGTACCTTCTGACATTCCTGGCTAAGCCGGTTCAGAAGGCTTCCATGCAAAACGTGAAGCTCCGCACAGAAGTAACGAACGCTGAGCTCGTAGCCGCCGACCACGTATACGTTCCAGCGTCAGAATAATTTGAGGTTGTTGGATCAACGGGTGAGTTGATCCAGCATCACGGCTGGGCTTAAATGGAATCTAAGCTCTCAGCGCGCTTGGCGCCGTTCCAGTCTCCGCTTCATTCGGAGTTTTCTTCTCGCCGGCCCACTTCAAAGCGCGGATCCGGTTTGCGACAATAAAACTTTGTTCTTGATCCGCAATCTGCGCTGCCGCTTCAACCGCTTCATTGATGGCTAAAAGGGCGAGTGAGCAGCCTCCCCGTCGAAAACTTGTTAACGCATACGTCTTGCAAAGATTCTCTCCCAGCGTCATAAGCACCTCCATGCTTCGTAATACGAGATTTAACCCCTGGAAGAATCGACGGAGCGGCTTGGCGCTGTCCCCAGTAACGTGCGAGGATTGTCCTCCTGAGAGCCAGGCTGGTCAAGTCTCAGTCGTATTAAGGTTTTGAGCCACTGCAAATCCGATTCGCAGCATCTGAGCACCTTTCCTTATGAGCGAGCAAGGGCGGTCAATACAGGAAACACCCTATTTATAGGAATTGGCTAATGCTGCATGCTCTAGGATTGTGACTCGTAAGGATTTACCTCCCTTGTGTCGGGATCAGCCTTCAGAGAATAAAGCTTCCTGTTCCTTTACTTCTGGATGGGAAGTTTGCGCGCAAAACTACCATCGAAGCGGCCAGGCCCATCTATGAACCCAGTCGAAATCCTGATCGCCGACGACCATGACCTAGTCCGTCGCGGTTTGCGATCTCTCATCCAATCCCGGGCTGAATGGCATGTTTGTGCGGAAGCAGCAGACGGCAAGACGGCGGTCGAAAAGGCCAAGGAACTCAAGCCTGATATCGCCGTCCTCGATGTTTCGATGCCCAAAATGAATGGGCTGGATGCTGCTCGTCTGATTCGGCGAGAAACTCCGGATTGTCAAATTCTGATTGTTAGCCAGAACGATCCCGATTTAATGGAGAAAGCGGCAGCGGATGTAGGGGCGAAGGCGTTTGTCCACAAATCCAACCTGTCACGAGACCTGTTAAAAGTCATAGACGCTCTGGTCAAGGACGACGGCAAAGAGTCCAAACAGCCTCGAACAAAAGGCAAGGCGGCAAAAGCCAAGCCGCCCAAGGCTATCAACCTTGTCAATGTCCGCGGTACCGAGCTCCTTGCCGGCGATACCCGCGAACGATACCGGCAAAAGATTGCGCGCATCACACTCGACTCGATGGTTCAGTTCGTCGGCCTTTTGGACGCCGAGGGGACCGTGCTCGAAATCAACCACATCGCTCTTGATGCCGTTGGAGTCAATCTCGCCGACGTCGAGGGAAAGCCATTTTGGACAACGTTCTGGTGGCAAGTTTCAGAAGAGATTAATGCCACTCTCAGAGATGCAATACGGCGAGCGGCGCAAGGTGAATTTGTACGCTGGGATACGGAAATCTACGGACGCGCCGGAGGCAAGGACACCATCATCATTGATGCCTCGCTCATGCCGGTTAAAGATACGCGTGGCAAAGTTGTCTTTATCACAGCAGAGGGACGTGACATTACCGAGAAGAAAGCGCAAGAGCGCGAGATAGCGCGCCAGCGCGAGGAATTGGCCAAGCTCGACGAACTGAAAACACAATTTTTCGCCAATATCAGCCATGAATTTCGCACTCCGCTGACCCTGATGATGGGGCCGTTGGAAGATGCACTCGCGGAGCCGGAAGGATTGTCACCGGGAAAACGTGAAGGCCTGGAACTGGCGCATCGCAACTCTTTGCGGTTGTTAAAACTCGTCAATACATTACTCGACTTTTCGCGGATAGAGGCTGGCCGCATTCAAGCCTCATATGAGCCAACTGACCTTGCTGTTCTCACAGCCGAACTTGCCAGCGTTTTCCGCTCCGCGATTGAGCGGGCGGGAATGCGGCTCGTCATTGACTGCCCTGCTCTTCCGGAGATGGTTTACGTCGACCGTGAAATGTGGGAAAAAGTTGTGCTCAATCTCCTTTCAAATGCGTTCAAGTTCACCTTCGAGGGAGAGATTGAAGTATCGCTACACTGCGCCGATTCCGCAGTGAAAATGACGATTCGCGACACTGGAACAGGTATTCCTGCGGCTGAGATTCCTCAACTTTTCGAGCGCTTCCATCGCGTCAAAGGGGCGCGAGGACGTTCCTATGAAGGCAGTGGGATTGGCCTCGCGCTGGTGCAGGAACTGGTCAAGCTGCACGGCGGCAACGTAAGCGTTGAGAGCGAAGTGAATCGCGGCGCGGCTTTTACCGTTACCATCCCTCTCGGCAAGGACCACCTGCCTCCCGATCGCATAGGCGGCGCGCGCACTTTGGCTTCAACGGGGTTGGGAGGCGACGCATACTTACAAGAAGCTCTACGCTGGTTGCCGGACCATCAAGACGCGGCCAATGACGTTCAAGGTCCGCCTCCTATTTCCCCTGCGCCTTCCATCCCGGATTCCTTGGGCCGGGAACGGTCCTACCGTGTTCTGCTCGCTGATGACAATGCAGATATGCGTGAGTACGTGCAAGGACTCCTGCGACAGCAATACGAAGTCGAAGCTGTACCGGACGGCGAATCGGCCTTAAACAGTGCGCGGGAGCGGCGCCCAGACCTGATTCTTTCGGACGTCATGATGCCGCGATTGAATGGCATCCAATTATTGAAAGCGTTGCGAGCCGATGAAGATTTGAAGACCATTCCGGTCATTTTCCTCTCCGCTCGTGCGGGAGAGGAATCGCGCGTCGAGGGGCTGAGCGCCGGAGCGGATGATTACCTGGTGAAGCCGTTTTCCGCCCGCGAATTGCTGGCGCGCGTAGGTTCTCATTTGGCTACGGCCCGCCTGCGCCAGAAGGCGATGGAACGGGAGCGCGAACTGCGAAGCGAAGCGGAGGCGGAACGTAACCAGATCCGCCAGTTGTTTATGCAGGCTCCTGCCGCGATAGGAATGCTGTCCGGCCCGGAGCACCACTGGACATTCGTGAACTCTGAATACCAGAGAATCACCGGTCGCAATGACGCTGGGTCCTTCCTCGGTAAAACAATCCGCGAAAGCCTGCCGGAGCTAGAGGGCCAGGGATTCTTTGAGCTTCTCGATACTGTCTACCGGACTGGCGTTCCACACGTCGGCACAGAAGTGAAAGCGATGCTCAACCGAGGGCCGGCCAGCCGCGACGAAGAAGTATATTTTGACTTCGTTTACCAGCCACAGCGCAACCGCGAAGGAATTGTGGACGGAATATTCATTCACGCGGTCGAGGTCACGAGTCGGGTTCTGGCGAAGAGAGCGATCGAACAACGTGAACGCACAAGCAGCCTCTTGGCCGCCATCGTAGACTCATCGGACGATGCGATCGTCAGCAAAAACCTCGATGGCATCATCACCAGCTGGAACCAAAGCGCGGAGCGCTTATTCGGCTACTCCGCATCGGAAGCAGTAGGAAAGCACATCACTCTTATCATTCCCCGGGAACGATGGAAGGAAGAAGACACCTTTCTGGGCAAGATCAGGCGGGGCGAGAGTATTGACCACTTTGAAACTGTCCGGGTACGCAAAGACGGCACCCTGATCGATTTGTCACTGACGATCTCACCGGTGAAAGACCGCTCGGGCAAGGTTGTCGGGGCTTCGAAAGTCGCACGCGACATCTCGGAACGCAAGCTGGCGATCGAACAACTGCAACGGAGCCAGATGCGTCTGGCGGCGGAAGCGGAGGCCCTCCGACGCAGCGAGGATCAACTGCGCAAGCTGTCAGAAACCCTCGACACGGAGGTTCAAGCCCGCACCCGGGAACTGGAAGAGCGGAATCGCGATGTGATGCGGCAGTCCGAGCAGGTTCGCGATCTTTCCTGGCGACTGCTGCGAACCCAGGATAACGAACGCAGGCACATCGCCCGGGAGTTACACGACAGCGCCGGCCAGACCCTAACCGTGCTTGGAATGAGTCTTGCGCAGCTGGTGCAAAAAGCCGGACGGAGTGCACCCGATCTCGCCTCAGATACGGAAGAAATTCAGGAAATCGTTCAGCAACTGCACCGCGAAATCCGGACAGCCTCCTATCTTTTGCACCCGCCATTGCTTGATGAGAATGGGCTGTCCTCCGCGCTCAACTGGTACGTACAAGGTCTTGTTGAGCGCAGCGGTCTGGACATAGAACTGGAGATTTCGGAAGAGATCGGCAGGCTTCCGCATGACATGGAACTGGCTATTTTTCGCCTTGTGCAGGAGTGTCTGACAAACGTTCACCGCCATTCGGGTAGTAAGACAGCATCGATTCGGATCGTTCGCGAAGTAGACCATCTCAGCGTGAATATTCAGGACCAGGGGGAAGGCATGTCTCCTGCTAGGTTGGCGGAGATTCATTCCCAAGGTTCAGGCGTCGGAATCAGGGGAATGCGTGAACGGCTGCGTCAATTCCAGGGACTGATGAATATCGAATCAGATAGCTCCGGAACACGGGTATTGGTAACAATCCCAATTCCGAAAACCGGCGAACCGGGAGAAGAGAGCGGCATCGAGCCCCTGCAAGTCACAATCTAGACTTGCGAAGCGGGATCCCGTTGTAGATATCCCTACCGGATTTCGCTTTAGACCCTTTTACCCTCCCCCTCTCGCGCCGGGAAGATTTTCAGAGCTGCAAAGATGGCGCGCTTCTCAAGGTCATACGATCTGTTCGCGGCGATCAATAGGGTCATGGTTGCGCCAAATACTTCTTTCGCACACACATAAGTCTCTTACGGGGCTGTCACTGTATTGCTATCCAGAGTGACTGCTCCGTTCCGTGCCAACGCTCTGCCTAGTAGCGTTGCGCCAGTGTCCAACGTTACCGATTGAAGCGCCATGATGGTGCCTTGGAACGATGAGTTGGTTCCGAGGGTCGCAGCGCTGCCTGTCTGCCAGAAGATATTCTTGGCCTGGGCACCCCCAGCGAGAACAACATGTGTACTCCCCAATGTGGTAAGGGTGGACCCGATCTGAAAAATGAAGATGGCATTGACATCGCCCTGCGCATCGAGAGTCACGTTCCCCGCCGATAGCATTACCGTGCTCGAAGTTTTGTACAGACCGGGGGCGAAAGTCAGTCCACTCAAGTCTCCTGGCAAAACTGCACCGCCTGGCAATCCTGCGGTATAGAGATACGCAGTGGTCAGATCAACTTTGGCCTGCGCCGCAGTCGGATCAGTGAGGTGCATCACAGCAGGTGAAGTGAGAGTTCCAGGAGGGAACCCAGTGACGGCGCTTCCTGGGCTTAGCCCCAGATCCGCTCCCGTGATGATAGTAGGCCCAGTGTTTGTCACGGTGGACCCCGCTATAACTTCGAAATTCGCGGCCGAGGCCATTGCAACCATCGGGGTCTGACAAGCGACCGTTGCCGTCGTGAAGCCCCATATAAAGGTACTCGCCAGTGGATTCCCCATGAGATCCTTCGCCGCTGTTCCGATCGATAGGATGTAGGGCGTGTTCAGGGAGAGAGGAGTAGACGGCGTGAAGATAGCAGCCCGGCTGGGTGCATCGTAGATAACCTGCCCATTCACCGAAGCGCCCGTACCTGTCAGCGTATAGCTTGCTGTATTGATGGTTGAGGGGTCCATGGCGGAGCTGAATGTAGCGACGGCCACAGTATTGGGACACACCCCAATAGTTGCGTCCGGTGGCCCCACGGAAATCACGCTCGGTGGGCCGGGCTGACATACCGTGCTGCCGGTGGTGAAGTTCGATACCACGCTACTTCCTATCGCTTTTCCTGAGGTGTCTTTGGCTCCGGTCGTGATCGTGGCCGCATAGAGCGTATTGAGCGCGAGTGTGGCCGACGGAGTAAAGATTGCAGTCTTACTGCTAGCGTCGTAGGTGACTTGTCCGGGCACCGACGCACCGCCGGAGACGGTCACCGTAAAAGTTGTTGTATTGATCGAGGATGCGGTCATCGCCTCGCTGAAGGTGGCGGTAATCTGGGCGTTGGGGCACGCACCACTAACACCGTTCGGAGGATTCGCAGAGGTCACAGTTGGCCTGGCACCTGTGCTTACCCCGGTCTGACCTGGCCCGCCGCATCCAACCGCGAAAAGTATCAGTACGAAAATTGCGGAGCAGACCGCGCGACCCGATTCTTTTTTCATGATAATCGCCTTCTTCCAGTGACAATGCCGGAGTCAACTGTAGGAAAGCGAAGGCGAGGTTCATATTAGAAATGGCTAAGGTACGTCCGAAGGTTGGGTCTTCCTTTTCCAAACTGGGAGCTACGATGGTTCGGCTGTAGGTCTGAGGAGATGCTGCTTAGAGGCCGCGGTCGGGGTCAACTGGTCATTTCAATCCTGGTCACGTTGGCTAAGCGGGACGCATCGCCACCTGCTGAGCGGATCAAGGGGGGATTTCAGCGTGCCGGGAGAATGGGAATCACCCTCGATCTCAACACCACAGAAGAGATAGATGGGTTAGTCCTGTCTGGCTCTCCGAGCTACGTCAATCAACCGCTTTCGAGTTCGGATCGAAAACATCGACTTCATTGCGCGACAAATCTTCAATCCCAGCGAAAGACGAAGGCTTCCCGGCGTTACGATTCTCGATCCAGTGCGCGAAGCCATCGACCAGCGCAACATACGTCACAATTCACGTCACAGTGAGTTGCGGGTGCAATGAAACCTGGAGCCGACGAGCGGACTTGAACCGCTGACCTGCCGATTACGAATCGGCTGCTCTACCAACTGAGCTACGTCGGCTTCTTTTCGATTCTAACTGCGACGTCAGTGAGCGTAAAGAGCGAGACGATCGTCAGTGCGCGATCTTCAACGTGAGGAAAATTTGGAATTCCTCGCAGTGACGTTCATCTGATCCGCTCATCGCAAGGTTGATAATCAGCGGCCAATCTCAGAAACAAAAAGGCCACCCTGGCAATGGGTGGCCTTCTCTTTTAGGGAGAATAGTTCCAACGGGGCAAAATCCGTCAAAACTTTCTGGCGAAATCTTATGAGCCGAAAAAGGGGGGTGTCAAGCGATTTTTGGTAAATAAATATCTTTGTTTTCAATGGTTTACAAAATAGGTTAATAGGCGCTCTCGATGACTCATTGTGAGACAAATGCGCCAATTCGCCTCCCTAACCGGCTTTAATTGATGAGCTTACGCTTGATTCCGCCGGGTTAACCTGACCCTCGGACAGGTTCAGGGAGATGAATTCTACATCCTTTTTCTTGTGCAACAGGCTCTCCGGAAGGATACGGTTGAAGAAGATCCTGATCCCTCCGAAAGCAAGTCCCGCTACGGCCGAGAAGGCCATGAGAATCGCGCACAGCATGAAGACATTCAGCAACAGGTTGCCGAGATTGTTCTTCTTGCCGGTGTAAGTGTTTTCGTTCCAGGTAACGTCAGCTTCGTAGTTCACCAAACTCAAGAGCGCTTTCGCATCGCCTTCAGAAATTGCGCCGGTGGCAATGACGAGCATCGGGCCAGTGCGCTTGTCGAAGACCGGGCCGATATTCAAGGTCGGTGCGCTTCCCGGTTGCTGCGGATTCGGCTGACGCGCCGTGTCGAGTTGACGAAGATGTTCAGCAGCAATTTGCGGAGTGGGGTAGGAGATTAGAACCAACGTCCCTTGCCCGTCCGATGTCTGGTACCCCCCCGTGGCTACTTCCGAGCCCACGCTGAAATCCACCAGTTGCGCGGGAAGAGGCGAGCCGATTTTCTCCAGCCCAACCGGTCCGACGACGTATTTCGCGGTGTTCTTTACATATCCCAACTTCGGAAGATAAGCCGGCAAGCTTGGGAGATTTCGGGTATTGCCCACAGGAAGTGGCAAGGCAAGCGCAAGCTCACGCAGCTCAGCCGCAGACATTGCGCTTACCTTTTCAAAGACTACGTCGACCAGGATGTTGCCACGATAAAAGAGCACACGCTCGTTGAGAGAAGCAGCCTGGTCTGGGATCGTTTCCTTCAGCATCTGCGGGAGCTTGTAAAACGTGAACGCACCGTAGGCTCCGCTGGCATCGGCGAAGCGCGCAGCCTTGAGGTTCAGCTTTCTGCCATCGTCGCGTACGTAGGTACCCGATTGAAAATCGGTGAAACCGTATTCCTTCAGCAATGCGGCATTTGCGGGATCGGCGACGCCTGGATCGTTGCTCGTCCGGGACGAACCGGAGAGTTGCCATCCTGAAAACTGCGGAGGGAGAAGCGATGGCGAGGGCGTGGGCCGGGAACTAGCGCCTTCTGCTCCGAAGGCAGCTGCAATCAATACGATGAGGACTGGGATAAATTTAAAAGCTTTCATGAGGAAGGACTGGCGACAGCCCTCTATTATTAGACTACAAACCAGCCCGGAAAGTTTCCCGCAATCGGCAGTGGGGCGGGGCAAGCGGAAAATTCCGAGAGTTGTGGTGAGTACTGGCAGATATCGCCGAGGAGAGCAACTGCAGCCGGCGGCGCAGCGAGCAGAAACTATTGCCCTTCGCTCTTGTCGATCTTTGCAGCCACTTTGACTCCACTGAGCCCACTTACGTATTTCGAGATCCCTCGATAGAGCGATTCAGCGATGCGCTGCCGATATTCGGGAGTCCGCAAACGGCGTTCATCACCTGGGTTGCTGACGAAAGAGATCTCAGCCAGGATCGAAGGCATATTGGCGCCGATGAGCACGATAAACGGGGCCTTCTTCACCCCGCGATCGCGAATTCCCGGGCTCTTCGCCGCCAGCCCGCTGTGCAGGGCATACTGCACGTTGAATGCAAACTCGCGTGATTCTTCAATCTTCTCTTTCAGCGCGATCTTCTTGACGAGGTCTTGAAGCTCATGGATCGATTTATCTGAAGCCGCATTCTCGCGCGCTGCCACATCCAGCGCTTCGGCGGACGAGGTGAAATTCAAATAGTAGGTTTCAACGCCGCGGGCGTCCGCGTCACGACTGGAATTGGCGTGGATGGAAACGAACAGGTCCGCCTGCTCCTGGTTGGCGATGGAAGTGCGCGTCTCGAGCGGAATGAATGTATCGTCCTTGCGCGTGTAAACAACGTCGGCGCCAAGCCGGCCCTGAAGCAACTTGCCCAGCCGTCGGCCGACGTCCAGCACCAGATCTTTCTCCTCTAGGCCATTCGGCCCGATAGTGCCGGTGTCGTGCCCACCGTGGCCGGGATCGATAACAATCTTGCCGATTTTCAGACCCAACGCACGGATCAGCGAACGATCGCCATTCGCCGTAGGCGAAGCTTCACGCACATCAGGAAAAGACTCTGTACTCTTGCGCTTGTTTTTGGCCGATTCCTTGGACGGCGCCGGAACCGCGCTGGCAACTGATTTTACAGGCGGCTTAATGTCAGGCGGATCGACCTTGGCGACCGTGATCGCAGTGTCGTCCGAATCATCCGCCTCCACAACCGTCTTCTTTGGAGTGCCAGCGTTTGGTTCGCCAGCGTTGGCCACACGGATGAGCGGAATTCGGCTTCTATTGGTCGCGCTGACCGGGAGTTTCGATTCCGGAGCGGGAAGGTCTTCGGACTTGGCTGTCAGAGTCCCCATAGTATCGGGAGCTATCGGCTCCGGCTGCTTCATCGACGCGGCCTGAACCGGTTGCTTTTGCTCAACTGCTCTTGCCTTGGTCGGCGCCGGCCTGAGCGTGAATATTCTTGTTGTGGATGTCGATAATCAGGCGTGGCGGATTCGCCAGCAGGAACGTGTCGTAATCCGAACGATCTGCCACTTCCAGAACAATGCGCGACTTCCCCGGCTGAAACTGAGCAACCCGGATCTTTTTCAATAGACCGTCGTCTACTTCCAGGACCTTGCCCAGGAGCGTCGGGACCGGGTTGGTATTCTGCAAATCGAAGAAGATGCGTTCGGGATTATCGATACGGCGGGATTCGAACTTGGCATCCTGTTCAAGGTCAATCGCGACGCGCGTGTAGTTTTGAGCCGTCCAGTGGCGGATGTTAGTGATGCGTGAAAGCGCCGCGATCCGATCGCGACTTTCGTCTTTAGAATTTTCAGGCTTAGGACTTTCAGGATTGGAAGAGCTGGCATCAACATCAGCGTCGCCGGCGCCCTCGTCCCTGGCGTCGTTTTTGACTTCTTTGCGATGGTCGCTCTGTACTGCCGGGCTGTGGTTTTAGCGCTGCCTGCCGCGTCGGCTGGTTGAGCGCGTTTCGAGCCTGATCTGCCAGATGATTGCGGGGATACCGCCGCAAGAACTCTTCGAACACCGGTTTGGCCTGGGCTGGTTCCTTGAGATCGTCCTCATAAATCTGGGCGATATTGAATAGCGCTTCAAAGCGGTGACGGCTGCCGGGATATTCACGGCGAAGAAACTTGTATTGGCCGATGGCGGCGCGCAGATCACTTGCGTTGCCAAAACTCCTACCCATTTCCATCAGCAAATCGGCGACGGCAACCACACTGGGATCGGCTTCGGCGGAAGCGGGCGCGCCATAATAAACCCGGCGATAGGCACTGATTACGCGCTTGTATTCGTGGCGGCTTCGCTCATTCGCGGGGAGGGCATTGAGGCTTTCCCGCAGCCGTTCGGCATTGGAGAATTGTATGTCGGCCCGGGATTCAGTCTTTGCGCGCGCGTGGACGGGCAACACCGGAAGCAGCAGCAGGAGCAGAGCCGTGCCTAAACGCCTTGCGCGTTGGCCTGGATCGAAGATTTTCAATTTTTCTAGCCCGTAATCGCCTAGCGCCGTAGTCGCCTAACTTGGAGCACCCGGTCGCTCACCCTCTACTGTTGCGGCTCTCTTAATCGGTGTTGCTGAAATGCAGAACGCCCCGATCGTCACGTTGCATCCGAACCGGCTCGTGAACAGGGCTGTTAAGGATGCGAATTTTCGGGTCCGTTCCGCCGTAGTACAACTGCGTGATCCGTTTCACATAGTTGCGGGTTTCGCCGAAGTGCGGGATCCCTGCACTTCTTGCGACTGCACCGGCACCCGCGTTATAAGCCGCCAGGGTAAGGTTGACGTCGCCACCGTAACTTTCCATGAGTTTCTTCAGATGGCGGACGCCCGCATCTACGTTCTGTTCCGGATCGAACGGATTGACTACATTCAGAGAACGCGCGGTTTGTGGCATCAGCTGCATCAGGCCCATAGCTCCCTTGCGGGAAACGGCATTGGGATTGAAATTCGACTCCACTTTGATGACCGCGCGCACCAGATTAGGGTCCACATTGTGCCGCGACGCAGCCAACTCAATGGCGGCGTCGACTTCCTGTTGAGTGAATGGTTTGCCACGCACAAAGCTGGAAGCCTGGTCGGAATTGCTTACCTCGGCCGCGGCCGAACGCGCGGCCCTTATATTGGCCGAGGCGACTGGTACCCAGCGGTGAGAGCTTGGGCTCCAATAAAACAGCCCATTTGTTCGCACCGCGGAAGTTGATGCCTTCCTTGGCGCCGCCGGTACCTCGTCGTTTACGTAAATCTTGCGGCCGGAGTCGTCGGTGGCTGCAGTGATGCTTGCAGCCGTGACGAAACCGTCTTGTGCCTGGAGTGCTGGCGTGGTGAAAGAAAGGAGAGGTCGCGATTACGGAACTAGCCATCAGGGCGATTTGCAGGTGCTTTCGCATAGCCGGGTTTAGTGCTTGTACGCGGACGGAAAAATACCCCGCGCCTACCTACCCGGAACCTGACGGAGAATACCTGAACCAGAGTGAACCGATTATAGGCGCGCGACGGTATGTCGGCAACGAAACGAAAGACCAATCGAACCACGGAAGTAATACGGCAATTTGCTGAAAACATAGATACTTACACTGAGTTTAGGTTACTAGCCTCCGGCTCGAAGGGGCGACTGTGGAATTGTCCGGTTTTTGTCGAGTTTGGAGCCTGTAGTAGGCTGCGTGAGTCCCATGAACGAAACCGTATTGCCGAAACGCGAAGTCCCAGACTCACTGATGCTCTACGGCTTTTGGTATCGTGCCGTGCCGTCAGACCAGGTGACCGGCAGGCAGCTTTGCAAAGCCATGCTGCTCGAAACTCCACTGGCAGTTGGCCGCGATCGTCAGGGACGGCCTTTCGCTTTGCATGACACGTGCCCACATCGTGGCATGCCGCTTTCTCATGGCAGGTTCGACGGCCAACAGGTTGAATGCAGCTACCATGGCTGGAGATTTGACGGGCAGACTGGCCAGTGCCAGCTCATTCCGTCGCTGACCGCCGACCAGACGCTGAAAATCGACCGCATTTATGCAGGGAGTTATGCCTGCCAGGAGCATGACGATTTCATCTGGGTTTTCATTCCCGAGCCGCCGACGGCCGCAGCCGGATTTACCAGGGCCATCGAGCCCACCGATGCCCACCCCTCGCGTTCCCACCTTCAGCGAGAAGTACAAGCTGGCTTATCTGACCGCCGATCTGCCGTGCACCGTGGATCACGGAATCATCGGGTTGATGGATCCGGCGCACGGTCCATTTGTTCATCAAGCTTGGTGGTGGCGATCGCGCGACAGCATTCACGAAAAGCACAAGAATTTCGAGCCCATTCCGAACGGCTTCCGCATGAGCGCGCATACCCCCAGTTCGAACAGCGCGCCTTACAAACTGCTGCGTCTCTATGCGGATGCCGAATCCATCACCACAACTATTGATTTCGTTCTGCCCAACCTGCGGCTGGAGACTATCCGCGCCGGCAAGTACTGGTTCTCTTCCCTAACCACGGTCACGCCCATCACCCGCAGCCATTGCCGCATCGACGTGGTTGCGGCATGGAATCTTTTTCGCTGGGTGCCGTTCGGCCCGCAGCTGCTCAAATTTGTTTTTGCGAAATTTGTGGAACAGGACCGTCTGACCATGGAACAGCAATCGGAAGGTTTGAGACACAATCCCCACCTGATGCTGATCGATGACGCGGATCGCCCCGCCAAGTGGTATTTCGGATTGAAGGCAGCGCTCCTGGAATCAAGAAAAACTGGGGTACCGATGAAACACCCGATGGAGGGTCCGGTCACGCTAAAGTGGAGGAGCTGAGGGCCCAAAAGAAACTGTCATCCCGAGCGCAGTCCGAGCCGCGCTTAGCGGTGAGGCAAGTCGAGGAACCTGCTTTTGCTTTTCGTAGCAATCACTCCGCAACCAGCCAGTCCAAAGCTTCTTCACGCGTTTTGAACGAGGGCAACTCCCGTTGCGAGAACGATTTCATGTGCTCGTAGAAGATTTTCGGCAAGCTCTCCGTGCCAACCCAGGCGGAACGCTTCAGGTGCGGCCGGTCAAGCACTAAAGCTGGCTTGAGACTTTCAAGACTCTTCTTGTCGATTTTGCAACCGGTGAAATCTGCCAGAAGCAACACCGAGCCGCGGGGTTCTGCTGTCACCTTCGACTGCACAAAACTAGCAAGCTGGACCAACTCATCTGCGGAACAATTGGAACCATCCGCCAGCAGAATCTGCTTGTCCTTGTGGCTGATGAAATGAATGCGGTTTTTCATCCGCCCCTCCTGTGCCGCAGTGGAGTTTAGCTACGAGACTGGTCGAGTGCAACTTTCAAGTTCCGTCGGTCATCCGTCCAACCAAGACCGAAACCAAAAACTCAATATTGGCCTATTTTCCTAACAGAGTCTCAACCACGCTGTAGACCTCGCCGAGGGCTTCATCCAGCGCCGCAGGATCCTTCCCACCAGCCTCAGCCAGATCCGGTCTGCCACCGCCTTTGCCGCCGACTTTTTGCGCCACCGGGCCAATGACTTTTCCCGCCTGGATCTTGCTGGTGAGATCTTTGGTGACGCCCACGATCAGGGAAACATTTCCATTGGTCGCCGAACCCAGCACCACCACGCCCGATCCGACCTTGTCGCGAAGTTGATCGACCAGAGTCCGCATCTGCGCCGCGTTCGAGATTGTCCACCCGATGCGCCAGGACCTTGACGCCGCTAACATCTTTGATCTTGTCCGTGACTGATGCGACGGTCGACGACGCGGACTTCATCCGCGCCTAATCGAGTTCGCGGACAAGCCGCTTGATTTCGGCGTCTTTCTTATCGAGTTCCGCTTTCAATGCGTCCGCCGGCGACGCATTGGCCTCGCGGCTGGTGAGGTCCAGCCACAACGTTTTCCAGTTGATGATCTTTCTGAAAGTGATGCAGCGAACCTTCGCCGGTGACGGCGTCGATACGCCGCACGCCCGACGACACGCTGCCTTCTTTCAGAACCTTGATCAGGCCGATCTCGCCAGTCGCGCCGGTGTGCGTGCCTCCGCAGAGTTCGGTGGAGAAGTCTCCGATTTTGATCACGCGCACTCTGTCGCCATACTTCTCGCCGAACAGCGCCATGGCTTTGTATTCGTTGATCGCGACATCAATCGGAACATTCTCGATGACTTCGATCTTCTGGTTGCGCAGCACTTCTTTGTTGATGAGGTCTTCGATGTCCTGCAGTTCTTCGTCTGCGATCGCAGTGAAGTGCGAAAAATCGAAGCGCAGATGATCGGGCGCGACCAGCGATCCCGCCTGCTTCACGTGCTTGCCCAGAACTTCGCGCAGCCCAGCTTGCAGCAGGTGCGTGGCGGTGTGGTTGCGCATGGTGGACTGGCGGATTTCGGTGTTGACCACGGCATCGACTTTTTGTCCCAACGCGAATCGGTTGTTTCGCGATGACTTGATGCGCCCGCACTCCCTGGATCGGGTAGTAGCAGCCCTTCACTTCGGCAACGACGGTGTTGTGATCGTCGCTGTAGAGCCATCCGCGGTCGCCGACTTGCCCGCCGGATTCAGCGTAGAACGGCGTGTGGTCGAGGATGATTTCGCCTTCTTCGCCGGGCTTGAGTTCCTGCGCGCCTTGGCCGTTGCTGAATGATGGCAAGGACTTCGCAGCCGTCGGAGCGAGTTTGGCGGTAGCCTTCGAAATCTGATTTGGGAAGCTTCTGGTATGCGGGGTTGGCGGTCTGCTTGGCTGCGCCTTTCCAGGAGGCGCGGGCGCGCTCGCGCTGCTCTTGCATGGCGCGGTCGAAGCCAGCTTGATCGAACGCGATGCCCTGATCGCGTGCCGCATCCTGCATGAAATCGAGAGGCATGCCGAAGGTGTCGTAGAGCTTGAAAGCGTCTTCGCCGGAAAATTGCGCACGTCGAGCCCAGTCGAACGGATGCCTCTTCCAATTTCTTCAATCCAATATCCAGCGTGTTGCGCGAAGCGCTGCTCTTCGGATAGGACCGTTCTGGAAACACGATCCGCAGATTCCACCAATTCCGGATATGCATCCTGCATGAGATCGCGCACCGCAAGAACCATCTTGTACAGGAAAGGCTTGTCTGGCCCAGCAATCGTCCGTGCGTGATGGCGCGGCGGATAATCTTCCGCAGCACATAGCCGCGGCCTTCATTCGATGGCAGCACTCCATCTGAAATCAGAAACGTTGCGGCGCGGGAGTGGTCCGCGATCACTCGCAGCGAAGCTGCCGACTTCGAAGTAGCCGAGCCTTGCTCGGCCAGGACAGGTGAGACACCTGTCCCTACGTGGCTTGTGCTGGTTCCCGTCAACTCCGCCGCCCGCTTGATCAGCGGCGTAAACAAATCCGTGTCGTAATTCGAAATCACGCCCTGCAGCACTGCCGTCACCCGCTCCAGGCCCATGCCCGTATCAATTGACGGCTTGGGCAGCGGATTCAGTTTGCCGTCTGGCATCGCGGTCGAACTGCATGAAGACGAGATTCCACAGTTCGACATATCGTCCGCAGTCGCAACCGAAAGCGCAATCCGCGTGACTTTGATCCGACGCTGCCACGCCCATGTCGTAATGAATCTCGCTGCAGGGGCCGCAAGGGCCGGTGTCGCCCATCTGCCAGAAGTTGTCTTTCAGTCCAAACTCAAAGATGCGATCTGCCGGTACGCCCTGGTCTTGCCATAAATCGTAGGCTTCGGTATCGCGTAACATCCCACCTTCGCCGTTGAAGATGGTCACGTAGAGCTTGTCTTTTTCCAGGCCGAACCATTGCGGCGACGTGATCAGCTCCCAGGCGTAGGCAATGGCATCTTTCTTGAAGTAGTCGCCGAAAGAAAAATTTCCCAGCATCTCGAAGAAGGTGTGATGGCGGTTGGTAAAGCCGACATTTTCGAGATCGTTGTGTTTTCCGCCTGCGCGCACGCATTTCTGCGAAGTCGTGGCTCGCGTGTAGTCGCGCTTTTCCAGGCCGAGGAAGACGTCCTTGAACTGGTTCATGCCCGCGTTGGTGAATAGGAGTGTGGGATCGTTCTGCGGAACGAGCGACGACGAATGCACCTCGCGGTGTCCCTTCTGGACGAAAAAATCCAGAAATTTGCGGCGAATTTCCGAGCCAGTCAGCATGATTTCTACTTCGATTCTAGCATCGGCGAAAGCCCGTCGCCCGACCGCACCAGTGTTCGTCACACGTGGAGGAAGGATTTTGCGCGACCGTCAAAGAAGCATGCCGTTGAATACCATTTGCAACATCTCTGTGGATGAATTCGAGGCGGTTGACAGGCACGGTTTGCAGGGCTCCATTGCTCTGTCATGTCTTCCAAACAAAATGTCATCCCGAGCGAAGTCGAGGGACCTGCTTTCCGCGGGCACGACTTGCGGCAGCGCATTGCGCCTGGCCCGCGCAAACATCAGGTCTTTCGACTTCGCGAAGGGACTCGCACGCGGGTCCCTTCGCTCCGCTCAAGATGACAATCTCAAAACTAGCCTCTTCGGCAACGGCTATTTTTTTACTTCGTCTACCGTTTTCTCGGTGCCTTTCTTTACGTCGTGACCGACGTCCTCCGTGCCCTTCTTGATGCCGTGACCAGTTTTCTTCGCCGCATGGCCGGTGTCTTTGGCTGCGTCCTTGGTTGCATCTGCAGTCTTGTCAGCAGCTTTTTCGGTGCCGTGCACGGTTTTCTTGTAGACCTTCTTGGTTCCGTGCGCCGTGTCGTGGGCTGCGTCTTTAGTGGTGTCCGCGGTTTTATCCGCTGCTTTATCGGTGGCGTGCGCGGTTTTCTTGTAAACCTTCTTGGTCCCGTGCGCTGTATCCTTCGCTGCGTCTTTGGTCGCGTCGGCAGTCTTGTCAGCCGCCTTATCAACATCCGATCCGACACTCTGCGAAAATGCAAAGACCGCGCTGAGAAGTACTGCCCCGATTACGATCCCCAATCTGGATTTCATATTTCTCTCCCCTTTTTGACTGAAATGGTCTGGGGGAGTATCCAGCATTTCAGTCATAAACGCAACGGCAGGACGCACGGGCAAAGGCTGGTGTCATTCTGAAGGAATCTACGCTCGAAGAATCCCGCGTGCATCGGCACGTTCGGGGCGAATGGTTCTGTTCCCCGATCACGTTATCCCCATTTCCCTCTCCATGCATCATCCTGAGGGACCTCGGGCCCGAAGGATGACGTCAAAATCGGTATCGGTCTACCCGTCTCCCAGCTCTCCCTCCAGAACTTGCAGGGTTTCGTCATCCACGTCCCATTTTTTTAGAATAGCGAAAATGGTCTTGGCCCCAAATCCTCCGCGCATCATCTGGCGGAAGATACGCGCTGCCTCTTTCTGTGTCTTCGGCTTTTGCAGACGCTTACGGCGCAAATACTCGCGAGCCTGGTTTTCTTCACTCACTTCTTCGTAAACGGAATCCACTGCCTTATCGATCACCTCGCCGTGAACTCCCTTGGCCTTGAGGTCGGTAATCACGCGCCGGCGTCCGAATTTCTCGTTGTCGCGACGAAATGAGGAAAACGCGGCTGCATACTTGGCATCATTCAGATAACCCTGGTCCTTGAGACGGCGAATCACAAGCTCCACCAGGGTCTGGCCATACTCGGTGTCGGATTCCACTCGCGGACGCAGAAGACGTTTGAGTTCGGCCACGGAACGCATGCGCCGCGCCAATGCGCCCACGGCATATTCGTAGAGCACCTCTTCCGAATCGGTTTTCCTGGGGCGAGGAAACGGCATAGTGTGACGGGATGTTAAAGCGTTGTAAATTATTGTAAATAAAAAGATCTCGCACTTGCTGCTGCAATCCCACGGAACTCCTGTACTGCCAACTACGTATACACCACTGAACGCCGAAATTCACGAAGTGAGCAGGCGGACCGGGTGGTGACATTCCTCCCAACGTGTCGTCTACTTATGAAACGGAAGATCAGGGAGTCAGTCATGTTAACCATCGATGTTGAGAAGAACGGCGAAGTGGCAATAGTGCACTGCAGCGGACGATTGGTGCGCGGGGTCGAAGTCTGCAGCTTGAGGACTGCGGTTGTTTCGCAGAAAACTACCCGCATTGTGACTGCGTGGATCTCTCGCAAGTGGAATTTATGGACGCGGGCGGTCTGAACTCACTGGTGTCGCTGCATCACTGGACGCGCAATCATGGGATCCAGCTCAAACTGGTGCATCCCTCTGGATTGGTCCGCGAGATGCTGACCCGCACTCATCTGAACCAGCTGTTTGACATATCGTCTCTTCGCGATGCGATGGTGATCCTCAGCGGCGTGGATTGCAGTCATCATGCGAAGTTCGGAGCTGGATATTTGAGTCCGATACATGCTCTGGCGGCGAAATAGCAGCACGATTTTCGTCTCGAGGCTGGCGGAAAATAAAAAAGGGCGCGCATACAGCGCGCCCTTGGCTTTTCTGGGATGTCAACGACCGCCGCTGAAGCCCGTCTGCTGCATGGCGTTACGCGATATATCGCTGGTAGAAGAGACGCCCTGCATTCGCAGCTTGAAGTCGTCGGCATTCGACGCGTTCTCCAAAGCGGTTTCGTAATTGATCAATCCCGCCTGGAACAGATCCCACAACGACTGGTCGAAAGTCTGCATACCATATTGAGAAGTTCCAGCCGAGATCGCGTCACGAACAGCCCGCGTCTTTTCCGGAACCAGAATGCACTCCCGGATGTATGCGGTATTGATCATCACTTCCACGGCCGGCACTCGGCCATCGCCGTCGCAACGTCTGACCAGCCGTTGGCTGATGACAGCACGCAAGACTGCCGCCAGCTGCAAGCGAATCTGTTTCTGTTCCGGCGGCGGGAAGATCGCGATAATACGGTTGATCGTTTCCACAGCGTCGAGTGTGTGCAACGTGGAAAAGACCATGTGGCCGGTTTCGGCCGCGTGCAGAGCAGTTCCGATCGTTTCCAGGTCGCGCATTTCGCCGACCAGGATGACGTCTGGATCCTGACGTAAAGAAGCGCGCAACGCTGCGCCGAACGACGGCGTATCGACTTCAACTTCGCGCTGGTTCACATACCCTTTTTTGTCGCGGTGCAAGAATTCGATGGGGTCTTCAATCGTGACAATATGTTCTGCCCGGGTGGAGTTGATCCGGTCGACCATCGCGGCCAGAGTTGTCGACTTGCCTGAACCGGTAACACCCGTGACCAGGATCAAGCCGCGAGGCATGTCGCAAACCTGTTCCACAATTTTTGGCAGATAGAGTTCGTCGAGAGCGCGGATCTTGGTGGGGATCACGCGCAGCACCAGTCCGACGTTGCCGCGCTGCTGGAAGACGTTCACACGGAAACGGCCTAATCCGGCCACACCGTATGCCATGTCGATCTCCGTCGTCTCTTTGAACTTCTGTTTTTGACGCGCAGACATCATGCTGAACGCCATAGTCAACATATCTTCGGCGCTGATACGCGGCTGGTCGGTCAACGGAGTGAGATCGCCATCGATACGTAGATGGGGATAGTTGCCTACCTTCAAATGCAAGTCGGAGGCACGGCGCTCCATGGCGATGCGCAGCAAGTCATCAATATTCATTCGACACTTCCCCCAAATAACCTTCCATATGATGACCCGAAAAGTCACTCAGCCCAAGATGACCTAAGTAACCCAGCAGTGCCTGTGGGATAGTCCTTTACCGATAGTTTGCGGAGATCCGTAGGTCGGTGAGGGGTTCGGTTCAGCGTAGGGGCAGATGTCCTCATCTGCCCGGCGGAGTAATGCTCCGCCAATCGGGCTGCCCCAAATAAATAAGGGGCGCGGTTAAGCGCCCCGACCTTACCATGGACCCGAACTCTAGACCCCGACTGGCTGCTTGCTGCCCACCGCAACCGGAGTAAGCCAGTTGTGGCGATCCGCCTTCTCTCCTCGGATGATCGCGTAGAACTCTTTTTGGATGGCTTTTGTGATGGGGCCAGTAGCACCCCGGCCGACGCTGATTTTGTCCACCGAACGAATCGGCGTGACCTCGGCAGCGGTGCCGGTGAAAAATGCTTCGTCGGCAATGTAGAGCAGTTCGCGCGGAATGCACTCTTCACTGACTGGAATATTCAGGTCGCGCGCAATCTGCAAGACTGAATCACGCGTAATACCCGGCAGCACGGAATTGCCCATCGGGGCAGTAATCAGTATGCCGTTGCGCACCACGAATACGTTCTCGCCCGAACCTTCGCTGACATATCCATTCGCGTCGAGCGCGATGCCCTCGACGTAACCATTGATCACAGCTTCCATCTTCATGAGCTGCGAATTCATGTAGTTGGCGGCCGACTTGGCCATCGCGGGCAAAGTATTCGGGGCGATACGGGTCCAGGAGGAAACGCACACGTCCGCGCCTTCCCCGGTCTCTGACGTCAGATACTTTCCCCACGGATAGTTGCAGATATAAACCTCGGTCGGCGAGTTGAATGGGTTCACGCCAGCCTCGCCGTAACCGCGCAACACAATCGGACGCATGTAGCACGGCCAGACCCCGTTGGCTTTTACCACCTCAGCCAGCCCGGCGATAAGGTCTTCGACGGTAAAGTCGACATCGATGCGATAAATCTTCGCCGAGTCCAGCAGACGCTGCATGTGTTCTCTAGCGCGAAAAATGGCCGGGCCGCTGGGCAGAGCGTAGCAGCGCACGCCCTCGAATACAGACGAGCCGTAGTGAATCACGTGCGACATCACGTGCAGGGTAGCTTTTTCCCAGGGGATTAATTTGCCGTTGTGCCAGATGTTTTCGGTCTTTTGCAGAGGCATGAATACTCCTAAAGCTATAAGAATTATAACCGAGGCGCGGGGACGCCTGTACGGCGCTTTAGACAGCAGAGACAGTTACAGAGGTAATCGGTAGTTCAGGGATGGAAGATAAGCGGCTTATCAAGGGCTGAAGGCGAGGTAAGCGGGCGTGGCGGGCGGAATCGCCCGCACATCGCCGGAATCATGTCAGTTTGAAACTTCAAAAAACTTACCGCCAACGTCAATTGGCCGGATGCCCGACGCTCGCCTGCACTGTCCCTTGGAGTTCGTCTCCACGGAAATACTTCCCTTTAGCTGCACCCATCTCCGGCATCGCAACATACGGTTTGCTGTAGTCGTTGGCCGCATTCCAGAACAGGAAGCCGATGCCGCCCTTGTTCTTCGAGGCCAATACCTGCGCTTCGATGTATTGCGGCGAATAAGTCTTCGTTCTCCACCGGAACGCCTGCAGCCATGGCCGGATGATTACCCCACTGTCTTTGGTGATTGCTTCGAATCGCGCCATGGACTCGCCGATAAAGTGCTCAGGCGCGTCTCCGGGATGAGCGATTCCATCCATGCCGAAGAAATGTGACGGATAAATCATCGGTGACAGCACGTCGCAATGCTTGGCGATGCGTTGAATGTCCTGGCCGGTATGCGCCAGATCGACCGGCCGCTGCCAGGCCATGATGCCGAACACATCGAGTGACAACAGAGCGCCCGTGGGATGAATCTCGGCGTAGGCGCGCTTCAGGAAGTCGGCAATTACATCTGACCGATGCCAGTCAGGATGCTCGGTCTGGAATACGAAGCTGGCATCTTTCTGGTCCCCTTCTGCCGGGAAGCGGACGTAGTCGAACTGAATTTCATCCGCTCCCGCCTCGGCGGCTTTCTTGGCCAGAGCGATGTCGTAGTCTTGCACCTTAATTTGAGAAGGATCGGTCCATACCAGCTTGCCGTTCTCGCGCCATGCCTGGCCAGTCTTGTGCGACTTTACCGCCAGTTCGGGATGAGTCTCGACCAAACGCTGGTCGCGGAACATCGCTACGCGGGCAATCGCATGCATGTTCTGGGAGTGCAGGAAACGAATGTATTTCGGCAAGTCATGGAAACAAGTGTGATGACTTCCGAGCAAAGCATTGTCAAAAGGAATTGTGACGCTGCCGTCACTGTCCTTGATATCGAACACCACGGCGTTGCCGCCCACTTCGCGCCAGTGTTTAACAATCCGTATTCCATGGTCGCTGGCTGCCATGAGTCCTGTCAGGTAAATCGCCCGTACTTCAAAGTCGCGCTGCACCGGAATGGACTTCTCCACGATCGGCATGGGCAGCAGTCCGGGAATAATCACCTGCTGACCCGCCTTCAGAAATGTGCCGTGAAAATCTCCATTGGCACCGCGAATCGCCTCGCTCAGTTCGGTGGATGTCAGGTACGACGTCTGCGAAAGGTAGTGACGCGCCACCAGAGGAATGCTGTCTCCCCGCTTCGCCACATAGAGCGCGCTGCCCGGCGGCGCCACGGCAGTCAGCGACGGCTCAGCAGCTTTGGGGACCGTCAGAGTCGAGGGCTTTGAAGTCAGCACCAGCTGTGGCTTCGCAGTCTGGGCCGAGGCGGTAGATACCACCGTGCTCTCAAAAGTAACCAAACCAAGCGCGATGAATAAGATACTGGCGAGTGACGCGGGGCCGAGATGACGCAATTTGGTTCTCCGTGAAGACCGTAGTTTTCACGGATGCTACTGTCCGTCAGGGTGACCGGCCAGATAACGTCGGGCCAGTAGCGGGCTGTTCGGATGCTGATGAAGATTGGTCTTTCGGGGACAAGCCGAGGGAAACGGGCTAGAGCGTAGACGATCCAGAACTGTTTCAATCACTTACTGCACCTTTGGAAGCTGCGCTTTCTCCAACTACCGTTGCACGGCGGACAGCGCTTTCCCGCGCTCAGGAATTTCCCGGTAGTGGCAAACTATTTCTCTTTTCCCAACCCCGCCTTGGGGAACCGCCCTTTCCTTTGGCATCCCCTACGCATCTAAACCTTGTAGAAGCTGCGGTATAAGCGGGGCGTCCGAATGGCTAGTCGTTTGCTGTAATGAGTTTGCCGAAGATATGAGACGACAGCATTTGACTCTCATTACGAGACGGCGGCCCCGCTCCCCCAGACAGTACACGGGCCCAGAAAAAGGACAAAGGGCCAGACCTTATATGAAAACCGTCGTCAACACCATGCTCGACCCTACGCGCCGCTCCAATGATGCCAGAGAATTCGAAAGCGCCCTTCGCCGCAAGATCGTCGGTCAGGACCAGGCCGTCGAGAAGGTGGTCGAAATCTACCAGATGTTTCTGGCGGGCCTGAATCCTCCTGGCCGTCCCGTTGGCAACCTTCTGTTTCTTGGGCCCACCGGCTCGGGAAAAACCCGTGTTGTAGAAGCCATGGCCGAATCCTTATTTGGCGACGCTCGGGCGTGCATCAAGATTGATTGCGCTGAGTTTCAACATTCCCACGAAATCGCGAAACTGATCGGATCACCTCCGGGCTACCTAGGCCATCGGGAGACGCATCCGTTGCTGACTCAGGAAGCCCTGAACCAGTGGCACACTGAGACCCTGAAGCTCTCGATTCTGCTGTTCGACGAAATTGAGAAGGCGTCCGACTCTCTCTGGCAATTGTTGTTGGGAATTCTCGACAAAGCTACTCTGACGTTGGGCGATAACCGTCGCGTAGACCTTTCACAATGCATCATCATCATGACCTCCAACCTGGGAGCGAGTGAGATGAGCAACATGGTCGATGGCGGCCTGGGTTTTGCACAGAAACCTACCCAGGTGGATGCTTCCTTCGACGATCGGATCAACCGGTCGGCAGTCGACGCGGCACGACGCAAATTCAGTCCTGAGTTCATGAACCGCATCGACAAGTCGGTTGTTTTCCGAACCCTGCGCTCCGAGCACTTGCAGGAGATTCTGGAAATCGAATTGGGCATGGTACAGCAGCGCATCCTTATGGCGTCGGCTGTCAACCAGTTCGTCTTCAACTGCACTCCGAGAGTGAAGAGCTTCCTGCTCCACGAAGGGACCGACCCGAAATATGGCGCGCGGCACTTGAAGCGAGCCATCGAACGGCACATCGTGTTTCAGCTCGCGAACCTCGTGGCCACCGGACAGGTCAAACTGGGCGACTTCATCCGTATCGACCTGAGTCCCGAAGGCAAGCTCATGTTTATCAAGGAAGCCGAGAACGCTATGGTTCCGATGCTGCTGGAACGTCATGGCGCCGCGGCAGGCGCGCTACCCATGGCGCGTCCCGCCCGGACCGTAGCTCGACGCGAGTTTGGCGCAACCGGAACGTTGGACGGCAAATAGTTCGCCGCACAAGCCTTACGAAAGAGGTGCCGGGAAACCGGCACCTTTTTTCTTGTTACGCGAAAATACAGAGCAGACTTTGTGTCTGCCCAATACTTAGGCATGCCCGAACATTGCGGCTGACGCCTCGCGGCAAACGGGCATCCAACCGATGAGAAAATAGGAGGTTTGGGAGTCAGGTGGCGAGAGGAAATATGAAGCTCAGCTTAATCGTGGCATGGTGTGTGGCGCTCATCGCGTTTTCGTTCGCCACGCCATTGCTTGAAGCGCGAGTGGAACCTACCCACGGTTTCAACCTGTTTTCTGCCCCCGAAGAAGTTCAAGCCGGACAGCAGGCGGCCGCGCAGATTGGCCAGCAAGCTTCCCGTCCTGCCGGATTCCGATCCGGTCACGATTTACGTACAGCGACTAGGCCGGCAGCTCGCTGCGCACGCTCCCGGCGAGAAGTGGCCCTACACCTTCCACGTGGTAAATCAAAAAGAGATTAATGCTTTTGCGCTCCCGGGCGGGCCGGTTTTTGTGAATCTGGGAACGATCCAGGCAGCGGACAATGAGGCGCAATTGGCTGGCGTCATCGCGCATGAGATTTCCCATGTAGTGCAGCGACATGGCACGCGCGCGGCGAGCAGGCAAATGGCGGCGCAGCTGCCACTCGCATTTTTAGGTGGAGTGATGGGTCAGGGTGCGCTCTCGCAAGCGGCGCAAATGGGAATATCGTTTGGGCTCGGCTCGTACTTCCTCACAAATTCCCGCAAAGCCGAATCCGAGGCTGATCTCCTGGGCACCGATATCATGTATGACAGCGGATTTAATCCGCGAGCCATGTCGGATTTTTTCGCCAAGCTGGAAAAAGAAGGTGGCGCCGCGCGTGGCCCGCAATTCTTCAGTGACCACCCCAATCCCGGAAATCGCGCCGAGGCAGTAACCAGAGAAGTCGCTACCTTGCCCAGGAAGATGAGCTATCGCACCGACAGCGCTGAATTCCTCGACATCAAACAACGGGTTGGCGGCATGAAGCCGTTTACTGCCCAACAGATTGCTGCGCACCAGTCCCCGACCTCAAGCGCTTCAGCCGGCAATGCGGAGCCCAGCCCCAGCTTCCGTAGTTTCATCCACAGCGACTTCGAGATCTCTTATCCATCCAACTGGCAGGTGTATGGCGACCAGAATTCCTCGGTGACGATTGCGCCACCCAATGGAGTTTCAAAATCGGCTGTGGCATACGGGATCATGATCAACACGTTTCAGCCCGAGGATCCCAACGCAACTCTCGATCAGGCGACGCATGAACTGCTGGTATCGCTGCGCCAATCCAATCCCGATCTGCGCGAGATCGGGCACGATGAAAGCATTCGCCTCAACGGCATTGCGGGAAGGTCGGTCGATTTACTCGGAAACTCGCCTTTGGCGGACCAGGGCGGACGAGCGGGACAAGAGCGCGACTGGCTGGTGACAGTCAAGCGGCGTGATGGCAGCCTCTTGTACACGGTGTCGATCGCCCCGGACAAAGACTTCGAATCGCTGCGGCCGACGTTCGAGCAGATGTTGAAATCACTGAAGCTGAAGTAGATTGGTCGTCTGTCGTCAGCCGACAGCGAGGCGGGATGCCGTCGCTACAAAGCTGTCAGGCGAGGAAAGTCGCCTCACAAAATTGGGTTGAGCTGGAATCTCGAAGGTGCTCAGCTTAAGACTGAAGACCGACGACTGACGACTCTTTACCCACCCTGCTTCAAATCGGTCAACACTTGCCGTGCAATTTCTTTCAGCGTCTCGAACACACCCGGACCCTGGAAAGCTATCGCTTCGATTGTCGGCTCGTTCTTGCGGCGGAGTTGTTTTGATAACGCATCAACCGGCAGCACATTGGGCAAATCGCGTTTGTTGAGTTGAAGCACGTATGGAATCTTGTTGAAGTCGTAGCCGTGTTCCTTAAGGTTGGACATCAAATTGTCGAGCGCCTCGACGTTGGCGTCCATACGTTCTTCCTGTGAGTCAGCCACGAAAACAATGCCGTCAACACCGCGCAAAATCAGTTTGCGGCTGGCATCATAAAATACCTGGCCAGGAACTGTGTAAAGGTGGATGCGAGTCTTGAAACCACGGACCGAGCCAAGATCCAGCGGCAGGAAATCGAAGAACAGGGTTCGTTCCGTCTCCGTTGCCAGCGAGATCATCTTGCCCTTCTGCTGTTCGGCAGTCTTCTGGTAGATGAACTGGAGATTCGTCGTTTTGCCGCCCAAACCAGCGCCGTAATAAACGATCTTGCAGTTGATTTCGCGGGCTGCAAAGTTAATGAAACTCAAGACTTCCCTCGAACCGGTGGCGGGCGCCGGCATCGGCGCAAGCATTCCCCGGATAAAATTTTGGCTTGGTACTGCTGGTTTTATACCACACGGCCCTGCGGCGACGGCAGGTTACTCAGGTTACTAGCTGGAAGACTGACCCAGTTTCGTAACGGGTCCCGAGTGGTGGCGGTTCCAACTAACGCGCGAGCCCGACCGGATAATACCCCTCTTTCGCGCTGATTTTCAGATCGGGACGGGATACCCGAACCTCGATCTCCCGGTGGGTGTTGCTCGGCGTGGCATGGGTCACATATCCCAAAGTGTACTGATTGCGGGCCTCGCCCAGCGCGCCGGCATAAGTGGTTTCGATGGCGTCCCGGGAAAATCCGGAAAAAATCTCGCCGCCGGTGGCGCTCGCATACTTGGGCAAAATGTCGCTATAGCCCAGACGCGACCCGGTGAGCGGAACATGCAACTTCTGCAGTTGGCCGTATCCCGGAATCGCCGATCCCTCCAGCGCCACCCCATACACCATGATTCCGTTGGACAGTAGAACCCGCAGCGTGTCGCGATAGCTGGCGTTGCTTCGGGCTTCGCGGCCGTCGCTGATAACGAAAATCACCTTGCGGCGGGAACGATCACGTTTGCTCAAATCCTGGGCCGCAGCCACGAGGGCGTCATTCAAAACCCGTGACTCTTTCGGCGGAGTGACTACCCGGGGCGAACTCTGGTCCATGGGCACGCCATTGATAATCGGACCCTGCGGTCCGAGCGGACCGCTCGTAACTGGAGGGCCATTGTTTCTTCCGGTTACATATTTGAGATTGTCGAGGGCCGCGTTCAATCTCTTGCCCACTGCGGCGAAATCGGCCGCTTTCGACACACTACTGCTGTAGGTGTAAAGCGAAACTTCATCGAACTGGCTGAACGCGCCTTCCAGTGCGGTGAAAGTCTGGTTCACTTTCTGTACTGCTACGTCCGGCATACCGACGTCGAAAAGGATAGCCACGGACAATGCGAACGGGTCGGTGGTAAAGAAATTCAGATTCTGCTTCTTGCCGTCTTCAAATATTGCGAAATCCCGTGACAAGAGCCCATTCACCATGCGTCCGTTATTGTCCTTAACCATAACCGGAACGATTACCTGGTTCACATTGCTGCTAATTTTGAAGACTTCTTCATTGGACGCGCCTTCACCCGGCGCGCCGGTGTTTGGCGTCGGCCCCTTAGTCGGCGGAGCGACCCCGGGAGCGTAAGTGGGTTCTGGCAGAGAATTGACATCCGCCGGCGCCGCGGGGTTGGATTCTGTCGGCGGAGCTTGATTTGGCGGCGGCGTGCCCGCATCGGGCGATGGCGCATTTGACGGCGGCGGAGCGGATGGCGGTGGCAATGGCCCAGGAAAGGGACGGCTGGCCGAAGGTGCGTCAGGAATGTCGTCTTTCTTGTTCTGGTCCGTCTGCTGGGCGGCGGCCATTCCGAAAGCCACACATAACATTGCCAACACCGCTGCCAGCCCCTTGCATACCACCCCACCACTGGCTAGAGTCGGCGCTACCTGAACTGTCGTTGCTTTCGTCACCAAGGCTTGGTCCACGGATTCCACGGCCACACTCCCCGCCTGACAGCAACTACTTTGTTTTGGGATGCTGAAACCTGTAATTTCGTGCATCTAACTCTGATGGAATAGACTAACAAAAAGTGCGAGAGAATATCGGAATGCCAAAAGTCCGCGGATTTCAGCGATTTCGAGCCTCTAACTTCGTTATCGCCTTGTTTGCTACGGCTACTCTGCCCGCCATCCTTCTCCTTGGCACGGTTTCAGGCCAGGAACTTCCGCGTTTGGCCGGCCAGCCCGACCCCCAGAGTAACAGCCAAAGCGACGAGCAGGACCAATCCGCAGCCACGTTGAAGGTGAACGTCAATGTGGTCCAACTCTTTTTCAACGTGAAAGATAAGAAGGGTGGACTGATTCCAAATCTGGCCAAGGACGACTTTCAGATTCTTGAAGACTCCAAACCGCAGCCTATCAAGTATTTCACCGCCGAATCCGATCTGCCGTTGACCCTCGGTATCCTGATTGATTCCAGTGGCAGCCAGCAGCGCGTCCTGGAGATGGAAAAAGAAGTGGGCGCCAATTTCCTGAGCGAGATTCTGCGGCCGAAAGACGAAGCCTTCGTCATCAGCTTCGATGTCGATACCAACTTGCTTCAGGATTACACGAATTCATCGCGACGGTTGCGCGATGCGCTCAATAGCGCACGCATCAATGCTCCGCCCTCCAGCTGTGGTGGACTTCCCGGGGCTGGTGGCGGCCCATTGCCTTGCAGTTCCAGTCCGAAAGGCACCGTTCTCTACGATGCGGTTTACCTCGCCGCGCACGACGAGTTGGCGAAAGAAGTGGGACGGAAAGCCATGATCCTTCTAACCGATGGCGAGGACCAGGGCAGCCAGTTGAAAATTACCGAGGCCATTGAAGCCGCGCAGAAGGCTGACTCCATCTGCTACGTGTTGCTAATCGCTGATCGCGGTTTTTATGGCTTCGGAGGGTACTCGGGCGATCACGAGATGAAAAAGCTGGCAGGCGAAACCGGCGGCCGTGTCATCGAAGTGGGAAACAAGATGGATAAGTTGAAAGACGCGTTCGATCAGATCGCCAAAGAACTGCGCAGCCAGTACAACGTGGGTTATACGCCTACCAATACGGCACTGGACGGGACTTTCCGCAGAGTGGAGATTCACACCAAAAACAAGGATTATAAAATCCAGGCTCGCACCGGCTACTATGCCGTCGCTCACCGTGACTAGAGGCAGTCAGCAGCCTTCGTAGTTCGCGGATTTTGCCAATCCGTTCGAATCCGACAAATTTTCTACCCGTGAATCCTGTAGATTTTCTGTATGCCAAAGTTTGAGAAGCATATTTTCGTTTGCGGCAACCAGCGTCCGCCCGGATCCCCACGCCCGTGCTGCGATCCCGAAGGTCATGCCGAATTACAAAAGGCATTCAAGGACAAGCTGGCCGCGCGCGGATTGAAGGGGAAAGTGCGGGCAAACCAGGCGGGCTGCCTCGATCAATGCGAACACGGCCCGAATCTGGTCGTCTATCCGGACGCCGTCTGGTACGGTCGCGTCACCCTCGCCGATGTCGATGAAATCATCGATTCGCACATCGTCGGCGGGAGGCCGGTGGAGAGGCTGGTGTTACCCGACTCTTGCCTGAACACAAATTGTGAGCATCGCCCGCCGAAGCCGCCCAAGCCGTAGACGGCTAGCGTGAATCCCCTCACCCCTCCATGCGTCATCCTGAGGGACTTCAGTCCTGAAGAATCTGGCGTGCACGCCGGCACCGCCTGAAGAATTCGACGCAACCTTGGACAAGCTCAGCAAAGACGGAACGGGCGGGCAGAACTGGTAGCCCCGGCAGGATTTGAACCTGCAACCCTTCGGGTAGAAGCCGAATGCTCTATCCAATTGAGCTACGGGGCCGCGTTGCAATTGTAAAACGTGCGAGCGAAAACGCGTGGAATTTACTCTGACGTTTACGAATTAGCCGTAGGTGGACTGGATGACGACCCGGTTCTCAGGTTTCACCGACAAAAATAACATCCGCTACTCCGCCGGTCTGGTGCTCCGGTTCTAACGATTAAGTTCTAACAACCTAGGTACTCATCCCGAGTTTGCGAGGGATCTGGCGTGTACAACAATGCACTCGCCCGCTATCGTAAGTAAGCGCAACGATGCCCGGAACTTGAGTACAGATCTTCTAGCGGGGCTAACGCCCTTAGCACCGCAGCAAACGCTACTTCCGTGTCCTTCCGTGCGCCCATAGCCACTTCTCGGCGGTGCCACACAGTGATATGGTTCCACTAAAGGCCTCCCCCGAGATGATTTGTTTGCGTGGCATCGGCTGCGAATTTTCCCGCCTTATGCTGGCGGGACTGTTAGGCACGAGTATCTGTCTGGCACAGTCGCCACCGGCCAAACCCAAGCACCACCCTGCTGTGGCTGCAATTCTGCGATCGGTGAAAGTAATATCCGACGCGGATGGCCCAGCGGTCGAGATTGTCACCAATCCCAGTCAAGCTCTCAACCCCACCATCGAGAGTCTTGAGAGTCCGCCTCGCCTCGTTATCGATCTCCCGAACACTCTCGTGCATTTGCCGCCCCGGCCGCTCGGCGAGAACTCTGCCCAGGTGACGAGAGTCCGCATCAACCAGTATCAGCAATCGCCACCAGTGACACGAGTAGTCCTCGATCTGGTCCATCCAGTCGGGTACAGCAGCGATGGAAGCGGAGAGCGCGTGCTGGTGCACTTGCATCCGCTGGCCGAAGCGAAACAGAGAACTCCAGAAGCTCCTTTCGTGTCGGCCCTGACCAAGGGCGCGCAGCCGGTGGCAGTGCCTGTAAGCACCAGCGGTTCCGGCGCCGTCGTAGAAGTCGAAGGCAAGCTGGCCGGTGATACGTCAGTCGCAGCTGGACCGGATACCACCATCATGCGTCTGGCTCGTGGCGGCGAAGTGCGGGTATGTCCCGGGACTACCCTCTCTTTGACCACGTCTGAGAACGGCCATGACCTGATGTTGGGCATGAGCACGGGCGCGCTTGAAGCCCAATACACATTGAACACTTCGGCAGATTCAGTGCTGACCCCGGACTTTCGCATGATGCTGGCCGGTCCGGGCGAACTTCACTTTGCCATCAGCGCGGATATGCGAGGCAATACCTGCGTACGCGCCTTGCCGGGAAACACTGCTTCGGTGATCGTTTCCGAACTGATGGGTGACGGCACCTACAACGTGAAGCCGAATGAGCAGGTAGTTTTTCACTCAGGAAGGGTGAATCAGACTGACAAAATTGTGCCCGACGAGTGCGGCTGCCCTGCACCCCCAATCCCGGCGTTGCGAGCTTCCGCCGAGCCGGTGCCGACAGTTTCCGAAAAGGATCTGCCCCCAACCGTGCATCTGGCGAAGCCAGGAGACGAAGCCAAGCCTGTACCACCCGCGGAATCTGCTTCGGGCACGCCGGGGAGCCCGCCGCCATCACAAGTCACGCTGACAGTTGCTGCGCCGGACGCGGCCCCATTGCCAGCTCCTCAGCCCGGCAAGCGCAATGTGCAGGTAGAAGCGCCATTCGTATTCCGCGCCGCTGACCTGCCGCCGGCGCCGCCAAATCTCCAAACAGCCACTCTGCCCATGTCGCGATCAGCGAAACAAGCCCCCATGCTCACGATTGTGGAGCCGCCCGACGAAGGTAAAGAGCACAAAGGGGTCTTCGGCAAGGTGAAGGGGTTCTTCTCCGGAATCTTCAAAAAATGAAGGGGACACTCAGCAGCCGGACTGCAGACGTCAACCAGGTTACCAGCCGCTTCTGATGTCAGCCCCTGATGTCAGAAGTCTGACGCGCCTTACCGCCGCATAGCCTTTGCCAGCGGAGCGACTCTTTCCCTGACCTCGTCGGCGATTTCGGCGCCACGCTCCATGGCTACTTCAGCGAAATCCTTGGCGTCATCGGTCCAGTCCTCGACCGTCTCCCTGGCGGAATCGTATTTCTTGCGAAGATCTTTCCTGAACGCCTTGCCGGCTTTGGGAGCGAGCAGCAGTCCAACCAATGCGCCGGCTCCGAGTCCGATCAACAGGAAGGTAACTGCGGTACCGGCGGAGCTGCCGCCATCTGAAGCTTCATATTTTCCACTGCGCATGTGAGTATCCTTTCAATTGTTATTGGCTTGATCTTTCTCAAGTTTGATTTTAGACGCCGGTTTCGGCATCAGGGCTTTCTTTCTCGGTTATTTCTCCGTAACCTCCTGGGTTCGGTTCCCAAATCTGCTCAAGCCTGTGTAAAATAAAGAGTTGGATCCTCGTATTCGGCGGAAAATGTGGCCTGTCCCGCCTTTCCGTCGACATTAATTCGCAATCGCGTAATTATTTTTAAGGAGCTACCCAGCAATGGCTATCCCTGCCACACAGCTTCGCCCCGGCATGATCATCAAGCACAACAACGATCTGCATTCCGTTTTCAGCGTCGAGCATCGTACGCCGGGCAACCTGCGCGCCTTTATCCAGGCAAAATTGCGCAATCTGCGCACTGGCGCCATGTTCGAGCACCGGTTCCGTTCGCCCGATCCGATTGAGAAGATCAATGTCGATGAAGTCGAGATGGAATTTCTCTACGCCGACGGAGACAGCTACTACTTCATGGACACGACCAACTTCGAACAAACCCATCTCACCCGGGAAATTCTGGGCGATGCTGTGGATTACCTGATTTCGAATTTGCAGATCAAAGTGGAATTCTTCGATGGCAAAGCCGTGGGCATCGAGTTGCCGCAGACCGTTGAGTTGACCGTGGTGGAAACCGAACCCGGACTGAAGAGCGCGACCGCTTCCAGCGTGACCAAGCCAGCGAAGACCGAGACCGGACTGGTGGTGCAGGTTCCGCCATTCATCAACGAAGGCGAGAAGATCCGCGTGGACACGGCGGAAGGCGCATATTTGTCGCGGGCTTAGTTGTCATCCTGAGCGAAGCGGGAACTTCGCTTCGCGAAATTCGTGCGAAGTCGAAGGACCCCTATATTTAAAATGCTGCCGGTGGAGAGATTTTTCGCGTGTCACCACAGCACGTCCACTGCATAGGGATCTTTCGACTGCGCAGCTGCTTCGCTTCGCGAAGCAGTCACTCCGCTCAAGATGACAGGGATCGGTTGGCTAAGTGATGACTTCGGCTGAGAAACCGACGCAGGCCGCCGCTTCCTGGTTCGCGGACGGGTGCAGGGCGTTGGCTTTCGCTGGTTCGTTGAACGCGAGGCCCATACCCTCGGCATCGCCGGCTGGGTGCGCAACAATGCCGATGGCAGCGTGGAAGTTTTAGCCATTGGGTCTCGCGAGCAGCTATTCAGCTCTGAGGTCCCGTTTGCGAGCCGGTCCGCGTGCAGCTCGTGTGGACGACGTCGAAGAAACTGAAGCCAAGCCGGTCGCTGGCCTGACAACATTCCGCATCGAAGGAGCCTGGTAAATGTCGAATCCCGCACCGCAGCCGGCGTTGAACTGCGAGCCGCTGAAAAAGCTGATCAGGGAAGTCCCGGATTTTCCCAAGAAGGGCATTCTTTTTTACGACATCACTACGCTGCTCAAGGACAAGACAGGCCTGGCTACGCTGATCGACGCTCTGGCGGAACATTACATCAAACAGGACGTTGATCTGGTGCTGGGAATGGAAGCGCGAGGTTTCATCTTCGCGCCTGCGCTTGCATATCGCCTCAATGCGGGCTTCGTTCCCCTGCGCAAACCCGGAAAGCTGCCGGCGGCCACGGTTAAATTCGACTACGCTCTGGAATACGGCACCAACACTCTGGAGATTCACAAGGACGCAATCCAGAAAGGTCAGCGCGTATTGATCGTTGACGATTTACTTGCCACCGGGGGCACCGCAAACGCGACCGCCAAGCTGGCCGCTTCATTGGGCGCGGAAATCGCGGGACTGGGCTTCGTGGTCGAACTGGATTTTCTCAAGGGGCGGGACATGCTGAAGGGTTACGACGTGTTCTCGCTGCTGCATTATCAGGAATAGCCAGCAGACTTCGAACCTCAGATTATTTCTTCACTTCTTTCGCTGCGGCCCGTGCGGTGCGTTCCTGCAAAGCCAGCGTAACCACCCGCATCATGTCGTCCCAGGGCGCGGGCTTTCCAGTCCAGATTTCGAACTGGCGTGCCGCTTGGTGGACGAACATCTCAATTCCCGGAATCACTTCCGCGCCGCGCTGTTTCGCGAGCTTCATCAATTGCGTTTCTGCCGGATCGTAAATCATCTCAAACAGAAATTTCGTGTTGATCTCGTTGTCCTTGAGCGGAGACTCGTGTGAACTTCCCATACCCACGGGAGTGGCGTTGATGATTACGTCGAAGTGAAGTTTTTTCAGATCCGTACGCTTCGCAATCCGCGCCCTTGCCTGGTGAGCCAGCTTTTGCGCCGGGCCGGCGGTACGATTCAGAATGTAAACTTCAGCGCCGCGCTCTTTGAGCCCGAACACCGCGGCACGCGCGGCTCCGCCAGCGCCGAGAACCAGAATTTTGGCTTTTTCGATCGTAATCCGCTGTTCCAGCGGGCGCACTACTCCGGCTGCGTCGGTGTTAAAGCCGTATAGCTTTCCGTCCTGCGCCCTCACGACCGTATTGCACGCACCAATCTTTGTGGTATGCGAATCGGTATTGTCGAGGTACTTCAGAACAGCTTCCTTGTACGGCATCGTGATAGATAAGCCGTGGATGGGAATGTCACGCACGCAGCTCAACAGATCTTTCAGTGTCTTGGCGTGAAGAGCAAGATAGACACCATTCACATTTTCGCGGCGGAGAGCGGCGTTCATTATGGCAGGCGAGAGCGAGTGCGCGACCGGATCTCCGGCAACGCCATACACCCGGGTTGCAACATCCACCTGGTCAATTCGGTATGTGTTTCGTAACTCCTGTGCGGTGATTTGTCCCGGAGCAGTCTTTTCGTCCGGACTAACAGAGGCGAAAGTAAATGCGCTGCCCGCGCGTACTCCGAGAAGACGACTGATGATGCCCTGCTCACCCATGCACAAACCCACCAGAGATTGGCGGTCGCCATTCTTCTCCAGAAACTTCATCATGGTGACGTTGTCGTAGAGAGTCGTGGCGGTGCCGACGATCTTGTAGAAATCGGCGGGTATAGCCACCATTTTTTCGAGGGTGGCTTCCAGATTCTTGGTGGCACGGAAGTCGTGGTAAGAGAGAATTAACGCCGATCCGCTTCGCAGACGCTGCACCTGCTCTGGCTTGCATTTGGAAGCGCTCTGCACCTCAATGTCGAGTAACTGGCAGCCAGAGGCGCTGGCCTTTCCTAAAATGTCGACCTGAGAAGCCAGTGAGCCCTGAAACTTCCCGCCGTTGGCGGCTCGGCGACAAGTGGCAATCGCCATCAGATGAGGGTTGTATTCCATCAGGCGCTTGATTTTTGGAAGCGCGAGGGCGGGGCGCGGCAGGTAGTCTAACCTGAACTCCAGAAAGGTATTATCTCGAATCAGGGCTTCCGCTTTGTCCACGAGAGCGGTGGGATCGGAGTCGATAATGGCCACACAGACCCGAGGCAATCTCAAGGGTCGCAGCCTGTTGATGTAGTTAGTAGCGGCGGCAGTCATCGTGGGGAACGAACCGGGATATTACAGGCGCGTAATTGCAGATGCAACAACGGATTATCGATTTTCCGGCTCCCCAAACTATTTAACGTACCCCCGATAACACCAGCGTAACCTTGACCAGGACCTCCCCGCTTGTTACTGTCCGGCTTGAAAGCCCTTGTATTTAATGCAGTTAGCGGTAGAAAGCCGGCCCGGGCCCCGGCCTCGATTTCGGAGGTAACATGAAGAAAACAGGACTGTTGCTGTTACTGTGCCTGGCAATGTCGGTGGCGGCAACTGCACAGCAGGCCGATTCCACAGCAGCCGATCAGGCTGGCCCACAGGGCACGCTGATTACCACGGGTGGCTTTCCCGAAGAGCGGGTACAGACCCCGACAATGGCCGATCTGTATTGCGGCGGTTATGTCAGCAAGGATCTCGTACCCAACGCCAATTTCGTCGCGGGTGGACTGGAAAGCCCCAACACCACCAAGTTCGCGCGCAATGACTTAGTGTTCCTCGCCGGCTCGGGTTATCAGACCGGCCAGCAATATGAGATCGTTCGCGAGTTGCAGGATCCCAATCGCTACGAGTTGTTCACCGGCCAACATGCCATGTTGAAGGCGATGGGCCAGCCGTATTCAGAACTGGGGCGGGTTCGGATCGTCGACATCCGCGGCAAAATGGCCGTGGGACATGTCGAGTTCAGCTGCGAACCGATGGTTCCTGGCGACTACGCAATTCCTTTTGTTGAAAAATCGGCATCGGCATTTCATCCGCCGCAGCGCTTTGACCGCTTCCTGCCAGCCACTGGCAAGGCCAGCGGACGCATCGTGCTGGCCAAGGACTTCGACGCTTTGCTGGGAACAGGGTCGAAAGTCTACATGAATCTCGGGTCCAACCAGGGAGTCAAAGTGGGCGACTATCTCCGAGCCGTGCGCAGCTACGAAGCTGATTTACACGATCCGGTTGATTCCCTCTCCTTCAAGGCTTCTGCCAGCGAAGACACGCAAAAATATCCTCCATCGATCGAAGGGCACATGTTCACCAAGACCAAGGGGCCGTCAATCCATGTAGCAGATTTTCCACGGCGGGCGATGGGAGAAATCGTAGTCATCGACGTCACTCCGACGACTGCCACCGGCATGCTGGTGTTTGCGCTTGAAGATGTACACGTAGGCGATCAAGTGGAAATTGACCAGCAATAGTTCCCGAAAGAAACAGATGTTCTCTCCGGAAGGCCCTGTGCCTTCCGGTTTTTTTTGTTCCCAATAAACCGCTACAGTACCCGCCCGTCACCGAAAACTTCTGCCGTGAATGCCTCGAGTTGAGCTCCAGTTTGCCATGCATTTGTTGGCAGACCGGCTTTCCGGCAGGTCTGTTCCAGAAAAGTAATGCGGTCCCACCCGTGCTCCACAGGTACTTGCGGCAGAAGAAGACCTCGATTGGCGCCGAATCGGACCATAAGGCCGTGCCGTCCGATCTGCACTTCCTGCGGTTGAATCGGCTTCGGCCGGGAGAGAATGCTCAGAGAGACCTGCAGATCGGTCAGCCTCGTCCCGAGTCACCGGCGAAAAGCGCGAATCGTCAAAAGCCGCTCCCCGCGCCGTCTCCGCCACCGTGCGATACAGCGAACTCACAGGAACGACATAGCCGACACAGCCCCGCAGATCACCGCGATAGTGCAGGGTGGTAAAGACGCCGCGAGGTTCAGCCAGATGCGGAGTCGGAGGAGTTAGTGATATTTCACGCTGGTCCAGCGCGGACACGATGGATTGATGAGCCAGTTGCAACAACTGCGTGCGTTCTTCGGGTGAAAATTCGGTGGCAGTGGCGGAGTGAATCAGCGTAGGAAGAGAATCGTCAGGTGGCGGGCACATCGCGTTTTCTCCGCCGGCTGAGAACGAAGGCACGACGACGGCGCTTCACAACGTGCCGGTCGATCTTCGACCAGAACGCGGCAAAATAATCTATCGCAGACACCAGCGAGAGAAAAACCATGAACCAGATTGAAGTAAAAGCAATCCAGTGCACCGGAAAAATATAGGGCCCCACCGGCCACGTCTTCCAACGATGATCGAGGATGACGGCGACCACGGAAACAATCTGCACCAGCATCTTGAATTTACCCAGCTCGCTGGCTTCGATGGTAAATCCCTCGGAGGCGGCAATCGAACGAAGTCCGCTGACCAGAAATTCGCGCGCGATAATCACCACTGCCACCCAGGCAGGAACCAGCCCCGGATTGTATTGCACTAGGGTGATAAAAGCGGCGGCAATGAGAAGCTTGTCCGCGAGCGGATCCAGCAACATCCCCATGGTCGTGATCTGGCCACGTCGGCGGGCCAGATACCCGTCAATGCCGTCGGTGATTGACGCCGCAATGAACAGGGCCGACGCCAGCAGTTCCTGCTCGCCACTAAAAGCGTGAAAATGGTTGGTAGACAGAAGCCAGATCAGCAGTGGAATGCTGAAGATGCGGGTCAGCGTAATGGAGTTGGGCAGGTTCACCGCAGGCACGGGCCGCCAGCCGGGCGAGGAGATGCTGGCCGCACCCCATTATCCTCCACCACCAACGGCGAAAGCAACGGAAGTAACAGTTAGATTCAGCCGGTTCTGGAAGCACTCCCAGAGCGCAAAACCGGGCATCCTCCGCCAACATCGTAGCTGTTAGCGGGTATTGACCAAAAGGAGAGGCAGGAAGGTAACCCGGTGTACTACAACCAAAGAAAGCCTCTCACTAACCCTCAGTACCGGTCTTGCCGAAACCCTTCAGCATGTTCATCCCAGCTTCCAGCATTGAGGAAGTTGAAGACGATTCTGACGTCGAAGGCGCGCACTCCGGAACTTGTCCGTTAGGGGTGATTTTGTCGATGAGCATGGGTAGCAGTTGCGACAAATGAGAACTCGCGGCCTCGGGGGAAATTCCCGCCTTGGCTGCCAGTTCCTTCACCTGCTCGCTTCCCAGCACATGCTGAATCTGCTCCGCGGAAATAGGGAGATTCTGTCCCGATCCTACCCACGAACTGACCAGGCTGCCGAGGCCCTTGTCGTGGAACTGCTGCAGCAATCCGGAAACGCCGCCAGGCTGGTTGTTGATCATCTGCATGACAGTGGACGCCATCGGATTCGAGCTGCTCGACAACACGCTGCCCAATTCTTTACAAGCCATATCTTCCAGAAAACCCATAATGCCTCCTAAATATCAACTGAGCCGCTGAAAAGAAACCGCGCCGGAAAACAGGGTTCCCGGCGCGGCACAAGCTCCCTGACTATGCTGCTTGGCGATGATCATGTCCTTGATCTTGGCATAGGTAGCCGCCGGAATAATTTTCTTGCGAGTCAGATCGGTCTTCTTCGCATAGGGACGGCCATCGATGATCTTTTGCGAATACTTTTCGCCGATGCCCGGCAGCGCATCCAGTTGATCTTTCGTCGCTGAATTGATGTCAACCAGGTCGGCGGCCGCAGGCGCAGCTCATTGCGGAGTCCGTCTTGGCTGTCTTGGTTGTCTTGGTCTGCGCTGTGGCCGGCATTGCGGCCATAGCGGTTAACAGTGTCAGGGCGAAAAGCGAGAGCAGGAATCGGGTCACAACATTTCGTTTCATAGAGTCTCCTTAGTCTTTTTCCGATGCTTTGTAGCCGGCCGCTTTGGCGTCGGCTTCACTCATGAATTTTCCGGTCTTGGTCTTGCCGTACCAACGGCCGCCTTTGTGATAGACGCCGCTGTCCGTGTTAACCCAGACCATGCCACTCGACTTGGCCGAAGCAATTTGCGGATCGGAAGCGGCACTGGACGCCGTCTTGCTGCTGGTCTTCGCCGGAGCCGCCGAGGATTGGGCCATCGAGTTGGAAGAACCCGAGTTCGAAGGAGCGGCCATCGAATTCGCGGGCGGTGTGCTGGTTGCGGGCGCGGCATGTGCGGCTGGAGCTGGTTCTGCAGCAGCAGCCGCCGGAGTTGTCCCCGAATCCATCGTCGACTTTTTGCTCTTGCGAGTCCTCTTCGCTGGCGTAGCGGTGCTGTCAGTACTGGCGGCGGTGGCGGGTGCTGACGCCGCTGGGGCTGTGGGGGTAGCAGGTGCCGCACCAGAGTCTGCGGCGGTTTTCTTTGACTTGCGCGTCTTCTTGGTACCGGTGTCAGTCGCTGCTGCGGACGTATCCGGCGTGGCAGCCGCGTCAGTCGAGGCAGCTTTCTTTTTCCTCGTTTTCTTGGCGGGAGTCGCCGTCGCGTCAGTGGCGGCAGCCTGGTCGCTCGATGCTGTTGCACCGGTCGCGTCTGAAGCTGTCTTAGCCTTTTTCTTTTTCTTCTTGGTGGTTGTCGTGGCGGTCTGGTCGTCCGTAGACGCCGGAGTTTGGGGTTTGGCAAAGGCGCTCACTCCGGACATGACAAATAAAACGCAGAGCACCATCATCCACGTGCTCAATTTGGTTTGCAGTCTGCTCATGATTTCCTCTTCTCATCGCGACAGGCTTCGATTCTGCGGAACGTCGCCTCCGGGGCGTCGGGAGCGCTTTCCAGCCCGTCTGCAGGGCGACCATAATGACACTTCGACCGATAGGGGTCAACTCAGGAAAAGAGAGGCATAGCAGGCCATGGAATGACCGCAGCCTTAAGACTTGAGCCGGCTCAAACTTTGTCAGGCGTAGATTCCACGCTGGCGAACCGTGTAAGCAACGCGATCAATGGCGAGCATGTAGGCTGCGATTCGATTGTTAACGCCGTGGGTCTCGGAGAACCGGACCACATCCTCGAATGCGGTCTTCATGATGTGTTCAAGCTGCTCGTTGACGACCGATTCCTTCCAGAAATATCCCTGGCGATCCTGCACCCACTCGAAGTAGGACGTGGTCACGCCGCCAGCGTTACAAAGAATGTCGGGAATCACGAATACATGCTTGTCGGCCAGAATATCGTCAGCAGTCGCCGTGGTAGGACCGTTCGCGCCCTCGGCGAGGATCTTGCATTTCACCCGGTCGGCGTTGCGGCTGGTGATCTGGTTTTCGGTGGCTGCCGGGATGAGGATTTCGCAATCGGAGACCAGCAATTCAGCAGGATCTTCGGCCTCCGCACCTTTGAAGCCATGGATGCTGCCATTGCGCTGACGATACTCCCAAAGCGCGTCTACATCGATCCCGTTTTTGTTGACCAGGCCGCCATCCACTTCAACAATGCCGATAACCTTGTACCCGACTTCGGCCATCAGGCGTGCCGCGTTTGACCCAACGTTGCCGAAGCCCTGCACGATCACGCGCGTGGACTCGGGGCTAAGTCCGAGTTTCTTGACCGCTTCGTCACACACGATCATGATGCCCCGGCCGGTAGCTTCGCGCCGTCCTCTTGACCCGCCGATATTGATCGGCTTACCGGTCACCACTGCGGTGACGGTCTGGCGCATGTGCATGGAGTATGTATCCATCATCCACGCCATGGTCTGTTCGTTAGTGTTCATGTCAGGAGCGGGCACATCTTTTTCAGGACCGATAAACTCAACCAGCTCCGCGGTATAACGGCGTGTCATGCGCTCGAGTTCGCCCTGGGACATCTTGTGAGGATCACAAATCACGCCACCTTTGGCGCCGCCGAACGGAATGTTGACTACCGCGCACTTCCAGGTCATCCAACTGGCCAGCGCTCGGACTTCATCCAGTGTGACGTCAGGTGAATAACGCAGGCCGCCCTTGGCCGGGCCGCGCGCGATGGAATGCTGCACCCGAAAGCCGGTAAAGACCTCCAGATGACCATTGTCCATCATCACCGGGATGTGGAGGATAATCTCCCGTGTGGGATACCGCAGGACCTTCATTAAACCCTCGTCCAGGTTCAACTTCTGGGCGGCAAAGTCAAAACGGGCGGCTTGCGCCTCCCACGGATTGATCTCCTGCTCGAGGGAAATGGTCTTCATAGCCATGGCGGTCTCCGATTTGGTCGGTCAGACGGTAAGATGCCTGGCCGGCGCCGGGTGACTTTCCCGGAGTTGGCGGGCAAACGTTCAAAGTATATGCAGTGCCGGGCCGGGGAGGCAAGTTACGGGGAACTAACAGAGTTACCATCACACTTAATGGAAAACCGCGACCAAAGCGTGGTTTTTGACCAAGACCGCTGCTTACTTCGGCGCGAGTGTTGCGCTTTCTTTCTGGTATCCGGCAGAGAGAGTGCCCTTGCTTTTCGCGATTGGCAGCAGCGTGGGATAAAACTGGACGAACGTTGTGTCCACAGCCGCGTGTTCTGAGTGGCAGGTGTAGCAACTGGCGGTAGTCGGAGTCATTTTCGCAGTCCTGTTGTCATCGAAACCAAAAAACGCCCACCCGCCAGGAAAACGTGATTTGTCCTTCACGTGCACCTCAAGACCCATGACGCCGACGCCTTGATAGTTACCTTTCTGGTTGATCGAACCTTTGCCTACCGCTTCGCGAACTTCAAGCGCAAGCATGGTCTTCTCCGGCCACGTGCCTGTCTCGAGGAACACTTTGTACGCCTCAGGATTCACGAAGACATTGTCGAACATGTGGTGGTCGGCCATCCCCGTTCCGGGGGTATAACTCATGTCGAAGCCAGTTGTGAGGTATACCCAGTTCCGATAATTTTCGGGAACTTTCATCTGGCCGTCGCTGGTGTATTCCGGGCTGTTACTTGGCGGCGCGTTATCCTCGCGGAATGCGGCCAACGCAGCCACAGTCAGCACAATCATTATGCCGAGCAGGATAATCTTGGTCTTTGTCTTGGTTTTGGCGATCATACGGATAGTATGAAGCCGCGCCCCTTATTGCGCTAGACCGTCCACTGCAGTGAGCGGGTTCTTGGCTGCATTCTCAGACTATCTGGCAGAGTCATCGAGTAGGATCCCTGTTATGGCGACGGCCCGCACACACTCTGAGCTTCAGCAAGGGTTCTGGATCGCGGCGATCTGGTTCTGCGTAGGACTTTTCGACGCTACCCAAACTGTCTTCGTCATGCGGGCAGAGGGAATGCACCACGCATGGGTAGCGCTCTTTTGGGATCTGCTACTTTCGTGGCTGCCATGGACCCTGGCAACCCCCCTGGTGATGCGCCTGGCACGTAAATATCCCCCAACAGAATGGCGGAGCCTGCTCCCATGGCTGGCGCACCTTGGCACATGTGCTGGCATCAGTTTGATTTGCGCGGCGTGGTCCGCGTATTTGGACGAGTGGCTGAACCCGTGGTCGAAGAATCCCGGGCCCGAAGCCTTCGGCTATCTCTGGCAGCATGCTTTCTACGAAAGAGTTCTCTCCTACTCTGTTGTTTACGGCGCCATTCTCCTGGTCAGTTTCATGCTGGACTCGCGAGAGCGGTTAGCCAATGAGCAAACCGTGACCGCGCGCCTCAACGAGCAACTCTCAAAGGCACAGCTCAATGCCTTGCGAAGGCAGATCGAGCCGCACTTCCTGTTCAATACTTTGAATGCGGTCGCGGCGCTGGTGCGCGAGAAAAGAAATGACGCAGCGGTGAGCATGATTGCCGGTTTAAGCGATTTCCTCCGCCGGGTGTTGCAGGATTCCGATCGCCAACAGGTGCCGCTGGAAGAGGAACTGGATTTCACGCGCAGATATCTGGACATTCAGAAGGTGCGATTTGCCGAGCGTCTGCAATTTCAAGTCGACGTTCCGGCAGAACTCTTTGCGGCCCAGGTCCCAAGTCTGATTCTGCAACCCATGGTGGAAAACGCCGTCAAGCATGGCATCGCGAAACGGGTGCAGGGAGGCTCAATCCGGATCGCCGGCTATCGGTCAAATGGCAGGCTGACACTTAGCGTATTTAACGACGGCCCTGCCCTGCCGGCGGGCTGGGATCAGACGAACTCCGGCATTGGAATGTCCAATGTGCGCACGCGCCTGGAAAGTCTCTACGGAACCGCCTTCGATTTGAGCATGCACAACCAGGAGGCCGGTGGAGTGGAAGTCAGCGTTTCTGTCCCCTTCGTTTCCGTCGAGACGAAAGAGTGATTCGTGGGCGCGGAAGAGCATTTGTCGAAAATACGAACGCTGATCGTCGACGATGAACCGCTCGCGCGCAGCAACCTTGCCGTGCTTTTGAGCCTTGACCCAGGAATTGAAATTGTCAGGGAATGCGGCTCCGGGATGGAGGCATTCGCGGAAATTCGCAGCGCCAAACCTGACCTGGTGTTCCTTGATGTGCAGATGCCGGAATGTGACGGGTTTGATTTGCTGGAACTGCTCGGCAGCGATATTCCTCCCGCCATCGTTTTCGTAACCGCATACGATCAATACGCGCTACGCGCTTTTGAAGCGGGCGCGCTGGATTATCTGTTGAAGCCCTTCGACAATGCTCGATTCGCCCTAGCGCTAAACCGCGCCAAGGAGAGGATTGCGCTGGGAAAACATCTGCCTCGAAAGGTAGAACGCCTGGCGGTCAAGAGCGCCGGGCGGATCGTTTTTGTCAAAATCTCCGAGATTGATTGGATCGACGCCGCCGACTACTACGCGAGCTTGCAGGTAGGAAATAAAACCCACTTGCTGCGCCGCAGTCTCTCGGACCTCGAGCAGGAACTTGACCCCGATGTCTTTTGCCGTATCCACCGATCGACGATTGTGAACCTTGATCGCGTTCGTGGTTTGAGACTCAGCGAGGATGGCGAATACGAAGTCCTGCTGGAGGGTGGCGCGAGGCTCCGCTTGAGCCGCCGTTATCGCAAACAACTACAATCCCGGCTCGGCCTCCGCGAATCGAGCTGAGGTTGGGACGCTAAAGGGTTATTTCCATGCCCTCCGACGCAGCCCTCACTTTGGGATAGTGATCGCGGGCCTGCTTCACCACTTTATCAATGCACGCGTCATCATGATCGGGATCATGATGGAAAAGGATCAGTTCTTTGGCGCCGCTCTCCATCACTACATTGATCGCTTCGCGCCAGTGGCTGTGTCCCCAGCCCCTTTTGCGGGCTTCGTATTCTTCCGGAAGATACTGGGCGTCGTAGATCAATACGTCCGCTCCGGCCGCCAACTTGCGCACGCTCTTGTCGAAGACCGGATCGCCGGGCTCGTTGTCGGTGGCATACACCAGCACTCCGTCCTTGGTTTCGAGACGAAAGCCCATACAGCCCTGGGGATGGTTGAGCCACATGGCTTCGATGGTCGTTCCATCGAGTTGTACTCTACCCTGCTCCATGTCGTAGAAACCGCGCTGCGCCTTCATTTCGCTCATGCCCACCGGGAAATAAGGCGCAGCCATCTGCTCTTCCATCACGCGCTTCAGCGAGTCGGTTGCGGCTGGAAGAGTGAAAAGAGAAAGAATTTTCCGGATTGTCGTAAAGCGGACTGAAGAATGGGATGCCCTGGATGTGGTCCCAGTGGAAATGCGAAACAAAAATGTGCGCGTTGATGGCTTTGCCTTCGGATTCCCGCTGAAGCTGCTGTCCCAGAGAGCGGAATCCGGTGCCGCAATCGAAGATGTAGAGATTGTCGCCGAAGCGAACTTCGACGCAGGAGGTGTTCCCTCCATAGCGCAGGTTGTCGGGCTGGGGAGTCGGCGTAGACCCACGTACGCCCCAGAACTTGATACGCATACGCCCCCGTTGAGCGGATTTGGCCTGAACCGCCATCTTCCAACGGCACGGCCCATCCGTCAATTCATTCGCTGGTTACTCTGGTTCAGTTTCTGGTCATCTTCATCCGTATACCGTGCCGCGGGCGAAGGGTAATACCGGGTTGAGGAGTAACGGGATGGCCGGGAATCAGGTGCAACTGAAATCGCTGCGCGATCGTCGCCAGAAGAATGTTCGTCTCCATCATGGCGAATGAAGCTCCAATGCACAGGCGAGGTCCGCCACCAAATGGAAAGTAGGCGAAGCGCGGAAGTTGTTGAGGAGCCTGCCCGGTCCAGCGATCGGGATCGAACAGTTCGGGATGTTCAAAGAAACGCGGATCGCGATGCATGATCCATGGGCTCATCACCACGTTCGCGCCCACCGGAAGCCGGTAGCCGCCAATCTCGGTTTCTTTCGCGGTAGTGCGGGCAAGGCTCCAGGCCGGCGGATACAGGCGCATGGATTCCTTTACAACTTTGTCGGTATAGGGCAGGCGGGCCAGGTCTTCAAGTTGAGGCGTGCGCCCCTGGAGGACGTCGTTGAGTTCCTGACGAAGTTTCTGTGCGGCTTCAGGATGCTGGCTCAAGCAGATACCAGGTCCACGATAGAGAGACAGCGGTAGTTTCGTGCCCAGCCAGCAGGAACGTCATGATTTCATCGCGCAACTGGCGGTCAGTCATGGCGCTGCCGTCTTCGTCCGGGCGGACATGAGCATGGAGAGCAGGTCGCCGGTGTCTTCTCCCGCTGGCTCGGCGCTGGCGGATGATGCGGTTGACGATTCGTCCAGTTCCCGCACCGCGCGCTTTACCCGCACCAACGCCGGCAACGGGACATGACGCAGAGGCAGGCGGCATGATCATCCGCAGTCCCGAGGTGTGTCGCATCAGCAGGTTGAGCGCGGCAGCAACTTTTTGCGCGTCTTCGCTCACTTCCACGCTGAACAGAACCTTGGCGACGATGCGCATGGTGAGCTGCATCATTTCCTGATGGATGTCCCGAACTTCGCCATCCGGCCAGGTCGTCAGCATTTCTTCCGAATAGGCTCCCATCGTTTGCCCATAGGAAGACAGCCGCTCCCGGTGAAATGCCGGCTGGCATAGCCGCCTTTGGCGCCGCCACTCGGAGCCCTTCGCTGGTCAAGAGGCCTTGGCCAAGGAACCAGCGGCTGTTCTGGATGACTTTATCCTTCGCAAAATTCTGCGATTGCGAGATCAGCACCGACTCAATCAGGTCAGGATGGTTCAGGAAGTACACATGGATCCAACCCGCGCGGTAATAAAAGATGTCGCCGAAATCGCGCGCCCAGCGGGTGAAGACTGACAGCGGATCGGCACCAAGCAAGGGAAAGTGACCGACAAGAAAGCGGGGCGGAGGGCCGGGGGGACGACGAATGGCTGGCATGAGGAGGACTTCCGACTTCGATTTTACAGGGTTTGTGCGCCGGCGTCCCGCCGGCCCGATAGCGGACGGAACGTCCGCAATTAAAGTATCGCGAGGAAGCGACTGCACTCAGTTTGTACGAATTGACGTGCCGGAAGTCCAGCAGTCTTTCAGACCGTAATCGGTCGGCACGACGCCGCGAGACTTCCTTCTCTATAATGACTCATCCCATGATTCGTCCCGACTACAAAGAATTTTCCCGCCTCGCTGGCGAGGCCACACTGGTTCCGGTGGTGAAGTCGGTATCGGCCGACTTGCTGACGCCGGTCTCCGCTTTTCTGGCGATTGCCGCCGACGAACCCGATGCTTTTCTGCTCGAGTCGGTCGAACGCGGCGAACAGATTGGCCGCTACACATTCCTGGGGGCGCGGCCTTACATGCAGGTGCGGGCCTGAGGCGGCGACGATCGTGGTTCAGCGCGGCAAGCACAAGGAAAAGCGTCAAGGCAATGCGATCCAGGTCATAAAGGAATTGTTGCGGCAGCACCGTCCCGCGATCGTGCCCGGGACTGCCGCCATTCACTGCCGGCGCCGTCGGCTACTTCGCCTATGACGCCGTCCGCCAACTGGAAAAAATCGGCGAGCATGCGAAAGACGATCTTTCGCTGCCCGATTGCGTGCTGATGTTTTTCGACCGCTTGCTGGCGTTCGATCACCTGCGTCACCAGATTCACATCATCGCCACCGCCGATGTATCGCGCGAGAGTCCGCGCCGGGCCTACGATCGTGCGGCTGCGGATATTGCCGTCCTGGAAAAGAAACTGGCGACGGGCTTGCGGCCGGCGCACTGGCACAAGACGTCAACGAAGAAGCCGCGGCAAACTGAGATTCACGCCGGCACCGCCGCGAAAGCGTTTGTCGATTCGGTCGAGCGCGCCAAGGAATACATCGCCGCCGGAGATATTTTTCAGGTCGTGCTTTCGCAGCGCCTGGACTTCGTTCCCGGAGTCGCGCCGTTCGATATCTATCGCGCGCTGCGCGCCGTGAATCCCTCTCCGTACTTGTATTTTCTGCGCATGGGCGACACGCACGTACTGGGCTCATCGCCGGAAATGCTGGTGCGCGTCACCGGACGCAAACTGGAATATCGCCCGATCGCCGGCACTCATCCACGCGGCCGCGACGAAGCCGAAGACCAGCGCCTGGAACAGCAAATGCTGCACGACGAAAAAGAACGCGCCGAGCACGTCATGCTGGTGGATCTGGGACGCAACGATCTGGGCCGGGTAAGCGAGTACGGTTCGGTGAAAGTAAAAGACCTGATGTACGTGGAGCGCTACTCGCACGTCATGCACATCGTCTCGGCGCTCGAAGGCAAGCTGCGTCCCGACCTGGATGCGCTGGATGCTTTCGCCGCCTGCTTCCCCGCCGGCACTCTGAGCGGCGCGCCGAAAGTTCGCGCCATGCAGATCATCGAAGAACTGGAACCGACCCGGCGCGGGGTTTACGGCGGCGCGGTGCTGTATGCGGATTTCGCTGGCAATCTCGATTCCTGCATCGCGATCCGCACCATGCTGATGCAGGGCAAGAAAGCGTACCTGCAGGCAGGAGCGGGCATCGTCGCCGATTCCGATCCGGAGCGCGAGTTTGAGGAGTCCATGAACAAGGCGCAGGCGGTGCTGAGGGCGGTGGAGACGGCGCGGGGGGGGTAGAGAATCAGTTGCCGGTTGTAAGTTATCGAGTTGTCAGTTTGACCGCGGCCTGAGTAACTGGCAGCTCGACCACTGGTTTTCACAGCTTCAAAAAATTCCCTACCAGCTTCTTCCCTTCGCTCAGTCAGCACGCTCTCGGGATGGAACTGCACGCCTTCGATCTGAAACTTCCGATGTCGCAGCCCCATGATAGTTCGCGACCCGTCTTTCTCCGTTGTCCAGGCGCTAACTTCCAGATCCGCGGGCAGATTTCTTTCTTCCACAATCAGCGAGTGGTAGCGAGTCGCGGTCATGGGCGAGGGAAGACCTCGAAAAGATAGTCTTGCCGTCGTGCTGGACTTCGCTGGTCTTGCCATGCATCAGATGCGGCGCTCGCACAACATTGCCTCCGAAGGCCGCGCCAATCGCCTGATGGCCCAGGCAGACTCCCAGCAGCGGTACTTTGCCGGCAAAATGGCGAATCAGCGGAATCGTGATTCCGGCTTCCTGCGGCGTGCAGGGGCCCGGCGAGAGCAGGATCCGTTCCGGGTGCATGGCTTCAACTTCCGCGGGCGTGATCTGATCATTGCGGCGCACCTCGACCTCTCGCGCCTAGCTCTCCCAGATATTGCACCAGGTTGTAGGTGAACGAATCGTAATTGTCGAGGACGAAGACCATAATCTACTTGCCGGCATAAAAGCCGGTCATCCCTTCGACTGCGCTCCAGCTCTCCACTTCGCTGGCTTCGCATTCGCTCCGGTCGGGATGACAATGACTTCTAACTTAGACGTCTAGCTCATATCAAACAGCCGCTAGCGACTGGCCAACCCTCCCGCGGTTTCGGCGCCGTCAATGGTATAGACGTGGCCGGTCATATAGGCCGCGTCGTCCGACGCCAGGAATGCGAACAGGGCTGCGATCTCCTCAGGCTGGGCATGGCGTCGCAACGGAATCTTGCGGTTTACTTCTTCCAGCATTTCGTCGGTGTATTCCGCGCGCTGCATGGGCGTGAGCACGTATCCCGGAGCCACCGCGCACACTCGGACTTTGGGCGCGAGCTCCAGCGCCATGGACTTGGTCAGCTCGATCACCCCGCCTTAGTGGCGTTGTAGTCAGCGTAGTAGGGTTGGCCGACCAGCCCGTTGGTTGACGCGGTCTGGAGGATTACGCCACTGCCCTGCGCCCACATGTGTTTGGCCGCGGTCTGCGCCATGTAAAACACGCCCGGTCAGATTGACAGCGATGATCCGGTCCCACTCCGCCGGCGTAATGTCGAGGAAATTGTGGCGAATACTGATACCGGCATTGTTGATCAGGACATCCACGCCGCCCATCAGCCTACCGCCTCGGAAAAGGCGGCTTCCACCTGCTTAAGGTTGGAGACGTCGGCATCCACCGTCCCGGCTAATTTCGGCAACTCGTGCGTGAATCTGTTTTCGGCCCTTGGCGTCGCGGTCCAGCACGACGACAGACGAGCCTTCTTCCAGAAAGCGGGCGGCGGTCGCCGCGCCGATTCCGCTGGCGCCTCCTGTGATCAGCACGCGCTTGCCCTTCAGTCCTCGCATGAGTCTCCCTTAGCGAATGGCTAATCCTTAAACCAACCTGGTAAACCACGAAGGACACGAAGGTCACACGAAGGAGTGCGCAAATATCGGAATTCCTTTGTGTAATTGTGTTCTTCGTGATCACGCTTGCAGCAGGCGTCGCTACTATCTCTTGCCGCCGAACAGGAAGGCTAGTTCGATGATCAGGATGATCACCACCATCAGTTCGAGCACGAAGGCGCGGCTCTGGTTGAACTGGTCCACCATGAAGCGGTAAAGGTCTTCGGCGGTTTGCAGCTTCTGCGTCACCAGGTCTTTGTAGTCCGGCACTCCGACCTTGGCGGCCGCCAATTTGTACAGACGCGCGGAAAACATGTCGCTGAGAAACTTGATGGCGTTATCGGCGCGTTCGGTCAGTTCGTTCACGTCCAGCAGGACCGTATGCAGCTTGGTGGCTGCGCTGGCCAGGCGCCAGCGGGCCAGCATTCCGGTGCCTTTGTCGAGGGCGGCATACACGATCGCCAGTTCGCGGGTGAGACAATTCATCGTAGTGACGGAATTCCAGCAGCTGCGAATTGGCGTATTCCAGCAACTGGATGGCGGTTTCAGCCCCACTTCGCTGTCATAAAGAAAAGCGGCGTTCCAGCCGATGACCGCCAGGTCATTGGGATAATACGAAGCGCGGCGATTGCAGAATCTCGTTGCGTTCGCCTTCGGAGAGCTGGGCAGTTTCTCCGCGCACGATTTGCGCGATGCGTCCGCCCTGCGTGGAGCATAGCTCGGCGGCGGACGGCGAGCCGGCAATCTCCCTGACGTGGAAAATAAAATAGTCCTCACTCAACCACTCCGCATAGCGCTTCACCAGCGCCGGCGCCGCCCGCTCCAGTTTTTCGCGGACGATGCGGGCTGCATATTTTTCAAAATCGACGTCCCAGACCCAGCGGCTGCCCAGCCGAACCAGGGTGTCCCAGTCGCCGGAGAAAGGCAGCTCGAAAACCACGCTCAAGACGCCGTAGTCGTAATACTTGATCTGCCCTTCGAGCCGCTCGCCACTCTCCAAAATCAGGGGCTCGATCGGTTCGACCACCGGAGGCCGCTGGTAGCGGACATAGCCCGGCGCCGGATGTTTGAAGCTGGGCTGTTCCATGGTGCGCGCGCCAAAGATCTGCGCGCAACTGGTCGAGTCGGATCTCTTCGCAAACATCAAACTGGATAAGAACCAGGACCGACCCGCGCAACGCCGGCTCGACCGCGACCTCAGCCGCGAGTGCGGGTTCGGGCAGGGTAAGAGTGGTTTCGGAGTCTGATGCCATAAAAGCCTGCTAATCGGCCAGGAATAGGGAAGGTTGTAGATGCCTCAACCGTCAGTAGCTCTATTGTCCCAGACTTCAGCCCTCTTGGGGAGAGACCTTGAGGTAAACAAGCAACTGATTGATTAGATTGCACTTACGGCGAGCTACACAGGCCGCGGAAGCAATTGGCAAGGTAGTGTCAGGACCGAAGAACCGGTCCGATGAACCGGGCTATTTCCTGTTCTTCAGCCACCAAAAGAGCGCTGCTCCCGCAGCTACAGCGGCCAGGCCGGCCCCAGCCCGCTTCATCGACCGCTCCACCCCAGCCTTCCGCCGCTCGACCTGCTGCCTCTCTGGATAGCCGCCGTTCGGCACCTTCGGATCGTGCAATGCCATTGCGATCACATCGGCCAGGTGCAGAGCCTGTCGATCTGTGGATTGGCCGATCTGCTCCCTGCAACTGAATCCATCTGCGATGATGAGAGTTTCGGGCGGCGCCAGCCTGACTGCCGGCAGAAGCTCAAGCTCGCCGATTGCCTGCGATACGTCATACTTGTCTTCGTCGAAGCCGAATGAGCCGGCCATGCCGCAACATCCGGGCGCGGGCGCATTCCACTCCAATCCCATTCTTGTCAGCACGGACTCTTCATCCGTCATTTTCATCAGCGACTTGTGATGACAATGGCCGTGGACCAGCGCTTTAGCCGGTAATCTTGGAAGCCTGAAAGCCTAGCGCCTTCTTCTCCAGAAATTCGCTTAAGAGAAACGTCTGACGCGACAACTTGTGGGCGCGTTCATCGTCAGGAAACAGGTTAAGTAACTCGTCGCGAAATACAGCTGCGCAGCTGGGCTCCAATACGACAATCGGAATTTCGTCTGCGATCTCGTGCGCGAGAATATCCAACGTCTTTAGAAGCAAGCGTTTGGCGCGACCCAACATACCGAAGTCGTAGAGCGGACGCCCGCAACACACGACTGTGCGAGGTATTTCTACGCTGAAACCGGCAGCTTCGAGGACCTCGACCGCCGCCTGGCGGTGTCTGGCAGAAAATAGTTATTGAACGTATCCGGCCAGAGCATAACCCGGGGCGCTCCGGCGGTTTCGGCGTTTCTGGCTTCCGGGAATTGAACCATGACCGGAAGGTTTGGGGAGCGAATGCCGGAACGCTACGTTGCGTGTGGCATTCCCACGGTGCGCTTGGCGATTTCGCGGAGAACGGGTAGTTGTGTGGCAAGATTGGCCAATCCCGGAACTTTGCTCGCCACCCGAGCCCAGATATCGATATTGGCAAAAGCATAATGACCCAGGGGGCGCAGGCGTCCTTCGTGGTAGTGAGAAAGAAACTCCGCCTTGTAGGTAGCGAGGTCAACGCTGACCGGGCAATCGCTCTTGCAGCCTTTGCAGGAAAGACATAGATCCAGGGACTCTTTGACCACCTCGTCATGCCAGCCGTCGCGCACCACATCTCCCTGCGCCATCTCCCAAAGCAGGTGGGCACGGCCGCGAGTGGAGTGCTGCTCGTCGTGTGTGACCCGGAAGCTTGGACACATGACACCGCCGGATTCGCGGCGGCATTTGCCGACTCCCACGCAGCGAAGGGTGGCCCGAGCAAGACTCCCATTGTCGTTGGGAAATTTGAAGTGCGTTTCCGGTTGCCAGGGGCTGTAACTGGCTCCCAAACGCAGATTTTCGTCGAGCTTGTAGGGCTCAACCACTTTGCCCGGGTTCATCTTCCAGGCCGGGTCCCAGATGTTCTTGAATTCGCGAAAGGCCTGGAGTAACTCCGGTCCGAACATTCTCGGCAACAGTTCCGCCCGCGCCTGCCCGTCGCCGTGTTCGCCGGAGAGCGATCCTCCGTAACTGACAACCAGGTCCGCGGCCGCCTCCATGAATTTGCGGAACTTGGCAATTCCCTCCTTCGATTCAAGATCGAAATTGATGCGATTATGCACGCAACCATGGCCGAAATGGCCATACAAGGCGCCACGATAGTCGAAGCTGTTCATCAGCCCACGCAAACCGCGCAGATATTTGCCCAGTTGCTGCGGCGCTACCGCGGAATCTTCCCACCCTTCCCAGGTAAGGTCCTCGCCGGGAACATATGAAACGGCTCCCAGGCTGGACTCGCGCACCTCCCACACTCTTCTGATTTGTTCGCGATTCGTGAAGAGCCGCATCTCCGGCGGATTCGGTCCTCGGCCGAGAACTTCCATCAATCCGGCCGCCTGAACTTCAGCCTCAGGAACAGTAGCCGCACCGAATTCCGCCAACAGCCAGCCGCCTCCGTCGGGCAATAGCGCGAGCCCTTCCGGATTGATGCCCTTGCGGCGGGTGTATTCCGCCAGAAGGTCGTCGACGCCTTCCAGCCCAATCGGCTTGTGGGCCAACACATCAGGTACATGGTCCGCACAGTGGAATATGTCGGCATACGCGATCACCAACAACACTCGTGCGGGAGGACTTTCAACCAGACGACACGTGGCTTGCAGCACAGTGACGCAAGTGCCCTCTGTCCCAACAAGTGCGCGCGCCACATCGAAACCGTTTTCTGGCAACAGATAATTCAGGTTGTATCCGGAAACCCGGCGCGGAATGTTGGGATATTTCTGGCGGACGAGATCGGAATATGTGTCTCTAAGTCCCTTCAGCCCGGCGTAAATTTCGCCGCGCCGGCCACCCTCACGAATAATCTGCTCCAATTCTTCATCGCTGGTTTTTCCGACCTGCATCCGCAGGCCGTCGTAGGTGAGGATATTGAGGGCGTCGATGTTGTCGTCAGTCTTCCCCGCCATTACCGAATGCACACCGCAGGAGTTGTTGCCGATCATGCCGCCGAGTGTGCAGCGATCGTGGGTCGCGGGATCCGGCGCGAATGTCAGGTGATGCTTCTCCGCGGCGTTGCGAAGATTGTCGAGAACCACTCCCGGCTGGACCCGGGCGATGCGCCGCGCCGGGTCAATCTCCAGGATCTGGTTCATGTACTTGGTGAAATCGATGATTACAGCGACGTTGCAGCACTGGCCGGCAAGAGAAGTGCCGCTGCCGCGGCACAAGATGGGAGCGCCGTATTCGCGCGCCAGCGAGATGGTAGCAATGACGTCATCCACGTCGCGCGGAAGAACCACTCCGATGGGAACCTGGCGGTAATTGGAGCCGTCGGTGGCGTACAGGGCACGGCTGCCGGCGTCGAAACGGACTTCCCCGCGAAGCTGACGCCGCAGAACGGCTTCCAGAGCGGCCGCATCCACCGCGGAACTTCTCGCGGCCGTGCCGATTTCTACCAGGTTGGAAGACATTCGCCGGGACTAGTTATCGGAATCGCCGCCGTTAATGATTTTTCCGGAAACTCTGGCGATGTGAATCCGGGTCTTGCCATCCTTGGGCTCGATGTTAATGGTCAGCATGTTCTTCTTATCGGTCGCAATGATGGCGTAGTGATCATTTTCCGAAGAGATGACATTGGCGCCGGGGACCTTCGACTTATAAAAATCAGCGACGGTATTGGGGGAATCGTTGCTCTCGAAATCAGCCGCGGCGGTATGCATGTTTCCCATGTTCATCTTCGACGTGGTGCCCTTGACTATAGTAGCTCCCGGGTAAGAATCGATACCCAGATCGCGGGCGGCGTCATCCGGGTCGGTTGAGGTCTGGACGGAACCGAAGGGAGTTTCAACCTGAACATTACCATCGTGATTGCGAACGCGGCTGTGAGTGGCAATGCGGTAGCCGATGAAAGACACCGCAGCTACCCCCAGGATGCCAATGCCGACAATGACGGCAACGACAATCAAAATAATCTTAAGAGCGTTATTGTTCTTAGGGGTCGTGGCCAGGGGAGCGCCCACCGTACTCGGTGCGGAGACCGCGGCTGCAGACGCCCTTCCTACTGGCTGGGTAGCGCCACACTTCGTGCAAAATTGCGCTCCGCCATCGAGGGTTGCGCCACAAGAATTGCAGAACGCCATAAGATTCACCTCAGGTCGCGTCACTCAGTGGTCTGTGATCAGTAGTCAGAATTAATTCAGATCAAGAGCGCTTACGTCAACTTGCTGACCACCGACAACCGGCCACTTGCCACCGCTTTTTACGCCTTCAGCTCAGCATCCGGGTCGAATAGTCCGCCAGGCTCAAACCGAGCAATAGAATGAGAAAGAAGATCGCCGAGATCACGACCACTTTGACGAGTTTGTCGCTGGCATATTTCACGTGCATGAAAATCAGGACGACCAGCAGCGCCTTGCAGGTGGCAATCACCAGGGCAACAATCGTGTTCAACGGCCCCAGATCGATAAACGCCACACCCGTTGTAACTCCGGTCAGGAGCAGCAACACCAGCCAGACCGTCACATTCGTTTTAAGCGGCACGACGTGTTCAGACATAATCAGTTCCCGGTGTTCACTTTTTACGGTCGATCAGGTACAGCAGCGGAAACAGGTAAATCCAGACAATATCCACGAAGTGCCAATACAGCCCGGAATTTTCCAGAGGCGTGTAATACTCCGGCGTGTAACGCCCTTTCCATGCATGATAGAGCAGCCAGGAAAAAATCCCGACTCCGATGATCATGTGCAGCGCGTGCATGCCAGTCATGGCGAAATATAGGGAGAAGAAATATCTGCGCGTGCTGCTGGTCTACCGGCTGGCCGGGATGGTTGGGAAGCGTCCCCTCAAAATGAAATGTCGGTCCCGGGACGTGGTGCTCTTTAAACTTGCTGGTCCACTCGACGGCCTTAATCCCCAGGAAAGCCAGTCCCAGCACCAGGGTAAGAGCCAGGTAGATCACCTGGGCTTGCCGTTTACCGATCTGCGCGGCGCGGACTGCGAGAACTACGGTCAAACTGCTGCAGATCAACACCGCGGTGTTGACCGTCCCCAACGTGATATCGAGCGAACTGCTTGCAGCGGCGAATTCCGGGTAATACCAGAGGCGGTAGATGAGATAGGCGCAGAACATCCCGCCGAAGAACATGATCTCGGTCGCCAGAAACAGCCACATGCCCAGCGATGAAGCGTCGCGCTGCTGCTCCATGTCGGCAAAATGGTGCTTCAACTCCGGATTGTGATGTGCGACGGCGATCGGACTATCCGGCAACGCGCGCCTCCCCGGGTGCAGGAATATTTTCGTAATCGTAAGCTTCCCAGTCGACCACTGGCGGTACGTCAAAATTGAATGTCGGCGGCGGCGAACTGGTCTTCCACTCCAGCCCCGAGGCGCCCCAGGGATTGGCGGGCGCAATTTTTCCGTAACGCATCGACCACAGGAAATAAACCATCGGCAAGAGATATCCAACCGCGAGAATCGTGGACCCGGCGGTGGAAAGCACATTCAGCACCTGGAACTCCGGAGGATACTGCCAGTAGCGGCGCGGCATCCCGAGGTAGCCCAGGATAAACTGCGGGAAGAACGTAAGGTTGAAACCAAGGAAAACGATGAGCGCCGCAAATCTTGCCCAAGCGCTTCGGGATACATCCGCCCGGAAATTTTCGGCCACCAGAAATGCATTCCGCCCAAATACCCCATCACCGCGCCGCCCACCATGATGTAGTGGAAATGGGCGATGACGAAATAAGTATCGGTGACGTGTACATCAATTCCCAACGCTGCCAGAAACAGTCCGGTGAGGCCTCCCATGGTGAACAGCCCAATAAAGCCGAAGGCATACAGCATGGGGGTGGAGAACGTGATCGAACCCTTGTGCATCGTCGCCGTCCAGTTGAAGACCTTGATGGCCGAAGGGACGGCAACCAGGTAGCTGAGGGCGGAGAAGATCAGTGCTGCGTAAAGCGAGATTCCAGCCACGAACATGTGGTGCGCCCAGACCAGGAAACCCAGTACCGCGATTCCAATGCTCGACATGGCGACAGCTTTGTAGCCGAAGATGCGTTTGCGGGAGAAGCAGGCGATGATCTCGCTCTCCACTGCCATGGCGGGCAAAATCATGATGTAGACGGCCGGATGGGAGTAAAACCAGAACAGGTGCTGAAATAAAAGCGGATCCCCGCCGCGCGTTGGATCAAAGATTCCCAGATGCAGCGCTCGCTCCAGCACTACCAGCACCAGCGTCACCGCGATCACCGGCGTCCCCAGCAACTGGATGATGCTGGTGGCGTAATGCGCCCAGATGAACAGCGGCAGACGGTTCCAGGTCATGCCCGGAGCACGCATGCGGTGAATCGTCACCACGAAATTCAATCCGGTCAGGATGGATGAGAATCCGGAGATGAAGATGGCCAGCCCTGCCTCGATCACCTTGGTATTGCTGAAAGCCGTGCTGAATGGCGTGTAAAAGGTCCAGCCTGTATCGACGCCGCCGGTAAGCATGCAGTGCAGCATCAGAGCGCCGGCGATGATGTAGAGATACCAGCTCAGCAGGTTGATGCGCGGGAACGCCAGATCCTTGGCGCCGATCATCAGCGGCACCAGGAAGTTTCCCAGCACGGCGGGGATGGACGGGATCAGGAAGAAGAACACCATGACCTGGCCGTGCATGGTGAAAAGCTTGTTATAGGTGTCGGCCTGTACCAGGTCGCCCGCCGGCGTCAGCAGTTCCAGCCGGATCAGCAGCGCGAAAAATCCTCCGATGAAGAAGAAGAAAGTGATAGACAGCAGATAGAGCAGCGCGATGCGCTTGTGATCGACGGTAAGCAGCCAGGACTTGATGCCATATTCCTGGTTGAGATAATTCTCGCGTTCCGCGGTGATTGCTGCGGTGGCCATTGCTATTGCACCTTTGGTTCCTGCGGTTTCGCGTCAGACGGCGCAACCGTCGGACCGCCTGCCGCTCCCGTTGGGCTCTGGTTCAGTGACTTCACGTATGCCACGAGCGCGTTCAGTTGCTCTTCACTCACCAGTCCCTGAAATACCGGCATGATCGGTTTGAAGCCGCTCACGATCTTCGCGCCCGGCGTCAAAATGGATTCGCGAATGTAATTTTCATCGGCGGTAACCACGCGCCCGTCTTCCAGTTGTACCGGTTTGCCGAACAGCCCCACAAGATTCGGCCCGCGCCCCTGGGTATCGGAGCGATGGCAAGTGGAACAGCCGAGCTGCAAAAACATGTTCTGACCGTTCGAAGCCATGGATCCCGAGGCGCCGCCTCCGCTCAGCCATGCCTGATATTGCGCAGGCTCAAGCACCACGACCTGGCCAATCATGCCAGAATGCTGGCTGCCGCAATATTCGGCGCAAAACAGATGATACGTTCCGGCTTTCGTTGGGTGAAACCAGGCCGTAGTGTAACGACCCGGCAGGACGTCCTGCTTGATGCGGAAAGCGGGAACATAAAAGCTGTGGATCACGTCCTGTGAAGTCAAAATCATCTTTACGTCGCGGCCCACGGGCACGTGCAGTTCGTTGATCTCGCGCTGCCCTTCTTCGTGCTGCAGCTTCCACATCCACTGCTTGGCCACGACGTAGACTTCGGTCGCGCCGCGCGGTGGGGTTCGCTCCTTGAAGTAAATCACCGCCCCCCAGACGAAAGATGAAGCCAAAAATAAATAGCGGGATCACTGACCACGTAATTTCAAGCGCAGTCGAGCCTTCGATCTGTTCCGCCAGCACTCCGCGGCGGCGGCGATACCGGATTGCAAACACAATCATCGCCGTGAAGATAGCTACACTCACCATCGACGACAAAATGACCAGGAATATAAAGAGCGCGTCTACGCTCCCGGCCGCGGTCGAGGCTCGTGCTGGCCAAAGTGGAAAAGTGTCGAACATATTTACCCGGTCGTCAGTCCTTGGTCGTTGTCTTACGATGTTTCAACGTCGTCATCCCTCAGCGTGGCGATCAGACTTTGACCCGTGTTTGATCAACACAGTCATCAGGGTCCCAAGCATCAATATGGTGGCAAGCCCTGACAACTGCAGGACGCGCGAGATAATCGCTCCGTATTTACCCGTCGCCGGATCGTAGTGATAGCAGTAGAGCAATAACTGATCCGCCAGATTGCCGATCTTGTTCTGAGAGGCCTGAATCAACCCCAGTCGCAAATCTTTGGGCGCAAACTCAACTCCGTAGTAGTACTGCGAGATCTTTCCCTCCGGAGTCAGCACCATGATCGCGGTTGAGTGGGCAAACTGGCCGGTTTTTGGGTCGAACTGGTATTGGAAACCCGCAGCCTTGGTGAGTGCGTCAATCGACTCCTGCGGACCGGTCAGAAAATGCCAGCCATCGGCAGCGCCAGGACGTCCGTAGCGCTTCAGGAATTCGGCTTTCTTCTTCGTGGCCATATCCGGAGTTTCGCGCGGATCGAAACTGACAGTCAGGACGTCGAATTCTTTCCCGACGTCGAATTTCAGCACGCGCAACGCACTCTCCAGGCCACTCAAAACCTCACCGCAGAGCATGGGGCACTGGTAATACACCAGATTCAGGATCATCGGCTTCTTGCCGAAGTAATCTCCCAGGCGAACGGATTTGCCGGTTTCATCGCGAAATACGAGATCCGGATGGAATCTGCTCATCCAGATGCTGCTCGATGCCGACATTCTTCAATCCCGGCGGTCGCACGTTGGCTGGCGGCGACATGATCCCCTGAGACATGCCCTGCCCGGCAGCCGACAGCGCCGTGGATATCACGACGACTGCCGCCAGCAGAATGCGTTTCGGGTTAGAAGTAATCTTTGTCACTGCACTCAATTTTCAAACCGCCATGTATCTGTTCCTTTGCGTCCTTTGCGACTTTTGCGGTAAAGACTTTGATTGTCGGCGCACGTCAAATTCTTTACCGCAAAGTTCGCAAAGAGATTCCGCAAGGGACGCCACAACGTCGCTTCATTTCCGCTTCGCCGGCGCGCGCTTGTATCCGACCGCTGTGCTGCTTCTTTCCCGGTGTTTACGTCTGATGCCGGAACTGTTCCCGTCTGCTGGCGTGTAGGAAGACCACGCTGCGCCAACAGTTCCATGGCACGATCGATGGGAATCCGCACGACCCCGCCCTGCTGATCCACCCAACCATAACTGTGCAATGTCTCTTCTTCATGTTCACGGAAGTCATTGATTTCGCGACGCTCGTCCGTTTCCAGGCGCGGCTGCGGAAATTTCATGGTTTCGCCGGGCAGGACAGTCCGCGTGTCGGTTGTTGTTTGCTGCACCAGCGGGCTTTGTACAGGCTGGTGGTGGTTTTCGTAAGAGTCCAGAAAACCGTACATCCCCCTCAAGACAAGCGCCACCAGCAGGCAACCGACTATCAGTGCGAGCAGGAAAAGCAGAATCGGTTTGGGCGCAAGATCTTCGCGCTCAAACTCCGCTTCCGGTTGTGCCCGTCGATGTGAGTGTCGTCGCTCATAACTTGTGACTCATGCGTGATGCTCGTGCGCGGGCTCCAGAACTTCTACCGCATAAACGTCATAGGCGGGAACCAGCGGCATCGAGCTCAGGTTGCGGAAGAAATACGCCAGCCACAGACCGCCTATCGCAATCGGGACCACGATGTCCAGCCACGTCAGATTGAAAGTAACTGAAAAATTTGGCTCGATGATCCAGAACAGATCCACATACCTCATCAACATCATCCAACCGCCAACCAGACCAGGCGCGTGATATCGCGTTTGAAAGGACGCGAAATCAAAAGCACAAACGGCACAGCGAAGTGGAACACCACCAGGAACAACCCCACGTATCCCCAACCACCATTGAGCCGCCGCATGTACCAGGTGATTTCTTCGGGCAAGTTGCCCGCCCAGATGATGAGCCACTGCGAAAACGCGAAGTAGGCCCATACCATGATGAAGGTGAGCATGAATTTTCCGTGGTCATGCACCTGCTCCGGCTTCAGCAGTTCCGACATGGGTTTGTAGCGATAGAGAATGCGCTCAACTACGATGGCGAAACAGAGCGCCGAGAGCACTTGCCCAATCAGAAACGACAGACCAAAGATGGTCGAAATCCAGCTTGGGTCAAGCGACATCACCCAATCGATCACCGCGAACGTTATGGTGAACCCGTACAGGATCAAGCCCGGACCGCTCAGTGCCTTGAAGCGCGAGCTGTTGTCACGGCCGTGGGGGCGATCCTGTTCCGCCGACCATTTCGTCAGGAAGAATGAGAGCAGATTCCAGATGGCAAAGTAGATGACGGCACGGATGACAAATCCATTCACGTTCAGGTACGACTTGGTGATTTCCTGCAAGTGTTCTCGCAGGTGCTTGTCGGCAATGGCATCAAGCGGCCGCGCCCAGATGTATAGCCTGTGAATTCCGAACAGTAATGGCACGAATAACAACGCCATTAGCGGTGAACAACGCATGGCCGCGCCCAGAATGCGGCGAATTACCATTCCCCATGCTCCCTTGGTCAAATGCCGCAGCATGAGAATCGCCATCGATCCCAGCGTCACTCCGAGCCATGCCATGAAGCCGATGAGATACGCCCTGAAGAACTGGTCCGGTTGGAGAAAGGCTCCTATTCCCGCGATGAGTGCAAACGCCAATCCCACCAGCAACGACCGCTGCTGGATGGTCTTGACAACCGGGGGCGCCATCAAGTCGAGGTTGCGCGTCGGAGCGTTGCTCATTTCGGCTCCTCCTGCGCTGGTTTCACTTCGAGGACGGGCAAGGTGGCACCCGAACCCGGCTCCTCAAACTGCGGAGGTTTCGATGGGACCTGCTGTCCCGCCGGCACGTCCGCTTGAGTAGCTTCCTGGCTTAACTGCAAAGCGCGGATGTAAGCCACTATGGCCCAACGATCCCGCGGTTGAATTTGCGACGCGTAGTCGGGCATGGCTCCGAAACCGTTGGTGATGACGTCAAACACATACCCGAGAGGCGCTTTACGCAAACGGTCGGCATGAAATGAAGGCGGCTTGCGCGGAAAACCGCGCGAGGGGATTACGCCATTGCCATCGCCCACCCGTGAATGACAGGGGGCGCAGTAAATGTTGTAACGCTGCTGTCCGCGCGCCAGCAATTCTTCGGTGACCGGGAAGGGCATGTAATTTCCGGGATCGTTGCCAATCTTCCCGGTATAGAGATATACATCTTCGTGCAGCTGACCTCTTGCCACAGTGCCATCCACCGGAGGCCGCGCCGACCGCAGGTCGCTGTAGAAATCGCTCTCGCCAAACGGCTTGAACTTAGGCTGGTCGTGCATGTCCTGCCGGCAGCCGGCCAGCATCAGCGATGCGATGAGCACGAGGAAAAAGCGCGATGCCGGCAAGGGGACAGCCGCCCGCGCCTGTTCGGCGGAGCGAAGCTCCGCTGTGTTCCTTATCACAAAAAATCCAGAGCAAAACTGTCGAGCTCTCGCTCGACTGGACAGCCGGTGGCGGCTGTCCCCACACAATTCTTGGTGGCGACTGACGCGCGCGCCTACATCGAAATTGGGATGCCTCTTAATCGGGCACCTCCGAAATCGAGCGCGGCGCCAACCCCTCGAGAAAACCTCGAACCTCGGCCGGGTTGTACTTGGGATCGGAAGAAAACACGATCAGGAAAAAGCGGTCCTTGGTGGCAAATGCAAAGCGTGGCACATTGAATACCGGGTGGTAGGGCATCGGCAATCCGTTGAGCGCCAACATACCGAACACAGCGAAAATTCCGCCGAAAAGGATCGTCATTTCGAAAGTCACTACAATAAAGGCCGGCCAGGAGTGATAAGGCTTCCCGCCTACATTTACCGGGTAACTCACGACCGAAATCCAGTACTGAAGCAAATAGCCACCAAGACCGCCGAGCAACGCCCCAATCAGAACGACAAGCGGCACTTCATCGTGATGGAATCCAATCGCTTCCGCCAGGCCCTCTACGGGGAAAGGACTATAGGCGTCAATCTTCTTGTATCCCGCTTCACGAGTTCGATTAGCCGCATCCATCAGAGCATCGACGGAGTCAAATTCGGCCATCAGCCCGTAAGCCTTTGTGCGCTTCATTCCTTGACCTCCGCCTCGGGCAGCAGGGTCCTCATTTCAAAGATCGAAATCATCGGCAGGACACGGACGAAGAGGAACATAGCAGCCAGGAACATGCCAATGGTCCCGATGAAGGTCATATAATCCCAACGCGTCGGGTAGTACATCCCCCAAGACGAAGTCAGGAAGTCGCGGTGCAGGCTGACTACGACGATAATGAATCGCTCCAGCCACATGCCGACCAGAACAACGCCAGAAATGAGGAACAACCAAACCGGGCTTGAACGAAGCTTGGGAATCCACAGCACCTGCGGAATCCCAATATTGCAGAGCAGCAATAAATAGTAGAAAGGGGCATACGGTCCGTGCAGACGATTCCACATCGTGAACACGTCATAGCGATTGCCGCTGTACCAGCCCATGAAGGCTTCGACGCCGTAGCCATACGCGACAATCAGACCAGTGGCGAGCATAACCTTCGCTGAGTTTTGCAAATGGCGCTCAGTGATGAAGTCTTCCAGCCCATAAAATTTACGGATTGGAATTGCCAGCATCAGCACCATGGCAAAGCCTGAATAGATTGCTCCTGCTACGAAATATGGCGGGAAAATCGTCGTGTGCCAGCCGGGCACGATGCCCACGGCAAAATCAAAACTGACTACCGTGTGCACCGAAAGCACCAACGGCGTAGCCAGACCCGCGAGCAGCAGATAGGCAGTTTCGTAGCGATGCCAGTGACGTGCCGAACCGCGCCAACCCAGGGCCAGCATGCCGTAGATAATCTTCTTCCAGCGCTCTTCCGAGCGGTCGCGCAAAGTGGCGAGATCGGGAACCAGTCCGATGAACCAGAACAACGCCGAGATGGTGGCATACGTAGAGACCGCAAAAACGTCCCACACCAGTGGACTTCGGAATTGAGGCCAATACCTCATGGTGTTGGGATAAGGGAAAAGCCAGTAGGCCAGCCAAGGTCTCCCAACGTGGATCAAAGGGAAAATGCCGGCACTGGCCACCGCAAACAGCGTCATGGCCTCGGCAAAACGGTTGATCGAATTGCGCCACGATTGCCGCAGCAGAAGGAGAATCGCGGAAATCAGCGTGCCTGCGTGCCCGATTCCGATCCACCATACGAAGTTGACAATGGCAAATCCCCACCCGATTGGAATGGTCACGCCCCAGATGCCGACGCCCTTCACAAACAGGTAGGAAATCGCGAACAGCATCATCATGGTGAGCAGAAACGCGATACCAAAACCGATGAACCACCCATTGGAGGTGGGGCGAGTCAGCACAATAGAGCTGATCTTTTCCGTGACCGAACCTAAGGTGTAGCCGGGTTCGATAACTGGCGCGCGGTCGGTTTGGATTGGCTCGTCCATGATTTAACTGCGCTCCGCTTCCAGGTCGGGGTTGGGATTGCGAATATCCGCCAGGTACGTGGTGCGCGGACGCGTATTCAAGTCTCCCAGCAGACTGTAATTCCGTGCGCCTGCCTTCAGTTTCGAGACCCGGCTGTTGGGGTCGTTGATGTTGCCGAAAACAATGGCGTCCGCCGGACACGACTGCTGGCACGCGGTCTGCAACTCGCCGTCCTGAATTTTGCGCTCTTCGCGTTCGGAATCAATGCGATGCTCGTTGATTCGCTGCACGCAATATGTGCACTTTTCCATCACCCCGCGGCTGCGCACGGTTACGTCGGGATTGCGCATCATCTTGAACTGCGGAGTTTCCCAGTCCTGAAACAGCAGGAAATTAAAGCGGCGAACTTTGTAAGGACAATTGTCGGAGCAATAGCGCGTACCTACGCAGCGGTTGTAGACCATGTCATTCAGGCCCTCGCTGCTGTGGACCGTCGCGCCCACGGGACAAACCACTTCGCAGGGCGCGTTCTCGCACTGCATGCACGGAACCGGCTGAAAGTATGCCTTCGGATTGTCCCGATCGCCCTGGTAGTAGGAATCCACGCGAAGCCAGTGCATGTGCCGCCCCAGAACTGTCTGCTCCTTGCCCACAACGGCGATATTATTTTCAGACTGGCAGGCGACGATGCAGTTGTTGCAACCCACGCAGGCATTCATGTCGATGGTCATGCCCCAGGCGTAGGGTTCGCTGGCGTAGGGATACGGCTTGTATAAGGTCAGATCCTTCGGTGGCTCTTCTTCTTTCGCGAACTCCGGTTCCTTGTGGTACTCCTCCAAAGTTGCCGTCCGCACCAGGGGCCGCGTGCCCGTGGGGGTGTCCATGGTCTGGTAACCCTGGGTCGACGCGAGCTTGTAAGTGCCTCCGGTCTTGCGGATCGCTACGCCGCTGGTGAACCACGGGCGTGGCACTGAAGCGGAGCTGGTACATGTCGAAGCCAGCTCCAGTACCTACCCGCCCGGCACGGCGTCGTCCGTAGCCTAGAAAGACGGTGATGGAATTGTCGGGATGTCCGACCTGAACCCACACCGGGGCTGTAACCTTCTTCCCGTTCAGTTCGAGTTCGACCAAGTCTTCGGTCTTGATTCCTAACCGGTCTGCCATGGCTGGACCCATCAGCACCGGGTTGTCCCATGTGAGCTTGTTCATGGGCTTGGGCAGTTCTTGCAGCCAGCCGTTGTTGGAAAATTGTCCGTCGTAGACCGAAGGATCGCGGCGGAAATTGATCTCGAGCGCCTTGCCGTCTGGCACCGGCGATGGCTCAAGATTCGCGTTCTTGGCCGAAACCTGCTTGGGAGCGAACGCAGTTCCTTCGATCCATCCGTCATGTAGCGACTTGCGCCAGAAAGCTGTCGAAATCCGCTCCTGGATGTTGGGTTTTCCAGTAAGCCTGGACGATGTCGTGGGCACTCGATTGGGGTTGGCCTGTAAGTATCGCCAATACTTCGTAGGCGCTCTTGCCGTCATACAAAGGGGCAATCAGCGGCTGCACAATGCTCACCGTTCCGTCGTAAGCACGGGCGTCGCCCCAGGCTTCCAGATAGTGCGCTTCGTTCACATGCCATTGGCAGAGTTCGGCGGTCTCGTTCTGATAGAGGCCGAGATGGACGCGGAACGGAACGCTTGGGCTCTTCAGCGCATTGGCGAAATCAAGATCAGCGGGGGCATCGTAGGCCGGATTGCCGCCCAGAATGATCAGCACATCCACCTTGGCGCCACGCATGTCAGCGACCAGGTCTTTCAATGACTCGTTCTGATTTACTGGGTTCGCATCTACTGGATCGGTATAGAAAACAGTCTTTCCGACGTTGCCCAAGGCTGCATTGATGGCATGAACCAGGGCGTGGACAGCGGGGGGCTGATGATCCCCTGCCATCACCACACTGGAGCCGCGATGACTCTGAAGATCCTTCAAGATCGAAGCAGAAAACTTCTCTTGCTCCCCGCCCGCAGAGCCTGGACTGGGGTTGCTGCCGACCGCTGCAGCCAACGTTCGGGCAAATGCTTCAACTTCCAGCGCCCGTAGAGGCAACCGATGGTCCGCCTTCGCCCCCGTCGAACTCGGCGTGCTTTCGACGACGTAGAGCCGGCTCATCTTGCCGGAATCGGGATTGCGCCGCTTGGCGAAGTCTCGTGCGTAGCGCGCGAAGCCGGGGAAGCCGGCATATAGAAAATCAGCGTCGAGCGAGAGAATCACATCAGCATTTTCGAGCTTGTACTGCGTTTCTACCGGCTGGCCAAATGCCAGCTTCGCGCCTTCGAGCACGTTGTCCCGGTTCGCCGGCTCGTACACGTGCCACTTCGCTTGCGGATAGGCTTTTAGTACAGAACGCAACTGATCCGCAAGCGTCGGCGATGAGATGGTCGGAGTAAGGATGCGAATGCCCGCACCCTGCAAACTCTTCTGAATACTTAGCGGCGCACGCAATGCCGCCTGAAGTGATCCCCAGGTCCGGACGTCCCCCAGGTAGGTTACGGTCTGGGAACGGTCGGGGTCGTACATCCCAAGAATCGATGCCTGGGAAAAAACATCGGTACCACCCAGGCTTGCAGGATGCATGTCGTTGCCCTCAATTTTTGTGGGGCGATAGAGCTGACTCTCTACCAGAACCGGGCTAGCGTATCCGCCGAGAGTAAAAGCTGTAGCAAAAAACAACGGTCGTCCGGGGACCACTTCCTCTGGTTGCTTTACGTATGGAACGATCGGTTCCAGCGGTTGCTTGGTGCAGGCTGTCATGCCCGCCATGGCCAGAGAAGCTCCCATCAGCTTCAGAAATCCACGACGGGAGACCGCATCCACCCATTCCGATGCGCCTTTAGGAAATTCGCGGTGCAGCATCTCCTGAAAATCAGGGCTGCCCGCCAATTCTTCCAGGCTCCGCCAGTACTCCGGACCCTTGGTTCCGGCGATCCGGTCACGGACAGCGTCGAGATCGAGCTTGCCTTTCTTGGTAGGGCAAACGTCCTCGCGCCGCGGTTTTCCGTTTTTGTCTTCCATGTTCATGATCTGCTTATGGAAGCCGGGCGAGACGCCCGTCCTCCATCCATCAATTCCACTACCGGTGACACGTTGAACAACTCGTAATATCGGTTACTGTTCGCAAGTTGTATTTCTTTACCAAATCAGTTCCGAGCGCGAACTGGTCGGTGTACTGCTTGCCATCCACCTCTACCGGTTTGCTTCCCGATGGTTGTTCGTAACGCATATTGAACACCTGGTCGCGGGGCCTGAGGTATTTTTCCGGACCACGATGGCAGTCGAGACACCACTCCATCTGCAGGGAAGCGTAGTTATACATCAGCGGCATCCGGTCCACTGGACCGTGGCAGGTATTGCAGCCGACGCCCTTGTTGATATGAATACTGTGATTGAAATACGCGAAATCGGGAAGATCATTCACCCGGGTCCACACCAACGACTTGCCGGTCTTGTAACTTTCGCGCACAGGCTCGAGCAACGGCGCATTGGTCCAAATCTGTGAATGGCAGTTCATGCAGGTCTTGGTGGGCGGAATGCCGGCGAAACTGGAAGTCTCTACTGAGGTGTGACAGTAGCGGCAATCGATGCCCAGCCCAGCCACGTGGTGCTGGTGGCTGAAAGGAACCGGCTGCGGCCGGCGCACGCCGGCATAAGTAACGTAGGGGGATCGTTGAATTTCCGCCGCCGCCCAGAATAACGCGGCCACCACAAACACGGCGCCATAGATCGTGGCCCGCGAAAGAGTGTTCGTGCTGCGGTGAAAGATCTGCATCGAAAGAGAGTGTCGTGCAGCGGGCACTAAATGTCAGGCACCCGGTGATATGCAGCGTTATTTCAAGCGATCACTTATCGCAATCGAAGCGAGCAAGAAAACTAAGGATTATAACAGCGGAAACATTGTGAACGCACGGAATTGGTCCAAGATTAATACTAGAATAATTTTTTCGTCTCAATTTGAAGAGCTAACGGAGCCTGAACTGCGCAAGTCGACCGCGCTTACTTAAGGTTCATCACCAGTAATTTGGGTTCAGTCATTTCCTCAATGGCGTAGCGCAACCCTTCTCGTCCCAATCCTGAATCCTTGACCCCACCGTACGGCATGTGGTCGATGCGAAAAGCGGGAACATCGCCGGCAATCAATCCGCCTACCTCAAGTTCTTCGTAGGCGTTAAAGATCAGCTTGGCGTCGCGGGTAAAGAGGCCGGCCTGCAACCCATACGGAGACTTGTTTACCAGACGCAAGGCCTGGTCGAAGTCGTCGTACGGTTCAACCGTCACCACCGGCGCGAATATTTCCTGGCAATTTACTTTCATGTCAGGCCGCGTTCCGGTCAAAACCGCTGGTTCGAGCACGGAACCATGGCGCTGGCCCCCGCAAAGCAGGCGCGCTCCGCCGCGAACAGCTTCCTGTATCCAATCGCTGGCGCGGACCGCATCGCTTTCCCGGATCAACGGTCCCAGGTCGGTGGAATCATCAAGCGGGTCACCGGTTTTCAGTTTCTTGACGCCCTCAAGCAAAAGGTCGGTAAATTTTCCGCAGACTGATCGTTCCACCAGGATCCTTTGCACGGAGATGCAGGTCTGGCCGGCGTAGGAAAATCCTCCCGCGACACAGCGGTCGGCGGCATAGGCCAGATCGGCATCGCTGTGCACAATCACAGCGGCATTACCTCCAAGCTCAAGCAGAACCTTCTTCTTGCCGCAATTCTTCTTGATCTGCCAGCCCACAGCAGCGCTTCCAGTAAAGCTGATCAGCTTGATGCGCTCGTCAGTCACCAGCAGTTGGGCGTCTTCGTTCGAAAGCGGCAGCACATTTAAACCGCCATCAGGCCAACCAGCCTGCTGTACCGCCTCCGCCAGGAGCATCGCAGTGAACGGAGTCTGGGGCGCCGGTTTCAGCACCAGCGGACAACCAGCAGCAATCGCCGGCGCAACCTTGTGCGCCACCAAATTCAAAGGAAAGTTGAAAGGAGTGATTCCGGCGATCGGCCCTAGCGGAAAGCGGCGCACAATACCCCAACGCCCGGCAGTGAACTCCTGCCAGTCCAGCGGGAGGTACTCGCCGTAGATTCTGGTGCTCTCTTCCGCGGCCACGTTGAAAGTAAAAATGGCGCGCTCCACTTCGGTGCGCGCGGCCTTTAAAGGCTTACCGGACTCCTGGGCCATGGTGTGAGCGAATTCCTGCTTGCGCTGGGAAATATTCTCGGAAACACGCCGCAGGACGCGCTGCCGTTCAAATGCCGGCAACCGGCGGGTCGTGCCAAATGCCTTCACGGCTGCCGCGAGCGCAGCCTCCGCATGTTCTTTTCTCCCCTGGAAGACAGACCCGATCACGCTGCCGTCAAAGGGCGCGCGAATCTCAACCGGATCGCCCTCCTCCCACCACTTGCCATCAACAAAAAAACCTTGGGTTGTGACGGGAGTCGCAGTCATCTGGGCCATGGCCTTATCTTAGACCTCCGCCGGAAAGAGGAATGGTCAACAAGGAAATAATTATAGGCTTTCCGGAAAGTGGCAAGGGTGGCGGGCTGCGGATAAAGGCCGCCGCACAGACTGGGCGTGAGACCATATATTTTCAAGGCAATATTTCACGCAGGAGAAGACGCACGCAATCAATATTGGAGATCAGCGAACAGCTTCGCCAGGGATCAATCTCACCCGTCGAGTTGACGGAAGATTGCCTGGCACGCATCGAAAAGCTCAATCCTCGACTCAACGCTTTCATCACGGTGACAGCGGATCAGGCTCGGGCACAGGCACGACAAGCCGAAGCCGAGATTCAACGGGGCGATTGGCGTGGCCCATTGCATGGCGTTCCGCTTGCCCTCAAGGATCTGATTGACACGGCAGGAGTCCTCACTACCGCTGGCAGCGCTCTATTCAAAGATCGAATCCCGACGGAGAATGCCGAGGTTGTGCGCCGCTTGATCGCAGCAGGGGCTGTGCTTCTGGGAAAGCAGAATCTCCACGAGTTCGCCTATGGTGGCAGCTCAATGGTGAGCCATTTCGGCGAGGGTCGGAATGCCTGGGATACGAACCATATTGCCGGTGGTTCATCAGGAGGCTCGGCAACAGCGGTCGCCGCGGGACTGTGTTTTGGCGCAATCGGCACAGACACAGCCGGATCGGTGCGCGAACCTGCTGCGCTATGCGGCGTGGTTGGCCTGAAGCCAACGTACGGGCGGATCAGCACCAGAGGCGTGATTCCTCTATCAACGTCGCTCGACCATGTAGGGCCGATTACGCGGACCGTCGCAGACGCGGCCATCATGCTGCAAGTCCTCGCCGGCTTTGACGCACAGGACAAGACCAGCGCGAACATTCCGATGGAAGACTACGTGGCGGAGCTGAAGAAAAGTGATAGGCGATTGCGAGTAGGCGTCCCTAGAAAATTTTTCTTCGAAGATCTTGATTCGGACATTGCCGAAGCCGTCAACCTCGCGCTTTCAAGTTTCGCGAGCCTGGGAGCGGAACTTCGTGACATAGAACTGACTGTCCCTACCGATCGTACTCTGCAAAGCGCCGAATCCTTTTCGGTTCACGCCGAGTTTGTCCGGCGCAATCCGGAAGGTTATCAGCCGGAAACTTTGCGCCGGATTCGAAGCGGAGAGAAAACCTCCGAGGAGACCATCCTTGAATGTCGCCGCGAATTGACACGAATGCGCGGCGAGATCGCCGCTATCTTTGACGATGTAGATCTGCTGGTTACCCCGACAACGCCGATCCCGGCACCCTCAATCGCCGAACTGAAACAAAATCCGGATCTGCTCCGTCCCCGGGAACTTTTGCTTCTGCGAAACACACGTCCGGTCAACGTCTGGGCGTTGCCGGCAATTTCCATCCCATGCGGATTCACGCCGGCGGGCCTGCCCATCGGCCTGCAGATCATCGGACCACATTGGGGAGAAGCGAGAGTTTTGCGTTTCGCCCATGCTTACGAACAGGCGACGGCCTGGCATAAGCGCGAACCCCTGTCATCCTGAGCGGAGGAGTTGCTTCGCTTCGCGAAGCAGCGACGGAGTCGAAGGACCTCCCCCTTCGGGACAGACCTTTTCAGTGAGGAACCCGGCTGACGTCGCGGGCGCGTGCCGGGAGACCGCTGATTTATCCAACACACCTTGCTTGAGAAGACACTTCACTTAAGACACTGGGATGCTTCAACTCCATTCGGCCGGTCGCGAGCGACCGGCCGCACTCCGCTCAGCATGACAATTTAATTCAGCGACTTGTCCATGAATCCCGCCTCGTCGCTCTTCAACTTCTTCAAACCGTCGATGGGCAGATACACCATGTGTCCCGCGTCATAAGTAGCGAAGGAAATATTTTTGCGAAACTGCGGACCCAAATTCAGATGATCGATCGTGTAATCCGCGGCATAAAACGGAGTGGCTAAGTCGTAGAAACCCTCCATCACGAGGACTTTCAAATACGGGTTTTTTACGATGGCCTGCCGCAGTGCGGTGGCGGTATCGGGAAAGCCATTGCTTGCCGATCCCCAATTCCAGGCAGTTTCAAAGAAATTCTCGTCTGACGGAAACACCTGATAGGGCATGTCGGTCTTGTAGCCCAATTCAGTGCGCACGTAATTGTTGAACACGGAGGTGTACGGAGGCAAGATCGCCGACTGTGTCGGATCGTAAAACGGCGTATCCAGCAATCCGTCAGGATCGGGTCCCGTGAAGCGCCCGTCCAGCCGGCCTACCCGCAATTTCTGGTCAAGCAACAGATAGTGCGTGAATTTTGGGACGTCGATGCGCAGATTGGCCTGATCGATCACCTCTTTACTTAAGCCGGTATAGCGCGCCATTTGGTCGATCACCTTTTGCCGTTCATCTGCCGTCAACGCCTCGCCTTTCGCGAGCGCCTGGGCATATTCGGAAGAAGCCCATTGCATTGACTCCTGCCGTGTTTTGTTCATGTCCTGCAGCAGATCCGGCGGCAACTTTTTGTGATAGCCGGCGATCATGGTGTACGTCGGAATCAATAGCACGTAGGGCTGATCGTTGCTCCTGGTGTCCTGAAGTGTCTGAAAACTGAGTGCCGTCGAAAGTAGCGTGATCCCATTGAAAGAAATACCCTGGTCTACAAGGTTCCCCGCGACGCCCGCAGCACGGGTCGTTCCGTAACTCTCGCCAAAAAGAAACAGTGGAGAGCTCCAGCGTTCGTAGCGCGTCAGATACAGGCGAATGAACTCGCTGAAGGCATCAATGTCGCCTTTGACTCCCAGGAATTTCTTGGACAACTCCGCGTTGGCGGCACGGCTGAATCCGGTCGACATCGCGTCCACGAACACGACATCGCTTTTGTCCAAAAGCGTGTGAGGATTGTCCGCGATGTGATAAGGAGCGGGCGGCAGCAAACCGTCCGGTTGCATCGCGACCCGCTTTGGTCCCAAGGCGCCCATGTGAAGCCAGATGGTTGCCGAACCCGGGCCTCCGTTGAATGCGAAGGTCAGCGGACGTTTCCCGGGATCCTGACCGTCAAGCGTATAGGCCACAAAAAACATTTCGGCTTCTATCTTCCCGTCTCCTCGTTTGATGGGAAGCCGTCCCGTAGTGGCGGTATATTTCAACAACTTGCCGTCGAGCGTGAGTTGGTGGCGTGTCACTATCGGCGGAACTTCAGCAACGTCGAATTCTTCTTTGTCCTTATCGGTTCCAGGCTTGGGTGCGGGCGGCTTCTGCTCTTCCGCGGCCGGATTCGCCTCTGTAGGTTTTTCAGGCTGGCTCGGTTTCTTTCCCTGGGTCTTTTCCGACGACTCCGTATTTTTCGCTTTCTTGTCTTTAGGCTCGTCGTTCGATGAATTCGTCTGCTGTGCCGCCGCTCCAACGAAAAGAGCGCACAGCAAAGCAATTGTCGCAGTAAGGACGCGCATGTATGAGGCTCCTAAAGTCTTGGTGAAGATGTGTGATCTCGAAGTAGTGGCCGCAGCGCGAAATTATACCCGGAGCCCGGTCGGACCGCTTGGCAATGCAGAAAGATGACGTTCATCGCCATTTCGCCGGTGACACATTACACACAACGAAGAGGTTGTTAAGATGTCCCGGTGGCGCTCAAGACTCCGCAGAAAACTCGTAACGAAATCCTTCACTCCGATTCTCTGGCAAAGATCCCATGGCTTGTTCATGGCTTCGGCACGCGCTTGGGAGGTTTTTCCAAGGTGTACGGGGGGAAGTCTTTGAATCTAGGTTTTACCGAACAAGACTCCCGCGCTTCGGTAGATCGGAACAGGAAGAAATTCCTGAACGAGGTTGGAGCCTTCAGCAAGGGACGTGAGTGGCCTCTCGTCACCGTCCGCCAAATTCATTCTGACCTGATTCACTGCATCTCCGCCAATCCGAAGAAGATCAATCAAAAATCGGCCCTCGCCGGAGATGGGCTGATTACACAAATGCCAGGCATTCTATTGGGCATTCTGACCGCCGATTGCCTGCCTGTCATTCTGGTGGATGCCAAACGCCGCGCCGTTGGTGTGTTCCACGCCGGCTGGCGGGGAACTCTGAAACGCATCGTGGAAAAAGGTGTGGGCGAGATGCACCGCTGGTTCGGAACTTTAGCCGGCGACATCAGGGCTGCCATCGGTCCGGGCGTCCATGGTTGCTGTTATGCAGTTGGCCCGGAAGTTCGAACGCGGTTCGAGTCGCAATTTGAATACGGAAGCAAGCTATTCCGGGAAGTCGAAGAGTCTGATCCGGTGCGGGAAAAATATCCGCTACTTTTTTTGACAGCACGTGCTCCCGGCCATAGCGAGTTGCCTAAAACGATTTTCCTCGATTTGGTTGAAGCCAATCGCCGCCAACTGCTTGCGGTGGGCGTTACGGCCAAGAACATCAGTACTTCGCCGCTTTGTACTTCGTGCCGCACCGATCTGCTCTTTTCCTATCGCGCGGAAAAGGGAGTTACAGGACGCATGATGGCTGTGGCCGGAATTCGGCCTTAGAAACGGAGGCGAAGATGAAAGAGTTCTGCAGCGCAAGCTCCGCTTTGCTAACTTTGCGAATCGTACAGCCATACGTCGCCAAAAAACTGTACCGCAAAGGACGCGAAGTAGTCGCGAAGGGCGCAAAGATTGGAATACTGCTTGCCGCATGTTGGATATTTGCGACCGGCGTACTACCCGCCTGTGTGGCTGAAAACGGAACTCCGGTGGAACAGATCGACCACATTTTCGAAGAACTGAAGTCAACTCGTGACCCTGGTGCAGCCGTGCTCGTGGCTCAGAACGGAGTAGTGGTATTCACACGTGGCTACGGTGTCGCCGATGTCCGCTCGTTTCGAAAAATCGACGCGCGTACCAACTTCCGCCTGGCATCGTGCACCAAGCAGTTCACCGCCATGGCAGTCATGCTACTGGTTCACGATGGCAAATTGCATTATGAAGACCGGCTCACTGATGTCTTCCCCGACTTTCCGGAGTACGGAAAGTCCATCACTATTCGCAATCTCTTGAACCACGCCTCCGGTCTGCTGGATTACGAAGACCTGATGGCGAAGCCCCCAGCGGGCACACCGCCGACCGAGATTCAACAGATCAAAGACGCCGGCGTGTTGGCATTGTTAAAGCAACAGAAAACCACAAAGTTTCCTCCCGGCACAAAATGGGACTACAGCAACTCGGGCTACGCAGTTTTGGCCATGGTCGTAGAAAAGGTTTCAGGTCAGCCCTTCGGAGAGTTTCTGCACAATCGCATCTTCGCCCCCTTGAAGATGAATGCGACCGTGGCTTACGAGAGGGGAAAAAACACCGTCTCGAATCGCGCCTACGGTCATACACACGAAGGCGGTGCCTGGCACGAGATGGACCAAAGCTCAACTTCGGCGGTTCTGGGCGACGGCGGTATTTACTCCTCCCTCGATGACTTGAGTAAGTGGGATCAAGGTCTCGCGCATTACACCTTGTTGAGCGAAGACGAGATGAAGCCGGCGATCACGCCCGTCAAGGTGTCAAACGGCAGCGTACAGGAACCTGACGGCACGCCGGCCGCGTATGGTTTCGGCTGGTTTTTGAATCCATACAAGGGTCATCAACGCATGTGGCACTATGGAGAAACCGTCGGCTTTCGCACCACCATTCAGCGCTTTGTCGACCACAACCTCACCATTATCGTGCTCTGCAATCGTGACGATCTGGTTCCCGCCAACCTGGCACTCAAGATTGCCGATCTTTTTTTTGTTGCACAGCATTGAAGCTGAAGATTGCAGTAAGATTCCGGTTGGCTCCGCCGATATCCAGGTAGCGCCGGCATCTTGCCGGCTGTCGCGAGGGCGCCTCGCCCTCGGCCAAGAACGCTAAAGAAGGCCCAGGATAAAAGATGCTCATGTCTGAAGTTGTCGACAAGGTCGCTCCCGAAAACTCCAACTCCGAACCTGCCGGCGCGCCTTCGGTCGAAGTGTATGCGATCTACGGCGTCGAGCCTGAAATCCAGGCCTACGCTATGGCAAAGTACTCCCGCTCCGCTCTTTCCATGAAGGAATCGTTGCGCGAGATAAGCCAGCAGAAGGCGGAAAAATTTCTCAACACTTTCTATTTCCAATACGGACACCGCTCGATTGCCGACCTGGCTCACATCGCGCTTGCAGTCGAACGTTTGTCCATTCTCGCCGCGATTGCCGTTGCCGACGAGCAGCGATGGGACGGCCAGGAACGTTCCACCCGGTATCAGGATTTCAGGAAGAGCGGATACTACACTCCCGACTTCGACGACCCATCGGCAAGACAGTTGTATCGAGAAACCATCCACTATCTCTTCTCCGAATACGAATTGCTATCGGAGAACATGTTTCAGTATCTCGCCGGTATCACGCCCAAACCTTCAGAAATGAAGCAGGAAGCCTACGAGCGCACGCTGCGGGCGCGGGCTTTCGATTTCTCACGCTACCTTTTGCCGCTGGCCGCCAACACTTCCCTGGGAGAGATCGTCAACGCACGCACTCTGGAGAATCAGGTCTCACATCTGCTTGCCCATACCCATAAGGAAGTTCGCCAATTAGGGGTCTTGCTGAAGCGGGCGGCGACTTCTCCGGCCTACAACGTAAACCAGGAGTCACTGCGAGAGTTGGTAGAACAGATTCGCGCGGCTTCTCCCGAGTTGGGCGCGCGCGCCGAGCAGGAGTTGCTGCGGGAAGTGCGTGTCGCGCCGACGCTGGTCAAGTATGCGGATCCCAATCTGTATGAAATTGAAACCCGGCGCACGATGACGCAGATCGCATCCGAGTTGATGGGTGACTTGCCCATCGCCGATGCCCCGACAGTCGATCTCCTGGAAGAAGAGCCGCTCGAGGTTGAGCTGGCCTCCACCTTGATTTACGAGCATAGCCACTATTCCTATCGTCAGATTCGCCAAGCTGTACAAGCCGCGGGCGAGGTCATTCGCCGCGAAATCATTGACCTGGGTTTGCGCCATCGCGGACGTCACGACGAGATGTTGCGAGCATTCTGCGCTGGACAACAGTTCCGCTTCGACATCCTGATGGACATTGGCGGCTTCCGCGACATGCACCGCCATCGCCGCTGTATTCAAATTGGACAGGAGTTCACCACCAGGCATGGATACGACGCGCCGGAGGAATTGCAAGCTGCGGGCGTCAAGCAAAACTACGACGGGGTGATGCAGCGCACAGCGAGTGCAGTCGAGCGTCTGGCGTCGGAAGGAACCGAGTCGCAGGAGAGTTCGCAGTATGCGATTCCCCTGGGATTCCGCAAGCGAACTTTATTCAAGATGGATTTCGCCGAGGTCGTCTATATTTCCGAATTGAGGACGGCTCCGGCAGGACACTTCTCGTACCGCAATGTGGCTTACGCAATGTATGAGGCCGTAGCGAAGAAACATCCAGCGCTGGCGAAATATTTGCGAGTACACGATGTGAAACAGCCGGTGGATTTGCTGAAGAGGTAGCCAGAAGGTCTGATCGATTGGTTACGTGCGGCGCACCCGCATATCTCCGATCGCCGACGGATCAACCGGCGGAGAAGCTTTTAGGTGTACATCACTTTCCGGTCGCCTTTAACAATGCGTCCCACGGTAAACGCCTTCTCCCCGGCACGCTCCAGCACGGTTTGAGCTTTCTTGAACTTCTTTGAAGGAACGACCAGCAGCATCCCAAGTCCCATGTTGAACGTCCGAAGCATTTCTTCCTGAGGCACATTTCCCAGCTGCTGCAGGTGCTCGAAGATCGGCGGCACTTGCCATGAGCCCATCTCGATGACGGCCGCAACGCCACGCGGCAGCACTCGAGGCAAATTTTCGGTAATACCGCCTCCGGTAATATGGGCCATCGCGGAAACGCACTCGCCGTCCACCAACCGCTTTATTGCTGGCCAGTAGCTCTTGTGGCTGCGAAGAAGTTCGTTGCCCACCTTGCCCTTGAGCTCGTTGACGTACGAATCCAGGGTGTATTTTCCGACCTCGAAGAGCAACTTGCGTGCCAGGGAATAACCGTTGGTATGCAATCCGTTCGAGGCCAACCCTAAAATTACGTCGCCGACTTCCACCGTCTTGCCGGTAATGATTCGTTCGCGCTCGACTGCTCCGACGATGAATCCCGCCAGATCGTATTCGCCGTCCGCATAAAATCCTGGCATCTCGGCGGTCTCCCCGCCGATCAGGGCACAGCCATTGTGCTTGCAGGCCTCGGCCAGGCCTTCTACAACTTTTTCCGCAATTTCCGGCTCGAGCTTGCCGGTGGCGAGATAATCCATGAAGAAAAGCGGAGTGGCGCCTTGCACGGCAATGTCATTGACGCAGTGATTCACGAGATCCGCGCCAATGGTGTGATGAACATCCATCTCGAAGGCGATTTTCAGCTTCGTACCTACTCCATCGACGCTTGATACCAGGATCGGGTCAACCCACTTCTGTTTATCAATGGCGAACAGGCCGCCAAAGCCGCCGATTTCGCTCAACACGCCGCGGGTGAACGTCTTGTGGGCTAGATACTTGATCCGCTTCTTGGTGCGATTGGCGCGATCAATATCGACCCCCGCGTCGGCGTAGGTAATAGCGCTCTTCGAGGGATCGTGGGCCACGGGAGTCAATACGTCTCGGCTAAATGGGGAATTTGCCAGGCGTTGTTAACCGGACAAAGCGCGATTGTAGCACGGTCTCGGATATGCGCAGTGATGGCCGCAGGCAAGAACACAGTTGGAAAATCGGACGGCTTCGATCGTTGAGAACGGGAAGTTGATTTAGACCGGGAAATGCTTATCAGTGGGACGATCAGGTCATCCACCGCCAGGGTCAAGCACTTGCTTCGCGCAGAAGTTACTGCGTGATGTAAGCCGAGACGTAGTAAATCAGCACGCCAAATAACGCCAGCCCTGAAACCGCATACGCGGTCAGGACCCAAACGTGACGGCCTTCATGCGGCCTGGCGATAGATTGTGAACTGGTAGTGGTTGAATTCCCAAGGGCTCGATCCTGCATGAAGCCTCCACGAACATGGTGGAATGAACGGCGCAGAACGCCTCGGTGCTGCCGGAGGCAGCGTCGATTCCGCAAATATTACTACGATTCCAGAGCCGCAATAACAGGAAAATTACCGCAAAACCGCGAAAAGCGCGACGCGTGGCTACCGGTGGTTGCCAACGGAGGGATGTTTTGGGGATGGTGGACGCGTAAATGACACGAATTGAGTATCCGCCCGACGATCATGAACCGTTTCGGGACTTTTCCACCAGACATTTGTAAATTCGCCTTTTATTCGCTTCTATCGACGTGTATAATCCACGCCATCAATACCTTCTACATTTCATAACCCACAAAGGAGCCGCATTTTTATGGCCGATGAACGGACAAAAGCAATTGATCTGGCGTTCGCGCAAATCGAAAAGCAATTTGGTAAGGGCTCCATTATGCGGCTGGGATCGAAGGAAATTGTCCCCATTGCTGTGATTCCCACCGGCGCAATTTCATTTGACGCCGCCCTGGGCGTGGGCGGCTTTCCCCGCGGCCGCGTGGTCGAAATCTTCGGGCCGGAATCTTCCGGCAAAACCACCATCGCGCTGCAAGTTGTCGCACAGGCGCAGAAAACTGGCGGCATGGCCGCATTTGTTGACGCCGAACACGCGCTCGATCCCGGCTATGCAAAAAAATTAGGCGTTGACGTAGACAATTTGCTCGTCTCCCAACCCGACTACGGAGAACAGGCTTTGGAAATCACCGAGGCCCTGGTTCGCTCCGGCGCGATTGACGTCCTGGTTGTTGACTCGGTCGCAGCGCTCGTCCCCAAGGCTGAACTAGATGGCGAAATGGGCGACAGTCACATGGGTCTGCAGGCAAGATTGATGTCGCAAGCGCTCCGCAAATTGACCGGGACGGTTTCCAAATCGCGCACCTGCCTGATCTTCATCAACCAGATTCGCGAAAAAATCGGAGTCATGTTCGGTAATCCGGAAACCACGACGGGTGGACGCGCCCTGAAGTTTTACTCTTCTGTCCGAGTCGATATCCGGCGCATCGCCGCCATTAAAGAAGGCGACGTGATGACGGGTTCGCGCACAAAAGTCAAAGTGGTGAAGAACAAGGTCGCGGCACCCTTCCGTGAAGCAGAGTTCGACATCATGTACGGTGAAGGAATTTCGCGGGAAGGTGACTTGCTCGACTTGGCGGTGAATAACAATTTGCTGGAAAAATCCGGAGCCTGGTACAGCTATAAAGGCGAACGAATCGGCCAGGGCCGCGAGAACGCGCGTCAGTTCCTGAAAGACAACGTCGAAACGTTTAACAGGCTCGAAGTGGAAGTACGCAAGCATTTGGGGTTGACCCCCAGTGGCCTGCAACCAGCGCCTGCCACGCCGGTTCAAGCTGCTGCCGCAAGCGCTCCACAGGGAACGGGAGCTCGAGTGACGACCATGCCCAGTGCTGCTCCAGAAGCCGCAAAAGTACCGGCCGCAAGGCGTTAGACAATCGCTGGTGGGGACAGTCCGCCCTCGGCTGCCCCCACATGGCTTGTTTCTCGTGCAACAGCAGGTCCCTCGACTTTTCGGCGCCGCGCAATCGGGGCACCGGCTTCGCTCGGATGATAATTTGCGTTGTGCTATGGCAGACAGACTCATTCCGCTGCCTGCGAACAATTGCCATCCTTACCCCTAGCCGCATAGAATCTTCTTTAACCCAAGCCTGCCTGCTTTCCGTCAGGAACAATGAGGACGCTTGAAAAAGGTCATCGCTATCTATCCCGGCTCGTTTGATCCTCCTACGAACGGACACCTCGATCTGATCGAACGGGGCAGCAAGATTTTCGACGAGCTGATCGTCGCGATCCTCCGGAATCCGGACAAGAATCCCTTGTTCAGCCTCGGAGAGCGGCGCGCCATGCTGGAGGCTCTGACCGCCGATTTCAGGAACGTTCGGGTGGATGTTTTCGACGGCCTTACGGTAGATTACGCGGCCCGGGTCAAGGCAAGCGCGGTTTTACGCGGTATTCGAGCGCTGAGCGATTACGAGTACGAGTTGCAGATGGCGATGATGAATCGCAAGCTGCAGCCTGATCTAGAGACGGTTTTCATGATGCCGGCCGAACAGTATTCTTACTTGAGCTCTCGCCTGGTACGCGAGGTGGCAAAACTTGGAGGGGCGATCCAGGATCTGGTCCCGGAAATCGTTGAACGCAGGTTAAGAGAGAAGCTCGATCCCGCGATCAAGCTGCAAAACGCAAGAAAACCAAGAACAGGAAGACGAGCATGACGCCAGTAACGGAAGCGACCCAGGCCGCTAAATTAACCGAACGCATCAACCGCATCGAACCCTCAGCAACCATGGCTGTGGTCGCAGAAGCCGACAAACTGCGCCATCAGGGCATCGACGTCGTGGATTTCGGAGCGGGCGAGCCGCATTTTTCCACGCCTCAGCACATCAAAGACGCAGCCATCAGTGCGATCCAGAATAATTTCTCGAAGTACACCGCCGTGGGTGGAACACCAGAATTGCGCGATGCGATCGTGCGTCGTCATGCAACCGACTTCAAGTCGGACTACCGCCGCGAAGAGTGCATGGCTTCGGTCGGCGGCAAACATGCGTTGTTCAATGCCATTCAGGTATTGGTCGATCACGGCGACGAAGTGATCCTGCCGGTGCCTTACTGGGTTTCGTTCAAGGACATCGTTCGTTACGCGGGCGGCAACTGCGTGATGCTGGAGTCGGACGAGAATCAGGGTTTTCGCATCACTGCCGAGATGATTGCGCGCCTGGTAACGCCGCGCACCAAAATGATCATCTTGAATTCGCCGTCGAATCCTTCCGGCGCGGTGATGTCGCCAAAGGATTTGAAAGCAGTCGTACAGCTGGCAGCGGAGCGCGGGATCTGGGTCCTGTCCGACGAGTGCTATGTGTATCTGAATTACACCGGCGAAAATTTTTCCGTTGGTTCGCTGCGAGAGTTTCGCGAACGCATGGTGATCATCGGATCTCTCTCGAAGACATACGCTATGACGGGGTGGCGGCTCGGTTATGCATTGGCGCCCGCGCCGGTTCTCACGGCCATGCAGAAATTGCAAAGCCAGTCGACTTCGAACCCTGCTTCCATCGTACAGAAGGCCGCTGTGGCTGCCTTGAACGGACCGCAACAGTGCGTGGAGGAAATGCGTCTCGAATACATCAAGCTGCGCGACCATGTGGTCAAGGGACTGCGCGCGATTCCCGGGCGTGAAGTGCACGATGCCGGAGGGCGCGTTCTATGCTTATCCCAACATCGCGTCCTTTATCGGGCGGGGTGGAATCAAGTCGGCCTCCGATCTGGCCGGCCGGCTGTTGCGCGAAGCTCATGTGGCGACCGTTCCGGGCGAAGGCTTTGGCACCCGCGAACACATTCGAGTTTCTTACGCCACTTCAGAGACCGAACTGGATCGCGGGCTGGAACGCATGCGCAAATTTCTGGCGGCGCTGTAATCAAAGCGCCGCATAAATCTCCCGAACTCGCCTTGGTTCAGCGATCGCGTGTCTCCGCGCATGAGTGATCTCTACCCATTTTCGATGCAGCCCGCCTTTGACCCGCGTCCGTGGGGCACGCTGAATCTCTCGCCGATTTATCCGGATCACAAGTTTGAGGAGAAAATCGGTGAGGCTTGGCTAACCGGGGATGCATGCCGGGTCGCGAACGGCCCGCTGAAGGGAAAAACTCTCGCTGAACTGAGTTCGCTATACGGACCAGAGCTTGTGGGCGAGGCAGCTCCGGATGCCAATCGTTTTCCTCTGCTCCTGAAATTTCTGTTTCCGCACGAGCACCTTTCAGTGCAAGTTCATCCGGACGATGCAGCGGCCCGGCGCGTAGGGCAGCCATGGGGGAAGACTGAATGTTGGTACGTGGCGCATGCAAAACCTGGTGCGAAGATCGGACTGGGTCTGAAGCCCGGCGTTACCCGGGAGATATTCGAACAATCAATTCGTGACCAGCGCGCAGAACAACTGCTGAACTGGATTAACGTCTATCCCGGCGAAATGATTTATGTAGCTGGAGGAACCGTTCACACCCTCGGTCCGGGATCGATCATCGTGGAAACCCAGCAGCAGTCGGACACAACTTACAGACTTTACGATTACGGCCGCCCGCGCGAGTTACACCTGGCGGCAGGCCTGGATGCGATCAAGGAGAATGTGAAGTCCGGGAAAGTGGTTCGTCCAGCGCCGTCCACGTTAAACGGATCCGCCAACCGTCGGGCGCCGCTGATTTCCTCGTCCTATTTTGTGGTAGAGATGTTCGAACTCAAAGAGCCGCAAAAGTTTCGGCCGAGCGACGAGGCCAGCAAAAGCTCGGTTCAGATTCTGGTTGGGGTGGAAGGATGTGGGATCGTCGAAGCGCCAGGTACGAACCCGGTAACGCTGGCGAGAGGCGACGCAGTAGTCGTTCCTGCGGCTGTGAAAGAATTCCAGGTTCGGCCACAGTGGTCGGTCGAGTTCATCAGGGCAACAGTTCCCGACACGGCATTGCCGGAACCGGAAACCAGAATTTAGAAAGCGATTTCAGGATACGCTCAGGTTTCGGGTTTTCATTGGCAAGAGGTTTCAATCAACGTGATCTAAATCCGAGAACTGAGATTCTTATTCTGTGGCGAAAGCAAACTTTCATCCCGTGATTCTCGCTGGTGGCCGCGGTACTCGCTTCTGGCCGCTCAGCCGCCAGCGCCGGGCAAAACAACTGCTGGCACTCGACGGAAAGCAGACCATGATTCAGCAAACGGTGGCGCGTTTGCTGCCGTTGGCCTCGCCCGCTCGCCTCTGGATCATCACGAATGAACATCTGCGGCGTGAGGTCATACGCCAACTGCCGAGACTCGCGGGAAAACAAATTTTGGCCGAACCTGCCGGGCGCAACACCGCTCCAGCGATCGGCTTGGCAGCATTTATTCTGTTGAACACCGACCCCGATGCCGTTCTTGGCTTGTTCCCTTCTGATCAGGTGATCGGCGACCAAAAGCGATATCGCGCCATCCTGCAGGATGCGATTCAAATCGCGTCATCTGGAGAGAACATCGTAGTGCTGGGAGTTCGTCCCACGCGCGCGGAGACCGGATATGGCTACATCGAAGCTGGCTCGTCCTTTAAGGGCGATGCGCTTCGAGTCAGGCGGTTCACCGAAAAGCCGGATGCATCTCGCGCGGCCGAATTCGTGAAGGCTGGGAATTATTTCTGGAATAGCGGAATGTTTCTATGGAGCGCGCGCACATTGACCAACGCGCTGCTTCAGCATCTGCCAAAGACAGCTTCGCTGCTCCAACGCATCGCCGCCACTTTCGGGACGCGCAAGTTTTCGGCAACGTTTGCCCGGCTTTATCCCGAGTGCGAAAACATCAGCGTTGACTATGCCGTACTTGAGCCCCGATCCGCCCGGGGTGAGCAGAATTCCAACATCATTTGCCTTCCCGTCGACTTCGGATGGAACGACCTGGGATCATGGACCGCACTGTACGAACACAACCTGGCAAAGGCTCACCCTCCCGACGGCAATCTGGTCACTGGGAATGGCGTCTTCGCGCTGCACTCCGAGGGCAATTATATTCACGCGCCGGGAAAGTTTGTAGCAGCGTTGGGAGTGAGTAATCTGGTAGTCGTGGAAACGCAAGATGCACTGCTGATCACTACCCGCGAACAGCGCGCAGGACGTCGGAAAAGTAGTTAAGTATCTGGATGAGAAAAAGCTGAGTAATTTAGTGTGAGGGAATCGTTGGCCGTTGGTCGTTGGTCGTTTGGCTGAAAGACGAAGCCGAAAGACCCACGACGAATCGCTAACGACGAACGGCCAAAGACCAACGACTAACGGCTAACGGCCAACGAACAAAAGCCAATGACCAACGACCAACCCATTAAATTTGGCACCGACGGCTGGCGCGGCCTAATCGCCGACGACTTTACTTTTGACAATGTACGACGTGTCGCCGGCGGGATTGCGGCCTATGTACTTCATCATGAGGACCCTAACCATGGAGTCTTCATCGGCTATGACACTCGCTTTCTCTCCCAGCAAGCCGCGCGTGCGGCGGCTGAGATCATTGCAGAGGCGGGAATCCCTGTCCGCCTTACCAAAGATTCTGTTCCGACGCCGGCGGTTTCTCTTGCCGTAAAAACCCACGGCGCTGCTGGAGGAGTAATGGTCACCTCCAGTCACAATCCGTGGAACTGGAATGGAGTGAAGTTCAAAGCAAAGTTTGGTGGATCGGCCACGCCTGCGATCATGAAAGTGATTGAAGAGGAAGTTGCCGCACGGATCCATGCCGAAAGGCCAAAAGGCCTCGATTGAAGAAGTCGATTTAACCACCCCCTATTCCGAAGCGATTTGCCGGTTTGCCGATCTTGAATTGACCGCCAAGGCAAATTTCAAATTCGCTGTCGATTCAATGTATGGCTCGGGGCGCGGGGTTCTTGCGCAGATTTTCAAGGCTTGGGGGATCCGGTCCGTCGCGATCCGGCAGGAACTCAATCCGCTGTTTCCAGGAATCAATCCAGAACCGATCGAGCCCCACATAAAGATGTTGCGCGAGACGGTGCTGAAAGAAGGCTGCCATGCCGGGTTGGCCACCGATGGCGACGCCGATCGTATTGGTGCCATCGCCGAAGATGGCACGTTCGTGGACTCGCATAAGTGCTTTGCAGTCCTTTTGCGCTGGGTGCTGGAACGAAAGAAGTGGCCCGGAGACGTGGTTCGCGCCTTTAACACTACTGGAATGGTGGACCGCATCGCGGCCAAATACGGCCGCAAGCTGATCGAATGCCCGATCGGATTCAAGTACATCGCCGACCTGATGATGGACCACGAGATTGTCGTGGGCGGCGAAGAATCCGGCGGCATAGGATATTCCCGCTACCTTCCCGAGCGCGATGGCATCCTGAACTGTTTGCTGCTCGCCAATGTAATGTCCGAGGAAAAAAAGCCGCTGGGCCAACTGGTGGCTGATTTGCAGCGGGAGTACGGACCGCATTACTACGGTCGCCGCGATTTGCACATCACGGAAGAGCTGAAGCAGAGCGCCGTTCTGCGAGCGCGTTCTGAAGACACCAAACGCCTCGCCCGGTTCTCCATCTTGAAAAAAGAAGGCCTGGACGGGGTGAAGTTCTTTCTCGACGCTTCGAAAAATGGCAATGGTGCAGAACCGTGGGTTCTGTTTCGCGTTTCCGGAACTGAGCCTCTCCTGCGAGTCTACTCAGAAGCGTCCTCACCCGAACTGGTGGAAGAAATTCTCTCTGCTGCGGAAGCGTTCGTGCGGGATGGCAAAGCCTGACAGCGCGGAAGTGCCTGCCAAGCCATTGGACTTCCGGGTCTCGCAATTCGCACCCTGCAATACGATAATCAGCGAGATAATCGATCAGTCAGGTACGATCATCAATATAGAACGCAATGGCTTCCGCAGCCGCTATCGTCCCTCCCCTCTCCGATTCGCCTCAAGCGCGTCGCTACAACCGCATCCGGCGTTGGATCGGTGTTGCTGACTTCATTCTTAGCCTCATCCTGATGATCGCATTGCTGATCACCGGGTGGAGCGGCACCCTGCGGGACATCGCGTACAAAGCCTCGTTCCAGCATTACGGGCCTGCTCTTTTCCTATACGTGTTAATGCTCATGATTCTAGCCAAGGGGCTTGGTTTCGGCCTTGACTACTACAGCTTCCGCCTCGAGCATCGCTACCAGCTTTCGAATCTGCGGTTACGCGGCTGGATTGTAGACGAGATAAAAGGCTTTCTGGTGGGAGTGGTCCTGGCTGGGATCGTAGCCGAGCTACTGTATTTCATCATGCGCCAGGCTCCGCAACACTGGTGGCTGATCGCATGGGCCGCCTTTCTCGGACTCTTCGTCCTGATGGCACAACTCGCTCCGGTAGTTTTGTTTCCAATTTTTTACAAGTTCGCACCGCTGGACAATGAGGAATTGAAAGACCGCCTGGTACGCCTGGGCGAGCGTGCGGGAACGCGAGTTCGAGGCGTATACCAATGGAAGCTTTCGGAGAAAAGTAAAAAAGCGAACGCCGCTCTCACCGGACTTGGCAATACTCGCCGGATCATTCTGGCGGACACGTTGCTTGCGAACTATTCAACCGACGAGATTGAAGCCGTTCTCGCCCACGAACTCGGGCACCACGTACACAAACATATTTTCAAGAGCATTCTGGTGCAGGCAGGAATTACATTCGTCGGATTCTGGGCCGCGAACTCGGTTTTGCACTATGCGGTGGATCGCTTGCACATGTTCGAAACGCTCTCCGATTTCGCCAATCTGCCCTTGCTGATGCTGGTTGCTACCGTCCTCTCATTGCTGATGCTGCCCTTTCTGAATGCTTATTCGCGGTTCAACGAGCGGCAGGCTGATCGCTACGCTTTCCGATCTATCACAGCGGTTGCGCCTTTTATATCTGCGATGAACAAGCTGGCGGAACAGAATCTTGCCGAGCGATCTCCATCAAAGTGGGTAGAGCGGCTCTTTCATTCGCACCCTGCGATTTCCAGCCGGGTATCGGCCGCGCACGCTTGGGCAAAGGCTCAAACCAGAGCGATGTAGCTTCGGCAGTTCGCATGTCTATCCTGTCTGACCGCAACGGCGCGACGCTCTCGAAGACGCCGAGCGCTAGTTCTCTAAACTGTCCGCAGAATTTTTTCCACTCGCTGCAAGTCTTCTTCTGTATCCACTCCCACCGTGTCGTATGGAGTCTGCGCGAGATGAATCGAAATACCGTTCTCCAGGAAGCGCAGCTGTTCCAGCCGTTCGCTTCGCTCCAGCGAAGATTCGGGCAGCGTCACGAAGCGGTCAAGCGCGGCTTTCCGATAGGCATAGAAACCAAGATGCTTGAAGTACACCGGAGCGGTACCATCTCGATCGTGGGGAATTGTCGCTCGGGAGAAATACGAGAGCCCGTCCAGTTAAATCTGTCACGACTTTGACTGCACTTGGATTGTTGACGTCAACCGGCGCCGCGACGGTCATCAAACTGCCCACCTGGATTTCAGGATTGCGCATCAGTTCACTCAGCGCGTCGATGTGTTCAGGTCGAGTTAGCGGCTCGTCGCCCTGCACATTCAAATAAACATCTGCCGGGATCGACTGGGAGACTTCATGCACTCGCTCGGAGCCACTTCGGTGTTTGGAAGAAGTCATCTGCGTTTTCCAACCGTGTTGCTGACAGATTTCAGCGATTTCCTCAGAATCGGTAGCAATAATCACGTCATCCAGTACCTGGGAACACTTTACGGCGGAATACACGCGGCCGATCAGGGTTTGTCCTCCAATTTCGCGCAACATCTTGCGCGGTAGCCGGGTGGAGGCCAAGCGAGCGGGAATTACGGCAACGATTCTCATAGCAATAGGTCTGACATCATATACATCGAAGGCAAAAGCAAGATAAATTGGGTTCTGAAGCACCGGTCTAGAAATCGCTAGATCCGCTGCCAGACGGCAGTTACCCACGTATTTACCTCCCAGCGACTAGCGGCTGACACCCGCGAAACTACGTTATATACTTGTCAACTCGCGGGTTGCTAACCCCCCGTTCGCACCGCGGCTGGGCTCGTGCACAAATCAGGGGTTGCCTAAGAGCTTCCATTGTCCCCTTCACGGGCTGAAGTCGTTGATGGAACAATCTTAGATGGAAGATTCTTACCGAGGCCGCCCCGATGGAGCACCTTCAGACTCTGGCGAAGGTGGATCGGTGCGCACGCCCGCAAAGGGTGACAGTTCTTCTTCCGGCATTCCATCAACTCCAGATTCGTCGTCAGATTCTCCGACGCTGATCGATATTCCAGCTTCAACTTTCAAAGACCCATCTTTCAACGACCCGTCGGATTCGCCTACCCTCGTTCCCGGCGGACCTGGGAGCAATCCGTCGGACTCTCCCACGCTGATCGACAACCCCACAGCTTTTGGCCCGGACGCCCCAACCATGGTCGGTGGCTCTGGGTGGCCGGCCTCGCCCACGCCAGCCAGCCGGCTCCCGAGATCCCAATCCAGCCCGTCCATGCTTCAACCAGGCACACTACTGGGCCAGCGTTACGAGATTCTGCAGATCCTCGGCGAAGGCGGCATGGGCGCGGTGTACAAGGCCCGCGACCGTGAACTGAACCGGATGGTCGCGCTAAAAGTAATCCGTCCAGAACTGGCCGGCAGCCAGGCGATCATCGACCGTTTCAAACAGGAACTGCTCCTCGCCACACAAGTCACTCACAAGAACGTGATCCGGATTTATGACCTGAGCGAAGCTGAAGGCATGAAGTTCATCACCATGGAGTTCGTCGAAGGTGAGGACTTGCGCAGCCTGATGCAGCAGAAAAACGAAGCTGGCCCCGGAAGAGGCCGTAGAAATCATGCTGCAGGTCTGCCGTGCGCTCGAAGCCGCGCACAGCGTGGGCATCATTCACCGCGATCTGAAGCCGCAAAATATCATGCGCGACAAGAGCGGCCGCATTCTGGTCATGGACTTCGGGCTGGCGCGCACGCTCGAAGGCGATGGCATGACCCAGACCGGCGCCCTGGTCGGCACCATGGACTATATGTCCCCGGAACAGGCGCTGGGAAAAGATTTAGATCAGCGCTCCGATATGTTCACGCTGGGCCTGATCTTTTACGAACTGCTCACCGGCAAGATGCCTTACAAGGCCGATAGCGTCGTCGCCAGCCTGCTTAAACGCACGCAGGAACGTGCGGCCCCGGTTTCGAGTCATGACGCTTCCATACCTAAACCTCTTAGCAACATCGTCAGCAAGTGTATGGACCCGGACGTCAAGCTGCGCTATGAGAGTTCCAGCCAGATCATGGCCGATCTGGAAGCCTGGCAGGGTGGTAGGGCAGCAGCCACTCTGAATTTTCCCAGCAGCGGACGGCCTTGGGGACAAACCATTCCATGGCATTGGATTGGCGGGGCTGCGACAGTTCTCGCGCTGGCGCTCAGCGGGCTTCCTCATGCGAGACAAGCTGTTCAAACCGGCTCCGGCCCCATCCGGCCCGTGGTTTCGCTGGCGATTCTGCCATTCCGCAACGCTTCCGGTGACCCCGGGCTGGACTGGTACGGTTCCAGCATCGCCGAAATGCTGACCACCGATGTAGGACAGTCTGCGCAGCTGCGCACGGTGTCAGCCCTGATCGCGTGCATCAGATATTGAGTGATCTGCGCATTACGTCGGGGACCGTTCTCGATCCGCACGACTCTTGCGCCAGGTCGCGGAATCCGGCAATGCGGATACGCTTGGTTTGGGGGCAATATCGCGAAATTCGGCGACCAGATCCGCATCGATGCCACTCTGCAGGACATTGAGACATGATCGCCGCGTTCCGCTGAAGATCGACGCGGCGAACGAAAAAGACGTGCCGGCCGCGATTGACCGCCTGGCAGAACTGGTTCGGCAGAAACTGTCGCTTCTCCGATGTGATCAAGGAATTCAGGCCAATTCCTTCCGGCCATTTCCAGATCGGTGGATGCGCTGCGCTCCTACAACGAGGGAATCGAATTGCATCGCGACAAGGCAAGAATAACGAAGCTCTAAACCAATTCGAGGCGCTGTGCAACAGGATCCCGAATTCGCTTTCGCTTTTTCCAAGCTGGCCAGACCTACTGCAGCCTGGGTTACGACAGCAAGGCTGAACAGGCGGCGCAAAAGGCGGTGGAGCTTAAGCCAGAATCTACCGGACCGGAAAGATATCTGATCGTCGCCATCCATTCCCAGGTGGCCAACGACAATCCAGAGGCCATTAAGGACTACGAGCAATATGGCCAAGGCCTCACCCGGATAACTCGGATGTGCAGTCGGCACTGGGCAGCCTCTACGGACTCACAAGCGCCTACGATCAGGCTCGAGAGCATTATCGACAATGTGCTAAACGGCGAACCCGCAAAGACATCGACGCGCTCCTGCAAATGGGGCGGGTCGAAATCAAGAGCGGCGATGCCTCAAGAGGTCTTGAGTCCTCTCAACCGCGCGTACAGTCTGGCGATCGCAGAGCAACAACCAGGAGCAGAATGCCGCAAGCTTGCATGTGATGGCGTTCGCCTACAGATGTTCAACAAGCCTGAGGAAGCGCTGCAGCAACTTACAGAAGCATTTGAAGATCTGGAGCGGAGATTGGCCAGAGACGCGGCGCTTGCGCCAGCCTGAACGAAATCGGCAACGGTTCAAGCTCTACTGGGCAAAACCAAGGAAGCGCTAGCCAGCTTCCAAGAAGCCCTGCAAAATCAGGCGGGACATCGGAGACAAGCGTGGCCTAGGCGACACGTTGCTCGATCTCGGCAACTTCGTTGACGACCGTGGCGATCACGATCAGGCCCTGAAAATCTACAAGGAACGCTGCAAATCCAGCAGCGATATCGGCAACGAGAGCTTGCAGGCCATCTGCTTGAACAACATCGGAGGCGCCTATTCCGAAAAGGGTCAGTATGAGGATGCTCTTACCTATTTCCAGCAGGCGCTGCAACTGCGCGAAAAATCCAAAGTGCCGCAAGACATCGTCGAGAGCTGTTCATAACCTTGGCGAAACTTCGGTTCCAATATGGGCCAGTACGATGAAGCGATTAAGCAGTACATGCGGGCCTGGATTTGCGCCGCAGTATGGCTGACACCCGTGGCGCAGCCATCGAATCCTACAGCCTGGGCACGTTGTTTGATTATCAGGGCCGTTTTGGCGCGGCAGTCAATGCCAAGCAGGAAGCGCTAAAGACATTTCGTGATCTCAAGGACCGGACATTCTGGATGGCCGAGATGTTGGGTGGCTACGGAGAAGCGCTGATCCTGGCGGGCCGCGGAGACGAGGCCAAAAGTTCGCTGGATGAAGCCCTCAGCTCTCGCGCGTGAATTGAAGAATGACGGCATGGTCGCGCAGGCGCTCGGCTTCCAGGGCGATAGTTTCTTCTACCGTGGAGATTTCAAATCTGCCCATTCCTTGTACACCCAGGCACTGCAGTCAGCCACTCGAAGCAAGGAGCCGGACAAGATTTTGCTCGCCAAGGCGAGCCTGGCCCGGGTCGAGGTCCAGGAAAAGCGCGCCCAGGAAGCTATCTCCAGTCTTCGTCCGCTGGTTCCGCAGGCCGATGAACTCGGGCTGAAATATACCTCGGTGGAATCTTCGATTTTCATGGCGGAAGCCATGATTCAGAATCGTGATTATGCCCACGCTCGGCAGGAATTGGATGGCGCTCTGTTGCTGGCGGACAAGTTGGGACAGCAACCCCTGAGCGCACGCGCCCATTACCTGCTGGCGCTGATCGCACACAATTCAGGCAACAACAGTGAAGCGCAGGATAATTACCGGCAGGTTCTACGTCTGCTGGATGCGATGAAGAAAGATCCCGGAGCGGAAAACATACTGCAGCGCGCGGACTTTAAAGCGATTTACGATGCGGCTACCTCAGGACTGCAAGCCACGAAATGAACTTGGGAATGTAGCTCGCTTTGACGGTCTAATCGTTAATCAAGATTGGCAAAAAATAAAGGAGTGCCAAGTTCTGGCACTCCTTTCTTAGTTCCGACCTCAGCTACTCAACTGCATCAGCGTGGCACTTCACCTGCGTGCTGGCAGTCGAGGAGTTGTTGTTTGTCTTTGTCTCTACGTTCGTACCGCTCACCGTGGCTGTGTTCTTGACGACCATCTTTGGCGTCCATGAATGTCCTAGTTGCACGACAATCTGGATCGTCGCCCCGCTCAGAGACGATAACGACAATGGCGTCATCGTTCCTACAGGACAACTCACAACCGAAGTGCCGGTACAGGTAATAGGCGTCGTTGGGCAGGAAAGCTTTTTGTTAACGATCGAGCAAACGATATTCTTTCCCGACACACTGACCAGGGTTGTATCGAGAGGCAACGTATCGACAACTACGACATTCGCCGCGTTCGATGGACCCAGATCTCCGACACCGATCGTATAGGTGATCTTGCCGCCAGGATTTACCGAGAAATTCCCGACCTTCAAGATCGCCAGGTCAGTCGGCCCAACTACGTTGTACGTTACCGCCTGGGAAGCACTGTCCGTTCCCGAGTCAACGACGTTTGCAGTGAAGGTGTGCAGTCCCGCTGTTGCAGTGTCGAATTGCGCGCCATTGGCAATCGAGCCTCCGGGAGCATCGGTCGCCGTGCACGACGTTGGGGTCAGGTACGGCCCCGTGGCACCGGAATTATTTACGGTGTGACAGACATAGTTAGCTTTGGTGGTCGCGTCGTTCTGGTTCAGTTGGTAGGTTCCACCGTTGATAGGAGCAACAATGTTCACGCTCGGCGCTTCATTCGGGGTGTTGTACGTTGCCACCCAGCATGAACCCGTTCCGCCGCTTCTACCTTTGGTGACTGGATCAATCCGGGTTATAGCGAATGACTCGACCTGGTTGGACTGGAACAGCGCCGGAGAATTGCCCGAGCTCGCCGTGCATGGGTGACCCGAAATCGGCCCATGGCCCTTCAACCAACCCGGCATCGGGTTCGAAGGCGGCGAACTGGGATTGAAGTTCGGATCGCTCATTGACAGATCAAAGTTGCTGGCAAGTTCCGCGTCGAACGGATTGCATTCGGGATTGCTGGGGAGTTGAGGACACGTCAGTTCAAGCAGGACAGACTTATCGACGCCCGTTCCACCAGCGTCCTTGTATATGAAGCAATTCGCACCGGGGAAATTCGGTTGTATCAGCGCGTTGCAAGCGCTCTGATCCATCAAGATGGGATTGACCGTAAAAGTGGTCGGGTTGCCGGTATTTAATTGTGCAGCGTAGTTGAAAGCATCGCCCTGGAAGGTGACAACCGTGTTGGTTCCCGTTGTAGCCACCGCACTCTGGCTCTGGACGGCCAGGGTCCAATTCAGAATGGATTGCGTTTCAAAATCTCCTCCGGTAGCACCCGTGAAGCCTACGAAAGCATTTCCTCCGTCGTCCAGCACGAGTGAACTCAGGTCCACCGTGATGCCGCTGGAATACAGGTCGACGTTATCCAGAATGACATGAAGATTGCCCGACGTCGGTGTCGCGCAGTTCGGACAGGGGGCAGTGTAGGTAATTGTGACTTTGTGAACGGCGCCGTCCGCCAGGTTGGCAACGCTTACTGGAGCGCCAAGGGTCGAGTTAGGACCCCCGGTCCCGCCGCAGACCTGGCTATGATGCGAGGTATTCCCACCGCTTCCGCAGCTCTGTACGGCTACGTGGCTTCCCGCCGGGTCCCAGGTGTTCTGAAACGTGTCGAATTCAATCGCCAGACTATTCGTAATTCCAGCACCGATGCTGGGATTGCTGCTTGAGTCGGCGTCGCCATAACCAAGCGCGCCTCCGTTTCCGCCGGCGAAACCAACTGCGCCCAATCCCGAGGAAGAGTTCTGGATAACGAAAGCGATACCATCGGCCGGAGGGTTTGGACGCATTCGTGAACTGAAATTGGAAAGTTGTGCTGAACCCGTTCTGAACGGGCTGTTTCAGGTTGTACCACGCCGATCCCACTTGGTTACCGGTGCTAGCTGTCAGCTGCAACGCGTTCGAAACGAACCCGGCGTTTAAGTTCGTCAGTCACACAATTCTGCGCCCGCTGAGAAATTGGAGACGTAGTTAGGCGACGCAGAACAAGGCTGGGGCTTGAGCCCACACAGTTGCACTTCCGGCAATGGCTGCCAACCCGGCGACCACGGCTGCGATAACGAATCTTGCGATCCCTATCCTCATAATTCCCCTTTTACGCTGGGTCTTCCCAGCGTCTTGTTTGAACCACATGAACCGAAGCAATATTGAAGCGAGAATCCGGAGTTACACTGATACCGACCGCGCTCGAACAACGCGGCACATTCCTCGTCGTTGCCTGGCAACATCGCTGCCCGCGAACGGCGGTAAGTAAATTAGGCTGATAGTTCCTGGAGTCTCGTTCTACGGATCAACCGTTCTGACGAATCAGGCCGGTTGTACCTTCGGCATGCAGCGATAGGGGGAGATGGGATAGCAGGAATCTTCGATGGCCAGCGAATCACAGGTTTTCGCTGCGTACGCGTGCATCCTGAACTGCCCATCCTGAAACGCTTAAACCGAGGCACAAGAATCTTGCTATTGAATCGCGGCGATGTCAATGGAATTTAGCTGTGAAGCGGTGTATATCTTGGGCCGGATGGAATTTTACTGCAGTTCATGCAATCGCTTGCACACGGCCAGCAGTGCGTAATCCGGCGATGCCCGAATACCCCCAATTTCTAGAGTCACAATCGCTTGCGCAGAGCCCAGAGGGCGGTGGAGACAGCTACCCAGGTGAGCGTCGCTCCCAGAAACACAAGCCAAGGGGAATGAGCGGGCATGGTTCGCCAGACCAGCAACGCAAAGGCGGCCAAACCGCAGGTTCCGATGGCAGCGCCAGCCGCATCCGCAGCGACCGCCTGAGCGGCCCGCTTCGTGCCTTCAACCCGGCTTTTCGTTTCTTTTCTTTCTCGTGCTTCTCGATCAAAGTCGCGGCAGCAGGTTTGCGCTGAGGTCTTCTGCGGCAAACGTCACTGCGGCAGTTCGCCGTCGCAGCTCTGATGCTGTAATATTTATTTGATCGGGTCCTTGGTGCCTGGAAAGAAGTGGTTTGTTTTCAATAAGGCGGCGTAGCTCAGGTGGTTAGAGCGACGGTCTCATAATCCGTAGGTCCGTGGTTCGAGTCCACGCGCCGCCACCAATTAAATCAGCAAATTCTGTGTCGAACCTGGGTTGCGTGGTCTCCCGTTAGTTGCTCGGGGGTATCTCTGCTCTGGAGTTTAAGTCGGATCGTTTGCATCGCTCGAAGCCAACTGGAGTTGTGAATCGACATGGGGCTCGACGTCCGCAAAGTTTTCTACTTTTTTGAAGTACTTGCTCAATCGTTCGCGCAGCTGGAGGCGAGCGCGAAATGAGCGCGCTTTGACGGCAGTCAGGGTAAGGCTGAGGGCTTCGGCCGTTTGCGCCAACGAGAGTCCCTCAATGTCGTGCAACACGAACACCACTCTCAAGCCGTGACCCAACTCTTGCAGAGTTTTGCGCAGAATTTCTCCTAACTCGGTTGCCCCATAGAGCTCCTCGGGATTTGGTGCCCAATCCGCAACATCAATCGGAATCTCTTCTTCTGAGTGAGAATCTTTGTCCATCGACACTTCTCTCAAAGGACGTTGTTTTCGCAACTTCATGAGGGACTGATTCAAGGTTATCCGGATAATCCAGGTCGAAAATTTGGAATCCTCCCGAAATTGGTCTAAATGCAGAAAGGCCTTCAGGAATGCCTCCTGAACCACATCCTCGGCGTCTTCCCGGTTATGCAGCATGTGTTGCGCAATTCGAAGAAGCCTGCGGTCGTACCGCTTTACGAGTTCCTCGAAGGCGATGACTTCTCCCCGCTTACTGGCGTGAACCAGGACCAAGTCATCGCTTGCTGCTTCGGGGCCTTCGAGTTGTGCTGGATGTTGGCTCACATCTTCGTCATTTCGGCTTAGAATATTAGTCATCATTGCTGATAGAACTGGGCGCGGGCGCTTTTATTCCACAAAATGATCGGTTTGAAGCCGCTAGAGTGCGAACTTGTAGCCGACCCCATGAACCGTTAGAAAGTGAGCCGGATGACCTGGATCGCTTTCCAGTTTTTGGCGAAGTCTCAGGATGTGGTTGTCGACGGTCCGTGTCGAAGGATAATTCTTGTATCCCCACGCCTTATTCAACAACTCGTCACGCGAGAAGACACGATCCGGATTTAGCAGGAAACATTTGAGGGTTTTGAACTCCTGAATGGTCAGTAGGATTGGTTCGCCCGACGATCGACTCACTTCCATTGTGGCGAGGTTAACGCGGACATCCCCGAACCGGGCCACTCCGCACTCAAGCAACGTGTTAGATTCGCCGATGAGTTCATGAATTTGGGCCACCAGTTCCGTCCACTGGAATGGTATGAGCACAACTGGCGTTGTTGGAAGAACTGCCTCCCCCGGTGTTCCTTGGACCAGGTGCGATCTCCCCCGGAAGACAATTGCTAACTGATATTTATTCGACTCCAACATCTCCCGAAGAGTTTGAAAATATGGTCGGTGATCGCTAGACGCTGAGGAACTTCCGGCCGCACTCGTGGTTACTGAAAACAATGTCGATTGCGGTAGCTGATCACACTCGATGGATGGTCTATCGCTTTGCCGAGGCAATTGGAGCTTAAGGGAATCGCTGTGGGCCATGACCGTTGTTCCTCCCTGGGTTGCAGTCTTTTCGACGTCGAGGGACTCTCAAAACTCCCTGCGATGGCAACCTGCCATGGGCCGATTTTCTGGTCAATGCACCCGTGGTGCTCTCGGTATAGCCAATACATTTCCGTTTAACGCGATGATTCTGTGGTGTTTACCTGTCGACATTTCCCCTGACTTTAGGCGAACATGCTAGACTTCGTTCCGTACTCGGGTGCCGTATGGAGCCATCGCGGCATACTTCCGTCGTCCAATTCGGGACCTATGAGATCGTTCTTCAATCGGGAGAACTCCGCAAAGCAGGTGTAAGGATCAGGGTCCAGCAGCAACCGCTAAGGCTGCTGGAAATATTGTTGGAACACCCCGGCGAAGTTGTTACGAGGGAAGAACTGCGTAGCCGGATATGGCCGAACGAGAGTTTTGGGGATTTCGATCAGGCGGTCAACGTCGCAATCGCAAAGCTGCGGGGTGCGTTAGGAGACTCCGCCGACAATCCTCGCTACATTGAGACCCTTCCCCGACGGGGTTACCGCTTCATTGCAGACGTGGCCGTCGTGAATCGGCCTGCCAAGAAACTGGAGCTTACTCCCGAAGTTGTTTCCTCCGATACAGAACATCCGACCCAAATCGATACTCCGCGAATTGACGTCCCGGGAAAGGCGCAACAACACGCCTACCTGTCGTGGTTTCAAAGCTGGAAAAAGTTAGGCCCGGCAGTTGCGCTGGCGCTATTGGTTTTGGTGGTCGTTGATGTTCTTCTCGAGAAGTCGGCAACCAGCCGATGCTCCGTCTTCCAGCCAAATTCGTTCCCTGGCAGTTCTTCCGCTTGAAAATCTTTCTAGTGATTCGCAAGACTACTTTGCCGACGGCATGACGGATGAACTCATTACGGATTTGGCGCAGATCAGCGCATTGCGTGTCATCTCCCGCACTTCGGTGATGTCGTACAAAGGCGTGCGCAAGTCCTTGCCGCAAATTGCTCGTGAATTGAACGTCGACGCCGTTGTGGAGGGCACGGTTCTGCGCTCCGACAAACAGGTTCGAATCACGGCGCAGTTAATCAGGGCACCCGACGACAAGCACATATGGGCTGAGAGCTATGAGGGGGATGTGCGAGATACCCTGGCGCTGCAGAAGAAAGTGGCGCGCGCAATCGCCCAGCAGATCCGTATCAAGGTGACTCCGGAGGAACAATCGGTTCTGCAGAATGTAGGGGTCGTGAATCCGGAAGCCTACGAAAATTATCTGAAGGGGCGGTACTTTTGGAATAAGCGAACTGCAGATGGAATGAATAAAGCAATCGACTATTTCAAACAGGCAATCGATAACGACCCAAATTATGCCTCCCCTCATGCAGGCTTGGCAGACATTTACCAGTTGTCTGATCGTCCGCAGCTTGCTCGAGAAGAGGTGCAAAAGGCACTCGATCTGGACGATCAGTTGGCCGAAGCCCACAACTCTCTCGCCAATCTTCTTTATCTGTTCAATCGGGATTGGGAAGGGGCGGACCGAGAGTTCAAGCGCGCTCTGGAACTTGACCATAACTATGCCCCGGCACACCACTGGTATTCCATGTACCTTGCGTTTGGGGGCCGCAAAAAAGAGGCGCTGGTCGAGGCACAGAAAGCGTACGATTTGGATCCGCTCTCAGCTGTTGCGGGTGCCAATTTCGCGAAGATCCTCGAGGAAGCAGGTCAAGATGATCGAGCGATCGAGCAAGCCAGGAAGACCCTGGATCTCAACCCTGACTCGGCGGTGACCCACGCCGTACTAGGTCTTGGATACCAGGACAAGCGGATGTACGCGGAGGCCATTGCTGAGTACAAAAGAGCATTGCAGTTAGGAGGGTCGCCTGCGGAAATGCGCGGGCTTCTCGGAAATGCCTATGCAGTTTCGGGTAACCGGACTGACGCCGAAAAGACAATCGCCGAGTTAAAGTCACTCTGGCCTAGGGATTCACGTGCCGCGCTGGACCTCGCAGTCGTGTTTTCCGGCTTGGGGGATAAAGAAAATGCATTGTACTGGCTTGAAAAAGCCAACGAGATGCATGTGAGCGACATGATCGGAATCGGGAAGGACCCACATTTTGTTGAGCTGCGAGGTGATCGTCGCTTTCAGGCATTGGTGCAGCCGGCGGGAACGCTTCAATAAGAGCAGTGCCGGGCACGGAAGACCAGGCCGACTCAGATCGGTCCTTGATAGCGGCGGAGTCGAATCGCTGCGGCCAGGAATGCGGCGGTAATTGCCAGGCCGACCCACATTCCCGGACTAATCAAAAAGTTTTCGAGAGTGACTAATGTCAGCGGATACATCATGGCATTACCCGAAGCTGTCGAGGAGACGGCGTCCGGGCCGCCTATCAGTCGATATTGCAACAAGGCGGCGAAATGCGAAGTGTTGAAGGCAATCTTCTCGACGACTCCAATCGCGAGAAGTGGTAATCCAGCCCAAAGAAATGTCGCGCGCCGTGCCCATCCGGACACCAGCATCAGCCAGCCATAGAATGGCGAATACCACAGCCCGTGAATGGCCACCAGGTGATAGAGCAACGTCAGCCAAATAGGAACCACTGACAAACTGGTCCAAAGCGTCGCGACTCTCATCCCATTTCCCAGCAAAATCGCGGTGCTGAGTAACAGCATGATCCACTGGGTCGCAACGATAACGGCGAATGTGATCAACGGGAGAACCAGGAGTGGAATGCTCGCCTTCGAGAGCACCGTTGTGAGATCGGATACCGGCAGAGATTTCCAGAACAGAATACTGCGATCGCGCCGTTCGCCATGCAGCGCGTCCAGAGAGTAAAACAACGCAACGATAAAAGTGGTCCCCATGATTAAAAGTGCAGCCAGGTTATATGGCTCCTCGATCAATTCGCGCTGCTGCATCGGGTTGAGCGTCGAAGCCAGTCGCATCTTCGAAGGCAGATGAATCGTGCTGATCAAGAAGCCAAACAAAAATACGGCGGCGACGGCCAGCGGCGCGACATACAGCGAACGGTACTCCCACAATTCCCGCCGAACCGTCCAGTACATGCGATGACTCGCCGGGATGACCGCGGGCAAAGTTGTTTGCGAATCATCAATCGGCGAATCATTTGTCCGGGAATTGCTGGGAGAATCGGGCATGGCGTTCGAGTGAGTATTCATCGTATTTACCTGGCCGCCCCTTGTACCTGACCGGCCTGATTGCTGATGACCGCAACGAACAAATCCGCTATGGCCGGCGTGCGCACGTCGCCAAGCGCAGCGAGTTTTCCACGATCAATGCCATCGAACACCAGGATGCTGCGACCGAGCGCCTGGCGTTCGTAAATTGGCTTGAATCCGCGTGCCACGGCGACCTGATCGGGGTTCAGTGTTACTTCGAAATATCGGGATTCCAGAGTGTCCATACTGCAATCGAATACGATCCGGCCCCGGTCGATGAACATTACGTCGGTAAGAACATGCTCAATCTCTTCCACCTGATGTGTCGTCACCACGATGGTGCGGTTGCGATCGAAGTAGTCGTTGAGCAACGAATCGTAGAATTGCTTGCGATACAGAATGTCGAGACCAAGTGTAGGTTCGTCCAGCACCAGCAACCTCGCGTCGATGGCCATCACCAGAGCGAGGTGCAGTTGGGTCACCATGCCCTTCGACAATTCCCTGACCTTGTTGGTTTGACGGATGGTGGTCTTCGCGAGAAATCCTTCCGCCTTCGCCCGATCGAAGCGTGGATGAACGCCTGCGACGTAATCGAGTGCCTGCGAAACTCGCATCCATCGTGGCAACACGGCAACATCGGAAATGAAGCAGACGTCGCGCATGAGTTGATCGCGTTCGGCCCACGGGTCGCGTCCGAGAACGTTCAGCTCTCCCTCATATGGGGTGAGTCCGAGAATCGCGTTGAGCGCGGTGGTTTTGCCCGCTCCGTTTGGACCGATCAGTCCAAGGATGCGGCCCTCTTCAACGCGCAAATTGATGCCGTCCAACGCGATGGTCGTGCCGAAAGCCTTGCGGAGGCCACGAGCTTCTATGCATGTCATGATTTCAACGGTCCTCCTCACGTGGGTTTGGATTGGAAGTTTCTGACTGCACTTTTGTCGATGACGGCTGACGGCTTGCGCCATCCAGGAGTTCATCCGCCTTCAAGCCTAGCCGCTGGATAGTTGCGTAGATCCTGGGCCATTCTTCCCCCAGAAACTTCTGCCGTTCCCCCTGCAGCAACAACGCGCGTGCTCCGTCATTGATGAACATGCCGAGGCCTCGTCTGGTTTCTACGAGTCCCTCATCCACCAGTTGTTGATAACCCTTCAGAACCGTGAGCGGATTGACCCGGTATTCGGCCGCAACATTGCGCACCGAAGGCAGCGGATCGCCTTCCTTGAGCACGCCGTCGAGTATCATCGCGACGACGCGGTCGCGAAGCTGGCGGTAAATCGGCTGACTGTCGTTCCACTCACGGTCCATCCTGGTTTCCAGAAAACCCCCAACAGAGAATACGCCCCCGTCATTTCGTCCGTTGCAGGTCGAAGTGTGCGTGGACTGGCTTGTCTCCCGGTTCCATGTAAGTCCAATCTTCCGTGTGATGGTTGGCGTCAATCGCGGTGAACACGGCGTGGTGCATGTGTCCGTACTGTAGGTTGCCATTGACGTCCAGGAAATCGAATTCCACGGTCTTTCCATCCGCTGCGAACTTTCCCACCATTCGGGGCCGGTTTCCTGCGTCGCAATAGTGAGTCAGGAGCAGGCGGTCGCCGTCCACATACAACATGGTGATGGGATCGTCAGGACGACCAGCTACCGGTCATCTCATGCATTAGGGCGTTGCCCATGGAGGTCGTGCGAAGCGAGACATGCATGAGCGTGCCTTCCATGCCGGATTGCTGGGGAACTGTAGTTACATGACCTTCCCAAGATCCAGCCAGAGTTTTCAGGCTTTCAAAGGACTTTTGCGCATCAGACTGCGCGAAGACGGTGGTTGCAAGCGACATAAGAACAACGCAGAGTGTTAAAAGAAAGGAATCCATGTCTGCTTCTCCTTTAAGCTTTTTCGGTTGGCTTCCTCGTGCGTCCGCGCAACGGACGGGATAACCTGTTCCGATAGTTATGTAGTTAACTACAACACTAATTAACTTGCAAGCTCTTTTTTGAACTCCCTGAGGACGTCGTCTTCTTGCCGCATTATTTGGGTATGTGAGGTCGGGGCGATCAGGGCCGCAGTGAAAACATCGCGAAGGCAACCTGAAAATAGGCTGAAGGGATGGTCAAACGTTTACCCTTTTGCCGCATCATAGCCACGAATAAATTGTGATCTGCGTGCCGAGTTGCCATGTCGAAGAAGCGCGTTCTTCTTGTGGATGACAATGTCGTAGTACGATCGGCCGTGCGCCGCCTTTTTAACTCCCATCCGGATTTCGAAGTTGCCGGAGAAGCTGAAAACGGGCGGGAAGCCATTGCCAAGGCGGAGAGTCTGAAGCCAGACCTCATTGTCCTGGACCTCGCAATGCCCGTAATGAATGGTTTAGAGGCAGCCCCCGCGCTCAGAAAAGTCGTTCCCAAAGCCCGCCTCATCTTGTTGACGGCACATAACGGGCCCGAAGTAGATCGGCTGTCTCAAGCGGCCGGTTTGCACGCTGTGATACCAAAAAGCCAGGCAGCTTTCAGGCTGATAGAACAAGCTCAAGCCTTGCTGTCGCCTGGCAAAGAGATCTAGCTAGATCCCGCCCGATCATAAGGAAGCTCGATCCCCTGTCTTACCTAATTCCCTCTCTTAGTGCTCCTATGTTGAGTTTTGGGTTTCACCGTCTGGCATCGAACACTTCAAAGCTCAATCTGCGTGGTATAAGCATTTTCCTCTTCCTCAGTGGGGATCAATGCAAGAACAGCGTGAGCGATGGATGCAACTCTGTGAACAAGCGGCAAATGAACAAGATCCTGAGAAACTCATGAAGCTGATTGCAGAAATCAACCGCCTCCTGGACGCCAAACAACAGAGAATAAAAGGGAATCCTCCGGATAATCGGTCGACCGGCTAGTTCCTAAATCTGTGATTTTGTTAGTTACTGGGCAAACCCCTTTGCAATTCTGACCTCCCATAGGGTCTGCATTACTACAGGGGGCTTAATGGCGAGTTCCGATTTGCCGAAATTAAAGGAAAATGAGTCTAATCGCTTCATTTCTAAAGAGCTGAGAGGCTTCGTGGAAAGCAAGAATCTTCCAGTCATGCGCTCCGGCGAGCGGACAAATACCGCAGGGAAGCCGATCAGCAATATCATTCTCCTATCGATCACCGACAACGACTTCGACACGCTTCGTCCACATCTGGAGTATGTCGATTTACCGGATCACCTGATTCTTCATGAGGGAGGCGCGAAGCTGGAATTTGCGTATTTCCCGAATCGGGGTTTGATATCTCTTGTCGTCGAAATGGAAGACGGAAAAACCGCCGAAGCCGGCGTGGTGGGAAATGAAGGTTTTACCGGGATACCGGCAGCCGTCGGTCTGAGCAGAAGCCCGCTGCAGGCGATCGTCCAAATCAGCGGGGACGGCTTTCGCGTCGAAGTCCCCGCTCTGCAAAAGACGTTGGAATCCACTCCTCATCTGCAGTTGCTCCTGAATCGTTATGCGGTTCTCCAGGGTATGCAGGTGGCACAGTTGGCGGCTTGCAACCGGCTGCACGATATCGAACAACGCCTGGCACGATGGCTTCTCATGACTCAGGACAGGGTTGACTCGAAATTCCTCGCTATCACCCATGATTTTCTGGCGACGATGTTGGGGACAAACAGATCCAGCGTAAGTCTTGCGGCGGGCATTCTGCAGCGGAAAGAACTTATTGAATACACTCGTGGCGCGGTGACGATTGTGAACCGCAAGGGCCTCGAAGACTCCGCGTGCGAATGCTATGGAATCGCTCAACAGTACAACGGTCAGCTGGGTTTGAAATAAATCTACTTGTCGCCGTAGTATCCTTCGCGGGCCTGCACGACGACATCTTTCTTTTTCGCGGCGACCTGAATCTTGTGATAACCGGATTCGCTCGCGCCTCCCCGGTCGGGTGTATAGCCAAGGCTGTACTGGTTTCGCAACTCTTCCTGAATTTGAGCGTAGATCTGATCGACAGACTCCTTCTTGGAAACTTCAAACATTCGCCCACCGGTCTCTTTTGACATGCGCTCCAGTACTTTCTTGCCATCCGCATGCTCTTCGGGATAGCGGCGTCCGCCTCTTCCGGGACCACCCATACCTCCGCGGCCCATTCCTGGGCCACCCATGCCGGGAATGCTGATCCCGGTGCGTCCGTAGCCCCCGCCGCCGTTGCCGTAAGCTTCGTCATCCTTGAATAGGATGGAATAAACCACGGTGTTGGCACGTTGCGCCGATTCGATCGCTTCGTCCAGACTTTCTTTACTGCCCATGTCAACGCCGTCGGAAAGCACGACAACCGCCTTGCGCCCTTGCTGCTTTTCCATGAGTTCATTCGACGCCAAGTAGACGGAGTCATAAAGTGTCGTGCCGCCACCTCGATGGTGACCCCCACCACGGCCTGAACCTGGACTGGAATTTGGGTCGGAGTTGCCACCGCCATTCCTCGCCGAAGCCCTGGTAAGTTGCGGAGTATCCAGTGATTCCAAGGCTGCCTGCAACTTCTCATGCGATGAAGTGAGGTCCTGAAGAAGTTCAACGTCTCTATCGAAGTGGATGACAAAAGCCTTGTCTTTGTCTTCGCGCAACATCTGGGTCAGAAAGCTTTGACTTGCGCTTCGTTCCTCGCCGAGTACGCGCCTTTGGCTCATGCTTGTATCGACCAGCAATCCCAGTGTCAGCGGGAGATCGGTTTCCCGGGTAAAGTATCGAAGGTTTTGAGAGCGACCGTCCTCAGAGAGGGTGAAATCATTTTTATCCAAATCGTTGACAATCTTTCCATGCTTGTCGCGCGCGGTGGCAAATACGCTGACCACCTTCACCTGGACGGACATGGTTGTGACTGGCTGATCTGCCGTAGCCGGTTCGGCGCCTGTTGAAGACTTTTTCAAGGACGGATCGCCCGCTGACTGCGCCATCGTAATGTTGACCAGGAAAACTGCTGCCACGATGAACAAGGCAATTTGCCGAAATCTGAACTTCACTGGATGGCCTTTCGAAAATCTATGCAGATCAGGAATACTGGCAAGATATTCGCCAGGAAAGCAGATTGCTCCCACTGTATGAGAACCTGTGGAAGAAAGGTTGGTTGTGAGCCGCAATCGTAAATGTTTGTAAAGCGCGGCTCTAAATCGACGCGGAGGCCATAGCCAGCCATGATGAAAGATGTTGTTTCGAAGTCTGCGCTTCCAATCGGAACCAGGGTTGACGATTTTTCCGCCAAGCGTCCGGGGCGAACGACATTGGCAGGACGACTGGTCACACTCGTGCCTCTTGAGCCTGCGGCTCACGGCAACGCTCTGTTTGAAGCGACACGTGGAAATGCCGGCGAGCTGCTGTGGACGTACCTTTTCGAAGGGCCGTTTCCCGATCGCGACGCTTTCGATCTGCACCTGAAACGCATGGCAGCGTCGGAAGATCCTTTGTTCTTTGCGATTCTCGACCGGTCTTCCCAAGAAGCCGTTGGATACGCCTCTTACATGAGGATCGAACCGGTTCACCGTGTGATCGAGGTGGGCAGCATTCTATATACCCCGCGGCTGCAGCGATCGCCTATGGCGACCGAAGCGATGTATCTGATGGCACGCCATGTCTTCGACGATCTTGGCTATCGCCGGTACGAATGGAAATGCAATGCATTGAATGCACCATCCAGAAAAGCAGCGCTGCGCTTCGGCTTCACCTTCGAGGGAATCTTCCGGCAGCATCTGATCGTCAAGGGGCGAAATCGCGATACTGCCTGGTTCTCAATGCTGGATTCGGAGTGGCCTGCCAGAAGGGCGAATTTCGAGCGCTGGCTCGATCCCTCGAACTTTGGGCCCGATGGTCGGCAAAAGACCGCGCTCTCTGAACTGAATACACCTGGTTAGCGGACCCCTTTTGGACTCTTGGGGTCTTCCCGTTATTCCGGTTTTCCGACGAAGATGAGCCGACTCCCCGCAAGTGACTCATATCACAGACAATCTCTCCACATCAAAATCGACGGGGCCGGGCGCTAAAGGTGGGTTCGAACCAGGCACTCCCACGACTTGCCACCCTCAAGTCTATTGACGAGACTGCCGATAATAGTCAGGGGGAGGAGTTTGCCTCATATGGAATCGGGAACAAAAACTGCGATGGGCCGTGTGCTTCTGATCTGCAACGATTCGTCATCCATTCAGCAGGTTGCGGCGGGAATGCAATTGCTCGCGATTGCGACTGAGGTTTGCAGCGAGGTCACGATGGCCCTGCCCCTGGTGAGCCGAAAAAAATTCGAAGCAATCATCGTAGATTGCGGGATGGAGCAGGCGGGAGAAATCCTCGAACAACTTCGCCTTTCTCCTTCCAATCGCACTGCCGTAACGTTTGCCATTACCGACCCTTCCAAGCCATCTTCTTTTCAAACTCAGCCAAACTTCGTGATCGAGAAACCTCTTTCGCCCGGTTCAGTCGGCCGAACGTTAAAAGCCGCGTTCGGGTTGATCGTGCGGGAGCGCCGTCGATCGTTCCGTTGTCCGGTGACCATCGCAGCCATCGTCGTGATAGATGGCACGGAAGCGGGCTGTCACTTGGTCAACATCAGCGAGGGTGGAATGGCAATAACTGAGCTGCCTTTGTTGAAGCCAGGTGCGCAGATCCGGGTGCAATTCACCTTGCCTGGCCAGCGCGACCGATTCACCGTGGAGTCCGAGGTTTGCTGGTATGACGAGACCGGCCGGGCCGGCTTGCGCTCGTTGGTGATTTCGGCGGAACACAAGTCTTCCTTGCAGGAGTGGCTGGCGGCGAAGCTTGAGGAAGACCTGCCGGAAGCGGTCGCTCTCCAGTTCCGCAAAAAGTGATGCGGAATCTGCATCGCGAAGGCCCTAGCTTTACACTGAAATCGCGTTTCCAGCGTGTTACTGTCGGCACCTGTCCTAGTGGACAAGTAATCCCCTGGTGGTTACTTGGCCCGCTGGTGGCCGCATTCGAGCGATTCGTAACTTGTGAGCACGGCAGCGACACATTAGCCTTTGACTATGTTGCCGCTCTCTTTGTTGTTCTCCTCCGACGAGCAGGCGTCGCACTCCTTGAGCCAGGCTCTTACCGAACTGGAGTTCTCGGTTGAGTGTTGCCCGGAGATCTTCAGCGCGGTGGAAAAGATCACGAGCCGCGCTTTCGACATTATCGTCTCGGATTGGAATGAAGGTCTCGAAGCCGCGTTCCTGCTGAAAACTTCGCGGGAACTGAAGGCCAACCATGCGGCGTTTACGATCGCCATAGCGGATCTTGAATCTGCAGAGGCTGCTCAACAAGCGGGAGCCGATCTGGTTCTGAGCCGGCCAATTTTTCCGGATGAAGTTAAGTATGCCCTGTTGACCAGCGATCCGTTTTTGGCCCACATGAAAACATGGCTGCCAAAGCTGGGCTTTCCCGCAGCAGAAAAGGAAACTCCGGTTGAGCCGCGTGTGACGGCTCCTTCAATACCAGCGAGACCGGTCGCCGAATCGCCGCGACCGCTTCGCGCATGGCCCTCACCGCCTCCTCCGCGCAAAGTTGAGAACAATTTGTCAGTCGTCGCGGCGGAGTCCATTTTCGACGATGACGTGTTGTACCGGACCCGCGTACAAACGATGTTTCAACGCGAGCCAAGCTTCTCATCAGCGGTCATCGAGCAACGAAAGCGTCCGAGCAGGCTACTACCGAGCATTGCGATTGCCGTCGCTTTTCTCTCTGTTGGCTACGTATTCAGCGAACCGCTTTACAGCCACGGCAACTCGACTTCGGTGGTCCAGTTGTGGGGACGCGCACTGGACCGCACCCAGTCATGGCTGCACGGTTCGAATGACCAGGCGACTTCCGCGGTTCAGATGGCTCAAGATGAGGAGCCCGATCCTTCGCCATCCCGGAGACCGTCACACATCCGTGTGACTCCGGTACGGGATCCTTTTCAAACCACGGAGACAACGACTCCACCCCAACAGGCAAAACAGGTTCAACCCGGACCCCAGTCGCCAAGTCAGACCGAGGCCCCTCCTGCGACCACAGTTCAAATTCCAGAAAGCCTGAAGAATTCGCAGGGTGCGAACGTGCGGAGTGTGGCTGCGCGGATTACTCCATCACTTCTGGCAGCTCTGGAGCCGGTGGAATTGTCCGAGGATCTCTCCCGCAGATTGCTGCTGCAAAAAGTTCTGCCGAGCTACCCCGCGAAAGCAGTGCGGGACCGCCTGCAAGGAGCGGTCGTGTTACAGGCGTATATTGCGCGGGATGGCACAATTCAGGAGCTTAAGTTAATTCGGGGCTCTCTGCTTCTGGGGCAGGCAGCCTACAATGCCGTCCGGCAATGGCGCTACCAGCCTTACCTGATCAATGGCCGCGCTGTCGAGGCCCAGACGCTGGTTACAGTTGATTTCAAGCTGCCGTAGAGGCCAGTGCTGCGGCCTCGTTGACCATTGACCCCAGATTTTCCGCCCGGTTACGCGATTCTGGCAGGCGCTGATTGCCAAGTGCGCTGAGCTTCGCCCGCACCTTCCTTATTAATCAGTTCACAACTTTTTACAGCTTTTTACGGGCAATTGACACCCCGCCTGCCCGGTTTGACTATGTTGAATGCGGGCTGACGTGAACATCGCCCAGCCTGGGATCAGGAATCAAGATGAGCATAAAGCCACGGAACGAGAAAACACGACTTCTCCTCACCCTGGAGCTGGCCGTTATCTTGCCCGCCGCGGCCCTGGTCATTTTGAGCGCCTGGCATGTGCTGCACATTCAGCGAGACCGGGCCGTAGAAGCTGCGATCCAGCGTGACTTCAGCCAGGTACTGGCGATTTCGGAAAAACAGATCGACCAGAAAGCTTATGAACTGGTCGACGATGTCCGTACAGAACTTCCCACTCCGTCTGAAGCTTGTGCTGCAACTCTGGACCGAGTCCTGGCTACCCATCCTTATGTGGCCCATATGTTCGTGTTCTCACCTGGCGGCGGGATGATATTTCGTTCCCAATCCGATCGACTGAAAAGCGACGCTGGATTTCGGGACGAAGCCGACTATCTGGACAAAATGTATGACGGCTGGTTGAAGATCGACTTCAACTCGTTGTCCGAAAAGCTGGCGCACCTCGCGAAAAAGGGAACTCCTTACATCTTTGAGGCGGAATGGGTTCCGCGAGGCGACAAGAAGGTCTATCAGTCGACCGCGCTTTTCGTAATAAAAGGCGAAGAAAAAGGCAGTGTCGCGATCGCCGGGATGTCGTTCGATGCTGATTACCTGCATGACAAGTTCTTTCCCGAGATGCTGGACAACGTAATTACCCGCAACGTGAGTGATGCGCAGACTGACAGGAACCATGCCGTCATGATGTTGCGCAGCAAGTACGACTCTTCGGCATTCGTTGAATCCAGTGGCTGGGATGGCGGAATGCCGGAGGTTGAACGTAACCTGGAAGGGCCATTCTCGGGATTGTCCCTCGCCATCAAGTTGCGGGGCACGACCCTGGCGGCGATTGGACAGCGCTTCGCCCGCATTAGTTTTCTCACGCTGGCCGCGCTTTCGCTGGTTCTGGCAGGCGGAATTGCGCTGACCTATCGCAACGTCACCAAGGAAATGGCACTGGCGCGCCTGAAGTCTGATTTCGTTTCCAACGTATCGCACGAGTTGCGAACGCCACTGTCTCTGATACGGCTTTATGCCGAGACACTCGAGTTGGGCAGGCTCACCAGTCCTGAGAAATATCAGGAGTACTACCGCATCATCCGTAAAGAGAGCGAACGGCTGACTGCGCTCATCAATAACATTCTGGATTTCTCACGCATCGAGGCCGGCCGCAAGGAATACGACTTCCGTGAAACCGACATGTGCGAACTAGTGCACAACACGCTGGACTCCTATCGCTACCAGCTGGAGCAAAGCGGATTCCAGTTTGAAGAGAAGATCGACGAAGTGCCGCCCATGCGGGTGGACCGCGAGGCCATGGCTCGCTCGCTGCTGAATCTGGTGAACAACGCCCTCAAGTATTCGCAGGACCGGAAATTTATCGGCGTGAATCTTTATCGCGACAACGGTTCCGTGAAGCTTGAAGTCGTGGACCAGGGCATCGGCATACCTCATCAGGAGCAGCAGAAGATTTTCGAAAAATTTTATCGGGTAGGCGATCCGCTGGTTCACAACACCAAGGGAAGCGGATTGGGCCTGTCGTTGGTGCGCCATATCGTGCAGGCGCACGGCGGCGAAGTTGCGGTGGACAGCGCGCCAGGGCAAGGCAGCAAATTCACCATTGTTTTACCAGTAAAGGCATCTCTTGTTGGCCCGGGTGGGAACGGCATGGAAGCGGCAAGGATCACGTCATGACCAGAATCCTGATCGTCGAAGACGAGCCCAACATGGTGGCAGGGTTGCGCGACAACTTCGAATTCGAAGGCTACGACGTAATCACCGCTCCCGACGGGGTGGCCGGACTGGAACGCGCGTTGAACGAAGCTCCCGATCTTGTGATCCTCGACGTCATGATGCCCCGCATGAGCGGCCTGGACGTCTGCAAGCAGCTGAAGACCAAACGGCCCTCGGTGCCGATCATCATGTTAACGGCACGTGGGCAGGAAGTGGACAAGGTGGTAGGACTCGAGCTTGGCGCGGATGACTACGTTACCAAGCCATTTTCCATTCGCGAACTCCTGGCCCGGGTGAAAGCGGTTCTGCGCCGCTCCACGACGGCTCCCAAAGACCAGGAAAATTTTTCATTCGGCGAAGTAGAGGTAAATCTGAAGAGTTGCCAGGTTTCGCGCGCCGGCAAGGAACTCGATTTTTCCTCCAAAGAGTTCGAACTGCTCAAATATTTTCTGTGCCATCCGGGCGAGGCCTTAAGCCGCGACCGCCTGCTTGAGGAAGTGTGGGGTTACGACCGCTTTCCGACAACCCGCACAGTGGATGCGCATATTGTCCGCTTGCGGCAAAAAGTGGAACCGAGGCCGGAAGAACCTCGCTTCATTCTGACCGTGCATGGAACGGGCTACAAATTCGTAGGGTAAGGAATCAACAGAACGTAAACACAGGAGAAGAGTGTGCCGGAGACGAGCAAAATTCAAGGGACGCCATACCTCAGCCGCCCAATACTCGCTCCCGTGAAAGCGTCCGCTGCGCCGGTAACCGCGGTGCGTATCGATGATTCGGCGCTGATTCGCGAAGCTCAGCAGGGCAGCACGGCAGCTTTCGAAGAACTTGTGCGGCAGTACGATCGAGCGGTGCTGCGCCTGGCTGTCCATCTCACTGGTTCGCAGGAAGATGGTCAGGACATCTATCAGGAAGCGTTTCTCCGCGCATACATCAATCTTTCGCGCTTCCGGTTCGAATGCTCTTTTTACACCTGGATTTATCGCATCGTCACCAATCTTTGCCTGGATCATTTACGAAAGAAGCGATCGCGTGGACGAGATCTGATTGCCCCGGCGTCTCCGGATGGCGAACAGGAAGACGTGCTCGACCGGATGCCAGACCGTCGCCCGGGAGCCAGCCCAGAGCGCAGTTTTGCCGGACGGGAACTGAGAGAATGCATCGTCAGCGCTCTCAGTCAGCTATCTCCGCGGGAAAGAATGGTCTTCGAACTGAAGCACTACCACGGCATGAGGCTGCGGACGGTCGCGGGAATGCTGAATACTACCGAAGGCACGATCAAAAACACGCTTTTCCGCGCAACCCATAAGTTGCGATCGCAACTCGCGGAAGTTCGCTGAGTCCGCCGCGATAGTCCGACAACCTGGTTTAGTTGGATGGAGTGAAGGCCTGTGAAATCGTATCAAGTTCAGTACGGATTTTGGCCCATTGAGTGTCAACCGCCGGTCCGAGCGCGACATCCCGGTTAATTCGCTCAATTTCGCTGGCGCTTTGAAGCACTACCGGCAGCGTGGTATCTACCTTCTTGTTGCTCTGGAACTGTCGCAGCATGCCCTCGGTCTGGTTTTGAAAACTCTGCACCAGCGTCTTCGCGTCTTTTTCCTGGCTCGTCTTTCGAATCGTGCTCTTGCTCACCGCGTGATTGAAAGTTGACCGAAAACTCTTGGCGTCATCCTTGAGATTGTTCATCATGTGCTCAATATCCTTATCGCTGAGCCGTGTCTGCGCCGACAGGGAAGAAACGCACAGTGCCGAAAGCAAGAATGGCAGGAGTAGTAAGCAGATTCGTCGCGAAACAGACCTCATGAATTCTCCTCGAATATCGAACGATTTTCAGACAACTAACGCAAAGCTGAGACGAGTTGCGAAGATATTTTATCGGATCGAACATCCTCGAGCCAGTTCGCCCATGAAACGTCGCGACGCTCTTCATCAGAACTGGTTTCCTAACTCCGGGACGAACTTGTTCCGGGCGGTTCAGGATCAAAAGCCTGATCGAGATGAATCCAGAGGACACGGGCCAGCAGTGAGATCGCGGGCGCGAGTGGCAGGAACAAAACCACCGCCCAGATCATGTCCTTGGTAATCCACCAACCGGTAATGGCCCATAACACCAGAGCGATCAGCGCGATCAATACCAACGCCAGTCCGAAGCTGATGTACATCGCACCCAGAAAATAACCCTCTTCGCGCTGGAACTTGAGACCACAAACAGGACAGCGTTCCCACATTTTGGGGAAGCCTTGAAAGATGGAGTAGCGGAAGATTCTTCCCAGCCGGCAACGAGGACAACGCTGGCGAAGTATCGCGGCCAGGGTTGACGAGTTCACATCGGCTTTCATCGATTGTTTGTTCTGCGTATTATCGGCCCTAATTTCGTAGAGTGCATTTCTACAGGATCAGCTGCAACCAGTACGTCCATCACTTTGATAAAATCCCCCTTCCTTAACTCAAGTCCAGCAGATTCTCGAACGTCGCGAAACAGGCTATGAAGTACGATTCCGGAAAGCTGCTCTTTACCGTTGATTTGGCCGGAACTCTTCTCTTTGGTGTCGAAGGCGCCACTGCGGCTATTGGCAACCATCTGGATTTACTGGGCCTGATGGTGCTCGCATTTTCCACGGCTTTGGCTGGGGGAATCTTTCGCGACCTGCTGATTGGCGCGGTACCGCCGAACGCCCTCCGCGATTGGCGCTATTCGGCCATGGCGTTCACCGGAGCCGCCGTGGTTTTCTTCCTGCATCACTTCGTGCAGACCATTCCGAACACTACACTTGTAGTTCTCGATGCTGCCGGCCTTTCATTGTTCGCGGTCGCAGGCACGGAAAAAGCCCTGCTTTATAAAATACATCCGTTTATTGCCATATTGCTGGGAACCATAACCGGTGTCGGAGGCGGAACAGTCCGGGACATCCTGCTCGCTCGAATTCCGTTGGTTCTTCGCGCCGATGTTTACGCAACCGCCGCGATGGCAGGCTCCGCCGCAATGATCATCGGACGAGAGATCAAACTTTCGCCCACCGTCGCCGCCTTCCTGGGCGGAACTGTTTGTTTTGTCCTCCGCCTGGTAAGCGTCTGGCGGCACTGGAATCTTCCGACCGTGAATTGATAGCGAGGATCCCTTGGAAACCAAGCTTGTGCATATCCCGGAAGGTTGGTTCTGGATGGGTTCCGACTCCGGACAAGACAATGAGCGGCCAGTTCATCGGGTATGGGTCGATGCCTTTTTCCTGGCTGCACATCAGGTCACGAATTCCGAGTATTCGAAATTCCTAGCCGCTACCGGAGGCGCGGCACCCCCCTTCTGGCTGGACCCGAATTTCAATCAGCCTGAACAACCAGTCGTTGGAGTTTCGTGGTATGACGCCGTGAGCTATTGCGACTGGCTCAGCAAGGAATTCGGCAACCGCTTTCGCCTGCCAACTGAAGCTGAGTGGGAACGAGCGTCGCGAGGCGGCGTGGATAACACCCTCTACCCGTGGGGCGATGCCGCGCCGCAATCGTTACCTGATTACGATAAACATTGGGAAAAGGGTCCCGAGCCAGTCGGCCGTTCCGCCCCCAATCCCTATGGTCTCTTTGAAATCTGCGAGAACTTGCATGAGTGGTGCGGAGACTGGTATCAGGCGGACTACTATGCGTATTCCCCGGAACGAAACCCAATAGGCCCAGAGCAGGGAACCAGGCGCGCTTCTCGCGGAGGATCCTGGCGCCACCACGTCAAAGTGACCCGTTGCGCCGCGCGATCCAGCATTCCGCCCGAGTTTCACTACGCTGACTATGGATTTCGCGTGGCCCGCGACGTATAGCCGCAAAACTAGCCGCGAGCGCTTCCCGATCCAGCCAGCCATCGAAAGAACATATTAACCAGGGCAAGCACAATGGCTCCAATGAAAGCGGAGCCGAACGTGTCCACGTGAAAGCCGGGCACAATGGCCGATGCCAGCTCGATCATGGCGGCATTGATGACCAGCCAGAACAGTCCGAGGGTCAGCAAGACGAGAGGGAAGGTAACGATCTTTAGAAAGACGCCCAGCGTGGCATTGACGAAACCTATCACCAGAGCGGCTATCAAGGCGGCCAAAGGCCCGCTGACGTGAAATCCCGGCACCAACCGGGCTACGATCCAGACCGCCAGCGCGCTTAATGCCCAGTTCAGAAGATGTTTCATGGCTTGCTCCGAAACGGTGACTATAGACTTCCTGCTTGGCGCGTGCAACCAGCCCAACGCCGGCGACGCAGGCGCGGGACGCTCGCTCCCAACCCATAAATGGGTGACTTTCCCACCTTGCCCCATGTTGCGTCCCCCGGTTATGATGCAGCGTTCATGACTACCAAGCCCTCCACCCGTCCCCCTAGCCTGCGCGAGAAGGCGCAGTTGATGTCCGCTTCCGAAATCGAGCGTACCCTGGTCCGCCTGGTTCACGAAATTGTCGAGAAAAACAACGGCGCCACTGACCTGGGACTGGTGGGTATCCGGCGACGGGGCGTTCCGCTGGCCCAGCGCCTGGGCGAGATGATTGCACGAATTGAAAAGACGCCCGTCCCGGTCGGTACTTTGGACATCACTTTGTATCGTGACGATCTCTCCACTCTGGGGCCGAAGCCGGTGGTGCAGAAGACTGAAGTAGGTTTTCCGATTACCGGTAAGAACATCATTCTGGTGGACGACGTTCTCTACACCGGCCGCACCATCCGCGCCGCCCTGGATGCACTGTTCCGCGAAGGACGGCCAAAGCAGGTACAGCTTTGTGTGCTGATTGATCGAGGACACCGCGAATTGCCGATTGAAGCCGGCTTCATCGGGCGCAAAGTGCAACCATCGGACCGGGAAATTATCGAGGTCAAGCTGCGCGAGATCGACAACGCGGAGAAGGTGTTGCTCGTCGAACGCGAGGATTGATCCCGAAACAGAACAGCATGGATGGCTCGTCCATGCGCGAATCGTCTATAAGCTAGCCGTTCATACGCTAGCCCTGGCAAACCATGCACAAAGCGGCACGCGGCTCCCTGCTGGGAATCGAACATCTCGGGGCGGAGGAAATTCTGGGCCTGCTTAAGTTGGCCCGGCGCATGAATCCGCAGAAGCCCCGCCCCTTCTCCAGGGCAAGCGTGTTCTCCTGCTGTTTTACGAAGCCTCAACCCGCACTCGCAGTTCTTTTGAAGTCGCCGCTAAATCGATGGGCGCCATGACCACGCTGGTTCTTTCCAGCGGCTCAAGTATCGAAAAGGGCGAGTCATTGCTCGACACGGGCTATACCTTGCGGGCAGTGGGAGCGGACGTGATCGTGATTCGCCATCCTCAGGCCGGCGCGGCCTCGCTGATGGCCAAGTATCTGGATATTCCTGTGATCAACGCGGGTGATGGAATGCACGAGCATCCCACGCAGGCGTTGCTCGATGCGTATACGATTCTGCGCCACAAGAAAACTCTAAAAGGACTGCGGGTAGCCATCGTCGGCGACATTTATCACAGCCGTGTCGCGCGTTCCGCTATTCACCTGCTTGAGCAAATTTGGAGCACACATCACAATGTGCGGGCCGCCGGAATTTTTGCCGGAAATGGCGACTCAGCCTGGCGCCGGGACTGCAGATCACGCGGACCGTCGAAGAAGCGGTCCATGGCGCCGACGTAATCATGACCCTGCGGGTACAGAAGGAGCGGCTGGCCGGTACAAAGATCAGCTTGCAGGATTACATCGCGCAGTATCAGATCACCATGCCACGACTGAAGCTGGCCAAAAAAGATGCCATGCTCATGCATCCTGGCCCAATCATTCGTGGCCTTGAGCTGACCTGGGAAGTGGCGGATTGCCCGCAGTCGGCAATTGTCGAAGAGGTTCGCAACGGCGTTCCGGTGCGCATGGCAGTTCTGGCCAAGGCATTGGGAATGGCAAGATGAAGACAACGAGCGTTGACGCTCGCACCTCTACTGGAAGTTTGAGGATTGCGATTGAATCGTAAAGAAAATACGGATTGCTGATCAAAGGCGGTCGCCTTATCGATCCGGCTGCCAAGATCGACGCGCTGATGGACATCCTGCTGCGCGATGGCCAGGTGATTGAGATCGCCTCGCCCGGCAAGACCCGTGGCGCCGCGCAAGGAAAATTTGACGCGCGTGGATTAGTCGTCGCCCCCGGTTTCATTGACTTGCATGTCCACCTACGGGAACCTGGACAGGGATACAAAGAAACGATCGCCACCGGTACCGCCGCAGCTGCTGCCGGCGGATTCACCTCGGTCTGTTGCATGCCGAATACGCAGCCTGTCGTCGACTCTCCCGAGTGGGTTACCTGGCTTCAGCGTCCCGAGCGCGGCGCGGTAGTCAACGTGTTTCCCATTGCGGCCGCCACTCACGCCAGCAAAGGCGCGGTACTCACGGATTTCCGAGGTTTGCAACGCGCCGGAGCCGTAGCGGTCACCGACGACGGCAAACCCATCCTCAGCGATACGGTGATGCGCGATACCCTGCGCCTTTCCTCCGAAATCAATCTTCCCGTGATTCAGCACGCGGAAGATACCCGCATGACAGAACGCTGCTCCATGAACGACGGTCCAACCTCGTTTCGCCTGGGCCTGCGAGGAATGAAAGCGGAGGCGGAAGCGTCGATCGTAGAACGTGACGTGCAGCTGGCGCAGCAATTTACAGGAGCCCGATTGCATGTCGCCCATATCTCGACCGCCGACGCACTGAAAGCCGTCCGCCGGGGCAAACGCAGCAAGTCGCACGTTACGTGCGAAGTCACCCCTCACCACTTCGCGCTGATCGATGAAGATGTCGGCGAGTACGACACCAATTTCAAGATGAATCCGCCGTTGCGTTCGGAGTCAGATCGCGAGGCCATCCTGGTAGCGCTTGCGGACGGGACGATCGACGCGATCGCAACCGACCACGCTCCCCATGCGCCTCACGAAAAGATTATTGAGTTCGAACGAGCGGCGTTCGGTATCACCGGGCTGGAAACCGCTTTGGGGCTGGCGATCACTCACTTGCATAAAAACCGGAAGCTCTCCCTTAGTACGGGTTGTCGAACTATTCACGGCTGGTCCGGCGCGGGTGTTCGACTCTGAAAGGACGCGGAACTCTTGCACGAGGAAGCCATGCCGATGTAACAATCTTCGATCCCAACAAGCGTTGGACGTTTGACGCGGCAAAATCTCACTCTCGTTCGCAAAATACGCCATTTGGCGGGACACAACTGACAGGAAAAGTGATCGCGACGATTGTCAGCGGGCGAATCGTGCACCGGGCGGATCTGAATCTCTTGCGGTTGAACAAAATAAGCGAAAGCCACAGGTAACGAACCGGCAATGCTCGAAGTCCCGCTCTAGTTCAAAATACCCATTCGCTTTCCCACCGTCTTCAACACTTCCAAAGCCTGCTGCAACTCATCCTTTGTATGCGTCGCGGTCATGATCGTCCGAATGCGCGCCTTGCCTTCCGGCACGGTGGGAAAGGCGATACCGGTACCCAGAACGCCTTCCTTGAACAAGTTCGCGGGAGAAGTCCATGGTGAGTCTCCCGTCGCCAATGATGATGGGCGTAATCGGTGTTTCGCTGGCAGGTGTGGTCTTGCCGCCAATATCAAAGCCGAGCAGGCCCAGTTCTTTTTTCCAGAAGCGTGTGTTCTCCCACAGCTTATCGATTCGCTCCGGCTCGTTTTCCAGGACATCGAAAGCAGCAATACAAGTCGCCGCCACCGAGGGCGGATGCGAAGTCGAGAACAAAAACGGCCGCGCGCGATGATAAAGAAAATCGATCAGGTCGCGAGTGCCGCAGACATATCCACCCAGCGCGCCGATCGCTTTCGAGAAGCGTTCCTACCTGGATATCCACACGGCCATGCACTTTGAAATGATCGACAGTTCCCCGGCCGTTGCGGCCTAGCACGCCAGAGGAATGGGCGTCATCCACCATCATGATGGCGCCATACTTTTCTGCCAGATCGCATAGGCCGGGCAGCGGGCCGATATCGCCGTCCATCGAGAAAACACCATCGCTGATCAGAAGCTTCTTGCCAGGCTGGTCCTTCACGCTGGCCAACCGCTCTTCCGCCTGGGCAATATTCTTGTGCTCGAATACCAAAATCTTCGCGCGCGACAGCCGGGCCCCATCAATGATCGAAGCATGATTCAGCTGATCGGAAATGATGAAGTCTTCCTTGCCCAGAACCGCCGATACCGTGCCCGCATTAGCCGCAAATCCCGACTGAAACACCACGCAAGCCTCAACGTTCTTGAAGCGCGCGATTTTTTCTTCCAGTTCCATGTGGATCTTCATCGTGCCTGCAATGGTGCGAACCGCACCCGATCCCACACCGTATTTGCGCGTCGCCTCAAGCGCCGCTTCGCGCAGCTTGGGATGCGTGGTCAAGCCCAGATAATTGTTGGAGGCGAGGTTGATGACTCTCTTGCCGTCGAAGGTGCAGACCGCAGCCTGTTCGTCGTCGAGCACGCGAAGGCGGAAGTGCGTGCCCTTGGCCTTCAGATCGTCGAGCTGGTCGGTGAGGTATGAGAGCGGATTGCCTCGGGCGGTGGTGGTTGCCATCTTGTGAACTCCAATTTTCGATCGCAAACAAATATCAATCGCTGACTGCTACCAGTCTAATACCGGGAGATTGGACATACGGTTCGCAGTCTATGGTTCCTCGTTCTAGGTTGTCGACGGGTGACCCGTGCCAGGGTCTTGAGATCTGGCACCTCGATATCCGGCTGTCCCGACGCAGCTTTGGCGCGCCCCCGGTCGGGACGACGTTCGATTCACCCACACGGTGGCGATTCCCAACAACCGCGCAGGAATTACATCGTGAAAGACACTTTGCGCCGCGTGCAGCCAGTGCTCCGGAGTTACTCCCATTCGCTGTCGTGCCAGATTGAAAACGCGAAGCGACGGTTTGTAGGCCTGAGCTTGTTGCGCAGTGATCACATGATCAAACTTCACTTCAAGGCGTCGCGCCGTGGCGGCAAAAAGGTCGTCATCCACATTAGAGATGATCGCAAGCTGATAGCGCTTTTTTAGGTCGTGCAATGCCGGTACGGTATCGGGAAACGGCTGCCAACTGGCCAGCGACTCGTATAGCGAGCGCGCCTCGGCGTCGGTAGGCGTGAATTCGAGACGCTTGCCAAATCGCCGTACGACCGACTCGAGTACGTCGCGATAAGGACGATAGTCGCCGTGTTCACCTTCTGCCTCGAGTTCCGAATAAATCTTCAAGACTTGGGCGTCGGCAATGGTTTTGCTGTGCGTCGCCAGGATCGGCCGCAACGCGGACAAGATCCCCGACTCCCAATCGATAAGAGTGCCGTAACAATCGAAGCTGAGGACCTGAAATTTAGTGAAATCAAGCATGGTGATATGCCCGTACAAAATTCAGCCCACGGGTTGCGCCGTGGGCTGACAACCGACTACTGAAGGCTAGCGACGCACTTCGAGGGGCTGCTCCAGTTTAAAGCTAAGCGCGGACTCCGCGGGCAGGACGATGTCCTTGTTCCCGGTAAATGCAGCGCCGCCGGTGCCAGCGCCACCACCGGCTAGTGCCCCAATGGCTGCGCCTTTGCCGCCGCCTGCCAGCCCGCCGATCAACGCACCCAGACCTGCCCCGCCACCAGCCAGGATGGCCGTGCGCTTGCCCTTGCCCGCTTCGGTGCGCGTCAGCGAAGAAGTGGAAACAGCCTGATCAGCACCATCAATTGTGATTGAGGTTAGCCGCAATTGCAGCGAAGCTCCGCCCTTGAAACGACCCAGAGGCTTGGCGTCAACGACGGTGCCAGACGCGGCTGCACCGGTGGGAATCACCGCTTTGCCTTCCACGGTAACCGGGCTGGCAACGGTAGCAGTGAACGTCTGGCCGGCTGTGCTGATCTTGGAGCCAACCGATTGACCTAGACGAACGGTCAGGACCGTGCCGGCTGGAACGATCAAGGGCCTTGGAGGTTCAGGCTTCATAGACATGGAGGAGCCGGAATTTTTGTTCGACATGGCTGAACCGGAACCAGCGCCATTGCTGGCACCACTGCCAGCGCCGGACCCAGCGCCATTGCCGGAATCAGAATTTGCGGTATTGCCGTTGGGAGCGGTCGAGCTGGAACTGTCACTTGAATTCGAAGAACTGGAATCTGCCGGCTTGCGGCTGCAGCCAAGCAAAGCCAGAGAAAGATAGAGACCCAGGGTGAGTGCTGCAAAACGGGATCGCATAGTTCCCTCCAAGACGGGATGGTATGTCAAAAAGCTGGATTGTGAACAAATGCCTTTAACAGGACTTTATCGGGGCTCCACAACGAAGCGGACTAGATTTTATCCTCATGCGTCGCAGTTGTCATGGCGGAGCCGCCCTTTTCTTCTCCTGCTGGTTCGCGGCTGGTCAGCACGGATGCGGCCTCATTTTCGGAAACAATGGCGCCGGAGGCCCCGCCCACTGGATCGCCGGAGAGATTGTGGCGCTCATCTTCCTCCTCCTCCGATTTCTGAGAGGGTCTATCAGCCAGGAATTTAGCCGTATTCAGCAGGGGGCGTCCCAGCGAAGGATTGTACGCGCTCCACGCTCCGTCCGAGTCGGCGCCGCGCTCAAACTGGGCCCGCATAGCTTCCATCTTGGAATCGAGGTCGTCAAGATAGTGCAGCAGCAGCGCCTCAGGAAACATGGGCAATTTAGGAGACCCAAAATCATACTGGCCATGGTGGCTGATGATGAGGTGTTCGACCAAAGTTTTTAAAGGCTCCGGGAAATCCGGGAACTGTGCGAGCTTTGCCTGGAGCATTTCCAGTTCGATGATCATGTGCCCGAGGAGCTGGCCCCGCGTCGTGTAGGAAAACGAACGGTTGTAAGTGAGCTCATGAATCTTGCCGATGTCATGCAGGAAAGCGCCGGTAAGAAGCAGGTCGCGGTTGATGTGCGGATAGTTGCGGCACATCAGGTCACAGGAGTGGAACAGCGAGACCACATGCTCGAGCAGGCCACCGATAAATGCATGATGCAGCGTCTTTGCCGCTGGGGCATTGCGATACGCTTCTGCAATTTCAGGGTCCGCCATGAAGGCTTCAACCAGAGCCTTGAGATGCGGGTCTTTGAACGTAGCGACAAATCCGGCTACGGTTCGCCACATTTCGCCAATGTCCTTTTTTGTTTTGGGCAGGTAGTCGGAGAAGTCGACTTCGGATTCCCCCATGCGGCGAAGCTTGTGGATGGTGAGCTGGAAGCGGTTCTTGTACTTGTTGATTAGTCCCTTGACCTTGATGAAGTCGTCCTGGTCAAAGCCGTCCATCGCCTCCTCGACGTTGTCCCACATCTTCCCTTCGACATGGCCGCTCCGGTCGCCGAGGGTCAACGCGAGGTAAGGCTCACCGCTTTTTTTGGGTTTAACCTGCTTGGAAACGACAACGAATGTCGAGGTGACGATCTTGTTCTCATACTGGACGCAGTCGCAAATGAAAAATTCCTTCATGGTTCCTGTCTGCGCCTGCGCTTTGCGCCCTGGCACTGAACTGAGAATTTAGATGATGCCAAGCTTCTTCTTCTTTTTCTTGAGTTCCTTGGCTCCGGCATCCTTGGCGGTGGTTTCGACGGGTTTGGTCTGGTTTGGGCTGGCCCCGGTGTCAACGTAGCCGGGTTTAATGTCGATAAAGGCGTCTTCCCTCAGGTGCTGCAGATATGCGCGCAGGGCGGGCTGGAGCTTTTCCATGTAGATCGCATCCTGCACCTTGGGTTCGATCTCGTTAAGCGGGGGAACTCCGGCCTGCTGGTGTTCCGTAACCTTGAGAATCACGAATCCCTGCTTGGTGCGGATGACCTCTGAAACGTCTCCCGGCTTCATGGCAAATGTCTTGTCTTCGAGTTCTTTCGCCAGTGCTCCGCGTTTGAAATACCCGAGATCGCCGCCTTGAGCGGCGGTGGGTCCGTCCGAGTTCTTTTTGGCCGTCTCGTCGAATGGCGCGCCTTTGCGAATCTGGGCCAGTAATCCGTCCGCCTTGGCCTGTGCGGCAGCCAACAGCTGCGGATCTTCGGTGGGCGCTTCCTTCCCCTTCTTGTCGGTAGAAACCAGCAATTCACTCAACCGGATTTGCTCCGGCCGCTCCATCTGGCTCTTGTGCTCATCGTAGAATTTCTGCAATTCGTCCTTGGAGATGTTCATCCGGGAGCCGACTTCTTTGGAGATGACCTGCTGCGTAATAATCTGGTTCTTCAGGTTCTGCTTGAAATCCTCAAACGAAATGCCCTGGCCCACGGCGGCCTTTTCCAGGTCTTCCATGGATTCCAGCTTCATCTCCTTACGCATTTCATCGAGCCGCTTGATCACTTCGGTGTCGGCGGTAATGCCCAGATCCTTGCCCTTATCCAGCAATAACTGCTGGTCGATGAGATCGCGGAGAACGTCCTTGTCTCTTTCCGCGACGATCTTGTCCGCGTTGGCGGGGTCCTGCTGCTGGGCTTCCTGTTTCAACTGATCTTTGCTGCGCACATATTCGGTGCGGGTCACGATCTGATTGTTTATGCGGGCTATAATTTCCTCGACCACTGTGTCGGCAGACAAGGTCGGCGGCAAAGCGGCAAAACAAACCAGCAACAGGTAGCAGAGTGTTTTTCGCATAGTATCGAGGGCCCTCAACCGGCCATAATTCACAAAGTCAGAGGGTGCGGCCTGTCCAAATTGTACCTCCGGAGGCGAACCCGCGACCACTGTGTTGCCTGTTATTATGACTGGTTTCTATCCAAGCACATAAGACCTTGATATGAAACGTCCGGAGAGGTCAATGAAGTCACTGTCGGTTTTGCCCTCGTTATTTTTGGGCTTTTTGGAGTGTCCGCCATTCCCACGCAAGCGCAGCAGACTAAACCCCGGCAAACCACCTCCGCGCCGGGGCTCGCCGAGTTGCAGACGATGACGGCTCGATTTTCGCCGACCCCGTTGCGGGTGGACACCTCAAAACTGTCCGCTCAGGACCGCCAAGCGCTGGTCAAACTCATTGAGGCCGGACGACTCATGGACGGAATTTTCCTGAAGCAGTTTTGGAGCGGCGATACAGGCCTGTACTCCAAACTGAAAACGGACACAACACCGCTCGGCCAGGCGCGTCTGAAATACTTCTGGATCAACAAAGGCCCGTGGTCGGCGCTGGATGAATTCAAGGCTTTTCTTCCCGGCGTTCCGGTACAAAAGCCCAAGGGCGCAAATTTCTATCCTGAAGACATGACCACGCAGCAATTTGAAACCTGGGTTGCGTCTCTGCCCAAAGAGGAACAGGAGCAGGCCAAGAGCTTTTTTACCGTCATTCGCTGGACAGATGCTGGTTCAAACACCCACAGCCAACTAACGGCGATTAAATTCAGCGAAGAATATAAAGAAGATCTCACCGCGGCATCGAACCTGCTCAAAGAGGCAGCAGGACTCACTGACAATCCCACCCTGAAAACCTTTCTCAACTTGCGGGCGGATGCATTTCTCTCCAACGACTACTACGCAAGCGATCTCGCATGGATGGATTTGGACGCACCCATCGACATTACGATCGGCCCCTACGAGACCTACAACGACGAACTGTTCGGGTACAAAGCTTCTTTCGAGGTCTATGTAAACCTGCGGGATGACGAAGAAAGCGCCAAGTTCTCTGCCCTCAGCAAGCATCTGCAGCAGATCGAAGACAATCTTCCCATTGACGCGCAGTATCGCAACCCGAAACTGGGGGGAGCAGCGCCGATCCGCGTAGTCGATGAGATTCTTTCGGCCGGTGATGGCGCTCGCGGGATCGCGACCGCGGCCTACAATCTGCCCAACGACGAGCGCGTAGTCCAGCAGAAGGGCAGCAAGCGGGTCATGCTCAAGAATATCCAGGAGGCTAAGTTTCGCAGTGTGCTGCTGCCAATTGCGCGCCGAATGTTATCGCCCGCCGCCCGTGTGGATGTGAATTTCGAATCGTTCTTCACCCACATCGTGGCGCATGAACTCATGCACGGCCTCGGTCCGCACCAGATCAAGGTAGACGGACGAGAAACGACGGTGCGGGATGAATTGAAAGACGTATACAGCGCGATTGAGGAAGCCAAGGCCGATATTACAGGTCTTTTTGCATTGCAATACATGATGGACCATGCCGCCGAGATGAAGCTGTCCAGCGTTTTGCCTTCGGATGACGCTGCGCAGCGGCAGCTCTATACCACTTACATGGCTTCCATGTTCCGCAGTCTCCGTTTTGGTTTGAGCGACGCCCACGGCAAGGGCATGGCAATTCAGTTCAATACTCTCATGGACAAAGGCGCATTCGCGCAGCAGGCGGACGGGACTTTTGCTCTCGATCTGGAGAAATTCAGGAAAGCCGTGGGGGACCTTGACCACGACCTGCTCACCCTGGAAGCAACCGGGGACTACGCGGGCGCAAAGAAACTGCTCGACGAAATGGGAGTTTTACGTCCGGTATTGAAAAAGGCGTTCGAGCGTCTGGAAGGAGTTCCCACTGACATCGATCCGATATTCGTTACAGCAGATGAGTTGGCGCCAGAGAAATCCGACGCCCCGCCAAAGCCGGCGCGGAAAAAACGATCAAAATCGATGTAGCACCGATCGCTCTCACGTACGTCATTGGGAGAAATTGGTCTATACAGGTGCAGAACAAGCCGGCCAGGCCTACGTTCTGGTATTTCCATCTCGAACCAGAGCCAGCGCGGTGACGTCATTGTGAACCGGTGGCTTCTGCATGAACTGTTGCACCCCGTCGATCGCGGCTACGCATAGTTCTTTCGCGGTTTCGCTGGTTGCCTGCTGTAATCCGCTCTTTACTCTCTCCAGCCCAAATTCCTCGCGCTTATGTTTGCCCTCGAGCACTCCTCGAGATACCAACAGAAGTGCCGCCCCTGGTGGCAAGGCGACCAGGGCTGCATCGCAGGTGGCGTGTGAAAAAAGTCCCAGCGGAAGTCCAGTCGCTCCCAGTTCAGCAATACCGCCGGGATCACGCAACAGTCCCGGGGTATGGCCGGCATTGAAATAGCAGATCGTGCCTAAATCTTCGTTGTAACAGCCGGCGAATCCGGGACACGATCTCACACCGCCCTCCGCCGCCATAATTGCGCGATTTAGTTCGAGGCAAAGTTGAGCCATGGCATCAGGTTCGTTGACGTCTTCAGCGGTGAATAGCTCCGGTGAAAGTGTGCGAAAGGTATTCTGTGCCGCGGAGACGATCACCCCGTTTTCTTCAATGCGACCCGCAATATCCAGCAGGCCAAATAGCACTCGACTCGGACCCACTCGAACGAAGTCAAAGTAGTCGCCTCCCTGCCGCTCGCCGTAATAGGCCGCAGCCAGTTCAGCCTGACGAAGCTCCGGAACCGTGGCTTGTACTAGCTCTGCGGGAACCTGGGAAGACTTTTCGTGGTGGAAGAGGAAGCTCACGGGAAAGTGATCGGCGAAGTTAGCACAAAAGGCAGACCATGAGCAACGAACTCAAGAGAAAACACAGGAAAAATCTTTCAGCTCCGCCATACGCGGCTGGATGGAAAATCTGATTACGCGGTCGGACTTGAATCACTGCGGCAGCGATGGACTATTTCGCCCGTAGTGCTCGCCGAAAAAGTCACCGGCATTCCATGTCGGCCGAGCCGGATTTTGGGCCACGAGATATCCGCAGAGAAGATTGAACCGCGCATATTTTGCGCCAGATTCAAAATCAAACGGCTGATTCATATCATCCTGCGGCTGATGATAGACGTCAGTCTCCCACTTGGCTTCGATTTCCTGGGCGTTGATCTTGGAATCGGATTTGACTCCGGCCACCGGGAAGATAGCCGGAATTCCCTGCTTGACGAACGAATACTGGTCGCTGCGAATGAAAATCACCTGTTCAGGCTGGTTGTCCGGGCTGATCTCAAGGTCCAGTCGCTTCGCCGCCTCGTTCACGACTTTGCCGAGGCTGGAGTGCTCCGCTCCGTAGACGATCAGATCCTTCAGCGGCCACAGCATCAAGTCTTCATCGATGTTGATGTTGGCCACGATCGAAGTTTTAGCCACCGTCGGATAATGCGCGAAATAATCCGACCCGAGCAGCCCCTCTTCTTCGCCGGTTACCGCTACGAACAAGATCGAACGCCGCGGAGCGGGATTCATCCGTGAAAATGCCCTCGCTATCTCCAGCACGTCAGCCGTACCGGAGGCATTGTCCAGCGCGCCGTTATAAATTTTGTCGCCCTTCACGGCTTCGCCGATCCCTAGATGATCAAGGTGGGCGGTATAGACCACATATTCATCTCGCAGCGCGGGATCGCTTCCCGTCAGCTTCGCCATGACATTCGTGCTTTGAATGTCCTTGAGCTTTGTAACGTTGCGGATTCGTGCCACCATTGGAAGCGAAAACGAAACTGGCTTTCCCGCCTTGGCAGCAGTAAAAATCTCGTCTGCAGAGTGGCCGCTACCCTCAAAGAATTTCTTCACCGCATCCACACTCAAAAACGCCGCGCCTTTTAACTCGGAATAGTAGTCATTGGGCTGGCCCTGAGCGTCCAACCAGTTATTTTGCGCGAAGGCGAGATCGCGTACATGTTCTTTAAAGCTGTAGAGTTGCTCGTACATCGGATCATCAAGCTTCAGAATACCGACGGCTCCGTGCTTCACCGCATTCGGCAGCTTGGTCTCGGACGATGAATAGTGGGCCCGCAAGGAGGACGGGAAACTTGGCGGCGCCCCGTGAACCACTGCAACGATCTTGCCTTTGACATCCACTCCCTTGTAGTCGTCATAGCCCTGATCGGGCGCTGTAACGCCAAACCCTACATACACAACCGGTGCCTCAACGGCGGTATCCGGACGGCCAGGATCTATCTCGGTTACGTAATCTTGTCGAAATGCAAGCGTCTCTTCCTTCCCGCCGCGAACCAGCACCAGGCTCGTTTTCTCTTCATCCGGTCGACCCGAGCGAAGCGGTACGGTTTGGAAATACGTGCCCTTCTCACCGGCTGGCTGCAAACCCATACCCTCGAAATCGGACGCGACGAACTTCGCGGCAATTTCGTATCCCCGAGTCCCGGTTTCACGTCCCTCAAGAAGATCATCCGCCAGAAAGCGTATGTCGGCACGAATGGCCTCGGGCCGGATAGCAGCCATGGCCTCGTCTCCAGCGTCACCTTTAGCCAGGACGGTGGCTTTGGCTCCAAGAATTATGAGAAATGCCAACGCGCTGAACCAGATGTATGCAACTCGTGACGACCTATTCATCTTTTGTCTTTCCTAACCGGTATCTTCCTCACCGGCGTCGATATGGTGTTCCAACATTCATCATGTCCGCGGAAACCATATCACGCACGGGAGTACAGCTGTCACGCTGAAACCTCTTCACAAGCTCTTAACAATTTGTGAGTTACGCCAGGTCGAACAGCAAGACCTCGGCATCGCTGACGCCAGTTACGATGAGTTGCCGTTCATCGCTGACCGCGGCGCCATCGCCCTGTTTAAGGCTCTTGCCATTCAGTTCCACCGTCCCTTTTGCTACTTGCAGCCATGCATAACGTCCCTCGCCGAGCGCATGCTTCACTTTCTGTCCGGATTCGAGCAAGGAAACATACAGCCTGGCATCCTGATGAATAGTGACCGAGCCGTCTGTGCCATCCGGTCCGGCAATCAAGCGGAACTTTCCTCGCTTTTCTGACTCCGGGAATGACTTCTGTTCGTAGCCGGGTTTGTGACCGTTCCGGTCGGGCAAAATCCAGATTTGGAGCAAATGAGCCGCCTCGGCATCCGACGCATTCGCTTCACTGTGCCGCACACCGGTGCCGGCGCTCATGCGCTGTCCATCGCCGGGACGAATAATGGAACCGTTTCCCATGCTGTCTTTGTGCTCGAGAGCCCCATCCAGCAGGTAAGTGATGATCTCCATGTCGCGGTGTGGATGCATGGGGAAGCCATGGCCTCCCTGAACCCAGTCTTCGTTAATCACGCGCAGGGAGCGAAATCCCATGAACTTGGGATCGTGATATGTGTCGAAAGAAAATGTGTGATGAGTTTTGAGCCAGCCGAAGTCTCCTCCGCCACGCTCATTGCCAGGTCGAATCGTAATCATAAGTGGAATCCTCGTTATAACGACTATTTAGATGCGGTACGTCCCGGAACGATTCAACCCGAGGGCCGAGAAAGGGAACCTGGAGGGAAGGGCACGGCTTGAGCTGTGCCGCTCGAGCCCGTGTCGCAGGGTAGCTTCAGCCGCTGAGGGAAGCTAGGAAACCAGAGTGGACATTTGCCACGCTTTAATGTCGTGACCGTAATCAATTCCAAGTTGCGAGGATTCTGGTTCGGAAGCGAAACTTCACGGGCTAAAGCCCGATCGATTTGCCGCGCGGATCGGCACGACTGAAGTCGTGCCCTTCCCAATACTCGGAGGATGGTGAAATTCTAGTCCTACTTCTTCTCGCTCTTCCTCGAAGACTCTTCGGATCTCTTCGAGCTTTCAGATTTGCTGGAACTCTCAGACTTGCTTGAACTCTCGGTTTTGCTTGAGGTCTCCGACTTCGAATCGTCCGACTTCGATTTGCCGTCCTTCTTCCCGGAATCGCCGTTAGAAGAATTAGACGAATTGGACGAAGAGGAAGGTGCCGACGACTTCTTGGCATAGTCGGTGACGTACCATCCTGAGCCCTTGAATTGCACCGCCGGCGCGGAGATGACTTGCTCAATGGGGCCGCCGCACTTCGGGCATTTCTTTACATGCGGATCGGAAAATTTCTGGATTTTCTCAAAGCGATGATGGCACTTCTTGCACTCGTATTCGTAAAGTGGCATGGACTTCCTGAGGCGCTCCTGAAACGCAATAAGACTCAAGCCGTGGCCCTACGTTCTGAAGAGCTGAAAGCACACGGCTGACAGCTATGTATTTGATTCTAGGGTTTGTGCCTGAGCACGTCAATGAACCTGCTGGCGTCCTCGGCATGCCAGCCGTGTTATGCGATGTTAGACTCGCCCTCATGACCGCGACGGGCGAGACAGTTCGGCCAGAAAAGACCGTCTCGCACCAGGACTGTACCTGGTAGCCACGCCAATCGGTAACCTCGAAGACATTACGCTGCGCGCCGTGCGCGTACTTAAAGAAGCCGACCTGATCGCCTGCGAAGACACCCGGCAGACGCAAAAACTGCTCAACCACTATGGCATTGTGACTCGCACGTCGAGCTATCACGAACACAATGAGATGACCAGGTCCGCCGAATTGGTGGTCGATCTCGAGGGCGGAGCGAGGATCGCCTTGGTCACTGACGCCGGCACGCCAGGGGTCTCCGATCCCGGATTTCGTCTGATTTCGCTGGCCATCCGACACCACATTCCCGTGGTACCGATCCCGGGCGCGTCGGCGTTTCTGGCTGCGCTCGTCGCCAGTGGTCTTCCAACCGACTCTTTTCGTTTCAACGGATTTCTGCCTCCGAAAAGCGGACAGCGCCGACAGATGCTGGAGAGTATTCAAGCTTCGACGCGGACCCAGGTCTTCTATGAAGCGCCGCATCGCGTGAAAGAGGCCGTTGCAGACGTCGTCGAGACTCTGGGAGGAGAACGTCAGGTGGTAATCGCGCGTGAAGTCACCAAGATTCATGAAGAATTCCTGCGCGGTCGGGCCGACGATGTTCTGGCAGAGTTGAACACGCGCGGGGACATCAAGGGCGAGATCACGCTTCTAATCGGGAAAGCGGAAGAGTCAGAGCGGAAAGCTGCTGCCGGCTTGAGTGTGCGCCAGCGACTTCAGCAAATCATGGCAGAAGAAAATATGGACGAGAAGTCGGCCCTTAAAAGAATCGCAAAGGAAATGGGAGTGTCCAAGAGCGAGGCTTACAGGGAACTGCAGCGAAGCCGTTAATTGTGTTCAGCAATTAAGCGGTTCGTTCCAATTCTGCCCGGTCCCATTTACCCAGATTGGCCCCGGCATCGTAGGTACTTTGTAGAAAGTCCAGCAGCGCACGCTTCGGCGCAGGGTCGGAACGAACGTCGTCGTACATCAGGAAAAATTCCTTCATCTGGGGATGATAAAACGCCTTGCCGGGGCGGATCGCCGCTTGTCCGTAACCCGCAGGCTCTGGAGCCGCATAGGTATAGAAGGCCGCACCCTTGATGTCGCCACCGCCCGGCCAGAATCCGGAGCTGATTACCTCATGGGAATAAGCTTCCCGGGTAATCGGATCCACTCCGTCACGAGGCGGCGCGCGTCGTCCGGAAAAGCGCGTCACTGCCAGGTCAAAACTTCCCCAGAAGAAATGCACCGGACTGTTCTTGCCAATAAAGCCGGAACGAAATTCTCTGAATAGTGAGTCCACCAACAGAAGAATGCGCCAGAAGCGGGTCACATACTCCCGGTCATAGGACGCATGCTGGACATCCAGATCGAATGCGATGGGATTGGGGATTTCGACCGGCATGCGCCAGATACTCACTTCGATCCCCAACGATTTCAGAGCCGACATGAACTCTTGATAGAAATCGGCCACCGACCGCGGCGCAAGCGGAATGGTCTTGGTCGATCCTTCGCTGGTCTTGATGACCAGATTGTGATCGATAAAATCGAACTCCACTTCGAAGACTCCTTGGCTATAGGGAATCGCGGAAGTGGTTAGGCCTCGAGCACTGATGTAGAGCGGGACCTCCCACCAATGGTTGACCGGGGCGCTGAGCGCCAGGCGAACCTTGCCTACGATCTGGGTCCACATGTGAAGCGTGTCGCGCGTATCCTGCCAGGCCTCGAGCGGCAGAGCGGGCCACGATTCCGGCTTGGCGGTGAAATGATCTCCGCCCACCATAACCACTTTTTGATTTCCCGTTTTTCCAGATTCCATGGCTGACCTCGCGGGCGTTACGGTTTGCTGTCCACAATCAGCGTACTCCGCGCTTATTGCGCGGGCAACGTGGGGCGAGGACACCGAGGCGACCTGGCCAGCGCTCGCCTGGATCAATTTTCCGACCGATGGGGCGACCATGAGCAGAAGTTGGGCCTGCGGCTTTTTCGCTTGTTCGACTATCGCAAGCTGTTCAGTGACCCAGGCGGCCGGCGGATGTTCGCCCCGATCCAGATAGTCCAGCGCGGCCAGGCCCGCGGCACCGAGAGCCGAGAGGTTTTGCGAGATCGGTGCAATCTCCTTTAGCAAAAGAGACTTCTCAAATAGCGGCTGAAGTTCAATCTGATTGTCTCGCCAGTGGCTCAATGTTGTCCTGATCTGCACTTCGGCACCCAGTCCTGAGCCATCGGAGACCAGGGCATCCACCGAAATCGGCGAATTTCCTTGCCGTAATACTTTCCGGCCGCACCGCGTCCACTACCCGATTTAAGGGCGTCGCGCTGGTGGCGGGCGCCGGCGCAGTTTCTTCGCGGGTGTAGTCCTTCACAGGCTCGACAACGTCCGCCAGAACCTTCAGGGAGGAAATATCATCGCTTCCAACGATCCGGCGCAGCATCGGCGCATAACTCGAGTTGTGGGTCAGGCCGAGCCACTCAAGGCGGCTGCTTTCAACCTCAAGACGCTGGTACATCGAATTGACGTCGCGCACATCTTGCGGAGACCACAAACGTTCCGCGATGGCCGCAGTGCGTGGCCAGATGCGGGAATCGATGTTTTCCGGAGAGACATACTCAGCCCACATGCAAGCTTCGCCACCGAGAATTCGTTTCTGTTCCTCTGGATTCAGGTTTGCAGCAGCCCCACTCATAGGCTCGGTCAGGTAGTGACGTTCCGCCGACCACATCAGATCGACGTAATAGCCGGACGATAGCAGCCCCCTGTAGCCCTGGTTGGCGGCCTTAGCCAGAGATGCCGGCCCGCGCCACGACTGAATCACGATACTGTTCGGCAGATCAGGACGGAGGATTTCGTCCCATCCCAACATGGTTTTTCCGTGCTTGCTCACGATCTGCTGCACCTTCTTATTGAAATAGGCCTGCAAATCATCGTTGTTTTTCAAGCCGTGGGCGTGCATGAACTCCTTGATCTTTGGATTGGCGTCCCATTCCTTCCCGTTAACCTCATCGCCTCCGATGTGAAAGAACTGGTCAGGGAAGAGGCCGGCCATCTCTCCGATGAATGCGTCTAGAAATTTGTAGGTTTCCTCGCGAGTAGGGATCCATCGCAGGATCAAACACGCCCCACTTGCGCTCAATCTCATAGGGACCCGGCCCACTGGCGAGTTCGGGATAGCCGACAAACCACGCCGTACTGTGGCCGGGTATATCGAATTCCGGAACGACGCGAATGCCGCGCTCGCGCGCGTATGCGATCAGATCCCGAACTTCGGCCTGGGTGTAGAACAAGCCATCCGAGCCCATTTCGGCGAGCTTGGGGAACTTCTTGCTTTCGACGCGAAAGCCCTGATTTTCCGAAAGATGCCAGTGAAATACGTTGAGCTTTACCGCGGCCATGCCGTCAAGGTTCCGCTTCAGCACGTCGAGGGGAATGAAGTGGCGGCCGACATCGATCATCAGTCCGCGCCACGGAAAGCGGGGACTATCGTCGATGGAAATTGCCGGCACGGCGAAGCCGTCACCTGTCGTCTGGACCAGTTGCAGAAAAGTCTGCAGTCCGCGCATCGACGCCGAGGGTAGTTGGGTGCGCTCAGCCGGGCACCCGAACTGGTCGATCTCGAGCCGGTATGACTCGTCCTCGCCCAAGTTGCTGCACTTCTTTAGTTCCGCCAGCACACTGAATGACCAATGTGGCGGTGGCAGAATTGGTCACCTTCATGTCGATAGGAGGCATTCCGGTTTGGCGCCGAAGCTGAGTGAGAAAAAGCTCAACAGCGTTCTCGAGGCGCGGTTCTGCGTGGCCAGTCACCGCCACTGAAAAAGATGGGTCGATGAGAAGCTGCCCGCTGCCCACCTGCACCGTCTTGGGCAGTGGCATGAGGGTGATCGATTTTATCTGTGCCTCACTGTGGGAGATGAACATCGCGCATAGCACTATGACAGGCAGAACAATCCGAAACATTGGGTTCTCCGGTGACATTGCAGTTTAAGTCATTACCGAGAAGCCACAAAGGGTGTCAGTTCTTGTTCGGAATTGTTCACCCAGCCGTGCGTCATCCTGAGGGACTTCAGTCCCGAAAGATCTGGCGCGCACGCCGACGCGGCATGAAGAGTTCTGAAACGCTACTCGCCAGATCCTTCGCAAGTTCAGGATGACGATAAATTGAGGATGGCGTTCCGAGGACGAGCCCTCAGTGCCGCAATCGCCGCTGCAATTTTCCAATCTCCTACCGCGATCCCACGTCCCGACCATCGTCATCTGAGGACGGGCGCGGCATGAGAGCTCTGAGACGCTACGGCCGGATCCTTCGCAACTCAGTACAGACGCGTCTGTACTGGCAGAGAGATTTCGGAGCGATTGTTTTCTCAGGGAACCTGGTCCCAGAGTGATGAACCACCAATCAACCTGGATGTCGTAGTGAATACAAAAAACCGAATCTAGCCTTGGGCGACCATCTCGCTGTAACAACCCAATGCCACCGTCCACAGGCAAGGCTCGGAGGCCAGCCTCTGCAGACCAATCTCGCCGGATGCGGGTGTCCCCGGCATGCCTGTCCATACCACGCGGAACTGGGCCTTCTCCTGGTCCATCTGTACTTCGAGAACTTCTCCCGGACGAATTTGCCGACGCATACCGTGGATCACGGCGCCGCTTCCACTGAGGTTCTTGACGCTGGCCAGCTGCATGAAGGGCAAGTCGTGTGCGTCCACGCCCCAAACCCGTACCGGCAGATGTGCTCCAACCCGAGGACTGCGACGACGATCCATTCCGTGCTCCTTCGTACTTCGAGGATGGTATGGCGATCGCATAGAGAAGAAAACTTACCGGGGTCACACTTGCCAGGTGCCTGAGGTCATTCAGCTAAGTGCCGTGTAAACATACAGTTATGGATGATATTCCCAGTCGCGCCAAGGGAGACCAGAGAGGAAAAGACATTCAGTTCAAGTCAGGCCGGGAGCAGGATCCCGGACCACGTGGGTCGCCACAGGACGCCACACGCACCGCCAACCGATGGAGCGGCAGCGCTACCCTTCGCGCTTACGGCAAACACTGAAAGCTGGGGCGCCAGCTTGGTTGCTGTGGCACTTTGGACACTCCGCCTTCTGCTTGCCGTACACCAGTGCTTCGAACTGGTGATCGCATTCTTTGCAAACGTATTCAAAAATGGGCATCGCTGCTCCTTTGCGGACGGACTTCGCGGCTGTCAGCCATTTAAAATCAAACAGTGGAGACCACGCAAACAAAAACGCCGGTTTTCCGCTCGCGCCGAGGTTTGAGCGGCGGGCACCGTCAGACTCTCGCCAGCTTTTTCCTGGCCCGGCGCATCGCTTTGCCTCCTGCGGAAGCGCGACTGATCGAGGTAGAACCCGGGGTTAAGGTTCTGGCTCACTGCCACTGGCAGGCCGATCGTCAAAATACCTTGACTGCCATTTTGGTCCACGGGCTGGAAGGCTCGAGCGAATCCCAGTACATGTTGGGGATCGCCGCAAAAGGGCTGGCCTTGGGGATGAACATTGTCCGCCTCAACCAGAGAAACTGTGGCGGCACGGAAAGCCTGGCTCCTACCCTTTACCATTCGGGGCGATCCTCGGACATTGCCGCCGTCGCCCAAAATCTAATCGATCAGGATGCCATCTCTGGTCTCGCGCTGGTGGGATTTTCCATGGGAGGCAACCTGGTGTTGAAGCTGGCGGGGGAATGGGGAAGCACCTGTCCCAGACAGTTTCGGGCCGTCGCCGCAGTATGTCCTGCCGTGGATCTCGCCGCCTCGGCCGACGCCTTGCATCTCCGCAGCAACCGCCTCTACGAAGAATACTTCATGTGGAAACTGAAAGGCCGTTTGCGTGATAAGGCGCGGCTGTTCCCAGGGGCGTTCGACACTTCGCGACTGCGCGGCATCCGAACCTTGCGTGAATTTGACGACAAAATTACTGCTTACTATTGCGGATTCGCGGGCGCTGACGACTACTACGACCGCGCCGCGGCGGCGCACGTCGTGGACCGCATTGCTGTGCCCACGTTCATCTTGCACGCGGCGAACGATCCTTTCATCCGCATTCTTCCCGATACCCGCCAGAAGATTCTGAATAATCCCCATATCACGTTCCTTGAAACCGAGGATGGTGGCCATTGTTCCTACCTTTCTGAGGCTGAGGGCGACGATGGGCACTGGGCAGAGACCCAGGTAGTCGAGTTCCTGCGACAGTTCGTGTAGACGTTGGCCGAGCGGAACCCGGCTTGTGTTTCCTATACAATCACCGCGAATGCAGTTGTTTGTGAAATTCATCCGCGCCGCACTGGTTGTGCTGGCGCTGCCGTTGCTGCTACACGCTGAGCCCATCGCACAACTGCGTCCCACCGACTATGTAAACGACTTCGCCCACGTTCTCGACCAAGGCACAGTCTCGCAACTGGATAACGTCTGCCAGCAGATCGACCAGAAAGCACATGCGCAGATTGCGGTCGTAACCATCAATTCTCTCGATGGTTCTGACATCGATAGCTACGCGGTCGATCTCTTCAAAAAGTGGGGGATCGGCAGCAAGGCGACCGATCACGGAGTTCTGATCCTGCTGGCGGTACAGGACCGAAAATACCGCATCGAGGTTGGATACGGCCTGGAACCGATTCTGCCGGACGGCAAAGTCGGCGGCTTCGGCCGCGAAGCCGTTCCCCTGCTTAAGCAGAACAATTACAACGGCGCAGTCCAGTTGATGACGTCAAGGGTGGCCGATGTCATCGCACAGGATGCTGGCATCACGTTATCGGGAGCCCAGCCCGAAATTCCGGAGCAACCGCAAGAGCAACCGAGGAGGGGCCTGTCCCCGGGGGGAATGATCGTTCTTGGCATTCTCTTTCTATTGGTTCTTTTTGTTCCTCCCTTGCGCCGCATGCTTTTCTGGCTGCTCCTGTTCAGCAGTGGCGGCGGTGGTGGTGGTTACGGTAGAGGGGGCTACGGTGGTGGTGGCGGCTTTGGTGGCGGTGGCGGTGGGTTCGGAGGCTTTGGCGGGGGCAGTTCCGGTGGTGGCGGCGCCAGCGGCGGATGGTAGTCGACACGCCATGGCGCGTGAGAGTCTCCCGAGCGAGCGACAGGTGGCACCGTTCCAAGTGCTCCAGCAGGAGGATTTGAATATGGTCGCAGAAAAACAGCTCGAGGAATTTGTCAGTCGCATTCAAAAAGCTGCGGGCGAGAATCTGCACAGCGTAATTCTTTACGGTTCGGCAGCCGCGGGAGACTTCAATCCGGAATTCTCCAACCTGAACCTGCTTTGCATTCTGCGCGATACGTCCTACGCAAGACTCTCGGCTATCGCGCCGGTCGTTGAATGGTGGCACCGCCAGAAGCACCCCACACCGCTGGTCATCACGCCAGAAGAGCTGGAGCATTCCACTGACGTGTTTTCCATAGAACTCCTCGACATGCAGCGGCATCACCGGGTGCTTTTTGGCGACGGCTCATTTGCCGGACTGCGAATCCCGATGCACCTGCATCGCGCACAGTTGGAATACGAACTCCGGGAGAAGATCATTCTTCTACGACAACGTTTCTTGCAGCATGCAGGAAACGACCACGACCTCTGGGCACTTTTGCTCGCCTCGTTTCCGGCCTTCGCCACCCTGTTCCGCCATGCGCTGATCGCGCTTGGGCGACAACACGCCCAGGTCAAAGCGCGAAGCCATTCAAATCCTGGCGTCACCGTATTCAGTTTGATCCGTCGGCGTTCCTGCAACTGCTTGACGTCCGGGAGCACAAGGTCGACCGCAAGCATTGTGATGTCAAAGACGTTTTTGCCCGTTATCTGGTTGCGGTGCAGCAGGTAACGACCGCAGTAGATACAATGCTGGATACACCAGGGCCGGCTCAGACGTAACTGCGTGATTTCTTAACGAGTGATTTCTGATTCAGGAGGAGCGTATGGGTAAGGCTGTAATCGTGATCATCATTCTGGCGCTGATTGCATTCGCCGTCTTCGGACAATACGTCGGAGTCCGCAACACACTGGTCACCAAGAACGAAGCCGTGAAGGCCTCCTGGTCGCAAGTGGATATTGTCTTGCAGCGCCGCGCCGACCTGATCCCTAACCTGGTCGCAACCGTAAAAGGTTATGCGCAACAGGAACAGACTGTCTTCGGCGATATCGCCAAAGCGCGGTCCGCTTTGCTCTCTGCCGGCAATCCGTCCGAGAAGATTGCGGCCAACGGGCAACTTGATGGTGCTATCGGCCGATTGCTCGCAATCGTGGAGAATTATCCGCAGTTGAAGTCGAACGAAAATTTCCTGCGTCTGCAGGATGAACTCGCCGGGACTGAAAATCGCATTGCTGTCGAGCGCAAGCGCTACAACGATACACTGCAGGACTACAACACTTACATCCAGCACTTCCCCAACAACATCTATGCCGGATGGGCGGGATTCAAACCGAACGAAGCTTACTTCGCGGCGTCCGAGGCATCGCGACAGGTACCGACAGTGAATTTCACGCCGCCAGCAACGACTCCGCAGACGGCGCCTCAAGCTGCACCTCAACCCGCGCACTAGCGTGAACGTTGATTTTACGGTCGAACTCGGTGCCGATGACGAGACGCTGGAATTTCCATGGGCCGCCGCTGACGGCGGCCTTCGTTATTACGATCTGAAGCGCCAACCGGAACTCCTGCACGAAATCGAGGAAGCCACGCGTGTGCCCGAGTTGGCTTACTTCCTCACGGCTGTCAACTCGCCTTCAGGCATTCTCGAAACCGCCAAATGCGATGCATGGACGGATACTGACATTAGTCCGGAAGAGGAGATTTTTGGCGTGCCCTATAGGTTTGGATCCTACGTTGACCTGGTGTTCTCGCAGGACGCTTCCCGGTTTTCTTTTCCTGAGCACGAGCGACTCGTCAGCCGGGCGACCCAACTTTTGAAGAAAGTCCCGGAAATCCCGGCGGCCGCGGAATTAATTGTGCGTCGCTGCTTTTTTCAGACGACGGGAACGGTGCGTGATGGTTTTTACGTCACGTTCTATCTCTTTGGGTACGGCGACTACGAGGTGGAGGCCAGGCAACGATGGGCTATCGCGTTGAAACTTGTGGAGAATGCGATCCGGCAGATTTCAGTCGAGAGATTCCGAGAATCCAAGCAAAATCTTTAACCGCTGAGGGCGCAAAGGTCGCAAAGCAAAGTCGCAAAACAGAAGCTCGCAAAGAAGACCCTCTCAGCTTGCTGTCGCCGGCCCTCGCGCCCGGGCCAGCACTTCGGCGCCCCGGCCTTTGAACCTCGTCCGCAACATCGACAACAGCACCATGGCAACAAAAATCGCCAAGAGTCCGAGCGAAGCCGTTCGGATGTCAACCTGCTTTTTAGGAAGAATAGAGACCCGTCCGTACACGAATTCGATATGTACCCAGTAGACCAGTAACGAAGTTTGCCCCAACTGGATCAGGGGGCTGAATCCCAACTGGCCTGCACCCCAACGACACCAGGCGTAAGCCACAGCCATGATCATCAGCAGTAGTCCCACGCGCATCAGAAAAAAGCTCGGACTCGTATGCCAGAAGTCGTAAACCGCGTAAATCTGCCACGATTGCCTGTCGAGCCACCGTGCCAGGAAAAACAATCCAAATCCACCCGCTCCCGCCAAAGCGAAGGTCGTTGCGTCGCGCTTTCGGGCCCAATCGCTCAATAGAAAGAATCCGCCTGACAGGCCTGCGAAAGCGAACGCAGTCCATGGAAAGACTGGAAACAGCCATGACTGCGGCTCTCCGAGATTGTGCACCCCATCGAAGTACGATTCGAGCGGCCATGGCATCCATCGCGGACGCCAAGCGGTCCAGATCAGCGGGCTCAGTACTGAAATAAGCAGAGCCACCACACCGGCCCAGCGTCCCAATGTCTTCCTGATAAGTGATTGCCGGGTCACCCTGAGCGCAATCCAGCACATCAAGCCCATCAGCATCATGGAAAGGCCAATGGTGTTCAGGATGTCTACACGTAAAAGATCACTCCATGGCGACCATCCCCACGCGATCAGATATTCCTGCAGCCGGAAGAGAATCCCGAGTCCCAGGATCTCCGCACCCCGAAGTACGATCGTGCGTCCGATCTGGTTAGCAGACGACCCCTTTTGCGACAGTTTGTTGGTTACAAGCGCGACGGAAATTCCAGCCAGAAAGAGAAACAGGGGCGCCGGAAGCGTTCCACCCAGTTGTGACCACATGAAGAACGTAGTTTTTCGCGACTCCGGATTCAGCCATGCGTCATAACAATGGGTCTGAAACATCAGGACGCAAGCCAGGCCGCGCATCCAGTCAATGTAGGCAAGACGAGATGTGGTGGAAGGAGCCATTCACCGCTGCGGCAGTATAAGGCACAAGACCGTGCATCGCGGGCGGCTGGAACCTTGCTTCGAACCTGTATCGTCCTGAATCGTCAGAGATGGACAGTTACGGCACGTTCACAGTGACTGCCGCCGTATTACGTCCGAACTGGTTCGTGGCATAGAGAGTGTAGGTGGTAGTTTGAGCGGGACTGACATTCACGCTGGTGCCCCGCACCGCTCCCGGCTGCGGCGAGACGATGACGTAAGAGGCATTGCCCACATTCCAGGTTAAGGTCACGCTGCTTCCGGCGCCGGTGGACGGGGTCGCGGTGAAACTGGCGATGCTGGGAACCGCACCCTGCGGAACGTTGGACGCCGTATAAACCGTAGTCATCTGTACTACTTCAAACGCAGATGCCGGCACCTGCGAAAGATTATGAAGGTCGTCGTTGTCCCATCGACTGTCGGGCGCTCCGCTGATGTACATGGCGCTGCCGTTGTCCGCCATGATCAAGCCATACTTCTTCATCGCGGCAAGAATCACCCGCACGTTGCTGGAGAAACCGGAGGTGTCGAAGCTCGACTTCAGCCGGAGACGCATGCCCATCGGCGGAGCGTTCGCGTTGGTCGAGTTTCCCGCCCAGTGAGACGCAGGTGGAATCATCGCGGCACGACTCTGTGGCAGGGTGAAGCGGATGGCATGGTTGATCTGGCCAGCAGCTACTTCGTCATAACGGACCAGGCCGGGGAAGATTGGCAGCCCGGCGGCGTCGGCCGATGTCCATGTCCAGGGACGCTGTTCATTCGCCAGCAGATCCCAAACCGCAGCCGAGTCGGCATTCCAGCTCCCATTGCTGTTCGGAACAGAGTTGAACAACTCATAGAGAAAGCAATTGCTGTTGTCCAATACCAGCACGTGCCGATCGCCGCCCGGATTGGGATCGCCTTCAATCGCAGCATTCGCCGGAATCGGCATCGGCCCGGGATCGCTTTCATCGCCATAGGCAGTGAAGTTAACGTTCACTGCAACCTGGGTTCCAGCTACAACGACGTACGGAATTCCGATATTCGAACCCTGAAACTGCCCCGAGCCAAAATCGGGATGCAACCCCACTGCTGGCCCGATGAAATTAATGATGGCACCCGAATTCGCGTCTACGGCAGACGCAGAAATGTCTTTGTTCCAAAGGTTGTCAGTTGCAAATGGAACGAACCCGTTGAGGCTGGCGCCCTGTCCAGTACTCATGGCGCTGCAGGCGCTCTGATTGTTGCTTCCGGAGCCGGATCCTGTACCGGATCCTGTCCCCGACCCTGTACCGGATCCTGTCCCCGACCCGACCCGTGCCCGAACCACTCCCGCTGCCGGTCCCCGAACCAGTTCCGCTGCCAGAACCGGATCCGCCAGCTGAAAAGGACGACCCCGCGGCGCCCCCTCCGCAATTCGTACACAGGAGCGTCAGCAACAGGACGGCAAGAGCAACGGACAGGTGTGTCCATGAGGACTTCATGCTCTCATTTTCACAGGAAACAGCGGTGAAGTCGGCACACAGTCAGGCAAGGGCTCACAGAAATCAGGACATGTACTCATAGCATCTGGCTTAGGACACGCCGCCACCTAACAAGGGAATGCCGGGTTCCACCTGCGCTTTTGCAAGGTGCACAATTTGGAAGAGCCGATCCATTTGCGCGGGAGGGAGACGTTGTAGACTCAGGCGTCTCCACTCAGTCTTATGAGTGGACCACGGAAGAGGAAAGATGAAACGGCTGCTGCTCATCATGATCCTGCTGATTGCTGGCACAAGTTCTGCTTCCACAAAACTCAAGGCCAGTTGGAAAAATCCGAATTACGGCGGTCAGCGCTTCAAAAGGATTCTCGTCATCGGAATGAGCAATAAGCTGGAGACCCGAGCTGACTTTGAAGTTGCGCTCGCCGGCAAAATTACCCGGCCAGGAATCACCGGAATCGCAGGAACTGACATTCTGCTCCGACCTACGGCCGGCCCGCTCGATCTGACCTATCTGAGGGAGCAAATCGCAGCGTACAAAATTGATGCAGTTCTCGTTTCCCGATTGGTCAAGGTCGAGTCGAAAACGAGGTACGTTTACGGTCAAGCTTACGTTCTGCCGTACTACAACACTTTCTTTGGCTATTACGGAACGGTTTATCCAGTTGTCTACTCGCCCGACTATCTGGTGAAAGAAAAGACGGTGCGGGTTGAAACCAATGTGTACGCGATTAAACCGCCGGACGGCGAACTTGTCTGGACCGGTACCAGCGATACCTTCAATCCGGGCTCGGCTCACAAAGTCATCAAGCCGCTGGTAAATCTCATCATCAAGGAATTGGAGAAAGAGGCGATTCTTCCGGACTTGGATAAGCAGGACGGAAAATAGTAGGGGAATTTATACTGCCCGGTTACGGTTCCGCGAGGAATTCGTATTCGTCAATCACCGCAGCCACGGCCACTTTGCCATCGCCATCATCCACGCGGACAACTTTGCCTTTACAGCGCACCCGGATACTTTCGGTAAGCGTGATTTCAGGCGGGAGAGTCAGGGTGAATTCGATCATCGAGCCGGGTGCGATTGCCGAGTCCACATAAAAGCAAATACCTCGGGCGCTTACGTCGCGGGTCTGAGCGCTTTTTTCCTGGGTCCCGTTATCGGAATAAGTGACGGCAACGGGCAGCCGTAGCGCAAACCGGCGGGTGGCGCGCTTCTCGGGTTCGGCTTCGACCATGAAGGCTCCGTGTGGCTGCATAAGCATGAAGTCTTGAGTCTATCGTGTCAAGGCTGTACTTTGAGTACAGTCAATCGTTTTTGGCGCAATTCCAGCGGTGTGTGCAAAGTTTTGACACTCAACCGAACAGGGACAATATCATGAGTCCGCCGCACGTGCCGGCAAAACGTCTGCTCGGTAAAGTTGCGGTCATTACCGGTGCGGCCTCCGGCATCGGGCGGGCAACGGCGCTCCTCTTTGCCGAGGAGGGTGCCGCGGTGGTCATAACCGACGTCAACGAGCCAGATGGTAAGGCAGTTGCCGACGAGATTGCGAGTGCGGGCGGACGGGCCGTTTTTGAGCCTGGTGACGTCACTCGTGCTACCGACTGCAAACGCGTCATCGAGCGCGCCGTTCAAGACTTCGGCGGCATTCACGTGCTGTTCAACAACGCCGGGATTATTCGCCGGGCCACGGTCGTCGAACTTAGCGAGGCAGATTGGGATCGGGTAATGGCGGTCAACGTCAAAGCCATTTTCCTGATGTCGAAGCAGGCGATACCCGTGATGGAGAAGAACGGCGGAGGCTCCATCATCAACACGGCTTCGGGCTGGGGCCTGGCAGGTGGCATGAGGGCTGCCGTGTATTGCGCTTCAAAGGGCGCTGTTGTGCTGTTGACCAAAGCCATGGCAATCGATCACGGTCCGCAGAAGATTCGCGTAAACTGCATCTGCCCCGGCGACACGGATACGGGAATGCTGCGCAACGAGGCCGCGCAACTGGGCGAACCGAACAACCGGTTCCTGTCGGAGGCTGCTAAAAGACCGCTGGGACGGGTTGGCAAACCGCAAGAGATCGCGCAAGCGGCTCTATATCTGGCCAGCGACGCATCGTCATTCGTGACTGGCACGTCGCTGGTTGTAGATGGCGGAGGACTGGCGGGCTCCGGATAGATTTACCGCGCACAATTGCTGTTTTTTTGCCTCGGGAATAAAGTTCCGGCTTTGAATTCGCACTAAAGCTCAAGGTTCCAAAGCATGCGCCTGCACAATAAAGTGGCTTTGATCACGGGCGGAACGTCAGGTATCGGTGAAGCCACGGCTCTTCTCTTCGCCAAAGAAGGAGCGAAAATCGCCATCACAGGCCGCAATGAGAAGCGCGGACACGCTGTAACGGAGCGAATCCTCGAGAGCGGTGGAGAAGCAATCTTCCTCCGCACCGATGTTCGTAAGGCCGACGAATGCCGCCGCGCGGTCAATGAGACCCTGGACGCATTCAAACGTATCGACGTCCTCTTCAACAATGCCGGCATTTTTTACCCACACACAACTGTGGATTGCACCGAGGAAGAATGGGACCTGCAAATCGACATCAATTTGAAAGGCACGTTCATGATGTCGAAATATGCCTTGCCCGGGATGATTGAGCAGGGCAGCGGCGTGATCATCAACAACAGCTCTGGCTGGGGAATCGTTGGCGGCGACGCGGCAGTAGCGTACTGCGCGTCAAAAGGTGGCGTTGTGCTCCTGACCAAGGCGATGGCGATCGATCACGGACGTCAGGGTATTCGCGTGAACTGCATTTGTCCGGGCGATGTGGATACGCCGATGCTCCCGGAAGACGCCCGCATGCGCGGTCAAAAATGGAATGACTATCTGGCCGGCTGCAGCAACCGTCCGATGGGGCGGATTGGCACCTCGGAAGAGATCGCCAAAGCAGCCCTTTTTCTGGCATCGGACGATTCTTCTTTCATGACCGGGTCAACATTGGTAGTGGATGGGGGCGGCACGGCTGACTAGAAATCGGTCCGCGCAAAGTGGCGTCCTCTTCTCGCTAACTTCGATAGTGTTGAGTTTGTCTGGCTAACGTAACTCCCTTGCAAGCATGTTGATTCGCCAACAATCACAGCAATGGTTCGAACGAGCGCAGCGATCGCTGGTTGAAGGAGTGAACTCGCCCTCGCGCGGCGCGGCCGTGTACTCTCCCGGTCCCGTGTTTCTGGAACGCGGCCAAGGCTCGCACGTGTGGGACGCCGACGGCAACGAATACATCGACTTCATGATGTCATTCGGTGCGCTCATCCAGGGGCACGCGCATCCCAAGCTGGTCGAGGTCACGTCAAAGGCTATAGCGGAAGGATCACATTTTGCGGCTTCGACATCTGCCGAAGTAGAGGCCGCCGAGCGCCTCAAACGCATGGTTCCATCCGCAGAAGTAGTGAGATTCGCCAACACCGGGACTGAAGCCACAATGCTGGCTCTGCGGTCTGGCTCGCGCGCACACGCGGCGAACCAAATTCCTGAAATTCGAAGGCCACTATCATGGCTGGTACGATCCTTACCTTCTAAACGCGCACAGTCACCCGCCCGAGCAGTTGGGCCCTCCTAATAGTCCGGCACGAATTCCTGATTCACAGGGAATTCCTGCCTCGACGTTTGCGGACGTCGTGCTGGCGCCCTGGAACGACGTGACCGCACTCGAGTCGGTTATGAAACAACATGGCCGCGAATTGGCGGCCGTAATTACCGAGCCGATCATGGCGAACATGGGATGCATCGTGCCGCGCGACGGATATTTGCAACGCATTCGCGAACTCACTCAGGAGCACGGCGCCTTACTGATCCTGGATGAAGTTGTCACGGGTTTTCGTTACGCCCCGGGCGGATGCCAGGAGTTCTACGGAATCAAGCCAGACCTCAGTACTTTCGGTAAGGCCCTGGGCGCGGGATTTCCGGTAGGCGCCGTTGCTGGGCCACGATCGATTCTCGGGCGCATGCGTCCCGCGGATGACATGGTCTTGCACTATGGCACGTTCAATGGCCATCGGCTTACGATGAAAGTTGTCGCTGCTAATCTTGATCTGCTGACTGCAGACGGCGCATATAAAAACCTTCACTCCATCGGCAACGCAGCCATCGCAGGCTTGCGAGAAGTTTTTCGAAAGCGGGAGATGAAAGCCATTGTGCAGGGCTTCGGCCCGATGTTCCAGATCTACTTCACGGACCGAGACACGATCCACGACTACCGCGACTATTGCACCCACGTCGACACCCAGCGCTATTCCCAGTTTGTTCACCGGTTGCTGGAACAGGGCATCTACATGACCCCTTCCAACGGGCTGCACTGGATTATCTCTACCGTGCATACGGAAAAGGACGTTGCGGCGTTGATCGAAGCGGCAGACCGCGCCTGTGCCCAGCCCTTATGAAGACTACTTCCGCAAAGGCCACGGTGTTTTTGGGCGGAGGCCGAATCACCGGCGCATTGCTCGCGGGACTACATCTGGCTAAATATCGTGGCCCCATCGTTGTTCATGACCGCAATCCTGGCAAGTTGCGATCATTACACCGGCAATACGGAGTGACAGTCGAGCCGCTTCTTCTTAGCGCTGTCGAACAAGCGCAGATTCTGATCATCGCGGTACGGCCGGATGCAGTCCGGGATCTGCTGCAGCGGTTTGGTCCCATGCGTTCGACCATCGCGGTCAGCCTCGCGGCAGGCATCCCACTCGCGAATTTGCGAGCCTGGATGGGTCAGCCAGTCCGCTGGGTGCGGGCCATGCCCAGTCCTGTAGCTCGCAGTGGGCGAGGCCTGACAGCGCTTACTTTTGACCGGGGCTTTCCCGCCGGGCCGAGGCGTGAAGTGCGAAATCTATTCTCCAAGGTCGGACCTGTTCTCGAAATTCCCGAAGCCAGGTTCGATGCTTTCACTGTGACTTACTCCTCAAGCCATGGCTATCACGCCCTTAGTGCACTGGCAGAAGCGGCCGAGAAACTGGGTCTGGATCGAAAGACTGCCTTGACTGCCGCCGCCCACGCTCTCGCAGACGGAATCCTCGCTTGGCGTGAAGGGACGATTTCGCTGCGCGACCTTCTGCGCGAGGCGGCTACCCCCGGCGGCATCGCCGCGGCCACGCTGGCGAAAATGGATAAAGACGGATACCAGCGAATCGTGCAACGGGGATTACAGGCTGGGATTGACCGGGCGCGGCGCAATGCGGTGCCGTAATGCTGAAATTAGAAGAAAAGGTGGATCAGGCTTTCGAGATCGAAGAAATCATCCTACCTGCCAGCCTGAACATCCTCACCCCGCGATAGAGCGGGAACAGCGGCGCGGGCAACCGGACGGCAGACCATTCTCCCGCGCCCGGTGTTGACAGCAGCCGCCACAAAAAAGAAAACCGATCCCGACTTCGCTCTCGCAAGCTCATCATCAATTTGAAATAGTCTGCCGATTCCGGGTCGAATTCTGTGTCCGCGACAACCTGCCGCTGAATCCGCTGGGCCAACGCTTCCGCTGCCGTGTCACTGTTCACTTTCAGTTGCGGCGGCGGAGTTTCAAGAAGCAGTTTGTGCGCGAGCAGGAACGAGATAGACACAATACGCGCAATGCCCAGCCGCTCCGCTTCTACCCGTAGCGCCCCCCAGTCGAGGGCTTTGGATCGAGCGAGTTGCGCAATGTCGCACAGCCAGGAGAGTCGCTCCCATGCATGTTTCGCTGCATGAACGCAAAGCACCAGCATCAGATCCTGCTCACAAAGCGTGCGCATCTGCCGACCCCCAACCTCGACCGCTACTGCTCTTTCGAAGAAATCACTGACTTCAAATCCGATCGCGTAGAACCGCGACAAGATCTGCCATTTGATCTCGATAAGATTCTTTCCGTGGATGCCGTCGAACGTATATTCGTAGCCTGATTTGAGATAGGCGCGTTCAGCGGCCCTCGTCAATTGGAATCCCGGTTTGTAGCCTAGTTCGGCTAGAGCCAAACGGATTGGCTGCACTTCTTTCGCGCGAACCAGCAAGTCAAGATCTGAAAACTGGCGCAGCGCGACGTTGCCATAAAGGCTTTCCGCCAACACTGGCCCCTTGTACGGCAAGACCTCCAGACCACGAACCGCCAGATGGTTGTAGACATTCACAAGTTCAAGCGTCAGCCACATGGTTCGGTGGGCGTTGAGCTTGTCCTCCTGGCGAAGGGCTTCCAACCCTGCGGATCGTGATGCATCCAAAGCGGCCGACAGTCGCCGATAAACTAACGGGAGGACGCCGTGGTGCTGCGCCAACTGAAGCAGCCGCTCCCAATGAAGATCAGCGTGTTGTTCGAGAATCTGTCGTATCCGGAGGGAAAGCTCACCCGACGAATCGTCCCCGCAACAGGCCAGAACCAGGTCAAGCTCAGCGTTGAAGGTCGCAACATACGGGGATAAAGGGGACAAAGAAGCTGCCGGTCGGGATGAAGCAGGTTCGGGCAAAGGGATAATCTTCTCTATACCTTCAATCCTCGGACCCAAAATTGTCAGGCCAAAGCTATCACAAAGAATTCAAGATTCACTTACTAGCGATATTCTAGTCCGGATAAGCAGTTGGCGGCTTTTTTTCAGGCAGCATTTACGCTAAAGAGTCGCAGATCTGCATCATAGATTTAATGAGTTCTGCCCCAGGGTCATAGTAAATCGGACGTTTGACCCTGATCAGGTACTTTGCACAGATACCCAGCGGCGCAACACGTGCGACAATCTGTCTTTGGCCCGATTGGGCCGTGGGATATGGTTTACAGAGACTTGCCATGAATTTTCAGGCGCGTGAAGAAGCTGGATGCAGTCTCGCAGCCGATGCCCTGCAAGAATGGGGGGAATTGAAGTTGCGGGCCACGGGAATCAGCATGCTCCCCACCGTGTGGCCAGGCGACCTTCTTTCAATTCACTCCCACGGCGCTGAACACATCAGCACTGGGGAGATCGTGCTGTACATGCGGTGGGGACGTTTTTTTATACACCGCGTTGTGCGCAGGGGCGGAAGCGGCAACAACGCCTTCCTGATTGCACGCGGCGATTGCATGCCGGAGAACGATCCGCCAGTCCGAAGCGTTGAAGTCCTGGGCAAGGTGATCCAGATCCAGCGCGGTGGATCCGTCATTTTGCCGGCACGAAAGCTTTCACTTTTTTCCCGGATTGTCGCGTACATGCTTTGCCACTCGAGCCTGTTCCGACGTGTTGTACTGAGGTTTTGGGTACGCTACGACCGGCGCAACAGCCGGCCGAAAGGCTCGCTCGTGGAAGCCGCATCGTAATCTAACGAAAGAGTCCGGGTGATGTGCTGCCCGCGCTACGGAGCTGCCAGAGTGGATCAGAACTGCCAGATCACGCTTGAGATCGGAGGGATGCCAATCCTGTTGCATATGCAGGACCCATCTTTCCGGCAGTTGCTCGAAACCCGCTATGCGGGCTTTGTCGGCTCTCCTTTCCCGCCCAAATTTGAATTTGATATCGAACTGACCGCCCCATTGGCGGATGACCCGGATGAAGACGTGCGGGTACAAATGCAGGACGGCGTTTGGCGATTGCGCCGGGGCGATTTCCGCGCACACTGGGATCCACGCGCCGGACGCGGGCGCATTCGCCAGTCGGCAAATCCTTACTCGATCGACTCTGTGCTGCGTATTGTTCACTCCCTGATCCTGGCCCGCGAAGGCGGATTCCTGCTGCATTCAGCTGGAGCCATCCGCAACGGCCGCGCTTTCCTCTTCTCGGGGGTATCTGGGGCCGGCAAAACCACAATCTCTCGGCTCGCCCCCTCGGACGTCACGCTTCTGACCGACGAGATTTCCTACATCCGACGAGATCATGAAGGCTTTCGTGCCTGTGGAACTCCGTTCGCCGGAGAGCTCGCGCGAGTCGGAGAAAATTGTTCCGCTCCGATCCACTGTCTGTTCTTCCTCAAACAGGGGCCGGAGAACAAGATCGAACCCATCGCCAAAGTCGGAAGCCATTCGGCGCCTTATGAGAAACATCCTCTTCTTCGCCGAGGATCCAAATCTTGTGCAAAACGTCTTCGAGTCGGCCTGCGAATTCGTGGAGCGCGTTCCAGTACAGTGGTTGACCTTCGTGCCCGACTCGCGGGTCTGGGGTATGATCCAATGAACAAACAGCACAGTGCAAAATACATCGCCCGGAGTTCCGCCATAGCTTCCCGGATGCTTGGCGGAGAAATGATGATCATGTCAGCGCTCGATTCCACTTTCTTTACGCTGAATCCGGTCGCCAGCGTAATCTGGCAGGCTGCCGACGGATCTACTCCTCTTTCCGAGATCGTGGCACGGCACGTCTGCCCCGCATTTGAAGTTGATCCCGAGATTGCATACCGCGATGTTGAGCAGTTTGTCGAAGAGCTGTCTAGCCACGGCATCCTGCTCGTATCGGAAAACCCGATTCCAGCCTCGTCTTCCGCCCCAACGGAGGCAGCATGACCCTGATGCAGGAAATGAGCCAGCGGGCTTTGGACCTCGGTGTTCCCATGTCGGTTCATTTCGACGTTACCTACCGCTGCAATGAACGCTGCGTTCACTGTTATCTGGATCATGACGACCATGGGGAAATGAGTACCGCCGAAATCAAGCGCGTGCTGGACGAACTGGCGGACGCCGGCACATTTTTCCTGACATTCAGTGGCGGCGAAGTTCTGATGCGGCGCGACTTCTTCGAATTGTTGGAATACGCGCGTCACCTGATGTTCAATGTGAGGATCAAGACCAATGCCGTCATGATCGGGGAACCCGAAGCCCGGCGGATGGTAGAACTGGGCGTTGACGAGATCCAGGTCAGCATTTACTCGCACCGTCCGGAAGTTCACGACGCGATCACAAAACTTCCCGGCTCGCTCCGGCGCAGCGTCGAGGCGATCCGCTTTTTGACCGAGCAGGGTCTTCGTGTCGTAATTGCCAATGTGCTGATGACGTCCAACATACGAGACAGTGCCGGAGTGCAGGCACTGGCCGGTGAATTGGGGGTTTCCTATACTCTGGACCCGACCATCACTCCGAAAATGGATGGAGACACGTCTATCCTGAATCTGCGGATTCCTGGGGCGGAGCTGAACCGAGTTTTTCACAACGAAAACCTGGTGGGAAACGTCGAAGAATTTTGCGCTCCCCCTCCACCTCCGGACGCCGATGTGATGGAGGGATACCCCTGCAGCGCGGGTCACACTCTCGCCTATATCTCTCCTTACGGAGATGTATTTCCCTGCGTGCAATTCCCCTTGCCTACTGGCAATGTGCGGCGGCAGAAATTTATCGACATCTGGCGGAATTCTTCCGAGCTCAACGAAGTCCGCTCGATTCGCGCCAAAGACCTGACGGTATGCTCCGGCTGCAGTCATGTTGGCACTTGTACGCGCTGTCCCGGCCTGGCCTATATGGAGGGCAGTATGCGGGGGCCGTCGACGGCCGACTGTGAAAAATCTTTCCACAGGACCGGAATCCCTTCTGCCAACATGTTGCGCAAAAACTCCTCTCCCCCTGGTCCGCTAATCCAAATACAATCGGCGGTCGCATAAGACTCATCGCATCGTCACAGTCTTCGGGACGCGTGAAATTGACTGGTTACTTTGGTGTGTGTTCGATAGCCAGAGGTCGCGGCCAACTCTTGTTTTGGCCGTAGAATCAAACTTAATCATTAGAAAATTCTGAGGCGAACAGCTTTCTATGGATTCGACTGAAGAAAAGATCGATTCGGGGCGACGCAGCACCCGAATTCGCGCTCAAATTCCGCTTCGGGTAACAGCTCTGGACACGACTGCACCTTTCTCCGAGACTGGGCACACCCTGGTGATTAATTCTCAAGGTTGTGGAGTGCGGCTTTCGCGCCAGTTGGAGCCCGGAACGGAGATTTTCATCGACGAACTGCCCAGCGGCAAACGTGCAACGGCGCGGGTTGCCAACTGCGTGCCTTTGGGCGCGGCGGGAAGCAATTACTGGGTCGTGGGTATCGCGCTCGATCAACCGGGAAACATCTGGGGCATTCACCCTGCTCCGGAAGATTGGGGTTCGGAAACTGTCGCTGCCGCAAATGCCGCAACCCAAACGACTCCAGCCAAGACTGGTGAATGGCCGTTCCGCCAATTTTCGAATCGCGGAGAGTTTCATCCCGGCAGACGCTGACAGCGCGACGGACTTCTCTGCCCTAGCCTCTTGAAGTTAGCCTTTATTTTGGACTGCAACGGCGAGCTTTCGCCCAGATGTGGGAATTTCGGAATCAAACCCGAAGCCGCCAGCAAGCGTGTCTGCCCGGCCCGGCAAAGCAAACCTTATTACTTTTTGATTAGCTTGGAGAAGTAACGGTTGTCGTAGAACATCGTGCTGTTATGCACGAACTCCAGAACTTTGTGCATTTTCTCCCGGTCTTCGCGGTTCATGTCGCTGAACCGGATCGCAATTCCTGATCCTGGATCGGTTCGCATCACGCTGCCAGCGGCCTGCAGCCGGCCGTCATCGATGGAGAAGATTACTTTCAATTTGGAGCCTGCAGGCATGAGTGCGCTCGTCTCCACGTAGCAGCCGCCGAGGCTCACGTCGATCAGATTGCCCAGCACTGGCACATCGCCGTCCAAAGGTCGCAATTCGATGGTGACGCGGCACTTCATCCGCGGATAAAGCCGGCGATTCTTTCGCGAAGGCTGCTTCTGCTTTTCGATATACATGCGCCGATCAGCTTCAGCCAGCAACGCTTCCGCATCTTTCCCGTCTTCGGGATATAAACTCTGTCCCACGCTGAGCGAAAGGATGTCTTCGCTGCACACTTCCTGCCCGGCATGACGTGCCAATTCGCGCAGGCTGTCAGCCTTCTTCGTCGCCGCTTCGATCGTCAGTCCCGGAGCCACAACGACGAATTCATCGCCACCCATGCGGGCTACGTAATCGTATTCGCGGCAGCTATCCTTCAAAGCCTGAGCGAAAAGTCGCAGGACGCGATTACCTTCCAAGTGACCAAAACGGTCGTTGATCTGCTTGAAGCCATCCATATCGCAGACCATTACAACAAGAGATGTAGTGTCGCGCTTGCAACGCGCCAGTTCCCGATCGAGTTGCAGGAACAATGAACGCGCATTCGGCAATCCGGTGAGATAGTCGGTGATGGCAGAACTTTCAGCCTGCTCGTACTTCAGCGCGTTCTCGATGGCCAATGCCATCTTGGAGCTGATCGCCAGCAGAATCCGGAGGTGATCCGAGGTGAACGCGTCAGTCTCGGCATGGTAGAGCGCCAGAACGCCTACTACTCCAGCCAATCCTTCTAGTGGAATGGCCAGCGCTGAACGTAGCGTGCTGAACTTCGTCGGATCATTCAGGTAGCCGGGCTCAACGGAAGGGTTGCCGTTGATGATCGGCTTCCGGTTTTGCGCCACCCAGCCTGACAGGCCCGAGCCTAACGGAATGCGCAGCGATGCAAACAGGCGGTGATTGTCGCCGCTAACGAGTTCCGGGATCAATTCCTCGCCGCGCTTCACATATATGGCGATGGCATCGTATGGCACCAGACGCCGCAGCTTCACCGAAAATACCGAAAGGGTTTCGCCCAGGCTGAGCGATGCGCCGAGATCCTGGCTCAACTCGAAAAGTGTCTGCGCTTCTTGCCGTGCGGCTGCAATGGAGAACAGGAACGTCGCTTCCTGACCGGGCGCGTCCTTCACCGTGATGTCTTCAAATCCCGCAGCCGGCGCCGCCCCGGGTTCTATTTTCACCTCGGTGGAAAGTTTTACGGCAGCTTCTGGCCGGTTGTTCGTGGATTGCACCAGCTTTTCCAGCTGGCGATAACGCTTCTCGAGCACGTTTACGACTTTGGGATCAAACGATTTCCCTGACTCCGCCACCAGGCGCTTCATGACTTCTTCAAGGGGCAACGCTCGCCGGTATTGGCGATCCGAGGCCATCGCATCGAGAAAGTCGACGGAAGAAAGTATGCGCGCTCCAATGGGTATTTCTTCACCCTTAAGGCCAAAGGGGTATCCCGAACCGTCCCACTTCTCGTGATGCGCCCTCACGATCGGAACCACCGGATAAGGGAACCGAACCCGTTCCAGGATCTCGGCTCCGACCAGTGGGTGAATCTTCATCTTTTCAAACTCTTCGGGCGTGAGCCGTCCAGGTTTCGAGATGATGTGTTCGGGGACAGCAAGCTTGCCAATATCGTGCAAGAGCGCAGCCGCGTGCAGAGCTTCCATCTCTCCCGGCGTGACGCCAAGTTCTTTTGCTACTTCAATGGCGTATACGCGTACCCGCTGCAGATGGTCGTGAGTTGTATGGTCCTTCGCTTCGATCGCCAGGGCGAGCGCCTCGATGGTGCGGAGATGCAGTGTGGCCATTTCCTCGACGTGGCGCTTTTCGTCCTCAAGTTTTCCCAGATATAGCCGATAAGAGCGGTAGATCAGGTAAATGATGGGCACGATCAAAAGCGAGGTTTCCCATCCAAACTGGCGGTTGAACCAACCGATCATGCCGGCGAAGGCAGCGCCGACAAGATAATAAGGGAATGACCAGAAATAGCATTCCACCCATATCCGCTTGATTGACTTGTATTCGGTAAGCGCAATCACAGCGGCAATGGAACCGGTATTTGCGATGAAGTAGGTGATCGCGGCCAAGCCAAGCAGCAGCGGATGACTTCTGACTTGGGCTCCCGATATCGCTAGGTGATACAAGCCATACGCAACTCCGATGGCGAACGCACTCGCGCACAAGTTGAAAGTGACCTGAATAGGACTGGGACGGTCACGATAGAAACACTGGACGAGGCTAGCCGCGGTACCCAGCACCAGGGTCTCGGTAAACCCGAGTTCCAGGATTCCCAACAGGATGAAGAGGAAGTTCACCGACATCGTGCCGGTAATCCCCGGCAGACGGACCTTGAGCCGGGCGGCCAGAATGGCAATCAGCAGGTAGCAAATGAACTGCGCGATGTTTCGACTAGTTGGATTCAGCGCGCCATAGCCGAGGACACACGTCCCCGCCAGCCCCATAAGCCCGATAAAGACCTTGGCGCCTATACCCAGTTCTCTCCACGACTGAGAGCCGCTAACCACGTCCCTCCGCTAATCTTTCTCTAATCTGGCAAGTTTCTAGTGGCAGATGATAGTGATTTAATATCAGCTAAACATCTCTACTGCAATAACTTACCTTTCGAACGCCTAAACTTTCGTAACTGAAAAAAGTGGCCGAGGTGTGGGCCGGGAATTGGAGGGGCAAATCAGGCTGAACGACGGTAAAAACTCAACGCGGCATCTCCTTGCTCAAGCTTGCGATAGCGAGTCAAGGCTGCAAATCCATGCCCCGGGTCGAACTTCTTCTGATGTTCGGCGATCACTATGGTCACCGGTTTGAGTATCTGAGAGTGCGAGAGTTGTTCCAGAGTCTGCTGGTACATCTTCTCCATATGATACGGGGGATCGAGGAAAACGAAGTCGGCAGGGACACCTTCCAGTTTGCAAAGGGCAGCTTTGACGTCTTGTCTCAGTAGTTCGTAGCTTGACTCCACCCCGAGAGCGCGCAGGTTCCGCTGGATCACACTAGCCGCAGGCGATGACGATTCCACGAAGTAAACCTTGGCCGCACCGCGGCTCAGTGCTTCGATCCCAACCGCACCTGTTCCTGCGTAGAGGTCCATCCATATCGTGCCTTCCAATGCTTCCGGGTCGCCCGGTGACAGCACATTGAACAAGGTTTCCCGCAGGCGATCGGCCGTGGGACGCAAGTCCATGCCACGAAGCGACGACAACGGACGGCTACGGAATTTGCCGGCAATTACTCGCATGAGGAGAACGCGTCGTCCGCCATGCACCGAGTCATTCTGTTACCTTTGTTTTGGCGGAATTGCAACTCCCTGCTCCTGGCTGCTGTCTAACTATATAGAATGGTAGGAGGGAATAGCCGAACGCAAAATCAGTGACTTTTCAATGAGAAGCTGGTCCATATCGGCAGGCCGTATCTTCGGAGTTGAGCTCCGCATCCATTGGACGTTCTATTTCCTGCTGCCGCTTTTCGTCTGGTACACCGAATACACTTCCCACGGCACCGCCAACGAAGGACGAGGTATGGCCCTCGTCGGGATCATGTTTGCTGCGGTACTGGCCCATGAACTTGGTCACGCGCTCGTGGCCCGCCGCTACGGTGTTCGCGCCAAGTCGATCATCCTGCTTCCTCTCGGTGGAATCACCCAGGTAGATGACGCCCAGCCTGTCGCTGATGTGGTCGCCGAAAACGCGCTGGACATCAAGCCTGTAAAAGTTAGCCCCTGGCAGCGCGACATCCGTATCGCGATGGCCGGACCTTTAACGAATGTCCTGGTCGCGCTGGTCTCTGCGGGAATCATTCTCATCGTTGCCCCTCAGATAGACTTGCAAACCTGGCCGTTCATGCAATCCCGCAATCTTCCTCGCAGCTTTGTCTGGGCGAACCTTTACCTCGCCGGATTTAATTTGCTCCCGGCCTATCCGATGGATGGCGGTCGGGTGTTGCGCGCACTATTTAGCCGCCGCATGGATCCCATTCAGGCCACCCGTCGAGCTGTTTCGATCGGTCAGGCCTTTGCCACCCTGTTCATCCTGGTCGGCATGCTCCTACCCAATTACTGGCTGACGCTGGTGGGATTGTTCCTGTTCATTGCTTCCCAGATGGAAGAGCGGTCGGCGGTTTTCCAGTCAGTGTTGGAGAAGGTTCACCTGGAAGACATCATGCTCACCGACTTTGCCACCCTCTCCCCAGCCGACACGCTGGAAGACGCTCTGGAAAAGGCGGTCCACTCCTTGCAGGACGACTTCCCGGTTATTCGCGGCAGTGACATGGTTGGCGTGATCTCAAGACAAAAGATTCTGGAAGCGCTCCGCGTCGAAGGTAACGGATACGTTCAGGCGGTAATGAACCGCATTTTCGAAGTGGCCCAGAAGGGTGAATCGCTCGCGTCAGCGTTTCGAAAACTCACCGCCAGGAACTTGAGCATTATCCCGGTGGTTGAAGATCAACGCCTCGTTGGGATCGTCACCCTCCAAAATCTGATGCACTCCATGGCGCTGTTGGCGGAAAGCCGCAAGCTGCGCAAGCAAGCCCTCAACTCCTAACCGGAGTCAGTGCCGGTTTCGCTAACCAACCTTGGCTGTCGCGCCGCCGAATCGAAGTTCCGTGATCTCGCTCTTCTAGAATTTCACGACAATGCCAATCGTAGGTTCCGCCATATGACCTCGGGCGCTCGTGAAAAGGTTTTGCACGTTGAAGTCCGGCGCTTTGTAGATGAGGCCGCGATATTGCAGTCGCAGAGCAAGGTACTGGGTGAAACCTGCTTTACGGATCAACGGAATACTTTGGAAGATACGGTAATCGAATCCTCCACCGTACAAAAACGCCGGCTTGGTTTGTTGGGTCGCAGGCAGGTAAGTTTGAACACCGTTGATTTCATTGAAGCTGTAGCTCGGGTAAAAGACCAGGGCTCCCGCGCCCGCAAACACAAACGGCTCGAGCTTGGCACTTTGAAGGAAACTGAAAACGTACGCTCCGGAGTATTCGCCGATCGTGTTTTGAATGCGATAGGTGAGCGGAGAAGAAAAATAGATTTGCGAATTGGCGGTGTGTCCGTAATTCAACTCGATGGAACTGTGTTCCGAAAATCTGTACCTGCCGGTGATGAGAATAGCGCCCGATTTAGTCGGACTCAGGGTTGTGCCATTCCCTGTAACTTCGTTCGGGATTACCGGCCCGCCGTTAAGGCTGATCTCGTACCGGTTGTCCTGGGCTAGTCCAAAGGATGTGAGCAGGAAAATTGCCGCCAATGCGATGCCGGTCTTTCTTAACATCAATTGTCCTCGCGCAATTGCCAGATTCACTTCAGCCTCGATGGTTTGAACCAACCGATGCTTTCCGGGATGTACGCCGGCAACTTCTTATTTCAATGTCCGACTCTATCTTCCTACCACCCCAGCCAATTGTTAAAACAACCGAATAGCCTTCGCCTGCTCAATCGCGGGCACTTTTCTCAATTCCGCCAGCACTTCCGGAGGCACCCTGCCATCCACGTGGACTACGGCAATCGCGTCCCGCGAATCGCCCGGCTTGCCGTTGCCGAGGCGGCGCCCTAGCGAAAAATCCGCAATATTGATTTCGTGCTTCCCCAGAATCGTACCAACTTTTCCGATCACACCTGGCACATCACGATTACGCATGTAGATCAAGTTTCGCTCGAGTGGAGCTTCCACGTCGATTCCGTCAACGTGCAGCAATCGAGGCGTGTTTTTGTGGAGAACAGCGCCTTTGACCAGATGCTCCGCGCTGGCTGTCTTGAGAAGGATCGAGAGAACGCTGCCCGATCCGCCGGTTGAGCTTTTGGGCTTGCGTGACTCGTGGATGCGCAAGCCTCGAGCTGACGCAATCGCGGCGGCGTTTACCAGGTTCGCTTTCTCTTCTAACGCTTCGTTGAGGATACCTTTGACCGCTGCATTCCGAATCAATTCCGTTTTGCCGTCCGCGATATGTCCGGAGTAGCGGAGAGAAATCTCTTCCAACGTACTCTCGCTCACTTGAGCCAGGAAGGCGCCCAGCCTTTCTGCCAGAACAATGTAAGGCTGCAATTCAAGGTATTCGTCGTGTGAAACCGAGGGCACATTCACCGCGTTCTGAATGACGCCGTCTTTCAAATACTCCTTCACCTGGTGCGCGATCTGGTAACCCACCGCTTCCTGGGCCTCGAAGGTGGAACCGGCAATGTGCGGCGTCAGAATGACATTCTCAATGCCTGTAAGAGGCGAGTTTTTGAGAGGCTCTTCGGTAAAAACATCCAGCGCCGCTCCCGCCACCCGGCCTTGCTTCAGTCCCTGGGCCAACGCGGCTTCTTCGATGAGTTCGCCGCGGGCACAGTTCACGATCCTGATCCCGGCTTTCATCTTCTTGATGGATTCCGCATTGATCATCCCCGCGGTTTGCGGCGTCAGTCCTACGTGGAGGCTGAGATAGTCCGCCGCCGCATAAAGCTCTTCGAGCTTTGCCATTCGAATGCTCTGCTCTTTTGCGACCGTGGTAGAAACGAAAGGGTCATGCGCGACCACCTCCATGCCAAAAGCTCGTGCCCGCCGCGCGACTTCCATTCCAACTCTTCCCAGGCCCACGATGCCGATGGTTTTGCCTTTCAGTTCCGTGCCCTGAAGAGATTTTTTCTCCCATTTTCCGGCGTGCATCAGTTCGTTGGCCCGTCCAATGTGGCGCGCCATGGACAACATCAGCGCGAGCGTGTGTTCAGCCACTGCGATGGCATTCGCCCCGGGAGTGTTCATGACGGCAATGCCTTTGCGAGTCGCAGCATCAAGGTCGATGTTGTCCACACCCACCCCAGCGCGCCCGATGACTCGCAACTTGTGAGCATGCTCGAGCAGTTCCGCGTTCACCTGGACAGCCGAACGGACAATCAACGCATCGGCCGTCTCCAGCTGGGCGGCCAATTTGCCGTCGAGTTGGTCCGCTGTGACGATGGTCCATCGCGGCTCGCGCAAAAGATCAACTGCGGATGATGAGATCTTCTCTGCTACGACAACTTTCATAGTTTAGGTTTGCTCTCCAAGGATATCGGACTGTTGTTCTACGAAGACAATCATCCGGTCGGCATGGGAAACTTGGGTGAGACTCCAAACGCCGTAAATTTTACGGTGCAGTAAAACGACAAAAACGAAAGACGAGTGCGGCCAGAACTCAGGCTGTCACGGGTTGCCGCCGTTCCGCCAGGCTGTGCGCGTAAACTTCCTGCGCTGCGCGAACAGATGTGCCGTATTGCACTGGCTTCCCGGTCACGCTGGCAAGCACGTGTTCAAGCGCAGCTAAAATACCAATCGTGTCGAGATAGTCGTAGTAACCCAGGTGCGCGATGCGGAATAGCTTGCCCTTCATCTCTCCCTGGCCATTGGCAACCACAGCCGAGAACGATTCCCGGAACTCCTTCACAATTGCGCTGGAATCGACTCCGGCGGGCGACTCGATCGCCGTCAGTGCCGCCGCGGGGGCGGAAGCCGCGAATAGTTTCAGTCCAAGTGCCTGCGCTCCTGCCCGCGTCATTTCCGCGGCCAGTTCGGCGTTGTTCACTAATGCTTCACGGCCGGCCGCTAAATCGCCCTTTCCCATCTGCCGGATAAAGTCGAGCGCTGCTCCGAGCGCCGCAAAGAGCGAAGTAGCGGGAGTAAAGGCCGACTCTCCCTTGGCTGCAGCCTTGCGCTCTTTGCGAAAATCGAAATAGTAGCGCGGCGATTTGGCCGTCTCCATCCGCTTCCAGGCGCGTTCGCTAACGGCGCAATAAGCAAGTCCCGGCGGGATCATGAGCGCCTTTTGCGAACCTCCGATAATCACGTCGATGCCCCCGGCATCAACTTGGAAGTGCGTCGTACCCAGACCGGTGATGGCGTCAACGACTAACAAGGTTTCGTCGCCTCGGGCGCGAACCAACTTCGCGATGCCCTCGACGTCATGGCGCGCCCCAGTGGAGCTCTCCGTGGCCTGCACATACACTGCGCGCACATCCGGAGCCAATTTTCCACGAACCTCATCGAGCGAAATAGTCTCGCCATAGGGCGCGCTGATTACCTCGACGGCGCAGCCAAAAGCTTTCGCAAGATCGCGCCAGCGTTCGCCAAATTTCCCCGCAGTCAGAACGAGTACCTTGTCGCCGGGCGAAGTCAGATTGGAAACCGCCCCCTCCATTACACCAGTACCCGAAGAAGCCAGCACCAGGACGTCATTTTGTGTGCCGATGAAGTCCTTCATGTCAGCCAGTACTCGCGAGTAGAGAGCTCGGAAATCGGCGGTGCGATGGTGCATCGCGAACGAAGCCATGGCGGTCTGCGCCGCCGGAAGTATGGGAGTAGGCCCGGGGGTGAACAAACGGTTCTTTAGCAGCATTTACAGGAAATCCTTTGTTGGAAGATCGTTCTAGTTTACCGGAATCAGGCTTGGTTAACCACGCGAGCGAGAACTCACGGGAATTTTACAATCGTCTTTCACAAATCGCTTTGCGAATTACCGGTGTGAATGTTCGTCTCTTGCGAACAGTTAGGTTTGGTGCAGACGCTATAATCCCACCATGACCCTCCCCGAGCAGATACAGCAAGACATCGTCGCAGCCATGAAAGCCCGCGACGAGCATCGACTATCCACGCTTCGCATGGTCAAAACTGCCCTCAAGAACCGCGAGGTCGAAAAGATGGCGCCTCTGGACGATAAAGAGGCGCAGCAGGTTCTGACCACGCTGATCAAGCAGCGCAAGGATTCGGTCGAACAATTCACCAAGGGTGGCCGCCAGGAAATGGCCGATAAGGAAGCCGCGGAAATCATACTGATCGAAGCCTACATGCCGAAGGCCGCCGGCGAAGATCAGGTCGTTGCCGGCGTGAGGGCGGTCATTGCGGAGATGGGCGCTCCGACGATCAAGGAAATGGGTGCGGTGATGAAGAACGTGATGGCGCGATTCGCCGGGGCAGGAATTCGCGTTGATGGAAAACAGGTCAGCGACGCCGTCAGGCAGGAGTTGAGCGGAAAGTGATGTGAAAACCGTTTCCCCGACACGCGGGTAGTCGTCACGATGTAATCACCCTGATTGGAAAGTTACGCGTGGATGGTGTTCTGATTCCCATCAGGTCTGCGTTAATTGAATTCCGGATAAACGGTTTGTAACCCGAAAACCATTCCATGCCTGAGAAAGTGCTGTAGACGTTCATCCAGACTCTTCGGTTGATGCCATTTCCTATCCAGGAACTACGCTGTGGAAAAACTCATTGCCAGACCGAGTGTCGAAATGAGACATGTTACGGAGCTGGAATGCCTTGCCCAGCAAGGGGTTAGGATCCTCATAGCGTCCGTTCATGACCCTCTTTGTCCCCGCACAAAAATTTGAATGGTCTTACGTTACCTGTAACAGGTCGCCCGTGGACGCTATGATCAGGCGTTGTTACAAACTATGGCGACTACATCTCTTGCCCCAAAAAATAGCGATACTGTGCAGGCGCTCGTGCAGCTTCTTCGTTCCCGCTCTTCGGAGGAGATCCGGCAGCGCATGTACGATAATCCTCCTGGAAGCCCGTGGTGGGCTGCCTGCAAGACCGAGCTCGACCTGCGGAACAGCGAGCGCTCCGCGACTGCGCTGGTAGAAACGTCGCGTGTATTGGACAAACTTCGCGGCGCAACCGACCATCTCGACGAACTCACCGGCAGGCTGTTGCAATCGACGACCGAGATGGCCGAAGTGGTGAAGACAGTTCGCGAGTCCGGCCGCAGGATGGAAATGGCAACCTACGTAATTGTGGGATTAACCATCGTGCAGCTCTTCTACATCGCCTTCCAGTTCTCAGCAAAACACTAACAACCGGCAGAAGACGCCTTATCCGAGGGTGTGACGAGGATTTGGTTCCCGTCCGTCGGAGATCGTCAGGAAGCCGGTTCCAGAATTCAGCCAGGGTTTTTGCCCCATCAAGCCGCCTCGGCTTAACATAGCTCTCTGTGGCCAACTACATAGGATCTATCGACCAGGGAACAACCAGCACACGCTTCTGCGTGTTCGATGCGGCCGGCCAGGTTGTGGCCTCAGCCCAAAAAGAGCACGAACAAATTTATCCCCAACCCGGATGGGTTGAACATGATCCCGACGAGATCTGGAACGCCACCCAGGCGGTCATCGCGCAAGCACTGCAACAGAAAAATCTTCGCGCCTCCGATCTCGCAGCAATCGGCATTACTAACCAGCGCGAAACTACGATTCTGTGGAACCGAAAAACCGGCAAGCCGGTGGCCAACGCGATTGTTTGGCAGGACACACGTGTCGACGACTACGTCACAGAGCTTTCCCGCGACGGCGGCCCTGACCGCTTTCGCGCCAAGACTGGATTGCCTCTCAGCACTTACTTCAGCAGCTTGAAAATCCGCTGGTTGCTCGAACATGTGCCCGGCGTTCGGAAGCTCGCTGAAGCCGGCGACGTGGTTTTTGGCAACGTTGATTCTTTTCTGACCTGGCATCTGACAGGCGGTATCGACGGCGGACTTCACATCACCGACGTCACAAATGCCAGCCGCACCCAGCTCATGGATCTGGACTACGCTGAGCTGGGACAAGACATTACTGGATGCCTTCGGCATTCCCCAGGCAATGCTTCCGCGCATTTGTTCCAGCGGAGAAGTGTACGGAACAGTGAAAGTCGGCGCCGCCAAGGGGATCGCGATCGCTGGAATACTGGGAGATCAGCAGGCCGCGTTGGTGGGTCAGACCTGCTTCAAATCCGGCGAAGCCAAGAACACTTACGGCACAGGTTGTTTCCTTCTAAAGAATACCGGCGAGCGCGCCGTCCGTTCCAAATACGGACTGCTGACTACCGTCGCCTACAAGTTCGGAGAACAGCCCGCGAAGTACGCGCTTGAGGGCAGCATCGCTATCACCGGCGCGCTGGTGCAATGGGTTCGGGACAACGTTGGTTTGATCGGGACCAGCCCCGAGATAGAAACATTGGCCCGGACAGTCGACCGACAACGGCGGTGTCTACTTTGTGCCCGCGTTCTCAGGTCTCTACGCGCCTTATTGGAAGCACGACGCGCGCGGCGTAATTGCGGGGTTAACTCGATACGTCAACAAAGGCCACCTGGCACGCGCTGTTCTCGAAGCCACCGCATTTCAAACTCGGGAAGTCGTGGAAGCCATGGAGAAAGACTCCGGCATCACTCTTGACGTATTGCGCGTGGACGGAGGCATGGTCGATAACGACCTGCTGATGCAGTTCCAGGCAGACATCCTGAACCGTCCGGTGGTAAAGCCTCTGATCAAGGAAACGACGGTTCTCGGCGCAGCCTACGCAGCCGGCCTGGCAGTCGGCTTCTACAAGAACACCGACGAACTGCGCGCGAAGTGGGCCGTGGACAAAACCTGGAAACCTGACTTGGACGAGGCGAAGCGCGCCGGAATGTACCGCATGTGGAAGAAAGCGGTGACACGTTCGTTTGACTGGGTTGAGTAGACTTTCTTTTCACCAGATTGTGCGCAGTGACTTAGACCGGCGGATATCGTCGTCCGCGGTGACCAGAGGCATTGCCTCAACCAGGGCTGTCGCGCCAATGATTCGATCGGCTGGGTCCTTGGGGTAGATGGCGGGCAGGCGCCATGGCCCGCACGCACACCCTGCTGTTCATCGGCAGAATTGCAAATCTCGCCTCGATCTCAGACAAAAATGTTTCCAGGCTGGTACGCAGCTCGATACGGTGTTTGCTTTCGAGCACAGCGATTTCCAGCAGAGTCATATCAGAAATGGCTATTCCCCCGCCGCTGCGACGGCCTTCCTCGATGGCCATTCCTGCCTTTCTGGAAATCCTGGCCGGCTCCAGAGCCAGCCAAAGTACAACATGCGTATCGACGAGGATCACCGCAGATTGCCCCACTCGTCTTCGGTGAGTGCAGAGGAGACAACATCTCCGGTTATGCAGCCTTTGCCGGAGAAAAATCCTAAAAAGTCGTCAACTCCGGTCTTGACTGGTACGAGCATCGCCACCGGTTGGCCGTGTTTGGTAATTACGATGGTCTCCCGCTTGGCTTTGACCTCGTCCATAACGGCAAGACAATTCGTCTTGAACACTCCTGCGGCCATCGTTTTCATTTTCATCACCTTGCCCCTAAGCACCATGGTCATTGTACCATGGTCATAGTTGAGGAATAGCCTGAACCGGCCAACTCGATGCCGCCGCTGACCGGATTTGGTCAGCCAAGCCTGCCCGAATCACGAAGGGAATGTGCTCCTCCCGACCCAACTGGAGTTCGACGAATTCGATAAAGAAGATTTTCCGGCGACCACAGAGTGAGATTTCCGTCCAAGGAACAAAAAGAGGCGGATGGCCAATCCGAAAGAAGAAAAGGGTTGAGAGATAAAGGCCGGCGGGATCCGCCCCAACGGTTAGACAGCTCTTGTAGTTCGCTCCCCAGCGCATGCGCGCACTCTTCCAACGCCAGGTTTGGCTGGGAAAGGGAAGGGTCGAACTAAAGCGGCGGCCCAGGATCGCCCACCCGCTCATTTTTCCGGTCAGAAAACTTGTTGCACACCACATTCCGAAGAAGAAGACCAGGAAAATAGTGATTGAAGCCGCGGGATTTATGGCGAGGTGAGTTTGCGCTGTTCGCACCCCGGGCGTCACGCTCTGAACAATCGAGGCCCAAATCGTGTACATGAGTGCTCACCGCCGAGTGATCCCGACGCCTAATTGCTGTCTTCCCCCACTTTGAGTACCGCCAGGAAGGCCTCTTGCGGAATATCCACGCGCCCGATCCGCTTCATGCGCCGTTTGCCTTCCTTTTGCTTTTCCAGCAGCTTGCGTTTCCGCGAGATATCGCCGCCGTAGCACTTCGCAATCACATTCTTGCGGATCGCCGAAACCGTTTCGCGGGCGATAATTTTTGCCCCAATCGAAGCCTGGATGGCGACTTCGAACATTTGCCGGGGAATCAGTTCCCGCATTTTGGAAACCAGCAGCTTGCCGCGGTCGTAGGCGAAGTCGCGATGCACGATGATGGAGAGCGCGTCCACCGCCTCGCCCGCCACCAGAATGTCCAGCTTCACCATGGGAGACTCCCAATAATCCGCCAGGTGGTAATCCAGCGAAGCGTATCCGCGAGACACTGACTTCAGGCGGTCATAGAAGTCGAGCACGATCTCATTCAGCGGCAGCTCGTAGTGCAGCATCACGCGCGATGAGCTGACGTACTCAAACGTCTTCTGCTTGCCGCGCTTGTCTTCCACCAGCTTGAGGATTCCGCCCACGTATTCTTCGTTGGTAAGAATGGTGGCGAGGATTACCGGTTCCTGGACCTTGGCGATCTCGCTTGGGTCTGGCCAGCGCGAAGGATTGTCCACCTCGATGAGCGAGCCATCTGTCTTCGTAATCTTGTAGCGCACGCCGGGTGCGGTGGTAATCAGCTCCAGGTTGAACTCGCGCTCCAGCCGCTCCTGGATGATCTCCATGTGCAACAGGCCCAGAAAGCCGCAGCGGAAGCCGAAACCCAGCGCAACCGAACTCTCAGGCTCGAAGAAAAATGAAGAATCATTGAGCCGCAATTTTTCCAGCGCTTCGCGGAGTGAGGTGTGCTCGTGCGCGTCCACGGTATAGAGCCCGGCGAAAACCATGGGCTTGATTTCTTCGAATCCAGGCAGCGGCTCAATTGCAGGATTGGCCTCGTCGGTAATGGTGTCACCGATTTTCGTGTCGGCGACGGTCTTGCTGTTGGCCATCAGGAATCCAACTTCGCCGGCGCGCAGTTCGTCCACTTCCACCGGCTTGGGAGTCAGGACGCCGAGCGTTTCCACTTCCAGGACGCGCCCGTTCCACATCAGGCGGATTTTTTGTCCCTTGCGGATTGTGCCTTCGAAAACACGAGTCAGGACAATGACGCCGCGGTAGGGATCAAACCAGGAATCGAAGATCAGCGCCTGTAGCCGGTTTTCCGGATCGCCCTTGGGCGGAGGGACATGCTTGACGATCGCTTCCAGAACATCGGGCACGCCCAGGCCAGTCTTGGCGCTGATCAACACGGCGTCCGAGGCATCCAGCCCGACCGCACCTTCAATCATTTCCTTGGTGCGCTCCACATCGGCGCTGGGAAGATCAATCTTGTTGATGACCGGGATGATTTCAAGACGGTTGTTGATGGCGAGATACGCGTTGGCCAATGTCTGCGCCTCTACTCCCTGCGAAGCGTCGACCACCAGCAATGCGCCTTCGCAGGAAGCCAATGAGCGGGAAACCTCGTAGGAAAAATCCACATGGCCGGGTGTATCGATCAGGTTGAGCTGGTAGAGGTGGCCGTCCTGCGCGGTGTACATCATCCGCACTGCATGCGCTTTGATCGTGATGCCCCGTTCTCGCTCCAGGTCCATGGAATCGAGCACCTGCGCCTGCATCTCGCGAGCGGTCAAAGATCCGGTCAGTTCCAGAAGGCGATCAGCCAGCGTGGATTTGCCATGATCGATGTGGGCAATGATGGCAAAATTGCGGATAAAAGCGCGGTCCATGGCTGCAGGAGTCAATGTTTGATTCTAACAGGGGGCGGAGAGAGTTAGTCAGCGCAGCGCCGCGAGGCGTCGACATTCGATTCACTGGAATAAAATGCAAGATACCGCAATCGCAATGACTGAGATACCTTTCACGGCGATCGATCACGTTCAGCTCGCCATGCCTGCAGGTGCGGAAGAGACGGCGCGGCATTTCTACGTTGACGTCTTGCACATGATTGAAGTGCCGAAACCACCGGCACTGGCGAAACGCGGCGGATGCTGGTTCCAGAGTGGAACCGTGCAAGTTCACCTCGGAGTAGAAGATAATTTTCAGCCCGCGAGGAAAGCTCATCCTGGCTTACGGTGTAGTAACTACATAACCTTCGTTGCTCATCTGCGCGATGCTGGTGTCGAGGTGAACGAACCTGCCGACATTCCAGGCGTCCGGCGTTGTCACATTCACGACCCGTTCGGAAATCGCATCGAGCTGATTGAATCGTGATTTGCGGAATTCCGCGCAGCTCCAAGTACAATTTCCGCTGAGGAATCTAACTGCAATGCTCGTGCTCGCCTCTGCTTCGCCACGCCGTCAGGAATTATTGCGTAATGCGGGCATCCTGTTCACGGCATTTCCCACCAACATTCCTGAATTACCGCAACCGGGAGAGGGAGCGCGCGATCTGGTGGAGCGCCTGGCTCGAGAAAAAGCGCGAGCAGCCGCTCGCCAGTTGCCCGGAAAATTCGTTCTTGGCGCCGACACCATCGTCGTCGTCGACGGTGAAATTCTTTGCAAGCCCCGCGATCAATCCGATGCAACCCGCATGCTCCATCAGCTTTCAGGACGAACTCATGAGGTCACGACCGGCGTCTGCCTCATTGGTCCGCCGCTGAGGGTTGGCAACGACAACCTCGCAACTGAGTTTGAAGACACACGGTCAGAAGTCACTCTCGTGACGGTGACAACGATCACGGAGGAAGAGATCCGTTCCTACGTTGCAAGCGGGGATCCCATGGACAAAGCCGGCGCGTATGGAATCCAGGGCGTTGCGTCGCGGTGGATTTCGCGCGTAGATGGAAGCTTCTTTAACGTCGTGGGACTCCCGGTTTCGCTGGTCTACTGGATGCTGCAAGAGCACGGATGGAGGGATTCTGTGGGAACCTGAGGAAATGTCTAGAACGCACATGGTGGGACCAGGATGCCCAACAATGCGAAGAACCCAGCCAGGCTGATTAGACCTTCTTCTCCGGATCCTCGCCGTCTTTTACCGACGCCTTGAAATTCTTGATACCTTCGCCGAGGCCTTTGCCCAAGTCGGCCAGCTTGCTGGGCCCGAAGATGAGAAGCGCAATCGCCAGAATGATCAATATCTCAGGTAAGCCTAATTTTCCAGGCATGGAAGAAACCTCCCTATGGGCCCGTCGAACGCTCCGTTGAGCGCTTTCACAGCCGACAAGTCCCCTGTGGAAATTCTAGGCTTCCGGATAGACGTAGTCAAAGTCTGTACGCTGAAAGCCCCTCGATTTGACGATTGTTTAATGAATATCATCCCGAGGCGACAGCTTCATCGGCGCCGGAAGGATCTAGGCGCGCCGCGCGAAGTGCCCGCAGGGTGCATCAATCGCGCGTTTGGCGTGCTTCCTTTCACGATTGCCTCCGCTTATACCGATTCGATCAGTGCCGCCAGCAACGCCGCCCGGCGCGGGAGTTCAGAAATCAGAATGGACTCGTGAGTCGCGTGGGCGCCTTCTCCAACCCCGCCAAGACCGTCGAGAGTAGGAACTCCCAGGCTGGCGGTGAAGTTCCCGTCAGAACCTCCGCCGACCGATGCCTCTTCCAGCCTCCAGCCTTGTTCTTTCGCGATCTCCTCGGCCTGCTTGAATAACGCTGCAACAGGCTTGGTTCGTTCCATCGGCGGGCGGTTAACACCTCCCGTGATCTCGAGCTTGCATTTACGGTTGAACGGCTTGAGAGCACGCAACTGGCGGTCGATGACAGCCGCGTCCTTCATCCGAGCCACTCGCACATCGAGCGAGGCAGAAGCCTGCGCAGGAACCACATTGGTGCGAGTGCCGCCGGAGATCAGCCCAACATTCAAAGTGAGGCCGCGTTTCAGATCGACCAGTTTGGAAATTGCGGTGATCTGCTTCGCGAGTTCGACAATCGCGCTCTCTCCTTTTTCGAAATCCAGGCCCGAGTGCGCCGCTTTTCCAGTGACCTTAAGCGTGTATTCCCCCACGCCCTTCCTGCCTGTTTTAACCGCACCCTTCGTCCCAAAGGAAGGCTCAAGGACAAGCACCGCCGCCGATCTCCTGGCGAGGCTCTCGGTGATGGGACGAGAGGAATCGCTGCCCACTTCCTCGTCCGAAACCAGCAGCACGGTAACCGGACGAGGCAAGCTGTCGTTGTGCCATGTACGCAGGCCGTCGATGGCATGGAGCATCAACGCGATGCCCGACTTCATATCCAGTACTCCCGGCCCGTGCATCCGTCCATCCGTCGCATGGCAGGGCATGCCGGCGAGAGTTCCCATCGGATAGACGGTGTCAATGTGTCCCAGAAGCAGTACCGGCTTGCCGCCGCGCCCACCGGTGAAATCCACTTGCAGATGGTCGCCGAAACTTTGCGTACGGTGGAACTTTGAGTGTCCGCCCAAACCTTCGAAGCGCCCAGCCAGAAGCTCGCCTAGCCTGTCCACCGCTTGCTTGTTATCGCTAGGTGATTCAATCTCCACCAACTGGCGAATGGTTTCCGCGATGGCGTCTTTCCGGTCAGTGAAGAAACGCAATCGGCTTGCGTTCTCATCGGATACGGTTTTTGGGGGTTGCGTTTTCGGTTGGATTTTTTTCTGCGCTTTGTTCGGCGTCTTCTTCTTCTGAACTTTCTTCATTGACTCCCTTTGTACTCCATATCAACCAACTTCTCGCGTCCATCTCGGCTAAGTCGCGTTACAGTATAATCGTCGCTCCTGGCGAGAAAAGCCTGGCAAGAGAAAATGACCGACACCGCTCACCCTGCGATTACGGCCCCGGCGCCGGACAAGACAACGCTGGACATCGTCGACATCTTCCGCATTCTTCCCCACCGTTTTCCCTTTCTACTCATCGATCGTGTGATAGAGATCGAGCGCAAGCAGCGGATTGTGGCCCTCAAGAATGTAACCATCAACGAACCGTTCTTTGCCGGACACTTCCCCAACTTGCCGATCATGCCGGGAGTACTGATCGTGGAAGCCATTGCTCAGGCTGGTGGCGCGCTGTTGCTCACCGAAGTCGAGGACCGCAGTGGCAAGCTCATTATGTTCACGGGTATCGAGCGAGCAAGATTTCGCCGTCCTGTGGTTCCCGGTGATCAGCTTCGCATAGAAGTCACCTTGAAAGGCTGGCGACCCAGGACTCATATGATTGCCGCCCGCATGGAAGGCATTGTCACAGTCGGCGCCAAGCGTGTCGCAGAAGCTACCGTCAGTTGCCAACTGGTGGATGTTGTACGCGGCAGGGGCGCCGCGGAAGAAGCGGAATCATAAGCTCCAGATGGCGACCAAGAACATCCATCCAACCGCGATTATCGATCCCGGCGCCAAAGTTCATCCCTCTTGCAAGATCGGCCCTTATTGTGTGATCGGTCCCGACGTCGAACTGGGCGAGGGATGCCACCTGGTTTCTCATGTCGCGATCGAGGGCCCTACCAAAATCGGCTCGGACAACGGCTTTTTCCCTTTCTGCTCAATCGGGATGGCGCCACAGGATCTCACCTATGCTGGCGAGCCCACGCGTCTAGAAATCGGCGATCACAACGAGATTCGTGAATTCGTAACCATCAACCGGGGCACGGTCAAAGGCGGTGGCCTTACGCGTATCGCCAGCCACACCCTGGTCATGGCCTATACCCATATTGCCCACGACTGTGATATCGGAGATCACGTTATTCTGGCCAACGCCGCGACCCTGGGTGGTCATATTAGTGTGGGCGAGTGGGCCGTGGTGGGCGCGCTTTGTCCCGTTCATCATTTCGTACGCATTGGCGCGCACGCTTTCATCGGCGGCGGCACCACCATCACCCGCGACGTTCTTCCTTTCTCCAAGACCGCGGCTGCGCGAGACACTCACGCTTATGGGATGAACGCCCTCGGTCTGGAGCGGCGCGGATTTAGCAAGGAGCGGATTCGCAAGATCCACCACGCTTATAAACTCTTGCTGGCCTCAAAACTCAACACGTCTCAGGCGCTGGAGCGGATGAAGTCCGAACCCGATCGCGGGGAAGACGTCGACATGCTGATAAAATTTATCGAAGCGTCCGAGCGTGGGGTCATTAAATAATTCGGTGGAAGTGAATGTCTGAGATGTCGGCGTCTTGCTAGCAGAGAGGCCAAAGCCCGGGACATAGTTTCTTTTCCTCCAGGACATGTGAGATCGTCCATTCGTCGAGAATGTCAACGGTGGGATCTTTCTCCAGTTGCGCGTCTATCATCGCGGTAACCAGTTTCTCGACATTGCTCTGGGCTTCTTTTTTGCGCTCGCTGAACTCTTTCAACCCGACGTTATTGGCCTCAAGCCCCAACTTGATCCGTGCTTTGAAAGCCACTTCGCACGGCATCGAAATCTTGAAACGGTGCCGGGCCGCAACCCGGACGGCTGCGCCCCACAGAAATCCGAAAGGGTGCTGGATGATCGATGGTTCTTCAGTCATAAAAGATTGCACAATGGAAAATGAAGTTCCGGTTCCGGGATTGTGCTACGTGATGCGAATTCAAGGCAAGCACGGTGACGCTTTTCCTCGGTTCCAGAACATACCAGTTCGCGGAGAACATCCTGACTATGGCAGAGCGGATCGGTCTTATCGCGGGCAACGGAGATTTTCCTCTGCTGGTGCTCGATGCCGCCCGCGCCCAGGGTTTCGACGTAATTGTCGCCGCGATCAAGGAAGAAGCGACCCCGGAAATCGAGACCCATGGCGCCACGGCGGTACATTGGCTTTCTCTTGGCGAATTGTCAAAGCTGATAGAAACCTTTCAGCAAGCAGGCGTGCGCCGTGCCGTGATGGCGGGGCAGGTAAAGCACAAGCAGATCTTCTCCAGCATCCGGCCCGACTGGCGGCTGGCCAAGCTGCTGCTGTCGCTGGGCACTCGCAATACTGACTCATTGCTTGGAGCGGTCGCCAAAACACTGGCTGACGAAGGTATCGCGTTGGAAAACTCCACAGCCTTTCTAGAGCCCTTACTGGCCGGATCAGGCGTGCTGACCAAACGCCAGCCAACGCCGCAAGAGAAGAAAAGCATGGAATACGGTCGCATGGTCGCCCGTCACCTCGCACAATACGACATCGGGCAAACCGTGGTCGTCGCCGAGGCCGCTTGCGTGGCCGTGGAGGCCATGGAGGGCACCGACGCGACAATCGAACGCGCCGGGGAACTCATGCGGTCGCTGGCGGGCGACGCATCTACGCTGAGCCGTGAACTCACCGTGGTGAAAATTGCCAAACCCAATCAGGATATGCGTTTCGATGTGCCCGTCATCGGAGTGAAAACGATAGACGTAATGCATCGCGCAGGAGCTACTTGCCTGGCGATCGACGCCGCCAAGTGCCTGTTGCTGGATGGAAACTCAATCATCACCGCCGCCGACTCCGCAAATATTACAATCGTTGCAGACTAGCCCGCTCCCGGAGATTCCCCATGACTGAATCTGTACGCCTCGCTGATCAAATTCGCCGCGCTTTCGAAGGCAACGCATGGCACGGAGATTCCGTAGTCGAACTCCTTGCCGGCGTAAGCTCAAAGACCGCGGCGGCAAAACCAATAAAGAATGCTCACAGCATCTGGGAACTTCTGTCTGCACATCGCCGCCTGGGACGATGCAGTCCGCCGCCGCACCGAGGGTGCAGGTAGTGGAGCTGAGCGATGATGAGAATTTTCCGTCTGTGAACGAAGTCAGCGAGGCCGCGTGGCAACACGCTATCGCATACTGCGAAGACATACTCATCATCAACTCATTAAGGCGGTCGCCGCTTTCCCCGATTCGCGTCTGCAGGAACAGGTTCCGGGCAAGTCCGAGAGCTACCACAATTTTTTCTATATGTTCAGCGGCATCGTCCAGCATGAGCTCTACCACGCCGGACAGATCGCATTGCTGAAAAAGGCCCAGGCGGCCTAATCTGTTTAGGATTAAATCGGCATCAGTTTGGCTGAGACTCAGATCTGGGAACCGACGACTTCATCAACGTAGCCGTAATCGGCGTGGGCGCCTTCGGACGTAACCACGCCCGCATCTACCACCAACTAGCCCAGCAAGGAGAACCCGTCCGGCTGGTGGGCATCGTCGATGCAGACCCGGCCCGCGCCGACGCCGTCGCCCGCGAATTCGGATGCCGCGCCTTCGGTTCGATCGAACAGCTAGTCACCACCCACAGCGAGGTTCAGGCGGCGTCCGTCGCTGTGCCCACGCTCCACCATGTTCAGACTGCGCGCGCGCTGATGGAGGCCGGCGTCGACGTCCTGGTCGAAAAGCCGCTGGCCACCTCGCTGCCGGAAGCCGATGAATTGATTCGACTCGCAAAGCGCCTGGGAAGAATCGGCCAGGTAGGTCATCTGGAACGGTTCAATCCGGCGGTTCGAGCGACCGCCTCACTCATCACCCAGCCCATGTTTTTCGAAGTTCACCGGCTGAGCATATTTACTCCCCGCTCGCTCGACGTGGACGTGGTCCTTGACCTCATGATTCACGACCTCGACGTCGTACTCTCGTTCGTCAAATCGCCGGTCAAGGAAATTCGAGCGGTTGGACTTCCCGATACTTTCCGGCAAGGCTGACATCGCCAACGTCCGGCTGGAGTTCGAATCCGGCTGCGTGGCCAATTTCACCGCCAGCCGGGTTTCCACCGAGCGCGTGCGCAAGATTCGTTTCTTCCAGCCGCGGCAGTATATTTCGCTGGACTACAGCCGGCAGGACGTCCTGGTGTTCAGCGTGGGACGAAGGAAAGACGCCGGGAACGCCTTCGGTCAATCCGCAGATCAAGGTCGCCAAGCCGCCGATCGTGGCGGAAGAACCTCTTCAGGCCGAGCTAGATCGTTCCTCGCATGCCGTGCGGACGCGTTCAACCCTTGGTCTCGTTCGAAGACGGTCGGCGCGCCCTCGCCCTCGCCCTGGACATAGTCGCAGCGATCCGTGAACACGGCGACAAAGTTCAACTGGACAAGTTGCAGCACTAGCACCCATCGGTGAATTTTCAACTCAGCATCACGATCTCGAAAAGCACTGTAAATACATGCAACGCAAACCTTTCGGCGGTACTTTCCATTTACACTTCTTGACAATCGATCGCCGGGGTTCAAGGTAATCTTTATTGACCAGTCAGGTACAAACGTAAGTGTCGATGCGCACTGGTTTTTCGCCAGATATTCGGGAAAGATGCGAAAATAGAGAACACCCCGGAATGTCGCGAAAGCGATAGTTCCGAAGAATGAGACTGAGGTTTTAGCAACTCAGGCTCGGTTCGTCGTGTCTAATGGTAAGCCAGCAGTTCAATGCCAGCCACTGAAATACCGCCGCGAAGCCCCGCCTCTGCTCCCTCATCGGCCACGCCCCCGGGGAGCGATCTTTACGATGCGGGCAGTTGGGAAACCGCGTATACGGAGATGCACGACGTCCCTGCACTGCTGATTCAACTGCAGGACGATCTCTCGCGCTCGCGCCAGCGGGAAGCCTTCTGGATCTCGGTGGTCGTTCACCTGGCAATCATCATTCTGGCGGTAAATTCAACCCGCTTCGCAAACCTTCTGCACAAGCATGCCGTGATCATTGTCAGCCCGGAAGACCTGGCGAAACAGAAGGACCTCACTTATCTTGAGCTTCCTCCGGACGAGCAGAAGCTTACCCAGCGGCCAAAGACCAACATCATTTCGGACAAAGACCGGGTCGCGCAATCGAAGTCGCCGCAACTGGATCGCAAGGAATTGAAGAAGATTCTGGACAGCGCACGTCCCGGCAGACCGGGACCGCCGCGCGCAGTCGCAGCCCGCCGCACCTCCCGCGCCCGCCGCGCAACAGACCCGCCAGCGCCGCAGGAGCAGCCAGCTCAGCAGCAGCCGCCTCCAGGACCAGGAGGCTCGCCTGCAGACGCCGCCTGCGGGTGCTCCTAAACCGAATTTCAACTCGGCGATGTCTCCGGGATCGGCAATTGAGCAGGCAGCACGGGCCGCCATCAGCAATCGCGGCGGAGGTTATGGCGGGGACAACGGCGACTACGGTCTGGGCCAAGGCAAACAGGGTGGAGAAGCAATCGGACCGATGGACGTCCTCAGCGACACAATGGGCGTGGATTTCGGTCCTTACTTGGCTCGAGTGCTGCACGACGTGCGTGAAAATTGGTATCGCATCATCCCCGAGTCGGCCCGGGCGCCGCTCATGAAAAAGGGGAAAGTTTCGATCGAGTTCGCCATTCTGAAGAATGGCCAGGTGGCAGGCCTGCAGATCGTCGGTACTTCAGGTGACGTCGCGCTGGATCGTGCCGCATACGGTGGCATCACCGCCTCCAAGCCTTTTCCGCCCCTGCCTACGGAATTCGGCGGCCAATATCTGGCCCTGCGTTTCCACTTCTACTACAACCCGGACAAATCGGATTTGCAGTAAGGGACTACGACGTGGAACGGCTGCCGGTCGCAAGCGACCGTGAGCCTCCGCTCAGCATGACAAACACCAACAACTTATAAGAAGCAATCCCCGCGCTGTCATCCTGAGCGAAGCCTCTTCTTCGCTTGCGAAGAAGAGGGGAATCGAAGCCCCCTATACCCTCCCGAGAGATCGGGGACGAGTAGGATCTCCCGTGCCAGTTTTTCCTCCACGATCAACAGCAAATCTTGCGTCAACTACCAACGACCACGTCACCAGACGCGGCAGCGATTCTCCCTGACCATCGCTGAACCAGCCTTGCACTGAAACGCCCGCTGAAATTCCGGCATGTTTGCTACCACCCCATTGGCGCGATATTTGTCTGGCGAGTGCGGGTCGGTGGTCGCGTACACGCGCTTGGTTTCATCGCGAGTCTGGGCAGCACCAGCTCTGCCCGTACCCGACGAAGAAGCGTTGCTCCGGGGTGAAGCCGTCAATCGGAGCCAGTTTCTTGCCTTGAACTTGACTCTGCCATGCCATGTACGCCAGCAACGCCCGCCCAGGTCGGCGACATTCTCTCCCATTGTGAGCTGCCCGTTGATCTTGATGTCGTCCACCGCGACGTATTGCGAATACTGGTCCGAAATACAACTGGCACGCTGCTCGAATTGCTTTGCCGTCTTGCGGTGTCCACCAGTCGCGCAGATTGCCTTGCGCGTCGAACTGCTTGCCTTCATCGTCAAAGCCGTGAGTCAGTTCGTGTCCGATGGTGGCGCCCATGTCGCCATAATTGGGAGCATCGTCGGCGCTGGGATCAAAAAATGGTGGCTGCAGAATGCCCGCCGGAAAATTGATGTCATTCACCTGCGGGTTGTAGTAAGCATTCACGGTGGGCGGTGTCATGCCCCATTCGCCGCGGTCCACCGGCTTGCCAATCTTCGCCAACTGCCGGTGGAATTCGAATGTGCGGGCGCGAAGCACATTACCCATCGCGTCATCCCGGACAATCGCCAATGTGCTGTAGTCGCGCCACTTGTCCGGATACCCAATCTTGTTGGCTACCGCGTGCAATTTCTCGAGCGCGCGCTGTTTAGTCTCCGCGGACATCCAGGACAATTCCTGTATATCGCTTTGCATGGCCTGCTCGATTTCCTTCACCATCTGCAGAGCACGTTGTTTGGCCTCGGGAGGAAAAGCTCGTTGCACGTAAGCCTGGCCCAATGCTTCGCCGAGGTCATTGTCCGCATAATCCACGCAGCGCTTCCACCGCGGCTCCAGTTCCTGCACTCCGGACAGGGTCTTGCCAAAGAAATCGAAGTCGGCATTCACGAAGGCTGAAGAAAGATAAGGCGCATTGGCATGGATCGCATGCCATCGCAGATATGCTTTCCAGTTTTCCAGATCCTCCTTCTGGATCACCGCATCCATCGCTTTAAAGAACTCCGGTGCCGTGACATTTAGCGAACTCAGTCCAGGCTGGCCGGTTCCAGCGAAATACTGCTTCCAATTGAATGACGGGCTAAGCTCCTCCAATTGCTTGAGAGTCATCCTGTGGTCCAGCAATTTGGGATCGCGACGTTGCACCGGGGTGAGCGATCCGTTGGCCAGGGCGGTCTCAATTCGCATCACCGCCTGAGCTTCGGTTGCGGCGAGGCTCGGCGCGTCACCCAGCAATTCAAACATTTTCTGCACATGTGCCAAATAAGCCTGGCGAAGCTCGACCGACTTCGGATCGGTCTTGATGTAGTAGTCGCGGTCCGGCAACCCTAGCCCGCCCTGGTCCACCTCCGCAATCACCTGGGTGGAGTCTTTGAAATCCTGGTCGGAGCTGAAATCGAAGAGAGCGCCCCGGTTCGGCATGCTGGCGGCAACGGCTGCTATGTCCCGTTTGGAATGCATTCCAGCAATTCGGTCGAACTCTGTTTTCAGAGGCATTGCCCCGGCGGTTTCGATGGTCTTTTCGTCCATGCAGGCGGTGTAGTAGTCGCCGATCTTTTGCTTGACCGGATCCTTCGACGGCGCAGGCGCTGCAGCCTCTTCGAGAATCTCGCGCAAAAGCAGCCGGTTGTCATCCGCGAGTTTGGAGGCGAGCCCCCAACTGGTCTTATCAGCAGGAATGGGATTCTTTTTCAGCCAGCCGCCGCATGAGTACTGGAAAAAGTCAGTGCAGGGATCGACACTGGGATCCATGGTGGTCACGTCAAGGACTGACGGATGCGCCGCCGATGTACTCTGCGAATACGCCGCTTGGGCAATCAGAATTGGCACAAGAACGATGAATGTAAACGCGATGCGAAGCATTGATCTCATTAGTGTCGATCCCGGACTGTAGATTTTTTAGATTTCGGCAAAGCGCAGGTAAATGACCCGTGGAATCAATTGTCTGCAACTCAATCAGGAGTTCTGAAGCGTTTGATCCCCAACTTTACACTCCCGCCTCAGGTTTCAGACGATGGTACGAAGATTTCGTGAGCAAGGTTCCTGAAGGAGTCAGCGCGGTTCTGGAGTTTGAACCGCCCCGGTTTGCGCGGGATACGCCAGCCGCACCAACGTCCGCTCCGAGAACGGCACATAAAGAAGTGCCGCAGCCGCCGCGAACGCCGCCCCGAATCCAATCTTGTTTGCCAGGAGAAACGGCGCGATGGCCCACAACTGGTCCATTACTAGAACGATCAGGAATAGCTGCTGAAACTTCTCCCCCATCTGCTGGTGATCGAACGCGACCGCCGAGAGCAGGTAAAAGCGTAAAGGAATACCGACTCCCGCTGTAACCAGCACGGCTGCGAAGATGGCGAACGCTCCCCACCCTGGCAAGAACGAACTGGTTATTCGGTCGATTTCCGTCAAACGAAACAGAGCGGACACGTAAAAGCTCAGATACATGATCTGAATCAGCCCAAAGAGAACCCGAACCAGACCACGATTCGGCAAGGGAACATCCAGTTCGCGATGAAGAGTCGATGGCGCTGCGCTGCCGACGATGGGGGGAACCTTCGCCGCCTCCACTACAGGCTGATCAACCTCGCCCTTTTCCACCGTGCCCAGAAAACGGTAGCCGCGACGAGCCAGCGTTTCGACGTAACGAGGGTTGGAGGCCGAATCTCCCAGAGCTTCGCGCAACTTATTGACCGCAGTATTCAGGCTGTGATCAAAATCCACGAACGTGTTGCCCGGCCACAATTTTTGGCGAAGATCCTCCCGCGTGACCACCTCTCCGGGACGTTCCAGGAGGAAAACCAGCAACTGGAACGGCTGTTCCTGCAAGCGTATACGGACGCCATTCTTTCGAAGTTCTCCCGCCGCCGGGTCCACCGCGAACTCATCGAAGCGCACGATTTTCGTCGCTGAACTGCTGTCAGGTATGGCCACGGCAGCACGAAGTTTAGCATCACAGAACTGCTCTCATCAGAGAGCCGTTTCGCGTCACAGCGTGGAAGTAATGTCGGCGCTACAATACTGCGGTGTCTGCAACCAGCCCCCAGCCAGAGCCCGATCACGCGCCTGCGGCACGCCCCGGCAAACACCACATTTTTAAACTGGAGGCGGCGGGTCTTCTGGTCATCGGTGTAGTAATTCTGCTCCTCACTCTGGTTCGATCCTGGCATCACATCGCGTGGAGTTCCCGCTGACCGTGTCTTCCGAACCCCTGCTGCTGGTAATCCTCGGCCCCACTGGGAGCGGGAAGACTGCCTTGTCACTTTCCATCGCGGGGCGATTCCACGGCGAGATCGTCAACTGCGATTCGGTCGCCATGTACCGTGAGTTCGAGATTGGAACGGCAAAGCCGACCGTCGCCCAGCGCGCTCGCATTCCTCATCAACATGATCGATGTCGTCGACCCCTCGAACTATGTCACGGCCGGTGAATACGCACGCCAGACCCGTGAAGTGTTGCAACAAATCAAATCGCGAGGAGCATTGCCGATTGTTGTCGGAGGAACTGGACTGTATCTCCGCGCACTGCTCGAGGGCTTGTTCGATGGTCCGCAGCGTTCGGAAGAATTGCGCGAGCGTTTACGCCGGCGTGCCCGGGAAAAAGGTTCGCCTTATCTCCATAGGATCTTGCGCCGTCTTGACCCGGAGGCCTCGGCAAAGATTCACGCCAACGACCTGCCCAAGCTCGTGCGCGCCATCGAAATTTGCCTGGCCTCGCGCACAAAAATGACCGAACAGTGGCAGCAGGGACGCACGCCGCTGCACGGCTTCCACATCGTCCGCTTTGGTCTCGATCCGGATCGCAACGCGCTTTACCAAACGATCAATCAGCGCGCCCAACACATGTTTGAGGCCGGTCTGGTGGAAGAAACTCGAAACCTGGTGGCGAAGTATGGCGAGACCGCGTATCCGTTGGGATCTCTCGGGTACAAGCAGGCCTTGCAGTTCATCCGTGGTGAGATCGATTACGAAAGCGCAGTCCAGGCGGTGCAGCAGGCGCATCGCAACTATGCCAAACGGCAGATGACATGGTTCCGACGCGAGCCTGATGTTACGTGGCTGGCAGGATTCGGTGACGACCCGGAAACACAAAACGAGGTGATTTTGAAAATCTCGAATTTGCTCCGGACGGCTTAGCTCTTTAGAATTCCCTCCAGCGCTTTTCTCAACTCGGGATCCTGGAACCTGTATCCACTCGCGAGCAGCTTTGCTGGTTCCACGCGTGCGCTGGCCAGAAAAAGTTCCTCTCCCATTTGTCCAAAAATCACTTTGACGACGAAAGCGGGCATGGGAAAGAGCGCAGGCCGCTTGAGTACCGAGGCGAGGGTTTTGGTAAATTCTGCGTTCGTGACCTGCTCGGGTGCGACAGTATTGACCGGACCTTGGACCGACTCATTCTCCATCACAAAGAGGATTGCGCCGACCACATCCCTGATAGATATCCAGGTCCACCACTGAGTGCCCGGCCCTAAACGGCCTCCCAGACCCATTCGGAACGGAGGCAGCATCTTTGGCAAGGCGCCGCCGTCTTTACTCATCACCACTCCAAAACGCATTTGCGCCGTGCGAATTCCGGCGGCCGCCGCCGGTTGAGCCGCGCTCTCAGCCTGACGGCAAACTTCCGCCACAAACCCTTCGCCCGACGGGCTGTCCTCGCGCAGAACCTCATCTCCGCGATTGCCGTAGTAACCCACGGCAGAGGCTGAGATGAAAACGTTCGGACGCTGCGACGCCTTCGCTAACGCTTCCGCCAGATGCCCTGTGCCCTGGCGGCGACTTTCGAGAATGCGCCGCTTTTTTGCGTCAGTCCAACGACCTACGATCGTCTCCCCCGACAGGTGAATCACCGCATCAAAGCCCGAAACCAAATCCGGAGGCACGCGCTGCTCTGGATTCCATGCGATCTGATCAGGGCCGGTGACGTTGCCGCGAACCAACCGTTTCACCGAATGTCCGCGAGCCCTCAGCGCAGGTAAAAGCGCCAATCCGATCGGCCCCGATGCTCCACTCACCAGAACGCGCAATGAACTCATTTCACCGTCACCCGTAGTGTGGCGCGGGCGCCCTTGCCCGCGACCATCGATTCTAATGCCGAACCTTTGATGCAGATCTGGGAAGGGCAGAACTTTACTCGTGCCACTGGAGTCTCGCCCCGGGAAGGGCACGACTTCAGTCGTGCCATAAAGGCTTGCCTAATGCGGCTTCAGCCGCTGAGGTGCGCTTTAAGCCCGCAAGATGTCGCCGCCTCGTACGTATTTCGTAACCTTCGCAAAGCCGCACAACCAGCCCGAGACACGGGGATCCGCCTCTGAACACGCTATAATCCTACATGGCGACCCTGCGCCAACAGTTCGCGACCAATGTCCTCACGGTGACCAAATTCCGTGAGTTAATGCGCAGGATGCGGGCCAACCGGCCCAACGACGACCTCGAACTCATCCGCAGGGCCTACGAATTTTCCCAGAAGCACCATGCCGGACAAAGCCGCGCCTCCGGTGAACCCTACCTGATCCATCCCCTGGAAGTGGCCCTGGTTCTCGCCGAGATGAAGATGGACCCTGTCGCCATCGCCGCCGGGTTACTGCACGATTCCGTCGAGGACACTTCCGTCACCGTTGTAGATATCCGCAAGGAATTCGGGGAGCAGGTGGCGCACATCGTCGAAGGCGTCACCAAGATCAGCGCCATCGATTTCGCCACGCGCGAAGAACAGCAGGCTGAGAATCTCCGCAAGATGATGCTGGCAATGGTTGATGACATTCGCGTCGTGCTCATCAAGCTGGCCGACCGCCTGCACAACATGCGCACCCTGGAGCATCTTCCACCCGAGCGTCAGCAAAAGATCGCCCGCGAGACGCTCGACATCTACGCATCCATCGCGCACCGCCTGGGGATGGGAAAAATTCGCGGCGAGCTGGAAGATCTCGGCTTCCGCTACGTCGACCCCATCGGATACGAGCAGGTCCGCGATGCTGTCGAAGTCCGCCGCAAACCCGGAGAGGCTTTCCTTTCGCATGTGGAGCAGGTATTCCGCGACAAGCTGAAAGAAGCGGGGATCACCGCCACCGTCGAAAGCCGCATCAAGCGCCTGTACAGCATTCACAAAAAATTACAGCGCCAGCACATAGCGGTCGAACAGGTCTACGACCTCTATGCCATGCGCGTAATCACCAAATCGGTGCAGGATTGTTATGCCGTGCTGGGAATCATCCATAACCTTTGGCGGCCCGTGCCAGGCCGGATCAAGGATTTCATCGCCATGCCCCGGCCAAATTTCTACCAGTCACTGCACACTTCGGTCATTTCGGAAGAAGGCATGCCCTTCGAGGTGCAGATCCGGACCGAAGAAATGCACAAGATGGCCGAAGAGGGAATCGCCGCTCACTGGAAATACAAAGACGGTCCGGTCTCAGCGCAGGACGAGCAGCGCCTCGCATGGTTGCGTCAGGTCGTCGAGTGGCAACGGGACGTCTCCGATCCCAGCGAGTTTCTCTCGACTCTCAAAATCGATCTCTATCCGGAAGAGGTTTACACCTTCACCCCCAAGGGCAAAGTTGTAGTTCTTCCTCGCGATTCTTCGCCGATTGATTTCGCCTACTCCGTCCATACCGAAGTCGGACACAGTTGCGTGGGCGCCAAGGTGAACGGTCGTATGGTTCCGCTCCGCTTCAAACTGCACAGCGGCGATATCGTCGAAATCCTGACTCAGGCCGGCCACAAACCCAGTCGTGACTGGCTCTCCATTGCCAAGTCTTCCCGCGCCCGTAACAAGATCAAGCACTGGCTCAACGTTCATCAGCGCGAACGCGCCATCGAGATAGGCCGCAAACTGATTGAGAAAGAAGCGCGGAAGTATCGCGTGTCGCTGAAAGAAATCAAGGACGAAGAGTTACTGAAGATCGCTGCCGACTACGGCGTTGGCCGGGCCGATGACCTTATGGCTGGCATTGGCTACGGAAAATTCTCCGCGCGGCAGATATTGGGACGCCTCGCGCCGGCTGCCAGTGGACCGCCCGCCGAAGAGGAGCCCGAGAAGTTCAGCGGAATTGCCAGCGTGGTGCGAAGAGTTTTCGGCGGAGACCAGAACAACAACGCCATCCGCGTGACCGGACAGGGCGACCTCCTGGTTTACCGTGCCCGCTGTTGCAACCCGATTCGCGGAGAGTCGATCGTCGGATACGTCACCCGCGGCAAAGGCGTCGCCGTCCACGGCCTGAACTGCCCCAACGTAGTCAATCTCATGTATGAGCCGGAACGAAAGATTGACGTGGAGTGGTCTCGTGATGACGGAGCACCCAGCGCCTATCCGGTTAAACTCACCGTCTTCTGCGATGACCGCTTCGGTATGTTAAAGCAGATTACTGCCGTGATCAGCGACACCAAGACCAACATCCGTAACATCGAAGCGCGAACCAGTAACGGCCAGGCCAATGTCGACATCGTGCTCGACATCGCCGACCTGAAGCATCTGGAAAACATCGTCAACGGCGTCCGCAAAATTCCCGGCGTGCACGACGTGCAAAGACTGCAGAAAATCTAAAGACAGTGGTCAGCAAGTCAAGCAATTTGACGCAAGCTCGGTTGATCTGCATTAATTTGATCTACATTAATTCTCATCACCAGCTACTGAATACCATCCACTGACCACCGACCACTAATTCCGGAGGCTCCATGCGCGACGTCATTGCATCCAAAGAAGGACCGCAGGCAATTGGCCCTTATTCCCAAGCCATCCGTGCCAACGGATTTGTTTTTGTTTCTGGCCAGGTGGCCATTGATCCTGCAAGCCAGCAGGTTATCAGCGGAGATGTAGCTGCGCAGACCGAGCGCGTTCTCAAAAACCTTTCGGCGATTCTCACCGCCGCCGGCAGCGGCCTCAAGAAGGCTGTACGTACCACCGTCTTTCTGAAGAACATGGGAGACTTCGCCGCCATGAATGAAGTCTATGGACGGTATTTCAATGTCGCGCCTCCAGCTCGATCGACTGTCGAAGTAGCCCGCCTGCCCAAGGATGTTCTGGTTGAGATTGACTTGATAGCCCTGGCCTAACGGCCAAGCACGACAGAACTACGTAGACCCCTTGCTTTGGGTGCTTTGCTTTGGGTGCTTTTCTTTGCGTGCTCGTCCTTAGCGCCCTTTGCGTCCTTAGTGGTTAAAGTCTTTTGGGTTTTGGTTCTGTCTTTGCTTTGGGGTTCAGCCTTTGGGTAGTGGGTAGTTATGATTTCCACAGGCCCTCGCGCATGGCCTGAACTACCCACTACCAGCCTTTGAAGCCGCTGGCCCCCAAACCCCCGCCCATTTACAATCCCTAGTCCCGCATTTCTCTAAGACAACAGGGAGACCAGCTTTGATTCCACGCTATACCCGTCCCGACATGGCTCGCATCTGGGGCGATGAAAACCGCTTCCGGACATGGCTCGCCGTTGAAGTCGCGGCCACGCAGACCCTCGCCGAGGCAGGCATGGTGCCCAAGGACGCCGCCCGTGCCATTCGCCAGCGTGCCGACATCAACATCGACCGAATCGCGGAAATCGAAGCCGAAGTTCGCCACGATGTCATCGCGTTCACGACAGCGGTCGCCGAAATCGTCGGCCCGCACGCGCGCTGGTTTCATTACGGCCTGACTTCCAACGACGTCGTGGATACCGCGCAGGCCTTGCTGATCCAACAGGCTTCGGCCATCATCGCCGCCGATCTGGAAAAGCTTTCCGACGTCCTCGAGCGCCGCGCCTGGGAGTTCAAGGACACGCCAATGGTCGGGCGCACTCACGGCATCCACGCCGAACCGATCACTTTTGGTTTCAAGCTCGCCAACTGGTATTCAGAAACCCAACGCAACATCGCCCGCTTTCGCACCTCCGTCGAAGACATGCGCGTGGGAAAGTTTTCCGGCGCCGTAGGCACATTTGCCCACCTCAGTCCTGAACTCGAGGAGCGCATGTGCAAGCGGCTGGGATTGAAGGCCGCCGCCATTTCATCCCAGGTAATTCAGCGCGACCGCCATGCTTCTTACCTTGCTACGCTGGCTGTCATCGCCTCCACCCTCGATAAGATCGCCACCGAGCTTCGCCATTTGCAACGCACCGAAGTGCGCGAAGTGGAAGAGTTTTTCAGCGAGAAGCAAAAGGGGTCGTCGGCCATGCCCCATAAGCGCAACCCGATTACCCTTGAACAGATTAGCGGCCTGGCAAGGGTGGTGCGGTCGAATGCGCAGGCCGGCTTTGAGAACGTTCCACTCTGGCATGAGCGGGATATTTCACATTCTTCGGTCGAACGCATCATCATCCCCGATTCCACCACCCTGGTGGACTACATGCTGCAAAAGACTACAAACGTGCTGGAAACCATGTTCGTCTACCCGGAGCGAATGAAGTCGAATCTGGAAAGTACGCGCGGGTTGATATTCAGCGGCCAGCTCTTGCTCGACCTTGTGGAGCACGGAGTTTCGCGCGAAGAGGCCTATCGAGCGGTGCAAAACCACGCCATGCGCGCCTGGAAGGAAGGACTGAATTTCCGTGAATTAGTCCTTAAGGACAAAAGCATCACCAAACTGGTGCCACCTCGACAAATCGAGCGAGCCTTCGATTTGAAGCGACAACTAAAAAATATAGACAAGATTTTCGCACGCGTCTTCAAAGGCAAAAACAGCAAGAATAAGAGGTAGCGCAGACCACTCTTTACTTACCCAGAAATGTGACGCCGGGTCGCGTTTGGGAACATAGGGAAGCTATCTATACGAAAGGCAAATGGGAATCACGGCTCGCAACCAGGATTGAGGGGAGTGGACATTGGGATTGTGGGGGGTAAACATTGGGATCGGGAAGGGCACGGCTTCAGCCGTGCCGCTCCGAGAGCCAATGCCCCAGGCAGCTTTAGCCGCCGAGGAAAGCTTAGCGACCCCGAGAGGACTTTTTTCACTCTCGCATGTCGCGGCACCCAGACTGTGCGGACCGTGTCTGAGGACTCCAGCGAGATCGCAAGCGAAACCTCAGGAGCTGAAGCCCTATCGAGTCGTCGGCTAAAGGGCACGACTGAAGTCGTGCCCTTCCCACTCTGTAAGGCAATCGTGTGGGGGCGGGCGACCTCTCCGCCGCAGTTGACCCTCGACACTGAGATAGTTCTGGGAAAGACGAGGCTACGCTCGCTTGGCCATGGCCCCATCGACCGACGCAGCCCCCGGGCCCACAATCGCCAACACCACGCATGCCGCCAGCAAAGTCAATGGAAACTCAATCCCGCCCGGTGCGAAGAATCCGTTTTTCAGGTGGACCAGCATGATGGCAACCAGCATGTCGATGCCATTGAGTATCGCCGCCCAGCGAGTAAGAAATCCTGCGATCAGTGCAATGCCTCCGAGCAGCTCCACCAACGCCACCAGGGCGCTTGTGACCGCCGGCGCGGGTATCCCCATTCCCGCGAACGCTCCGGCTACGCCGTGAAAACCGAAGACGAAAACTTTCTGCGCGCCGTGCGCCAGAAATACACTGCCGACCACGACGCGTAAAACCGTCAATCCCCAATGCTGATTTGTACCCTCGTTCATAAAGTTTCTCCGGTAAGGCTTTCTATTGACCCGCTTTTACCGCATGGCCCATTCCAAAAAACAACTAAAGAGGGCCGGGATCAACCAGCCCTCTCCCCTGATCAACCGGTTACGCCTTTTCGATCGCCAATCCGGCAGCTTTCCATTCTTCAAGACCACCTTCGTATGCGCGAACGTTGTCGTAGCCAAGCTTCGTCAACTTCTCCGCCGCCATACCGCTCTGTGGGCACTTCGGGCCGCCGCAGTATACGACGATCTCAGCATTCTTGGGCAAACTCGTGCTTCGCACTTCGTTTCCGACCTTGTCCAGCGGAACCCGGCGCGAACCCGAAATGATCTCGCCCTTGAACCATTCGTCGGTCAAAACGTTCCAAAACTCGAAGGACCGCTTGCTGTCCACGAGCTGTCGGACTTCCTGGGTTGAAATTGCCTTGACCGCTACTTCAGTAGTAGTTGAATTGCTCATTTTTAGTTCTCCCCTTGTGTTCTATAAACGAATATCGTGATAACGATTAATGCGCCAAAAAACTAGTCCCTTTTTTCCCGGGCGATGTCCAGAAGCTTGATCAGGGTGCGAAGCTGCGGTTCGCCCAGGTGTCCCAACAACTTCCGGTTGAAATCCTCGATGGGCCGATCCAGTCCCCGCAGCAGTTCCAGTCCTGCCGGCGTAATGCGCGCGATAATCACCCTGCGGTCGCGGCCCTCGCGGTTGCGGATGACCAGGCCACGGCGTTCCAGACGGTCCAGCAGACGCGTGATATCCGGATCCCGGTTGATCATGCGCTCCGCAATCTCGCTACACGCACGGCCTTCCTTCCCCGCGCCCCGCAGAATACGCAAAGCGTTGAACTGTGTGGGCGAAAGTCCATGCGGTTTGAGCATGTCGCTGAAACAGCCATTCAACTGGTCTGCTGTGCGTTGCAGCGAAACCACCGCCTCATCCTCCAGGGAAGTGAAAGGCTTGGTTTGCTTGATCTCCGATTGGATGTCTCTGGCCACAATATGAATATATTCGTTATCACGACTACTGTCAAGAGGAACAATTGCCGCCTTTGGCCGGGGATCTGTGCATGCATCCTTCCATATCAGCAGACGCATCCAAATAATTAACCAACTAGTTAAAACGTTGGATAGGAGCAACACCATGAAAAACATTCTTACCGCTGTGGCCTCATTTCTTAGTGTGGGTATTCTCAGCGTTGGCCTTGTAGCCCAAACCGCAAGCGCCCGCTATGACAGTGACATTCAGACCCGCGTCTCGCAGCAGTTGACGAAGAAGACCGAATTTCGCAACCTGCAGGCGAGCACCGAGGACGGCATCGTGACCTTGACCGGCAAGGTGGACCTCTACCAGCAGAAGCTGGATGCGGCAAAGAAAATCCGTAAGCTGGACAAGGTTCAGGGTGTGCGCAACGAAGTGGCAGTCAGCACGACTGCGCCCGACGCTGAGCTCGCAGCCAAGCTCGAACGCAAGTTGCACTACGACCGCATTGGCTACGACAACCAGTTCAACTTCGTGGATGTCGCCGTGACCAACGGTGTCGCTACTTTGAACGGTGACACCCGCACCGACGTAGGCCGCGACTCGGCATTGTGGCTGGCAAATAACATGCCGGGAGTAAAAGATGTGATCGACAACATCAAGGTCGCCCCGGTTTCAGGCTTCGACGATCGCATCCGCATCAATGCCGCGCGTGCCATCTATCGTGACCCGGTACTTGGCCGCTATGCCAGTGATCCGGCAAAGCCGATCCGCATCGTGGTGGACAACGGCAAGTTGAGTCTCTACGGTACGGTCGACAGCGCGATGGATAAAAACATCGCCGGCATGCGAGCCAACCAGGTGTTCGGCGTCTTCAGCGTGCAGAACAATCTGGAAGTCGTGAAAGGCTCGTAACGAACTAACCGTTGTACAAAAAAGGCACGGCTTAGGCCGTGCCTTTTCTCTTCGACTTCGACCGCTCAGAGCCGGTTGATCAAAGCGGCGACATACCCTGCCCCGAACCCGTTATCGATATTCACCACGCTCACATTCGACGCGCAGGAATTCATCATCCCCAACAGCGCGGCGAGGCCTTTGAACGCCGCGCCATAACCGACGCTGGTGGGTACCGCGATCACCGGCACTCCGACCAAGCCTCCTACAACGCTTGGCAGCGCGCCTTCCATCCCTGCGCAGACGATCACCACTCGCGCCCGCGTCAGCGACGCGCGGTTGGCCAGCAGCCTGTGAATTCCGGCGACACCCACGTCGTAAAGATGCTCGACATCATTGCCCATCATCTCAGCCGTAACTACCGCTTCCTCCGCTACCGGAATATCGCTGGTGCCCGCCGAGACTACCGCGATGATTCCCTTGCCATATTTCTTTTTGTCACGTTGCAGGACGATGGCCCGCGCCAACTCTCGATATTCAGCTTTGGGAACTTTCTTTCTTACTGCGGCCAGCTGTTTCTCATCCGCACGAGTCGCCAGAATATTTCCGCCGTGCGTTGCCAGGCGGGAAAAAATCGCCGCCATTTGAGCTGGAGTCTTGCCTTGACCAAAGATCACTTCCGGCATCCCGTTGCGCAATGCGCGATGATGATCCACCTTGGCGAATCCCAGATCTTCAAAAGGAAGATGCCGCAGGCGCTCGACTGCTTCGTCGGGAGACAGCTTTCCCCGGCGCACCTGCTCGAATAATTTGCGGATGGATTCAGCGTTCAAGGGAGCACTCAGCATTCAGCATCAGCTCTCAGCATTCAGCCAACGCGGTTCTAGATTAGCACCCTGCACCGGGAAGGGCTTTAACCACGGAGGCCACAGAGGGTCACAGAGGTTTTTAGAAAGCGGTTCCTTCGTGATCCTTAGTGTCCTCTGTGGTTAAAAGGTTTGTTGTTAGCGCGTAACCGAGGCAGGCAGTTTCTTGGCATTGCAGCGGACTTTGGCCGCGATTTCCCGGAACGTCTCTTTCGCTACCCCCGGCTCCTCGAGGTGGGCCAGGAACAGCCGGCGCAACATGCTTCGCGAAACTCGTCCTTTAAGGTAGGCCTCGTACAAGGCATCGCCTAACATGTAGCCAAGCAACTGAGCGCTGGAGTCAATCTTCTTTCGTTCGGACTCGGGCTCGTCGTGCGACTCACGGCCGGAACCGTTCTCGACGGCCGGACGGGCCGGATACAGAACCCGCGACCCAAAATATCCCAAAGCGTATTCCAGCGCACTAGCGTAAAAACGATCCGGATTGCTTCTGCGGTGGCGTTTCCCGTCGCCGGCAAGGCACGGCACGCGTGATGCAAAAAGCGCGCGGCCTCTTCCGCCACGTAGGTCATCTTGAATTCCCGCACGTAGAACACATTCACCTGCGGCAAATAAACGCTGCCGCGCTGTTCCACGTGGCGCACCATGGCTTCGGTCTCCTCCTCCGTCGCGGCATGACGGGAGAGCAGTTGGCGCAGCCGCGCATCCGAGGCGCGGCAATAAACCTCGGGCATCAGGTCGACCAGGAACTTCGGCTGCGTGCCGTTGTGCGAAGAGTAGCGGTTGATGTCGAGAAATCGCACCAGGCTGTCAATCAGGTTGTACACAGTGGGCGCGAGATCGGGACCTTCTTCGTCGGTGCGTCCCCAGCGGCTCAGGTGCAGCCGGTAGTTCTCATATTTTTCCAGCGGCGTGGAATTGAATACGCAGACGACATCATCGTTGACGCGAACCGCATCCACTCGCTCCTGACGTTCGCCAGCCGCGCGCCAGTATAACGCGTCCACGTTCTGCAGGACGGTGATCACGCGCTCTTCCGGCATGTGTTCACGCAACACACGCGGGAGATGTCCCGGCGCCAGGTGCGATTCCCCAAACAGCACCATGATGACCGCGTTCGGATGGCGTTCCCGGATCTCGGCCATCTTGTGCACCGCATGTCGATCGCGCGCTCCTATCTTGCGCAGGTCCTCGCGAGGCATGCAGTCCATTCCGTAGATCGCCTCGCCATGTTCGCGCGCAGTCACCAGTAGTTCGTAAAACGGAGCCCAGTCGTAGCCCCAGTCGAGATCGAAGCGAATTCGTTGCCGGAATTCTTCCTCATCTATCTCCCGCCTCCACCACTCGTCAACGATGTGCTGGTCGCGGGAAAAAATCGTCTCTATGCCCAACACCAGCGGACGATCTCCGGGCTGCGCGCGCTCTTCAAACAAGGCGGCGGCACAGTGCTGAGCCGCCGGTAGGGCGTGATAGTCACCGATGAGGACGCTGTCCGCGCCGGCAACCATAGCCTTCAATTCCTGATGGTCAATGACCGAATCATAAGAACGAAAAGCCTGGCTGAAATCCCGCAAATATTTGCGACGGCCATTGGGATCGTTGACCCGTATCTCCCGTTCTACTCCCGCCAGCGCGTGCAACTGCGCCTCACTGCGCCGGAGTCGTAAACTGGAGGTGGATGCCATAAGTTCCGTCGTTGGTCCTTGGTCGTTTGTCGTTGGCTTCTGATCAGTCGCGCCGAGCACCGAACTTCCGAATCCTGCAAGCGGCTAACAACCAACGACTCAATCGACCGCCCTCCTTGACTGTTTCGCCGCGCACTCCCTATGCTCAGTGCGCGCCATGCACCGCCCGGCCAGGAGCCCAATTTGCCTAATCAGCCACCGCAGAACCTGACCATCGCCACAACCGGCGCCAGCGGCTCAATCTTCCTGCGGCAGCTTCTACTCGCTGTGGAACGCGACAAGCGCATTCAGACAGTTAATCTCATTGCCTCCGACAGCGCGCTCAGGGTCATGGCCGAAGAGCTTGACCTTAAGGGGCGCAACAACCTCGTCGAACAAATCCTCTCGCGTAGGTCCAAACCGCAATCCGACCAACGGACGGGCAAGCCATCACGCAAAATTCAGCAACAGTCCAATGCGGATATCGGCGCCAACGTGGCCAGCGGCTCTTATCCAGCCGACGCGATGATCGTTATCCCATGCAGCATGGGGACGCTCGCGCGCATCGCCAATGGCATCGCGTCGCAACTGATCGAGCGAGCCGCTGACGTCTGCCTTAAAGAGAAGCGTCCGCTGGTGCTTTGCGTGCGCGAGACGCCGCTCAACAAAATCCACATTCGCAACCTTTATCGTGCCGCCGACGCCGGCGCTACCATATTTCCACTCATTCCTGCGTACTACTTCCGTCCCGCTACGTTGGATGCAATGGCGGCAGAATTCGCCTACCGAGTTCTTGCGCACATCGGCCTCCCCCAGCCTGATGCTTACCGGTGGAAAGGCTGACCTACCGCGATCTGGTTACCTGGGGGTTACTTCGAGTGTAGGAAGTAGAGGGAGAGTCAGGTAGATTCCATTGGACCATGACCCCGCGGGCGAATGGAGAAACGTTCCACGTGGAACATTTTGTATTGATATAAATGTACGTATATTACGAAATTGTACGTACATAACCAAAGCAATCATCTCTTTGTTTGCGCTGAAGCAGCAGACCTCAGCGGCTGAAGCCGCGTCAGCCTACGTCTTAATCGGCACGACTAAAGTCGTGCCCTTCCCATCAGGATCTCGGCTGACAGTCGTGCCCTTCCCATTACGATCTTGCTTGACTGAAGTCGGGCCCTTGCCGTCGCGATGGATAACTCGCTTGACTGACGTCGTGCCCTTCTTACCACCGTTCCCCTCCCAACACACAGTGCCCTTCCCGACACTCGGGGGATGGTGGCGGCCAAGGCGCGAAATCGTTTGGAAACCCGGGGCGTTAGCCCGGGCATCGTCGTCTCGCCTAGGCGGCGCTGTGTAACTCCTTGCGGGCGGCGTCGACATCTTCTCCGCCTCTTTGCTCGAACACTTCGCGCGCAGTAGCCGCCTGGTCCTCATGATTCACTTCAGCGATGACGATCGAGCGGCCCCTCTTCAATAATTCGCGGTAAAAGGAGACATCGTCTCTGGGGACACCCGTGTCCATGGCGTGCTCGGACAAATCCCCCGCTTTCGCTCCCGCCGCGGCGCCGCCTAGTCCCAGGAGAGCGGCCGCACCCAATCCAATCGCAAAAATCGGGCCAACACCCGGAACAAGCAGGCTCGCAACTGCGCTGCCCAGGGACAATCCAGCCCCGGCGCCTACGGCGCCGCCAACGACTGCACCCATGGTCTCGCCCATGCCATCATTTTCAGCGTCGGTGGTGGGCAAGTTTTCGATTTCGGCACTGCCCGCTTCTCCGCTTAGGAAGGTAATAGATTGAGGATTCAAGCCTCTGGCCACTAGTCCACGAACTGCCTGCTCAGCCGCTACACGGGACCCGAAAATTCCGATTACGCTTTCCATGCGTCCTCCTCATTTGACGAAGTGCAGGCGTTACGTTTGCGAAATCTTAAGATGCCTTAAATGTCGGGAGGTTGGCTGCGGATTCGCGCGAAATCGGTTGGATCAATTGGCTTTAGCTATAAATTCGAACAAGTTAGGTCTTCGGCAGCGTTGGGGTTTGCCGTATTTCTCTGGGATTTAGGCTGGACGAGCAGACCTCAGCGGCTGAAGCCGCGTCAGGCTGACGCTTAATCGGCACGACTAAAGTCGTGCCCCTCCCGTGGCGATGGATGTCTTGTTTGAATGAGTCGTGCTCTTCCCGACCCCCGTTAACTTCTTGTTTGACCGAAGTTGTGCCCTTTTCCTACGCTCGATGGATTTCTTGTTTTACTTGAGTCGAGCCCTTCCCATGCCGGTGGATATATTTCGACAACTCACCACTTTCGTGCCGGTTGACGTGACGGCGCGTTTCGTACTAATGTGCAATTACACCGGAAAGGAGGTGGTCGAATGACAAGTTCAGAACCAAATAGTTGTGGGAATCAAAGACCAGGTGAGGTGGCTGAGACTTAGGGCGGTTGCTCTTTGTCGGGCTCTCAATAACGCATGGTCTTGGCGTGTTGAGGGTAAACATCCATCGCACGACTACCGGTGATTCAGGCTTGATCGAAACGATCGGAGCGCCCGGCGAGTGATTTTTCGCAGGGACCCGGAGTTCGCCGAAGGGGCCACGTAGAGTGACCACCCCTTGGTCAATCCCAATCAGTCCACCGGACGGCCCGCGCACTTTTACGATGCGTGGGCCGTTCTGTTTTTGGGATTGCAAAATGCAAGAGCCTTTAACCGCGAAGCACGTTAAGGTCGCAAAGGCTTAAGAGCGCAAAGAAAAGCTACGGCAAACGACGTTGCTGTGACTTGGTTTTTTCGAATGCCTGGCGGATTACCTGGGCGGTGTCCTCGGCGAGCGGCAGCGCTGCGGCTTCCTCCGGGGTAAACCAGCGGACTTCATCTGCGTCGTCGGCCGCGTGCGCTTCTCCTGCTTGCGCGCGGCATAGAAAATCGATGAGCACGAAATGGTAGAGGGTGCGGCCGGCATCGTCCTGCAGGATGCGGTCGTACACTCCCAGCAGTTCTGTGGCCTCGACGATCAGGCAGGTTTCTTCCCGAGCTTCACGGACGGCAGCCTCACGAAGGGTCTCTCCGAGTTCCAATACTCCGCCAGGGATAGACCACTCGCCCGCAAGCGGTGGATGTCCGCGTTTGGCAAGCAATATGCGCCCGCTATCAATGATCAATGCGCCAACGCCGACGAGTGGGGCATCGGGATACTCCCGTTTCGTCATATGGTTCGTGGGCGTCCGGCGTTCCTCTGCCCGATTTTAGCTACGCGTTTTTTTGCCAAGCCTTTTTTGCCCCCTGAAACAGCCTTCCTGTTTAAAATGGTTTCGTGACATTAGCAGAATACAAACGCAAGCGCCGTTTCGAGGAAACTCCCGAGCCACCTCCGAAGCTGGAGAAAAAGTCGCGGCATCGCTTTGTGGTGCAAAAGCATCGCGCAACCCGTCTTCACTATGACTTCCGGCTGGAGATGGAAAACGTGCTCAAGTCATGGGCGGTACCCAAAGGCCCATCACTCGATCCCGCCGACAAGCGTCTCGCGATGCAGGTGGAAGATCATCCCGGTCTCGTATTTTGATTTTGAAGGCACGATTCCGGAGGGAAATTATGGCGCGGGCACGGTGATGGTCTGGGACGTCGGAACCTGGGAACCACTATCACCCGAACCGGTGAATGGAAAATTCGTCCCCGGCACGGATGCGGAAGCTTCCGCGATGCTGAAGAAAGGCGATCTTAAAATCCGTCTGCATGGCAAGAAGCTGAACGGCGACTTTGCGCTGATTCATATGAAGTCGCGACGTCCCGGCACCAAGGGAACGGAGTGGTTGCTGATCAAGAAGCAGGACGATGCCGTGGTAAAGGGTTATGACATCGATGAGTTCGATGAGTCGGCGCTGACCAAACGCACCATGGCAGAGATCGGCGGCGACCAAGGCTCGGCGAAGTGGACCAGCAGCCGTCCGGCGTCACGCGGCCCGGTGAAAGCAGCCTGGCTGGCGGATGCCATAGCCAAGTTTGACAAGCAGAAAAAGAAACCACAGTCAGCGGCTTCCAAAAGTACCCGGCAAACTGCGGAAACAGAAAAAACCACGGTAAAAAAAAAGAAGAAAGTGAAGTAACCCAGTCTAAAAGCGCGCCTCCGCCCCGCAGTTCGGGAGAAATTATCGAAAAACCCCTCTAGTTCCTCTGAACCTGCCGCGGTCAAAGATCTGGACGGCGCCGCCAAGCGCCCGATGCCGACCGAGATTCATCCCATGCTGGCCATTTCAGTGGAGAAGCCATTCGACGATCCCGAGTGGTTATTTGAGATCAAGTGGGACGGTTACCGTGCGGTCGCGTTTATCTCCAAGGGAAAAGTACGCCTGGTATCGAGAAACCAGAATGATCTGACGGCGCAGTATCCCGAACTGCAAGTGCTGCCAAAGCACATCAAAGCCGACACCGCTATTCTTGACGGAGAGATCGCCGCCCTGGACGAGGCCGGACGATCTTCATTCAGCCTCATGCAGCAACGCACCGGAATCAAAGATGGCAAACGGCGCACAGGCTCCCGCAGGGATATTCCGGTGCTGTACTACGTTTTTGATCTGCTCTATCTCGACGGCTATGATCTGCGGCGCGTGCCGCTGGAGCAGCGCAAGAACGTGCTGGCAAGAATCACCGACCCGTCCGGCCCGCTTCGTTACTCCGACCATTTTTACCAGGGCAAGGCATTATTCGATGTTGCCAAACAAAAGGGGTTGGAGGGAATCCTTGCCAAGCGCCGTGACAGTTACTACGAAGAGCGCCGGGGACAGTCGTGGCTAAAAATTAAAATTACCCAGACGCTCGATTGCGTCATCGGAGGATACACAGACCCTGAGGGCACCCGCTTACATTTTGGATCGCTGGTGCTCGGCCTTTACGACAAGAAAGGTGATCTGATTCATATAGGGCAGGCTGGAACCGGGTTCAATCAGGCGACGTTGGCGAACATCTGGAAGGCACTGCACAAGCGGGAGACTGACCGCAGTCCGTTTCCTCACGGCGTCGAGGGGTTGCGAAAGGCTCATTGGGTGAAGCCGGAACTGGTAGCGGAGATCAAATTCTCGGAATGGACGCATGCCACAGCCGAGGGCGGCGAAAAACTACGGGCTCCGGTTTTTCTGGGTTTGCGGGAAGACAAAGAATCCGAAGGAGTGTGTTTTCGATCAACTAGGAAGTTGAAGGCAGGATGGCTTCAACTCTCTACGTGCATTTTCGAAACTTGAACTACTTGATTTCTTTCATCGGCAGCATTGATCCGTAGTCGCGTCCAGAAGGTTCCACGCCGCGGACAACAATGCCGGCAAATGCTTCCCGGATCTCAGGATATTTGGCCACCAGGGCCTTCATGACCGCTGCATTGTCCTGGAATGCTCGTCCGCTGTCGGAAACATCGGCTGTCTGATACTTCACTACCAGATCAAAATCCTGTCCCACGGGCACGGGAAACAGGTCGGTGACCTTGAAGGTTTTTGCGCCCGCTGTCAAATCAAATGGCGGCAGATCAGCGGGCTTTACGGCTTGCATTTCGTCATACAACTTGTCGGTCATGGCGGTGGCCATGAACGGAACGGGAACGAGCAGTTCGCGCGCCTCTCCGTAGTAAAACCAGGCGTTGTGGTTTTGTCCTTTTGTTTTGAACTCGCGGGCGCGTTCGGCAAACCAGTTCCCGTCATGGCCGGCGACCTGGGTCGGCCTCACATAGAATCCACCCAACTTCCAGCTGGCGCCTTGCTGCTGCAGTACGAACGACACGCTGTAAGCGGCCTTTGGCGGAAACGGCGTCAAGGATCGCGATGCCATAGTTTCCTGGCGGCAGGTTGGGAATCACAAGGACGGCGCTGTCGCGCGTCTGCCCCTGAGATCCAAAAATTCCGCACAGGAATTCGGCTCGTGCCACCGGCTCGTTGCCCTCAGCCTTGAGCAGGAAAGGAGGACGGGGTGCTGGTTGCGCCGCAGACAGATTGGCCTGGTTGTCCCTGATCGCGTTTTCGATGCCGGAAAAATCCGTCGCCAGGCTGGTGATTGCGTTTTGCCGCAGTGACGCCGCATCTCCGTGCGCGGCCAGATCGTAAAAACGCTTGCCGGTGGCAGTCAGGGCCGAGCGGGTGGCCTCGTCCATGTCACCGGCAGTCAGGCAGGTCTGGGCGGCGGCAATGGTTGACAGTGAAATCAACAGCGCGGGCAGCCATCTGCTAAAGCTCTTTCGATAGCGGATATTTCACCTCAGGACAATCTTAAACCGCAAAGGCGACCACCTCGATACTGCCACATAGTCACTTCCGTTGCACGAACCGAGTCGATTGCGCCGGAATGCCCGGTGTGCTACCGTCGCCGAAGTTATCATTCCGCTCGGAGGGGCGCTCATGGCCTTTATCTTCCTGGGCATTCTGGTTGTCATCGTTGTCCTGCTGATTGGGATGTACAACAGCCTGGTGCAGTTGCGCGTACGCTGCGATAACGCATGGTCGGACATTGATGTGCAGCTGAAACGCCGGCACGATTTGATTCCGAATCTGGTCGAGACGGTCAAGGGCTACGCCACCCACGAAAAGGGAACTTTCGAGAACATCGCCAAACTGCGCTCGCAGGCGATGCAGGCAACAACCCCGGGCGACAAGGCCGAAGCGGAAAATCAGCTCACTGGTGCGATGAAGAGCCTGTTTGCGGTGGCGGAAAACTATCCTCAACTGAAAGCTTCCGAGGAGTTCACGCAACTACAGGGATCCCTCAACCAGACCGAGGACACGATTCAGAATGCGCGCCGCTACTACAATGCCGTGGTGCGCGATCTGAATACGAAGATCCAGTCTTTCCCGACCAATATTCTTGCCGGAATGTTCGGCTTCCAGCAAAGACAGTTCTTCGAGGTGGCCGCAACCGACCGCGAGCCGGTAGCGGTGAAGTTCTAGGATGTACGTGGCCAGACGAAATCTCCTGTGGCTGGTTTGCATTTTTCTTGTGACCGGCCACGTTTTCGCGCAGAGCTGGCGGATCTCGGATTTTCAGGACGTCATCTCCATCAATGCTGACGGCTCCACGCTGGTGAAGGAGCGCATCAACCTCGTTTTCATTGGCACCTGGCACGGCATTCATCGCATAATTCCGATCGAATATCCGGGCCCGCGGGGCACGAACTACACGCTGTTTCTGGACGTCACGTCCGTCACCGACGGCGCCGGTAAGAAGCTGAAATACGAGTCGACGACTTCCAGCGGCAATCGCGATCTCAAAATCTACCTTCCCGGTGCAGTGAACACTTCCCGCATCGTAGAAATTGACTACGCCGTGCGGAACGGCATTCGCTATTTCGGAGACCATGACGAGTTTTACTGGAATGTCACCGGCAACGACTGGCCGGTGCCGATCGATCATGCCGCAGCTCAAGTATCCCTGCCCAGCAATGCTGCGGGACAATTGAGAGCACAGGCTTTCACCGGGGCTTACGGCTCTAAGGAGCGCGACGCGACTAGCGAGGTCAACGGGGCGAACGTTCAGTTCGAGACCAGCAACCCGCTCCCCATGCGCGGCGGGATGACGATCGATATCTTCATCCCTAAAGGAATTGTGAACGAGCCCAGCGCCCTGGCCCGGGCCTGGTGGTTCATCAGCAGCAACCCCATAGTTTTTTTGCCATTCCTGACATTTGGGGTGATGTTTACGCTGTGGTGGTACAAAGGCCGCGATCCCGATCCTGGACAATCGGTTGCACCGATGTATGAACCGCCGCCCGGCATGTCTCCGGCAGAAGCGGGGACGTTGCTTGACGACACGATCCATCCGCGGGACATCACGTCAACGATCGTGGACCTAGCGGTGCGGGGGTTCGTGAGAATTGAAGAGACGGTGGAAACGAACCTTCTTATCTTCCACTCCAAAGACTACATTTTCCATCCGCTAAAGCCATCGACCGAGTGGAAGGGGCTGGCGCCCCATGAGCAGATCATGCTGGAAAATATCATCGTGGGTGGACAGCCCACTCGTCTCTCCAGCCTGAAGAACCGTTTTTACACCGCCATTCCATTTATCAAGCAGGACATCAAAGCTGCGCTGAAGAACAAGGGCATGTATCTGCTTGATCCCGATTCAGCGAATGCTTATAGCGTCGGAGGAGCCATCGCCATCGCTGCTCCATATGTCCTCGCGCATTTCCTTGGATACGACAAAATCTTCAACGCGATTCTTCCCCTGGTTGTGTGCGGAGCTATTTCCGCAGTGATCTGGTGGCTGTTTGCGCGACAGATGTCGGCAAGGACCATCCAAGGCGGGCGCACCCGTATCGCTGTACTGGGCTTTCAGGAATTCATGAACCGCGTCGACGCGGACCGCTTGAAGCGAATGCCGCCGGACACCTTTGAGAAATATTTGCCGTACGCGATGGCGCTGGGCGTGGAACATCATTGGGCCCAGGCATTCCAAGGGATCGTTCAAAACCCTCCGAGCTGGTACTCATCGCCGAATGGGATGACTGGCTTCAATCCAATATTTTTCTCGAGCTCGATGCACAACATGGCGTCCGATATGAACCAGGTATTTGTCTCCGCGCCGCGGGCCAGTTCTGGCGGATCCGGTTTTGGAGGCGGCGGAGGTTCCTCAGGAGGCGGGTTTGGGGGCGGTGGCGGCAGCGCGTTTTGAGAAATTCGGCGAGAAGGCGCGGGCTGCCGGAGCGTAAGCAGATTTCAGTTGTGGGATCTGCCATCGGCAGCATTAGTGCTTCCTGCGGAAGATATATTTGCGAGCGTCAGGCCAGAATTCTTCGAACGCGTTTCCGCCCATTTTTCCTGCAAAACCCAGCGCAATCCGCGCGAAGGCGTTGCCTACGCCGGATTCGCTGTCCGCTCGCCAGGTGTTGGAGAGAAAGTTGTTGCCTGCGTTTCCGAGATAGCGAGCGTATGCCGGAGCTAAATTACCGTCAGTACGTCGAGCGGCAAAGGTCATCACGACCACATTCTTCAAGCGGCCTTTGAACGGCTCGCCAGTCGCGCGAAAATAGCGAGGGTCTTCACCCCACAAGGATCCGAACCCCGCCTCCATGGCGTTGCCCGTAGAAACTCCGGTAAGCCGCATCCCGTAACGCTTGCCGAAACCTTCCCAATGAGGTCCGTACTCCTTCGGCCTGTCCAGGGCAGTTCCAAAGCCCGCACTGAATATGCCGGCAGCCAGGCTTTCGGGGCCGACTGTACTCTTTACGAACCACTTGAATCGTTGCCGTCCAGTAATCGGCTGGTAAGAACTGGCAGGGGTATTGGACGTCTGTTGATTGTTATCTGGAGCCGTTTGGCCTGAAACGGTTATCGCGAGAAGCAGGATGACCGCAAAACACCATGGATTTTTCATGAGGGAGCTTAGTTGCCGATTCAGGTGGCGAAGTTTGCTCGTGGAAGGCTACCCCGTGAGGATACGCTACACGTCGTCCTGGAAATCGACACGCCCGTTTCGATGAAACCGGGGCTCGAACATTGGTGACCAGTATGGAAATAGCCCCCAAATGTGGAACTGAGGCATGGGGGGAACCTAGTTCCTACCCTTGCCGGGCCACGGATCGGGCTTTTGCGAGGGGTGTCATCCATGATATAACCGCGCAAGCACATCGTTTAAGGATTCGTTCATAAGCTGTAGGCCGAGACGGGTTTCGAAGGTACAAGAGTGGGCAGAAGCTGAGGAGGTCTTGTGTCCGATGCGCGGACGGGGAAACGCTTCCCTTTGGAATTGCCGATCAAGATTCACAACTCTGACAAGGGCGGCGAGCATAGCGGGGTCACCGGAGATCTGAGCGCTGCTGGAGTGTATATCCGGTCTGACGCCGCGCTGGATATTGGCTCGACGGTCGAGTTCGAGATCACTTTGCCGCCGGAGATGACGGGGGCCAAAGAAGGTGTTGTCATCCAGTGCCGGGGCCGTGTAGTACGCACCGACGAGCCCTCAGGCGGTCCCACGGAGGCGCGCGGCGTAGCCTGCGTGATCGACTCCTACGATTTCGTTCGCCACTAGAGGCGAGGAGCTTAAGCAATGCTCAAATTGATTCTGGCCGACAATCAAGCCATCTTTCGCGCGGGAATCGCTAAGGTTTTGGCGGTCGAAGACGAAATGCGAATTGTGGCGCAGGCGCAAACCCAGGAGCAGATGTTCATGGCCCTGGACAAATTTCGCGCCGCAGTTCTGGTGGTCGCGGGTGGATTCCATTCCGATTTCCCAAGCATCCTGCAAGCTGCGGACAAAGCCAAAACCCGTGTCGTGGTACTGGCGGACACTGGTGAAAGCGCGCAGCGTTATATGGGAGCCGGCGCCCACGGCGTGGTCTACCGGAATGTGACCAGCGCCGCGCTGGTCGATTGCGTGCGCAAGGTGGCCCGCGGAGAAAATTGGGTGCAGGACATCGCCGTGCCCAGCGAGCTGACCGAAAACGATATGGTCGGTTTGCGCGTACGTGACCGTCTGACCGCGAAGGAATTGCGCATCGTCGCCCTGATCGTGCAAGGCTACAAGAACAAGGAAATTGCTTCGCAACTGGGTACGACGGAGCAGGTAATCAAGAATTATCTGCGCAACGTGTATGACAAGATCGGCGTCTCCGATCGGCTCGAACTGGCCCTGTTCACCATCCATCACCGCATCCTGAATGAAGCTGCAGCAGCTACTGCGGCGGCGGCCATTCCCCAAGCGGGAGCAGGGGTAACGTCGTAGAGGTTCTTTTGGGAACAACAAGAGGCCGCCTATCGGGCGGCCTTTTCCATTGGCGTCCGAACTGCACAGAAAAGATCAAGACCACTGAAATTGCCGTCATTGATTTTTTGAGTTGGACTTCCCCGCGACGTCCTGACACAGTAGCAGTGTCCGGTAGCTTGCGCGAAACAGACTGCAAGTGCAGGCGCTGCGAACTTTGAAGTTCGTTTTCTCACCCCTGTAAGTTCCTAAGCTGTTCATTCCTGACCTCGTCGTCCCAACAAAATCACTCGAGCATTGCTCTCGGCGCGAAGCGCTGCGTGTCGTGCTCGTGACAACCACACAGGAGATGAGGTCATGAAATCAATTCGCAGTTCCATGTTTTCCAAGGGGTTCGTTCTAGTCATCGGGTTACTCAGCGCGTCTGCGGGATTGGCCCATGCGCAGTCAGCGGCCAATGGGATATTCACTCTCGGCCATGAAACCCGCTGGGGATTGGTGACTTTGCCCGCGGGAGACTACACGTTTTCTTTGCAATCGCCAGGAATGCCGGCAACAATCACTGGTTCGGCAAACCAGCGGCCCTGCGATGGCAATGGTGTTGCCCCAGGCAATCACTCAGGAAACCCTCAAAGGGGCGAGCAGGCTGGTACTCAGCCGCACCGAAAGAGGACAGTCGTTCGTAAGCGCGTTGTACCTGGAAGATCTCGGTCTAAGCTTGCATTTCAAAGAGCCCAAGATCGAATCGCAAGCCACCGAGACGGCCAAGCTGGGTCAGATCGCGGATTCTCAACCAGGCAAGTAAGGAAGTAATGCGGAAGTGGATAGAGTGGAATTCACTTCCGCATTTTCTTGTCTTGGCATCAGTTAGCGCGGGAGCTGCGTCTCAATTCATCGGTGACAACGACAGCCTCTGCAACTTCCCGCATCGATTTCCGCGTCTGCCGGCTCTGCCGCTGTAGTGCCAGATAAGCCTGCTCTTCATCCATCGAGAGATCACGTTGCAAAATACCTTTCGCTCGTTCCACAATCTTTCGCGTTTCCAACTTTTGCGATAGATGAGTATTCTCGCTTTCCAAGCGTGCCATTTCGATCTCCGCTCCCACCAGAAACCCGACCGTGGACATCAGCCGAATTTCTTTTTGATTGTGTAAGTGGGGACGCCGGTGCTGAAGGTTGATTACTCCGACTACGCGCCCGCGAGATAGCAACGGCACTGAGAGAAACGCTTCATACGTGTCTTCGGGTAGCTCATGGAAGAATTGAAAGCGTGAGTCTTTGGAAGCGTCTTTCGAGACCGCAACGGGTTCGCGATGTTCAGCAACCCATCCGGTAATGCCTTCTCCGACGCGCAATTTCAGGGTGTCCACAACATCTGGATGCGGATTTTTTGAAGCCCTAAGCAGAAGCTGTTCGTCTTCCAGTACGTATATAAGACAGGAATCACACTTGACCAGGGCCGACGCAAAATCTACAACGCGAGAGAGCACTTCGTGCAGGGCGTCCGCCGAAGCCATACGAGTGCCAAGTTCGTGAAGAAGTTCTACAGACGATTCGTCGATTGTTATTGAGGTAGCCATCGCATAACGATAGGAGACGGTGAAAGGCTTGTCCAATAGCAATTTTCGATGGCTGCCATAAAACCTTTTCGCACAATTTAATGGAAATTTAATGAATCTTCGAATGTGATCTTATCGCAGAGTGATTATCAAAATTTCCTATTGAAACAACACTAGCCCGGGTGCGACCGGGCTAGCAGAAACTGCGCAGGAGAAGCGTAACTCAGCCGGACTGGTAGATTGTTCTAGATCTTCTCGCCCACTGCTTTGCCCTGAGTAAACAAGTACAGATAATCCGGGCCGCCTGATTTCGAATCAGTCCCCGACATATTGAATCCGCCGAACGGGTGGGCTGCGACTGTTGCGCCCGTGCACTTGCGATTGATGTAAAGGTTGCCGACGTGGAATTCGCGGATTGCGCGCTCGATTTTCTCACGCGATTTCGTATACACCGCGCCGGTCAGGCCGAACTCTGTGTCATTTGCAATTTCGAGAGCGTGATCGAAATTCTTCGATTTGATCACGGCCAACAATGGCCCGAAGACTTCTTCCTGTTCAAGTCGCGACTTCGCGGGAATATCCGCAATTACGGTCGGCTGCAGGAAAAATCCTTCGCCGGCATTCTTTGCGGGGCCGCCACCAGTGATAAGCCGTCCATCTTTCTTGCCGACTTCGATGTAGTCGAGAATGGATTTCATGGAGCCTTCGTTGATCACGGCCCCCATGTTGGCATTTTCCGCGGGATCGCCAACGGTAATCTTCTCTACGCGTGCTTTCAGTTTTTCGAGGAACTTGTCGTAGATGCGCTCGTCGACGATGGCCCGGGAACAGGCTGAACACTTCTGTCCCTGGAAACCGAATGCGGCCTGGGCGACGCCCTCGACCGCAGAATCAACGTCCGCGTCGGTGTCCACGATAATGGCGTCTTTGCCGCCCATTTCAAGGATGGTGCGCTTGATCCAGATCTGACCTGGCCCATGAGTTGCCGCGCTCTTGTTGATGTCCAGACCAACCTCACGCGATCCGGTGAAGGCGATGTAGCGGGTTTTGGGATGCGCGACCACCGCGTTGCCGAAGCTCGCGCCCGCGCCGGGACAAAAGTTCACCACGCCTTCCGGTATGCCGCACTCTTCGAGCAGTTCAACGAACTTGGCCGCAATGGTGGGGGAATCGCTGGACGGTTTCAGAATGACAGTATTGCCGCTGACGATCGAAGCCAGCGTCATGCCGGCCATAATTGCGCAGGGAAAATTCCACGGAGGAATTACCGCGCCGACACCAAGCGGAACATACATCAAGGTGTCGCGTTCGCCGGGCATCTGTACCGGCAATTCGGTGCGCGACAGGCGCAGCGCTTCGCGGGCATAGTACTCGCAGAAATCGATGGTCTCGGCAATGTCGGCGTCGGCCTCAGCCCAGTTCTTGCTGACTTCGAAAACCAGCCAGGCGCAGAATTCAAACTTTCGCTCGCGCAACAAATCTCCGACGCGGAAGAGCAGACTCGCGCGTTCTTCGAATGACGTTTGACTCCAGGTCGAAAACGCCTCCAGCGCCGCCTTCATGGCCGGTTCAACGTGTTCTTTTCCCGCCTTCTGATGCAATCCAACCACCTGTGAAGGCTTGGCAGGATTGATGGACTTGATCTTATCCTTGGTCTGGATTCGCTTGCCGCCAATGATCAGATCGTATTCGCGGCCCAACTGCGCGCGAACCTTCTCGATTGCGGCCCGGATCTGGCGTGCATTTTCCGGTTGGGTGAAATCGGTGAGAGGCTCGTTCGCGAACGGCCCTTCATGCAGGCGAATCTGTGGACGGGTTGGAGCTTCAACGGTTGCCATGACTGCACCTCGGAGACATTTGATGCCGGTGGGCTGATGTAAGACTCTTCATTGTAGCACCGGGAAACGAGGCTTTATGGCGGCAAAATGCGTGTCGAAGGCCAGCGCCTGACTCTCGTATTTCAAGTTATTCCAAGCCAGAAACTTAAGTTTCGCTGAGCACCCGCCCGTGGCATCAGTCGAACGATCATCTTTTCATTGAGCCGTCATTCTGAGCTTTCGAAGGATCTGGAGTGTGGCGCTTCGAAATCTCCAGGCAGTGTCGGCGTGCACGCCAGATCCTTCGGGACCGAGGTCCATCAGGATGACGCATGGAAGGAAAATAAGGATCGCGGCAGGGAGACTATTTCTCCCAAAAGGCGCTTATCGTCCAGCCTACTCTGGCTGCGTCGCAACCGGGCGCACTTCACTCGGATGGTTACGGTACCTTAACCGATTCCGGTGTTTCCGCTGGCTTGTAACTCATGGCGGCGGTGCGTTCCAGCTTGTCCCATGCAAAGCGCTGGCCTTCGGCGGCGCGTTTCAATGTTCTTAGCAACACCACCGAGAACAATTGCCGGTAAGCGAAGCGTTGCAGCCACACCTGGCTTAACAGCCAGGGATCTTCCGGAGCCTCCGGACGCCGGCGCTCCAACGCGAAGGCGATGGCGGAAGCCAGAAAATCCATTACCAGAAACGCAACGAAGAAAATGAAGAGCCGCTGAAAGCTGGCAGGATCGGTGGATTCCGGATGATATGAGCGCTGGATAAAATACCATATCGCGCCCACGAAAAACATGATGTCAATGAAGGGCGAGACTAGCGGCAGCAAGACTTGAAAAATCGCGATATTGGGCAGGGCAACCCATCCGAGCACGCCCTCGCGGGCAAATGCGGCACGATGCTTCCACACCGCCTGCAAAATCCCGAACGACCAACGGAACCGCTGCCGCATAAGACCCCGGGCGTTTACCGGGGCTTCCGTATAGGCCAGGGCCAGGTCTTCATACTCCACGCGATATCCACGCTGCAGGAGTGCCATGGTGAGGTCGGCATCTTCCGCGACCGTGTCGGTGTGAAAACCGCCCGCCTCGCGCACGGCAGATACACGCCAAGCACCGATCGCACCCGGCACCACGCTGACGGCACCCATGGTGTTCAGTGCGCGCCGCTCGAAGTTCTGGCTGGTGATGTACTCCAGCGCCTGCCACCGCGTCCAAAGGTTGATCCGGTTTCCGACTTTGGCATTACCGGCGACGGCGCCAACTTTGGGATTCAGGAAATGCGGTACCAGTCGGGAGACCGCATCCTGAGCAACCAGCGTGTCGGCGTCAATGCCGACGAAGATTTCTTCATCGCGTAAATGCTCAAGGCCAAAGTTGAGTGCGTCCGCTTTGCCGGAATTCGGTTTGGTCAAAATCAGGACTTGCCCCAGCGCCTCTTCCCGGGCGAATGCCGCCTTGGCGACTTCCAAGGTTCTGTCACTTGATCCGTCATCGATCACGATCACTCGTACATTGTGGTAAGTTGCCGCCATCGCTGCCCGGATCGTCCGCTCGATTACTTTCTCTTCGTTGTAGGCGGGAATCAGTATCGCGACTTGCGGAAGGTACGATTCCGCCTGCTCGGCCGTTCCATAATGTTTTGGCCACAACCGGTCGAAGATGGCGAAGGCTCCAATGAAAACCAGCCGCCCGGTCATCAAGACGTCACCAACAAAAAATATCCAGGTGATCACATTGAACGTGAGCGGGAATAACGCGAACCCAAACATGTTCAGACGCGCGGTCCAGCGCTGGTTGGAGGGAATTGGGGGCATCACTTCCGCGCGAGTCCGGCCGAGCAACTCTGAAAGCGGGACGATCTGCAACCCTTTTTCTCGTACGCCTGCAATGATTTTCGGCAGGGCGAGGACAGTCTGTTCGCGATTGCCTCCGCCATCATGCAGCAGGATGATATTTCCGCAACGTCTGTCGTCTGGCGCACACGGAGGGAGGTGGGCCACTACGTCTTCGGCGATCTGATCAGCGCTACGGCGGGGATCGTCACGCCAATCGTTGGGATCTATCTTGTCGCCAACCGTGATGTAACCCATGTCCTGCGTGGTCTCGAGCGGACGAACCTGATCCTCGGTATCAGGTTCGGCGTCAATTGAGTATGGCGGACGAAACAGAATCGTACGCATCCCCAGCAAGCTAGCAAACAATTGTTCGGTAAGGTTGAGTTCAACCGCCCGCATGAACCCACGGGAGATGTTGCTGATGTCAGGATGGGTGAAGGTGTGGCTTCCGATTTCATGTCCCTCGCGATAAATGCGCTTGGTCACGTCGGAAAATTTGTCGGCCTGAATTCCGATCAGGAAAAAAGCCGCGGGAGCCTGATCGCGTTTCAGCACATCGAGGATCTTGGGCGTCCATTCGGGATCGGGCCCGTCGTCAAACGTGATGGCGACCTTGTTGGGGCTCGATCCATAGCGCGCCACGCGATAGGGCTCAGGCAAAGAGTCAAAGCTCTGATCGGTGATCAGCGCGGTCGCTGGATCGAGGGTGATGGAACGTTGTCCATCGGCAGGGCGAGCTTCAATGCGCAGGATCTCGCCGTTACCCTCCATATCCACATCCTGGCCAGGCGGAACGTCTTTCAGCTTGTTTTCAGCGCCAGCCTCGCCCGGGACATCCCACACACGCCATAGGGACCGGTCCTCGGAACCCAGCCGCCAGAGCGCGAAGGTCTTGATGCCCAGGGACTGCGCGGCACGCATCTGGTTCAGCGCGGTTACGGCATCCAGGAACCAGATGTCGTGCTGCAGATCGTGCTCATCCACATAGGTGATGTGGGGATTGAGGCTATCACCATCAAAATCAACATCCGCATCTGAGTCCCGGGCTGCAAGCCAAGCGTCCTGCACGGAAACATTGCTGTCCCTGACGCCGGGTGGCAGCGCTCCTCGCTTCGGCTTCTTCACCCAGTCATACCCGTAATTGCCGATCGCAGAGATCAACTTTTCCTGCGGGATCACTTTGACCGCCGCTTTCAGATTGTCAGCGAACCAATCCTGTGAAGCCACGGGCCCCGCCAGTCCTGGAGACGGATAGTGCTCGTCATAATTCATCAGGACGACACCATCAGCCGGTGCGGCGACAGCCGCGTAGTTGTAATCGGAGTTGCGTGCCTGGACGCTGACATACAACTTCATGCCCTTGGCATGCAAATCATTGGACAGTTCGTGCAAGAGCGATAAGTATCCAGCTTGACCCTTCTGGGAGAAGGTTTCGAAGTCGATCATCAGGCCGTGATACTTATCCGTGGCCAAAAATGCCGATAGTTGCTGGCGGAAGCGGGCACGCGCCTCGCGATCATTGAGAAATGCGGTAATGTCCACCCAGTCCTTGCCGTCGAAATTGTTCACCATGGGGAAGACTTCCATCCCGGTGTCTTCCGCTTTCAGAAATGGCATCACTTTGTCGTCTACGGCGCGAACGGTGGAATCTGGCTGCACCACGTCGAAGAATTTGTTGGTCTGTTCGTCGATACCCTGCACACGGCCATCTGGAGTGATGATGTGGAGCCAGTCGGGAAAGAGCAGGTCGATCTGCCGGGCGTATTCACGCAGAGAAGAGAAACTTGCGGCATCGTAGGGTACGTAGAAGCCGGCGCGGATACCTTCCTCGTCGTTTAATTTCACCTGCGAAGGCGCAGACTTCGACTTGCGATGACCGCGGTGCGCTGCCGCAAGCTTTCGCTTTTCCCTTTGCTTTTCTTTCTCTTTCTCCTTCAACGCGTGATACGGACGCTTTTGAGGGGCGAGTAGAAGGTCAGGCAGCGGCTGACTGCGCAATGCCGTATAAGCAAAGAAGATCACCAGCAGCGTAATACTTACGCCGATGACGTCAAAGGCCAGACGTATCCGCTTCCAGCGAGCCTTGCGAGGATCGTAAAAAACAGGTTGCGCCATGAATAGTGGTGTTTGTTTATCCTAAGCTGCAGTGGAAAGACGGTCAAACTTGACGTTTGCAAGCCATGCACATCCGGCGTGCTGCTTGGCAGAGTCTATCGGCAGCTGAGGTATATTCTTAATGTGCGCCAGCTTGTGCGCCAACATCCTCGTTTTTTTCTGCTTGTCACCCTCGCCGCTCTTGGGTTGCGGCTTCTCTTTATTTTTCGTTTTCCTGGTGTCACCACTGATTCTTTTGTCTATGGCGATATTGCCAAGAACTGGCTTCAGCATGGCATTTACGGGCTGAGCGGGACAGACGAGATTTCCGCCACCTATATCCGCTTGCCCGGTTACCCCGCGTTTCTGGCTGCGGTTTTTGCAGTTTTCGGCATGGAGCATTACCGGGCCGTTCTGATTTTGCAAATGCTTGTGGATATCGGCACCTGTTTTCTGATCGCCGATATGGCGCGACGGCTGGTTTCCGGAAAAGCTGCACGAGCGGCGTTCCTATTGGCGGCGCTTTGCCCATTTTTTGCAAGTTATGCGGCTGCCGCGCTAACCGAGACTTTAGAGATTTTTTTTACCGCCTTGGCTCTGGACTTCGCCGTGGCCGCACTGATGACTAGCTCTGGATTGCGTCCATGGATCGGTTGCGGAGCCGCCATCGCCGGCGCGATTCTTTTACGGCCGGATGGCGGCTTACTGCTGGTGGCGATTGAATTCTATTTGCTGATCATTCTGGCGCGGGCATGGCTGGGCCGCTCCGCCAAAAACAAAATACAGGCGAGGACGCTTGCGTCACGCAATCTCTCTGTTTCGCATACGGTTCGGGCTGGCCTAGTAGTGGCGCTTATTTCACTGGCGCCCCTGGTGCCCTGGACCTTACGAAATCTACACTCATTGCACCGCTTTCAACCGCTCGCACCGCGTTATGCAAATGAAGTCGATGAATTTGTCCCCGCAGGGTTCAATCGCTGGGTTAAAACCTGGATCGCGGAATATGCGTCAGTGGAAGAAATCTACTGGCCTGTGCCAGGCCAGACGATCGACGCTGACAAACTTCCAGCGCGCGCTCTTGATTCGGAAACGCAGCGACAACAGACGGTCGCACTTCTGTCGGATTACAACGACATCCTTCACGTCACTCCGGATCTGGATGCCAGATTTGCAGTTCTGGCAAACGAACGCATTCACACCGCCCCCTTGCGTTACTACGTGTGGCTGCCGTTTCTTCGCATCGCTGACATGTGGCTGCGACCTCGGACAGAGACGATGCCTTCCGACACTCGATGGTGGGAATTCAATGACGACCCAAAGTGGTCCACGCTCGCGGTCGCGCTCGGAATTATTGGCCTTGGATATACAGCGATGGCGGCCGCCGGACTGATAAAAGGGCGACACCTGGTATACGTCGGACTTCCGCTTTTGTTCGTAATCGTTCGGTCGGCCTTTTTAGGCACGCTGGAAAATCCCGAACCGCGTTACACCCTGGAGTGCTATCCAGTAGTAATACTCCTTGCCAGCATTATCTTTCGATAGGCAATGCTGAGCGGTTTTCAGCGGCCCCAGGTTTAAGCCTGAGCACCCCCGCCCAAGCGGAGCTTGAATGGGGCACCCTTTCAGCGGCTGCCTGAAAGTTTCTGCGCGGTTGCACGTTCATTCTGCGCGTCAGCTGCGCGACCTAACTGGTCGTACGCATCTGCAAGGAAAAGGTGGGCTTCGCGCGAGTCAGCCTGGATTTGAGTAGCCTTCTCCAGATTGTTCAGAGCGCCGAGAGGGTTGCCTTGCAGAGTGAGGATGCGGCCGCGCAACAAGTTGGCTCGATAGTGATCGGGGCTGATGCTGAGCGTGCTGTCCAGTTCGGTCATCGCATCAGGAACCCGTTCGATGCGCGCGTAGACCGCCGCCAGTGAAAAGTGAGCATCGGCCCAGCGCGGAGCGCGCGCCACCGCAGCTTCGAATTCCGGCGCGGCCCCCTTCCAATCTCCGGTTTGAAAGAGCGCCAATCCCAGTTCATAGTGACCCATGCCATTGTCGGGTTGCAGCGCCACTGCTTTCTGCAACGGCGCGATTGCCTTGTCAAAGTGGCTTAAGCGCGCCTGAGCCAGGCCATATTGCAGGTTCGCCACCGGCATATCCGGTTGCACAGCGAGCGCGCGTTCCAACAGTGGAATCGCCTGCTCGTAACGCGCATCTTCCACATCGAACATGGCGTCATGCAAGAGGTTCGAGATTTCGATTCGCGCTTTAGGATCAACTCCACTAAGCGTTTTTTCGTCCTGCGCCGGATTCGTATCGGAAGCCACATAACCGAGAGCCTGCAACTTTTGCATCTGCTCGGGGTCGGGCTTAGCGAGATTCACCAGAGTCTGGCTGGTTTTGTTCCGGAAATCGACGAGCTGAGACGCCAGCGTACCCGCGACCGCTCTAGAGCTGTCAGCCAGATTGTGCGTCTCTCCGGGATCGTTCGTCTGATCGTAAAGCTCCCGGTCCGGCGCCTGGATGTAGAGATATTTCCCTGAGCGCAGTGCCCGCAACGCGCCCCATCCAAATGCTCTATGGGGATAATCAGTCTCCGCGTAGGTTGGCCGGTCTTCTGGCAAATCTCGGTTCTGTGAATCGCCACCCTTTGTACTTGCAGTTTTTGCAGCGGAGGATGTAACGGATTCAAGTAACGATTGGCCTTGCATCTCAGCAGGTGGAGTAATGCCCGCCGCACGAAGAATCGTCGGCGCGATGTCGACGAGTCCTGCGCGAGCCTCAATCCGTCTGCCCCCTGCACGGTTGAGCGGCAGCTTTATCAGAAGGGGTACATGGATAGTCTCGTCGTAAAGAAAAACTCCGTGCGTGTTTTCGCCGTGCGCGCCCAGCGACTCTCCATGATCCGCCATCACCGCAATCAATGTTTCATCGTAGAGGCCGTGTTTGCGCAGCGCGTCAAGCAGCTTGCCCACGCACGCATCCGCATAAGCGATTTCCCCATCGTAAGGCTGTGAAGCGAAGCGTTCTTTATACGGCAACGGCGGGTCGTACGGATCATGCGCGTCGTACAAATGAACCCATAGGAAAACGGGCTTATCCGCCACCTGGCTAAGCCACGCCAAGGCGTGATTCACGACAACCTCGCCCCGTCTTTCGACAGTCTGGTAGCGATCCTCTCCGTGTCGTCGCAAATGGAAGCCGGCGTCGTAAATGTCGAAGCCGCGATCGAATCCCGGCGCAGTGCCATCCAGTGGATCGAGGATCAGCGATCCTACAAATGCCCCGGTCTGGTATCCGTGCTGATGCAAGAGATCAGGCAAATACGGCAGCCTGGCAGAGAGCGGTACGCCAAAATCGTTGACGTGATTGAATTGCGGATACGTTCCGGTGAAAATCGTCGTGTGCGAGGCTGTCGTAAGCGGGACATGAGAATACGCTCGAGTGAAAACGACGCCCTGCTGAGCCATCGTGTCCAGGTTGGGAGTCAGCCCGCGCTTTGATCCCAGAAAACCCATGCGATCGGCGCGCGTCGTGTCGAGCGTGATCACAATAATGTTGGGATACTGCGGCGAACTCCGGCGAGGCGGAGCAGCCTTGGGCCGTTGAGCCGCCATCACGCAAAAGGCCAGTAAGAGAAACAGCAGGAGGGATGAAACCAGGCGGCGGACTGCCATAGGAATGAAAAAAGGAGTCTACCACAGGCAGACTCCCTGGAATTTTGCAGTCTGTTTCCCTAAAACGTGAATTTCAAACTGAAATTCATGTTCCTGGGTCCGCCTTGGGCGATCACAGGATTACCCGCGGCGACGTCGGAGGTTTTTATGATCGTTCCAAAAGCATGCTCGGACGGGTCGCAAGCGCCGCCAGCAAGCACGGTCGTGCAACTACCAAGCACGTTGTTGTCTGGGAAGTAATGGAAATTGGCCCGGTTGAGAAGGTTGTAAACCTCCCAGCGAAGTTCCACGCTTAACCGTTCCGTAATCTTCGTACTCTTGTACAAAGACATGTCCCATTGACTGAGCCCGGGGCCGATCAATTGTCCGCGACGAGAGTTACCCACGGTCCCAGCGCAAGGAATGAAGAAGGGTGAAAGCGGCAATCCGCCCGATGTATCTCCACAGGGGTCCGCCTGACCCACTTGGGTATAGGTTTCGACCACATACTCATCCGGGTTGCGGGTGTTGTAGTGGATCGGACTTCCATCGTATGAAGCGCGAATACTGTTGCCCACGAGTCCCTGGCCTGACGTTTCACCACCTCCGCCCAAAATCGCCGCGAATGGTCTCCCGGCTAGGGCGGTGTAGACGGTGCTGAGGGCCCAACCCTTCCCCAGACGATTGCCAAGATGTGGGATCGTGGGAATTTCGTAGACACCGCTGACGTTGAAATTCAAGCGTACGTCGTGGTCGCACAATCCGCGGGAGTCGGCGAAGTTGGGGGTAGCAGGAGCGGTACTTCCCACGGGATTGGAATTATTGATTTGCGGGTAGTCACCTGCGCCGCCACGGTTAACTGAGTTGTAATCGAAGCACTTGCTCCAGGTCAGGTTGTATTGGGTATCGAAGCCGTGCCAGCTTCTTTGGTTGAAAGACGCCTGCAGGCTGTCGTACTGCGATGATCCCTGGTTCGTCGCCTGGATCACGTGCCGCAAGTCGGGGAAAGAAGCAGCCAGCGGCCTGAAGGCGTCGCAGTCACTCGGACTTGTGCAAGGCGTGCCTATCGGAGAGGCATTCAGGTCGCTGTAGATGATCAGGTCGCTGCCGCGCTGGCCTGAGTAAGTCACCGTCAAGACGTTGTTGTGGAACAGTTCGCTTTGCAGACTCAGGTTGTAATTGTGATATCTCGGAGTCTTGAAATTTTGCACGATCGAGAACGCGTTGAACGGAGGCGTGCCCGTCGGATTAGTTCCAAACAATGGCCCAGCAACCGCCGAGTCAAAGCAAATATATGAGCCGACGCCAGTATTAGGATCGTAGCAGCCACTTCCTAACGTATTGTCAGAGGCAGTCAGATCCACATCGTTGGCGGCTGTGTTTGCCTGATTGAAGAACCCAAGATTCAACTGGGTGAACACGCCTGTGCTGGCATGCGCGAAGCTGTAGGGATTTGCCAAAGCCCCGAAATTTGCTACGTCATACGACAACGAGTAGCCACCTCGCAGAGCTACCCGGCTGTTGCCAAAAACATCCCACGAAAACCCGACGTGGGGCCCGAAATCCTTGTAGTCAACGTTGTGAATTCCATCGACATCCGTTCCTACCTTGGCAAAACCGGGTCCCGGCGGAGGAATGAATACGGCTTCATTGTTGTTTGTGTCGCGCATGGTTCCGTTAATTTCGTAGCGCAAGCCATAATTCAACGTGAGCCGGGGCCGAATCTTCCAGTCATCCTGAGCGTAGAAGCCTACTGAATTTTGCGTGATGTGGCGGTGTGTGTCTCCAAAGCTGCGACTGGCGAAATCCGCCTTCCCGAGCAGTAATTCCTCGACATCTCCGGCCACACCGGGCAGATACGCGCCGGTGTAATTCTGGAAGTAGCCTGCTGTCAGCCCGGTCCGCGCTTCGTTGCGGAGGCTGTTGGTGTAGGCGCGCTGAAAGTTACCTCCCAGCTTGATCGTGTGGTTGCCCTTCACCCATGAGAAATGCTCCGACCAATCGATGGTCTGATCAGGCCGCGTCGTGAGCGGGTAGCCTTGAACACCACCGATGTAGCCGCCATACCCCAGATGGTAGAGATAGACGTAAGGCACACCGAAGTCTCCAGGACTCAGCGGCCCGGTGTCGATACCCAGGCTTTTGGGATCAACCTTATTGTTGACGTCAATCAACTGGGCGAAGCGGGTGTAACCAAGCCGGCTTTCCAGAATCTTGTTATTGCTTACATTCCATGTCCAGCTCACGCCAGCCATTTGAGCTCGCGAAGGCGCAAACGAATTGAAAAGGTCGGCCGGATGCCCTCCGCCCGCTTGCAGTCCCGCAAACGGAGGTCCGCTCTGCAAGCTGTCCCCTAGCAAATAACGCACCGCAAACGAGTGGTGCTGCCCCAGTTTGTAATCGAATTTCGTGCCGAACTCATTGCTGCTTGCGGTGGTCGGAATCTGCTGAATCAAGGTGCCATTAGGGGTGATCGGAAAATAGTTCAGGAGGGTCTGGCCCACAGGGTCAATTGTCAGACCGTTAGCGGCGATATCGGCTTCCGCGGCCGCAACATCTCCGGTACTCGGAACAACCCGGCCGCCGGTGGCGATGGATTTGTAACGTTGGCCTTCATAGAACAGGAAGAAGAAGGCCTTGTCCTTCACGATCGGCCCGCCGACGTTCACGTGAAACTGGTTGTTGTGGATCGGCGTGGGCTTGCATTCTCCGGGCGAAGCGCAATTGTCGGTGTTGTGGTTGGCGAAGTAATTGTCCGCATCGCCAATCCCATTGTGATTGACCCACGTCGCGCCACCATGCCAGGTATTCGTTCCGCTCTTCATGCTGATAAGAATTGGCGCGCCGCCTTTCACGCCGTACTCCGACGAAGGCGTTTCCTGGACGCTCAATTCCTCAATCGCGTCAGGTGGGAAGGTGACAGCGGGAATGCCCAAAATACCGGTCTGGTTGATGGCTGAGTCGCCGTAGTAGCGGTCGTTGTTATACAGACCGTCGATGAAGTAGTTGTTGGAAGTCGTTCGCGAACCGTTGATGCTGACTGCCAGAAACCCGCCACCGGGCGCGCGCTGCACACCGGGAGTGATTGCAAGAAGCGAATTGAAGTCGCGCCCGTTGAGAGGAACGTTTGCGATCTTCTCGGCGTCCACATAATTATTGTTGTTGGGGGAAAGTTCCACCAGCGGCGCAGAACCCTCGACCTCAACGGTCTCTGATCGCTGACCAATCGTCAGCTTGAAACTGGATTGAATGACCGAACCTGAGAGGACTTCGACGGTTTGCACCGCCGACTTGAAACCCTCGGCCGAAGCGGTGACTCGATAACTGCCAATGGCGAGAGCCGGAATACGAAAAGCCCCGGTATCGTTGGTGACCCCGGTGCGGGAGCCATTCGTTCCGGTGTTGACTGCGGTAACCGTGACGTTGGGCAGCACGGCGCCCGTGCTGTCAGTTACTGTTCCAGTAATATCTCCCGTGGTCTGCTGCGCAGAAATCGGCTGGCCGAAAAACAGGCCAGCGACGAGAACAAAGAAAGACGCCCATCGAAAAACCAGGTGTTGTCGCATGCGTTCCCCCCTGATGTCAGCACACAGCGCCGCGCGCGATCGTGCTGTTGGACCGCGCTGTAGGCCCGAAGTCTAGTGGCCGTCCATCGCAACTATCAAGCGGAATCCACTGCACATAACAGAAAGGATCAGGATAGAAACTTGACTGCTGGTCACGAACTCTCCGTTATCTCAGACGTGCAAGATGAGCATCGAAATCTTGCATAGCAATCAGCAGTTTTTTTCTTGGGCGATCCAGCGGATAAGGAGTGCTCTAGCCTAACGGAGAGTCACTCATGCGAAAACGGGTGCGAACATGCTCGGAAAGCAGTTCAATAGCACCGCGGTTAGAGATCGGGTCGGCTTGGGCGAGGTACTTCATCGCCTCCACCAGCAACCTCTGACCGTCGACGTAGCGCGGGTCGGCCGTGCGCTCTCTGCGTTTGCGCCCAATACTGGGGGGAACCGGGATAGTAAAGACTTTGGCCATGCAATTCAGGCGTCCAGTGGTGATTTCAGTAATCGCCTGAGCAGTATACCGCCCCTCTTCGGGATTTTCAGCCTCTATCTTCCACCTTGAAGGTTAAATTTCTAGCCCTGCGGGGAGATGAACTTGGTCTTGCCGGTGGTTTTCAGTTTGAAAACCGAGTCGGCAATCTTTTCATTCACCTTGATGTTGGAATATTTGGCCAGGCGATAGTCGCCCGACGGCCCGAAGAAAAACTGCTGTTGGACCGAAATTCCACGGGCCGGATCGATCCATAAGATGATGTGGTCAATATTGTTCCTCAAATTAGCTGCCTTGGGAACAAGCTCCAGCTTGGCCGCATCGATGCCGTCTATCCTCTCAGTTTCTAAATACTTCACCTGGAAGGACTTCTGCATGTCATGTCCGCGGCCGCCAAAGCCCAGAACCAGAAAACTCTCAAAATCTTCGCGGCTTTTGCCGGTATTGTACGCAGTCACTTGTTCAATTTTGGGCTGATAGACCTGAACCTTTGACCCGCTGAAGAGCACATATTTTTGATCGGGATCGGTGATGTCCGCAGCCATCTGGACTTCTTTTCCCGACCTGCGGAAATAGACCTTTCCCTTTTGGGCTTCGTGCTCGTCAACCACTTTCTGATATTGGTCCCAAAGAACATCGGCTTCGGTAGTGTGAAAGCTTTCTGCGGCTGAGTCCATTTGGCTTAGGACCTTTTCGAGCGCCGGATTTGATGATTCGTTTGCCGAGGAAGCTTGCCCCCATAGATTGGGAAGCAGGACGGAAACGATCAGGAGCAGACTGAGGAGTAGCTTTCGGGGCTTCATCTTTTGCCTTGCCTGCGGCGGCGCCGCATTGCCTACTCTTTATGTACCCAGACCTTGTAAGTCTGTACGCGTCCCTGTTGATCGCGCACCGGCTCGTACCTGATGATGCTCACTTCTCCCGAGATAGGTTCGATGATCCGCAACAACTGAGCCCGCACCGCCATCTCGTCCTTACCCGAGACGGCTGCTCCGTCAATCTGGTAGATGAAACCCCCGGCAGCATCGGGATTTACCACCACGCCGGTTGGATGCGGATTCCGCTGTACCGGTTTATCGTGGAAGTTGATCCAGTAAGGTGAAAGGAAAACGAATAGCAGAATGAGCGTCACCATGATGTCGTACTGAATGGTGCCGCGTTCGTAGGACCAGAGAATATAGTCGCGAATCGTGCGCCAGAAATTAGACGTGGGAACAGCAGGCGCGTCGGCGATGGTAGTGTTCATCGTGGCCCCGGACAACATGGTCCCGGTCAAGTCTAGTTTGTCGCTCCCCGCTTGGCAAACACTGGTGTTGCACGCCTTGAGGCGGCCCGTCCCGACACCGAAGCGCTTTTCTATAGCTTCCTCGGCCTTATGCGGTCCGTACCCATGGCCGGCTGCAAGACTTCAGGAATCAGAACACTTCCGTCAGACTGCTGGTAATTCTCCACGATCGCGACCCAGGTGCGACCAACTGCCAGTCCGCTGCCGTTCAGCGTGTGGAGAAACTCCGTCTTGTTCTTGCCTTCGGGACGATAGCGAATGTTGGCTCGTCGCGCCTGGAAGGCCTCGAAGTTCGAGCAGGAAGAAATTTCGCGGAACAACTTCTGTCCCGGCAGCCACACTTCAATGTCATACGTCTTCGCTGAAGAGAATCCCATGTCTCCTGTGCTTAGGGCGACCACCCGGTAGTGCAGTCCAAGCTTCTGCAGCACCTCCTCGGCATCGTGCGTGAGTTGCTCCAACAGCTCGTGTGACGTGTCTGGCCGGGCGAATTTGACCAGTTCTACTTTCTGGAACTGGTGCTGCCGGATGATCCCTCTCACATCTTTTCCGTAGGAACCAGCTTCACTGCGAAAGCTCGGCGTATACGCCGTAAGCGAAACCGGCAGGCGCGAAGCATCCAACACTTCGTCGCGATAAAGATTCGTGATTGGGACCTCCGCCGTGGGGATAAGCCATAGATCTTTTTCGCCGTGCGGGACGCGAAAAGAGTCGGAGGCGAATTTTGGCAATTGCCCTGTGCCGTACATTGACTCCGAATTCACCAGATACGGAGGAAGCACTTCGGTATAGCCGTGCTCACGGGTGTGAAGATCGAGCATGAAGTTTGCCAGTGCGCGCTCCAGCTTCGCGCCCAAGTCCCAGTACACAGCGAACCGCGCGCCAGAAAGTTTCGTTGCCCGCTCAAGATCGAGAATGCCCAGCTGCTCCCCAAGTTCCCAATGTGGTTTGGGCGCGAAATCGAACTTCGGAAGGGTGCCCCAGCGGCGGACTTCAACGTTGTCTTCGGGCGTCTTCCCCACCGGGACGCTCTCGTGCGGCAAATTAGGGATGCCGGCCAGGATTTCTTGCAGACGTATTTCAAGTTGTGCCGAGACTTTTTCCAGTTGTTGGATCTGTTCGCGCAATTCCTTTGTTTCGGACATTTGCACGGCGGCATCCTGCCCGCTCTTTTTCAGTTTCGCGATTTCTTCTGACGCGCGGTTGCGTCTCGCTTTAGTGGTATCGGCTTCAGTGATGGCATGCCGCCGCTGAGCATCCACCTCAATAAAATCCTTCAGCACTTCGCCTGGATCCATACCACGGAGGCGCAGCTTCTCTTCAACCAGGGGCAGATTTTCACGGACGAAGTTGAGATCAAGCATCGGAGTTAACTACTGTATCGAAAAATGGCAGGGAAGTGCACTTGCGGCGACCCACAGCAGCGCGAAGTGAAGGTGGCTTCGTCTCACGACTCTTTCCATGTCCAGGCAAATGCATCAGCTCTTCGCTCGACCATTTGGCCTGGCGTCTTGCACGCTGTAAACTACCCCGCAAATGCGATCCTCTCTTCGCTCCTCGGTCTTGGGACTCTTATTCTGTCTAGGACTCACCGGCGCAGGCTCCAGTTCTGCTTACAACGCGCGTCCCAAGCTGGTGGTCATTGTCGTCATAGATCAATTTCGTGGTGACTATCTCGAGCGCTACCGCGATCAGTGGGGCGAAGGCGGCTTCCGGCTTCTGCTCGATCGAGGCGCTGACTTCACCGACTGCAATTACAACTATGCCAACACCCGGACCGCCCCCGGGCATGCGACTTTGCTGACTGGCGCCTATACCAATGGCCACGGCATCATTGCCAATGAGTGGTGGGACCCGCAAAAAAAAGCAATGGTCGCTGCGGCGGATGACGATCAAACAAAAGTTGTCGGTGTAGCCGGCGGCGCAACCGGCTCTTCTCCTCGCAACCTTCTCGCCGACACGCTGGGCGACGAACTCAAATTGGCGACCCAGGGCAAGTCTCGCGTCTTTGCGATCGCACTCAAGGATCGCGCTTCTGTCCTCCCCGGCGGTTTCTCGGCCGACGGCGCTTACTGGATCGACCGCGCAACGGGCGCCTGGATCACTTCTACCTACTACCGGAGCGAACTTCCAAAATGGTTACAGGATTTCAATAACAACAAGCGCGGGGAGAAATACCTGAATCAGGAGTGGAAGGACAGCAACGGAAACGTCCTGCGCACCACCAAGCCCGTTGAAGGCAAGGCAGGCAACTTCTATGATCTCGTGGGCTCAACGCCTTTGGCCAACGATTATGAACTTGAATTTGCCCGCGAGCTGATCACATATGAAAAGCTGGGCAACGGACCGGCCACCGATCTGTTGATAGTCAGCTTGTCCGCCAACGATATTCTCGGCCACAAGGTCGGGCCCGACTCGGCTGAAATGCAGGCCATGGCGATGGCCATGGATCGGCAGCTGGCTGGGTTCTTCGAGTATTTGGGACACCAGATTGGCCTGGCCAATATCTGGATTGCCCTTTCCGCCGATCATGGGGTTGCTCCCCTGCCAAAGGCCGCGACCACGCTCCGCGTTCCAGGTTCAAATCTCCCCACCGACAAAATACGCTCGCAGATAAACAGCGGATTATCCGCCCGACTTTCGCACCCCGGTGAATACGTAAAACAGCTCGACTATCCCTTAGCCTGGTTAAATCAGGATGCTTTCGCGGCAGTGAAGGTGAACGAACCAGAGGCCGAACATGTGGTGGGCGAAGCTCTGAAACAAGCCGGATTGCGCGGTTACTATACCCGTTCACAACTCGAGCGAGGTGACGCGCCGAATACTGAACTCGGGTTGAAGTATCTGCACAGTTATTCACCGCTCGGTGGATGGTATGTGCTCGGCGTTCCGACGCCTTTCACAATCGGTTTCTCCGGTGGAACCGATCACGCAACTCCCTACACATACGACACTCACGTACCGCTGGCCTTTTACGGACTTCCATTCCAACCGGGAACTTACCGCACTCACGCCGAACCCGTAGATATGGTCGCCACTTTCGCTTCGCTCCTGGGCATCAATGCTCCGACTCACTCTGTAGGACGGGTCCTGACTGAGATCCTGGCCCCGCCGCGGCGCGGTGGGAGTTCATCGAATGGAGCACAGGACCGGTCTTCGCCGGCCGTCGAAGGCCATGACTTCAAACCCGCCGCCGGCCACGCGATCTCTCGGCATGGAATGACCGCCACCGCAAAAAACAATGAGCTTCCGCTTGCGGGGGCTTCCAGATGACACCGCCCGCAGCGGCGACCCCTGGCCCCGATCTCAGCGTCAGCGTCGCCGGTATAAAACTGAAGAACCCGGTCATCGCCGCCAGCGGTACTTTTGGCTACGGCGTGGAATTTGAAGACGTTGTTCACCTCAACAAGCTCGGCGGCTTTGTCGTAAAAGGACTTTCCGCCGAACCGATGGCCGGAAATCCACCTCCGCGTTTGTATGAAACTCCCGCCGGCATGCTCAACGCCATTGGACTGCAGAACATCGGTGCGCGCGCATTTCTCGAAGAAAAATTGCCCAGGCTACGCAAGATGAAAAATATCGTCGTGTTCGCGAATGTTTTCGGCTATAGCCGTGAAGACTACGAACGCACTATCGAAATTCTGAACGAAGGCGAAGACATTGCCGCGTACGAGTTAAACGTATCCTGCCCCAATACAAGCGCTGGAGGCATTCATTTCGGTGGCGATCCGCGATCGCTGGACGAAGTCGTAAACACCACCAAGCGCATATCCCGTCGTCCGCTGATTGTGAAGCTTTCCCCCAACGTGACCAGCATCGCGCAGATGGCTCGCGTGGCCCAGGACGCTGGCGCCGACGCCATCTCCCTGGTCAATACATTTGTGGCCATGGCCATCGACCCTGAGACTCGTAAGCCCCGCATTGCAAACATCACCGCCGGTTTGTCCGGCCCTGCGATCAAACCGATCGCCCTGCGAATGGTTTACGACGCTTCCAAAGCCGTGAGTATTCCAGTCATCGGCATGGGTGGAATTTCGACTGCCGTCTGACATCGTGGAGTTCATGCTGGCCGGCGCGACCGCAGTCCAGATCGGAACCGCCAGCTACTGGGATCCGGTGGCCACCGAAAAGATCTGCGGACGAATTGGCAATCTGGTGCATGCAACACCGGGTAGAGCGGGTGGCGCAGTTAACTGGCGCCATGGTGACGGACTAGAATTTACCGGGGCCACACCGCAAGAATCGCGCCCATCGCTAGATAGCACACCAACTGGTAGCCCGTATTGATCAGGTACAACCTGGTCGACTGATTGCCGAAGAGTTTCGCCGTCAACTGCACCGTGGTCACAAATCCCAACCACATGGCGAAGCCAACTTTCATCCCGTAGAGAACGGTGTTGACGCTCGTGATGTCGATCACTTTCCCCAGCACGAACGCCGTGACCAGGCTGGCGACAAACGAAATCGCATAGCTTTTTCCGGCGCTTTTTTGCATCTCCTGGATTTTGGCCTTATTGTCCGGATCGTAGCCCATTGCCACCATCCACGGACGCGCAAAGAGCAGCGGCGAGTACCAGAGAAAGCCCAGAACCATAGTGGCAACCGCGGCCACCAGCACAGACCATAGGTTGACATCCAGAAGGAACATGTTGTTTTCTCCGTGAAAAGCCTAATCGAGGCCAGCCATGGTATGCCGGATTGTGCTGGTTGCAAACTGCTTTTCAGGGATATCTGGGAGTCCAGCGGAACTGTGCTACTTTTCCCGCGCCAATCCATCTAATGATTGTTGCTTCGTAATCTGTCTCTATAATCGCCTTTATAATCAACGAGGAGTCTATCCATATGGCCAAAGCCACTTTTGCCGCAGGCTGTTTCTGGGGAGTTGAAGCTACTTTCCGCCAGTTACCCGGCGTAACTGCAACCAGCGTCGGTTACACCGGAGGGAACTTCGACAACCCTACTTACAAGGATGTTTGCAGCGATCGTACCGGCCACGCAGAAGCCGTGGAAGTCGACTACGATCCCGCGAAATTGTCCTACGACAAACTGCTGCAGGTATTCTGGGAGAACCACGACCCGACCCAACTCAACCGCCAGGGCCCCGACACGGGAACACAATACCGCTCGGCAATTTTCTTCCACTCACCCGAGCAGGAACGCGAAGCCAAGCTCTCAAAGGAGCAACTGGAGAAATCCGGGCGCTTCAAGAAACCGATCGTCACCCAGATTGTTCCGGCGGTCACTTTCTATCCTGCCGAGGACTATCACCAGCAATATCTTGAAAAGCGCGGACTGGCGACCTGCCACATCAAATAAGAAATGCAAGTCGCGAGACCCCAGTCGCCCGTCGTGATTTTGATCGGCGTGTGATTGGAAAGTCGCACACGGCTGCATTAAATCCATAGCGGTTATAATTCACCGTTTCATCGTCAGGAGCGTTCATGACTTCTTCGGGCCGGGTTGCGCTGGTGACGGGTGCGTCGCAGGGTATTGGACGCGCCTGCGCATTGCGATTGGCGCAGTCGGGAGCGACCCTCGCACTGGCGGCCCGGAACCAGGAAAAGCTGAACGACCTGGCGACCCAGATTGCCGCGGCCGGAGGTAAAGCCGAAGCCTTCCCGCTCGATGTCGGTGATGAGGAGCAAATCAAGTCCACCTTCAAAGCCGTGATCGAGCGCTTCGGCAAGATCGATATTCTGGTAAACAATGCCGGCATCACTCGCGATCAACTGGTCATGCGAATGAAGCGGGTTGACTGGGACAGTGTGCTGAATACAAATCTCACGTCCGCTTACCTCTGCACTCAGCAGGCGATCGGCTCAATGCTCAAACAACGTTGGGGCAGGATCATCAACATCACCTCGATTTTCGGCCAGATGGGCCAGGCAGGACAGGCCAACTATGCTGCTTCCAAGGCAGGACTGATCGGTCTGACCATGGCGGTCGCCCGCGAGGTGGGTTCGCGAAATATCACCTGCAACGCCGTCGCTCCGGGCTTCATCGAGACCGCCATGACGTCAGTATTGAAAGACGACTTTAAGGAAAACGCGGTAAAGATGATTCCGCTCGGACGTGTAGGTTCACCTGAAGACGTGGCAGGCGCGGTAGCGTTTCTGGCTTCCGAGGAAGCTTCGTATATCTCCGGGCATGTACTGAACGTAAATGGCGGCATGTTGATGGGTTAGGACGGCGGCGCACGACTGCGTCAGCCCAGAACTGCAAGTAATAAGGGCAAGAGAAAGATTCGTGGCGAACCCCAGACTCACGCTAAAGCAGGCGGAATCGCCTCTCCAGATTGCCCAGGCTCGTGAGCTTTTCCGCGAGTATGCCGAATCGCTCGGCTTTAGCCTTTGTTTTCAGAATTTCGATCAGGAACTCGCCGGGCTGCCTGGCGATTATGCTCCGCCTGACGGCCGCTTGTTGCTCGCGGAGTATCGAAGTCAATTGGCTGGGTGTGTAGCCCTACACAAAATCGACTCTGAAATTTGTGAAATGAAACGGCTCTATCTTCGGCCGCAGCTTCGCGGCAGAGGCATCGGCCGTGCTCTGGCCGAGGCCGTGATCGCCGAGGCCCGCGCCATTCGATATCGAAAAATGCGCCTCGACACAGTCGAACCCGTAATGCCCAACGCCGTTGCCATGTATCGGCGTCTCGGATTCGTGGAGATCGAAGCGTATCGCCCGAACCCGATCGAAGGAACTTTGTACATGGAACTGATTCTTTAAGCGCGGGATATATCGCCAAACGGAAAGTGGAGAACGATCCGCTTACGGATCTGATCTGGCGGCGAAGTTCGTTATAGCATTCAGCGGTGAAAAATCTGCTCTTGCCAACGACCAGGGGCCAACGACCAACGACGGAAGAGTTCTGACGTGTGTTCCCCGCTGTAAAAAACTCCGTCACCGTTCCGGGTGCAACGAAATTCCTCTTGCCAGAAGGTACTACTCTGGTTACTATGCACGTCATCATTGGGGGCTTGTTTTGGTTGCTTTCTCTATGAACATCGGCCAGACGATTCGAGACTACCGTTTACAAAGAGGCATGTCCCAGGGAGATATCGAAAAACGCACTGGACTTCTCCGCTGCTATCTCTCCCGGGTAGAGAATGGACACACAATCCCATCACTGGACACGCTGGCCAAGATTGCCGGGGCGATGGAAATCGCGCTCTCCCAATTCTTCTCCGAGTCCGGTCATACCAACGGCTCCAAGAACTTGCCCCAACTCTCTGACGACGAAGTTCGCTTCCTGAGCCAGATCCGTCGTTACTCGGTGAGCCTCAACGACAGCGATCGCAAACTGGTCCTGGCCATGGTCAAAAAGATGGCGACGAAGTAAGCTCTCAGCTTTCGTCTGCCCTCGCTCCCTAGTTTCCAACTCTCGAAGTCAGTAAACTGCTCTAAGCGCAGCACAAAGTCTGTGCCCAGGGGCTTTTACTGAGCACTGATAACTGAGAACTGACAACTGAGAACTGACAACTAGCTCTCGGATTTTACTGAAGGCTGAAAGCTGAGAGCTGACAGCTGGGTAACTTTCGTTCCATCCCTCTCGTGGCCTACGGGAATCTCGTCCACTTGCTTGATAGTCCCTACACTATGGCCAGGAGATCTCCGGGTGACCATCGACGAAGAACTGAGCCTTCTAGACTCGCAACTGCGCCGGCTGAAGATCGATTACGAGATCTATTTCAGCAATCCGACGAAGAGACCTCCAACTGACGTCGAGTGGAAAGTGCTCTCCCTGCTGCGCAAATTCAGTGACGGCGGCGGCCGTATGAGTTTTTCCCAGCGCTTCCGCTACAACGAAATCGCCCAGCGCTATGCCATCTATAGCGATCTGTGGCGCAAGAAAAATCGCATTCGTGAAGAAGGGTATCGCAGACCCCAGGATGCAATTCTCTCCGTACAGGGCGTGCGTCCGGAACAACGTGAACCGGAACATAAAGTCTATGGCGTAGGACATGCCGCCGCAGCTGGAGCAACCGCAGAAGCAGGAACTGTCGATGGGACGGCCCACGCTGCCGCGTCGGATGCCGTCTCGTCTTTCTCCAAATCCGACTCCTCTAAATCCGAGGAAAAGCCCTTCAGCGTTGAGTGCGGCGACGTTCGCAGCGAGAGCGATCAGGTGCGCAAGCTCTATCAGGCCCTCACCGAAGCCAAGAAAAAATCAGGCGAGACAGTTTCCGGCAATCTCGATAGCTTCTCGTCGTTTGTGCAAAAGAAAACCGATCAGATCCGCAAACAATACGGCTGCGAAGCAGTCGAGTACACGGTAGAAATGCAAAACGGCCAGGTAAAACTGAAGGCGAAGGCGAAGACCACCTAGTCATCGGTCTTTGGTCGTTCGTCGTTAGTCGTTAGCTGTTACCCCCAATGCGTCATCCTGAGGGACTTCAGTCCCGAAGGATCTGGCGTGCACGCCGACACCGCCGAAGCGCTCCCTCTTCTCCAATCAACTTGATTCTTCCGGAGCCTCCCTAGCAGCAACCACTCCGTCCGCCGGACGACTGACGACCGAAGACTGCAGACTGACGACCAGATTCAGCAACTGATAGAATTTCTCTGCCTTCCCAGGCACAATCCATTCCTCCGAGGCCTGCCATGTCCGAGACCAAAATCCAGCGCGCCATCCTCAGTGTGACCAACAAGACCGGGCTGGTAGAGTTCGCCGGCAAACTGGCAGGCATGGGGGTGGAACTGGTATCCACCGGCGGCACCGCCAAACTGCTGCGCGACTCGGGCGTCAAGGTAAAGGACATCTCCGAACTCACTGGCTTTCCCGAGATGCTCGACGGCCGCGTTAAAACTCTTCACCCCAAAGTCCACGGGGGAATTCTGCACCGCCGCGAGAATTCCTCGCACCGAAGCGCAGTCGCCGAACATGGCATTGAACCCATCGACATGGTTGTGGTCAATCTTTATGCTTTCGAGAAAACTGCAGCCAAACCGGGCGTGCCTTTCGAAGATGTGATCGAGAACATCGATATCGGTGGACCGTCGATGATCCGTTCCGCCGCCAAGAACTTTCAGGATGTGGCAGTCGTTACTTCGCCAGATGACTACAAGTCGATCGCGGACGAAATGTCAAAATCACGCGGAGAACTTTCTTCCGCCACCAAATGGCGCCTGGCGCAGAAGGCATTCGCTACCACGGCAGCTTACGACTCGGCCATCGCGTCTACCCTTGAACGTGTCAGTGCAAATGGCCACTTCGAGTTTCATCCCGAAGCTGGCTTTCCCCAGACACTGCGGCTGTCCTTCAACAAGGTCATCGACCTGCGCTACGGCGAGAACCCCCACCAGAAAGCCGCGATGTACTCCGACGGCTCGGGGACGGGCGTGGCGAATGGCCAGCAAATCCAGGGCAAAGAACTCTCCTACAACAATATCGTTGACCTGCAGGCGGCGTGGGACCTTGCGCAGGAATTTGACGAGACCGTCTGCGCCATTATCAAGCATACCAATCCGTGCGGTACCGCTATCGGCAAGACTCTCGCCGAGGCCTACAAAAAAGCCCTCGAGTGCGATCCGGTCTCTGCCTTTGGCGGGGTAATCGGAGTGAATCGTCCAGTGGATGGCGAGGCTGCTGAAGAAATGGCCAAGCTTTTCCTGGAGGTCATCGCGGCGCCCAAATTCGACGACGCTGCCCGAGCAAAGTTTGCCGCCAAGAAGAACCTTCGCCTGGTGGAAATCACCAACGCTCCTCAGAAATGGGTGCTCAAGAACGTCTCTGGCGGAATCCTCCTGCAGGATAACGATGTGCGACCGCTTCAGGACGTCGATCTTAAGGTTGTCACGAAACGACAACCCACAGCCGATGAGAAGCGCACTCTGTTATTCGCCTGGAAGGTGGCCAAGCACGTGAAATCCAATGCCATTCTCTACGCCCGCGACGGACAGACCGTGGGAGTCGGCGCTGGCCAGATGAGCCGCGTAGATTCCTGCAAGATCGGCGCCATGAAAGCGGTTCTGCCCATGAAGGGCACCGTCGCCGCTTCGGATGCATTCTTTCCTTTCCCAGATGGGGTGGAAGAGATTGCCAAGGTGGGCGCGACCGCGATCATTCAGCCTGGCGGATCCGTCCGCGATCAGGATGTAATCGAAGCTGCCGACAGGCTGGGATTAGCGATGATTTTTACTGGAGTCAGGCACTTCAGGCACTAATTATCGACTGTCGATTTCTCGAAACCAGTTGATTCGACGCAGCTCATAACACTTCTTTACAATTCGTATATTCGAAAATTTGCTACCGTCAATTCTACTAGTCCCTGTACTTCCGATCATTGATTTCCCCGGTTCTGAACGCTGCTTTTTCACCAGCTGTCGTTGCCACGGTTTACAATCATAAGAAGCACCCGCCCGCAGCGGTTCGGCATCCAATCGCTATGGTTCAGGGAAGCCGAAGGTCCTCCATGAAAAGTATTTACTGCGCTCTTATCCTCGTAGCCCTCGCTGTTTCTTCGGTCGCGCAAACGCCGGCCTCGGAATCCAAACCGGCAGCCACTCCTGCACCGCGCAAACTCGACAAAGCCGCCGCCTACTACCACTACACCGTCGCCCACATGTATGAAGAGCAAGTAGCGGTGTACGGCCGGAGCGAGCTGGCTAACAAAGCGATTGAGGAATACCGGCTCGCCATCGACGCCGATCCGACATCCGAATACCTGACGTCCGGCCTGGCCGAACTCTACGCCAAAACCGGCCGCATCCGCGATGCGGTTATGGAAGCGCAGGACATCCTCAAGCGCGATCCCAATAACCTGGAAGCGCACAAACTGCTGGGCCGAATCTATCTTCGCTCGCTGGGTGATATTCAAGCCGGACAAGGCTCCCAGAACGTTCTCAAGCTGGCAATCGAGCAGTACGAACAGATCATCAAGATCGAACCAGACAACGTGGACGACCACCTCCTGCTCGGCCGTCTCTATCGATTGAACAACGACCTGCAAAAAGCAGAGGGTGAATTCAAGACCGCCGTCAAGCTGGATCCGAATTCCGAAGAAGCAGTCACCACGCTCGCGTATCTGTACAACGAAGAAGGCGACACCTCGCGCGCCGGAGAAGTTCTGAGCGCTATCCCGGACGCAGCCCGCTCCGCCAAGCTTTACGCGGCCCTGGGATACACCTACGAACAACAGAAGCAATACAAGAACGCGATCACTGCGTACAGGAAAGCGATTGAACTTGACCACGACTATCTGGATGCCATCCGCGGCCTTGCCCAGAATCTGATGAATGATGGTCAGACCGACGCCGCCCTTGAGCAATATAAAGTTATCGCCGACGCCAATCCTGAAGACGCGCAGACCTACCTCCGCATGGCGGAGATTTACCGCAAGAGCGGAAAGTTCGACCTGGCGCTGGAAAGCCTGAAAAAGGCCGCGACCATGGCCCCGGACTCGATCGAAGTGCCCTATAACATGGCTTCCGTTTATCAGGCCCAGGGACGCTACGACGAAGGCATTCAGGTCATGCAGGATCTGCTCAAGAAAACGGAAAAAGCAGATAGCAACTATACCCAGGCCGAGAAGAACAACCGGTCTGTCTTCCTTGAGCGCTTGGGCACGATCTACCGCGACAATAACAACAACACTCAAGCGATTGAAACTTTCCGCAAGATGCTCACGCTGGGTGACGAGAACGCCGAGCGCGGCTACCAGCAGGTGATCGACACCTACCGCGAAGCCAAGCAGTGGCAGCAGGCCACCGACACCGCCAAAGAAGCGGTGCAGAAGCTGCCAAACGACCGCGCGCTCAAGATGGTGTATGCGGCGCAACTGGCTGACATGGGTCAGACCGATGCCGGACTGCAACAGGTCAAATCTCTGCTGAAGGGCACGCCTGATGATCGCGAGGTTTACATCACCTTGTCACAGATGTATAGCCGGCTGAAGCGCTGGCCAGAAGCCGAAGAAGCCCTCGACAAGGCTGAACCGCTTTCTACCAAAGAAGAAGACAAGCAATACATTTACTTCCTGCGCGGTTCGACCTACGAACGTCAGAAAAAATACGAACCCGCGGAAGAGGCGTTCCGCAAGGTGCTGGCTGCCGATCCGCAAAACGCCACCGCTCTCAACTACCTTGGCTACATGCTCGCCGATCGCGGCGTCAAACTGGACGAAGCGCTGGGCATGATCAAGAAGGCAGTCGATCTCGATCCCTCCAACGGCGCATATCTTGATTCATTGGGCTGGGCCTACTTCCGTCTCGGCAAATATGAATCGGCAGAAGACACTCTGATCAAGGCGTCACAGCGTATCGGAACGGATCCCACAGTACAGGATCACCTCGGTGATCTTTATCAGAAGACCGGCCGCCTGAAGTTGGCCGCCGCCCACTGGGAGCGCGCGATTTCAGAGTGGAACAAGACCGTCGCCGCCGAAGTCGATCAGGACGACATGGCGCGAGTACAGAAGAAACTGGAATCCGCCAAGATGAAGTTGGCAAAAGAAGATTCCGATAACAAGTAATCAGTTCGAACTCAAACGATGTGTCACTAAAGGGCCGAGCAAACCTCGGCCTTTGTCTTTGCGGCGCCGGCGTCCCGCCGGCTGTCGAGCGGGCGTCTCGCCCGCCAATGGCCAAACGGAGGCCGGCGCTACTAGTTGGAGCATAACCATTGAGTCTCGACGTCCAAATCCGCCAAGCGACCGCAGCGGATATCCCCGAAATTCTGCGCCATCGCCGCGGCATGTATGAGGCAATGGGTGACACAGACTCCGACGCCTTGTCCGGCATGATCTCCACCTGCGAGCCCTACTTCACAACAGCCATGGCCAACAGCTCCTTCCGCTGCTGGCTCGCGCTGAAAGAGGGACAGGTCGCGGGTAGCGGATCGGTACTGATCAGCCCGTGGCCTAGCCATCCCTACGATCTTGAATGCCGTCGAGCCACGATTCTCAACGTCTACGTCTATCCACAGTTCCGCAGAAAAGGTATTGCCAGCAAATTGATGAACACCATGATGGACTGGTGCCGAAAAGAAAATTTCGCCGCCGTCTACCTGCACGCCAGCAAGGACGGCAAGCCCCTCTACGAAGCTATGGGCTTCGAACCCACAACCGAAATGAAACTAAAGCTGAAAGAAGTTAAAAGCTAGCATTCAGCAAAGTAGCGCCGCCGTCCCGGCGGCTGTCCGGTGGCCGTCCCGCCCACCGCAAAAGCAAGGCATGACATTAATTTCGAACGAAACGCCAATCGTAAAAGCCATAGGCTCAAAACTGATTGCTGACGGCTGATAGCTGATAGCTCCCCTCAAATGCTAAACTTTCCCTATGCTGGCCGCTTACGCCGTGCGGGTTGAACAATCCCGCGGACGCCGCATCCCCGAGCCCCAGCATCCCTACCGCAACGACTTCCAGCGCGACCGTGACCGTGTCATTCACTCCCGCGCTTTTCGCCGACTTGAAGCCAAGACCCAGGTTTTCACCCGCCGTTTCTCCGACCACTTTCGCAACCGCCTCACTCATACCCTGGAAGTTTCCCAGATCGCAAGAACCGTGGCAGCCCAGCTTGGCCTGAATGTGGACCTGGTCGAAGCCCTCGCGTTAGTCCACGACGTCGGCCACCCGCCCTTTGGTCACGCCGGCGAAAAAGCACTGGACGCTGCCATGCGCGAGCACGGTCTTTTCTTCGACCACAATTTGCACGCCCTGCGCATCGTCGAAGACTTTGAGCTGCGCTATGCCGCCTTTCGAGGACTCAACCTCACCTTTGAAGTGCGGGAAGGCATCATTAAGCACTCGCATGATTATTCCGTGGATCAATTTCCCGAACTCGCCGAGTACCTTCTCGACCAGCGTCCGCCACTCGAGGCGCAGCTCATCGACCTGGCCGACGAAATTGCATACGACACCGCCGATCTCGACGACGGATACGAATCGCATCTGCTCACGCTCCCTCAGATCCGCAGTGGCGTGCCCGTGTTTGACCGCTTTTATCGCGAAACCGAAAAAACCTACCCCAGTGCGATCGACAAACTGAAGTTCAACGAAGCGGTAAAGCGGATCCTCGATCGCATGGTCGGCGACCTGATCCGTAATCTGCAAAATCAGATCGAGGCAGGCGGCATCCGCAGCCTGGAAGATGTGCGTGCCTGTCCCCGGCGCCTTGCGACGTTCAGCCCCGAGGTGGAAGAAGAGAGGCGTGGCGCCAAGGAGTTCCTGTACAAGAATCTCTATTTCAGCGAAGCTCTCGATCCCGAAAAAAACGATGCCGGACTCGTGATCCACGAACTATTCGAACTCTGGATGGCAAAACCTGAAAACTTGCCGCAGAGCTATCAGGAAAAAGCAGTGAAGGAATCTTTACCCCGCGTGATTTGCGACTACATCGCGGGCATGACCGACAACTATATTTACGAACAACATGAAAAGTATTTTGGGGAAAGCGGGATGAACACCGGACAGTAAGCTCTTCTTTACTCGCAAAACTCGCCAATCACAAATTCGGAATCTTCACTTCCCCCACGTCACCCGGTAGACCACTCCCGACGAATCGTCGCTGACATACATCGCGCCATCCGGCCCAACCGCCAGCGCGACTGGCCGCCCCATCCAAACGCCCTTCTTGTACTCTCCGGGACGAAGCCAGCCAGTAATGAAATTTTCCGGCGGCCCCTGCGGTTCGCCCTTGTCGTTCATGGGTATGCGTACCACTCTGTATCCGGTGGGAATTCTGCGGTTCCACGATCCGTGAAAAGTGACGAACATGCTTCCGCGATATTCAGCCGGAAACATATTGCCGTCGTAGAACAACAACCCCAATGGCGTTGAGTGTGCCTGCATCATCACTTTCGGTGCGATTGTCTTCGAGCAATCGAAGTCTTTACTTTGGGAACGGTCGGGAACCCGGTCGCCGTAACAGTACGGCCATCCGAAATTTCCGCCACCGGTGCCCAGATCATTCACTTCCTCGGGCGGCAGGTCGTCGCCCAGCCAATCTCTGCCGTTGTCGGCGGCCCAGATAGTGTTGGTCTTGGGATTTACCGCCAAGCCGACCGCGTTCCGCAATCCAGACGCGAAGATGCGTTGTGTCTTTCCGTCGTCGCTGTATTCGGTAACCGCCGCCCGGTGCTTGTCGTCCTCTTTGCAGACATTGCAACTCGATCCGACTGCCACATACATTTTGCCGTTCGCAAAAAGAATTGTGCGCGTCGTGTTCCCGCCGCCGCTGCCCGGAAGGTCCGCGAGTTTCTGCGGATTGCCTGCCCGCAGCTGCGATTCATCCCAGTCGTACCGTCGGACAGCGTTAATTTCCGCGATGTAAAGCTTGCCGTTATGAAATGCGATGCCGTGAGGTGCGTCCAGTCCAGCCAGGACCGGCACCATGTGATCGGCGCGTCCGGTATTTTTTGGATCGGGAAACGCCAGCACCGTTCCGTCCGCCGTATCAGTGACCAGAAGCACTCCGCCGGGGCTGAAGGCCATCTGGCGCGCATTCGGCGCTTCCGCGAAAACTGCAATATGGAAGCCCGGCGGCAGCTTCAGGCGCCCTAAGTCGAGTTTCGGCACGTGGCTGCAAGACAACAGCAACAAAGGAAATACGGCCGTAACCAACGCTCGGACAGGGACGGCTCGCATAAGGGCGTTCAATCGTTGCATCGCGCTTTGGATGGTATTTGGCGACGCCGGGGCTCTGGTACCCGGATTACTGCAATAAAGTGCACCTGTTTTCGGCAGCCATCGCAGACGAAGTTTTTATATCAGATTCCGCCAAAATTACCCGAAGCGGGCATTTTTTCGCTCCGTCTCGAAGGCTAATGGCAGTACAATGTATTGTTAGGGAAAGACTTACGTTTCCCACAGTTTGGCATTCGACCTGTTATACACAAGTACAGGCGTCGAGCGATTCAGACGCCGATATTTTTGCTTAATGCTGGGGCGGAGCCCGATGCTTCCCCACTTGGAGGACTTAGAAATGAAGAATCGAATCTTCGTAGCGCTGCTTCTGGCCAGTGTGCTGGCGCTTCCTGCCCTGGCGCAGACGAGTTCCACAACTCAAGACCAACCCGCTGCTGCCGCACAATCAACCGATCAGAGCGCTGCCACAGCCGCAGGCGCGAGCGGCAAACCTGCTTTGCAGCCCGATACCCACGAAGGCTTCTGGGGCAAGGTCAATCCTTTTGCCCGCAAAAAGTACGTACAGCGCCAGACCGCTCCGATCCGTGATCGCGTCAACGAACTGGATGACCTGACCTCCTCGAATACCAAGGCGATCAAGGACACCGATTCGCGCGCACAGCAGGGCATCAGTCTCGCATCCACGAAAGCCAATGAAGCCGATCAGCACGCGATTGATGCCGGCAACAAGGCTCAGATGGCGCAGCAGACCGCAACCCAGGCCAACACCCGCTTGACCACGGTCGAGCAGGTTGTGGGCAACATCGATCAGTACAAAGCCTCCACTCAGACTGAGATTCGTTTCCGTCCCGGCCAGAGCGCGCTGAGCAAGAACGCTAAGGCCGCTCTTGATGATATGGCTACCCCGCTGAAGGATCAGCGCGGCTATATCGTCGAAGTACAGGGCTTCTCCTCCGGACACGGACAGACTGCAATCGCCACTTCACAGAAGATGGCCGACGCGGTTGTCCGCTATCTGGTGCTCAACCATGACATTCCGGTCTACCGGATTTACGTGGTTGGCATGGGCAACGCCCCGGTACAGAGCGCCAATGCTGACGATGCGAAGACCAAGCACATCAGTGGTGGTCGAGTAGAGATCAGCCTTCTGAAGAATGATCTGGAAACGCTGGCCTCGTCTTCATCCGCCCCGGCTCCTGCAACCCAGGATCAGCCGGCACCCCCGAAATAACTGAACCCGTCGGTAACAAAAGAGCCTCCTGCGAAAGCAGGAGGCTTTTCTTTTCACTACAACCTGAAATCCGTAATCCGCCTCGTATAATCCAGCGCGTGTCCACTCCCGTCAAGTCAGCCCTGCGCAAAGCCGGCCTCTTTTATTTCGTCTGGGTAATGTTCTCGTACTGCACCGGAGGCCCTTTCGGACTCGAGGACATGGTCACCACTTCCGGTCCGGGCATGACCCTGATCTACCTGCTGGTGATTCCGTTCTTCTGGTGTATTCCAGTCTCGCTGGTCTCGGCCGAGTTAACTACTGCCATGCCGGTCGAAGGCGGCTTCTATCGTTGGGTCCGCGCCGGCTTCGGAGATTTCTGGGGATTTCTTGCCGGCTGGTGGAACTGGTCCGCGTCATTTCTGTTGGGCAGCGTCTACGCCGTGCAGTTTGCCGACTACCTCGGTTTTTATTTTCCTGAACTTACAGGATGGCGACACTGGATCGTTTCACTGGCCATCGTCGCTGTGATCACATACATCAACGTTCGCGGCATTCAGCTGGTGGGAAAATTCGCCACTGCTTTGGAACTTTTCATTCTGCTGCCAGTACTCGTGTTGGTGGTAATCGGATTGGCCAAATGGCATACACAATCCGTTCGTTCCGGTTGTTCCTCCGCATCAGCCCACATTCAAGATTTTTGGCGTGGGGCTGGCGATCGGACTATGGCTCTATTCCGGCTACGAGCAATGCTCAACGGTGGCGGAAGAAGTGGAGAACCCACGCCGCACGTACCCCATCGCGCTCGCACTGGTCGTGCCCATGTCGATCGCGGCATACTTCCTGCCGACCTTGGTTTCTCTCGCCGCGCTGGGAAACTGGAGCAGCTGGCATACCGGATACTTTCCCACCGCGGCGCAGCTGATCGGAGGCCCCTGGCTCGGCGCGTGGATGACCTTAGCCGCAATGATCACCCAGGTCGCGCTGCTCAACGGCACCATCCTGGCTTCCACGCGCATGCCGTTCGCCATGGCGGAAGATGGCTATCTTCCTCACGCCCTCACCGGCGTACACTCGCGTTACCGAACGCCGTGGACCGCGATCATCACCTCTTCCGCGATCTACGCTCTGCTCGCGATCCATTCCCTGCTGCAACTGATTGCGATCTACAACTGGCTCCGAGTAGCTACGACAGTAATGACGGTGCTTGCCGCGTGGCAACTGCGCCGCAAGAAGCCCGACATGCCGCGTCCGTTCGTCATCCCGGGTGGCAAATCGGGGTTGATGTATTCGGTGATCGCAGTCATCGTCATGAGCGCGGTAGCCCTGTTGGGAAGTGATCGCTACGGACTGATCTGGGGACCAGTGGCGCTGGCGGTAGGACCGCTAGTGTATTTCGTACTGCGTGGCAGAACGAATGAATCAGCAAACTCCACGTAGGGACAGCTGTCCTCAGCTGTCTGGCCGCGCGAAGCGCGGCTTGCCCTTCTCTTGGGTGATTGTGTCAGCCGAACTAAATTCCAGCAGTAGACAAATCAGCAAGGACCACGTGGGGACAGCTGCCCTCAGCTGTCCAGCCGCGCAAAGCGCGGCTGTTCGTTTATGTGTGGCCATCAGCGAAACTAAATCCCCGGCGGACTAAGAATGACTTCATAGTGGCTGGCGCGCTCATCAAAGCGAGAAAGAACTTTGCGCCGCTCTGGCGGAACAACTGAGGCTTCATAATCAGATCCAGCATAATCGCGGAGCGCATCCAGCGATTCCCACAGTAGAACGGTTATGAACTCCACCTCTGCCCCAAGCTTTCGCCGCAGAAAATAGCTCCCGCGGTATCCCTTCACCCGGCTGATTCCGGGCAAAACCTCAGGTTTGAGCATGGCTTCGTAAGCATCGGCATTCTCACGAGTCGTGTAACCATGCCAGATTCGTGCGATCATGTTTAGAAATTCCTTTCGGTTGCGCTGAATATCTCGCAAAGATATTCGCAAATCAAGATTTCGCAAATAGGGCAAGAAAGGACACCCGACATGAACTCACCCTACGCCACTCACCCGCCACGGACTAGCGTCGCCCTTCTTCTCCTTCGCATCGCTAGTGCCATGGCGTTTCTCTATCATGGCAGCGGAATTCTTTTCGGAGCCTTCGGAGGCCCCGGTCCGGAAAAGTTTGCCGCCGGGCATCACTGGCCGCTTGTTCTTGCATATCTGGTGGGACTGGCGCAGGTTGGCGGCGCAATAGCCGTCCTGAGTGGCATTCTTTTCCGAGTCGGTGCAGTCTGCGTCATCGCCGTAATGCTGGGGGCGATTTTCCTGGTTCATCTTCCGCACGGCTTCGACATCAGCGACGGCGGAGCGGAATACGCCATCACCCAATTATTGATTGCGATCGCATTCCTTCTGACCGGCCCAGGGAATTACTCGTTTGGAAGGCATCTTCCCGCCTCTTTGCAAAAATTGTAATCAGCTGGAAAAAGAGAAGAACTGCCCGGAAAGCGGTACCCCGTCCAAGCTCCGCTTGGGCGGGGGGTTCCAGGTCTTTGACCCAAAGAGCTATCCTTAACAAAAGAACCTCTGATCATACAGTCCAGTACGTACATTCATGCCCTAACAGAATGTTCCACGTGGAACACTTCCCGATTCCTCAACTGACCCAATCCAGAAACTTGTACCAGGCCCCGGCGAACGGCAAAACCAGGGCTTCCCGCTGTACAGACCGAGCGGCGCGCCAGGAAATGGAATGTCCACGAACGGATTCTCCGGCTTCTCCCCCGCGATCAGTTCTGCCATCTTCTGACCCTGCCAGGTTGCCATGGCGACGCCGTGGCCGGCGTATCCAACCGCGTAGTAGATGCCATCCATCTGGCCGGCATGCGGCATGATGTCGAACGCAAAATCAAGCGTGCCACCCCACACATATTCGACTTTCATGTCGCGTAGCTGTGGATACACATCGATCATGCCCCGCCGCAGAATTATCTGGCGCTCTGGCGGATGGAGTCTGCGGTCTCGGGAAAGAACGCGGCGCGCCCGCCAAACAGCATGCGATTGTCCGGCGTGAGCCGGTAGTAGTAGAGATAATTTTTGGAGTCATAAATCATGCGATTGCGCGGGCTCAACTCGCGCGCCAGCGCCTCCGGCAGGACTTCTGTTGTGATGATGTAGGAACCGATGGGAACAATCTTCTTGCGTAGCGCGGGGGTAGCCGCGCCGGTATAGCCGCTGGTTCCGACAAACACTTCGCGCGCCCATAAGCTTCCGCGAGACGTCGTAATTCGCCAGCGCATCACTCCTTCGCGAGGTTCTCGTTCAAGTCTTTGCACTCGCGCATTTTCGCAGACAGTCGCGCCCGCTGCTGTCGCCGCCCGCGCCAGTCCCGCCACGTATCTGGCAGGATTTAATCCGGCGCTTACGTCATCGACCATACCGCCGTAGTAGATCGATGACCCGATCTCGGACTGCAGCTCATCTTTCGGTACGACGCGTAATTTGTGGTTGAATTCGCGAGCAATGACTTCGGCCTGGCGAGCGTAGTCGTCAAAGTGCTTCTGCTTGCAGGCCACTTCGAGATGCCCGCTAGCGCATAAAGTCACAATCAATTTTTTCCTCGCGAACCAGCTGTTCCACGCAATCGATCGTCGCCAGAGACGCTGCGTACATGCGTTGCGTGCGCTCGCGTCCGTACATGGAGATCAGTTTGTTGATCCCCAGCTTGAGACCGGTCAGGACCATGCCGCCATTGCGCGAACTGGCGCCCCATCCAATGGTTTCAGACTCGAGAACGGCAACCTTGGCTCCGAGTTTCGCCAGTGTCCGCGCTGCCGAGAGTCCGGTGAAACCGGCCCCAATCACAGCAACGTTGACGGCCTCGGGAAGTGGCTGGGCCAGATCAGTCTTCGGCATCGGCGCCGTGGTCAACCAGAAGTTCTGTTCCTGAATAGGCATGAGTTCTTCCCTGGGTCCCTTCGTTCACCTACAAGTTGCCGCGCTGGAAGGACCCAAAATGAACAAGGATTGTAGAGCATCATCGTAGGTACAGCCCGGTAAACTCCGGTAACTTGCCTTCTGATACGACGGTGCTAGTATCCGCGCGGGGTAGTGTTTTAAGGGGTGTGCCGGGTGTTCTTAAATAAGTTCCTCACGACTGCTCTAATTGCCACAGTGGGCTTCTGCACCTCGTCTTATTCGCAGCAGGAGAATTGTCCCTGCCCGTTAAGAGAATCGAACCAGGGGCAGTCTCTGGCGGACGCCGCGAAGGACGCCAAGAAAAACAAGACCGCTCATGCAGCCAAGGCAATCACCGACGAGGATATGGACTCCCGGAAAGGTCCGTTGCCCCGCTTGAACATGGAAGGTACGGAAAATTCGGACGAAATTATTCAGGCCATCAGCGAATTCAAAGCCAAGCACAACGAGCGCGAGACCGAACAGGCGCTGCATGACTGGTACAACGAATACGACACCATGCTCGCAACAGCGATACGGGAGACCACGAGTTACAGGATCAACGTGAGTCAACCTCGTATCACGGATATGAAATGTGCCAGCAGGGCGGCTCATACCAGCAATGCCTGCAACGTCGGCAGACCGAGATCCGTGGCGCGCGTCACGACCAATCGGTCATGCGAGACAACGGAATGGTGACCGGCCGTGTCCAACAGGGCTTAATCAAGATCCGGGGCGGAATCGGTCAATTTGGTCTTCATTACAGCTGGTTCAAGGTCAGAAATGGCTAACAGGAATGGCAGCTTCTGAGACCGGCAATGACCCTACTTGAAGGGTTCCCCGCGATCACCATAAACTAGAGTTATGCACGTGCACGCCAGCCACGGTAACAGCGAGAAGACGTCGCGGGTTTTGCGAATATCGCTGGTCGTAACCGCCGCTTACATTGTGTTGCTGGTCATTGCGGGCATTCGTGCTCATTCTCTGGCCTTGCTGTCAGAAGCCGGGCACAATCTCTCGGACTTCTTTGCGCTGCTGCTTTCCCTGACTGCGGTTTATCTCCAATCCCGTCCACCCAGTTCGACCAAGACGTACGGCTATCACCGAGCCGGCGTGCTGGCCGCGCTAGTGAACGCGGTTTCGCTGGTTGCAGTTTCGGGCTTCATTTTCTACGAGGCTTTCAAGCGATTACAGAATCCGGAGCCAGTTCATGCCGGGTTAATGATCTGGGTTGCTGCCGCCGGTGTAGTCATGAACGGAGTGATCGCGCTGCTGCTTTATCCGCGGAGGGAGCGATGTCAACATCCGCAGCGCATTGTTGCACGAGATCGGAGACACGCTTTCGACCGGAGCGGTCATCGTCGGCGGTTGGGTCATCATGGCCACCGGAAAATACTGGATCGATCCGGTACTATCCGTCGCGATCGGCGTCCTCATCCTCTGGTCCGGATTCGGCATCGTGCGCGAGACCCTCAATATTCTGCTGGAAGGCACCCCGCGAGACATCAAACTCGAGCAGGTCGAATCCGCCATGCGCAAGATCAGCGGTGTAAACGATGTTCACGACCTGCACGTCTGGAACATCGGATCAGAGAGTCGCGCGCTCTCCTGCCACATCTCCATCGCCGATATTCCGCCTTCGGTCAGCGAGCGCATTCTTCGCGACCTGAAGGAGTGCCTGCACCACGATTTCCAGATCAGCCACACCACCATCCAATTTGAAAACGTCGTGTGCGAAGTGGCGCATGGATGCGTGATCCCGGTGGCGGAAGAGCAGCACCACCACAAGCACTAGATTACGGAGTTTGGATTTACGCATTGACGAATTAAAAAAGAGCGTTGCTCGGTTCAGGTTTCAAAATCTTAATTTATTTGTCTCTGCTTCTCGTAAATCTCTTTCGCCCGCTCGATCGTGTCGGCATCTTCCGGCAGCTTATCGGGGCGCAGCCGTACAATTCGGGGAAATCTCAGCGCGTAGCCGCTTTCGTGGCGGTCGGAGCGCATCATGTTGTTGAAGGCGACTTCGAGAACGATCTTCGGCTCGACCTTCAACCGGAAGCCCTGATCTTCAACTTTGTGTTCGAGGAACCACTTGGTCATTTCTGCGATTTCGAGGTCTGTCAGTCCAGAGTAAGCTTTGCCGATGTTCACCAGCTTTTCCCCGTCGCGAACCGCGAAGGTGTAATCGCTCAAGACTCCGATGCGTTTGCCGTGGCCGTATTCAACCGCGGTAACGACAACGTCCAAGGTCGCCAGTTCGCGTTTGAGTTTCAGCCACGATTTGCCGCGCCGCCCCGGCGTGTAGGTGGATTCCGGGTCCTTGATCATCAGGCCTTCATTGCCCCGCGCTTGCGCCGAGTCAAAGAGCTGATCCAGTTCTTCCGGCGTGGACACTTGAAACACCGGCGCGCGAATCACTTTCGTATTTGAAACGTTCCCGTCATCGCCGAATTCGAGGCGCGCCTGACTTCCGGCGGCGCGAGGAAGCGCTGAAGATGTCCTCGGAGCAGTCAGCAGGGCATCGAGAATTCTCTCGCGCTCGCGAAGAGGGCGCTCCAGCAGCAACTCGCCGTCCGCATAGAGCACATCGAAAACGAGATAAGCGACCGGGACTTGCCGCATCAGCTTTTCGCTGACCTGTTTTCGTCCGAGGCGTTGCTGTAGCGCGCTGAAGGGGAGGGCCCGGCCAGGATTGGAAGGAATGCTATCGGTTGCAGTCGAATCACGGCGAGCGGGACGCTCGCCGGACAGCCGGTGGGACGCCGGCGCTACATTTGTGCTTTCCGGTTGATCGTCGTTTTCGGCATAACTCCAAGCTACGATCTCGCCATCCAGGATCGTGTCATGGGGGAGGCCTGCCAGCGCATCTGGCAGCTCGGGGAAAGATTCCGTAATGTCATCTCGCGTGCGCGAGAAGATCTGCACTTTGCCCTCGGAGCAATGTGCCTGGGCGCGGATGCCATCGTACTTATCTTCCACCAGGGCATTGGGAAAGTAGCTGAGGGCATGCTCAGCTGACTCCGCCGGACTGGCCAGCATGAATCCCAGAGGATGGAACAACCGCATCTTTGCTTCGCCGAGCCTGCCTGCGACAGCAAGCTTCAAGGTTTCGCCGATATCTCCCAACAACATGTTCGCGCGCTGGACTTCGGTCGAGGTTGCTCCATAGGCTTTGGCGATTGCCTCCTCCACCAGGCTTTCTTTCAAGCCGATCCGCAAATCGCCGGTCATAATTTTTACGGCGTATTTAACTTCCAGCGGTGAAAGGCTGAAAAGGAGTTCCCTTACCAGCGCGCTCTTGGCAGCGGGCCCGCGCGCGGCCGAGATCTCACGGAATTTGGCGGCAACGTCCAGGATGTTGAGGCGAGCGCCACCGCGCTGTGCCCGGCCTGGACGGGCGAGGGCGCCCGTCCCCACGTGGTTTGTGGAGGTGGATGCTGAAAGCACGGCTTCCGCGACGGCTCCCAAGTCCCCGTGCTGACGGTACGTCGCGGTTAGGTCGGCTTCACTTCGGCCGGAAAGCTCCGCGACGATCCGCCACAGCAGCGACCCGCCGACTTGCAGAGTCGTCTCCTCCCACACCGGAAATGGCCTTCCGGAGAAAAAGAGTGCAGAAATGGACGACTCGTCCAGGGGACGAGACTTCAGATACTCGGCGACGATTCCCGTCTTTTCGAGTTTTTTGGTGGTGCCTGCAATCTGTTCAGCGGCTTCAGCGAACTTGATCATGCGAGTTTTCTGAATTCCTTCGTGTGACTTTGAGGCCTTGGTGGTTCACGACTTCTTCCTGCCAGCTGAAAAAACTAACCTATAACCACTAACGACACGAAGTTACACGAAGGAATTCAATGTACACTAACACTTGTGTTTTTAGTCACTTAAGCAGCTCTCGCCCGATCCTGTTTGATTTGTATGTGGTACCCTTGTCGTTTGAGCCTTGCGCATCGGAAGGGCATCTAATAGTCATGCGTTTCTTACGAACATGGTGGCGTTTCCTTGTGGCCGTGCAGCTGTTGCCCGCGCTTGAAGGCGGCGAGGAAACCCTGGTTGGCGGCCAAGCCGTGCTTGAGGGCGTTATGATGCGCTCTCCGCACGCGTGGGCGATCGCCTGCCGCAAGCCTTCCGGAGAGGTTTCGGTTCACAGCGAGCCGCTGGTCCGGCTTTCCGAAAAACGCAAATGGATGGCCTGGCCGGTAGTTCGCGGAGTCGTCACCCTCGGTCATGCGATGACGCTTGGTTTCCGGGCGCTTAAATTTTCAGCCAACGTAGCGCTGGATGAGTTGCAGCCCGAGACGTCTCCAGAGAAAAAACTTGAGATCAGCGGTTGGATGGCAGCGGTCAACATTTTTATTTCGGTCGGATTTTTTATCTTCATGTACAAGTTTTTGCCGCTGCTGGCCGCCACGGAACTCAAGCGAGTGAACCCGGTGTTCGGCGGGCAGATTATTTTCAACCTGGTGGATGGCCTGATCCGGATCGCCTTGTTCTTATTATTCATCTGGGGAGTGTCGCTGTGGAAAGATATTCACCGGGTGTACGAGTATCACGGGGCGGAGCACAAGACGGTGTACGCCTTCGAGAACGGTGATCCGCTGGAAACCGCGGCTGTGCAGAAATATTCGACTTACCATCCGCGTTGCGGTACCAGCTTTCTGATGACCGTGATGATCATTTCGATCCTGGTCTACATTTTGGCCTCAGCGGTCTTTCCGATCACAACGTTCTGGGCCAAATTTGCCTTGCGAATTATTCTGTTGCCCATAATCGCCGGTGTTTCATACGAGATCATCCGCTTCGCGGCGAAGCATCGAGGATCTTTGTTCGCCCTGATGACCGCGCCTGGCTTGTGGCTGCAGCGCATCACTACCCAGCCTCCCTCGGATGACCAGGCTCAGTGCGCTATCATCGCGCTCGATCACGCGATGGAACTGGAAAAGCAGCATGGCGGCGAACTTGTTATAGCTTAGAAACCCGTCGTGGGTCGTTGGCCTTTGGTCGTTGGCTTCCCGAGCCAAGCCCTTTGGGTGGTGTGTCACATACTTTCCTTGAATGACCCGATAAGGTTTGCCTGGGGAGGCGATTATGTCCTCAACGGGATCGTTTCGCGATTTACGCGTTTGGCGGGAAGCGTGAAGTTAGCTCGGGAAGTTTATCGGGGCACAACCAACTTTCCCAGGCACGAATTGTACGGTTTGACGCAGCAAATTCGCCGCGCGGCTGTCTCGGTGCCCAGCAACATTGCCGAGGGCAAGGGACGGCACTCGGATAGGGAGTTTGCACATTTCCTATTTAACGCGCGAGGTTCGCTGCTGGAGTTGCAACACAGGTTATGCTCGCCGAGGAATTAGAATATCTTCCGGCGGCAGACGCGCAACGCCTGTTAGCCCTGGCGGAATGCGTAGGGCGAGCGCTGAGCGGTCTGATTAATTCGCTTCGTGGCGTTTCGCGAGGTGATGCAGCCTGATGAGGTTATGAAGGGGAATGGGTTGGCCAACGGCCATGGGCCAACGACCAACGACAGATTTCATGTTTGAACGACTGGACCAAATCGAAGCCCGCTACGAGGAACTGACGCAGGCCCTCGCGTCGCCTGAGATCGTCAACGACTCGGCCAAGTATCAGAAGACGGCCAAGGCGCACAGCGAAGTCTCGTCCATTGTGGAGAAGTATCGCGAGTATAAGGACCTGACGCGCGGCATCTCCGAGAGCAGGGCCATGCTGGCCGACGAAAAAGACGTCGAGATGCGCGCTTACGCGCAGGAAGAACTCGACAAGCTGGAAGCACGCGTTGGCGGGGTAGAAGAAGAACTCAAAGTTCTGCTGCTCCCTAAAGATCCGAATGACGAAAAAGATGTAATCCTGGAAATTCGCGCCGGCACTGGGGGCGACGAAGCCACGCTTTTCGCGGCGGAGATGTTCAGGATGTACACCCGTTACGCAGAAACGCAGGGTTGGAAGGTCGAAGTGCTTTCGACTTCGGATTCGTCGGTGGGTGGGTTAAAGGAAGTGATCGCCATCATCGAAGGACAACGCGTTTTCTCTCGGCTGAAATACGAGAGCGGAGTACACCGCGTGCAGCGTGTCCCGGCTACCGAGCAGCAGGGACGGGTTCATACTTCGGCGGTGACGGTCGCGGTGCTGCCCGAAGCCGAGGATGTGGACATCAAGATCGAAGCCAAAGATCTTCGCATCGATACATTCTGTTCGTCCGGTCCGGGAGGGCAGTCGGTCAACACGACTTATTCAGCTGTCCGTATCACCCATATTCCGACCAACACGGTGGTGAGCTGCCAGGATGAGAAGTCGCAGATCAAGAACCGCGAAAAGGGAATGCGGGTTTTGCGTTCACGTCTCTACGAAATAGAAATGCAGAAGCAACAGGACGCGCTGGCCAAAGAGCGCAAAGCGATGGTTGGCTCGGGCGACCGCAGCGAAAAAATCCGGACTTACAACTTCCCGCAGAACCGCGTTACCGACCACCGCATTGGCCTGACCATTCACCAACTGGAACAGGTCATGGACGGCAAACTCCAGCCGCTCATCGAGGGTTTGGTGACTCACTACCAGGGCGAAAAGATGAAAGCGGAAGCGGTGAGCGGCGTCTAAACGATACGCACCCGGATCCCTGGGCAGACAACCCCGCGGACACAACCAGCACCTTATATCGTCACAGCCGGGAGTGATGCTTATGTCTATTCTGCGAAAATCCCGCTCAGCTCTTGCGTTTGCGGGATTTGGTCTGGCCACCGCAGGCGTCGCGTGGTACGGGTCCCATTACAGTCCGGGAAAAAACTCGGATGACTGGTACGAGGAACTGGACAAGCCCATCTTCACGCCGCCGGACGCGGTCTTCCCGATAGTATGGACGTCGCTTTATGCGATGATCGCGTGGTCGGGATGGCGAGTGTGGGGGGCCCCGCCGTCGATGAGCCGGTCGCTGGCGCTGCGTCTTTGGTTCTCCCAGCTCACCACGAACGCGAAATGGTCCAAGCTGTTTTTTGGAAAGCATCGTCCAGATTTAGCCTTTCGCGATCTGCTGATGCTGGAGGCGTTCGTGCTGGGATACATCGCGGCGGCCCGAAGTGTGGACCGCGCTGCTTCCAATGCCTTTATTCCGTATGCCGCCTGGGTGGCGTTTGCAGGATTGTTGAATGCTGAAATTGTTCGGCGAAACCCCGAGTTCAGCGAAAGTTCCTCTTCGTAATTTCCGCATCGGCTGAGCGACGCGTCTCTGTGGTGAAATAGAGTTGTGCCTCAGCTTCGCGACGCCCTCACCGCAGCAATAGCCCGATTGACTGACACGAATACCCCTTCCCCTCGGGTGAATGCCGAGTTGTTGCTGATGTTCACACTTGGACGCGACCGCGCCTATCTTCATGCGCATCCCGAACGCGAATTGACCACGAGCGAACAGGCTCGGTACGACGAAGCCCTTGCTGAGCGGGCCGGCGGCGTACCGGCGCAGTATATCACCGGGCATCAGGAATTCTGGGGCATGGACTTCATCGTCACGCCTGCGGTTCTGATCCCACGGCCCGAAACCGAGCACGTGATTGAGACGGTCTTGCGACTGGTTGGTTCGATGCAGCCGGGTTCGTCGGGTACTTCGTCCGGTACTCTGCGGATAGTTGATGTTGGGACGGGCTCGGGATGCATCGCGCTTGCGCTCGCCAAAGAATTTTCGCAAGCCGAGATTCATGCAACAGACATCTCTCCTCCGGCGCTGGACATTGCCCGTATCAACGCGGCACGGTTTGAACTGGAGAATCGGGTTCGCTTTCATGAAACTGATCTGCTACAGGGCTTTGAGCCCGGCACATTCGACTTTGTCGTTTCAAATCCGCCCTACGTGGGAGAGACGGAAGAAGACGAAGTTCAACTGGAAGTGCGGAAATTCGAGCCGCGGCTGGCTGTCTTCGCTGGGCCAACGGGCCTGGAAGTGATTGCACGGCTCATTCCGCAGGCCCGGGGCGCGCTGAGATCCGGTGGCTGGCTGGTGATGGAGATCAGCGGCACGATCGCCGATCGCGTAAAGAACCTTCTGACAGGCTGGCATGACGTGCAGGTCATCAACGATTTGCAGGGGATTGCACGGGTGGTTGCGGCACGGAACCGCTTGATCGCTTAAGCCGAAAAGCAGGTCCCTCCACTCCACAGATCATCGCTTCGCGACGATCTGTTCCGGTCGGGATGACAGAGGTTGATGACTGAGGTTCTTGATTTGGAATGGCTTAGGTTTGGATGATGGTTGCGGGTTGGATTTCTTCCACATCGACCCATTTGGTGGGATAGGCGCCGGTGTAGCAGGCGGTGCAGTAGGTGGTCTTGTCGCCGTCGGCGCAGGCCTTCTTCATTCCATCAAGCGAAAGGTAGGAGAGCGAATCGGCGCCGATGAATTCGCGAATCTCGTCCACTGACTTGTTGGCGGCGATCAGTTCCTTCTTGGAGGGAGTGTCCACGCCGTAAAAGCAGGGCGAAACCGTGGGCGGGCAGGAAACGCGCATGTGTACTTCATTTGCGCCGGCGTTGCGGATCATGCGCACGATTTTGCGGCTGGTTGTGCCACGCACAATGGAGTCGTCGATCAGCACCACTCGCTTTCCTTCCAGCAAAGTGCGGACCGGGTTCAGCTTCAGTTTGACGCCGAAGTCGCGAACGCTTTGCCGGGGCTCGATGAAAGTGCGGCCTACGTAGTGATTGCGGATCAACCCAAAGCGGAAGGGAATGCCACTCTCCGCGGCATAGCCTACGGCTGCGGTTACTCCGGAGTCGGGCACAGGGACGACCACGTCCGCTTCTACGGGCGCTTCGCGCGCCAACTGCCTGCCTAATCCCTCGCGGCTCGCCTGCACCGGACGTCCGAAAACCATGCTGTCTGGCCGCGAGAAGTAGACGTGCTCAAAAATGCAACTCGACTGAGCGGCCACCGGAGCATAGAAGCGTGACGTAATGCCTTCGGGACCAACAATAACCAACTCGCCCGGCTTGACCTCGCGTTCGTAGGTCGCGCCGATCAGGTCAAAGGCGCAGGTCTCGGACGCGAACACGATTGTGTCCTGGCGCTGTCCTTCTAGACGGGGGATTCTTCCCATGGCCAGAGGACGGAAGCCGCGCGGATCACGCGCCGCAAAAATACGGTCAGAACTGAGCATGACCAGCGAGAATGCGCCTTCCACGCGGCGGAGCGCATCGGCCATGGCATCGGGGAGCGTCTGTTCCCTGGAGAGCGCGATCAGATGCACGATGACTTCGGTGTCGCTATTGGTCTGGAAGATCGAACCCTGCGCCTCCAAATGGTGGCGGATGTCGTGGGCGTTCACCAGGTTGCCGTTGTGGGCGACCGCGATCATCCCCTTGTTCGACTGCACCATGATGGGTTGAGCATTGAACAGGGCAGAGTCGCCGGCAGTGGAGTATCGGGTGTGTCCAATCGCGAGCGAGCCATGTACTTGCGCCAGGACTTCCTCGGTAAAAATGTCGGCCACCAAACCCATCGCGCGATGAGCACGCAACGTTAAACCGTTGGAGGTGACGATGCCAGCCGATTCCTGTCCGCGATGCTGCAGCGCATGCAGTCCGAGATAAGCAAGCTTCTCGGCTTCAGGGTGGGCGTAGATCGCCACCACTCCGCACTCGTCATGGAATTTATCGGAAGTCAGAATTCAGCTCCTAGCCTCTAGCTCCTAGCTTTTAGCCAAACCATTACTGCCCGACGCAGGGACAAAAGTCTCAATCTGCCGCCATCACGCTTGGCTCGGTTCGCAAAGCTTTTTCCAGCGCGCTTTCGTACGCTTCGCGTAATGCGGAAACCGGCGCTGACACTACGATTTGGCCATCGAGCTTTATTTCTAACCGCTCGGGCGCGGTTTCTCCAATTACGTCTGCAGCGATGCCATATTTTAACGCCAATTGTTTGATTGCACCGAGCTTATCGCGGTCGCAAGAGATCACGACGCGGCTGGCATCCTCGCCGAAGAGAGTAAATTCTGGCGCCAGCCCATGAGATGCGAGATCGACATTCATTCCAATACCCTTAGCGAATCCCGACTCAACCAAGGTTACTGCAATTCCGCCGTCGGAACAGTCGTGGGCGGAATGCAAAATTTCGATTTGGGCCATCTCGACTAACGCCTTCTGCAGTGACGCTTCTTTTTCCAGTTCCAACCCCGGTGGATAGCCCCAAATCGCGCCAAGGATTTCCTTGGCGTATTCGGAGGATCCGAATTCGGATTCGGCGTCGGTAGCATCGCCCGGTTCCGTGGCTCGCAGAAGGACAATGGCATGACCTGATTCGCGAAAGTCAGGACGCATCGCCTTGTGTACGTCCTCAAGGAGGCCGACAATTCCCAGAACCGGCGTCGGATAGATTCCCTCTCCCAGGGTCTCGTTATAGAAGCTAACGTTGCCTCCGGTGATGGGGATCTCAAGTTCTTCGCAGGCGTTGGTGATGCCATCGATCACCTGCGAAAACTGCCACATGATGTGAGGCTTTTCGGGATTTCCGAAGTTCAGGCAGTTTGTGCCTCCGATGGGGACCGCGCCAGCACACGCCACGTTGCGTGCGGCTTCGGCGACAGCGTGCATGGCTCCCAGCCGAGGATCGAGGTAGCACCAGCGTCCATTGCCATCGAGGGCCATCACCAGGCCGCGCTGTGAGCCTTTGATGCGGATCACGCCGGCATTGCCCGCGCCTGGGCCTTCCACCGTGTTGGTCTGCACCATGGAGTCGTATTGCTGCCAGATCCAACGCTTGCCGCAAATGTTCGGTGTGGCCAGCAAGCTTTTGAGATTGGAGGTGAGATCGGAAGCTTCGGCGAGTTTGATGTGCTCCGGCATCTCACGCGCTACCGGCGGCTCCCAACGTTCGAGCGGACGCTTGTAAATAGGTGCGTCGTCGGTGAGAGCCTGGTTGGGAATTTCAGCGACAACTTCTCCGTGGTGAAGCACGCGCATCTTGCCATCGCTGGTAACGCGTCCCACTTCCACTGCGTCAAGGCCCCATTTTTCGAAGACACGGAAAACTTCCTGCTCGCGGCCTTTTTGCGCCACCAGCAGCATGCGCTCCTGCGATTCGCTCAGCATGATTTCGTATGGGGTCATGCCGGTTTCGCGCTGGGGAACGAGATCTAGTTCGATTTCTGTTCCTACATTGCCGCGCGCGCCCATTTCACACGTAGAACAGGTAAGCCCGGCGGCGCCCATGTCCTGTATTCCGACGATTGCGCCGGTTTGCATAGCTTCCAGGCAAGCTTCGAGCAGAAGTTTTTCCAGGAACGGATCACCGACCTGCACATTGGGACGCTTGGCTTCGGAGGCCTCGCTGAATTCTTCGCTGGCCATGGTGGCGCCGTGAATGCCGTCGCGACCAGTCTTCGAGCCGACATAAATCACCGGATTCCCTTCGCCCGCGGCCTTGGCGTAGAAAATTTGGTCGCGTCGAACTAAACCCAAAGCGAACGCATTCACCAGAGGATTGCCCGAATAGCAGGGCTCGAACTTGGTCTCGCCGCCGAGGTTAGGGACACCGAAACAATTTCCGTAAGAGGCGACTCCGCTGACCACGCCTTCGAGCACGGAATGATTTTTGTGAATTTCCTGCATTGCGGAGTTCTCGGCGGCGCCAGCCTCAACCGGGCCGGCTTCGATTGGGCCGAAACGGAGAGAGTCCATTACCGCTACCGGCCTGGCTCCCATGGTGAAAATATCGCGCAGAATTCCGCCGACGCCCGTGGCCGCTCCCTGAAAAGGCTCGATGAACGATGGATGATTGTGCGATTCGATCTTGAAGGCGCAAGCCCACCCGTCTCCGATGTCGACGATGCCCGCGTTCTCGCCGGGACCCTGCACCACGCGGCGGCTACGAGTCGGCAGGCGCTTCAGATGGACGCGTGACGACTTGTAGGAACAGTGTTCGCTCCACATCACGCTAAAAATTCCAAGTTCGGTGATCGTGGGCTCACGTCCGCCTAACAGCTGCTTGATCTTTTCGAATTCGTCGGGCGTGAGGCCGTGCTCCCGGATGAGTTGTGGAGTGATAACCAGACTCTGGGAAGTGGTCATAAGGGGAATCTTTATTGTCGCATCTGGGGCGCGCTGAGGAAAGGGTGCTTTCTGTTTTGCTCCGCAGCGGAAAAGGGTGGGCGGGGACGCCCACCCGACAGCCGGCGGGACGCCGGCGCTACTATACTGTCCCGGATGAAGTCGGTCATTGTTGGCACTGCCGGGCATATCGATCACGGCAAAACCGCGCTGGTAAAGGCCCTCACTGGCACCGACGCCGACCGCCTGGAAGAAGAAAAGCGCCGCGGTATCACCATCGATATCGGCTTCGCGCATCTGGAGTTGCCGTCGGCTGGTGGAGACATCCTGCGGCTTGGCTTTGTCGATGTTCCCGGCCACGAGCGTTTTGTTCGCAACATGCTGGCGGGCGTTGGCGGGATCGATTTTGTTCTGCTGGTGATTGCGGCCGATGAATCCATCAAGCCGCAGACGCGCGAGCATTTCGATATCTGCCGACTCCTTTCGGTGCGCCGGGGCATCACGGTCCTCACCAAGTCCGACCTGGTGGACCGGGAAACTCTGGATGTCGTGCGCATGGAAGTGGAAGAATTTGTGCGCGATTCATTTCTGGATTCCGCGCGTTCTCCGATCATCGCCGTGAGTGCATTGACCGGAGCAGGGCTCGATGAACTGCGGCAGGCAATGGTCAGGCTCTCCACAGAGCTTCCAGCCAGGGACACGACCGCGCTTGCCCGTCTGCCAATCGACCGTGTCTTCACTATGAAGGGATTCGGCGTGGTAGTGACTGGCACACTCATCTCTGGAACTATTCGCAAAGAAGACGAACTGGAAGTTTTTCCCTCAGGACAGCGCGTACGCGTCCGCGGCGTACAAGTGTATGGACAATTAGCTGAGCAAGCATTGGCTGGCCAACGCACGGCGCTTAACCTGGCAGGAATCACGACGCAAGAGCTGGCACGCGGCATGGTTCTTGCGCCGCCTTCGACTTTTCAATCCAGTTCGCGAATGGACGTAAACCTCTCGCTGTTGCCATCGGCCAAGCCATTGAAAGACCGGGCCCGAGTGCATCTGCACGTCCATACCTCGGAAAGCATCGCGACGGTTTCGCTTTACGGCAAGAAACAGGTGGCACCCAGGGAAAGCGCTTTCGCGCACCTGCGCCTCGCCGAGCCTGTATTGCTGCTGCCCGGAGACCGCTTCATCATGCGGCAGTTTTCGCCTGTAATGACGATTGGCGGAGGCGTTGTGCTGGATGCTTCTCCGGTTCGCCGCCTGCCGGGCCTGGATGCCTTCCTGCAGGTATTGGCGGGTGGTGATGCCCAGTCGATTTTGCGCGTTCGAATCGCGCGGCGAAATCACTCTGGAATCGTTCTCTCGCAATTGCGCGCCGAAACCGGTTGGCCTGGGAATACGATCGAAGAACAGTTGGCTGATCCTGTTTTGCAAAAGCGGGTGCTTCGACTCGGCAATCTCTATGTGCACATGCCCGCGGTTGAGGGGTTGAAACTGTTCATGACAAGCAGCGTCGCCAGTTTTCAAAAGGAGAATCCGCTGGTGGCCGGCATCGGCAAGGAAGAATTGCGCGAACGTGTGAAAGCTTCCACCGAGGTGTTCGCTGCCGCAACCGAAATGCTGGTACAGGAGAAAAAGCTGGAGGTATCTGGGGAAATCGTTCGTTTGCCGGGACGCGCGGTGGTCATGAAAGATGAAGAAGCTGAGTCCAAGAAAGTCATTGAGTCGGCATTCGCGTCGGCTGGGCTTAAAGTACCGGCGCTGAACGACGTGCTTGCCGGACTGAAAGTGGACAGAATTCGTGCCCAGAAAATCGTCACCCTGTTATTGCGCGACAAAGTCCTGGTGAAGGTTTCGGACGACCTAGTTTTTCATCGCGATGCGCTGGCACAGTTGTACGGACAAATGGCGTCGGAAAAAGCGAAGTCGCCAAAAATCGATGTGGCCCGGTTTAAAGATATGACGGGGGTAAGCCGAAAGTATGCCATCCCCTTGCTGGAATATCTTGACCGTGAACACGTAACTCGCCGAGTGGGGAATGAAAGAGTCATACTCTAATCCGTCGGTTCTTGAATTCGGTAATCCGTATCATATCCGGCCGATGAGCCAGCGCCTTCTGCACGTTTCCGGGCTTTCCCTTCAGCTTCTCTTCGTAGATTTCTTTCACATCTGGCGTCGCCTGATCGGGCGCAACCAGAGAAATTCGGGCCATGGGGTCCTCCAACATGGATGTTTCGCGTCCGTATAATAGAACACATGCTTGCAACGGCAAGCACAGGTCGACTTAAGTTCTCATCAGTCTTCCAAAGTTTTCTGTGCAAAAGGAAGCTCCGAAATGCTTTCAATCCGCCCCGCCCAAAGCAGCGACGTGCCACTGCTCGTCACGATGATCCATGAATTCGCTGAATTTGAGCACCTTCCCGTCACGGTGACCGCGTCGAATTTATTACGCGATGGATTCGGGAACCGGCCCAGATTTCGAGTGCTCATGGCGGAGTGGGACGGACAAGCCGCCGGGTATGCTTTCTTCTTCGATTACTACTCAACCTTTGAGGGCCGTGCGGGAATCTTTCTCGAAGATATTTACGTCCGTGAGAAATACCGGGGAAGGAAGATTGGAAACGCGCTGCTGGCCAAGGTTGCAGCCATTGCGCATCAGGAAGATTGTTTTGGGGTCCGCTGGCAGGTGCTCGATTGGAACACTCCCGCCATGGATTTTTACCGGAGCCTTGGCGCGACTTTTCTCGATGAGTGGAAGACCATAAGTTTGGAGGGCGAAGCATTCGACCGCCTCGCTGGAAGCGCCGCCAAGATTCCGACGAACGCACAATGACAAAAAACGTTCGAATCGTCGGGGCGGGACTCGCCGGTTCAGAAGCCGCCTGGCAATGCGCCCGCAGGGGGGTGGCGGTTGAACTGTGCGAGATGCGCCCGGTGCGTTCGACGCCGGCTCATCAAACTGCCGATTTTGCGGAGCTCGTTTGCTCGAACTCTTTGAAATCCGACAGTGAGAACACGGCGCCATGGTTACTGAAAGAGGAGATGCGCCGGGCGGGATCACTGATGCTGAAGATAGCCCGCGAATGCGCCGTTCCGGCAGGCCATGCGCTGGCCGTCGACCGCACGACTTTTGCCGCCAGAGTTACTGAGACTATTTCGCGTGAACCACTGATCACCATCCGGCGCGAAGAAGTTGAGAAGATCGAGGAAGATCAGATCACGATCATCGCGACTGGGCCACTTACCTCCGATGCGCTGTCTCAGGAGATCGCGCGGCTTAGCGGCTCCGGCCATTTGTATTTCTTCGACTCGATCAGCCCTATCGTGGAAGCCGATTCCATCGACATGTCCAAGGTCTACCTGGCCGCCCGCTATGACAAAGGGACAGCCGACTACATCAACTGCCCGATGTCGAAAGAAGAGTATGACCAGTTTTGCGATGCGCTGATTTCGGGGCAATCGGCCGAGGAGCGCGATTGGGAGAAATTGAATTACTTCGAAGGCTGCCTGCCCATTGAAGAAATTGCCCGCCGAGGCCGGGACACGCTGCGGTTCGGACCGATGAAGCCGGTGGGACTGAAAGATCCACGCACCGGGCGCATACCCTACGCAGCGGTGCAGTTGCGACAGGAAAATCTGCGCGCCGATTCTTATAACCTGGTTGGCTTTCAGAATCATTTGAAATTCGGAGAGCAGGCACGGGTGCTGCGGCTGATTCCCGGCCTGGAGAATGCGCGTTTCCTCCGTTACGGACAAATCCACCGCAACACTTACATCAATGCGCCCACCCTGTTGTCCGAGTCGCTGCAGATGAAGGCTTATCCGGCCGTTCTGTTCGCCGGACAAATCTGCGGTGTAGAAGGATACGTCGAGTCGATCGCGACGGGGCTGATGGCGGGTATTCACGCTGCCAGCACTGGCTTCGGATGTGAGTCCGGCGGCCCCTCCGCGCGCTACCGCATTCGGATCTCTGGTTCACTACATAACCCAGGCCGATCCGAAGAATTTCCAACCAGCGAACATCACATTCGATCTTCTTCCAGCGCTTGACCACAAAGTCCGCGATCGTCAGGAACGCCACCGCCAACAATGCGCTGTCGCATTACGAGAATTGGACGTGTGGCTGGAAAGTGTGAATCCCGTGGCCGCATCCGGGGTTGGTGGGGCGGAAAGTCTTCTCGGCCGCCTTTGATTTTCAGACCTAAACCCAACCAAACTCAGAGTGAACAAATCCAAGTTCAGGCTTCGTATATGAAACTGTGGGCTTTACACGCGGTCCGGCTTACGTTCCAGCGGGCACCGCGTCCATACAGCAATGGTTTTGCGAGATCTCATTGGCGATGTGCTTCGCACCCTCTGGGCGCACAAACTACGCACATTCCTGACCATGTTCGGCATCGCCTGGGGCATTGTTTCCATAGTGCTGATGGTGGCAGCCGGGGAAGGCCTTCGTAAGGGCCAGGAAGACCAGGCTCGCAACCTGGGCAAAGACATTCTGATTGTTTTCCACGGGCGTACCAGCCTTCAGGCCGGTGGGACGCGCGCCGGGCGCGAAGTGCACTGGGAAGACGCCGATGTCGTCGCAGTGCAGGCGGAAGCGCCGGATTGCGAATACGCCATTCCGGAGCTTGAGCAGAATGACGTACGAGCCCATAGCAGCTACAACAATGCCGCATTCACGGTCACCGGATCGCATCCCCCTTTTGCGCTACATTCGCAGCCTGGACGTAGGTGAGGGGCGCTTCTACAACTGGGACGATCAGAAGGAATCGCGGCGGGTTGCATTCCTGGGAAGCGATGCGGCCAAGCAACTGTTTCCGGGCCGAAATCCGGTTGGCGAAACGGTCTATCTGAACTGCGTTTCCATACGACGTCATCGGCGTAATGGCGAAGAAAAAGCAAGATTCCAGCTACGACGGCTGGGATGTCAGCAAAATATTTATTCCGTTTGCCGCCATGCGGCGCGACTTTCCAGACAAGCCGCCGGGAACCTCCACAACTTTTGACCAGTTACTGGTCACTCCCCGATCGGTAGACCAGCACGAAGCCTGCAAGCACCAGATCCAGACTGTGTTGGGGCGCATGCATAACTTCGATCCTCGCGACAAGGAAGCTTGTCCTATCTGGGATACGGTTCAGGAAGCTAAAGCGTTTCGCCAGATGACCGATGGCATGAAGTACTTTTTGGGCGCGGTCGGCATCGTGACTCTCATTCTGGGCGGCTTGGGAGTGATGAACGTGATGATGGTCGCGGTGCGGGAGAGGACCCGCGAGATCGGAGTAAGAAAGGCGCTGGGAGCGCCGGCCCGTACCATCCTTAAACAATTTTTTATCGAGGCGTTGCTCATTGCATTTATAAGTGGCGCGATTGGCATGGGGATCGCATACGGAATCTGCTTTCTGGTGAACCTGCTGCCCATGCCGGATTTCTTTGCCGGGCTGCTGGCGACATGGCAATCAGGGTTGCTGGCTTGCGGGCTGCTGGGGATTATCGCGATTTTCTCCGCACTGTATCCAGCGCGTAGAGCGGCCTCGATCGATCCGATTGAGGCGCTGCGGTATGAAGCTGGAGGGTAAGGCGTAAACCACTAAGGACGCGAAGTTACACGAAGGATTGCTTTGCGGTAAGAGCACATTGGCGTGACCGAAAATGTTGACTGAAATCATTCTCGAAGCCTGGATCGCTCTGCGGCGGAATTACACCCGCAGCCTGCTGACCATGCTGGGAATCGTTTGGGGCATCGCTACTGTCACCTTGCTGATCGCTTACGGCAGCAGCTTTCGTCACATTCTGGTGAGTGGATTCGACGCTTTTGGAAAAAGCGTTGTGGTCTGCTGGCCTCAACAGACCAGCGAACAGCCTGGCGGTCAGCGCGCCGGCAAGAAAGTGGTTCTGGAGCAGGCTGACGTGGACATCGTCAAGGAAATGGCACCGTTGGTAAAGCATGTTTGCCGGGAAACGGTGCACCGTCCGGGAATCAGTTATGGCGAACGGATGGTAGGCACGGCCGCAATCCGCGGCGTTTGCCCTGAGTACGGTGAGATGCGAAACGAAGTCGCGTCTGAAGGCCGATGGCTTAACTCCGGCGACGAATTGGAACGGCGACGAGTGGTTTTTATCGGGGCGCGAGTGCGTGAGCAACTGTTCAGCGGACGCCCGGCTGTGGGCGAAACAGTTCAGATCGGTGGCGTGCATTTCAGTGTGGTCGGAGTGATGGCACGCAAGATCCAATTAAGCAATTATTTTTCCAGCGACGACGATTCCGCCTGGATCCCCTTCAGCGCCGCCGGCGATCTCTGGAACACAAAGTATGCGCAAGTGATGGTCTTCGAGCCGATCGCACCTCAATTCGAGAAAAAAGCGCAGGCCCAGGTGCTTGCCGCCATCGCAACCCGGCAGCAATTTTCTCCCACTGATCCGAAAGCTTTTCAGATGTTCGGCCGCGATGAGTTCCGGCCTGTCATCGACGGGCTGACGATCGGGCTGCAAGTGCTGCTCGCCTTCGTGGGTACGCTGACTCTCGGCATCGGCGGCGTCGGAGTGATGAATATCATGCTGGTTTCGGTGGACGAGCGCATCCGGGAGATCGGTCTGCGGCGGGCGCTGGGTGCCAAGAAGTGGCAGATCAAGGTTCAGTTTCTCGCCGAAACTTTGCTCATCATGCTCCTGGGCGGGGCTGTAGGTGTTGTGCTTTCCTACGCGATCGCGGCAGCGGTGGGCACAGTGCCCCTGATGGGGCCTCTGTTTGAAGACGACTCCGGCAAGGCCGACATCCATCTGCAGATTTCCCTGGCCACGGTTATGCTGTCTACGCTGGTGTTGCTCGCGGTTGGCGTCGCCAGTGGGCTCGTGCCGGCCCTCCGCGCCTCGAAGCTCGATCCAGTAGAGGCGCTGAGGTACGAGTAACCAGATTGCCGGATTTACGAACTCCTAAATTGCCGAATTGAACAATCTTCAATCCTTAAATTCGGCAATCCAGCAATCTGGCTTTCGTTCCAGTTTCCTAACTTGACGTCCTTCCGGCTTCGCAGTACCTTGCGTTGAGCCACCATCACCTGAGGTGCGTTTTGCCGATCTCTGCAGTCGATGCAATCACTCCAGCCTTCCAGCACGCACGGCAGCAACTTCTGCAGCCGTTCCGCGCCAGCCAATGGGCCAAACTGGGCCTGGTAGGACTGCTGGCGGGCGAACTGAGTTCAGGTGGCGGAGGCTGCAATCCCACCGCGTTCCAGATGCCTCACCCGAACCACACCCAGCGCTTCGTGGACCTGGGCCTGCCGAATGGTCTGCCGAATATTGATCCGGCGCTTTACGCCTCGCTGATCGCAATGCTCATCGTAGCGGGGCTTGTGTTCATGGTTCTGTTTGTGTACGTGAACAGCGTAATGCGTTTCGTGCTCTTTGACAGCGTGGTAACGAAGGAGTGCCGCATTTGGGAAAGCTGGGTCCGGCGGCAGGGCCCCGGCCGGCGTTATTTTGTCTGGCAAATTCTGCTTTTTCTTTCGTGGATGGTGGGGCTCACGATTCTGATCGGAATCCCGGCGGGTTTCGCATTCGTTGTCGGCTGGCTGAGGGATCCCAAGGAACATATGATTCCGCTGATTCTGGGCGGCATGGCGTTATTTTTTGTAGTGATGTGTTTCGTCGTGGTGCAGTTGCTGATCCACGTGATGACCAAGGATTTCGTGGTGCCCCAGATGGCCCTGGAAGAAATTGGCGCCATCGAAGGCTGGCGGCGGCTTTGGCCTCAAATCAAAGCGGAAAAAGGCGGCTACGCGGTTTACATCATTATGAAAATCGTGCTGGCCATAGGAGCTGCCGTCGTTCTTGGAGTCATTTCAGCGATCATCATGCTTTTGATTCTTATTCCTGTGGGTGGCCTTGGCGCAATCGCTGTAATCGCGGGGATGGCCGCCGGACTTACATGGAACCTCTACACCATTACTCTGGTTGTGGTGGCGGGGTGCTGTGTGATTTTTTTCATTCTGTACATCCTGTCACTGGTTTCCGTTCCAGCGGCTGTTTTCTTTCCCGCCTACAGTATCTACTTCTTTGCCGCGCGCTATCCCGCGCTGGAAGCGATGTTGCATCCTGCGCCACCGCCAGTGGTTTTGCCTCCACCAATGGAACCGCCTCCTTTACCTCCCACACCTGAACCGATCGGATAGTGCAGTCGTCAACTTTCCGGGCGAAACACAGGCTGGCTTGCATCGCCTCAAATTGGATCTGTTCAGAACGCTCACGAGGAACTCCGAAGCAACGGGGAGTGTCTAATCTTTTCAGGACACGCGCGTGCCTAAGAGGAGCAAATCTTTATGGCGTTCTCCACGGCAGGTGGTGGTCCGTCCCGGCCCGAAATGAATGTCACGCCGCTGATCGACATTCTTCTTGTGCTGATTATTGTGTTCATGGTGGTGGTCTCCATGTCACAGGAAAAAGGGCTGACGGCGCAGATTCCCGAACAGTCCGACAACGACAAGAACAACATACCTCCGCCTGACCGCACGATCGTGATCCAGGTGGTCTGGAAAGCAAGCGATCAGGACCCGGTATTGAAGATCAATCAGGACCAAGTGAGCTGGCAGGATCTGGAGCCACGCTTGCAGCGGATATTCAGTTCGCGGGTGGAGAGAATCGCGTTCGTGCGCGGTGACTCCGACGTAGACTTCCGCTATGTTGCGGACGTAATTGATACCGCTAAACACGCTGGGGTGCAACGTGTGGGCTTGCTGACTAATCAGTAGGCGGCTTCAATCCCGCGCCCGGTTCTTGATCCAGATTGGCGAGCCAACGAATCCGAAGGCGTGACGAATCTGATTTTCGAGGAAACGCTGGTAGGCGAAGTGCAACTTTACTTTCCTATCGGTGAAGATCACAAACGTAGGCGGAGCGACCGCCGCCTGCGTCATGTAATAGATTTTCACCTGCTGCCGCGCAGGAACTGAAGCACGTTCAAAATCCACGTGTTTGAGAAAGCGGTTCATTTCACCGGTTCCGACCCGCCGGCGGCGCTCTATGGCAACTTCTTCCAGCGTCGGAAATATCTTCTCCGTGCCCTTCCCAGTCGAAGCCGAAACAAACAATACGGGCGCGTAGGCAAGGAATTTCAGAGCGTCGCGCAGCCTTTGCTCGTAGGCCTCCCGATCAGCGGGCCGCTTATTTTCCTGCATGCGAGACGATTTCGTCGCGCGACCCGTTCGTTCCTTGCCGCTGATCACCAGGTCCCATTTATTCACGATAATGATCATCGAGCGGCCGCTTTCATGCGCGTATCCGGCGATTGAAGCGTCGAGCTGGCTCACGCCTTCAGTCGCGTCAATCACCAGCAGCGCGACGTCAGCGGCTTCAAGGTGCTTGCGCGCCATGACGACGGAGAGTTTTTCCGCCATCAGATGGGTCTTGCCCTTGCGGCGAATACCGGCAGTATCGATAAAGCGAAAGCTCTTGCCGTTGCGCACAACGATTTCATCGACTGCATCCCGTGTGGTCCCGGGTATGGGCGAGACGATCGAGCGATCCGCCCCGGTGAGAAGATTCAACAGTGTGGATTTGCCCACGTTGGGATGCCCGATAATCGCAACCTTGGTTTCATGAGGCTCAGGCTGCTGGGGTTCTTCTTCCTCCGCATCCTCCAAGTTCTCGGTCGTTACCTGGTTGGACGGCGGAAGTACCTCAAGAACCGCATCCAGCAGGTCATCCAGGCCGCGAGCGTTTTCCGCAGACAGCGGGAACAACTTGCGTATTCCGAGGCGATGAAAATCGTCCGTGAGACTCTGCTGCTTCTCGGTGTCAACCTTGTTCACGGCAAGAAACAGCGGCTTACCGGTGCGCAATAACTGGCGGGCCAAGTCTATGTCTGGGGACGCCATCTCAGTGCGTCCGTCCACAACCATGATGACGGCATCTGCTTCTTTGAGCGCAACCTTGGCCTGGCGGAAAATTTCCGCCGGAATGAAGTCTTTGTCCTCGGGAAGAATGCCCCCGGTATCCACAACTCGCAGACGGCGTCCGCGCCACTCAGCCTCGCCGTAGAGACGGTCGCGAGTGATGCCGGGTTCGTCCCCAACAATTGCGCGCCGCGAGCCCACCAGCCGATTAAAGAGCGTCGACTTGCCGACGTTGGGACGTCCCACAATGGCGACAGTAGGAATGCCAGCTGTGATCGAACGTGAATTTAATCTTGGCTGGCTCATAGGTTCTTACTCATCTGCGCGGCCATGCCTCCCCACACAAACGCTTATTATAGTTACTCAGTGCCTTCAGCCTTCCAACCCGCGCCCGACACGAAAAAACGGGATGCATCGCTTTACCAGTTCTTCGCCCCCGGCGGTGTGCTGTCTCGCACCCATCCCGCCTACGAATTTCGCCGCGGGCAGTTGCAGATGGCGCAGGCGGTAGAGCAGGCGCTGGAAGAGAAGCGTCACTTGATCGTGGAAGCCGGTACTGGCACGGGCAAAACCCTGGCTTACCTGGTGCCCGTCATTCGTTCCGGCAAGAGGGTCGTCATTTCGACTGGAACCAAGAATCTGCAGGAACAGCTCTTTCATAAGGATATCCCTTTTCTCGAGAAGGCGCTTTTTCCTAACGGCGAAGGCAAGCTGAAGGTCTGTTACATGAAGGGCCGAAACAACTACCTTTGCCGCAAGAAACTCTACGATCTGACCGATCAGCCGGTGCTGAGCGGCCTGGAAGAGATTGAGCATTACCGCGCCATTGCGGCCTGGGAGAAGGTTACGCAATCAGGCGACAAGGCCGAACTGGCATCGCTTCCCGAAGCCAGTGCCCTGTGGCATAAGCTCGACGCTCGTTCCGACACATGCCTGGGGCAGAAATGCAGCGCCTGGGAGCGCTGCTTTATCACCGAGATGCACCGCAGGGCGATGGAGAGCGACATCATCATCGTCAATCATCACCTGTTCTTTGCCGACCTATCCATCAAACAGCAGGCAGAGTACGCCCCGGACGCGGGAATCCTCCCCGAGGTTGGCGCCGTAATTTTCGACGAAGCCCATGAACTCGAAGACGTGGCGGGCAGCTACTTCGGGGTTTCGGTCAGCAACGCGCGCTTCGAAGAACTGTGCCGCGACGTTGAAATCTCACTGCAGCGCGGCCATATGTTGTCAGCTTCCATGTCGGGTGCGTTGAAGAGCGTCCGGGAACGGGCGCCGTTCTTCTTTGCGCTTCTTCCAACAGGGGAGGGACGCTTCGCTTTCGAAAATCGCCGGGAATTCATGGAAGAAAACGGCGATGAATTCCTGGGATTGCAGCAGTCGCTCACCAGACTCGGATCCGAGCTGGAGAATCTTCCATCGAAGCCGGAGGAAGTGTTCAACTTTTCCCGCCGCGCGCAGGAACTCCAGGTGCAACTCGGGTTTCTGATGGAATCGCAGGACCATAACACAGTCTTCTGGATCGAACGCCGGCGGGGGGGACGCGACAATCCGAGAGTCTTTCTGCAAGCGACACCGATCGACGTGGCCCCGATCCTGAGAACCTGCCTCTTCGACAAACTCGAATGCGCGGTGCTCACTTCCGCGACTCTGGCGGTCGGCGGCAGCTTCGAATACATGCGGCAGCGACTAGGTCTCGAGCACGCCCGGGAAACCGTGCTGCCCTCGCATTTCGATTATGAAAACCAGGCGTTGTTTTATGTGCCGCCGGATCTTCCCGATCCCCGCACTCCGCAATTCACCGCCAAAGCCGCAGACCGTATCCGGCGATTGCTGGAAGTAAGCCGCGGACGGGCATTCGTTTTATTCACCAGCTATGCGCAAATGAATGATGTCTACCAGCGGCTGCTGGGAGAACTTGAATTCCCTATGCTGTTGCAGGGCGATGCTCCGAAGACAGCATTGCTCGAGGAATTCCGGCTGACTCCTCATGCTGTCCTGTTCGCGACCTCTTCGTTCTGGCAGGGTGTCGATGTGCAAGGTGAGCAACTCAGTTGCGTAATCATCGATCGCCTGCCGTTTGCAGTGCCGAGCGATCCGGTAGTGGCGGCACGAGTGAAAGCGATTGACGCTGATGGCGGGAATGCCTTTTTTCAGTACCAGGTTCCAGCGGCGGTAATCACGCTCAAACAAGGCTTCGGACGGCTGATCCGATCGCTGCATGATCGCGGCTTGTTGGTCCTGCTCGACAATCGCATCCTGAAGAAGGCTTATGGGAAAGTCTTCGTAGAGAGCCTGCCCGCCTATCGAAGAACTACCGACATCAGGCTGGTGGAGGAATTCTTCGGCGTGGATCGAAGTTCCTGACGAAAATCCGGTGTTACAAGTCGCGCTTGTGCGAATACAGCTTCGCGTAAACTGCTAGTCTGACGCCTTGAACACGATCAAGCACATTTTTCTGCGCTATACCGCGTTCCTTTGGGCGCTGCTAAAGCCCTTGGGGGCGTGGGGTGTTTTTGTGATCGCCGCGCTTGATGGGGCCGCTCTCGGCTTGCCCATGGATCCTGTGGTTGCGACTTACGTGTATCAAGACCGGCCCCGTTTTCTATTGTATGTGCTCATGGCTTCGACCGGTTCGGCGCTGGGTAGCATCGTGATCTACGGAATTGGTTACGTTGGCGGCGAGGGGTTGCTGCGCAAACGAATTTCACCGGAGCGCTTTGAAAAGTTTCACCAGGCTTTCCAAAAACATCCTTTCTGGAGCCTGATGTTGCCCGCGATGCTGCCTCCGCCGACGCCATTCAAGCTTTTCGCGCTGGCCGCAGCAGTGTCAGAGATGCGGTTCACCCACTTCTTACTTGCCATTTTTGCCGGTCGCTTCATAAGGTTTCTGGTGCTTGCCACACTGACCTTGAAATTCGGGCCTCAGTTTGTTCGCGTTTTCGGAAATGTTTTTCGGGAGCACTGGGCTTTGGTGCTGGCCGCGATTGGGGTGGGCCTGGCGGCCTGGCTGATATCCCGAATATTACGAAGGCGCCCAGTATAAGCACGAGCGCGGGTTCGTGTGGATGGGCGCTTTAAGCCCGAATTTCTCTTTTAAATCGTGCAACCAAGAACCGCTTCGATTCCAAGTGCGAAGCGCCCGCGCCACACTATGCGGCAGCGGCGTGGTCGCCCTTGCTCAGCGCGTCCGATAACGCAGTCAGCAACACCGGCGTCGCGAACATCGCACAGGTAAAGAGCAGATCGCCCTCTAAGGCGTTGCGGAAGAATGGTAAGGCCAGGGTGTAAGAGGTCATCAGACCGCCGAAGTTCTTGGGATACATATCGTACGCGGCCCACACGGCGAAGTTGCTGATCACGAAAAACGAAACTGAGCTGGCGAGCGCCGCACCAATGACCGGCAAAGGCCTCGCATTCGATCGCAGTCTTGTACCTAACCAGAGCACCGCCGCGTACCAGGCCCAGGTCACGAAGTGGTCCCAAACGAACGGATAGGCGTAAACCACTTTCGTGAGAACAACATCGGAAGCCGCCATGACGACGAATGGCACCCACAGGAACCGGCGCGACCCCCGCGCCCCGAAAAACAACAGAGCGGCTGCAACCGGAGTGAACGTCCAGGGATGGGGCATGAACCGGACCGCCACGGCAACCGCCAGAAACAAGTAGGCCAGCATGATCACCTCAACACTTGCAGTATTGATTGTGGCGCGGCCAAGCCGTGGCGTCAAGCTAGACGAATCCGAAGACAAATCCCAAGACCTCGGGCGAGGAGGCCCGCGCCACATGACCAGCGCTAGGGTTTGACGGTCCGACTTGGCACCCAACGGCCGCGTGTTCCAAAGCTCTCGGCGATCTCTTTGAGATCGCGGTCAAGCTGCACGCTCGCACCAAGAGCACCCCTGCCGATCTGTTCGGGATAGTCATAGCGGAGGTCCCTAAAGCGAACCACATAAATTCTATCGGAGCTATCCAACTCCTCAGTTTCGGTAACTGGATACTTCGCCCAGTCCAGATAGACCCGTCCAAGGTAACTGCCTTTCGCGGCCAGAGTGACCGGCGTTTCTTCCGACTTACGCCGGTCCGCATTCTCCCCTCGGAATCCACCTCCGGCTTCGAGGAATCGACGAGAGAACTGGCGAAGAAATCCTGAGTTTCCACCACCCCGTACCATTTAAATGGATTCAGCCAGTAGGGATAGGCCGAGGCGCGAATTGGATCGACCCCGTCATAGGTGCGGGATTGAAGGGCGACAACGGCTCGGCGGTGCTCGTAATCCCGTATTCCCCATAGCGCCACTACCCCGATCAGCGCCACCGACGCTGCCAGCCGCCCCTGCGGGCCCTTGCGGCGCACTCCAATCTCATCGTTGATCAGGGACGAGAACGCCGGAAGCACCAGGCCCGCAATCAGAAGGATAAGAATGATCGGTTCCACGATGAAAACGATGTCCCAGGAGTACCACTTCTCCCAGAAAGGCCAAAACGGCCGAACTCCGTAGTTATTGGTGAAGTCGAGCAGGATGTGGGTAAGGCCAGCGAGATAGGCCAATCCGAACAGCAAACCCCAACGCGGGGGCAGGTTCGGGTCTTTCTGCTTGCGACCGCGGATACGCCAGATGGAGTAAACGAGTCCGACCACCAAAGCCTGCACCAGAATTAACCCCAGGAAAGAATGAGTGAACCCGCGATGGTGGGCAAAACCGAAAACGGGGTTCTTGAAGCTGCCAATGACGTCGATATCGGGGGCTTCCGCCGCCAGGGTCATTGTGGCGGTGGCAAGTGCGGTCTTGCGGTTGAACCCGGCGCGAGCCAGGCAAGCGCCAGTCAGGAAATGAGTAATGGGTTCCAAAGGGTCATTGTAGCGTTATGCGGCCTGAGGTTTGGAGTTCGGCACCAGCAACGTCACCGCATCGGGCACTGCCGTGATCTCCGCCGGCAGCGTTCCCAGTAATTCGCCGTCCGCCTCAACGAAAATGCGTGAACCTGGGGACGCACCGGGGCGAATCTGACAGCCTATTTTCTCTCCGTGAACCAACTCGATACCGCCCACCCGCCAGTGGGCTCCCGCCATGCCCCGAATGATGTATCGCAAGTACGCCAAGCGGCTGCGAGTACGAAAAAGGACCAGGCGCAAATCCTTTCGATCGAGGGACGCACCCGGCGCAAGTTCGCGGAGCACTCCACCGAAGTTGCGGATTCGAACTGCCAGCATCTGGGAAACTTCGATCCGGCTGCCCGGCTCGGTCTCGACCGCGAAATACTGCATTGGATGAGTCAGCCACAAACCCGTCGCCATCGCGTAATACGCGGTCATGCCGAACTGACCTTTCACCCACGAATTTAATTTATAGAAAAGGTGGGCGTCCGCACCTATGCCCGCAGCGACAATGAAAAACCGGGATCCGGGGTTTCCTTGAAGATCCACATATTCGACTCGACCCACCGCGGTGCGCCGGGGCGTGGCAGTCAAGTTGAGACGCGCTGCCTTTACCGCTGAAAGCGGCAACCGAAGGTCATGGGCGAGTGCATTGGCAGTTCCGAGGGGGATCACGCCGAGAGCGGCATCGCTTCCGACCATTCCCTGCAGCACGTCGTGGACAGTTCCGTCTCCTCCACAAGCAAAGATCGTGTCGCAACCTTCCGCGATCGCACGGCGTGCCTGCGCAGGTGTTTCCGACTGGCCGCGTGTTGCTTCCAACGTCGTATCCACACCACTCTGGCGCAGGACCGATAATGCAGCTTCGACGTGAGCCAACCGTCGCATGTGCGAACGCCCGGAAAGCGGGTTGTACAGAAGAATGGCCTTACGCATTCAGTGATGGAACGATGGACCCGCGGGAATAATGAAAACTTGATGTGAATCAAAAACCACATGGATTGTACCGGATGCTGAACTCGCATCCGGCAAACTCATTGCGTATTAACAGCATTTTCACTAAGCTATCGTGCTAACGGGGCTTCGCGGTCATCTCTCAAAATTGATTCGCTCGGGGAGGCATATTCCTCATGAAATTCTGCTTGCCTGTTTTGATCGCTCTGTCCTTGTGTGGAATCGTACCGGCTCAAGAACATGCGGTTCATGCGCAATCCAAACCAGCCACGCTCATGTCCGGGCTGGGCGACCTGCACCATCCCGTGACTACCAAGAATCGTCAGGCGCAGCAATTTTTCGATCAGGGATTGCGCCTGATCTATGCCTTCAATCACGATGAGGCAGAACGATCGTTCCAGCGGGCGGCCGATCTCGATCCGAAACTCGCCATCGCGTATTGGGGAGTTGCTGAAGCCGTGGGGCCGAACTACAACGATCCCGCCAGCGACGAGCGCTTCGCGGCAGCCCACAACGCCATTCAGAAGGCGGTCGATCTGTCGTCTGGCGCTTCGCCGGTTGAGCAGGCATACATTCAGGCCATGGCATTGCGCTTTCCCGCCGACCCCAAGGCTGACCGTCGGCAGGCCGCCGAGGCGTATCACGATGCCATGCGCGAAGTGGCAAAGAAATTTCCTGATGATCTCGATGCCGCGACTCTATTCGCCGAATCCGGCATGAACCTGCATCCCTGGGGCTTGTGGCACCAGGACGGAACTCCAGAAGCAGGGACTGACGAAATCGTCGCCACGCTGGAGTCGGTGATCAAACGCGATCCCAACCATATGGGGGCGATCCACTACTACATTCACACTGTGGAGGCCTCACCGTCTCCGGAACGCGCCTTGGCTAGTGCGAACAAGCTGGCAGCGATGGCCCCAGCGGCAGGACACCTGGTTCACATGCCAGCCCACGTTTACATCCGCACCGGCGACTACGCGTCAGTCGTGAAAACAAACCAGGCAGCGGCGTTGGCGGATCAGGCGTACATCAAGGCAAGCGGCGCCAAGGGTTTGTATCCCATGATGTACTACAGCCACAATTTACATTTCATTGCCATGGGTTCGGCGATGAATGGTGACTACAGTGAAGCCAAGAGGGGCGCGGACCTGCTTGCCGCCCACGTCGGACCGTTCGCCAAGGAGATGCCACCGCTGGAAGGCTTCATGACCATTCCTCTGGCCGTGGACGTCCGCTTCCACCGATGGGATGACATCTTGAAGACTCCGAAACCTAATTCAGAAATGAAGACCGCGACCGTGTTCTGGCATTTTGCCCGTGGCATGGCATTCGCTGGAAAAGGAAAGGTGCCGGAGGCTGAGGCGGAATACAAGATCGTGGCGGACGCCGAAGCAGCTACACCGGAGGACGTCCCGTTTACGATGCCGATCAACAATAAAGCGAAAGATATTTTGAAAATTGCCAAAGATGTAATGGGGGCCAAAATCGCTTTGGCGAAGAAAGACAATGCGTCCGCCATCGACCAGCTTCAAAGCGCGGTTACAGTCCAGGATTCGCTTAAATACGACGAGCCGGAGGACTGGTTTTTTCCCGTACGCGAGTCTCTTGGTGCGGCGCTTCTGATGAATGGCGATGCTGCGGGTGCCGAAAAAGTCTTCCGCGAAGATCTCGACCGTCACCCTCGCAATCCGCGTTCGCTATTCGGTCTGGAACAGGCGCTGAAAGCGCAAAACCGGGATTACGACGCAGGATTTGTGCTGAAACAATTCCAGGCATCGTGGAAGGGTGGCGCTTCGCAATTGAAGGTGTCTGACCTGGTGTGATGTGGCGCGGGCCTCGCCCACGCTAAGGCAATGGCGAGGCTCCGGCGTTCACACAAATCACGGCTTGCGGATGACATACACGCAGTGTGGCAAGTCTCTCCACACTACTTCTTTCCAGAGACTTAACCCAGTCTTCTCGGCGACCCGTCGCGAAGGCAGGTTCTCGGGCCTTATAAGCGAGATCAAGTGAGCCGCACCAAGCTGCGTGAAACCGTATGCTTGGCAAGCTCGTGCGGCTTCAGGGGCATAGCCGCGACCCCAGAAATCCCGCCGCACGTGATAGCCGATTTCGATCTCGTCCACGCCATCCACTGATTGCCGGGTCAGACCACAGTCCCCAACCACTTCATCGTTGGATTTCAAAACCATGGCCCACAGACCATGCCCGTCGTCGGCGTAGCGGCGCCGATTGCGTTCGATCCACGCAGCAACCCCGGCCCGGTCCCGAACCGCCGGATAAAAGCGCATGGTTTCAGGGTCAGAATGAATCGCTGCCATTGCGTCCAAGTCATCGGGAAGCAATTCCCGAAGGATCAGCCGCTTTGTTTCAAGAATCGTCATCTTGACTACCTCGATGACTGCGTGGGGGACAGCCGCCCTCGGCTGTCCAGTCGAGCGAAGCTCGGCAGTCTTTGAAACAGGTCCACAGCGGAGCTTCGCTCCGCCGGAGAGCCGAGGGCGGCTGTTCCCACGTGGTCTGAGTTTCCCCTCCCCGAATATAATCTTTTAGTGATGGCCACCGCGACTAAGGGCTCCGAAAAAAAGGTCGACGCGCTCCGGGAAAAAATCCGTCACCACGAATACCGCTACTACGTACTCGACGATCCCGAGATTTCCGATCTTCAGTTTGACCAGCTCATGACCGAGCTGAAAAAGATCGAAAGCGACAATCCTGATCTGGTTACACCGGACTCCCCCACCCAGCGCGTAGGTGGCAAACCTCGCGAGGGGTTCCTCAAGTCGCCGCACTCGTCCGCCATGCTCTCGCTGGACAATACATACAGCGAGGATGAGCTCCGCAACTGGGAGCGACGCATGCATGACCTTAGCGGGCGTCAGGAAATTGACTATGTCTGCGAGTTGAAACTCGACGGCATGTCACTGGCATTGCATTACGAGGATGGCAAACTGGCGCGCGGCATCACTCGCGGTGACGGGGTTATCGGCGAGGACGTCACCCTCAACGTTCGCACCGTTCGATCCATCCCGCTATCCATTCCTAAAGACAAGTTGAAGAAAGCAGCAATTCCGCACGATTTCGAAGTTCGCGGAGAGATGCTGATGCCGCTCTCCGCATTCAAGAGAATGAATCAGGAGCGCGAAGAAAAAGGGCTGGCTGTCTTCGCCAATCCACGCAACGCGACTGCAGGCACAGTGCGCCAGCTTGAACCTTCGATCACCGCGCAACGCCGCCTGGACTATTTCGGTTATGCCTTGTTGCAAAATGGCCGAACGCTTCTTGACCGCCACTGGGAGACTCTTACTGCGCTGGACACCGCAGGGTTCAAGGTCAACCGAAGCCGTCAACTGGTGAAGAGTTTCGATCAGATCTGGTCATTCATCCAGCAGGAAGAATCCAAACGCGAGAAGCTGCCATACGAAATCGACGGCATTGTGATCAAGGTTGATCGCACGGCCCTGCAGCGGGAACTTGGATATACGGGCAAGGCTCCCCGGTGGGCCATCGCCTACAAATATGCCGCGCGTTCCGGTATTACCAAGGTCGAAGACATCCTGGTGCAAGTGGGACGCACCGGGAAGCTGACGCCGGTTGCCTCTTTGAAACCTGTCCCAATCGGAGGCACCACTGTCAGCCGCGCCACCCTTCACAACATGGACGAAATCGAGCGTCTGGGCGTGAAGATCGGCGACTGGGTGGAGGTCGAGCGCGGCGGCGACGTAATCCCCAAAGTGACGCGAGTGGTCGAAGACAAAGACCATCCCCGCGGAAACAAACTCTTTCACATGCCGGAGAGATGTCCGGTCTGCGGAGGTCATGTGGTTCGCACCGAGGGCGAGGCGGACCACCGTTGCGTCAATGCCAACTGCCCCGCCAAGTTGCGCGAGACCATACTGCACTTTGCCTCGCGCGGCATCATGAACATCGATGGCCTGGGCGATGCGCTCGTAACCCAACTCACCGACCGGGGGCTGGTAAAGAACGTCGCCGACATCTACCGGGTGACCAAGGACGATCTGCTGAAGCTGGAGAGGGTCGGCGAGAAATCCGCTCAGAATGTGCTTGATGAAATCGAGAAATCGAAACAGTTGCCGCTGGAAAGGGTGATCTTTGGCCTCGGCATTCGATTCGTGGGAGAACGCACGGCGCAATTTCTCTCCGAGCACTTCGGCTCGATGGATGCATTGATGAAAGCGAGCGAGGAAGAATTGCAGGAGGTAAATGAAGTCGGCCCGCGAATCGCCCAAAGCATCGTGGAATTCTTTCAGGAGCCGAAAAACCGGGCGCTGGTGGAACAACTGCAGAAGCTCGGCTTGCGTTTGACGGGAATCAAAAAAGAACGCGGCACAAAACTCGCAGGAAAAACTTTTGTCCTCACGGGCACTCTGCCCAATCTCACTCGCGACGAAGCCAAGAAGATGATTGAAGACGCAGGCGGCCGGGTGTCAGGGTCGGTCAGCAAGAAGACCGATTTTGTGGTGGCAGGCGAAGACGCTGGCTCGAAGTTAGATAAAGCCAAAGAACTAGGGGTAAAAGTAATCGGCGAGAAAGAAATGCAAGAGCTGCTCCGATAGCTGGCGGCTGTTTGTGTGGTCTGTGTGGGACCGGGTCTCCGACCCGTCAGGCGGTGCGAAGCCCAGATTATCTGCAGCAAGAGCACTGCGGCCCTTCGGGCCGCCCGACCGGGTCAGAGACCCGGTCCCACACAAGACGATCTATCCATCCATCGCTCCCTTGATTCGGGCATACGTTGTTTTCAGAGTTTCCGGCAAGATTCTCGTCTCCCCTATCACCGACATGAAATTCGCATCCGCAACCCAACGAGGCAGTTCATGCATATGGATATGCCCCGCCACACCCGCGCCTGCAGCCTTGCCAATATTCATCCCCAGATTAATGCCATCGGGAGAGTAGAGCTGCCGCAAAATATGCTCCATTCGCTGCGCAAGCTCAATCATTTCGTGGGCCGCCTGCGCTGGCAACTTCTGCAACTCGTCCAAGTGGGCGAAAGGAACGATCATTACGTGTCCAGCCGTATATGGGTAGGCGTTGAGAACGACGTAACAGTGCTGGCCTCGGTGCACGATACCGGCTTTTGCGTCGTCCCCGAGCTGTGGCAAGTCACAAAAGACGCATCCAGAAGTCTTGTCGATGCCGGCAACGTAGGCGTAGCGCCAGGGTGTCCAAAGATAGTCCATCGCAGGGGAGAGTAGCAGAAAGGCGCTTCTGGCTCCTAGCCTTCCAGCTGCTCGCTAACGCGCGATTTGCTAAAGAGCTAGAGGCAGGAAGCCAGAAGCTGTTTTTGCTGTTTGACACTGTTCGGAACCGGTTGCTACACTCGAAGAGTTCCCTTTGGACGCGGGTTTGCTTAGAGACGTCCGACCGCTGGGATTGTTCCAGTCCGTCCGCCAGGGCGGGCTCAACACAACCTTAGACTAACGCCAGCCGTCCGCTAATCGCCCCGCATCCCGTCCCCGCACCCGTGCGTGGAAAACCCGAGAGAGGCCACCAAACTTGCCTGACGATACCACCGCCCACGACCTGGATTCCGCGACCTCGACTTCCGTAGCCGAGCGGCCCGCGGATCACCTGGAGGGCTCGACCGTAAACGACGTCTCCTCCCAGCCGTCCCACCAGCCAACCCAGCTTGCTCATAATGAAGCTCAGAGTCTGGACGAGAAGCCTTCGACCGCAGAGGACTTCGCTTCCGCACTCGAAAGTTTCACGACAGAGAGCGAAGAAGCCGCCCGCGAAGACAACGTGATCAAGGGCACGGTGCTCAAGATTACCGCCACCCACGTGGTCGTGGATATCGGAGCCAAGTCGGAAGGCATGCTTCCGCTCGCTGAGGTGCTGGACCACACGGGCAATCCCAAGTTCAAGCCCGGTGACGAAATCGATGTAATGCGGGACAAGGGCGAGGCAGAGGAGGGGTACATCAACCTCTCCCACCAGAAGGCGCAGCGCTTGCGCGCCTGGGACGAGATTGAGAAGGCGCACAACGAAAAGAAGCCGATCAAGGCGGTTGTGCTCGAACGCATCAAGGGCGGCCTGACGGTCGACATTCTGGGTGCGCAGGCTTTCCTGCCCGGCTCGCAGACCGATTTGCGCCCGGTGCGCAATTTGGACGTCATGAAGGGCGACGTGATCGAAGTCGCGGTAATCAAGCTCAACAAGAAGCGCGGCAACATCGTTGTTTCGCGCAAGCAGCTTCTTGAAGAGGAACAGAACGAAAAGAAATCAAAGACCTTAGAACATCTGGAAGAAGGCGCTGTGCTGACCGGCGTGGTCAAGAACCTCACCGAATACGGCGCGTTTGTGGACCTCGGTGGAATCGACGGCTTGCTCCATATCACAGATATGTCGTGGGGACGCCTCACCCACCCTCGCGATCTGGTCAACGTAGGCGACCAGATCCAGGTAAAGGTTCTGAAATTCGACAAAGACAAGCAGCGAGTGTCGCTGGGATTCAAGCAGCTCACGCCTGATCCCTGGCTGGACGCGACACACCGTTATCCGGTCGGTGCGCACGTTGGTGGACGGGTGATCAGCGTCACTGACTACGGCGCGTTCGTCGAGCTGGAGCAGGGAATCGAAGGCCTGGTTCATGTCAGTGAGATGACGTGGTCCAAACGCATCAAGCATCCTTCAAAACTGGTCAATGTAGGCGATCAGGTCGATTGCGTCGTGCTGAGCGTCAACCCGCAGGAAAGGCGTATTTCTCTGGGTATGCGCCAATTGGCGCCGAATCCGTGGGACGCTTTGCACGATAAGTATCCGGTGGGTGCAACTGTCGAAGGCCGTGTCCGCAACCTGACCGACTTCGGCGCGTTCATCGAAATCGAAGAAGGCATCGATGGGCTGGTTCATGTCAGCAATTTGAGTTGGACCAAGCGCGTCAAACATCCTTCCGAGGTATTGAAGAAGGGCGACCGCGTCAAAGCCATCGTCCTCGCGATCGAACCGGACAAACGCCGGCTTTCGCTGGGCGTCAAGCAACTTCAGCCCGATGTCTGGGAGACTTTCTTTGCTCAACATCATGTCGGCGACGTGGTACACGGCAAAGTCCTGCGGGTGGCCAGTTTCGGCGCATTCGTGGAGATTGCCGAGGGTATCGAAGGCCTCTGCCATAATTCCGAAGCTGTGGATGGAAACGGCCAGCCGATGACGCTGGAGCCGGGCCGCGAGCACGACTTCAAAATCATCAAGATGAATCCGGAAGAGAAGAAAGTCGGACTCAGCATCAAAGCGGTTGGCGAGGAAGCCTCACGTTCCGAAGTCGAAGCCTACAAGCAACCGGTTTCAAGCACCGGCGGTTCCACCATCGGCGATTTGATCACCTGGAAGCGCGCCGGCGGAGAAAACAGCTAAAGGTAGTGGTTGTGTGGTCGCGGGCGAGTCGTCCGCGAAAGACAAAGGCCGCCAGGAGATGGCGGCTTTTTTCATTTTAGCGGCCCGCTCGTGTGGCGCCGCCTATAGGAATCACTGATAAAGCGCTACCACTCCCGCGCGCGCGAAAGGGAGCACATTCGAACAACGCGGGCGAGTCGCCCGCGACCACACAACCACACCGTCACTTTGAATCAATCTTCAAGATTGATGTTTACCTGCGGGCGTGAGTCAAACTGGCTGACGTTCTTGGTGTCGCTTTTGCGGCCTTGATACTGAGCGTAGACTTCGTAATCAATGTTTGGGGAGAGCGCTGGAAACCGGTAGTTACCATCCGCTCCAACGATAAAGGTCTTCACTGCGCGAGTTCGCGTATTCGCCAGGTAAACGACAGCGCTTGGCAAAGGTGCATCTTGCTTGTCGACAACTCTCCCAGTCAACAGCCGTCCAGAATCGCCTTTGTCCTTGGCCACGGACGGCAAGCTGCCAAGAATGGTCCCCACCAGAAGGATGGTCAGCGCCACAACCAGGTGCTTCTTCATCGGACTTCCTCCCCAACACCGGCCTGCTTCGCTTACTGCTTTAGATGCAAACCGACGTCCTGACGCTCGTCGTTGTCGACGTGGACTTTTACCTCGCTGTCCAAATGTAACTCCTTACCGGCAGCCGACTTATAGCCTTTCAAATCCGCCCCGATCAGGTAGTCGCCTGGCCCAGGCGGCACCCGTTGGGCAAACTCACCGTGGTGATCGGAAATCAGCTCCCAGTGCTTTTTCTGGTCCGCGCGATGAATCTTCACCTTCACGCCGTAAAGCGGATGATCGTCCGGCCCCCAGACCGTCCCGAAAATAAGCGCGTACGGCTGATCGGGCCTCTGGCCCGCAGGCGACGCGCTGACGGAGCATATCGGAAAGGCTACGGAACAGAGCACAGCGATTGCGAACCTGAGAATGTGCAGATGGGAAAATGCGGGCTTACTTGCAGGCCTAGGAGTAGTCACCGTCCTCCGCTTCCTCCACTTCGTCGTCATCTTCAATTACTTCTTCGACCGGTTTGAGTTCAATTGGGCTGACAGTGACGATTTCGAAATCGCTGCCGCACTCCGGGCAGGAAACGATTTCGCCCTCGTCAACTTCTTCCTCATCGATATCCAGATTGGTCTCGCATTCCGGACAATAAATCATAATGGCCTCCGTCTTAAATAAGAGTGCTCCTGTTAATATTTAGTTTCTCCGGGGCCAGAGGTCAAGTGGCTTGGCGGCGGAAAGGGGCACGGCTACAAGCCTACCTCGTGGACATCATGTTTCGTAGCAGAAATCCCTTTATTTTCGCCCTGCTGTTTACCCTGGTCGCTTCGGTACTCTACCGCACCGTCGCGCATGCTTCGAATCACGAGAACGAAAAACTTCCCGCGGACTCCCAGATTACAGCCGCGTTGACGCAGATTTCGGCGCAACGGATTCAGGCCACGATTGAAAAGTTGGTGAGCTTTCAAACCCGGCTCACGCTGTCCGCACAGGACCCCGAGTCAATCAAGGCGGGCCACGGCATCGGAGCGGCGCGAGAATGGATCAAAGATGAGTTTGAGCGCTACTCGAGTGATTGTGGCGGCTGTCTCGAGGTCAAGACCGACAGCTTTACCGAAAACCCCGTCGACCGGATTCCTCAACCCACGGTAATTACCAATGTTTACGCCGTCTTGAAAGGCACCGATCCGGAGAGCGCAAAACGCATTGTGCTCGTCACTGGCCACTACGATTCTCGTAACAGCGATACTTTTGACGTAAACGGCTTCGCACCCGGCGCCAACGACGATGCCAGCGGTGTTGCCGTCAGCCTCGAGTGCGCCCGCGTGCTGAGCAAGATGAAATTTCCCGCAACCATCATTTTTCTAACGGTTGCCGGCGAAGAACAGGGCTTGAACGGCAGCTCCCATTTCGCAAAGATGGCCAAAGCCCAGGGTTGGGATATAGAAGCTGCGCTGAATGACGACATCGTAGGGGGCAATCTTGATCCCAAGCAGGACCCGGGCGTAGTGCGGGTTTTCTCCGAAGGCGTACCGATCGCCGCCAGTGAGAAAGATGTCCACATGATCCGTAATCTTGGCGGCGAGAGTGATTCCGCCTCCCGCCAGGTCGCTCGTTACATGGCTGAAGTCGGACGAACCTACAGAACCGGGGTCAAGCCTTTGCTTGAATTCCGCCTGGACCGCTACTTGCGCGGAGGTGACCACATTTCCTTTAACGAGCAGGGTTACGCCGCGGTCCGCTTGACCGAGTATCGCGAGGACTACCACCGCCAGCACCAGAACGTTCGCAGCGAAAATGGCATCGAATATGGCGACGTGATTAAGTGGGTCAATTTCGACTACGTTGCGAATGTAGCGCGGTTAAACGCCGCGACCTTGGCCTCGTTAGCAGCCGCGCCAGCGCCGCCCGCAAAAGCGCGGCTGCAAACCAAAGACCTGGAAAACAATTCGACCATTACCTGGGACGCCTCTCCTGGAAGCCCTTCCTACGAAGTAGTGTGGCGGGCTACAACGAGCCCGGAATGGGAGCACTCGGAGGCGGTTGGAAATGTGACCCGCATTACGCTCCCTATGTCGAAGGATAATGTGATTTTCGCGGTGAGGGCTGTGGACTTCCACGGCCACAGGAGCCCGCCAGTAGTCCCGCAACCTGAAAGATGAGAGAGTAATAAGAGCTACAGCCCACTCATCTCAAGCAGAAGATCGGAGCCAAGCGTGGTACGAAGCCGAGAAATGACGCTCAGCCTGCCGCCGTTCACCCGTGCGGTGATCTGGCTGCTGGCGGCAAATACGGCCATCTTTTTATTGCTCGAACTTTTCAGCGTGGCCCTTCCGGATGTCGTACGCTGGGTTTTCGACTACCTCAGCCTCCAGCCGCAACAGGTCGTTCTCCATGGCTGGATCTGGCAAGTGGTGACTTACAGCTTCATTCATGCCGGTTTCTGGCACTGGTTTGGCAACATGATCGGCATCTGGATGTTCGGCTCTGCCTTTGAGGGTGCCTGGGGAACGCGGCGATTCGTAGAGTTATATTCGTTCGGCGTGGTTGGCGCGGCGATAACCACGATCGTGTTGTCTTTTGCCCACGCACTGGGCCGTCCTGATTCCGTTACCGTCGGCGCCTCCGGCGGCGTTTTTGCCATTCTTATTGCGTTCGGAATGGTCTTCGGAGAGAACGAAATCCTGATGATTCCGTTCCCGATTTCACTAAAGGCCAAATATTTCGTCGCCATTCTCATCGTCGTGACTCTGGCATTCGCCATCCAGGGTGGCGGCAATGTCGCGTATGTGGCCCACATGGGCGGCCTGTTTTTTGGCTATATCTACGTAAAGTTTCTTTCGCGAAAAGGACTGCCCCAGGTCAGCGTGTCCGAGCGCTTCTATGGCCTGCGCAATGGCTATTACCGTTGGAAACGGCGCCGCGCGGCGAGAAAATTTGAAGTCTACATGCGGAAACATGATCGCACCGTCACCTTCGACGAACAGGGCAATTACATTCCGCCAGAGGAAGAGAAAAAGAATGGCGGATCGAAATCAGGATGGGTCAACTAAAAAAGCGCCTTAACGCCTGTTCTTGCGCGAACTGCGGTCATTTCTCATTCAACGAATTTCTCGAACGCCGAAACAACTTCCCCAGATAGCCCGTCCCGCACTGCTTTCCCTTTAAACCCCAAATCGTGCCCGGCTCCGTTTACGGTCAGCAATTGTGTCTTTGCCGGAATCATCGTTAGCGCTGGCTCGATCTCTTCTATCGATCCGAAAGGATCGCGCGTCCCGTGCACAAACAAACTCGGCGTGTGCAATTGAGGAAAATGCTGCACCCGAAGCTGCGCCGGCTTGCGCGGGGGGATGCAAGGGATATGAAAACAGAAGAAGAGCCGGAGGCAACATCACGCTCTTCGGCGCACAACATCGTAGCCTGCCGTCCGCCATAGGAGTGACCGCCCAGGAACATTCGCGTGCAGCCGAATTTCTGCACGGCACGGATAGCATCCTTGAGCCCAGCGCGATCGCGTTCTGCGTCTCCGGGACGTGGCGGACCAAAAGAACGATTCTGCCGAAACGGCAGATCGCAACGGAGCACCGTAAAACCCGCGTCGGCGAACGCACCCGCCATCGCTACGAGTAGAGGAGCATTGGAATTGGAGCCGGCTCCATGCGCGAGTACCAGCCCGCGATCCGAATCTTCTTGCGGACGATGAAGAAAACCACGAACCGGTATGTTGAACGAAGTATCGTTAAATGACTGGATGTCGATCATGCAGCTCAGCACAATTATCTAACATCCCGAACCGGCGATCGGGAACTGAAAACTGGCAAACGTCGTGTAGATCCAAACTACTTCCGCATCAGGGAATCTGGACGGCCAGTCGCTGCCCTTCTTGCTTTTCCTGCGACGCTAGCTTCCGGCGCGAAATCCCACGTTCTTCTTCCGCGGTAACCAGATGGAGACGCATGAAGTTTGTAGATCCGGACGCCATTTGCGTGCCCGCCACAACCCCCAACACGTCGCCGGTTTTCACCCGCCCGCGCCGCACGAGCTCTTGCTCCGCGGCGTACAGCATTTCTTCCGCGGTAAGCGCCTGCTGCCGCAGTACCGGACGCACACCCCACAGGAGGTTCAGCCGGTTGCAAACCGGCAGGGCGCGGCAGAAGGCATAAATCTCGGCCTGCGGCCGATACTTGGAGATCAGGATCGCGGTATTCCCGGTCTCGGTGAAGACTGCTATCGCGCCCATGTGGAGATCTTCGGCGGCGTGGGCAATCGACTCGCAGATGGCTTCCGCGATCGAAAGCCGGCGCGGCTGTCGGCGGCGCGGTTGCGTAAACTCCGCCATGTTTGTTTCCGCCTCGACGACGATCCTGGCCATCATCGCCACAGTCTCACGCGGATAAAGGCCCGTAGCGGTTTCGGCCGATAACATCACAGCATCGGTACCATCGAAGATTGCGTTCGCTACGTCGCTGGCCTCAGCCCGCGTCGGGCGCGGGTTTTCGATCATAGATTCCAGCATCTGGGTGGCGATGATCACCGGCTTGCGCCAGTCCGCAGCCCGGCGGATGACATACTTCTGAATGACCGGCACCTTTTCCGCCGGCATTTCCACGCCGAGGTCACCGCGGGCCACCATGACGCCATCGGACGCCTCAAAGATTTCTTCCAGCTGTTTCAACGCCTGTGGTTTTTCCAGCTTGGCGATTACCGGGACGTCGCGGCCCCGGGCCGCGATGATCTGTTTAACACTGCGAACGTCAGCACCAGAGCGCACAAACGACAACGCCACCATGTCAACGCCGCTCTTCAGGCCAAACTCAAGGTCAGCGCGGTCTTTGGCCGTGAGCGCTGGAATGGAAAGCGCCACACCCGGCAGGTTGATGCCCTGATGCTCGGCCAGCATGCCGCCGTTGACGACCTCGCACTCCACGTCGTTGCCGCGGATCCTGCTGACGCGCAGTTCGATCAGTCCATCCGACAGCAGAATACGGGCGCCCGGCGGTCAGCTCTCTTGCCAGGCCGGGAAATGTGGTCGAGATCAGGGTTGGTGTGCCCGCAACATCGCGTGGCGTAATCGTGAGCGTAGATCCGCTCTTTATAATGACGGGTTCATGCCCCTTCAACCGTCCGGTGCGTATTTTTGGGCCTTGCAGGTCCTGCAGAATGCAGATGGTGCGGTTTTCCTGTTTGGCGGCGCGGCGCAGGCGGGCAATATTGCGCGCGTGCTCGTGATGAGTACCGTGGGAAAAGTTCAGTCGCGCCACATCCATGCCAAGCTGCATCAGTTCGCGAAGCATGGGCTCGGTATTGCACGATGGCCCAATGGTGCAGATGATTTTGGCGCGCCGGGCAGCCGCGGCAGCAAGCTCCGCGGAAAGTTCTCCAGCAACAAGATCCAGTTTGCCTGGCTTCAAATTGAATGTAGGCGCGAGCGTACCGCTCGTCCATCCCCAATCATGATGATGATGATTTTATGATTGTAATGCTAACGATGCCGGACAACCGTTGCACGTGGAGAACGTTGACGCAAAATTGACAATCCGACGCGGGACGTTCCCGCTAGGTTTACTTACTTGAAGTACTACAGAGGGATGATTCGTTCTCAACAGCAGGGGATGATTGTTGCTACCGTCTTCTTAGATGAGCGTTCGTTTCGATCAACTCAATCCCGAGCCGCGCTCTTGGGAAGAGCATGGCATTAAACTCCGCACCCACCAGCACCACCAGCGAAATCATGTACATCCACACCAGCAGCGCGATGCCCACGCCCAGCGATCCATAGAGGATGCTGTAGTCGGCGTAGCGTTGCAGATACCATCCGAATATGGCCGTCGCCGCAAACCACAGCGCCGAAGCCAGAGTTGCGCCCGGCAATACGCTGTGCCAGGGCTGGGTCCGCGGTACCGCGTTGTGATAGATCAAAGAGATGACCGCGATGCTGGTAAGCCCGGCGATCAACCAACGGATCGCGGTCCACATCAGCAGAATGAACGGCCCGAATTCGTGGCCGAGGTTGAACAAAATCCGGGTCTCGATGCGATTGCCGAAGGCCACCAGCACGGTGGAAAACGTAAGCGGAATGCCCGCCAGAATCACCAGCGAGAACGCGATAAAGCGCTCTTTCACCAATCCCCAAGTCTTCGGCAGTTCGTAGCATCGGCGGAAACCTTCCATCCAGGAAATCATCACGCCGGATGCGGTCCACAAAGTAATCATCGAAGCTGAGATCAGTACTCCCACTGAACGCTGCGTCGTACCTCTCAGATAAGCCAGCGCCGTGGCACTTCCAGCAGGCAGGATTCTGCCCAGCGCGTAAGAAATCTCGCGCAGATATTCATCGGTTTGGCGGGATGTGGCGAGAACCGCTCCAATGACCAGCAGTGCGGGGAAAAAAGTCAGAATGGCGGAATACGCCGACGCTTTTGCCGTGGCAAACGCGTCATGCTGAAAAGCACGCCAGAAGGCCAGACGAAGCAGGCGCAGAAAACGCAACATGATTGGCCCCAGAGTATTGCGGCGGGGCACAGCATGCAACTGCGAAGTAGCCCTACGTTCCTGATCTTGCAATTGTTGTGGGTTAGCGTGCATGGGAACTCCAGAACGGGAGGAACAAAGGGACGGACGGATCACGCCGCCGTCCTTTCGTTCTTCCGAACATTACTCCGCCGTCAGTTCCTCGGTTTCGCCTTCCGTACGCATCAGCTCGAGCGCGCGCTCGGCTTCCTCGTAGGCGTGCGAAACCTCCTCTTGCACCTTGGCGGCCGCCTCTTCCATCTCAGGCGAGAGCCGCACGTTGCGGTAGTACTCCATGCCCGTGCCGGCCGGGATGAGCCGTCCGACAATGACATTCTCTTTCAAGCCGCGCAGGTGGTCCACCGCTCCGTTGATCGAAGCTTCGGTGAGCACTCGCGTGGTCTCCTGGAACGACGCCGCCGAAATGAACGAGTCGGTCGAGAGCGAAGCCTTGGTGATACCCAGCAGCAGCGGCCGGCCGGTTGCCGGACGTCCACCCTGTGCAATCACCCGCTCGTTCTCTTCGGCAAAGCGGAACTTGTCGATCTGCTGTTCCAGCAGGAACTGCGTATCGCCAACGTCTTCCACCTTGCGCCAGCGCATCATCTGGCGAACGATCACTTCGATGTGCTTGTCGCTGATGTTCACGCCCTGCAGCCGGTACACTTCCTGGATCTCGTTCACCAGGTAAGACTGCAGTTCCTTTTCTCCGAGCACGGCCAGGATGTCGTGCGGATTCAACGGACCATCCATCAGCGGTTCGCCCGCCTTGACCCGCTCGCCTTCCTGCACGTTGATGTGAACGCCGCGCGGTACCGAGTACTCCTTTTCGGTGCCGTTATCGGCGACCACATACATCTTGCGCTGTCCCTTGGAGACTTCACCGAACTTCACCGTGCCATCGATTTCGCTGATGACCGCGGTTTCGTGCGGCTTGCGTGCCTCGAACAATTCCACCACACGCGGCAGACCGCCCGTGATGTCCTTGGTCTTGGTCGTCTCGCGCGGGATCTTGGCCAGCACATCGCCCGGATGAGCGGTGTCGCCGTCCTGCACCATGAGGTGAGCGCGTGAGGGCATCAGATAGCGCTTGCTGGTCTTGCCCTTGATCACGATGGCCGGCTGGCGCTTCTCGTCGGGCGAATCCGCCACCACGTGTCGCGACAATCCGGTCACTTCGTCCACTTCTTCGTGCAGCGTGACCCCTTCCTGCAGGTCCTTGAACTGGATGGTGCCGCCGATTTCGGTCAGGATCGAGAACGTGTAGGGATCCCACTCGACCATAACCTGTCCGAGCGAAACCTGATCGCCTTCGGCCACTTTCAGCTTGGCGCCGTACACCACCGAATAGCGTTCGCGTTCGCGGCCCTTGTCATCCACGACCGCGATCGAGCCCTGACGATTCATCACCACCAGGTCACCCGACTTCGACTTCACCGTCTGCAGTCCGATGAAGCGGACTGCGCCGTTAGTCTTGGCGTCCAATCGCGATTGCTCGGACACTCGCGATGCCGTACCACCGATGTGGAAGGTACGCATCGTGAGCTGCGTTCCAGGTTCGCCGATGGACTGTGCCGCGATCACTCCCGTGGCCTCTCCCAGTTCGACCAGCCGGCCCGACGCCAGGTTGCGTCCGTAACACATCACGCAAACCCCGCGTTTGGACTCGCAGGTCAGCACCGAGCGGATCTTCACCCTTTCGATGCCGGCAGCCTGAATCGCGCTGGCGAGGTCTTCGGTGATTTCGTTGTTGATATCGACAATCACGCCACCGTCGTAGTCCTTGATCTTCTCGAGCGAAACGCGGCCCACAATGCGGTCGCGCAACGGTTCGATGATCTCGCCGGCTTCCACGATACCCGCGACGTAGATGCCGTCGACGGTTCCGCAATCGTATTCGCTGATGATGACGTCCTGGGCCACGTCGACCAGACGCCGCGTCAGGTAGCCCGAATCGGCCGTCTTCAGCGCCGTGTCGGCCAGACCCTTACGAGCGCCGTGCGTCGAGATGAAGTACTCCAGCACGGTCAGCCCTTCGCGGAAGTTCGCCGTGATCGGAGTCTCGATGATTTCGCCAGAAGGTTTCGCCATCAGTCCGCGCATTCCGGACAACTGGCGAATCTGCTGTTTCGATCCTCGAGCGCCGGAATCCGCCATGACGTAAATCGGATTCAGTGCGCCTTCCTTGTCGCGCTGCTGCATCTGACCGAACATCTCGTCTGCGACCTTTTCCGTAATCGCCGACCAGATTTCGATCACCTTGTTGTAGCGTTCGCCGTTGGTGATGGCGCCGTCCAGATATTGCTGTTGGACCGCAACGCCCAGCTTCTCGGCGTCTTTCACCAGGGTCTTCTTGTTGTCCGGAATGACCATGTCGTCGATGCCGATCGACAATCCTGACTTGGTTGCATAGCGGAACCCGAGGTCTTTGACCTCGTCCAGCATCTTGACCGTCACTTCCAAACCAAACCGCAGATAGCAGTAGGTCACCAGCTGTCCGATACCCTTCTTCTTGAGCAGGCCATTGATGAACGGCATGCCTTCGGGAAGGTGATCGTTCAGAATGGCGCGGCCCACGGTCGTGTTGAGGAAGCCACGCTCAGAATTCACCGGCTCGGTGTGGATGATTTCCTGATCGTCATACGCGGTCAGCAGGTCAATCACTTCACCCGTGTAACGCAATCGGATCGGGCTCAGCGTCTCCACTTCACCCGCCTCAAGCGCCAGCAGGACTTCTTCGATGTTGGCGAAGGCACGGCCTTCACCCTTCGAACCCGGCTTGCCCTTGGTCAGGTAGTAGATTCCCAACACCATATCCTGCGTCGGAACCGTAATCGGCTGGCCCGAAGCGGGAGACAGAATGTTGTGCGACGACAGCATCAGCACGCTGGCCTCGACCTGGGCTTCCGGAGACAGCGGAATGTGTACCGCCATCTGGTCGCCGTCGAAGTCGGCGTTGAACGCCGTGCAAACCAGCGGGTGGATCTTGATTGCCTTGCCTTCCACCAGCACCGGCTCGAAAGCCTGAATGCCCAGACGGTGAAGGGTAGGAGCGCGGTTCAACATCACCGGATGATCTTTGATGACCTCTTCCAGGATGTCCCAAACGATCGGCTCCTGCTGTTCCACCATTTCCTTGGCTTGCTTGATGGTGGTGCAGTGCCCGGTCTGTTCCAGCCGGTGATAGATGAACGGCTTGAATAATTCCAGAGCCATCTTCTTCGGCAAACCGCACTGGTGCAGCTTGAGTTCGGGACCGACCACGATCACCGAACGTCCGGAGTAATCGACGCGCTTGCCCAGCAGGTTCTGCCGGAAGCGTCCCTGCTTGCCCTTAAGCGTGTCAGAGAGCGACTTCAGCGGACGGTTATTCGCGCCACGCAGCACGCGGCCACGGCGTCCGTTGTCGAACAGCGCATCTACTGCTTCCTGCAGCATGCGCTTTTCGTTACGCACGATGACTTCAGGTGCGTGCAGGTCCATCAGCTTCTTCAACCGGTTGTTGCGGTTGATCACGCGGCGATAAAGGTCGTTCAGATCGGAGGTCGCGAAGCGGCCGCCATCCAGTGGAACCAGGGGACGCAGCTCCGGCGGAATGACCGGAATTACATCCAGGATCATCCAGTTCGGCTTGTTGCCGCTCTTGCGGAAGGCTTCGACAACCTTCAGGCGCTTGGCGTACTTGAGCCGCTTCTGCAGCGAGTTCTCATGCTTCATCTTCTCGCGCAGTTCGCCCGACAGACCTTCAATATCAACCCGCTTGAGCAATTCCTTGATGGCTTCCGCGCCCATCATGGCTTTGAAGCCCGCGGGACGATACTGCTGGTCCAGTTCGCGGTACTTGGCTTCGTCCTTGATCACTTCGTGATCTTTTACCGGCGCGTCCCCGGGCTCGACCACCACGTAAGCCTCGAAGTACAGAACCGATTCCAGATCGCGCAACGAGATGTCGAGCAGGTGTCCGATACGGCTAGGCAGTCCTTTGAAGAACCACACATGCGAACAGGGGGAAGCCAGTTCGATGTGGCCCAGACGTTCCCGCCGTACTTTCGATAGAGTTACTTCCACGCCGCACTTGTCGCAGATGACGCCGCGATGCTTCATCCGCTTGTACTTGCCGCACAGACACTCCCAATCCGTTACCGGACCGAAAATGCGCGCGCAAAACAATCCATCACGCTCCGGCTTGAATGTCCGGTAGTTGATGGTTTCGGGCTTGGTTACTTCGCCATGCGACCAGCTCCGGATTTTCTCCGGAGAAGCCAGGCTGATGCGAATGGCGTCAAAATCAGCGATGGGATTTGCCATGTCAAAGGGGCTAGAACGATACAAGGTGGTCCTCCGCTTTCCCGCGGTCGTACGCCGCCGCACGCGGCTCTTGAAATCGGTCGTTGGTCATTGGCCATCGGTCGTTGGCCTAAACCAGCGAGAACCTCTAAGACTCGGCGGCCCAAGAGCAAGACCGCCGGCCTTTATTTCTTGAAATCGGTCGTTGGTCATTGGCCATCGGTCATTGGCCTTAACCAGCGAAATTTCTAAGACTCAGCGGCCCTAAAGATCCCTGCCACCGGCCTTCGTTCCTCAAAACCTTCTAACTCAAACTACGCAATTCTCTAATCTGACTCGCGCCGTATGTCGTCGTTGGCCAACGACCACAGGCCAACGACGGTTGCTCTTAATCCGCTGCCGCGCTCAAAACCGGCTTCTTCTCTCCGGCCTTGATCAGCTCCACATCCAGACAGAGCGACTGCAACTCGCGGATCAACACGTTGAACGATTCCGGCACGCCCGGCTCCATGGCCGCTTCGCCCTTGACGATGGCCTCGTAAATCTTGGTACGGCCATATACGTCGTCAGACTTCGCGGTCAGCAGCTCCTGCAGAATGAAAGCCGCGCCATACGCTTCCAGCGCCCAGACTTCCATTTCTCCGAATCGCTGTCCGCCGAACTGCGCCTTTCCTCCCAGCGGCTGCTGGGTGATCAGCGAGTACGGTCCGATTGATCGTGCGTGGATCTTGTCGTCCACCAGGTGCGAGAGTTTCAGCATGTAGATGTAGCCGACCGTGACTGGCTGTTCGAACTTGTCGCCGGTCATGCCGTCGTACAAGTACGTCTTGCCCGACTCCGGCAAGCCCGACTGCTTCAACAGTGCCTTGATCTCGCCTTCGCGGGAACCGTCAAACACCGGCGATCCCATGAACACGCCCTTGGTCAGAGTCGGGGCCACAGCCATCAACTCCTCATCGCTGAGATCGCTGATGGTGTCCGCCAACGTGGTGTCCTTGAACAACGCCTTGAGTTCGCGACGGATCGCATCCTCTTTCGTGTTCTCGGCCAGCATGGCGGTGATCTTCTTGCCCAGTTCGTGTCCGGCCCATCCCAGGTGGGTTTCAAGAATCTGTCCCACGTTCATACGGGAAGGAACGCCCAGCGGATTGAGCACGATCTCCATCGGCGTGCCATCTTCGAGGTACGGCATATCCTCGTCCGGCAGGATGCGGGCAATCACGCCTTTGTTACCGTGACGTCCAGCCATCTTGTCGCCCACGCTCAGCTTGCGCTTCATCGCGATGTAAACCTTCACCAGCTTGATCACGCCCGGTGGCAGTTCGTCGCCCTTGGTCAGCTTGTCTTTCTTCTCGTTGACGATCTTCTTCAGAACGTCAATCTGACGCGAGGTCATCTCTTCGATCTCGTCAATCTGCTCATTCACCCGCGGGTCCTTATCGGCATATTTAATGCGCTTCAGGTTCCGGGTTGAAATGCGCTCGATGGTGTCGCGATCGAGTACCGTGTCCTTGGTCAGCAAGCGCTTGTTGGTGCGCTCGTCGTGCAGATCGGCCTGAACTTCCTTGCCGCCCAGAATGTTGTCCAGGCGCTTCAGGCGCTCATCGGTAAGAATCCGGATTTCGTCCGAAAGGTTCTTCTCCAGTTTGCCAATCTGCGCTGCTTCGATCGATTTGGCGCGCTCGTCCTTCTCCTGCCCTTTGCGGGAGAAGATCTTCACGTCCACGATCACACCCTCGATGCCTGGCGGACAGTAGAGCGAAGCATCACGTACGTCTCCGGCCTTTTCGCCGAAGATCGCGCGCAGCAGCTTTTCTTCCGGCGTGAGCTGGGTCTCGCCCTTGGGCGTGACTTTGCCGACCAGAATGTCGCCTTGCTTGATGCTGGCGCCGATGCGAATTACGCCCGCTTCATCCAGATTGCGCAGCATCGACTCGCTGACGTTTGGAATGTCGCGCGTAACTTCTTCCGGACCGAGCTTCGTATCGCGCGCTTCGATTTCGTACTCCTCGATGTGAACCGAGGTGTAGTAATCCTCTTTCACCAGTTTTTCCGAAACCAGGATCGCGTCTTCGAAGTTGTAACCGCGCCACGGCATGAAGGCCACGAGGACGTTTCGTCCCAGCGCCAACTCGCCATGATCGGTGCAGGGACCGTCCGCGATCACCTGGCCTTTCGTGACGCGCTGGTTCTTCAGCACAATCGGCTTCTGGTTGATGCAAGTGTTCTGGTTGGACCGCTTGAACTTGGTGAGCTGGTAAATGTCGCTGCCCACCTCGCGCGAGAGCTGTCCAGGATGGTGCTCGCCTTCGACGCGCACGATAATGCGCTCCGAATCGACAGAATCGATGATGCCGTTACGCTTGGCCAGAATCACAGCTCCGGAATCGCGAGCCGTAACTCCTTCCATCCCAGTGCCGACGATCGGCGCTTCCGCGCGCAGCAGAGGAACCGACTGGCGTTGCATGTTGGCGCCCATCAGGGCTCGGTTCGCGTCGTCGTGCTCCAGGAAGGGCACCAGCGAGGCGGCCACCGAAACCAGCTGCTTCGGACTGACGTCGATGTAATCGACTTCGTCGCGGCTGACCAGCACAAAGTTGCCGGCCTTGCGGGCGTTCACCAGGTCGCCGACGATCTTGCCCTTGTCGTCGAGTTCCACGTTCGCCTGCGCGATGGTGTGGCGATCCTCTTCCCAGGCGGAAAGATAGAACGAGAAAGGCTCGAGTTCGGCAGCCCTCTTTTTCTTCTCTTTCAATTCGCCGTTGAGTTTTTCGGCCTCATGCTTTTCCAGATGGTCGCCGACCTTGTGCTCGCTGTCGCCCGCATTCACGATGCTGACGTAATCGAGCACACGCCCGCCTTTAACCCGGCGATATGGCGACTCAATAAAGCCGTAGTCGTTGATCCGGGCATAGCAGCTGAGCGACGAAATCAGGCCGATGTTCGGGCCTTCCGGCGTCTCAATCGGGCAGATACGTCCGTAGTGCGTCGGGTGAACGTCGCGGACTTCGAATCCCGCGCGCTCGCGTGACAGACCACCCGGCCCAAGGGCGGACAGACGCCGCTTGTGCGTGATTTCCGACAGCGGATTGGTCTGGTCCATGAACTGCGACAGCTGTGACGATCCGAAGAACTCGCGGATCGCAGCCATCACCGGCTTGGCGTTGACCAGGTCGTGCGGCATGGCCGTCGACATTTCCTGGTACACGGACATCTTTTCTTTGATCGCCCGCTCCATACGGACCAGGCCGATGCGGAACTGGTTCTCCAGCAGTTCGCCCACCGCGCGCACCCGGCGATTGCCGAGGTGATCGATGTCATCCACCGTGCCGATGTTCTTGCGCAGCTTCAGCAGGTAGCGAATCGTTCCGTAGAAGTCTTCCGGCTCGAGAGTCCGGTTGTCCAGCTTGCTGGCGTCCTGGTTCTCGAACAGCTTGATGTTGAACTTCAGCCGGCCTACCCGCGAGAAGTCATACTTCCGCGGATCGAAGAACATGCCGTGGAAGAGCGCCGTCGCCGTATCCAGCGTCGGCGGATCGCCCGGCCGCAGCTTGCGGTAGATTTCGATCAGCGCCTCTTGCGGCGTCTTCACCGCATCGCGCTTCAGGGTCTGAGCAATCACCGTGCCTACATCGTCGCGCTCGGGGAAGAACAGGTTGATCTCGACCACGCCGGACTCGAGGATCTTCGAAACCTTGTCGGCGGTGATCTCGGAATTGGCTTCCAGCAGGACTTCGCCGGTGGTGGTGTCGACAACGTCGCTCGCCACCCATGCGCCTTCCAGATCGGAAACGTCAATCTCGATTTCGCTGATCTTCGCCTTCTGAATTTCCTTCAACGTGGCCGCGTTGATCTTGCGACCGGAATGGGCAACTTCCTCGCCCGACTTCGACTTGACGCTGTGCGCCAGCTTCATGCCCAGCAGGTTGGTCGGCTTTTCGCTGGTCGGATCGAGCGTCCAGAAAAGCTTCTTGTCGCGAACCACCAACCGGTCAACGGTGTAGAAGGTGCGCAGAATATCTTCGCCGGAACGCAGGCCCAGAGCGCGCAGGAAAATCGTGCCCAGGAATTTGCGCTTGCGGTCGATACGCACATACAGCACGTTCTTCTGGTCGTATTCGAATTCCACCCACGATCCGCGATAAGGAATGATCTTGCCCAGAAAGTAAGTGCGATTGTTGGCGGTTTCGAAGAACACGCCGGGTGAACGATGCAACTGGCTGACGATGACGCGCTCGGTGCCGTTCACGATGAACGTGCCGTTCTCGGTCATCAGAGGCACGTCACCGAAGAAGACTTCCTGCTCTTTGATGTCGCGAATCGAGCGGTTGCCGGTTTCGGCATCCTTCTCGAAGATCGTGAGACGCATCGTGACTTTGAGCGGCGCGGAGTAGGTCATACCGCGCTCCTCGCACTCATTCACGTCATATTTAAGCTGCAAGCCGACCGGATCGCCGCACTTGTTGCAGAAGTCCGGAGTGTTCGCGTTGTAGGTGCCGCACTTCGTACAAAGCACGTCGCCGGGATGAAACGGATCGGTGATGACCGTGGAACCGCAGTTCTTGCAAGTGGTCCGCAAGTGATGAAGCCCCTTGAGGTGTCCGCACTTGCACTCCCAGTTGCCGATCGCGTAGTCCACAAACTCCAATTGCGAGACGTTGCGGAAATCGCTGATCGGAAACACCGACTGAAACACGGCCTGCAGGCCGGCATCGTCGCGTTCGCTGGGCAGCCGGTCCATCTGCAGGAAGCGTTCGTACGACCGCTTCTGAACCTCGATCAGGTTCGGGATCTGGATGGTGGCTGGAATTTTTGAAAAATCGAAACGTGTACGGTAGGCATTGTTCTTCGACATTCGGATGACTCCAAACTTTCAATGCAGCCGAGGGCTGCGAAAAGGGCATTGCGTGGCGACAGGATTTCATCCCGTCCGGGCAGGTCATTTGACCTGCTTGTGTACGGTCAAGGTGCTTACATGCCGCAGACACGAATGCGCCCTTGGGGGCATAGCTCCCCACGGGCGCCAGTTGCGGCGCATTGCGTCAATAGAATTTTAACTTTCCGCGCCAGTTCTCAGGCCTGTTTCCGTCCCGCTACTCACGGAACAGTTTGCCAACTGTGAGCGACTCAGCTCCGCTTCCCTAGGTCGTTGGAGTGAAGAGTCGCCTTACCATGAAGTGGGAAGCGGCTTATATAGATGCTACCACCCCCACCCAAGGATTCACCAGATAAATCGGCGAAATTAAAGGCCATTTCGGGATCGGTCTTCGGCCCGCGAGCGGGCGGGCCAAAGACTTTATCCCGAAGGACTTATTTCACTTCGACGGTCGCACCGGCATCGGTAAATTTCTTCTTGATGCTCTCGGCTTCATCCTTGGTCACGCCCTCTTTCACGGTCTTGGGCGCGCCATCCACCAGGTCCTTGGCTTCTTTCAAGCCCAGGCTGGTGACTTCGCGGACAGCCTTGATTACATTGATCTTATTGGCTCCCACTGCGGTCAAAACCACGGCAAATTCGGTCTTTTCCTCGGCCGGGGCTGCGCCTGCTGCTGCCCCGCCGCCTCCCGCCATCATCACCGGAGCTGCGGCCGCCGCCGACACTCCAAGCTTCTCTTCGAGCCTCTTCACCAAAGCCGCCGCGTCAAGCAGCGACAAGCCTACGATTTGATCTTCCAACTGCTGCAGATCCGCCATTTGTCTAGTCTCCAATTTTCGAATTATCGGTTTACTTGTTTCGTCAATCGCAAGCCAGGTTTCCAGTGCGCTCGGTCCTCGTTTCGCCGTGCCAGACAACACGACGACCAGAACCGCGCAACCCCCGCTCTTGATCCTCCGGACTTGGTGCGCTAGGCATGCCCTTGTTCAGAATCCTGCCCCAAAAACTCCGCTGACCCGCCGGTCGACTGGCCACGCATCCCTGCTCACCGGCCTACGGCTTCACTTGAACTTGTTCTTCTCCACGCCCTGATTGATGACCACCGCCAGGTCCTTGCCCACGGCATTCATCACCGTGACCAGTCGCTGCGCTGGCGCATTCATCAGGAACAACAGCTTGGAGTAAAGCTCTTCCTTCGAAGGCATCGTCGCCAATGCCTGGATGTCTTTGATCGAGATCACGCGGCCCTCGACGACACCCGCCTTGAAGGTGAATTCCGGATTGTCCTTGGCGTACTTCGAAATCGCCTTAGCCAAGCGCGACCGGATCGCCTTCGGTGTAAGCGATTGAAGTGACGCCGGAAAGGTCCTTCAGCGCCTCTTCCGCCGGGGTACCCTTGGCGGCGCGCGCGGCCAGCGTGTTCTTCACTACCCGGTACTTGGCTCCGGAGCTGCGCAAGGTTTTGCGCAATTCGAAATCCTGCGCCACCGTCAGCTTGCTGTAGGTCGCGATGACCAGGCTGGAGACCTTCTTCAACTCCGCGCCCAACTTTTCAACCTGCTCGACTTTTCGTGCTCTGCTAACCGCCATGATTCAATCCCTCGAAATTATGTGATTGTCATCCTGAGGCGACAGCTTCATCGTCGCCGAAGGACCTGGGCGCGCCGCGTCAAGCGCCGCAGGGCGCATGAATCCGCGTTCGGCGGTTCCTTAAGCCTTCGCCGCCGCTTCCACCTGCGCGGTATCAATCGAAATTCCAGGCCCCATCGTAGAGCTCAGATAGCAGCCCTTGACGTATTTGCCCTTGGCCACTGTCGGCTTGGCTTTGATCACGCTGCTGATCACCACCGTAGCGTTTTCGACAAGCTTGTCGGGCGTAAATGAAATCTTGCCCACAGGGACGTGCACCAGCGCAGTCTTGTCGGTGCGGAATTCCACTTTGCCGGCTTTGACTTCCTGCACGGCCTTTGCCACGTCGAAAGTCACGGTGCCAGTCTTGGGATTCGGCATCAGGCCCTTCGGCCCCAAAACCTTTCCCAGCCGTCCAACCGATTTCATGACATCCGGGGTGGCGATCAGCGCGTCGAAGTCGGTCCAGTTTTCCTTGTTGATCTTCTCGACCATTTCTTCGCCGCCGACGTAATCCGCGCCTGCCGCTTCGGCTTCTTTAATCTTGTCGCCGCTGGCGATCACCAGGACCTTCTTGGATTTACCCAGGCCGTGCGGCAGCACCACGGTTCCGCGGACCATCTGATCGGCGTGCTTGGGATCAACTCCGAGACGCATGGTGATTTCCACGGTCTCGTCAAATTTCGAGAATTTAACTTTCTGCAGCAGCGGCACCGCATCTTTGAGCAGATACGGACGCGCCTCTACTGCCGCGCGCGCCTTGGTGATGTTCTTTCCTGACTTCTTCATTTGTTCTTCCTGTCTCCCACCGTCCGAACCATGTCCCGATCGGCCGTAGTGAATGACGACTAATTTGTTTGTGTAGTTGAGGTATTTCGCAATTGAAAATCTTCTCGCTGAAGCTTTGACAATTACTCAATTACCGAATTTCCCAATTACTCAATTTCTACCCAACTACTTCAATTCCCATGGAGCGCGCCGTTCCGCGCACGCTCTTCATCGCCGATTCCACCGAAGCCGCATTCAAGTCCGGCATCTTCTGCCGGGCGATGTCTTCCACCTGCTTAACCGTCACCTTGCCAACTTTATCTTTGTTCGGCGCACCCGATCCCTTGGCGATACCAGCCGCTCGCTTGAGCAGAATGGATGCCGGCGGTGTCTTGGTGATAAAGGTGAACGACCGGTCGCTATAAACCGTCACTACAACCGGAATGATGAGGCCTTCCAGTTCCTTCGCGCCGGTGCGGGCGTTGAACTGCTTGCAGAACTCCATGATGTTGATCTGCGCCTGGCCCAGAGCCGGACCCACCGGAGGCGCCGGAGTCGCCTTGCCCGCCGCAATCTGAAGCTTTACCGAACCTGTAGCTTTCTTTGCCATTTACCCAACCTCTCAACCTCAATTTCTTCTTTCAATGTCATCCAGAGGCGAATCTTTTCGCCGCCGAAGGATCCAGATGCGGCGATCGCTTCCCTACGTAGCCACCTTCTCCACCTGATTAAATTCCAGCTCCACCGGAGTCGAGCGCCCGAAAATCGTAACCATCACTTTCAGCGTCGAGCGGTCTTCGTTGACGTCATCCACCACGCCCTGGAAGGTTGCAAACGGACCTTCGGTAACTCTCACCGTCTCGCCTTTTTCAAACTTGACCTTGAGCTTCGGCTTGTCCTTCGCTTCGCCCACGCGATAGACGATGTGCTGGACTTCTTCTTCCGAAAGCGGCGTGGGCTGCTGCCCGGTGCCGACAAATCCCGTGACTCGCGGGGTGGACTTCACCACATGCCAGACGTGGTCGTCCATGTCCATCTCCACCAGCACGTAGCCGGGATAGAACATCCGCTCCACGGTGTACTTCTTGCCATTGCGAACTTCGGTGACGGCTTCGGTCGGGATGAGGACTTTGCCGATCTTCTCCTGAAGACCGAACGCCACCACCCGCGACTCCAGCGACTCTTTCACCTTGCGCTCAAATCCCGAATAGGAGTGGATGATGTACCACTTCATGTTGGGATTGCGAGGAGCCTCAGCGGCGGCCACTACATTTTCGCCGTCGCTTCCTTGAACTTCTTTTTTTTCTTCGTCCTGCATAAGTTGCTCTACGCTCGTTGACCGCGACACTTCGGATCCTTCCTAAACCTGGTGACAGCCGGGCTCAGCGATGGCCGAAATACCGAAACACCGAATCAATGCCATGCCCGATCACCAGATCCACCGCCCAGAAATATGCCGCAAACAGGAAAACTGTGACGATCACCACAATCGTGGTGGCCTGCACTTCCTTGAACGACGGCGCCGTGACCTTCTTCATCTCGGTACGAACGTCGTTATAGAAAGTCTTAATCCGCTCTGGCCAGGATCTGATGCTTGCCGTCAGCGCATTCTGTTCCGCAACACTTGCCATGGACTTTTCCTGCTTTCCTTCTTACCGCTTACCACTCCGGACGCCCGGAATTCTGGCAGGGGCGGAGGGATTCGAACCCCCAAGTTCGGTTTTGGAGACCGACAGTTTAACCGTTGAGCTTACGCCCCTGTATTCATCGGGTAATTGGGCAATTGTGTAACCGGGAAATTGAAAACCAAATGCGTTTCAATTACGCAATTACAAACTTCCGCAATTGCTCAATTATTTCACTTCTTTGTGCGGCGTGTGCTTGCGGCAGACGCTGCAGAACTTTTTCAACTCAAGGCGCTCCGTCATCGTCTTCCGGTTCTTGGTCGTCGAATAGTTCCGCTCTTTGCAATCACCGCACTGCAACGTAATAATTTCTCGGGGCATAAACAGCTCCTAGCTTTAGCTCAATCCCAAATGTTCGTTGGAGGCCGGCGTCTCCGCCCGGCAAGACGGGCGAGACGCCCGTCCTCCACCTATTTCCCTAGTTACTGCACGATCTCGCTGATGGTTCCCGCGCCTACCGTGTGCCCGCCTTCGCGGATGGCAAACCGTAAGCCCTTTTCCATCGCCACCGGAGTGATCAGCTCAATCACCAGCTGCACGTTGTCGCCCGGCATCACCATCTCGGTCGCCGCCGGCAACTCCGCCACTCCCGTCACATCCGTCGTCCGCAAGTAGAACTGCGGGCGATAACCTTTGAAGAATGGCGTATGCCGCCCGCCTTCTTCTTTGGTCAGAATGTAGACCTCCGCTTTGAACTTGGTGTGCGGGGTAATCGATCCACCCTTGGCCAACACCATGCCGCGCTCCACATCTTCTTTCGCAATGCCGCGCAGCAGCAGTCCGGCATTGTCGCCCGCCAGACCTTCGTCCAGCTGCTTCTTGAACATTTCGACGCCGGTGACCACCGTCTTGCGGGTATCGCGGAAGCCCACAATTTCCACTTCCTCGCCCACCTTCACCTTGCCGCGCTCGATTCGTCCCGTGACCACCGTGCCACGGCCCGAGATCGAGAAGATATCTTCAATCGGCATCAGGAACGGCTTGTCCAGCTCACGCGCCGGCTGCGGAATGTACTTGTCCACCGCCGCCATCAGCTCGTCAACCTGCTTTTCCCACTTGGCTTCGCCGTTCAGCGCACCCAGAGCCGAGAGCCGCACCACCGGAAGATCGTCTCCCGGAAACTGGTAGCTCTTCAGCAGCTCGCGCACTTCGAGTTCAACCAGGTCGAGCAGTTCAGCATCATCAACTGCGTCACACTTATTGAGTGCCACTACGATGTAGGGCACGCCTACCTGCCGAGCCAGCAGCACGTGCTCGCGTGTCTGCGGCATCGGGCCGTCGGTGGCCGCCACTACCAGGATCGCGCCATCCATCTGCGCCGCGCCCGTGATCATGTTCTTGATGTAGTCGGCGTGACCCGGGCAATCGACGTGCGCATAGTGACGGTTCGCCGTCTCATACTCCACGTGCGCGGTGGCAATGGTTATGCCGCGCGCCTTCTCTTCCGGCGCGTTATCGATCGAGTCAAACGACCGGAACTGAATCTTCGGGTTATGCTTCGACAATACTTTCGTGATCGCCGCCGTCAACGTCGTCTTGCCATGGTCAATGTGACCAATCGTCCCTACGTTGCAGTGCGGCTTGGTGCGGTCAAATTTCTCTTTCGCCATATCTTGCCGTGCCTTGTTCCTTCCTCTAGAAATTTCTGGAGCGGGAGACGGGAATCGAACCCGCGACCAACAGCTTGGAAGGCTGTGACTCTACCACTGAGTTACTCCCGCTTTGAACCCAGCTATCAGCTCTCAGCCGTCAGCCCTCAGCTAAAACGGCCCAGTCCGCTGTCTGTTACAAACTTCTGCACCTCAACTCTGGAGCCGATGACCAGGATTGAACTGGTGACCTCTCCCTTACCAAGGGAGTGCTCTACCAACTGAGCTACATCGGCTTTAAAAGCTATCAGCCTTCAGCTGTCAGCCCTCTGCCAAAACCGGCCCGGCTCCAGCTACTGCTCTGATTCGCTCTTTCCGACTGGATCAACCGCACCGTTATCGTTGCGATGCATCCAGGTTCGAAGCGCGAACATGGCTAGAACTGCCAGCGTGGCCAGGCGAATTCGTTCGTCGCTAAGAGTGGTCCACGCCAAAATCCCTAAAGCGACAAACGCACCCATCGCCACCACTAAACGTTTCACAGAATCCCTCGCAAGAGCACTCGGGATTTCGGTTGCGCGCCCGCAAGTTGCCTGAACCTGGTGGCCATAACCTGGTGCACAGGGAAGGATTCGAACCTTCGTACCTCCGAGGAGGGGCAGATTTACAGTCTGCTGGCTTTAACCACTCACCCACCTGTGCAGAACTGCAGAACAGTCCGGCCTTTTACTATTTACATCCGGCATTCATCGCAGAAATTCACGCCAGCGTACGGAGATCGTTCAGACGGATTTGCAAAAGTACGTATGTTGCAAACGTGAAGAACAGAAATGCGCGCGAAAATGCCATCGCACGCAAACACCACACTTGGAAAATTCCCTTATGGAGTGCCGTTGGAAAATCTGTCGAGCCGCCGCGCCGCGTATCCTGCGTCCGGAACCAATGCTGGAGCTGGCGAAGGGATTTGAACCCCTGACCCTCTGATTACAAATCAGATGCTCTACCAACTGAGCTACGCCAGCAGTTCTCAGGTCGTGTCCGCCTCCCTACAAGAGACAACACACCCTCTGATCCCCTTCTGATGTCCGGGACAATTCTAAAAGTTACCATAACGGCATTTTGCGTGCAAGCAGGGCACCCACCTCGGAAATCTGGGACTGGTGTCCCGTTCATTCTAAAGCTGAGCATCAACCGGTTGAGTCATCCGGCTTTTACGTCCACTGGTCTTTGACGTCATCCTGAGCTTGCCAAGGATCTGGCTATGCAGCGTTTCGGAACTCTCCAGGCAGCATCGGAGTGCACGCCAGATCCTTCGGGACTGAAGTCCCTCAGGATGACGCAGATTGTAGGAGAGACCCTTAGGCTTCCCTGATGTGCAAACTTAACCATGCGTCGCTCCCTGCACCGGAGCGTTCGCGCAGAGGATAATCCACGATAATGACCTTCCCGCTTGAAATTGCCTTCACGGAGTGGGGTGAATTGGACGGAACAACTCCAACAAATCCAGGGCCTAAACGCTCGGTCACGCCGCCAATGGACAAATCCAGTTCGCCTTCGACGATGTGATAGACCTCTTCCTGCTCGTGAAAATGCTCATGAATGGAAGCGCCCGCGTCGAACTCGTAGTGCGCAAAGGTCATGTTCGCGGAATCAAAATAACGGCCTCTCCATCCCGGTAACCTTTCAATCATTGGCAGTTTGCTGGTGTCGATGAATGCCATAGTCCCTCCCTGCGATTGAACCAATTTTACGCGTGGCAGTGCGTGCCCCGCCACTCGCCACCATGAATTGTGGGACACTATCCTCATGCCCAAGCGCAACCTTCGGATCATCAAGCGAGTGAAGAACGTTCCGGTCATCGGAATCTGTGAAGCCTGCCAGGTCCAATTCATGGCGGAACATCAGCCCGCGGGACAACAGTCGCGAGCGCAGGCGGTCATACAGCAGCAATTCAATGCTCACAAGTGCAAGCCTGCCGAGCCCGGCCAGAACGATCCAGCTGAATAACATCGAGCGCCGACCATTGGCTAATGCATAATGCGCAAAATAACGGTAAGCCGACGGGAGGCTCTCTCCCGCGGCTGTCGCCCCGCTTCGCGTTGACTTGCTTCCTCACGCCACCTAACATGGCAGCCTTGTAATTCCTCGGTTCTGTTTTCGGCAAGATTAGCGTATCCCGGGATTGTGCATAACCAATGATCGGCCAGACCATTTCGCATTACAAAATTGTTTCGAAGCTCGGCGGCGGCGGGATGGGTGTAGTTTACAAAGCCGAAGACACGCGGCTGCACCGTTTCGTTGCTCTCAAGTTTCTGCCCGACGAAGTGGCTCGAAATGCTCAGGCTCTCAGCCGGTTTCAGCGCGAGGCGCAAGCGGCATCCGCATTGAATCATCCCAACATCTGCACCATCTACGACATCGGCGAAGAGAGCGGCCAAGCCTTTATCGCCATGGAATACCTCGAAGGGCGTGACCCTGAAGTATTTAATCGCCGGGCGTCCTGTCGAATTGGACACCCTGCTGGGACTCTCCATCGAAATCGCCGACGCGCTGGACGCGGCACACGCCAAGGGAATCATTCACAGAGACATCAAGCCGGGAAATATTTTCGTTACCGATCGCGGTCATGCCAAAGTTCTGGACTTCGGCCTCGCAAAAGTGACTGGCACAAGCGGTACTACAGACGCGGCGGGAATGCTTTCGCAAGCGACCGCGATGACTGACGAGCACTTGACCAGTCCCGGTTCAACTCTGGGTACGGTGGCGTACATGTCTCCCGAACAAGCCAAGGGTAAAGAGCTCGACGCGCGCACCGATCTGTTTTCCTTTGGCGCAGTTTTGTATGAGATGGCGACCGGTACGTTGCCTTTCCGCGGCGATACATCGGCTCTCATCTTTAATGCGATCCTGGAACGAGCGCCCACTCCGCCGGTCCGTCTCAACCCCGATTTGCCTGGGGAATTCGAACGCATCATCACCAAGTCGCTGGAGAAAGACCGCAATCTCCGCTACCAGCACGCCGCCGACATGCGGGCCGATCTGCAGCGCCTGAAGCGCGACACGGACACCGGTCGCGCCGTAGCGGCGAGTTCTGGAAGCGTGGCGGTAGCGAGCGATTCGGCCACCTCAACTCCAGCGCGCGCAATCACCTCCGCCGGCCGCTGCCTTGGCCTCGATTCCCTCCTCGTCTTCGGTAAAGGTCGCCGCGGCTACGCCGCAAGCGCCGCGCAAAGCGAAGATGTGGAAGATCGCCGTTCCGATCTTTGTGTTGCTGGTTGCGGTCGCTGCCGGACTTTTCTTCTACTCGCGCCGCCCTGGCACGTTTGACCGAGAAGGATTCAATTCTGCTCACCGACTTTGTGAACACAACTGGCGACAGCGTCTTTGATGGAACCCTCAAGCAGGCGCTGGCAGTGCAGCTTGAGCAATCTCCTTATCTGAATGTTTTGCCCCAGTCGCGAATTCAAGAGGCATTGCGTTTCATGGGACGCTCTCCCGACGAGCGAGTAACCAGCGATGTGGCGCGCGAGATCTGCGTGCGGGAAGGCGTGAAGGCCATGCTCACAGGCTCAATCTCGGCTCTGGGTAGCCATTACGTGATTGACCTGAACGCGGTGAATGCGCAAACCGGAGATTCGCTTGGGCGGGCACAGGTGGAATCTGAGAGTAAAGAGAAGGTGCTGAAGTCGCTTGACCAGGCGGCGTCCGAGTCTGCGGCAGAAGTTGGGCGAGTCGCTCGGCTCGGTGCAGAAATTCACCACCCCGCTGGAACAAGCCACGACATCTTCACTGGAGGCGCTGCAGGCCTTCACTCTGGGCCAGGCAGAGCACTCGAAGCTGGAAGACGAAAAAGCTATTCCGCATCTGAAGCGCGCCATCGAACTGGACCCGAACTTTGCCATGGCTTATGCCACCCTGGGCGTGGTGTACGGCAACCTGCTCGCAAACCAAACCTGCAATTGGAGAATCTGAGCAAGGCATTCGAATTGAAGGACAGGGCGAGCGAGCGCGAAAAATTTTATATTTCCGCTCACTACTACAGCGAGGTCAACCAGAGAGGTCGATAAAGCGCTGGCGATCTATGAGCAGTGGAAGCAGACCTATCCCCGCGACACGGTGCCATGGGACAACCTGGCCCTCGGCTACGAGTCAACGGGACAGCCGGAAAAGTCCTTGGCCAATGCCAGCGAAGCGATGCGGCTCAACCCGAAAGACAAATTCGCCAATGCAAACCTCGCCGATGCTTACCAGTCCTTCGGCCGCTACGACGAAGCCAAGACGGTGATAGAGCAGGCCGCTGCCCAAGGGTTGACGAACCCCCACGGATGCCTTTTCGCTATACACCATGGCGTTCATCCGTGGCGACAAGGCTGGAATGCAGCGAGCCATGGAGTTGGGAAAAGGACCTTCGGTAGAGCCGATCATGTTCATGATCGAGGGCCAGGGGCAATGCGCTTTGGGCAAGATACAGAGTGCCAGGCAAAGCTTTGCCCAGGGGGTCAGTTCAGCTCAAAAAGCCGGGCTGAAGGAGCTCGCCGCGGGAATCCGTCTGCACGATGCGTCCTGCCTTGCCGAGGTTGGCAATCAGGCACTTGCCCGGCAGGTGGCGTCGCAGGCGCTGGCCTTTTCGGATGATCGCGACACTCGCGACGGCGGCTGCCGATGTGCTCGCCCGGGCCGGCGACGCCAGCCGGTCGCAGAAACTGATTGAACAGCTGGCCAAGGAATTTCCGACCGACACCTTGCTGAACTCGGTCTGGCTGCCGGTAGCACGGGCGACCAATCCAGATAAGATCCGACCAGGCTGGACAAGCGGTTGACACTTTGGAAGCTGCCGCTCCCTACGAGTTTGGCTCGCCGCCAAGTGGCGCCGTCTATTGGCCCATGTATGTTCGCGGGAGAAGCATATCTGCGCTTGCGCAATGGAGCAAAAGCCGCCACCGAGTACCAGAAAATTCTGGATCACCGCGGCATCGCTCCGACCAGTCCGCTCTATACGTTGGCCCGGCTTGGCTTGGGGCGTGCCTATGCCTTGCAAGGAGATGCCGCAAAAGCCAAAGCCGCCTACCAGGACTTCTTCGCCAACCTGGAAAGACGCCGACCCGGATGTTCCTATCCTAAGGATGCAAAGGCGGAATACGCCAAATTGCAGTAAGCGCGTGGGGAGTGCGGCGGGTAGAGCCCGTCCCTAGCGCGGACTGAATGGTATGATTGATACTCCTTGACCGTCGCGGACGATGTCTTGATTTTGCTTTCGTCGCGAACGGCCACTTTTCATGCGAAGAAGACGTAAACTCCTCCCCATCCTGTTCGGTTTTTTGCTGGTTGCAGCTGCCATCGCTTTGGCGGTTGTGTTGCGCAAGCACGCCCCTCCTGAACCTGCCCGCTTGCTGCCCGGTGCGGACGGCTATCTTTACGCCAACCTGAAATGGGTACGGCGCGCCAACATCGCGGGTCAGATGCCCGACGTTCCCCACGAACCGGAATACGAACAGTTCATCCAGGCCACCGGTTTTCAGTTCGAGCGTGACCTGGATCAGGCTGCGTTCGCTATCCACTATCCACCGTCAGGCCCGGCGCAAAGTCGCCGCCCGGAACAGGCACGATTCTCGGAAGTGTTCGTCGGCAAGATTCGAGGGGCAGCGTCTGCGAGACGTACCTCGGGAAAATCTCCTGCTTCCGTCGAGAACTACAATTCGGTGGACATTTACAGCATTCCCCTCGAGGGTCGCACTTTGCGGGTCGCCATTCTTGGCTTTGATACCGTGGCCGCTTCCAACCACGATGATCCCGATGGTGATTCGAGGCATCGTGGACCGATCACACAAGCTGGCCTCGCCGTTCGGCGGGCCTGCATTGTTACGCCGCTACTACAAATATGTCCCGCTCGCGAGCCTGGGGTGGGCAATCTTCAAAGTAGATCCTGTTGAAACTTTGCCCGCCCGGAGCGCATTATCGTTCCTCTTTACCAAGCCGGCTACGGTGGTCGCATCCGCGCGCTATCTCGGACGAGTGCATTTCCAGGCTGAGGCTTTTACCGGCAGCAAAGACGAAGCGCAGCGATTGAGCGAACAGCTGGGAACTTTTCTTCAACTCTTCCACACGGCTGAAGGGGCGGTTTCCATGCCAGGGAACGACCCTGACATAAAGGCCTTCTTCGATGGCTTGAAAATCCAGCAACACGGCGATCGAACCGTGCTGACGGCTGCCATCCCGCCAGGGTTCATCCGCAAGGCCGTGGCGGCTCAGCCCGCCGAGCGTTCCTGCACCCGCGCCACCCGCATTACCTCCCGCCAGCAAGAAGCCGGCAAAGTAGGGTGAAACATCCTTCCAGTCGAGCATCTATTGATTCAGTGTCGGTGCGTCACCGAACCGTCCCGAACTTTTGGTACCGGCAGTAACCAAACTCGCGGCCAGCAACTAGTGTTCTGAATTGATTAAGGGCTGACTCACTTCAGCAGGTACAATAATTCTGGATGACGACTCTTCCGCTTCCAATTGCGGCGTTTCTTGCAGGACTGGTCTCCTTCCTCTCTCCCTGCGTATTACCCCTGGTTCCGGGATACGTGTCGTTAATTTCAGGGGCTGGAGTGGAAGAATTAAAGGCGCCGGAAGCACGCTTGCTCAGCAAAGTAATGCTGAATTCCGTCGGCTTCATTCTTGGATTCAGCGTCGTGTTTATAACGCTGGGAGCAATTTCGACCGAGGTTGGACAGTTGCTGGCTCGCTACAAGTCGCTGCTCGCGCAGGTAGCGGGCGTCGTCATCATTTTATTTGGACTGCATCTGACCGGCTTGTTCAAGATCAAGGCACTTTATACTGACGCGCGCCTGCATCAGGTGAAAGGCGGCAGCACGCCGTTGGGGGCTTTTCTGATCGGCTTCGCTTTTGCCTTCGGCTGGACCCCCTGCGTGGGCCCGATCCTGGGCGTGATCCTTACTTTCGCAGCCGCCCAGGATTCAGTCACCAAGGGCATCTTCCTGCTGGCAATTTACTCGATGGGCTTGGCGGTTCCGTTTCTGCTGACATCACTCGGCATTGAGCGGTTTCTTAAATTCTATAAGCGTTTCCGCATGCACATGCACGCCCTGGAAGTAGCGAGCGGTGGTTTGCTGATCGTGCTTGGAATTTTGTTAGTAGTGGGACGCTTTACTATCATTTCGAATTATTTGTCGTTCCTGAACCGATTCGCGTTGTGAAGAGTCGAATTATGAACAGGAGTTTTTCGTGAAACGCGATCCAGTCGTCATTATCGTGGTCGCCATGGTGGTGACCGTCATGCTCGTCTTCGGAGTTCAGAAGGCGCGCCGTAACTCCGGCCGCGTGGTCAATGCCGGCCCCAGTCTGAAGGGCGAGACGGCGCCGGACTTCACGCTCGATTCTCTCGACGGTAAAACCGTCCGTCTTTCCGATTTCCGCGGCAAGGGCGTGTTGCTTAACTTCTGGGCCACCTGGTGCCAGCCGTGCAAAATCGAAATGCCCTGGTTTGCCGAATTGCAAAAACAATATGGCCCGCAGGGATTGCAGATCGTCGGCGTTGCAATGGATGACGCCAGCCCGAAAGAGATTGGCGAGTTTGCCCACGATCTGGGCGTGAATTATCCCATCCTGGTCGGCAAAGAAGCGGTAGGCGATGCGTATGGTGGGGTTCAGTTTCTGCCCGCAACTTTCTACATTGGCAGGGATGGCAAGGTAGTCGACAAGGTTTTTGGCCTGAAAGGCCGCGGAGAGATCGAGGACAACATCAAGAAGGCACTGGCCGAGGGCCAGTCCGTCCAGGCGCAAAAGTAACGTAGTCGCAGCCCTCAGATCCTTCTAGCATTCTCGTGATGCTTATGCTGCAAAAGCTCGGGCTTGGCTTGATACTGCTGGCGGGCCTCATGGCCTCTGGGCAGGAAAATCCCGGTAACCTGCTGAACAATCCCAACGATCCAGGTGTTTCCAGAAAAGCTCCATCAGTCACGATGTCACCCGCACCGACGGTTGCGGTCACGCGGGGCAAAGCCAATACGGTAAGCCTGAGATTTCACGTCGGCGCAGGGTTTCATGTCAACTCGAACCACCCCAAATCTGAATTCCTTATCCCCACGGCGCTCAAACTGAACGCTCCTACCGACATCATGATCGGCGGCGTGACATATCCCCCCGGCGAGGAAATGAGTTTCGCATTCGCGCCTGACGACAAGTTGAGTGTTTTTACCGGCGAATTCCCAGTCACCGTTGAGGTGCGCCCGCTGGCTGGTGTGCTGCCGGCCAAATACATGATTCGTGGCGAGTTGAGATATCAGGCATGTGATAACGCCGCTTGCTACCCCCCTAAAAAATTACCGGTCCAATTCGAAGTGAAAGTGGTGAAAGCCCCACCGCCACCCCGCAAGAATCCGGGACAAAGTCCCCACATACACACCTAATTCGACATTTTGTTGTTCTACCGGAATTGCAGCGAAAACAATACTCGCGAAAGTTATTTGTAGGACAAAGCCCTTGTCCCGCAAGGCAAATGCTTGAACATCACAGTTGGAACACCGGTTCCGCGGAGTACAATTGTCCGCAATGATCGGCACCTGGCAGCCAGACTTCAAATGGCGGCTTGGGCCAAAAGCTGAAACGGTTTACTTGTCACTGGATACACACACTAAATATGCCCACTCCGCCCGAGCAGAAGTCATTCGGAAATTCAGGGATCCCTGAACTCCTTCCACCGCAACAGTTATCTTTGGATAATTCGGGCGAACCCAATCCTGGCGACCCAAGCACTGACGCTCTGGCGAATTACGTCAGCGATTCTATCCTTCGAAATCTGCCGAACGATCTGACCAGGATGATCTATCTGGCGTCGCTTCGAGATTGCAACAGCGGACTATATCTGCATCCCGAGCTTTCGAATCAGCGCGGATTGCAGGCATCAGATCTGGCTTTTCGATCATGCCACCAGCAGGTTTTCCGCCGTCTTCTGAATACACGAATGCGGGAATATGTGCAGCAGTTGCATGAATACATCCGCTACACACGAGCAGAAGCCGCCACCATATTGACTACCTGGCGGTCGTTACAGGCTTACCGCGCAACGATTCCAGTCGGAGCGGGGGCGACGTCTGCCGCGCAGTACTTCCTGAATCTCAGCATTGCGCTGGAGATCGTAAGCCAGCAAATGTCGGAGTCGAAGTCCGCATAGCGATTGTGGAGTGGTTCGGAGAAGAACGGGCGAGTCAAGTCAGAAGCTGAAGGTAATCAAAAGATAAAGTTAGTTCCCCAACGTTTTACCCCTGCGAAGGTATTGCTACGCCAACGCTAATGAGTCGCCCCGCCGTTGGGCAGTTGGTCGAAGGGAAGCCAGGCGTTAATCACCCGTCCGATGACTGAAGCCTCTCGCGGCACTTTAAAACGCCTTACCGGCTGCCGGGAGAGCGGGTACGGCAACAAAGTAAGTTCCTTACCCTCCAGTTGACACCAGCAGCAGCTGTGGCCGTCGGTATGCCAAACCAGGTAAACCGGACGCTCACGCATACTTCTCCAATCGAAGACCTGTACGGCATTCTGCATGACGTCTACTTCCACCAGCGAACCGGGAGGGATCAGGTCACCCATGGTGTCATCTTTCAGCCCGACAACCGCGTAGCGATAGCGTCTAGGATCAAGGCGCTTGCGTAGCGCGGGAGGCAAGGCCGCCAATTCCTGCGGATTCAATCGTAGAAGGCTGGTTTCGTGGCTGTTAAGGCTGTTATCGAAGTTGAGCTGAAAACGGAAACCCTGGGTCTCGCGCTTCGGTCGCCGAAGGTCCTCGTACGCCGGCTTCGGTCTGACCGACAAACTGCTTTACCTCGTTCGCATCAATCCCGAACACCAAGAGGAGCTCTTCCAGCGAGACTTTCAAGCAGGCTGCCAAACTGAATAATTTGTGAATGCTGGGGACCGATCCAGTTTCAACGTCGGCCAGGGTGGAGTGCGAAACATAAAAGTCCGCGTTCCCTTTGACGTCCGCTATCGACCGGCTTATGCGTTCGATATCGCTGGACTTAACAAACCGCTCTTCCCTCAACTCCCGAATCCACTTACCCGAGTCCATGGCAGTGCCCGTACCTTGCATCAACCGGCGGCTCGTCGGTCGGGAAAGCCCACCGCTGTCCGCTGAACTGATTGACTAAGGCGAAGAACAGATCTCCTTAAACCGCTAAAAGCTTTGCAGCTTTTTCTCGGGATCAAAAAAGGAAACAGACCACCGCAGGGGGACAATTCCAACCACGCAACTGGATGAATCTAACTTGCCAGAACAACCCGATCAGCGCCCCACTGACGTTGTTGCCGAACCCGACTCAAACAACCGAGCAATTCCTCATATGGTAATGCAAATGTCGGAACCGACACTTTCCACCCAGGAAAAAGCCATTTCAGCCCCAAGTAAGGCTGCAGCAGCAGCAAGTTTACACGAAGGCGAAGAGCGATGCTTATCAACGCATCCGCATCCCGCGCCAACTTTGAATCCGCTGTGGATTTGGCCATTTGTCCCAGCCTCATCAGCATCATCGCATTCTTGCCTACCAGATCCAGTAATTGCATTGCCAACCCAAGACGCCTTCTCTGGAAAACGAGGAATTCGTTCGGCGGAAGCGACATCCGGATATAGTTCTCCTCAGCTGGGTCGAGAAGCAACCGGAAGCCATCGAGATCGACTTCGTGCTTTTTCGCCTCCCAATCATCCAGGCTCGCTGACCTGGCTTCGCCCGGGGCGAACCAGCGTCCAGACCAAAAACAAGGCCAGCCCGCTGGCGAATATAATCGTTAGCGTCGATACCATTTGTCTACCTGTTCGGTGAGGACTTCATTCCAGTTTGCCAAATCGGTGCTGGGTAGGCTTTCGACCGACCCTTCGGATTGAGCCTTCAGAAAATAAAAGGCCCATGTGATGACCGCGAGATTATATGCGGCGGAGCCAAGTAACGCAAAAGCCGCCTCAGGCACGGAATTCAGATGAGTTCGAAATTGGAGAAGCACCAGATCAAGGGCCGAATAAATCCCGAATCCTGCGGCAATTCCCAACGAGTAATGTTGCCAAGTTAGTCCCAGGCGGGACATGAGAGAAATCAGAAATATCAGCAGGCAAACTTGCAATATCCTGGCCGAGCGCTCCATGAGAATAATGGATTGAAATAGCGCTTCGTCTCCCTTTGGGTTGTTCGCCTGAAACATCGCCAGCGCGGAAGCAGTCGCAAGAATCGCAACAATCCAGATCCCCCGGAAAGCGAATCGCAGGAACGGATACGGGCGAAACAAATGGAGCAGAATCTCAACCACGACTCCCAGGCTTAATACGATCGCCGCCGCATCACCCCACCAGAAGACCATTGAGTAGGCGTTGCCGGAGTTGGGTAAAAGCAGGAGCAAAATGACGTCCCGGGAAGGCACCAGGACGGTGTAGGCGAAGAACAACGGGAAGGTTTTGACCAGTCCGCGCCAGACCATGACAGCGGCAATGACCGCCTGAAGCGCAACCGGGACGAACCACAGGATTGTCGGTGCCAGGTGGGAAAAGTTCATGGGCCGCATTGGAAGGCTACGCGCAAACCAAACGGCCCACAAGGATTTTTAGGGCTGCCGCGAAATGAATGCGATTGGTCTTATTTGTTAGGACAGTGGCCCGGCGCACACGTCGGTCGCGGAGCTCCTCCATCGGCCAAGGACGTGGTTGATACGGCGCCAAGTATCAGCAATGTTGCCAGAATCAGATGAATCATTTTTTTCATGAAAGCCCCTTTGCGGATGGAGGACCTCCGCCTGAGGCACCGTACTTTTCTTTGCGAATGAGAGGGGAAGTGTTCGGAAAACGCGTGGTCGATCGATTACCTTCGTCGGTATAGCGACAAAAGATAGACGTTCAGGACGCTAACCTGGAGTTTAGTTGGCTCATATTTCCATGAATTTTGATTGCGAAACGATCCGACAGGAGTCGTTCCAAAATCCGGGGAACAGCTGATTCGAAAAGCTCGGGGATTATGGTTTCGTCGGAAAACCGACGACATCGACAGATATGCCGCCTCCAATACGGATAACTTATGCCCGTATTAGCTCCTTCATTTTCGGATCAAAAAATGCCGACGTAACCTCCAACTGTTTCTTGAGTTGCCGCAAAGTTGAGGGGCGCATGCGAAGGCGGTTGCGTCTATCACTGCGCGTCTTTTTTGGGCCTTGATTGGAGCCTCTTCTACCACCAACAAATGTAGGCAAATCGTTGCTGCTGTGATGTTGCAGGAATTACGTTTGCAATGTCGCGCAGATCGAAAATCTCAGAAGAAAAAGCTGCGCTGGCTTTGAAAGCTTCGTTTTTGCACGCGAAATTTTCGCGCTGAGGGCGCTCTCCTTACGCGGCGTTAACATCGAGAAAAGATCGGTTCAAAATTCACAAACTGCCGAGGGGATGAACCAAAAGAGCTATCTGCGCATCCTCCCCAAGACCTGAAAAATCCGCCTAGTATCGACAAATGAGCGCGTCCGCCGCGGCCCGCGGTGTGCTTGGGACACCTCCCGCGAAAAATGCTTTTCTCGACTTGCCGGCTGGCGGAAATGCTACGCACCAGTCCGGCTCGAACGCCCCGTTCGTCAACAACAAAGTTTTCGCAATCGGAAGCATCCTGCGTCAATCATGTCGCACCATCACACGGCTCTCAGACATCACAGCCAGGCGTTACGGAAGTAAAACTCCGTACTTCGTTCCCTCAACTTTCCTCTACAAAGTTCGCAGCGGCATGACTCCCCACATTTGTCAGGTTGCCGCCTTGAGCGAGATTACCGGCTACCGTTTTGTAGATTGGATGCAGATCTTTGGTTTTGACCTGCACCAGATTCCTCTGTTGCAGATGCAACTGCATCCGGAGTCCACGGTCCTCATCACTCCCATAGATTTCGAAACCGCTTTCCAAACGCAGCCTCGGGATTCAGACCCTTCTACCGTCCGGCAAACGCCTTCTCGCCTAACTACTAACGCCCGTTGCTGTTTCGCAAAAATTGGAAACCGGGATTCTTCCGCTTCGCCCACGTTCAGCCCGGGAACCATCGTGCGCATCGATCGCTGCTATCGCCACCCGATGAATGACGCTCGATCCAACCTCCCGCAAAATCGGTTGTGGCTGGTGGAGCATCCTGGAGGACTGACCTGTTGCCGCCTCAAATGGGTTGAACGCGATCAGGTAATCCTGTTGCCGATCCGCCAGCCCCTCGGAAGTCTGCCATTGCGGCTCTCAACTGACGTTCGAATTCTCGGTCTGGTGGATTCGGGTCCTGGTTCGAAACCGGGAGTGTCACTGATCGGCCAATCGCCAGTAAACGAAGAACGACCCTGCCCGGAAACCAAGCTTCCAGGTTTTCTTCGCGTGGCTCGCCGTCGCACCGGGTTGACCTTTCGCGCGGCCCATTTGATTACACATGCTATAGCTCGCAATCTCACGTAGTCCAGACTATGCAATCGGACTGGGTTTACTCTCCGACTACGAAGCATTGGGCAGATTACCCCGGCACATCGCCAAGATCATCAGCCTCTGCATTGCCTATTGCGTGGATATGCGCGAACTCTTAGCGGTGGCCGGTGTACACATCGACGACTCAGACAAGATGCCGATTCCGGTTCCCGAGCACTATGTCGAAACAGAGATGGATCTCTGCGACCGAGATGAAGACTATCTGACCATTGGTCTCGGGGGAGGCGCGCTGGACTCCTCCAGCCAACAGCTCAACAGGATTGTTGAGATATAGAACAACTTCTACTCAAAACTCTGTCAAATCCTTAATCTTATTTCTCATGGAAGTCCTCAACTAAGGCTCAAGACTTCGGTAACCAAACCCCAAGTTACTTACCTAAGTAGGTATTCGAGTCCGGGTACTTCAGTGTTTTGACCAAGGTTCGAACTGTCCCTACGATGACTAGTGCCAGAGAATTCCCCCCACTGCTGGCCGTATTCATTCCCATATCTGTGGCAAATCATTCCGCCGCCGCCGGCGAATGGAGACTGGGTCTAGCAATGCAGCATTATCGCAAGACAAGATCTTCGCAACTGCGATCAACCCGCGTACGCGGCGCAGGCTTCAGTCTGATTGAGCTGATGATCGTGCTCGCGTTGTTCATGGTCGTATCCGGGATGAGTTTCATGGCGTTGCAGCCAGCCCTGAAGGATGGCCGGGCGAATCATGCTTATGAGGACGTGTTGATGCAGTTGCGCATCGCTCGCCAACGCGCGATCGCGGAACGGAAACAATATATTGTCTGCTTCGGCCTGACATCACCGGCGGGTGCTCTCACTCCGCTGGGCGCGCCCAACACCCAAACCGTTCAGATGTATCGGTGGGATGCAGGAACCGCTCTCTCCGCCGCGGTCCAGCTTTCGTCAAACACTTTGCCCTCTGATATGCAATTCGTGGCTGTAGTTGGACTACCGAACGGCGCAGCTACTGTACCGGACGGATTTGGCACTGGCACCACGGCTATAGATTTCGATAGAGGCGTAGCTGGCGCCATCCCCAACCAGGTCATGTTCATGCCCGACGGGTCGGCGCACGACACCAATGGTAATTGGAACAGCGGCGTCATTTACGTCGGCCGCGTTGGCGATCTGTACAGTTCGCGCGCTGTCACGCTGTATGGAGCGACAGGAAGAATCCGGGGATGGCGCTTGATCGCTTCCGGGGGGTCGCCGAAATGGATGCAACAGTAATGGTCGGAACAATAATGAAGATGCGTAACCAGTCCGCCGCGAAACGAAAGCAGCAGGGATTCTCCCTGCTCGAAACCGTGATTGCGATCGTAGTCCTGATGGTTGGTCTGCTGGCAGTCCTGGCAACCTTCGCGTTGGCTATCGGCAACACGTCGTCCGTGCAAAACGACAGTATCGCACGTCAGAAGGCGGGCGAAGCGATAGAGAGCATTTACACGGCGCGTCAAACCAGTCAGATCACTTTCGACCAGATTCAGAACCAGGGCACGGGCACCGGGATTTTCAAGGTGGGATTCACCGCCATGACGGATCCGGGCAATGACGGTTTGGATAATACGGCCGACGATGTGGCTGCCACGCCTATCCGCCTGCCTGGTCCGAGCGGAACGATAACGAATACTGCCCAGGACGTGTTAGTAGACCTGGGAAATTTCAGCCGGCAGATTCAGATTACGAATGTGCCCAACAATCCCAACGTCCGCCAGATTACGGTGACCGTGCGGTACCCGGGACCCCAGGGCTGGTACCGGACTTACCAGGTGCAGTCCCTGATTTCGTCGTACCGCTAGAAGTATGAGGAGAAATATGCGATCCACCGAGTCTAAAGCACGCGGCTTCAGCCTGGTCGAATTGCTTGTAGCAATTGCCTTGGGGCTGGTGGTGCTTACGGCTACCACGCAGTTGTTCAAGAATGGCATGGATGCGACGACGATGGTTACTCAGTCGTCGGAAATGCAGCAGAATGCTCGAGCCGCGTTGAATCTGGTCTCGAAGGATATAAGCATGGCCGGCTCCGGACTGCCGCCGGGTGGATTGTCCTTGCCCGCTGGTGCGGGTTCGATTGCTTCATTTTTCGCGGTCGATGCGAATAAGGCATGGTTGGCCAACAATACCTATCCCACGAAGTTTATGTACGGAATCATCCCTGGTCCTGGCAATGGCATGGAACTGGGTGGGCCCGCGGTAGTAGCGGCTACAGGCGCCGCTTCGGACGCAGTCACGAGCATCTACGCTGACTATGCTTTCCCGTTGAATCAGTACAGCCTGACGTTCCCGACGGCTACGAACCCGAACGGAGATGCCATCGTGCTTCAACCTCCGGCGGTGCCGCCGGTTGGGTTCCCGGCGATTCAATCTCCCACTGGACTTCAGGTTGGCGACTTGATCTTGTTGAGCAACAACATAGGTTATGCGGTGGGAGAGATCACTGGGATCGCCGCTGTCGGCGCAAATTCAAAAATTACATTTGCCGATGGAGATCCGCTAAGGATCAATCAGACAGGTGCGACCACTGGGAATATCAAGTACATCATGGGCGGTGGCACGACAACCGCAACGCGGATCTGGGCGGTTACATATTTCATCGAAATTCCCGCGGCGGGGACCTTCCAACAACCCCGGCTGATGCGCCAGGTCAATGGACAGACACCGCAGCCGGTGGCTGACAACATCATCAATCTTAAAGTTACGTATGACATGTGTGATGGCTCGAACGGTCCAGCTTGCTCCAATGTTCCCGATGCGCTGGCGGTGCCTTTCTCCCCTACACAGATTCATAAAGTGAATATTCAACTCATGGGGCAGACGCTTATTTCTTACGGGAAAAAATCCAGGAGTACTGTTCTGGCGACTTCCGTAAGTACACGCAGCCTGTCATTCAAGGATCGTTATCAATAGAAGGAACGTCATTGAGGAGAGAAGCAGAGTTTCAGGAGATCACTATTATGTGCAGGGCCAAGGGCCGATCACGGGGATTTACTCTTATTGCCGCATTGCTGGTGCTTGCGCTGTTGTCCGGCATTGCCGTTAGTCTTCTGTTCATGGTTCAAGGCGCTGGCCAGGTCGGCGGCAACGATCTGGAGACCAATCGCGCGTATTACGGCGCAGAGTCCGGCATGGAGCTATTGACCGCCAATCTGGCGGCGCTCTACCAGTCTTCTCAGGCCCCCACTCCTGCGCAAATCACCAATCTGACGAACAACCCGCCAGACAGCACCATGATCAGCGGGATGAATTACCAGGAGAGCATCACCTGGACGCCTGACGCCAACGGCAATCCGGCCGCCAGGAACGGCGTCATCAGTTCCGGCTCCAACGCGGGTCTTACGGCTGAAATCATTCCATTGACGCTGAAAGTTGCTGCCACCCGGTTGGGCGGCGCGTCCGTTAATATGACGCGCGGCGTAGAAGTCGCGTTGATTCCCGTTTTTCAGTTTGGCGTTTTCTCAGACAGCGATTTGAGTTACTTTGCCGGACCGCCCTTTGCATTTCAGGGGAGAGTCCACACCAACGGCAATTTGTTCCTGGCCGCCAACAGCGGGCCACTCATCGTTGACGCAAAAGTGACCGCAGTAAAGGAGATCGTTCGAGACCGGTTGGCCAACAATTACACCGCCGCGGGCGCCTATCAAGGCGACGTCTACGTTCCGGATCAAACAGGTGGATGCGATCCGCCAAACCCGACCGGCAATGCACACTGTCTTAAATTCACTCTAGCCGACGGTAGCTGGCAAGGTGGGATTCCTCCCGGCGCGGGCGCGGCGAATAACGGACCGCCAACCTGGACGAACATTTCAACTCAGACTTTCAAAAGCTTCATTGGCAACAACACTTCGATGACCGTGCAACCGCTTGCGCTTCCTTTCGTCCAGGGCGCGAATGGCGCGGCCCAACAAATTGCCATCATTCGCAAACCTCCCGTGGGTGAGTTGGCGACGTCGGCAACTGGCTCCTCGCGCGAATTCAACAAGGCAAACATTCGCGTGTTACTGGCTAGCAGCCAGGCGGATTTGGTGCCGGATCGGCCCGCCCTCGTGGGTGATCCCGATAACATCAATCTTGATTTGAACTGCGTGGGAGGCCGGACTGATACTGTAACTGGCGTTGGCGTAAGCCCGTGGGCGATGGCTCAACTTCCAGCCAATCAGGGCGGAACAGTCTACGAGCCGACCTGGAAAGGCCCGCCCGTAGCGGCCCCAGCAGTCCCATCAATTCCTCTTCCTCCCGGGGGCTGCGTGCCTGCCGCCGGTGCAGCCTCGTGGCCGCTGGTCGATGGCTGGTTGCGCGTTGAGTACAAAAATACTGCGGGTAACTGGGTTGGAGCGACCCGAACCTGGCTGCAGCTGGGATTCGCGCGCGGTACGGCCGTCCCGACCGTGCCCGGGGCGGCTGGGAACCCGGTGCACCCCAATGCCATCCTTATTTTCCAGAAATTAGCGGGCGACCGGAATTTAAGCGGAGGCGCACTCACTGCCGCCGACGGTCCGCAGAATATTATAGGAGCGAATTCACAGTACAGTTGGAATCCCATCAACTTCTTCGATGCGCGTGAGGGTTTTCCCCGGGACTCGACTACCGGCACCGGTTTGGCCGGTACTCAATGTTTCGCGAACGGCATCATGAACGCTGTCGAATTGGACGTAGGCAACCTGAACCGATGGCTGGTGGCAAACCCTGCCCTGGTTGATTACAGCGGACAGAATGGCTATCTGGTGTTCTTCTCGGATCGGCGAGGGATGCTGGCTGACCCCAACGCCGGAAATATAACCACCGGCGAATACGGATTCGAAGACGTCATTAACTCCCCTTCCGCTACCGGAACTCCAGACGGAAACCTGGAGCCGAACGGACCTACAACCTTTTCGCCGGAAGATGTGGATGAGAACAGGATCCTCGACCGTTGGGGCGCAGCCAATGTCGGCAGCGGTTTCAAGGCAAACTGGCCGGCGCTGAATTCGACAAACAACCCTTACCAGATCGTCGATTGTCTGAACGGTGGCCGGCAAAATATCGTTACCGGCGCGCGACATGTACTAAGACTGGTCGATGGCAACCTGGGAAATCTGCCTGTGCGTCCGGACAATGGATTGGGCGGATTTACAGTGGCTGCGGAAAACCCGGTTTATATTCTGGGCGACTACAACTCCAACGCGGGCGACCCTTGGTGGGGCGCTCCTAATCCGGCCAACCCGGACATTAATCACTCGGCCGCGGCAGTGATCGCCGACTCGGTGATATTGCTTTCCAACGCATGGTCCGATATTGCCAGCATGCAAAATCCCGCGAACCTGGGTGGCCGGGCCGCAACCAATACTTATTACCGTCTGGCTATCGCAGGCGGAAAGAACATGAACTTCCCGCAACCTGCCGCCGGCAACGGCATCGGAGCTGACTTTGGCACCGACGGAGGAGTACATAACTTCCTGCGTCTCCTCGAAGGGTGGGGCGCAACTCTCAGCTATCGAGGGTCACTGGTCAGCTTGTACTATTCGCAGTATGACACGGGGACTTTTAAGTGTTGCACGCTGGTCTACGGGGCTCCGAACCGTAACTTTTACTTCGACACCGCGTTCCTGGATCCAGCCAAGCTGCCTCCCGGCACGCCAATGTTGCAGGACGTGGTCAACTTGACCTACTGGCAGGACTTCAAGCCTTACTAAGAAGTGTGTGGGGCGGGCGAAAACGCCCGCCCCGCATGCGACCTTACGTGGATTCTTCTACCGACAAGTCCGAGCCCTTCGGCAAATAGCTCTTCCTTCGGAACCAGTCTTCCATTGCAATTTTCAAATCGGGGATAGGCACATTGGTTCCGATTTCCATCAAACCATCGGCCACCGGCAGCGTGTTATCAAAGACGCTGGCATTGGTGAAATTGCGCATGGAGAAACTGTCTAACCACTTCAAGGGACACGGCAGTCGCCTACCACCCTGTTCGTATTCCACGCGAATCTTGCGGGCAAACATGTATTTCGATTTAACCACAACGACGCGACAGGCCGCCGCCACTTGACAGGTCTGGTATTGGAGCATAGTCTGCCGCGACGTGAAGACAGGGAGGATCTATGTTTTTTCTTTACATCATTCTCGTGGGACTGATCGCGGGCTGGGCGGCGGGCAAGATCATGAAAGGTTCCGGCTACGGACCACTCATGGACATTTTGCTGGGCATCGTCGGCGCCATCGTTGGGGGATGGATCATGCGGCTGCTGGGCTTCTACACCACCGGTGGATTAATCCCCAGCATACTGGTCGCAATTCTCGGCGCCGTGGTTGTTGTGATGATCGTGCACGCCCTGAAAAAGGCTTGACCTTCTGCGGACGAGCACTGACCTAACCTCGGGGACCGATCTGCACTAGATCGGAGCTCGACGAGGACACTTGCCTGAGTTCGTTCCAGCGGGATGGCTTCACGGAACCCGACCTCAGGCGGTTCATGAGCGTGCCGATCGCAGTTGAACTGCGAACCAGGTGACCGATGGTGAGCGGTCCCAGAATTTTTCGCTGCTGCACATGATGCAGTCCGGCTGAAGCCACGCAACCGCATTGGCTGCAGTCTGGCGTTCCGCCAAAAATGCAGGGTTCGACTCGCGTGTTCAGGTCGGCCGAAAGATTTGTAGACATCTTCGAGAACAGGCACTCCTGCGGATTCTTCGGTGGTTCCAGCAGAGCTTGCCCAATCCCTGGATTCATCAGCAATTTAGGATAGCGCTCCCGCAAACCGGGGAGTTCTCGTGCTACCCTTTGCCGCTCCTCCATGGTCAACATCTCTGGCGTGTTCTCACCTTGTTGTGGGCTGTACAAGCTCACCCATATTCGCTTTGCTTCCGGCTGCGACTGCCAGAATGCCAGATATTCTTCGAGATATCCCGCTCGCTTCATCATCGGCCCGGTAATAGTCCAATGAATATTCACTTCGCGTTCGCGAATGTTTTCCAAAATTTTGACGTACGTCGCCGGCTTGCGGCGTGGGTCGTGATGCTCAGGCAATCCGTCGATTGATACAGCCACTCGGCTGCGGCGCAGACCCATCCACTCGGCAGGTATAGGAATGATCCCGCTCGTTACCACCATGGTGAAGATGTTTTGCGCGCTGAGTGCGGGTAATATGCGGCTCAACTCCCGGTGCCGGATCATCGGCTCTCCGCCCACCAGCGAGACGTGGCGGGGCCGGTGTTTCTTCACCAGACCCAAAACGCCGGCGACGAGTTCGTCTCCGCGCAGGTCGGAAAGTTCTGTCAGCTTTTTCTCGCCTCCCAGGTGCGAATCTCCGTAGGCATAACACCCAGGGCAACTTAAGGGACACTCGCGAGTAATTTCAATGGACAACATAGGCGCGTGGCCCGCGAGGATGCTTCCCCACGCGGAAAACAGTTCTCCCGCGGTCATTCCGGGACGTGATTGGGACACAGGATCTCCAGGTTTGGTTTCCTGGTTAGATGCACCGGGTGACCCAGTTGAAACACGAATAAACAATTAGGCTCTACCCGCCGTAAAGCTTGTGTTTACTGATAGTTACTTCTAATTGAATCTCATATTGCCGCCCGTAACGAGCATTCCTGCCGCTTCTCTGGCAGAATAGAAGGTTCGGATTTTGTTCCCAGACTTCATGGATCATCCCTAACCTCGATGGCTACGAAAACAGGAAGTGCGCGCGCGCTAACCAGCAATATCCATCTCATCAAATGGGTCGAGAAGACCGCCAAGTTGACCAAGCCGAAATCCATTCATTGGGTGGATGGCTCACAGGCCGAGAATGACAAACTTGTCCGGGAAATGGTGGGCAGCGGTTCGCTGACAAAACTGAACCAGAAGTTGTGGCCCGGCTGTTTTCTGGCCCGCTCCGATGCCGGCGACGTAGCCCGCGTCGAAGACCGGACATTCATCTGCTCCCTGTCGAAGGACAACGCAGGCCCCACCAACAATTGGGAAAATCCTTACGTCATGCGCCGCAAGTTGAAGGAAGTATTCAACGGCTGCATGGAAGGACGCACTATGTACGTGCTCCCTTTCAGCATGGGGCCGGTGGGCGGTCCCATGTCCCAGATTGGCGTAGAGCTCACGGACTCGCCTTACGTGGTCGTGAACATGCGAATCATGGCCCGCATCGGGATCGACGTCTTCAAGGAAATTGACAAGGACGAGCAGCGGGTTGTGCCTTGCATCCACAGTGTGGGAGCGCCGCTTGCACCGGGACAGAAAGATGTTCCGTGGCCCTGTAATCCTGAAAAATATATCGTTCACTTTCCCGAAACACGCGAGATCTGGTCATACGGCTCCGGCTATGGCGGCAACGCGCTGTTGGGCAAGAAGTGCTTTGCCCTGCGGATCGCTTCCAACATCGCGCGAGACGAGGGATGGATGGCGGAGCACATGCTCATCCTCGGAGTTGAGGATCCGAAAGGCAAGAAAACATACGTCGCCGCCGCCTTCCCCAGTTCCTGCGGCAAGACCAACTTCGCCATGATGGTGCCGCCCACCGGACTGGACGACTGGAAAGTTTGGACTGTTGGTGACGACATTGCCTGGATCAAGCCGGACGCTGAAGGCTCCTTGCGCGCTATCAACCCGGAAGCAGGATTTTTTGGAGTTGCTCCGGGAACTTCCGAAAAAACTAATCCCAACGCGATGGCGACTCTTTCACGCAATACGATATTTACCAACGTGGCCCTGACTCCAGAAGGAGGAGTCTGGTGGGAAGGGATGACCGATGAGCCGCCCGCCGAGTGCATCGACTGGCAGGGCAACGTCTGGACACCGGAGATTGCAAAGAAAACAGGCGCTAAGGCAGCGCATCCGAATGCGCGTTTCACCGCTCCGGCCTCGCAGTGCCCGACCATCGACCAGGCCTGGGAAGACCCTCAGGGAGTGCCGATCAGCGCAATAATTTTCGGGGGCCGCCGGGCGACAACCATTCCGCTCATCTACCAGGCATTTAACTGGAGCGCCGGAGTATACGTGGGGGCAACGGTAGGATCGGAGACGACCGCGGCCGCCGGGGGCGTGGTCGGCAAAGTTCGCCGCGACCCGATGGCGATGCTTCCATTCTGCGGCTATCACATGGGAGATTATTTCCGGCACTGGATCAAGATGCAGCGCAGGTTGAGCAAAACACCGCGCATTTTTCACGTCAACTGGTTCAGAAAAGATGCCGATGGCAATTTCATGTGGCCCGGATTTCGCGACAACATGCGCGTGCTCAAGTGGATCGTGGACCGCGTCCATGGCCGCTCACAGGGCAAAGAAACGCCCATTGGATGGACCCCCCACTACGAAGACATCGAGTGGAAGGGCCTCGACTTCCCCAAAGAAAAATTCGAAAAGCTGCAGGCGGTCGACCGTGTAGCGTGGCGCTCAGAAGTCATTGGACATGAGGAACTATTCATCCTTCTGCACGCCCATCTCCCACCGGAGATGATTTACGAGCGGGAATTATTAATCTGCCGGCTCTGATGGTTTATGCGGTTTGTCATCCCGAGGGAGTGAAAAGTTCGCGAAGCGAACTTTCCGCTTAGTCGAAGGACCTCTATCTCAAGTTTGTAGCTGGATCATTGCTTTCGGCAGGTTGCGCAACCAGAACGTTTAGCCGGCAGGGACCTTTTGACTCCACCAGCACATTCGCAAGCGAATGAGCTCGCTGCGCTCAGGATGACATTTTTGGTTATCGGAAGCACGAAACTAGACAGGAGTCACAGACTGTGCCGGCTCGCCGGCTTCGATCGCATTCAAGTGCTTCAGCGTCTCTTCCACTGTCAGGGAATACATCTCCCGCCCCAACCCCTCACCTGAGTCAGCTGCGGTTTTAAGGTAGTGGCCGGCAATCTCAACCGCCAGAGTATCGGTAATCATCTGTCCGGTGCGCTTCTTGTATTCAACCCATGCGGGATGCGGCAATGCCACCCAAACCGGTCGTCCCTCCACCAGAAACTTTACGTCAACCGCGTCTGCATGGCGCGTGGCGATCGCCACAACGAGCGCCTGATAGACACAGTGCAGTTTGCTTTTAGTCCAGCGATCAACGACATGGAAATCCTGATACATGGCTACAAAAACTATATCTGACATGATTGGCCCGGGCAAACGGAGGCGCGCGCCGGCATCTTCCCGGCTATCCGGGTGTCCCAGCCACACTCGGGGACCAGACGGCCCCCGCACCAGCCGGCGATGCCTGCGCCACACAGAACCGATGCGTCATCCTGAGGGCCTTCAGTCCCGAAGGGTCTGGCGTGCACGCCGACACCGCTTGACGAGTTCCGAACCGGCACATACCAGATCCTTCGCAAGATCAGGATGACCTCAAAACCAGGATGAAGGCAAAGCTGGATGAGAAAACGCACAGGTCCTTCGCTACGCCGGATGACGATGCAATTGGTGAATTATGATGTCTGTCCAACAGCTGATGGCTGAAAACTGACAGCTGAATGCTCCTCATGAAGAATCTTGGCATCCTACTCTCCGGTCGTGGCTCAAACTTTGAAGCCATCGCAAACAACATCGCTTCGGGAAAGATTCCCAATGCGCGCATCTCGGTCGTCATCTCGAACAAACCCGATGCCGGCGGGCTCGAAATCGCAAGACGGATGGGCCTGGAAGCTATGGCTATTCCTTCCAAAGGCAAGCTCCGCGAAGAACATGATCGCGAAGTAGTAGATGCGTTGCGCGAGCATAAAGTCGATCTTGTGTGCCTGGCGGGATACATGCGCCTGATATCGCCATGGTTCGTGCAGCAGTTCCCCCAGCAGATTTTGAATATCCATCCCTCGCTCCTGCCCGCATTTCCAGGATTGGAGGCCCAGGAGCAGGCCTTCGCTTATGGCGTGAAGATCTCAGGCTGCACGGTGCATTTTGTCGATGAAGAACTAGATCACGGAGCAATCATCGTTCAGAAAGCCATCGCCGTACTCGACTCGGACGACGAACATACGCTGGCAGCGCGCATTCTCGAACAGGAACACGCGGCGTATTCCGAAGCGATCAACATCGTTTTGTCAGAACAAGTTGAAATAGCGGGAAGAAGGCTAGTTAGAAAAAACTTGGCACCAGACACTCATTAGGCCTGTGTACGCTATTCTGGCGATAGCTCGGTACCCTCAGTCATGATCCGGAGATATTTCGAGTAAACGAATATCTTGTTCCAATTTCTTCCGGTGCTTTCTTTGACAATTTCAAGCTTCTGAAGCGCCTGCATTGCGTTGGTTACGGCGGGGTAGCTTAGGCGGAGATCCTTCGACGCAGTAGATATGGTCAGGTACGGTTTTTTTTGAAGAAGCTCGTGCACAAGAACTGTTGAACCTCGGATTCTCCCTAGTTTCTCGATCCTGGCTCGATCTCGTTGAAAAAGCCGGAGGACATCGTGCGATGTTATGACCGCCTGTTGGGCTGTCTCAAGGACAGCCGTGAAAAAAAGATCAGCCACTCCTCCCAATCATTAGCCAATCACCGATTCTCAAAAGCTTAAAAGCTCTATTCGCATTTAAGTTTTAGCTTAATACTTAATTGCTCGACAAGACTTTCAATAAAGCTTAAAAGCGCGTCTTGGCCCCTTGCTCTCAAGTACTTGGGACCCTCGAGAGTCCGTGCTTTCTCATCCGTAAACCGGTTTTCTGCAATAATGTCTGCTCATGCCCACGTTTCTGCCTGTCGACGAACAACTCGCCTACATCAAAAAAGGCTCTGCCGAAATTGTGAAGGAGTCCGAACTTCGGTCCAAGCTTGAAAGGTCCATTGCTACCGGAAAGCCGCTTCGAGTCAAGGCCGGCTTCGATCCTACCGCGCCCGATCTTCACCTTGGCCATACCGTGCTCTTGCGCAAGCTTAAGCATTTTCAGGACCTGGGCCATACTGTCATCTTCCTGATCGGCGATTTCACCGGCATGATTGGCGATCCCACGGGACGCTCGGCTACCCGTCCGCCGCTTAGCCCGGAAGACATCATGCGCAATGCGAAAACTTACATGGCGCAGGTGTTCAAGATCCTTTCGCAAGCCAAAACTGAGACCCGCTTCAATAGCGAGTGGTTCGATAAGCTGAAGCCCGCCGACTGGATCCGGCTCACTGCCAAATTCACGCTTTCGCAGATGCTCGAGCGGGAAGACTTCCACAAGCGCTTTCAGGAAGAGAAGCCCATCGCGATGCATGAACTGCTCTATCCCTTGGCGCAGGGATACGACTCGGTCGCCCTCCAAGCTGACGTCGAACTGGGCGGCACCGACCAGAAATTCAATCTACTGGTCGGGCGCGAGATGCAGCGTGCCTACGGCCAGGAATCACAGGTGGTGCTGACTACACCCATCATCGAAGGGCTCGACGGCGTACAGAAGATGTCAAAATCGCTCGGCAACGCCATCGGCATCCAGGAACCGCCGCTCGACATGTACGGCAAGGTCATGTCGATTTCGGACCCAATGATGTGGAGATACTACGAACTGCTGACCGATGTGCAGCTTCCTGAAATCGAAAAGATGAAGAGCGAGTCGCACCCGATGGATGCGAAGAAAGATCTGGCGCGCCGTATCGTGACCGATTTCCACTCAACGGATGCAGCCACGAAAGCAGCCGAGGATTGGGCGAAGCAGTTTCAGAAAAACGAAGTTCCTGACGCTGTCGAGGAAGTCAGTGCTTCCGTGGAAGTGACTGGCGACGGGCGGGTACGGTTAGACAAGTTGCTGGCTGCTGTGGGGCTGGCGGAGTCGGTCAGCGATGCTGTTCGGAAACTTAAGCAGAAAGCGGTAAAAGTCAATGGAGAGGTGAAGACCGACCCCATGGTCTCACTGAATCATCAGCCAATCGTATTGCAGGTGGGGAAAAGGATTAAGAAAATTCGTGCCAACTCTTAGCATCGGAACGATGCCTATCGACAATCCCCGCATCCTCGAGCGGAGCAACCGATTCGCTTGCGAATCGGCTTGTGAAGTCGAAGGACCCCTACTTAAATACGAACTCTCAGGCTGCAATCAACCAACGATTGTTACCGCATAAAAACGATGCAATCACTTTTGTAGTGATAGAGGTCCTTCGGCTGCGTGACTGCTTCGCGAAGCGAAGCAGTCGCTTCGCTCAGGATGACAATCGAATCTTCGTAAACCGGATTCAGGAGACAGACTACGGCAGCAACCCGAACACACCCACGCCGTTTGTCGTTCCTACAAATACTTGTCCGTTCACAATCATTGGCGTGATGAACTTGTTGCCAGATCCGAAGTGATCCCGTCCGCCGCTGGCCTGATTGCTGTTATAGAGCTCGTGAAGATTCGACGCGTCGTAGGCATGAAGCACCGCAGTGCCGCTGTTTTCTGCCGCCCAGACAATGCCATTGCTGCTGCCGTTCGCGGAAATACTCGGCGTCGCCCCAGGGTATGCAAAACTGTTGCTGCTTTGAAAGCTGGGACTAGTCGAAAGTTTTGCGTTGCTGACCTTGAATGCCTTGATCGCGTCCCCGACCGCGCCGTAAAACAACGTGTTATTAAAATAAGCCGGCATGGAGAACACTCCGGAACCCAAAACTCCAGTCAGTTCCTGATAGATATTGTTGCTGCCGGAGTTGAATTTGCCCATGGCATCCCGGTTCACGACATAAATGTGTGCGTCTTTACCGGCGCCGACAGCCAGGTGCCGGGTGTTGCCTGAACCATCCGTGAAATCGGGCAAGACCAAGGCTCCTCCGGAACCGAGATCGGCATCGGAATCGTTCTCCGATTGCTGGTTCTGCATTTCGAAATAGTCCGCCACCGCCAGCCCACTCGTGGTCGAAATCTTAAGAAACGCATTCCCAAAGTTGCCGTTGCTGGGAAATCCGCTCGAATTCATGGTCGTGCCGAAGTCACCGTTAGCATCAAGCAGATAGATATTGCCAGCGCTGTCTGCCGCAGGTCCCGTATCGGCCATCCAGATCGCGCCTTCGCTGCCGTTGGGAACAACATTCAGTACGCTGGTTTGCGCCAGCGTCGTCTGGTTGTATCCGATAATCCATCCGGTATAGGGACGAATGTCGCAATGCGACGCCCATGTGGTATACACCACGCCGTTGAGCAGAAGAAGTGCCGCACGATCCTTATACTGTGCAGGGTCGAAGATCACTTTGCCGCCGGTGCTATTGTCCCCAGTGCCCGTGAAGGACGCCTGAACAGTCTTGGGACCTCCGAACAGTTCAGCACCAGTGGTCACATCAAGAGCGTGCAGGCGCTGAAAATAATCAGAGCCAGACTTCGACATTGCAACGACGTAAATGGCTCCGTGAGGTCCGGCAGTACGGTCTATCACCGGGGTGGCGGTAACGCCGATCTCCGGAGTGATCTGATCGCATCCGCGGTTATCGCTCGTGCTCTCTCCGGAACCTAGCGTTGAGACCTTCCACAATTGCGTGCCCGTGTCCGCGTCGAAAGCGTAGACACTGCCGTGTTCGGTAGCTACAAAAACCACATTGTGGGTTGCGCCGCCAATGTTCGCGAGGCCTGACAGATATAGGGGTTGAGCATCGACTTTGCCGTCAACAGAAAGGGTTCGCAGTTTACCGAAAGTCGACGAGTTCACATTCGTCGTGGTTAGGATAGTCTCGCCGAGGTTCTGCCCGGTGCGCGCAACGTCATTGTGATAGGTCACGACGTCAATGGCCGAAACCGTCGGCGGGGGGGTTTGTACCGTCAATGTGGCATCATTGCTAATCGCCGTTCCGGCGGAATTGCTCACTTGAACCCGGAACTTCGCTCCGTTATCAGCCACAGCCACAGGCGGGGTAGTGTAACTGGCGGCCGTTGCTCCCGACACTGCCGTACCATCTTTCTGCCACTGGTAAGTCAGCGGATCGGTACCTGACGCCGCCGCGGAGAACGTTACCGTCTGCCCAGCTGCAACCGTCTGATCCGAAGGATGGGTCATAATCGTGGGCGCAGTTACGCTCGGGGGGACAGTAGGAGGCGGAGGCGAAGAAGGCTTAGAAGGAGATGAGGAAGTGCCACCTCCGCATCCTCCCACCATTATCGTTATACCGATCAACAAGCACACCGCTACCCAAGCGCGAAAACCCATTGTTGGAAACTCCCTTTGAAAGTGGCGGGATGGTGAGGCGTCGAACTCTAGGCCAGGTAAAAAATTATGCCTGTTCTGGCTCATTAATTCAAGGTCGCAGGTCACGTTTCGATGGTTGACACATCTTTCTTGGGAGAGATTATGACTTTTGCTTCTCCGCTATTCTGTACACAAAGACTCACAGTGCCAGCTAAGTAACTTCGTTAGTAACCGCCACCATGGCCCAGGGTCACTTACACTATGGCTCATCCCAGGCTACTAGCCAACTGCGTAACTAGGTACATGCTGGCACGGCATTCGATGCCTTTTGAGGCATCGGGTTGCCCGCGGGAAGCACACAGTCGTGACTTTCACTTCAGAGTGAAGCGTTTGAAAATTTGGACTGAGGACCGAGATACGGTCGCATAAACTGAAGATTAAAAGGCGTCGAACGAACGTCGACGGTTAGAAGTTGTTTTCCAGCGGATACCTTTATAACGTTTTGCGGCTGGTCGCTATGGGAGGCAAGGCAAGCCGGAATTCCTTTACTAAATTAATTTTCACTACTGCTGAACCCCAAACATTTTTAATTACAAGCGGCCGGCAATTTTCCGCGCCATACTCTCAGCTGCCTGCGGGCTGATTCCAGATTCACGCAGATCGATCTGCACCAGTACATCGCCCTTGCGCATCATAAGCGCTGAATTACCCGGTGCGATGTATGCTTCGTCGCCAACGCCGTCCAGTGTCGTAAACGTGTCCATTCCGGCAACATGTTTCATGGCGCCGCGAGCAATTCCCATCGTGATGCCTCCACCCTGCCAGGTGTAGTTGACGTCAAAATGCTGGTCGTTGCCGTAGGTGTACTCACAAACCAGCGTTCCGCGTTGTTCAACCGATGCAACCGTCTGACCCAGCGCCGTCGAAGCCTCACTTGTGGACAACATGGCGCAAGGCTGGCGCCTGCCTGTATACGGTTTGGCATCCCCGCCCATGGATGTCGTAAACTCATGCGCCTTTTGCTTGACCCGGTAACCGATGTAAACGCAACTGCCGGCCACGGCCAGAATCAGGAGCATGAAACAGACAAGTATCCCGATGAGGATTTTCATCCCGGTGCTGCTGCCTGATGAAGCTGGCACTGGGGAAGCAGTGACGACCGGGGGGGGGACCACAGCCGCTGGAGCTGCCGGCTGCGTGGCTCCGCATTTGTTACAAAACCTGGCCCCATCGGCCAGCGGGTTTCCACAACTCACACAGAATGCAGCCATATATTTGCTCCCCTCGCGTTAGGCGCGCCATATTACGAAGCTCTGGCCTCCCCGTCAAGGAGGTTTCGGAGACGCGGGACCAGAAACTGGAGGGCATAAACCTCTGGAACCCCTTCCGGTGCTACACTATGCCATCTGTATGGCTGAAAACGGACGTTCGCGAACTTTTCTCTGGATTGTGATTGGGGGAGGAGCCTTCTTCCTCTTTGTGCTGGCCGTCTTTACGCTGGTCTATCTGAGCTTGCACGCGGGAGGCGAGAACGCATCCTTGCGCAGCAGTTTTGGAGACAAGATCGGCGTAGTTGAACTCGAAGGCGTAATTCTGGATCCCAGCACGGTCGTGCAGCAAGTAAAGAAGTTTGGGGATGACGATTCCATCAAGGCCATCATCCTGCACGTGAATTCGCCAGGCGGTGGAGTGGCGGCCTCAGAAGAAATCTACCGGGAAGTCAAGCGTGTTCGCGATGAAAAGAAGAAACGCATTGTGGCTTCGATCGAGACCGTAGGCGCCAGTGGCGCTTACTATGTGTCGTCCGCCACCAACAAAATCTACGCTGACAATGGCAGCGTCGTAGGCTCGATAGGCGTAATTTCGGAATGGGTGAATTACGGCGAGCTCATGCGCTGGGCGCACCTGAAACCGGAAGTGTTGACCGTCGGGGAATACAAAAGCACCGGCGACCCGTCGCGGGATATGACGCCCAAGGAGAGGGCTTACCTCCAGTCGCTGATCGACAACATGTATGGCCAGTTCGTCCAGGCTGTGGCAGATGGCCGCCACGCCAAGGTCGAGGATATTAAGTCAATCGCGGACGGTCGGGTCTGGACAGGTGAGCAGGCCCTTTCCATGCACATGATTGATCAGATTGCTGACTTTGAGGCTGCCGTCGACGATACCGCCAAGGCGGTCAACATTACAGGCAAACCGGTCCTCGTACACCCGGACAAGGACCGTAAAACGCGTGCTCGACCTGTTGTTCGGGGATGTATCCCAGTGGCTGCCGACCCGGGAAAAGTTGCTGGACCAGCACACGGGGTTCTATTTCTTGTGGAAGTAGCGGTTGGTTCGACGTCAGGAATGAATCTGAAATAGGTCTGGTCCCGGAAAAGCCGCTTGCGCAAAACCCCTGAAGTTTGAGAAGTTTATACAGGCTTGGCGGCTCCGGTCCAGGCTTGGAACGACCAATGGGCGCAAATTACAGCGGAGCGAGGAGCGTATGACAAAAGCCGATCTGATCGATGAGGTCTCCAAACTGGCGGAATTAACGCGCAAAGACAGTGAAGTCATCGTTGAGACTATCTTCGACAGCATCGTCCGCTCGCTTCGCGTGGGGGACAAAATCGAGATCCGCGGCTTTGGCAGCTTCCGCACTCGTCAGCGCAAACCACGCGTCGGCCGCAACCCCAAGACCGGCGAGCGGGTCGAAGTTCCCGCCAAGAAGATTCCGTTCTTCAAGCCCAGCAAAGAGTTAAAAGACCTGGTCAACACCGGGGGCGGACAAACACCCGCGCCATCAACACCGCCAGTCCCACCCGCTACTCCACCTCCAGCATAAAGGCCGAAGACGCAATGCTTCACGCAAGGGCAGAGATCCTTATCTGCCTGGCTGAGCAAAGTTCGGCTATTCGGGCCCTGGCAAAATTTCAATAATTTCCGCGGAAGGTTTGCTGCCCGTCACATGCAGCCGCCCAACGGTTACCGGAAGCCGAAACCTCCTCGGCCCCGCGCTCCCCGGATTGAAGTAGAGCACTCCATTTTGTGTTTCCTGCTTGGGGACGTGGCTGTGGCCAGAGATGACCACATCAAATCCAGCCGCCTCAGGTTTCAAATCAAGATCCCGAAGGCTGTGCAGCACATAGATCGAGATGCCGCCGGCTTCGAGAACATTCGTGAGAGGAATATTTTTCGACCAGGCGTCGCGATCTACGTTGCCCCGAATCGCAGTAACCGGCGCAATCTCAGCCAGCTTTTCGAGGATCACCGGGTCGCCAATGTCCCCGGCATGAATGATGTGATCGGAACCGCGCAACGCTGCGATCGCCTCAGGACGAAGCATGCCATGAGTATCGGAAATAACTCCGACAAGTAGATCCTGCACGCAATTATGAAACCTGTGTTAGCAGAGCAGGAGAGAAATGGGACTTTCGCCTGCCCTGGTGTCTATCTGCAGAATTTGTTCAGTGCTTTTTCTTCTTTCCTTTGCTCTTCGTCGGTTTAGTGGACGACGACACTTGCACAAGCCGGACAGTCCAGAAATCGTCGGAAAGATTATCGTCCAGAAGATATTGATACGGAATCGTGAAGTAGCCTTTCATCCCCCAGTTCGGCCCCCAGGAGTTGCGTGCAATGAACCGCTGGTGCTGATCGTCATAACCCACCGCCAGCACGGCGTGTCCTCCCGCAACGCTCTCTCCAGAACCGGGCATCGGAACAATACCGGTGCGCGCTACTTGAGCACTCTCGAAACTGTCGTACACGGTGAAACCAAATACGAAGGGATAACCGGACGCCAGGCAGCCCTTGAACTGATTCAGTATTCTGCTCACACGTTGATATGAGAGCACTTTGTTCCTGGTTCCAACCTCGAATGCGACGGCGGGCGGCTTGTCGGCAAACTTGGAGATGTCGTACGGCCAGTCGGTCTCTGGTGGCGCTCCTTGCTTGGCTACCACTTTCATGCCATCGCGAATCTGCGCGCCATTGTCCGAATTCACCGTGTGCTCAATGACGCGTTCGTTGTAATAGATAAAGAGGCGGGACGGAATGAAGCTCTTGCTCTTCTGTTTGATCTGTTCGAACTCGATGGCGCCTGCGATGGCATTTCCGGTGCAACTTCCAAGTTGCCCCTGGTCATAAACTGGTGGGCATTCCGGCCGCCAATCTTCTTTAGAAGGGAGAGCTGTCAGAAATTCGGCAGGAGCCGCGTAGACGTGATCGCGTTGGTCGGGTAAATCAGGAACCCATCCATAACGTTGGATATTCATCGTGCACCTCTTACATGCGGGTTTGTGCGACTGTTTGTGATGCGGAGGGGAAGCCGTTGGAACTCGGCGAGTGGGTTAAGCAAATTACCCAATAAAAACAGGCCCGAACAAAGTTTCAAGGATCGGCAATTCTAATTTCAGAGCGTTGGGCTCTTGTCTGCGATCAGCTTCCTGATTTTCTCCACGAAATCCGTCGCCAGCATGTCTTCGGTCTTCTCTTTGCCACGGGTTCGGACGTTTACTTTGCCGGCTTCAGCTTCTTTGTCGCCCATGACAAGCAGGAACGGAACTTTCTGCATCGCGTGCTCGCGTATTTTGGCATTCATCTTTTCGTTGCGGGAATCGACGTGGACACGAACTCCGGCTTGCTTCAATTCCGCCGCTACTTTGTTGGCGTACTCGGCGTGGCGCTCGGAGATTGGAATCATCACCGCTTGCACCGGCGATAGCCATACTGGAAATGCGCCGGCATAGTGCTCGATCAGCACACCGAAGAAACGTTCTACAGATCCGTAAAGCGCCCGGTGCACCATAACCGGCTGCTTGCGGGACCCGTCTTCAGAGACATATTCGAGACCGAAGCGCTGCGGCAGATTGAAATCAAATTGCACCGTTGAAAGCTGCCATAGGCGTCCGATGGCGTCCACCAGCTTGATGTCAATTTTCGGACCATAGAACGCGGCTTCTCCAGGAATGGTGGTGTACTCGATGTTCAGTTCCTTAAGAACCTTCTCCAGCGAGTGCGTGGCGCCGTTCCATTGTTCGTCGCTGCCCACAAAATTTCTGCGATCAGCAGGATTCCAGGTGGAAAGCTCGGTCTGAAATTTGTCGAAGCCGAAGTCTTTGAGGACGTCACGGGCAAATTCGACGCAATCGGCGATCTCTTTTTCAACCTGCTCAGGGGTACAAAAAATATGCGCGTCGTCCTGGGTGAAACCCCGCACCCGCAGCAAGCCATGCATCACGCCGGAACGCTCGTAGCGATACACCGTGCCCAATTCACCCAGCCTCACCGGTAAATCGCGATACGATTTCAGCGAGTCTTTATAGATCAGAATGTGGAACGGGCAATTCATCGGCTTCATGCGATATTCGGCGTCATCGAGCTCCATAACGTCGAACATGTTCTGCGCGTAGTAGCCTTCGTGCCCTGAGGTCTGCCATAGCTGACGTCGCGCCACGTGCGGCGTGTACACCAGCGAATAGCCGCGCTTCAGGTATTCAGAGCGCATCCAGTCTTCCATCTCTTTGCGGATGATCCCGCCCTTGGGATGCCAGAAAATCAGTCCCGGCCCCGCCAACTCCTGGATGGAAAACAGATCGAGCTGCTGGCCCAATACGCGATGATCGCGCTTCTTGGCCTCTTCCTGCTTATTGAGAAAATCGTCGAGGTCTTTCTTCGAGAAGAATGACGTTCCGTAAATACGCTGTAGTTGCGGGTTCTTCTCATCGCCCAACCAGTACGCGCCGGCAATGTTCAGCAGCTTGAACGCTTTGATCTTGCCGGTCGAAGGGATGTGCGGACCACGGCAGAAATCCAAAAATTTGCCAGTCTTGTAGATCGAAATCTTTTCATCGGGCTTGGTGAACTGTTCGATGAAGTGGGCACTTCATGAAGTCGCCTTCGCCCTTGAACTTCTCCAGCCCCTCGTTGCGAGGCAGAAATTCGCGTGCGTAGGGAATGTCCTGTTGCACCAATTCCTGCATCTTCTTTTCGATCTTCTGCAGATCTTCCGGCGTGAACGGCGTGGGACGATAGAAATCGTAGAAGAATCCGCTGTCGGTGGGCGGTCCGTGGCCCAGCTTGGTCTCGGGAAATAACTCCAGCACCGCCGCGGCGAGCAAGTGCGCAGACGAATGCCGGTACACTTCCAGCGCCTCGGGATCGCGATCGGTCAGCAGGCGCAGATCCGTGTCTTTTTCCAGCGGTTTCGTGACGTCGATGAGATCGCCGTTGGTCTTGGCGACTAACGTCGCATCGGCCAGGCGCTGGCCAATTGATTTGGCGATATCGAGCGCGGTCGTCCCGCTCGGAACGTCTTTTACGGACCCGTCAGGAAGCTTGACGTGAATGGTGTCGGCCATAGATTAGGTTTGAAGCGGAATGTTTTCAGTTTATTGGAGGGTGCGAGGTGGGTCAAACCAGGAGTCGTCCCCGTGCTCAAAATCCTGCAATTAGCTTTCGCTCATCGCAGAGAATCCCCGCCCAAGAAGAACTCGGAGGGGGACTCTTGCGCTGACATTCGTATGACCGACGGCAAGTGCATCAACTCACTTGTTTTGCAATTGACCGGCGCACTTCCGCGCCTTCCCGCTGCCTCGACGGACCGATTGGGAGAATCATCGGCACCCGGCGGCGATACTCGGCATATTCTTCGTGAAAGCGAACCAGGTCTCTTTCCTCGAATTGAATCGCGATCAGAATGTACGCCGTGGTCGCGACTGCGAAGACCAGGTGCGCCGCCGTCATGACCGGTGCCGACCAGAACACGAGCAACCAGCCCACGTATAACGGATGGCGGACGATGCGGTATGGGCCGGGAGTACGGAAGCCGATGTCAGTGTAGGCGCGGCCGCGTAAATGCACCCAAACCTGTCGCAACCCGAACAGATCAAAATGATTAATCAGAAAAGTCGTAGCAAGGACAGTCAGCCAGCCTAGGGCGTACAAAGCATCCAACGCCAGACGTCCGAAATCATTATCGACTTTCCAGATCACACCTCCCATCGGTTGCCATCCCCAGAACAACACGACTAAAGCGAGTGAACTGAACAACACATATGTGCTGCGCTCCGCCGGGGTGGGCACAATTCGCGTCCATGCGGCTTTGAACCACGGCCTCGCCATAACGCTGTGTTGAACTGCGAACAGTCCAAGCAACGCTAGATTGATCGTCAGGGCCGCGGCGAATCCCGATTGCGGTCCAGAGTCAATCGACTTCGGGACACCGAAGTTCCCCAGAAAGCCAATCGCATACACAAAAGTTGCCAGAAACACGAGGTAGCAAGCGACACCGTATAAGAACACTGTTATTCGGCCAAACATATGTATGTCCTCCATTCAGATCGCCTGCAAGCTACAATCTCAAGCAAACAGAGTGGCTGCCAGCGTGGCTCTATTAACTCCTGATCGTGACGGTTCTGTCCTTTGGCGACGCTGACTTTTTTCTGCTATTTTTCTGAAAACGTGACCCCAGCGCCCGAAAAAATCGTGTATGAGTTCGGCCCCTTCCGTTTGGAATTGAGGGAGCACCGGTTGGTGCGTGAAGGTCATCCCGTTCCACTCACCGGAAAAGCGTTTGATACCCTGCGCGTTCTGGTAGAGCGGCATGGAACACTGGTTTCCAAGCGTGAGCTGATGAATGCCGTCTGGCCGCAGACTACGGTGGAGGAGAACAACCTCGATCGCAACATTTCCATGGTTCGCAAAGCGTTGGGGGAAAAGGCCACCGGACCGCAGTACATCGAAACCGTGCCTCGCGTGGGATATCGTTTCGTCGCGCAGCTCTCCGATCCGGCAGCGGGAGATGTGGCTGATACACCTCTGCCAGCGGAGGAAATCTCCGCCATCGCGGTTCTTCCGTTTGCTGATATGAGTCCTGATCGCGACCAGGACTACCTTTGCGAAGGCCTCGCAGAAGAACTGATTAATGCCCTCACACAAATTGACGGCCTTCGGGTAGTGTCGCGGACCACTTCCTTTCAATTTCGTGGCGCTGGCGCCGACATTCGCGAGGTTGGACGGCATCTCGGCGTTGGCACATTGCTTGAAGGGAGTGTTCGCAAAGCGGACGATCGCTTGCGAGTGACGGTCCAGCTCATCGAAGTTGCCACCGGGTTTCACCGCTGGTCGCAACGCTTCGACCGCAAGCTGGACGACGTTTTTGCAATTCAGGATGAAATCGCGGAAAGCGTCGCGACTTCCCTGCGAGGGAATGTCCTGAGCGGGCGTGAGAAGCAGTCGTTATTGCGCCCCCAGACAGGCGCTGAGGCATATGAGTACTACCTGCGCGGACGTCATCATCTTCCTCGCATGACCCAGCCGGACCTGGAACGCAGCGGCGAGATGTTTGAGCGCGCCATCGAACTGGATGCGGACTATAGCCCAGCGTTTGCCGGCTTGGCGGCGGTACACGCCACCCTTTACGAGTGGTTTGGTTCTCGCGAAGACGACCTGGGCCGGGCAGAGCGCGCCAGCCAAAGGGCGTTGGAACTCGCGCCGGATCTTGCCGAAGCCCACGTGGCGCGGGGTTTTGTGCTGTCATTGTCCCGGCGCTATGACGAGGCTGCGGAGGAATTCGAACAGGCGATCCGCCTCAATCCCCACCTGTTCGATGCGTATTACTACTTCGCCCGAACCAGCTTTGCTCGCGGTGATGTCAGCCGGTCCGCCGATTTATTTCGCAAAGCGGCGGAAGTTCGTCCAGAGGACTTTCAGAGCGCGATGCTCCAGGGGCAGTCGCTACGCATGCTCGGGCGCGTAGAGGAAGCGCGCAAAAGTGCACGAGAGGGCATTCGCCGCGCCGAACGTATGCTCATGCTGAATCCAAACGACGGACGCGCTTTGTCACTCGGCGCCGGGTCATTGCTCGAGGACGGCCAAAGGGAACGCGCCGTCGAGTGGGCAAAGCGATCACTCGAGCTTTATCCAGACGACATGGGCGCGCTGATAAACGCCGCCTGTTTGTACGCCAAAACCGGGCGGAGGGAAGAGGCGATGGAATTGCTCGAGCGTGCATTCACGCGAGGGTGGGGGAAGCGGGACTGGATCGAACACGATTCTGACTATGACTCCTTGCGCGATCACCCCCGGTTTAAAAAACTTTTGGCAGGACTCAAGTGAATCCAGAAGCCGGTGTCCGGTTTTGATGTTAACAGTCCAAATCACCAGTTCTTGACTCGGCCAAGGCGGGCGGTCCAGAATCCAGCGTTAGACTTTTCAACGTCCCGAGACCCACAGTTTCGTCCGAAAGAGGTTCTTTATGGCTTCGAACCCCGATGTTGCGTCCCGCCGGTCTTTTCTGCAGCTTTCAACCACAGCGGCGGCCATCGCTGGTTTCCGGCTGGTCACCGAGCCTATGCTCGCCCACGCGGTCCGGCGTCACACGTTACATCGCAACGGAGCCATCCTTCTGGACTCTAATGAGAATCCACTCGGGCCGTCCGCAGGGGCGCGGGATGCCATCGCTGCGATTACCTCTGACGGCGGACGCTACCGCGACGATCTGAGCGATGAATTGGTCAAGTTGTTCGCGCAACAGGAGGGATTGAAGACCGACAACGTTCGCTTGTTTGCTGGGTCGAGCGAACCGCTGCACTACACCGTGCTGGCCTTCACGTCTCCAACTCGAAGCTACGTCACTGCCGACCCAGGATTTGAAGCGGGCATCTTCATGTCTAAGGTTTCAGGCGCGCGCGTCGTACCTGTGCCGCTGACCAAAACCTATGCGCACGATGTTCGCGGGATGTTGTCGTCCGCTTCGGATGCAGGAGTTTTTTACATCTGCAATCCCAACAATCCGACAGGTACACTGACCACCCACTCCGATATCGAATACCTGGTGGACAACAAGCCCAAGGGCGCGGTCGTTCTGGTGGATGAAGCCTACCTGCATTTTGCGGACCTGCCTTCCGCGATTGACCTGGTTAAAGCGGACAAAGACGTCATCGTGTTGCGAACTTTTTCCAAGGCGTATGGATTGGCAGGGATTCGTTGCGGCTTTGCAATCGCGCGTCCCGATCTGCTGGACAAGTTGGATAACTTCGGCGGAAACTTCATGCCCATCACCGCAGTCGCGGCAGCTATCGCCAGCTTGAAAGATCCGCAACTGATCCCGGAACGCAAGCGCATCAACGCGGCCGTACGGGCCGAAACCTTTCAGTGGCTCGACCGCAACGGATTCCACTACATCCCTTCCCAGTCGAACTGCTTCATGCTGGATACGAAACGTCCGGCGAAAAGTATCGTAGAGGCCATGGCCCAGCAGAATGTGATGATCGGCAGGGTCTGGCCTGTGATGCCCAACTGGACGCGCATTACCGTGGGCACGCACGATGAGATGAGTCAGTTCGAAGCAGCATTTAAGAAGGCGATGGACGGTTCCGTTTCGGGCTCGGCGGTTCCCGCCGCTCGAAAGTCGCGCGGGCATATTGATGGAAGAATTTTGCCCGCGTAAGGTAGGGCCGGAGACAGCTTAAACGCCTGGCATTGAAGCCTGAAGCAGGCACTCCCTACCTGCCGACACAAGCCAGAAGTGTCCAGCCCACGGCACGACCTTTCCTTAAGAATATAATGACATGCTCAATGACCCTCTCTTCCGGCACCAAGCTCGGACCATACGAGATTATCGGCCCGCTGGGCACCGGCGGGATGGGGGAGGTCTACCGTGCGCGCGACGAACGGCTGGACCGAAACGTTGCGCTCAAGATTTTGCCCGCCGCATTTTCCGCTAACGAAGATCGCCTGCAGCGCTTCGAACAGGAAGCACGCTCGGCGTCCGCACTCAACCACCCCAACATCGTGACCATCTACGCCCTCGGCCTGGATTCCGGTACTCACTACATCGCCATGGAGCTGGTAGAGGGAAAGACCTTGCGCGAGTTACTTGTCTCCGGCTCATTGCCAATCAGGAAAGCGATTGAAATTGCCGCGCAGGTTGCCGAGGGACTTGCCAAGGCTCACGAAGCGGGTATCACTCACCGGGACTTGAAGCCTGAGAACCTGATGGTTTCTCAAGATGGGATTGTCAAGATCCTCGACTTTGGAATCGCCAAACTCGCGCGGCCCAGTGGGGAGTTGCCTGATAACCACACTACGCTGTATCAGACCCGACCGGGAGTGGTCATAGGCACTGTTGAGTACATGTCGCCGGAGCAGGCTCGGGGCCAACGGCTGGATTTTCGATCAGATCAATTCTCATTCGGCTCGGTGCTCTATGAAATGGTGACCGGAAAGCGTGCCTTTCAGAGAGAAAGCGCCGCGGAGACGCTGGTTGCCGTCATACGTGAACAAACCGAAGCGATCGGTGCGCAAAATCCCGATGCTCCCGCCCCGCTGTGTTGGGCGATCGAGAGGTGCCTGGCGAAGGATCCCGACAAACGCTACGTTTCTACCCAGGAACTCGCGCGGGAACTCGGTGCGATACGCGATCGATTTTCGGAAAGGTCTGTTGCGCATTCGGAGACACGCCCGACAAATCTGCCCGTGCAGCGCACCGGCTTTGTGGGGAGGGAGAAGGAAGTAGCTTCCGCCAAAGAGCTCCTGTTGAGGCAGGACGTGAGACTGGTCACGATTACCGGACCGGGTGGAATTGGCAAAACGCGCCTCGCGGTGCAGGTTGCGTCCGACATGGTCGAGCCGTTTCCTGGAGGCGTTTATTTTGTTCCACTCTCGGCGCTGAGCGATCCTGCCTTGATCCCTTCGACGATCGTTCAGGCATTGGGAATTCGGGAGACGCGCAGCCAATCACCGCTTGCAACTGCTCAACGGGAATTTCCAGGAATCTTTCAGCGCACCGATGCTTCTCCTTCTGGACAATTTCGAGCATCTGATGGTGGCTGCGCCGACGGTGGCAGAGCTGCTGGCCATGGGCCCCAATCTCAAGATCCTTGTAACCAGCCGGGCTGCGCTTCATGTGTATGGCGAACATGAATTTCCGGTGTCGCCTCTCGCGCTGCCGGACCTCCGGTCAGTGCCGTCGCTCGAGATGTTGTCTCAAAACCCGGCTGTCGCGTTGTTTGTGCAACGCGCCGTTGCTGCCAAGCCAGATTTCGAACTTACCAGCGAGAACGCAGCCACAGTAAGTGAAATTTGTGCGCGGTTGGATGGTCTTCCTCTCGCAATTGAGCTTGCGGCGGCACGGGTCAAAGTGCTTTCTCCATCCTCGCTGCTGACGCGCCTCGCCAGCCGCTTGCAGCTATTAACAGGCGGGTCTCGGGACCTTCCAGAGCGGCAGCAGACGTTGCGCGCTGCGATGGACTGGAGCCATGACCTGTTGACCGCTGCCGAGCAGAGACTTTTTCGGAGACTCTCAGTGTTCGTAGGCGGGTGCAGCCTGGAGGGTGTGGAGGCTGTATGCGATACCAGGGGCGATCTTGATCTTGACCTGCTCGACGGAATGGCATCCATGGTGGACAAAAGCCTGGCGCAACAGGTCGAGCAACTGGGTGAATTCCGCTTCGTGATGCTCGAGACAATTCGCGAGTATGCCCTGGAAAAACTGGAGGCAAGCGGGGAGGACGCTCAGACCCGGCGCGCCCACGCCGCCTATTGCCTTGTGGTAGCGGAAGAAGAAGCGTCAGACCGGAGTGGCGCCGAAACAGCGGAATGGTTGAAGCGCTTGGAGCTTGAACATGAAAACTTTCGCGCGAGTCTGGCGTGGCTGACAAAGACCGGGGATGCGGAATGGGGTTTGCGGCTCGGTGCAGCCCTGTTTCGCTATTGGGAAATCCGTGAGCATCTTGCCGAGGGGCGCGACAGCTTAAGAAAACTGCTGGATCTTCCTAAAGGATCAGCTCCGACCAAAGCCCGGGCTCGAGCGCTTTTTGCCGCCGGCGTGTTCGCGGGTGAACAGGGAGATTACGCATCGGCGGTCGCTCACGTTCAGGAGAGCCTGGACATCACCCGCCAACTTGGGGATAAACAGGGAGTCGCCGTTTCGATAAATGCACTGGCGGTGCTTGCCCGGGACCGCGGAGATGTTGAAGTCGCTCACTCCGAATTCGAAAAGAGTCTTGTCCTATGGAGGGAACTCGGCGATCAGAAAGCTGTCGCCCGCTCTCTCAGTAACCTGGCGAGTGTTGTCAAGTTGCAGGGTGACTATGCTCTTGCGCGTTCCCTCTACGCGGAGTGCCTCTCAATCTTCCAGCAGCTTGGTGATCACACAGGCATCGCCTGGTCGACCAATTACCTGGGAGATGCCGTTCGCGAGCAGGGAGACTCCGCAACAGCGCGCACATTGTACGAAAAGAGCCTGGAGATGTTCCGGGAACTCGACGACCGTTGGGGCATCGCCGGCACCCTCGCTGATTTGGGAAATCTGTCTAGAGAACAGAAGAGTTTTTCCGAAGCACACTCTCTGTATGGCGAAAGCATACTGATCTTCCAGGAACTGGAACACAAGCGTGGGATCGCCCGTCTACTGGAGTGCTTCGCATGTTCAGCCGCTGCCCAACTCCAGGCAGAACATTCTCTGCGGCTGGCGGGTGCCGCTGCGGCGCTGCGCCATAATATCGGCGCACCCCTCACGCCTGCCGAACAAGCCAAACTGGAAACCTCCCTTGATCCGTCGCGACAAGCATTGACGAATGCCGCAGGCACGACTGCGTGGCTGGAAGGTTGGGGAATGCCTGTCGAAAAGGCGATCGAGGATGTTTTGACGATCCCGGCCGAATCGCCTTTGAGCGATCGCGCGGCAGACTGACCATGTGCAGCGAGGGAATCAGAAAACACAGACTGCTTAGACTTACTCAGCCGTGGTCGCGTCAATGAGTCTACGCACGGCAGAAACACGATTGGCAGGAAGGCCTACGCGCCGCGCATGTTCCTGTATGGTGGCTTCGTCCGGGGCGAGATAAACGCAATACACCTTGTCACCGGTGACGTAGCTGTGCAGCCATTGGATCTCCGGTCCCATTCCCCTCAAGACTTTGACCGACTTCTCGGAAACTTCCCGCAATTGGGCGTCCGTCAGATTGCCGGCGCCAGGGATTTCACGTTCGATGACAAATTTGGGCATGGGTGTCTTCTCGTACTCATATATCCTAACAAGCAGACGAACCGCCTTCAAACACAGGGTACCGCGCGCTGCGCCGAATCCAAAAGAATCGCATCGAATAGAGAACAGGAACGAGGTTGTCATGGATCTTCGATCGCTTCAAAAACCCCTCAAGGACCAGTATCGCAGTGACCCGAATGCCTCGCGCATTACTCTCCGCGCCAAAGGCGGACAGACAGACGCTCCGATAGCCTGCTCAGTCGACCTTGGACGGGCCATCTACCAGGCGGAAGCCCACAAGGGAGTCGGCGGTGCTGGCGCCGGCGCCTGTTCCGGGGATCTATTACTCGGGGCCCTGGCTGCTTGCGCACAGATCACATGCCAGATGGTGGCCGCCGCCATGGGCATTCCGACCGAACGCATCGAGGTCACGGTCGAGGGGGACCTGGATCTTCGAGGAACCCTCGGCATCGCGAAAGATGTGCCCGTCGGCTTTGAAAACATTCGTCTTCATTTTGACGTTGACGCTCCGCAAGCTACCGAGGAACAACTGCGTGGATTACGCGAAAAAACAGAACAATACTGCGTGGTGATGCAAACCCTGACGCAGCCGCCCAAGCTGCAGACCGAGTGGGCTTGATCGGTAATAAGCCCCTGAATTCTCGATTGCTGGCGCCATCTTCAAATTCCAGGGCGGAATGAGCACTAAAGTGCTGGTCCTTCCGGATCTATCGTCCTCATACCTTTGACTTTCCCGGAACTCTACCGGAGCGGGTTTTCATGGGCTACGATTCGTCGTGGCCACTCGTTCCAATATGGGACTAAGAAGCGCAAAAGTCTTGGCCATCTTATTGTTGGCGGGGCTGACCTTCGGCTGCGGTGGAGGGTCAACCTCGACCAAAGCGATGGACCCGCCTTCCTCGACGCTCATTGCCCCAGCGGCACCCGTGGGCTTGGCCGCAACCGCAGGAAATCAGCAGGTGGGATTGACCTGGATCGCCAGCAGCAGCGCTACCAGCTATCACGTAAAACGGTCTACGGTGAGCGGCGGACCTTATACCCAGGCGGGTTCCGCATCCACCACCAACTACTCCGACAACGGCGCTCGCGAACGGCACAAGCTACTTTTATGTGGTTTCCGCAGTGAACGCGTCAGGCGAGAGCCCGGATTCGAGCCAGGCCTCCGCTACCCCGGTTTTGTCCGCTCCGGCTCCGCAGATTCCGGCAATGCCCAACGGCCCTTGTGGCGACGGGGGGAAATCAGCAAATCAGCTTTGACTTGGACCGCAAGTAGCGGCGCAACCAGTTATCACGTGAAGCGGGCTACCACCAGCGGCGGGCCGTACACGCAGGTGGGTGCTCCAACTAGCACCAGCTTTACTAATACCGGCCTGACCAATGGCACGACCTACTTCTACGTAGTATCGGCGCTGAACGCTACCGGAGAGAGTGCGAACTCAAGCCAGGCCAGCGCAACACCCGTCGCAGCGCCAGCCACGGCCGATGTCACCATCACAGTGGATCCAACGAAGACCAAACCCATTTCACCCTGGATCTACGGGCTCAACTTCTATACCGGTGTTTCCGGAGCGCCACCGCGTCTCACGCTGGACCGCGCCGGTGGCAATCGATGGACTGCCTACAACTGGGAGACAAATGCCTCCAATGCGGGCAGCGACTTCCAATACGAAAACGACAGCTTTCCTGACCTCAAGCGCTACTCCAGCTGAGGCCGTGCGCACGTTCGTCGCCGCCGATCAGAGCCTGGACATGGCTAGCGTGATGACCGTTCAGTTGCAAGGCCTCGTATCGGGCGATGAGAGCGGGCCGGTAAGCACCTCCAACCCGCCGGATCTGACCCGTTTCAAGCAGGTGGTCGACAAGAAGAGCACGATCACGCCGGCTGCGTTCACCGAGACACCCAGCACTAGCGATTCAAACGTCTACATGGACGAATTCCTCTGGACGATGGACCAGAAGATTCCGGGCATCTTCGGAGCAAACGCGCCTCTCCCGACTTTCGTGAGCCTGGACAACGAGCCGGAATTATGGAATTCGACGCATCTTGAAGTGCAGGGGCACAACGCGGTCTCATCGAACAACTACATCGCCAAGACCATCACCCTGACAAAAGCCCTGAAAGACCAGTTTCCGGGCGTGATGATTTTCGGGCCGGTGCATTACGGATTTCAGGGCATCTACAACTGGCAAGGGGAACTCTCAGCATCGCCCGACGGTGCGAACTGGTTTCCGGATAAGTATCTGCCGGCGATCAAGACCGCATCCGACACTTATGGGAAACCGCTGGTCGATGTCTACGACTTTCATTGGTATTCAGAAGCGACCGACGGCAGCGACGCGCGTCACGAACCTGACCGGCTCGACGCTGACCGCCGCGCAAGTGCAGGCCATCGTGCAAAGCCCGCGCAGCTTGTGGGACCCGACCTTCACCGAGAATTCCTGGATCACGAATGACGTGCTGGGAGAACCGATCAAGCTTCTGCCGCGTCTGCAGGCCAAGATCAACGCCGAATTTCCCGGTACCAAAATCTCAATCACCGAATATGAAAACGGCGGTGACAACCACATCGCCGGCACCATCGCCCAGGCCGACAATCTCGGCGTCTTCGGAAGTCAGGGAGTATTCGCGGCAACGATGTGGCCGCTGGGCAACTGTCCTTATATTCTGGCGGGCTTCCGCGCATTCCGTGGCTTCGATGGTGCGACAGCCAGCTTCGGCGACACCTCGCTGCAGGCCACGTCGAGCAAAGTGCAGAACGTAATGGTCTACGCCAGTTCGGACACTACCAAGCCAGGCCGGATCGTCTTCGTAGCCATCAACCGCTTCACCTCGCCGCAAGTGACCGCGATCAACGGCGTGTCACTCTCGGGAACCGCAACCGTGTATCAAATGACAGCAGCATCCGCGCAAGGTCAGAACCCGATCCATCCCGTGCAGGTGCAAACGATGCCGGTGAGCGGCTCGTCACTGACGATTACGCTTCCAGCTTTGAGCGTTTCGACGATTGAGGTGCAGTAGGCGAAGCTTAAGAGATTCTTGAGATGAGATTGAGTTAAGTCATAGTTCAAGAAAACTTTACGTCTCAACCACCATCTTCCCCTTCTCGTCCTTCGCAACATAAGCCCACGGCAGTTTCGCATCATGAGTAAACATGGTCAGCCACTTCTCCGGCAACGCTTGCGCGTAATACCGCTTGCGGCTTTCGACGGTCTCGAGCGGATACAGGTCGTAGGACATCACCCAGTTCAGATCAAGATGCAAGCTGGTCGGGATCAGGTCGGAGATGTAACACGCCGTCTTGCCGCCGCTTTGCACAAAAATCGCCTGCATGTCGCGGGTGTGTCCGGGATAGACTCGCACCGATATGCCCGGAACAATTTCCGCGTCCCCGCGCAGCAGGGTCATCTGTCCGCTTTCGACCAGCGGGTCGTAATTCTCCGTGATGTAGCTGACCCCATCGCGCTGATTTTCGTGCGCGTGCTTCCACTCGCCTTCCTGCACGTAGTATTTCGCCTTCGGGAAAGTGGCGGACAATCTTGTCGCCCCTGCGCACCGTGTTCCATCCGCAATGATCGAAGTGCAGGTGGCTGTTGATGACGATGTCAACATCTTCCGGCCCTGCGCCTGCCTCGGCGAGTTTGTCCAGCAACTCGGCGGGCTGGCCATAGATCTTGACCATCCTTTCGGATAGTTTGTTGCCGACGCCGGTCTCGATCAAAACGGTTTGGGAACCGGTGCGAATCAACACTGAGTTCAGACCCAGTGGCACGAGATTATTGCCCTCGGGCTTCACTTTGCGCTCCCACAAGCTTCTGGGAACCACGCCGAACATGCCTCCGCCATCGAGGTGGTAGGTCCCGTCGGAGACGGCAGTGAGTTCGAAATCCCCCAATGTCATACGGTGCATTGAATTTGGCCCTCGGGTGAAAGCCTATCACTGCCTGCGTAGGGCAGATATGGAGGACGGGCGTCCCGCCCGTCCATATAGTATCCACGCCAAGACGGGCGGGACGCCCGTCCTCCATCAAGAAACATCTGGCGAGCTTGCTCGCCTGGACAGCCGAGGGCGGCTGTCCCCACGTGGTCTGGTAGACCCCCATGCTAAAATTACATCAGCCAAATGCTTCCAGACGTGCAACACCTCATGGAGCTACAGCAGGCGGACCGCGAAATCCTCCGCCTGAATCAGGAGGTCGCCGCGCTGCCCAAACGCGTGGCCGCCATCGAAGCGAAGCTGGCCGGGACCAAAGCCGGGTTGGACAAGGCTAAGGCGGCCGTCAAAGCCGACGAAGCCACTCGCAGAACATACGAAAGCGCCATCCAGGATCTGCAGGGCAAAATCTCCAAGTATCGCGACCAGTCTCTCGCCGTAAAAACCAACGAGCAGTACAAAGCTCTGCTGCACGAAATCCAGTTCGCCGAGCAGGACATCAAGTCCAACGAAGACAAGATTCTGGAGTTGATGCTCAATGCCGAGGCCCGCGACAAAGACGTAAAGGCCGCCGAACTGGAACTCAAAGCCGAGATGGCGGAGATCGAAAAAGAAAAAGCTGCCGCTCGCGAGCGCACCGCCGAAGACGAAAAACTGCTGGCGGAATGGAATGCCAAGCGCAACCAGGCCCGTTCAGGCGTGAAAGAAGATCTGCTCCGGCAATACGAACGTGTGGCGAAATTTCGTGGCTCCGGACTGGCGGAGGTTCGCGATCAGAAGTGCATGGGATGCCAGGTCATGCTGCGTCCGCAAACCTATAACGAAGTGCGCAGCGGGCAAGTTATCGTGTGCGAATCCTGCCAGCGGGTTCTCTACTTCGATCCCGCCACCGGGGTTGCGGTGGAACGGCCAAGCCTGACCGCGAAGCGCCGTGTGCGGCCGAAGACCCACGTGGACAAGGCATGGTTCTACCGAGCGGAGTACAACGATCTTGGCGAGGTATTTTTCGCATTCCTGAATAGAGACGGAAATGCCAGCCGCCGCGTTTACGACGCTCACACCGGCAGAAAGATCGGCGATACCCAGTATCAGCCGGGCGACTTCAGCGCAGCTTTCGCCGAAGACATCAAATCCGCGGTTCGCCTCCACACCACGCTGGATGTGCAGCAGCTCGAAGAGTGGGCTTCCGAACTGCCCATGACCGAACTCGACGAACTGCACGCCGACCTGAAAAAAGCGTTGCGCGAAGCTCCTGTAGAAACCGCCGAACACCCCGCCGCCAGCTAGGTCCGAAGTCGAAGTTTCCACCACGAATCACGTAGGGACGGATGTCCTCATCTGTCCAGTCGAGCGAAGCTCGACAGAGTTTTGCATTTTTATAAATTAGCGGATCTTCGCTCCGCCGGGCAGATGAGGACAGCTGCCCCTACATTCGTGGTTTCGTGGCAGGGTAAGATCAATCCATGCCCTCAAAGTCAGCCGCTTCGTCGCTTCCCGCTGTAAAAATCTCCCACCGCGGCGCCAAACGCTTGCAGGATGCTCACGTCTGGGTCTACCGCTCCGACATCGTTTCGGCCGATGGGGTTGCTCCGGGCGCGGCTGTGGACGTCACCGACGAACGCGGAAAATTTCTGGGGACGGCTCTTTACAGCAGCGCTTCGCAGATCGCCATCCGCATGATTTCCGACCGCGCGGTGAATGACCTGCCCGGCCTGCTCCGTGAGCGCATTCAGGCGGCGATCGCTACCGCGAACGGGTAGTGGATGCAGATGACTGATGCCTATCGCGTGATCTTCAGCGAAGCCGACTTTCTTCCCGGCCTGATCGTGGACCGCTACAACGACCTGCTCTCGCTGCAGGTTCTCACCCAGGCAATGGACGCGGAGCCGGTCCGGAAGGTGGTCGTTTCTGAGCTGACCGAGCAGCTGAAGCCGTCGGCGATCGTCGAACGTGTCGATCCCCGGATCCGCGAACTGGAGCAGCTCCCCGCCCGGCCTTCGGGTGTGATCCAGGGCGAAAAAACCAGCACGATTTTCTCCATGAACCGCGTGCGCTTTCACTACGAGGCGTTCGAAGGGCAGAAGACCGGAGCGTTTCTGGATCAGCGCGAAAACTACGCCGCGGCAGCTCGTTACGCTCACGGCGAGGCTCTGGATGTCTTCTGTTACCAGGGCGGGTTTGCCCTGCATCTGGCTCAGTCCTGTTCCAAGGTGACCGGCGTGGACAGCTCCCGCCCCGCCCTGGAGGTGGCGGACCGAAATGCCGCCTTGAACGGCCGCGACATCGAATGGGTCGAGGCCAACGCTTTTGACCTTTTGCGTGACTACGCCGACTCCGGACGCCGCTACGACACCATCGTCCTCGATCCCCCCGCCTTCGCCAAGAGCAAGAGCGAACCTGGAAACTGCCCTCCGCGGCTATAAAGAGCTCAACCTGCGTGCTCTCAAGATGCTGCGACCTGGCGGAATCCTGGTCAGTTGCTGCTGCTCCTACCACGTTAGCCCAGCCCAATATCTGGAGGTCGTCGCGAGTTCCGCCCGCGATGTCCACAGAAACCTTCGCATCGTGGAAAACCGCGGTCAGGCGAAAGATCATCCCGCGCTCCTGAATGTGCCCGAAACGCAATATTTGAAGTGCATAATCGCCTCATTAAGTAATTGAAATACAATACATATTATACTAAGTTGACAATAATGCACTCATATTTTATGATTCGATTAGCTAATAGCTGGTTGTCATCTAAGCTCTTGACACCGATTTCAGACTTCCTGGAGGAGGATTTCATGACTGTACTTACCCGCTGGTATCCGTATCGCGAATTGAACACTTTGCAGGATCGCGTCAATCGCCTGTTCCACGAGTCGTTTAGCAATGAAGGCAGGGACGAGTCCCTTGGCACCTCGAGCTTCGCGCCTGCTGTCGACGTCTACGAAGACGAACACAACATCACGCTGAAGATCGAAGTCCCGGGAATTGACGAGAAGGACATCGATGTTCGCATCGAGAACAACACCCTGACCGTCCACGGCGAGCGCAAGATTTGAGAAGGAAGAGAAGGAAGAGAACTACCGTCGCATCGAGCGGCAGTATGGTTCCTTCACTCGCACCTTCACCCTGCCGAACACGGTGGACACCGAAACCGTGTCCGCCAACTACGACAAGGGCGTTCTGAAGGTCAAGCTGGCCAAGAAGGCCGAAGCCAAGCCAAAGCAGATCAAGGTCAACGTCGGCGGCGAAAAAACGCTGGACGCGAAGCAGCCCAAGAGCACCGGCCAAGCCGCGTAAACCGGCCGTCCGCATAAAGCGATTCGTAACGGGAGGCGGACAACAGACCGGCTCCCGTTTTCATTTGTTTACGCTGGTGTTTCCGTTTCTTTTGGGAGTTGTTCATTCTGAGCAAGCCCACAGAGCTATGTATTGTTCCGCCAGCATTTGCATAGCCTGCTGGGTTCGCCCAAAATAATAACCACCAACGATCAAGGAGTTCCCCATGGCAATTCGTTGGGAAAAATTTACTGTGAAAGCGCAGGAAGCGGTGCAGCGCGGTAACGACCTCGCATCCGAGCACGGCAATCCCGAATTGTTGCCCCTGCACCTTCTGGCGGCGCTGCTTGAAGACAAAGAAGGAATCGTCCAGCCGGTGCTGGAAAAGATTGGCATCGGTCCGCAAGCTGTGCTCAACGAAACTTATCGCGAGCTTGAGCGTTTGCCGAAAGTCTCCGGCGGCGGCGCAGCCCAGGTCACAATCTCGCAGGCGGCAAACGAGCTTCTGGAGCAAGCCTTCAAGGAAGCCGCAAACTTCAAGGACGAATACGTTTCCACCGAGCACTTGCTGCTCGCGATCACGCATCTGAAGCGGGATCCCGCGCAGGAAATTCTGGCGCGGCACGGTGCAACTCACGACGCCATTCTTAAGGCACTGACTTCTGTGCGCGGCTCGCAGAAAGTCACCGACCAGAATCCCGAAGCCAAGTATCAGGCGCTGGAGCGCTATGCCCGCGATCTGAACGAACAGGCGCGGCGCGGCAAACTTGATCCGGTGATCGGCCGCGACGAGGAAATTCGTCGCGTGGTGCAGGTTTGTCCCGGCGCACCAAGAACAATCCGGTGCTCATCGGCGAACCCGGCGTCGGCAAGACCGCGATCGTGGAAGGTCTCGCGCAGCGCATTATTTCCGGTGACGTGCCTGAAGTGTTGAAGAACAAGCGCGTGGTCGCTCTCGATCTGGGGGCGATGCTGGCGGGCGCGAAGTTTCGCGGCGAATTTGAAGATCGCCTGAAAGCGGTACTGAAAGAGATCGAAGACTCGCAGGGTCAGATCATCCTGTTTATCGACGAATTGCATACTCTTGTCGGCGCCGGCGCGGCGGAGGGCGCGATTGACGCCTCCAACATGCTGAAGCCAGCGCTGGCCCGTGGCGAGTTGCGCGCGATCGGCGCGACCACGCTCAACGAATATCGCAAGTACATCGAGAAAGATGCGGCACTTGAACGCCGCTTCCAGATTGTGTTTGTGGGCGAGCCGAACGTTGAAGATACGATCGCAATTCTGCGTGGACTGAAAGAGCGTTACGAAGTTCATCACGGCGTGCGCATCAAGGACTCTGCCATCGTCGCCGCGGCAACTTTGTCGCATCGCTATATCTCAGACCGTTTTCTGCCCGACAAAGCAATCGATCTGATCGATGAGGCCGCGGCGTCGCTGCGCATCCAGATCGATTCCATGCCGACGGAAATCGACCAGCTCGAACGTCGCGCAACCCAACTGGAAATTGAAAAGCAGGCGTTGAAGAAAGAATCCGACGCGAACTCAAAAGAGCGGCTGGCAGTCATTGAGAAAGAACTGGCTGAGTTGCGCGAAAAATCCAACGCTTTGAAAGCGCAACTGGAAGCGTGAAAAGGATTTGATCGCCAAGGCTCGAACCCTCAAAGAAAAAATCGAGCAGTTGAAGATTGAGGAGCAGTCGGAGGAGCGTAAAGGCAATCTGCAGCGGGTGGCAGAAATCCGCTATGGCCTTCTGGTGCAGACGGAAGAGGAATTGAAGAAGTTGACTGCGCAGTTGGAAGGGTCCGCCGCCAAGCGCATGTTGAAAGAAGAAGTGGATGAAGAAGACGTGGCCCGCATCGTCTCGAAGTGGACAGGCATTCCGGTCTCAAAGATGCTCGAAGGTGAAGTCAAGAAACTGGTCACCATGGAAGAGCGCTTGCGGCAGCGCGTAGTGGGCCAGGACGAGGCTCTTCAACGCGTGGCCAACGCTATTCGCCGTTCGCGCGCAGGTTTGAGCGATCCCAAGCGTCCAATCGGCTCGTTCATTTTCCTGGGGCCGACCGGCGTCGGTAAAACCGAACTTGCCCGAGCTCTGGCCGAGTTCCTCTTCGACGATGAGCACGCCATGGTCCGGATCGACATGTCGGAATACATGGAGAAGCACGCGGTGTCGCGGCTGATCGGCGCGCCTCCAGGCTATGTCGGTTACGAAGAAGGTGGACAGCTCACCGAGCAGGTGCGGCGGCGTCCTTATGCGGTGGTTTTGTTCGATGAAATCGAGAAGGCGCACCCCGATGTGTTCAACGTCCTGCTGCAAATGATGGACGATGGCCGCCTGACCGATGGCAGAGGCCGTACCGTGGATTTTCGCAACACCGTCATCATCATGACGTCGAACATCGGATCGGCGTTCCTGCAGGCCGAAGGTCTGCGTTCTGAAAAGGAATTCGAGGAAGCATCGAAACAGGTATTGAACGCGCTGCATGGCCACTTCAAGCCGGAGTTCCTGAACCGCGTGGACGACATGATCGTGTTCCGTCCGCTGGGCAAGGAGCAGTTGGTAAGAATCATCGAGCTGCGGCTGGAAGACGTTCGCCGCCTGCTGGCCGATCGCAAGATTTCACTCGAACTGACCGACGCTGCCAAAGATCTGCTGTTCACTGAAGGCTTCGATCCGAACTTCGGAGCGCGGCCGCTGAAGCGTGCAATACAGAAGCTGGTGCAGGATCCGCTGGCGTTGAAAATTCTGGATGGCGAGGTCTTGCACGGCGACCACGTGGTCGTGGACGCCGACAAGAAAGCCGGCAAGATGGTTTTCATGTGAGCAAGCGCGTAGGCGAGAAAGAGCCTGCCAAAGCACGGCGATAAGCGTTGCACACGTAGGGGCAGGTGTCCAACCTGCCCAGTCGAGCGAAGCTCGACCATAGTACTTATCCATCCGACGAGCTGCGTTCAGCAGGCAGATGGGGACATCTGCCCCCACGCATGTCTCGCAATTGCCCAATTCCTGATTTCGCCTTACCATCCAGTCAGTGGCTACCGCCAAAAACATTCCGGATCTGAAGGGCGGCTGGTTTCGGCGGCGCCGGTCGAAGACGATTCTTCTTTCGAGCTGAAGCTGCGGCCGCAGCGGCTGGCGGAGTTCATCGGACAGCCCAAGGTCAAAGAAAATCTGGCGGTCGCAATTGAGGCCGCGCGTTCGCGCGGCGAGGCGCTCGATCACGTCCTGCTCTACGGTCCTCCGGGTTTGGGCAAGACCACTTTGGCCACCATCATCGCCAACGAACTGGCTGTGCCCTTTCAGCAAACCTCCGGCCCGACGCTGCAGATCAAAGGCGACCTCACCGCCATCCTGACCAATCTTCGCGACAAGCAGGTCTTGTTCATTGACGAAGTTCACCGCCTGCAGCCGGCACTGGAGGAAATTCTCTATTCCGCGCTGGAAGACTACAAGCTCGACATCATGATCGGCCAGGGGCCGTCGGCGCGAACTCACACCATGGATGTGAAGCCGTTCACTTTCATCGGCGCGACTACCCGCGCCGGATTGCTTTCCTCGCCGTTGCGTTCGCGCTTCGGCATCGTGCTGCGGCTGGAGTTCTATACTCACGAAGATTTGCAGCATCATCGTGGAACGTTCGGCGGAAATTCTTGGCGTGGAGGTCGACGATGCCGGGGCGCTTGAAATTGCCAGCCGCTCGCGCGGGACACCGCGCATCGCCAATCGTCTGTTGCGCCGCGTGCGAGACTATGCCCAGGTACGCGGAGCGGGAAAGATCGATCTGCCGACCGCGCAGGCCGCACTGCAGATGCTGGAGGTTGATCGCCACGGCTTCGACGAAGTGGATCGCAAGCTCCTGCTGACCATCATCGAGAAATATCAGGGCGGGCCAGTGGGCGTGAACACGCTGGCCGCGGCATTGGCCGAGGAGCAGGACGCGATCGAGGAAATCTACGAACCATTCCTGATCCAGATCGGGTTTCTGAACCGCACGCCTCGCGGCCGCGTCGCAACCCAGCTGGCCTACGAGCATTTTGGGATTACACCAAACCGAAAGCAAAGCTCTTTGTTCTAGTCGTCAGTCGTCTTTAGTCGTCAGGAGACCGAGTTTTGGCTGACGACTGAGGACCAACGACTAACGACTGATTTTCTATGATTGCCCATCTCCGCGGAAAGCTGCTGGCTAAGCATCCCAACCAGGCCATCGTCGAGACTGGCGGCGTCGGATACGACGTCACCATCAGCGTTCCGACTTTTTCCGAACTGCCCGGAATCGGCGGCGATGTCGCACTGCACATTCACACCCATGTGCGGGAAGACGCGCTCGCTCTGTACGGGTTCCTGCGCTCTGCCGAAAAAACACTGTTCGAAAAGCTGATTACTGTCAGCGGCATCGGGCCGAAGCTTGCAATCACCATCCTTAGCGGCATGGCGGCGGATGAGATGGTCAACGCCATCCGCGGCAACGACATTGCGCGGCTTACTCGCATCCCCGGAATCGGCAAGAAAACTGCCGAACGCATGGTGCTGGAACTTCGCGACAAGCTGCCCGTCGAAAAGCCGGAGAGATCGCGGCCGATTCCGGCCCTGAGCGCGGTCGAAGAGGATGTGCTCTCCGCGCTGGTCAATCTAGGATATCAGCGCGCCGCGGCAGAAAAGGTCTTGGCCTCAATCTCGAAGAGTGGCCGGTTTGACGCCATGTTTCGCGAAGCGCTGGCTGCCGTCTCGAAATAGCTATCGTTCCGGTCCAGGTTTATCAACAACCGCGAGAGTCCAATCTGATGATTGAATCAGCACCGCATCCGGCTCCACCAATCAACGGAATTGCTGAGACTTGCGTGAACGTGGCGGACATCCGCCGTGCTCGTGCGTTCTACGAATCGTTATTCAGCCTGGAAGTAATGGTCGGGGATGACCGTTTCTGTGCTTTCCGGGTTGGCAACAATGTTCTTTTGCTGTTTGTTCGCGGAGGCTCCGATCAACCCTCCGTCCTCCCCGGAGGCACGATCCCTCCGCACGAGACTGCGGGAGCAGGGCACTTCGCTTTTGCGGTCTCCCCGGAGACCCTGCCCGATTGGCGTACCCGATTACAGAACCGGGGTATCAAGATCGAGTCTGAAGTCAGGTGGGAACGAGGCGGCGCCAGCATTTATTTCCGCGATCCAGATAACAACCTCCTCGAACTCGCCACGCCCGGCATCTGGGCGAACTACTGAATCAAGCCTTCTCTGCAAATGGCAAACTGGGGAATTCTATTTTCCAATGCAGAATTTGCTGAAGATCAAATTCAGAATATCGTCATTGCTGGTGGCGCCCGTGATTTCATCCAGCGGGCGTAGCGCGGTATAAAGGTCCATTAAAACCATTTCGTGCGGGACGCTTTTATGGACCGCTTCGACTGCAATTTCAAGCGCAGCCAGTGAGTCGTCAACCAGAGCCTGATGGCGCGCATTCGTTAAGAAACCAGTTTCACTTTGGCCACTTTGTTCTCCGCCAACACGTCGCAGGACTTCCGCGCGCAGTTCGGCAATCCCTTCCGAGGTCAGCGCCGAAGTGCGAACACCGGCCAACTCAGAACCCGGGCGAACGAACTTTGAACTGACTATATCCCCCTTATTTTCGATCAGAATGGCTGGGCGCTTTCCCACGAGATCCAATACGCGCTGGTCCTCCCCGGTAACAGCCTGAGACGCATCGAGCACGACGAGTACGATGTCCGCGTCAACCAGCGCTTGCTTCGATTTCTCAACCCCGATGCTCTCCGCCTCGTCGAGCGCCGTCCGGATGCCTGCCGTATCCACGAGTTTCACGGGAATGCCATTCATTGCGACCGTTTCGGTCACCAGATCGCGAGTTGTGCCGGGGGTTGCCGTGACGATGGCGCGATCCTTCTCTACCAGTTGGTTGAACAGGCTTGATTTACCCACGTTGGGCCGGCCCACAATGGCGAGCGTCAAACCTTCGTGAACCAGTTTTCCGTAGGCGAAAGAACTCGAGAGTTCTTCCAGAGGAAGTTTCACGCCGGCAATATGCTGCAGGATCCGGTCCGCAGGCAGCACCGAGATGTCATCCTCGGCAAAGTCGATGCCGGCTTCCAGCAGCGCGATCAGCTCCACTAGTTTTTGCTTGATCGGCTGGAGCCGCCGAGAGATCGCCCCCTCGAGCTGCTGGGCTGCCACCTTGGCCTGATAGAGAGTCTGCGAGTCGATCAGGTCTCGCACAGCCTCGGCTTGGGTGAGATCAATGCGCCCGTTGAGAAACGCGCGCATGGTGAACTCGCCGGGCTCGGCCAGCCGAGCGCCGCGAGCCAATGCAAGTTCCACCACGTGACGAAGAACTACTGGTGATCCGTGAGCTGAGATTTCGATGATGTCGTCGGTGGTGTAGGAGTGAGGCTTGGCAAAATATGTGACGACCACTTCGTCGATACGCTGATTCGAGGTAAGCCCCTTCACACGATTCGGATCCAAACACGGTTCGATCAATTCCCCCATAACGACACGCCCTGGTTCCAGATCATGTTTCAGCCGCAGCATCGGAGCCGCTATGGCGCGTGCCTCCCCTCCAGCGATGCGAATCACGCCAATGCCACCGCGACCCGGCGGGGTGGCGATGGCGACGATTGTGTCGTCGAGATTCACGGATCTTTAGATTACGCGATCAGGAGGTCGCTCGATTACGGAATGGTCTTTCGGGAAGGCTTGCCTGCGGCAGGCTTGTAGTTCTGCGGATAGAGAACCACGTAACGTCGAAGACCCTCGCCTTCGCTTTCGGTGCGCAAGTCAGTCTGGTCGCGAAGCGCCAGGTGAACGATTCGGCGTTCCCGCGAAGACATGGGCGCAAATTCGTACGGAGCACCGCTTTTGCGCACTCTTTCAGCAGCCACGCCGGCCGCGAGGCGCAATTCCTCCAGCCGCATCCCGCGATGGTTCATGCAGTCGAAGCAGACCTTCTCGTGTTCATTGCCGGGCAGGCGAAGCATTTCAAGCGCCAGAAATTCAACAGAGCGCAGAAGCTCGCCTCCACGTTCCAGCAGCAGTGGCGAGTCCGGTCCCGCAAATTCAACCAGAATCTCCGGGCGCTCCCAGTCACGATTCTCCTGCAATGGAGGATCGACGGTGATGCGATACTTCAGTCGAAGACCACCGTTGCTGACAATGCCTTTCAGCAGATCGTTAATCTTGTTGGCGGCGGCGATTTTGTCGGGGATGGACACGGCTCGTAGCTCCTGGCTTCTAGCTCCTGGCTTCTAATTACTTACTGCTAGCCTTCCGCTTTGACCGGTACAGATGTCCGAGCTAGGAGCCAGCAGCTAGAAGCTGAAAGCTTATTTCTCTCGCTTCCTTGCCCTCTTCAACGCAATTTCACGCATCTCCCGGCCCAGGCTGGTGCGATTCATCACGGCCTGCTGCACGATTCCGATCAGGTTTCCGAGCGAATAGTAAAGGGTCAGACCAGCCGCCAGGTTGAAGAATAGAAATCCCATCATGAGCGGCATCATCAAGGTCATCATCTTCTGCTGGGCCGGATCCATACCTGGTTGCGGCATCATTCTTTGCGTCGCGACCATACTGACCACCAGGGCAATCGGAAGCAGGAAGTAAGGATCTCGCGACGACAGGTCATGAATCCACAGCCATGGCGCCTGGCGAAGTTCGATAGCCGCCCCGAGCATGCTGTAATACGCAAACAGGAAAGGCATCTGGATGAGCATGGGCAGACAACCACCCACCGGATTCACACCCTCAGCCTTGTACAATGCGGAGACTTCCTGATTCATCTCCTGTTTGCGCGGATCGCGCATGCTGTACTTCTTGTATTTTTCCTGAATGGCTTTGATCTGCGGCGCCACCTTTTGCATTTTCAACGCCGACTTCATGCTGGCGATGCGCAGCGGCAGCAATGCCAGATTTATGATCAACGTCTGCAGCACGATCGCCCAGCCCCAGTTGTGAACCACTTTCTCGTAAGTCCACTTGAGCCACAAAAACAGCGGTCTTGCAATCACGCCGAAGAAACCAAAATTAACCAGCGAGCGCAAGTCCTGCGGAGCCCCGATCAAAGTCGGTACTGGCACAGATTCCAGAACGTTCAGTGCTTTCGGCCCGACGTAAACTCGGCCCGAAGCTGGCCCTTTCAGGTTTCCCAGGCCCACGCCCAGAACATCGGTCTTGATGGTCTCGCCCGGCTTGGGACTTCGCCAGTCTTTGGGGATATCGATTGAATTGCGCAGCGTGACCGCGGCAGCGCTCTGCGGATCGTCGGGCAGAAAGACCGCGGTAAAATACTGATCAACGACTCCCGCCCAGTTGAACGGCCCCGGCACGGTAGCCCCGCCGCTGACTTTCTTGATATCCAGACGCACCGTGTCGCCGTTGTACTGATGCTCGATGCGGCTTGCAGCATACGAAGCTGGGCTGAGCTGATCCCCGAATCCCGCCGGCCACAACGGAAAGGCAGTCACCAGATGGCCTTGTTGCAACACGGAGGTTTCGACGTGTATCACGTAGGTGCGATCGAAACTGAAAGCTTTGCGGACCGTCAGATCCTGGTCCGCATATTCCATCGTCAGCGATGCAGGCGCAGTCAGATCGCCGCTAGCAGAGGCAACGTAAAGTGCGGAGTTAATTTTGTTGCGTAGGGTCTCGTCGTAGGTCCAAAGCGAAAGCGGGAATCCGTATTTAACCGCCGCGCTGCCGACTAAATCGAGCGGATTGCCATGGTCGTCCTTGTATTTTTTAAGAATCCAGGACTTCACCTGGGCCCCACGATTGGTGAATGCGACCCTGTAGAGATCGTTTTCGACAACGGTCTCGACCTCCGCCGAAGCCTGCTTGGTCGCACCAGCCGCAGGGACTGTTGGTTGCGACTCCATGGCGCCAGCGGTCTGGGCTGGGGTCTGAACCGGGGCCTGCTCCGTCGCCGGCGGAGCAGGCGCCTGCGGCAAATATTTTTTGAGCAACGGCTGAAACAGAATGATGACCAGGAATGTGAGCGCGAACACCAGCAACAGCCGGCGTTCCATCCCGGGATCTTGTTGAGGATTGGGAAATTCTGGCAAATTTGCTACTCAGTGACCGCACAGCTCGTGGGTACAACCGCACCCTGCGCCATGCCGTGGTCGTGCAGCTTCAACACAGGATCGTAGCCACCCTGCACAAAAGGATGGCAACGGAGCAGCCGCTTCATCGTCATCCAGCCGCCACGGATAACGCCGTAACGATCAACTGCTTCCATGGCGTACTCGGAACAGGTAGGTACATACCGGCATGCTGGAAGGAACAGCGGCGATATCGCCCACTTGTATCCCTTCAACAGGCTCAACACGAATTTTCTAGCCACGTGGCTCATTTATTTTTGCGCCGATTTCCTGTTTCTGAACTCGGGCTGCTGACTTCTCAATCACTTCGAAAGCCCGGCCCACTTCAGTCTGCAAATCAGCGAAGCGCGCAGCTAACAACGACTTCTTCGGATTGATGACCACATCCATCGACGCTGAAATCCCGCCGTGAAGCCGAACCGCCTCCCGCAAGCGCCGCTTCATCCGGTTCCGAACCACCGCCCCGCCCAACGCCTTACTGACGGTAAATCCAACTCGTGGGCCGTGAGACGATCCTTCGCTACCGCCATCATCGCGCGGCAGATAAAACACTGTCATGTGCGCGGCAAAATGACGGCGCCCTTGTTTGTACACCCTCTCGAAGTCCGCATGTCTTAGCAACCTTCTGGTGCGCGGGAACTTGCTTCGCCGACTTGAAGCGGATACTTCGGAGCCATCATTCGGCACGAGAGCGCTCACAATCCTCGCCCCCCACCTGGGTTATAAGCCTTCCGCAGTTTTCCGAAGAGGAGAAACACTACTCACGGAAGCCGGGTTTGACCGACACCCGCTTGCGGCCCTTGGCGCGCCGCCGCGAAATCACCGCGCGGCCGGCCTTGGTCTTCATCCGCGTAAGAAATCCGTGCGTCTTCGAGCGGTGACGACGGTTGGGCTGGAATGTGCGCTTGGGCATGAAAAATCGCTGCTCCTGATGAACTGGATATCTATGAATAAAGCGAACTAGAAGTATAAATGAGCATCGTCAGGCGGGCAAACCGCAACTCTGGTATCGCCGACCCTCTCGCCCAATGTGGTCCGACAACCGTTGACAGCAATCCCCGCTGCTTCGGGAATCGGAATCCGACGGCAAGAATTCCAAAATGAAAATTTTTACTTTGAAACCCGAACAAGGTCTTCGCTCGTCACGCGCGATTGCACCACTCGCGCGACAGTTATAACTTGGCCACTTGACAGAAAGTTTTGCGAGGGTTCTGAATCAGTAGAGCGCGCAAAAATCTGCGGAGAAGATTCCCGCAGACGCAAATATTTTGTGCTAGTATGCCGGACTGATCCAGCTTATAGAAATTTTCATTGGCCCCAGCGAATCTGCCCCCGCGAGCGAGGCTGCTCTGCTGGACGCTCTGTTAAAAACGAAAGCATAATTACAGTAATAATTTCAGGTCCCGGGCGCTGACTCTGGTCGCCGCCCCACGAAAAATTTATTTTATGTCTGTTCCCACTCCAAGCCTTTCTCCGAATCCGTGGTTGCGCGTCCTCGATGCGCTGGAAAAAAAGATTAACCGCCATTCCTATGACACCTGGTTGAAGCCCACCAAGTACAGCCACTCCACGGGCCAAATTCTTTTCGTGCGTGTGCCCACGGCCGAATTCCGCCACGTGGGTGACAAGTACGCGGACCTCATCCAGGAAGCTCTCGATAATCTGGGCGGTGAATTTCAGGAAGTGAAATTTGTCACCCCGGAAGATGATCCAGCGTCCACGCCGGTGCGTCACGATGGCGGGCTTTCCGCGCACCTTCCGGTGCCGACTCACACTTCGCAGTCGCGGTTTGACTGGGACGGCGCCGCGCAACTCAACCAGCGCTACACCTTCGACGCCTTTGTGATCGGCAGCGGCAACCAGTTTGCCCACGCCGCCTGCCAGGCCGTCGCCGAACGTCCTTCCAAAGCCTACAACCCGCTCTTCCTGTACGGCGGCGTTGGAATGGGCAAGACCCATCTGATGCAGGCCATCGGCCACGAGATCAAGCGTCGTCAGCCCCAGTCGGCCATCTGCTACGTCTCCAGCGAGAAGTTCACCAATGAGATGATCAACTCGCTGCGATACGACAAGATGATCAGCTTCCGCGACAAGTTCCGCAACGTCGACGTATTGCTGGTCGACGACATCCAGTTCCTGGCCCAAAAAGAACGTACCCAGGAAGAATTTTTTCACACCTTCAATGCGCTGCACGAGTCCATGAAGCAGATCGTCATCGCGAGCGACCGTCCTCCAAAGGAATTGGCGGAAATCGAAGACCGGCTGCGCAGCCGTTTCGAATGGGGACTCATCGCCGACATTCAGCCTCCCGATCTTGAAACCAAGGTAGCCATTCTTCAAAAGAAGGCCGAGCAGGAAAAAGTTACCCTGCCTACGGACGTCGCGTTATTTATTGCCTCAAACATCCGTTCCAACGTTCGCGAGTTGGAAGGTGCGCTGATCCGGTTGGTGGCGCACTCGTCACTGATCGGCGCCGAGATCACACTGCCCTACACCCAGCAGGTGCTGAAGAATTTTATCGACTCGCAAGCCCGCAAGGTTACCATCGAGTCAATTCAGAAAGCCGTGGCTGAACAATTTGGATTACGGTTGGTCGAAATCAAAGCCAAGAACAATTCGCGCGCCATCGTTTATCCCCGGCAAATCGCTATGTACCTGGCCAAGCATTTGACTGAGGCCTCGCTGCCAGAAATTGGACGCCAGTTTGGCGGCAAGCACCACACGACAGTATTGCACTCTGTCGATAAGATCGATGGCACCCGGAAGACGGATAAAGATTTAAACAGGCTCATCAATAAAATGACTGAGCAGTTGGGCGGTTAGCGCGGTGTTTGCCGGATTTCCACTCAAAAGTAGAGTCTTCCTTGGTAGACACTGTGAATCGGATGTGGAAGGTGTGCAAGAGCCGGCGGGAAACGTCAGGCACGGCCAAACGTTACCTTCACCTCCGCCAAATGCCAGTCTGGTTTTAGACAGGCGGGTATCCGCGGAGAAGCCAGTCACAGTGGGTGTTTGCCGGGATTTCCACTTTTACGCGCCCCCTACTGCTACTACTGGTTTTAATAGTTTTTATTTTGATATAAGAGAAGTACTTAAAGTAGCGTCGCCTTACGGGAGACTTGGGTTATGCCGGTAGAAGCGATGGCCGCAGTTGCTGGGACCGCCACCATGGAAATCACAGTCAGTAAACTCGAACTTTTGCGGGAACTGACTGCGACCCAGGGAGTGGTGGAACGCAAGACCACAATTCCAATCCTGTCGAATTATTTATTCGAAGCTGCCGGCGACAAGCTTTCTCTCACCGCCACCGACCTGGACCTTAGTCTGCGCACAGCCTGTAATGCCAAAGTTAAAAAAGAGGGGTCCTGTACCATCCCTGCCCGCAAGTTGCATGACTACGTAAAGCTGCTTCCCGATGCCGACATCACCATCAAACTCCTGGACAATCACTGGATCAGTATTCGTTGCGGGCGGTCGAACACGAAAATGGTCGGAATGGCCCGTTCGAACTTTCCCACGCTGCCCGTGTTTCCTACCGTCGGTGTAGTGAAAATTCCCGCCCAGGTGCTGCGGGGAATGATTGCCAAGACCGGATTCGCCATTGCCAGCGAAGAGTCGCGCTATACCCTGAATGGTGCGTTGATGGTTCTGAAGCCTGAATCCATCACCATGGTTGCAACCGACGGACACCGCCTCGCACATATCGAACGCAGCGGCGAGAAGTTTGAGGGTGTCTCCGGCGAACTGAGGACGCTCATCCCGAAAAAAGCGATGGACGAGTTGCGGTCGTTGCTCGACTCCACCGATGCAGAATCCATCGAGTTCGCCAAAGACGAATCCACTCTGTATTTCCGCATCGGACAGCGCCTGCTGACCTCGCGCCAACTGACTGGCCAGTTTCCCAACTTTGAAGCGGTACTTCCCAAGGACAACAACAAAAGCGTCACGCTCCCCGGCAGCGAGCTGGGCCAGGCCATCTCCCGCGTAGCCCAGTTTGCCGACGAACGGTCGCGCGCCGTACGTCTGCGCATGGAAAAGGGCGAGCTCAAGTTATCGGCGTCCTCGACCGAAACCGGTGAGTCGGAAGACACCATCGAAACCAGCTACCAGGGCGACTCGCTGACCGTAGGCTTCAATGCACAATACATTCTGGACTTCCTCAAAGCAGTCGGAGCAGGAGACGTAAAACTCGAATTCAAAGACGCCCAATCAGCCGGTCAGCTCCGTCCCGCCGACAGCGAAGACTACAAGTACCGCTACATCGTCATGCCCATGCGAATCTGACGTATGCACGTGTGGTGGCGGGCGCCCTCGCCCGCCGCTGTTGATCTTGCCTTTCCTGACGAAACAAACAACTCGGCGGGGTGCCCGCCCGACATAGCCCTTCCTCAGCAAATCCTTGACCAACCCCATGCTTCCGCCGTAAATTTGGTGCCCCAGTTTGGTTTACGGAGGTTCCATGCTCAGTGGATTTAAGCAATTTATTCTTCGCGGGAATGTGGTTGATCTGGCGGTCGGCGTCGTCATCGGCGCTGCCTTTGGGTCGGTAGTCACGGCGTTTACCAAAGACCTGCTCACACCGCTGATCGCCGCCTTGGTCGGCAAACCCGATTTTTCCGTCGATCAACTTCACCATTAACGGAACTCCGTTTCCGGTCGGCGATTTCATCAATGCCGCCGTGTCGTTTGTGCTGGTTGCGGCGGCGGTGTATTTCTTTGTGGTCACGCCCATCAACGCGCTGATCGCGCGCATGCGAAAGGCTCCGGCTCCGGCCGATCCAACCACCAAAAAGTGTCCGGAATGCCTGAACGAGATTCCCATCGACGCCCGGCGTTGCGGATTCTGCACTCAGCCGTTGGCAGCCCGCGCGGCGTGATTTCGGCTGCCAAGTAAAGTGAGTTTGGTCGTCGTCTGGGACGACACGCGGCGATGAAGCCTTTTTTCGAAAAAGTTCTGGTGGACCAGGGCAGTTCATGGACTGTCTTTCATCGCCGCCTCGAGTCATTTCCATTCGAATGGCACTACCACCCGGAATTTGAATTAACCATGACGCTGAACAGCGTCGGGCAACGCTACATCGGCGACCACATTGGCTCGTACGAAAACGGCGATCTGATACTGCTGGGCCCGAACCTTCCCCACACCTGGTGCTCGCAGGAAAAGATAGAAGCTAGCCGTCCCCATGAGGCGATCGTCTTATGGTTTTCCCGCGATCTGGCACACCATCTGATCGAGCGGTGGCCGGAGTTTGGAGCCATTCGTCGATTGCTCGAGGACGAGGCTGCCCGCGGAGTCTGCTTCTCCAAAAAAATCAGGCGCGAAGCTGAAGGCAAGATTCTGGCCATGCTCGATCAAAATCCGGCAGAGCGGCTGCTTGGACTGCTATCGACTCTGAACCTGCTGTCCAACGACCGCGAGCGGGTGACGCTTTCGGCCGCCTCGGTGGGCAACACAGCGCTCGACGGAGCTCGGGACCACGCCACCATCGACCGCGTCCTCTCCTATCTTCACGCCCACTACCGAGAGGAAGTTTCGGTGGCTGATCTGGCGTCGCGTGCGCACGTCAGCCCGAGCAGCTTTCATCGACTATTCAAACGGCATGTGCGCATGCCTTTGAGTGCGTATCTCGCCCAGTTACGAATCGGCAAAGCCTGCTCTTTGCTGATGAATACCGAGGTTCCCATTTCCATCGTGGCCAGCGAGGCCGGCTATTACAACTATGCGAACTTCGTTCGCCAGTTCGAAAAGCTCAAAGGCATGACGCCAAGGCAATTCAGGACAGTGCATGCCCCCGCCCCCAAAGTAGCCTGAGCCGATGGCAAGCTTTGGATAAGGCTGTAGGCCAAATTCTGACATTTAAGTATAGAAAGTTTCGAGGCCAGGATAATTGCCGCCAGCTGTACGGGGTTAAGATCTCCACATTGCAAGTCACTTCCGGCGGGGCTAATGAATCCAGCCGGAGCCACAGGAGAAGAACATGGATCGCTATGCCTACGGAGACAACCGCCCGGGAAATGCCAGCGTAGCCTACGTCGCCGAAACCCAGCTACGCGACATTCAAAAAACTCTGCCTCTGCGGGTGCTCTCGGAAGATGACTGGAAGCACTGGATCACTCGCGGCTACGTCATCGTCAAACAGGCGGTCCCAGCCGAAAACGTGAAGCGCCTGGTGGATCTTCTGTGGGAATTCCAGGAAATGAATCCCAACGATCCCTCCACCTGGTACAAAGACCAGCTTCGCGATCATGCGATGAAAGAATTGAACAACAGCGGCATGGTCGAGATCTACAACCACCAGTATTTGTGGGACAATCGCCAGTACCAGCGAGTCTACGACGCCTTTGTCGACATTTGGGACAACGAAAAGCTCTGGGTCACCATTGACCGAGCGAATCTCAATCCTCCGAACCGCAGCCAGCGTCCCTTCAGCGGTTTCATTCATTGGGATGCCGACACCACCCTCGATCCCCTGCCCGTGAATGTGCAGGGCGTTCTCTCTCTCGTCGATCACGAACCGGATATGGGAGGCTTTCAGGGCGTGCCCGAACTTTTCCGTACTTTGGAAGAATGGAGAAAGACTCAGCCCGCCAACCGTGATCCCTGGAAGCCGGACACTACCGGCTTCGATGTGGTGCCGGTCATGCCAAAGGCTGGCGATCTGCTGATCTTCAACAGCCTTTTGGCTCATGGCATTCGGCCCAACGTTTCGAAAGACAAAGTGCGGATCGCCCAATACATATCGATGACGCCGGCCGACGAATCGCGTGAAGATCTGCGCGACATCCGCATCCGTTCGTGGAAGGAGATGGAGCCGCCGCAAGGTTTCGCGTTTCCCGGTGATCCCCGCGAATGGGAAAAGAAAAACGCATCGCCTGCTAACCTGACCGCGCTGGGAAAGAAATTATTGGGATTAACCAGGTGGAAGGACTAAGAAGCTGAACGAGAACTCCGCTCCACCTCACCGATCGAATACTGCATTCGCTGACTGCGATTCCCTGCGCCAGCGGAAGTCGATTCAACTCGCGGCGCTATTTCGCAAAACCTGGTGAGGCCGAATGGGGATGCTGAATTCGGATCGTTCGTAATGGATCAATCGGCGAGCGGGAGGTCGATTGGCAAATCAGTCCTGCTGTAGCATGAGGGTATGACACGACTCCCGCTTCTTGTTCTCTTGGCTCTGTTTGCGCCGGCATCGTGGGCGCAAGACAAGAACCCGGCGGGACATTCCACTACCGCTTCCCCGCCTGCCCGGGAAGCCCAGTCTGTCCGCGGCGCTTTAACCGACGGCGTCTACCGCAACCCTTCCTTCGGATTCAGCTACAGGCTGCCCTATGGCTGGGTAGACCGCACCAGGGAGATGCAGGACGACTCGGCGGAGGCGTCTAGCGACCTGCCCAAATCTCTGTTGCTCCTGTCGATCTTCGAACGTCCACCTGAAGCGACGGGTGGCACGGTAAACTCCGCCGTCGTAATTGCAGCGGAGCGCCTGTCGAATTATGCGGGCATGAAGACTGCCGCAGACTACCTCGGACAGCTCACCGAACTGGCCACCGCCAAGGGCTTCCAATCAATAAAAGATCCTTACCTTTTCATGGCAGGTCCCACCCAATTGATACGCGGCGATTTCAGTAAAGCGCGGGGAACAGGCACAGTAAGCCAAACCTCTCTGGTGATTGTGGAAAGAGGTTACGAGGTTTCGTTCACATTTATCGCAAGCAGCGAGGACGAGATCAACGAGTTGATTGAAAAGCTAGGTTTCGGAGCACGAAAGCGCTGAACCCTGTCATCCTGAGCGGAGTGGAAAGTTCGCGCAGCAAACTTCCGCGCAGTCGAAGGACCTCTATAGCGACGATGTTCTCGATTAGATAGGAATTTGCAGAAAGCCCTGGCGCGCGAAAGCCCTTGCACACGAAAAGTGTACCGTCGCTGGGGTCCTTCGACTCCACATACGCGTTCGCAAAGCGAACGCAGATGCTCCGCTCAGGAGGACACTTGGATGAGAGGGATGACTCTGGGAACTACTCCAACGCCTCAGGCTCCAGCCCGATGTCTTTTTCGCCGGCTGCCTTCTTTTCCATGTACTTCTTCACCCAGGCTTCCCAGCTCTTTCCCGCTGCGGTATCCCTGCCGGTAAAAGCCAGCGCCGCGATATTTGAATACGCGATCATCACTCTCTGATTGGAAGTCTTGGGAAGAATTCGGACCAGCGAATCGGCGAGGCTTGGCCCCGACTTGCGGTCGAAGAGATATCCTTCGATGGTCGTGCCATCCTTGCGGGTGATAGTCACATCGCCGCGATAGTCAAAGGCCTTTTCCAGTGCTTTGCGAGTTTCCTCGTCAGAAGCCAGCGCCGGAACCCAGCCCTCAAGCTTCTCGTGTTGCCAGCCAGGAGAAACCTCTAGCGCGTCAGCCGCCAATGAAGCCGGGGAGGACTCCGGCTCTGTCTCGTGCGACACATGCCCGGCAGCTTTCCCGGTCACGCCCGCGTCTCCTCGAGGGTTTCGGTGGCGTTCGAAATCTGTATCAGCGGAACCTCCTGCCCATGTTCCACAGGCTCATCCAGCAACCGCAGGGCGCCCTGATCACGATAGCGATGGAACAGCGTGCCCTTGACCGTCGCCACGAAACCGCTGAGCGAACCAAAGGTGTCGTTGACGGCTGAAGCCTCGTAGCCGCTGTGCACCATGCAGTTCGCGCAATGGGGATTGCCTGACTCGGTGCCGTACGACTCCCAGGCCGTGTCCCTGATCAACTCTTCGAAGGTATCCGCGTAACCATCCTGGAGCAGGTAGCAGGGCTTCTGCCAGCCGAAAATGTTATAAGTCGGCATTCCCCAGGGAGTGCAGGCGTAAGTCCGCTTGCCCATCAGGAATTCCATAAAGAGCGGCGACAGATTAAATTTCCAGTCCTTCTCTCGATTGGAAAGGATCGCCCGGAACAGCCGGCGCGTTCGTGCGCGCCCCAGGAAGTGCTGTTGGTCAGGCGCCTTCTCGTACGAATAACCGGGAGAGAGCATCATGCCCTCGATCCCCAGGTCCATCATCTCGTCAAAAAATGCGCGTACGCTCTTGGGATCCGCGCCGTCGAACAACGTGGTATTGGTCGTGACCCGGAAGCCGCGCTTCGACAGCTTCGCGGACGCCATCCACTGCGATTTCGTATCCACCTTCGCGGCAGACAGCGAAGTCATGGTGTTCCTTCTGGCCATCGAGATGGACACTGAAGGTCAGGTATTTGCTCGGCTTAAAGAGATGGATCTTCTCTTTGAGCAGCAAAGCATTGGTGCATAGGTAAATGTACTTCTTGCGCGCCACCAGCCCTTCGACGATTTTGTCGATTTCGGGATGCATGAGCGGTTCGCCGCCCGGGATGGAAACCATAGGCGCACCGCACTCATCCACCGCCTGGAAGCACTCCTCGGGCGTCAGCTGGCGCTTCAGCACGTGGGCGGGGTATTGAATTTTGCCGCAGCCGGCGCAAGCCAGGTTGCAGCGGAACAGCGGTTCCAGCATCAGTACCAGCGGATATTGCTTCCGCCGGGCAAGCTTCTGCCGGATGACATAGCTGGCCACCGTCCACATCTGCGATACAGGAACACTCATGCTTAGCTGGAATCTCCTTCCAATATGCTAACAGGTCGCCTCGACTCTGTGCGCTGACAATGTAGGCGCGGGCACGCCTGACAACGTCCCGGAATGGCTCGAGAAAATGAGCTCCAAAACATCAAAAGATTGCTTGCAAACACAAGGTTTACCTGCCCGGTTCGGGGGTCGAAAAATACCCGTATTCGTGGTACAATAAAACACAACCTAGAAAGCCGTAAGTGTTAATAATTTCAGTAATTTGAGACAAATTCCAGGGCATCGGAAATGGACGCCGGCGAAGACCCACGCCCGGCACTTTCCACGGAGCTGAATGGCCACGAAAGAAATCACTCCCATCGACGATACAAAGGTTAAAAATGCGAAGCTCTCGGCCGTAGCCGGGAGCAACGGAGACTACAACGCCGACTCGATCAAAGTGCTCGGCGGCATGGAAGCCGTGCGCAAACGTCCCGCGATGTACATCGGCTCAACCGGCGAGATGGGACTTCACCATCTGGTCTACGAAGTCGTGGACAACTCGGTCGACGAAGCGCTCGCTGGCCACGCCGACAAGATCGAAGTCACCATCCACCTCGACAATTCGATCACGGTGGTCGACAACGGCCGCGGTATTCCTGTCGATATGATGGACATCGACGGCGAAAAGATTCCTGCCGCGCAAGTTGTGTTGACCAAATTGCATGCCGGAGGAAAGTTCGACGCGTCGTCCTACAAAGTTTCCGGCGGTTTGCACGGCGTCGGCGTTTCCTGCGTCAACGCTCTTAGCGAAGAGTTCGATCTGGAAATCTGGCGCGACGGGTTTACCTGGGAGCAGACCTATTCGAAGGGCGATCCCACCAGCAAGCTGAAAAAAGCCGGCGCAAGCAAGAAGGTCGGCACCAAGATTCACTTCTTGCCCGATCGAACTATCTTTACCGCAACCGAATACAACTTCGACACGCTAGCGCAGCGCCTGCGCGAACTGGCGTTCCTGAACAAGGGTTTGCTGATCACGCTTACCGATGAGCGCACCACCGACGCGAAGTCCGGTGAGGCGAAGTCTGCCGAGTTCAAATACAACGGCGGCATCGCCGAATTTATCAAGCACCTCAATCGGGGCAAGCAGGTGTTGCACGATAAAGTCATCTACATGGAAGCCGAACGCAGCGGCGTTGTCATGGAGATTGGTCTCCAGTACAACGACGCCTACTCCGAGTCCGTGTTCAGCTTCGCCAACAACATCAATACGGTAGACGGAGGCTCGCATCTCTCCGGCTTCCGCATGGCGCTGACCCGCACCATCAACTATGCCGGCCAGCAGATGGGTTTGTTCAAGGATGTTAAAGAAAACCTCTCTGGCGATGACGTGCGCGAAGGTTTGGTCGCGGTCATCAGCGTGAAGTTGCCGCAGCCGCAATTCGAAGGACAGACCAAAGGCAAACTCAATTCCGACATCGCCGGAATCGTGCAGGCATTCGTCAACGAGCGTCTGGGCGCGTATCTCGAGCAGAATCCGACGGTCGGACGCAAGATCATCAATAAGGCCATCGAAGCCTCGCGCGCGCGCGAGGCTGCACGTAAAGCCCGCGATCTTACCCGCCGCAAGGGTGCTTTGGATGGCGGCGGCCTTCCCGGAAAGCTGGCTGATTGCTCCGAGCGGCAACCGGAGCGCTGCGAACTGTTCCTGGTAGAGGGAGAATCTGCCGGCGGCACCGCCAAGCAGGGACGCGATCGTCGATTTCAGGCGATCCTGCCGCTGAAAGGCAAAATCCTGAACGTAGAGAAGGCCCGTTACGACAAGATGCTGGGCCATGAAGAAATCCGCGCCATGATCACGGCGCTCGGAACTGGCATCGGCAAGGATGATTTCGATTCCGCCAAACTGCGCTACGGCAAGATCATCCTGATGACCGACGCCGACGTGGACGGAAGCCACATCCGCACTCTGCTGCTCACGTTCTTCTTCCGCCACATGCAGGAACTGATCGCGCGCGGCAACGTATTCATCGCGCAGCCGCCGTTGTACTCGATCAAGAAGGGCAAGACCCTGCAGTACATCAAGGACGATGACGCGCTCGACAAGATCATCCTCAAGCGCGCGGCGGACAGCCTGATCGTGCGCTACGGCGAAGGTGCGGCCAAGCTGGAAGGCACGGGCCTGTCAAAATTCGCCACTGGGCTGAAAGAGTATTTCGGCTTCTTCGACAAAGTAAACAAGCGGCTGCGTGACGAAAGAATTACCGAACTGCTGCCCAGGATCGATCTTTCCAAGCGCGCTGATTTTGAAGGCGAAAAGAAAGCCCCGCCCAAGAAGATCGAGAAGCTGGAAAGGGAATTGAAGAAGCTGCAGAAAGAACGCGACTTCAAGAGCGTGGAATCTCGCTTCGATGAAGAGCACAATCTCTGGGCTGTGCACTACGTTAACTCCCAGGGCGCTGAGCACATCATCAACTGGGAACTGGCCTCGACCGCGGAGTATCGCCAATTGCTGTCGAAGTTCAAGCAGATCGAGCCTTACATGGAGCCGCCGTTCGTGATTGAAGCCGTCACCGACGCGGCACCGGTCGATGGGGCCGCCGAGGAAGCGACTGCTCAAAGCGCTGACGCAGAAATCGAGACCGCGGAAGCGGGCAAGGCGCCGAAGAAAGCGCCCAAAGCCGCCGCCAAGAAGAAAGCTATCGAGACGGAAACGGTCGAGAAGACCAACGTCCGCGATCTTTTCGAATACATCAAGGAAGCCGGCAGCCGCGGTTACGAAAAGACGCGCTACAAGGGCCTTGGCGAAATGAACTCAGAGCAGCTCTGGCAAACCACGATGGATCCGGAACGCCGCACCCTGCTCTCGGTAAAACTCGAAGACATCGCCGAGTGCGAAATCATCTTCAGCACGCTGATGGGCGAAGACGTCGAAGCCCGCCGCAAGTTCATCGAAGACAACGCGCTGGACGTGAAGAACCTGGATATTTAAAACAACAATAACTACGGATCTCATAATTGGCGTATCCCAAGGAATGGGGCCAAGGGCAGCTTCCGCTGGCCGCTTGTCCGAGCTTCTTTTTGTGCAATTATAATATTCATTGCCATGAAACTGAAGCTCCGAGCTGTCGGCACCTCCACCGGCATTCTCCTCCCCAAGGAAATGCTGGTGCGCCTGAAACTCAAGAAAAATGACAACCTCTTCGCGATGGAGACTCCCGAAGGATATCTGCTTAAACCCTACGATCCGGAAGTGGAGCGGCAGTTAAGCAAGGGTCGTGAGTTCATGTCGAAGTACCGCGAAACGTTCCGCGCACTGGCCAAGTGAAGGCGCCGCGTTGGGTTGAGCGGAGGGCACTGGTCCTGTTGCTGGCAGAATCGCTGGCGGAACATGGTGGTCTCAAGGCTTCCGCGACGAAAGCGCGTTGGAAGCAGCTCTCGCGAGCCGCATTGCACGGTTCAGGCCTACGAACGCAAGGCCGATCTGGCTCGCCTAGCCGCAGGCTTACGGATACGGAATTGTCCGCGGCCATCCATTCAACGACGGAAACAAACGCGCAGGGTTTCTCGCCATGGGTCTGTTTCTCGCGCTAAACGGGTATGAGTTGTCAGTCAGCCAGATGCGAAGCAGTCGAAACGATTTTCAATCTAGCGGAGGGCGATTTCTCAGAAGAGCAGCTCGCAGTATGGATTCGTAACCATAGCAGAGCGCGAGCGTTAGCCTCACGCCTGCTCCAATCCGATTACCCCCGGTTACCTTCGTGTCCCCCGGCATTCTTCCTCCGTCAAAACATCCCTGCAAGTTTCCCCGCCCCCCGCGTTCTTCCAATAGGACGGGAAAGCAGGCCGTAAGCCTCCTTCCCGCCCACTGCGAACAAGGGGAAACCACAATGAAGAAGCTACTGCTGATCGATGATTCTTGTTGTGCGGAGTGGTGATGGGACAGGAAAAGTCGGCTGACAGCCAACAACCAGCCCGCACTCACCATTTACAACCAGAATTTCTTTGTGGCGCGGGAATATGTGCCGCTTGATCTCAAGGCTGGGGTGAACCATGCGGAGTTTGCCGGCATTGCGTCCCACCTTGAGCCGGATTCCGTCATCCTGCGCGATCCTGCCGGGCGCTCATTGCAGGTGCTCGAACAGAATTACCGCAACGATCCCATCTCGCAGGAGCTGCTGCTTTCGTTTTATGAAGGCAAGACGATCGACTTCCTGGTGCAGCGAGCCGATAAGCAGGAAATCATCAAAGGCAAGATCGTGCGCAGCGGATACATTCCCAGCAGTTACTATGCGCAAAATTATCAGCAGCCCTCTTTCACCCAGCCCATCATCGAAGTGGATGGCGTGTTGCGCTTCGGACTGCCCGGTCAGCCGCTCTTTCCTGCGCTCTCCGGCGATTCAATCCTCAAGCCGACTCTAAACTGGCTGCTGCAGACTAACGATCCCGGCAAATTCGATGCCGAAATTTCCTACGTAGCCGGCGGCATGAGCTGGCAATCGGATTACAACATCGTGGTCTCCGACAACCCGAAAGGGAAGACTGATCTGCTCGACATGGTTGGCTGGATCACCATGCGCAACCAGAGTGGCAAGACGTTCGAGAACGCGAATATCAAACTGATGGCTGGCGACGTCAACAAACTTCAGCCCGGAACACCGGCGTCTCGCATGTACGCTGCCGAAGCGAAAGCCATGATGAACGATGCCGCCGCTCCGGTCGTCCGCGAGAAATCATTCGATGAATTTCATCTCTACACTCTGGCGCGCCCCACAACGCTGCGCGACCAGGAAACCAAGCAGGTTGAGTTCGTGCGCTCCACCGGCATTCACGCTCTGCGGCTTTACGTCTACGACGGAGCCCAGGTCGCAGCAATACGGCTACTACAACATGGAGCAGATCCGTCAGGACCAGAGTTATGGCACCCAATCCAATCCCAAAGTGTGGGTGATGGAAGAGTTCAAGAACGCCGAGGCGAATCATCTCGGCATCGCGCTGCCCAAGGGCAAGCTGCGTTTCTATCGTCGCGATACTGACGGCCACCTGGAATTTATCGGCGAGAACGTCATCGACCACACTCCGAAAGACGAAACCATCCGCATCTTCACTGGCAATTCTTTCGACGTGGTCGGCGAGCGCAAACGCACTAACATCCGCGTTGATTCCGCCCACAACTGGATGGATGAGTCATTCGAAATCCGCGTGCGGAATCACAAGAAAGAAGCAGTGACCGTGCGGGTGGTCGAGCATCTGTATCGCTGGACAAACTGGAAGCTGAGCGAGCAGTCGCAGGAATCGCATAAGACCGACGCCCAAACGGTCGAGTTTCCAGTGACCATCGCGCCAGACGGAGAACAGGTGGTGACGTACACCGTGCACTACTCGTGGTAGCAGAGATAGCCGAGAAAACCACGTAGGGACAGATGTCCTCATCTGTCCAGTCGAGCGAAGCTCGGCAGGTTCTTCCAGAAGCGCAACAGCGGGGCTTCGCCCCGCTGGGCAGATGAGGACGTCTGCCCCTACGTGGTCGTGGTGAGTCACGGCGGGTATTTCACTTCGCGATAAATCCGGTCGAAAATCACCCACAGCAAAACGAAGAGCGACGAAGAGGAAAACGCTGCCCTCCGGCCCGACTGATCCGCCAGTCAGCCAGCTTGGGACCGTGGAAGCTCGAACGTAGCAAGTGGCCCGGAGCCATCCCGCCGCTGTCCGGGACTGAATAGAAATAGCTCTCGCCCCAGTCCCATGAAGCGTGAAAACCAATCGCGAACCACAGATTTCCCGGTGCGCCGTAGCGTCAGGCAAAAGAAAAAGCCGATCAGGACTGCGCCGAGAATTCCGACCCAGCTTTCCCCCGGATTCGCCAGATGAAGCGCGCCGAAAGTCGCCGACAACAGAATCGCCGCCGGCCAGAATCCAACCGCCTGGGTCAATGTGAATTGCGTATATCCGCGAGTAAAGAATTCTTCGTAGAATCCCACAGTCAGGAAGAACGCTGCCCAGAACACAGCAAACTTTATGACCCGCACCCCGTGGAGGGCGAATCCGCCAAAATCAAAAGCATGCGCGCCGTAGAGAGCAAGCAACAGCAATGTGATCGAGCCAAATCCCCACAGCATGCCGAGCCAGAACAGCTTGCCGAACGCTTGCCTCAACGGAAGGCCATAGCAGCCGAATCGCCGATGTTCGATCCGGCTCATGGCCCAAGCCGGGGCCAAAACGGCAACTGCCAGTCCCAGCTCCACTACCAACTGCAGCCACAGAATGCCGGTATCGGGCCAGCCGTAATAGATGAAAGCTCCCAGACAGAAGCGGAGCGCTCTAAAGGCAATCACATAAACCGCAAGACGCCAGATCGGTCGAAGACCATCGGGTCCAACAAATATCTTTAGAACTCGCGCTTCAAACGGTGAATGCGGCACCAGGGTAGAACCAAAGACAGTGGCAGGCGTGATGCCGGAAGACGCGGTGGCGACGTCAGTATTCTCAACCTCACCGGTCTTTTGCTGATCCTCTTTGGTGTCGTCCATCGGTAGAAGTTTCCCGAACCGTCCTCCGACATGGTAAAACACTCGCCGTCTCCTCATGGGCAGATTCTTCACACGCGAACGCTTCGGAGTTCCACAAATATTCGCCGCGCTGATGCTGCTCGCATTTCTTGCCCAGTGTCTTTGGCTGGTGGAGCAAGGCTGGCGGACCGGCAACGTCGATCCTGAAGAGATATACCGGCTTGAACGCGGTACGGAGCTTTGGAAGCACCGCGGAGTGCTGGCCCCTGCCGCTGATCTGGACAACGGCGTCGATCCCCTTCCAAATTCTCATCCCCCGGTTGTTTATCCCCTCGTCGAGAATGTTGGCTACGACGCCAACCATTCTTCTCTGTGGTATCCTGATCGCATCGGCTCCGCTGGTGTTGAGTCAGGTATCAATGCGTCCGGAAAATGTTGCGGAACTTCACCGCCTGGCCGCAGCTCCGTTCATCGTTTTCGGACTGCTGCTCGGTGCGTCGCTCTGGTACGTTTCGCGCCGGCTTTTCGGCAATGCCGGCGGATACGTTGCCCTGGCTCTCTACTGTTTCTCGCCGGGCATTGTTCGCTCCAGTGCGCATCTGGTCTGCGGAGCCTGAGATCGGTGCCGCCTGGGCCGCATTCGGCGCCATCTTCACTGCCATCGCCGTGGCTCACACGCTATACGCGCCGCGGGAAGTGGTCCTTTGGAACTGGCGGCGGATTCTGCTGCTGGGATTCTCACTGGCTCTGGCAGTGGGTTCTCAGTTTCAACTGATCGTCGTGCTGCCAGTTGCGCTGGGCGTTCATGTTCTACCTGGCTCCCACCCGGCGGCGCGCCGCACTCGCAATCTGGGCAGTGGCTTGCGTAATCAGCGCTCTGATCTTGTATGCATCCTGTTTTTTCAATGTGCGCGAATTCTGGCGTGGGATGAAGCATGCTTCTTTTTCTGGAATTTCATGGAAAGCGTTCACCATGCCACAGGCGTACCACCAGGTTCTTGCGCAGATGGGACAAAGCTGTCCGGCGCTCGTGCTTGCTGTGCCGGTGGCTCTCATTACGTATCTCGCCTGGCCGCGGACGCGCTACTTCGGCAACACTGCACCCCTGCTGGTATCGCTTTTGTTTCTTGCCCTGGCTTCAGGCACGCCGCACTTTCCGGGGCTGGGTTTTCAGCTCGTGGCAATTCCTTTCCTGCTTGTCTTTGTGGCCGGAATTGCGGCTGACCTGCTCGAAACTCGTCACCGGCAACTGGCTCAGGCCGCCGTTTTGGGGTTGCTGGTAGCCAATGCAGCGTGGAATGTCTGGGAGTTGACTCGCGCAGGACGCGGATGACTAGGCCATAACGATATACATCAACCACTTAGAGCGATCTCGTACACGTCAGATAAACGGAAAATAAAGACGCAACTCCGCCAGCCTCAAGAGGTTCTAAAGTAATAGCGATGTTTGTCCGGGGGTGCGGGCCATGGTCGGGAAACTGGAGTATGATTCTGATGTGGATCGGCTGAATTCAGCCACGGGAGCGGTACTGGCGCTGTTTCTTTGCCTGTCGGTTTTTCTTTTTTCTCCAACTGCTTCCGGACAAATCCATGGCACGCCAGCCTCGGTGACCTCGACCAATTTCGGTAATCATTTCGGAACTGCGCCGGGCATTCCTGCCAGCGTGACTTCACTCGGTCCCGGAGGATTTCAGCCAAAGTGCTGTATCAATCCATTGTTCCCAGTGAATCCGAACCCTCCGCTTTTCCAGCGACACCATCACCCGCGCAATGGCTCGTTTTTCCCCGGAGGTGGAGCGGTCTACGTGCCCTATCCGGTTGGAGTCGACTCCGAAACTGAGGAAATGGCGCCGGAACCGAACCCTAATCCCGCGGATGATTATCGTGGCGGCCCAACCATCTTCGATCGCCGTGGCCCCGGAACTCCGGCTCGCTTTGTGGATGACTATCCGCGAAGCGCCAGTCGAGCTCACTCAGCTTCGGAGATGGAACCTGCGGTGGCAGATCGGCAGCCTGAAACCCAGGTCGCGGAACAGCCTCAGACCGTATTGATCTTCAAAGACGGCCATCAGGCGGAAGTCCAGAATTACGCGGTCGTCGGAAACATGCTCTATGATTTGACGTCCGGTCATCATCGCAAAATCGCAATTGCGGACCTTGATCTGAATGCCACCGCAAAACAAAACGATGACCTCGGCATCAGTTTTCAATTGCCGCCTGCAATGGAAACAGACAAGTAGATGCTGAATCGTTTTACACTCGCGATTGCTGCGATGTCGGCGTTGATATCGCCTTTGCCTGCCCAAATTGGCCTGAGCGCGGGAACTGGTGGCTCGGCTGGATTTGGAGGGCGGGGTGTCGCGGGGGCGGGAAATGTTGGCCACCCGCATCATGCCCGGCCATCGGGCCGAGGTTCAGTTCTTCTTCCTTACCCGTACTACGATTCCGACTTCGGATACGACTCGCAGCCACCCGCCCCGCCTCAAGTCGTGGTCGCACCTGCGGTTGTTGCTCCAACGCCTGCAGCACCTCCAGTTCCGCTCGAGCCTCTGATGATCGAGTGGCAGGGCGATCACTTTGAGCGGGTGACGTCATCCGCAAGCGCCTCTCCGGATAGCCAGAGCACACTAAACTCAAAGAAGTCCGAGTTACGCGCGTCTGTTAATGGCTCATCCCCGGCAAGAAGAGTCGCGCCACAACCGGCCCGCGAGCTTCCCCCCGCGATTCTTGTTTTTCGGGATGGCCGGACGGAAGAAGTCAGCAACTACACCATCATGAGCGGAACCATCTACTCAAAGGCAGACTACTGGACCACCGGATCATGGAATAAAAAGATTCAGATCGCGGACCTCGACGTGCCCGCAACGCTCAAACTGAACCAGCAGCGCGGCCTGAACTTCGTTTTGCCCGCCGGTCCCGATGAAGTAGTCATTCGGCCCTGACTTCCGGTCGCCACTTCTCCGCTAAGTCTCCGTAGAAGTCCCAGAAAAGCACGGCCTTCAGTCAACTGAAATACCATCCGCCGTTGGGGTTGATAGTCTGGCCAGTCATGTAAGCATTCTCCGCCAGCATCACCGCCACGGATGCCACTTCATCGACCGTGCCGAAACGTCCGATAGGGATCACACTCGAAGTCGCCCGCGGATTTGCTCGCAACATCTCCGTTTCAACCAGAGCCAGACAAATAGTATTTGCCGTGATCCCTTCCTTCGCCAGCAGTGCGGCATACGAATGAGTCAATCCCAGCATTCCGGCCTTGGATGCGGCATAGTGCGGACCTACCAGCCCGCCGGTCTGCGCAGCCACTGACGAAATATTGATGATCCGTCCCCAGCGCTGAGCGCGCATTTCTGGCAACACGGCCTGCGTCACCAGAAAAGCTGATTTAAGATTCACGTTGATATGTTCGTCCCAGTCCGCTTCAACGATGTCCGCTAGGTTGATTTGCCGCGCGATTCCCGCATTATTCACAACAATATTCACAGGCCCGAGTTCGTGCTGAATTTGCGCAACCATCTTTTGAACGTGATCGGCTCGCGAAACGTCAGCCTGAATCGCCAAGGCACGGCGACCCATTTTTCGAATCTCGGTGCAGATCTTTTCCGCCTCCTCCGACCGCGTGCGAAAATTCACCGCGACGTCAGCGCCGGCGTCAGCCAGCGCCAGAGCGATCGCAGCGCCGATCCCGCGGCCTCCGCCTGTGACTAGAGCCAGTTTTCCTTTGAGCGTGTCCATGTTGGATATTCACCGAATTGCTACTTACATCCAACTGTACCGGATTCATCAACGAAAATCCGCCGTCTGCGGACGCCGTTTCTGCTCACTTCTATGCTATAATTCTCATATCGCGAATCGATTGTAACTTCCTGTAAATGCAATTGCTTAGAGCCAATTAAACTATTGAGATTCGCCCATGCCGGGCGCGTCCTCGTCCGCCGCTTTTTAAGTCGTTCTTGGTTCTGTGAGTTTCTCTCACGGACCACGAATCTGCGGACATGAGGTCCAGTGCACCACCCCGGCAAAGCTAGCAGGTAAGAGCGAGAAGCTAGGAGCTTTCTTATGGCTGACGATCAAAATCCTGAACTTCCCCTGACTCCTCCGCCCGGCGGCGGAGACGGCACCGGAATCCCCGGCGCGCTGAACATTCAACCCGTCAATATCGAAGAGGAGATGAAGAAGTCTTATCTCGACTATTCGATGTCGGTGATCATCGGTCGCGCCCTGCCCGATGTCCGTGACGGATTGAAGCCGGTTCACCGCCGCATTCTGTACACCATGCAGCAGATGGGCTTGTATCCCAACAAGTCCACGCGCAAGTGCGCCAGAATCGTCGGTGACGTCATGGGCAAGTACCATCCCCATGGAAACCTTGCGGTCTATGACGCGTTGGTGCGGCTTGCGCAGCCATTTGCCATGCGCTACCCGCTGGTGGAAGGCCAGGGCAACTTCGGCTCGGTAGATGGAGATCCGCCGGCGGCTGATCGTTACACCGAAGCACGCCTGGCTCGGGTTTCAAACGCATTGCTGGAGGATCTGGATAAGGCAACTGTCGACTTCCGTCCCAACTACGACGGCAACGAAATCGAGCCGGACGTTCTACCTACGCGCATTCCAAACTTGCTGGTCAACGGATCGGACGGAATCGCGGTTGGCATGGCGACGAAAATTCCGCCACACAATCTCACCGAGATCGTGGACGCCACCATCACCCTGGTGAACAACCCCGACGCCTCACTCGCGGAGCTTCTGAAATTCGTGCAAGGACCGGATTTCCCTACCGCCGGCATCATTCATGGTCGGGCGGGAATCGTGGACGCCTACAAAACGGGACGCGGCCGCTTCATCATGCGCGCCAAGGCGGGCATTGAAACTTTCAACAAGGATCGCAAAGCCATCGTCATCACCGAAATTCCCTACCAGGTCAACAAGGCTCGTCTGGTGGAGCGCATCGCGCAGCTGGTGAACGACAAGATCGTGGACACGATTTCCGACATCCGCGACGAAAGCGATCGCGACGGAATGCGCATCGTCGTCGAACTGAAACGCGATGGCGAACCGCAGCTCGTGCTCAATCAGCTCTATAAGCACACCCAGATGCAGGAAAGCTTCAGCATGATCCTGCTGGCGGTCGCGAACAACCAGCCCAAGGAAATGGGCTTGGTGCAGGCCCTCAAATATTTCATCGAGCATCGTGTCGACGTGGTACGCCGCCGCACTGCGTATTTGCTCGCAAAAGCTAAAGACCGCGAGCACATCCTCGAAGGCTATCTTGCGGCGCTCGATCACCTGGATAACGTGATCACTATCATTCGCGCCAGCGCCAACCGCGCTGAAGCTCGCGAGAACCTGGTCGCCTTACTTTGCCGGCAAGAAAATCGATATCAACATCACCGGCCGCGCGCCAAAGCAGAATCCGGACAAGCCGTTCACCGCGATTCAGGCCGACGCCATTCTCGAATTACAACTGCACCGCTTGACCAGGCTCTCCATCGACGAAATCACCAAAGAGCTGGGTGTCACCCGCGAGAACATCGCCGAGTACGAATCAATTCTTGGTTCGGAAAAGAAGTTGCGCGGCGTGATCGTGAAAGAACTGGAAGAAGTCAAAAAACAGTACGGCGACGAACGCCGCACCCAGATCGAAGACGAAGCTGCGGAAATCCACCTGGAAGACCTGATCGCCGACGAGCAAGTCGCGGTTACGGTAAGCCACGGCGGCTACATGAAGCGTACGCCGATCTCTACCTACCGCATGCAGCGCCGCGGCGGGCAAGGTCGCACCGGCATGAAGACGCGCGACGAGGATTTCGTCGAGCATCTGTTCATCGCCTCCACTCACGCTTACATTCTGATCTTCACCAACACCGGCCGCGTCTACTGGCTCAAGGTGTATGAGATTCCCGACATCAGCGCCGCCGGCAAAGGCAAGCACGTCGGCAATCTGGTGGGGCTGCAACCGGGCGAGACGGTCCGCACCATGGTCGCGGTCCGCAATCTGGAAGAAGCCGGCAAGTATGTCTTCTTCGCCACGCGCAACGGACTGGTAAAAAAGACCGAACTTAAAGACTTCTCCCACGTGCGCTCGAACGGTATCTATGCCATCAGCATCGAGCAGGGCGACGAACTGGTCGCGGTCCGCATCACCGACGGCCAGCAGATCGTCTTCCTCGCCACGCATGAAGGCCAGGCCATCCGCTTCGACGAAGAAGATGTTCGCTCCATGGGCCGTCAGGCGTACGGCGTCTGGGGCATCCGCATGGAAAAGGGCGACTACCTGGTAGGCATGGCGACAACGCCCAAGCCCGGTGTCGAGGTTGTAAATGGAAGCAAGACGCCTGTTGCCGCCGGCAAAGTGCCCGCGGAAGGCGTTGCCAGCTCCGAAGTCGTAGACGTCGGCAAGAAGGGAAGACTGATTCTCTCCGTAACCGAGAACGGATACGGCAAGCGCACTCCCGCCGACGAATACCGTCTGCAAGGGCGCGGCGGTTCTGGCGTAATCAACGTCAAGACCACCGAACGCAACGGCAAAGTCGTAGGCATCGCGCAGGTGGACGAGAACTCCGAAGTCATGCTGATCAGCCAGTACGGCAAGATCATCCGCATGGACTCAAACACCATCCGCGAATCCGGCCGCGCCGCACAAGGCGTTCGCCTGCTGAATCTGGAACCCGGAGATCGCGTAGCCGCCGCGGTGGTCATCGTCCCGGAAGAAGAACCAACCAATGGCGCGCAACGCTGATTCAGTAGTGATGAATGTGGGGCGGGCGCCCTCGCCCGCCGCCTTGAAGTTGATCTTGTTTTTTGCCTTTGATTTCAAAGGGCGCGATATGGGGTCGGGAAGGGCACGACTTCAGTCGTGCCAAAAGCCGTCGATATGTGCGCGGCTTCAGCCGCTGGAGTGGGCTCTCTCTTCGCGTGTCTGGTCGATGAATGCGCGCGCCTTTTCACCGCAACACAACTTCCTACTCGAACTCAATCTTCTCAAACCCCAACCCCTGCAACAGACTCGTGATCGTCGAAGCGGCATTCTGCTGGGCCGTCCGCAAAATACCATCCGCTCAAGGCGGCTGCTTGTAGTTCACGCTCCCCCTCTTGCCTTACCTGTGTTTCCAGATTCGGATCGGTTGGCACCAGCAACCCGGTTTGCCGGGAATACACCCGGGTCTTCTCGCTGTCGAGCCGCGTGCTGAATACCTGCGACGCGGGAAGGTGCAGATGCGCCTGCTTGCCATCCACTCTGACGTCGCCCGGTTTCAGATTGGAAAAATCGATCCCGGCGACAACTTCTCCATGCACCAGCATCAGCAGGCGATCGCCGGCCAGAAAATCCGGAAAGACCGGATTCTCTTTTGCTCCAGTCACCAGCTTGTCCATCGTGTAGACCACGGTCTCCAGCCGCTGCAGCCGCTGGATACGATCCACCACGGTGGGCTGGCTCACATCAATGCTGAGCGTTCGTCCGGTCACGGCCGACCACATATGACTCAACAGAGTCCGCCCCGAATTTCGCGACAGCATCACCCATCCGGCCGATCCGACAGCCACGACTCCAAGGATCAGCCCGAGAACGAGCGCCAGTAACGCCGAAGTTCGACCACGTTGAGAAGAATGCTGCACGGACGGAGCTCACATCAGAATTGTCAGACATCCAGCAAGGTTATCACCCATGCGGGACGGCTTGCACCGAATGTGGTCTCCATGGCTCAAAGCCGATTCACCTCAGCGCACAAACCGAATTGTAAAAACTTATTAACCGGATATTCATCGCCCTTTAACCTGCCCACGTATCGCCTGCCAGATCATCAGTTTATCCAGCAGTAAAAACCAACCGGAGGAAACGCTTTCGTGAGAAAAGTTCTGCTCTCTACCGCCCTGGCCGTCTTGGTACTCGGCCTCGCTGCCACCCCAGGCCAATGCCCAGGTCAAATTACTTGCCGTCGGGTCCCTGACCCGCTCCAGTGCCGGTTCATTTGCTGACCTCTCCGGACTGCACAACACGCTCGAGAACAACGCTCCCGCCAACCTGCTCGGTGGTCTCGGCTCAGGCCTTGCTTACGCCTCCGGTAACACCTTCCTCGCACTGCCGGATCGCGGTCCGAACGCCGTTCCCTTCGACCCCTCGTCGACGACACTGTCACCTACATCCCACGCTTCCACACCATCACAATGGATCTCGAACCCAACAACGGCGCAGGCCTGCCTTTCACCCTGACGCCGAAACTGCGGAACACCACGCTGCTGTTCAGCCTGACCCCGCTGGTTTACGGCACAGGTGAAAACCTCGCGATAGGCTCCGGCGTGCCGCCGCAGAACAATTTTTTGCAGCACTTCTTCACCGGCCGTTCCGACGCTTTCGATCCGAACCGCAACTCCGGCAATGCCAATGATGGCCGACTGGATTCGGAAGGCATCCGTCTTTCCAACGATGGTCTCAGAGTTTATATTTCCGACGAATACGGACCTTACGTCTATGAGTTCGATCGCATCTTCGGTCTGCGTCTGCGGAGCTTCAAACTTCCCGCGCATTTGTTCGTGAGCAAACTGAGTGCAGTCGGCCAGGATGAAATTGACAACAACACCAGCGGCCGCACCGCAAACAAAGGCATGGAAGGACTCGCCATCACGCCGGACGGCACGAACTCTGGTTGGCATTATGCAGAATGCGTTGCTGCAGGATGCTGCGGCGCAGCCGAGCCTGCTCCGCCTGGTAACCATCGACATCGCCAGCGGGCAAACCACGCACGAATATGCCTACCTGCTGACCAAGGGCACGGGCGTCAGCGAGATTACGGCATTAAACCAGCACGAGTTTCTGGTGGATGAGCGGGACGGTCACGGGCGTGGCGATGGCAGCAAAGCCAAGGTCAAACAGATTTTCAAGATTGACCTGAACGGTGCAGTTGACGTCACCACACATGGACGGAGCCACGGCAGCCGCCCACGCTGTCACCAAAAGCACGACGCCCTTCCTCGATATCGTCACTGTGTTGGACTGCAAACGGTATTGCCGCTGACCAGATTCCGGCCAAGCTGGAAGGCATAGCCGTCGGTCCGGACGTAAAGCAAGGCGGCAAAACCGTGCACACCCTGTGGGTCGCCAACGACAATGACTTCCTGTCGGAGGTTCCCGATGACAACAACGTCACCGTACCAAACCCGAACCAGTTCTTCGTCTTCGGTTTCACCGACGCCGACCTGAACGGGTCGAAGCTGGTCCCGCAACAGTTCAGATCATTCCGCTTCTAAGAAGTAATTCCAGAGGGTGCCCCGTTCAAGCTCAGCTTGGGCGGGGATTTTTCTTGCTCCAAGCCTCTCAAGTCCTCTAGTCCCGACCATCCTGTAACCTCGAGAGTCCTGTCATCCCGAGCGCAGTCGAGGGAGCTGCTTCTAGTTGTCGAGATAATACTGAACCGAAGTCACTACGCGGACGGTCTTCATCACACTGCTGTCACCATTGAAGCTTACGCCCGCTTCTCCGCTCTCGCCTCCCTGGTCAGCGGCTAGTATCGAGAAAACTCCCTGATTCGCTTGACGAATCGAGCCAACTTTGCTGCCGGAATCCGCCGCAAAACGATCCGCGGCGCTGCGGGCGTTGCGGGTGGCCTCGGTGATCATGTCGGGCTTGATGGAATTCAATCCGGTAAATTGATACGTCAATCCCTGGCCTGGATTCATGCTCAGCACAATGCCTTTTTGTAACAGCAGCATGGTTTTCTGCGCTGCGGCCACAACCGGGTCAACGCGTGAAGTGCGCACCGTAATGGGCTGTTCGACGATGTAACGTCGAGGCGCTTTGTTCGAACCTCCGTATTCGTTCGCCTGTGTATCTACGACACGGATGATGCCTATTTCGATTTCAGATGACTGGATACCTTGGTCAGTTAAAAACTGCAGGATAGCTTTCTTATCTGTCTCTGCCTTCGCATATACCAGAGACAGGTCATCTCCAGCTTCCTTGAAAGTAAGCGGCCAGATGGCAAGGTCGGACTTCACTTTGCGCTCGACCAGACCTTTCACCGTCACGTAGCGATCGCCCAGGCGAGTCTCTTTAATCTGCGCCCCCAGCACCCAACCTCCAATGATCAGGCCCAGCGCAAGCGACAATCCAAGCAACACCGCTCCGCGACCGTTCAGACTCCCATCATTCATATATGCCTCACACTATCGTATGATCATGCTTTCAAGTCCATCGTCCGTCATCCACGCTGTCATCGGTCATCTACACCGTCATCGGTCATCCACACGTGTCATCCCGAGCGAAGTCGAGGGATCTGCTTTTCGCGCGAAGGCTCCCCAGCCAAAAGTGTCCCTAAATCTGCGAACAGCTCAACGGACTCAAATACAAGTTGGTGATATTGCTGACAATCTCCGCATCCGCATACTCCGGCCGGTGCGAAAGTTCCTTCCACGCTGGATCATTGACGAAGACATTCCACTTGGCATTCAAATCCGCCACGTCGGCAAACGTCAGCATGTAAGTCAGGCTTGGCATTCGCGAGCCAATCAGCACGTCTCCGAAGAACACCGGTGCCAATCCAGTCCTCGTAAAGATTCCGATTTCCGCTTCGTTAAACATCTGTACTTTCCGGACGTGTCCTGCGTGGCTTGCGCTCTCGTAGGTGCGCAGCTGGAAAATTCTTTTGTCGCCCTTCGGGGCAACTATCTTCGGCCACCCCGCAAACGCGGACATCAGCGAACTCTCCACTCGGACAAACGCTGGCGCCGATGCGGGCGCTCCCAGAATGCCGCGGACGCCTTCATGAACTCCGCATCCTCTGTCAGCCGCGTGTCCAGCGTAACCAGCGCTTCCACCGAGGTCGCTGGAATCAACAAATAATATGTCGGCGTCTCCGGGCCGATATCCAGCTTGAAAGCTCCGACCGGAGCCATCGCCGTGCGGTTCAATGCTGGAATCAAAGCATGCTCAAAATGTTTCTGGGTCAACGCCAACTGCGGACCCGTCTGCAGCGCATACTTCCGCAACTGATAAAACTCTCGCGATGATGTCGCCGAAGCCCAGGCTCCCGATCCGCTCATTGCCATCCCCGTCATCGCCACCGCCGACGTAACAAATTCTCGCCTCTCCAATGCATCCTCCGAAGAAAACCGCAGATGCCAGACTACGCGATGTCCACTGTGTTGCGAAGCTATTCCGATCTCGAGGGTGCCGTCCAAGCTTCGCTTGGGCAGGTGTTTTCTGCGCTGATTTCACCAAACCGTGTCATCGCGAGCGAAGTCGAGGGACCTTGTGTTTCCGTGCGAACATCGATAGCCAAAGAACCCGGCCCAAGCAAAGCGTGGACGGAACGCTCCATCAAGATCGCGGAATCTCTAATTAATAGAGTATCGAAGGAAGAAAGGCTCCGGCGGGCTCATTGTAGAAGCCGACAGTCATAAGAGTCAGCGGCTGCACGACGCGCAGCCCGTTCTCCAGGCACCACCGGAACAAACCCGCGTTTCGCGTCGGGACAAGAATGCCCGGCCCCGCAAACGCATCCGCGTTTGCGATCAGCGCCTGAACGTCAGCATTGTTCTCGCCCACCGTGTGCCCGAAAAATCCAATCAAGGTGGAGTACGCGACGATGCGCCCATCTCGCTCGGCGACAACCACGCTACCTTGTCCTATCGCATCCCGAACTTCACCGTTGCGGTCGTGGCCATGTACACGTTGGCAAACGCCGTTGCACTTGTCCAGATCTGACATACGCGCGGGACGCACGTTGTATCCCGGAGTCGCGACTTTGATGGGCGGGCCTTGCATCGCGGAGATCGGCTCACGCGTATCAAACCCAAGCTTTGTGTAAAGAGAAAGCGACCGGTTGTGAAACGCAGCCTGCAGAAGCCGGGCGCCCTTGAAACCGCGTTCAGCGGAGCGCGCAAGCACTGCCTCCATCAGCGCGCGTCCAACGCCCTTATTCTGTGTCATTGGATCGATCGTAATCGGACCAACGCCTGCAATTGCAGAGCGCTCGTCAAGGCAATTGCTACCGAGTATCTGCCCGCTCGATTCGGCCACCACGCAATAAAAACCGGGATGACTGAACATCATCGAAAGAACACGGGCCGCGATCTCAACCGACGGAAAGTCAGGCGGGAAACCGTGTTCAGTCGAAATCTTCGTAAAGGCCTCATAGCAGATCCGACCACAGACCGGCGCATCTTCCGGCCGAGCTTGGCGGATTGCTACGGGCGAACTGTCAAATGTGGGCGGGCGCAATGTTGCCACGAATTCCCTCGATTCAGGTTGGACGCGAAAGTGTATCGCACATGAGGATGCTCGACCAACCTCCACGAGGCTGGAGATTTATGTCCCACCGCTTATCAAGGCCTGTCATCCCGAGCGTAGTCGAGAGCCTGCCCTGAGCGAACTCCGAGTGCAACGACGGGAAGTCGAACGGGAACCTGCTTTTCTGCTTAAACGTTTTCTCAAATTATCGCGACGCGAACGTGAGGCATTACGATTCAGAACATTCTGTCATTGGTCACTAACATCCTTTTGACAAACATATGACACCCTCCGCGAATCTGTGCCGCTAACTCTGAATCAAACCTCACAACGCATTGAAGACAGTCTTCACGGACATGCCGCGGTCTCCCGTAGTGATCGACCTGCGAGAGACCGCGGACGCACTTAGACGCATTCAAACTACAAGGAGAAAATAGATGAGCCACTTCGCAAGTAAGCGCAAGACTATGTTGTTCGTGAGATTGTTTGTTATGGCGGCAGGGCTGGTTGCTGGGATCTTACTAGTACAGTCAGCCGCTGCACAAACCAATGATTCCGCTGCGAAGCATTTCGTAGCGCCAACCGTGTTCCAGGCCGCGGGTCCATCTGCGGCATCGATTCAAAGTACAGTGGACCAGTTTCGTGCCGCTCTCGGGGCAACCAACAACGCCAATAATCCCGGACCGCTGGCCAGCGGCCGTCGTGAAATTAACTGGGACGGCGGCAGCCCAACCAACGCAGCCACTACTCTTACCGGCACTCCGTTAACCACGTTCTTGAATACTCGTGGCGCTAACATCACCACACGTGGAAGCGGTTTTGTCCAGGCGCCGCCGTCGGGGCTGGCAGACACGTTTGGGAATTCGAGCTATGCCACGATCTTTCACGCGTTCAGCCCGCTGCGGCTCTTCTCGCCAATCGGGAGCAATGTCACCGACGTGGAGTTTTCCGTTCCCGGCAGCAATGGCAACACCCCAGCGGCTTCCACTGGCTTCGGCGTGGTTTTTACCGACGTCGACTCGCCCGATGGCAGCGAAGTGAGGGACAGAACCGGAAACCGGCACTCCAGCACTTTGATCGCATACTACGGCACCCGCGGCGACTTGCTTTTCACGACCAATGCGCCGGCTTCACCGGGCGACGGAAACCTGTCATTCATCGGCGTTGTCTTTTCCGACGCACGCGTTGCTCGCGTCAGGATTATTGCCGGTGACACTGCGCCGGGTCCGAATGACGACCGCAAAGACATCGTCATGATGGACGATTTCTTTTACGGAGAACCGACAGCCCTTTACTAAGAGGGATCTTCCCTGGAGGGTGCCCCGTCCAAGCTCTGCTTGGGCGGGGATTTTTGTGCTCACTAAGAACTTGTCGTCCGAGCGAAATCGCGGGAGGCGCGGAATTATAGGTGGCTTGGTATCGATCGACAGCGGGACTAAATGGGTCGAACCGTTATAAGAAGTAGGCCGCCCGCCAACAACGCTGCTCCACCCGCGCTGTCGTGCATAGGTACAATCGAACAGCGGTACTTCACGTCAAAGACGCTTCGGAGTAATTTTTAAAAAGGACGGGGATCGCCCGGCGGAACATATTGAGCATGGGCTCATCTGATACCGAATCCATCGCAAGAGCGGTGTTCGCTGAAATCGCAAATCGCTTCCCATCCCTAAAGATGGTCGAGAATCCCGATGACCCGGTGGAAATCAGTATTACGATGCCAGTTCAACCTGGCCTCTCCCACGAGGTATGGCTGTGTCTGCAGAATCGTGACGAGCTAGGTTTTTCGGCGAGTCACTTTTACACGGACTGGTTCCCGTGCACAAAATCGGATCGCGTGGAGAAATACTTGGATGCTGTCACCGGCTTCCTGTCAGGCAAGTACAGAATTCTCAAGCATTACAGGGGAACCAGGTGCCATAGGGCCAAATTACAAAAGCCGGAAGGCGACGGGTGGCGCACAATTGCCACATGGGCCACGATTTGGATTTCGCTGTCTTTCAAGAAGACGGTGAAAGATGTGCGTAATCTGTGAGTGCCCCCTCCGGCGGGCTGTACAGTGGCCTACCAGCTTGTTAAGGAATGAGGCCATCGAGCTTTGACGAATTCTGCGAGCGAGGTCGCCCGACCCACTACACGTGACACCCAAAAGGAAAAGGCCGACCATGTTTCCATGATCGGCCTTTATTTAAGCCGGCGACGACCTACTCTCCCACACTCTGTGTGGCGCGGGCGCCCTCGCCCGCGAAGACCTGTCCCTCGGCAATTTGGCATCCTTCCACTTCAAACCCACTGAGCCAATGTTCATCCATCACAGGCGGGAATTGCAGACCTGTATAAGCTGCAAGCTTTTTGGCGGGCGGGGGCGCCCGCCCCACACAATACACAACACACACACTCATGCCGAGGCAAAATCCTCTTGCTAAATACCGCTACCGGCGGCGGCTTGGGGTCAACGACGAGAGACGCTAACTTCGTCGGAATTCAGCCGTATGTCCTGCCGCAAAAGTTGCGGCCCAACCCCGAATGACACTTTGGTAAAAGGCTTTCCTTCGACCTGAATAGTGAACGTACCCGTCGGCATGTTTCGGAACGAATACCAGCCCCGGCCGTCCGTAGTTGTGCTCCGATTCAGTTGCGGTAATACGATGGTCACGTCCTTGAGCGCCACGTATGCTGCTTTTGCCGGATCGTAGGCCTGAACTACGCCAGTCAACGCCCTGATGGCCGGCAGCTTGAACGAAACCTTTTTGAACTCGCCGGCGCCTACCGAGACCTCTGCCGGCAGGAGATCTTCGAGCACGTAACCATCGGGAACGGTTTCCGAGCTCACGGTCGCCACATAATCGCCCGCCTGCGCCACTGGGACGAAGAACTGCCCGGCCTTGTCGGTAGTCAGGTTCTGTTCACCTTGCGGGCCTTTCACCAGTATGCCAATCCCCGGCAACCCGACACCGGCGTCGCTCAGCACATAGCCCACGACTTGCGCCGACGGATAGATCACTCCAAAGTCAACCACGGAACCTGACCTGGTGCTGACCTTCGACGGAGTCGTGTAGTAAAAGGGGCGGGCGGACTTGAATGCTATCTGGACGCTGTGTACTCCTGCCTGAACCCTCGCGAACTGATAGTGGCCTTCATCGTCGGATTTCGTTTTGCGGTCGCCGTCCAGCGTGATCTCAGCGCCCCGCACCAGGGTCGTCCCCGAGCTGTCCTGCAGCCGTACGGTCCCCGCGATACCTTCGTCACGGTGATGAAAACGCGACAGCGGATTCCCTCCAAAGCGGTGCCGCAGACCGACCTCCCAGATCGGCGTCACCTGGCGGGCCGGCGAACTGATCTCGAACACGCTGATTGAGGCAATCACTTCGGTCGCGTTGGTAATACCGCGCCGGTAACGGACCGTCTCCAGGGCGGTGCTGTTCTGCCGTGCCAGAAAAGAGTTCTGGTTGTAGTTGGAATTGAACTCCAGGGTCTGGTGCGCCGACCTCCAGCTCAGGTTCAAGCCTCCGTGCCAGTTGCGCGGAACCAGTTGCAGAGTCGCGCCCGGAGCAATGCCCAGGCTATTCAGGAATGCGCGGTCGCTCAGTAGCGCCGCCAACTGTTCCACACTGGTCGCAGCCCCGAAGCCCAGGCTCGCCAGTTCCGCATTCAAACCGGGAAACGCTGAAAATACCGAGTCGATCCCTAAAGCCTGCGTGTCCAATCCGGCGTTGGCGCTCGCCTGGAAATGCGCCCGGCTCCAGCGCAACGAGCCGCGGTATGCCGCGCCCGGGGAAAAAGCTCGGCTGGTTTGCGAATACTCATATTGAGCGAATGCGCCGAACTGGGGCCGGTCATAGGAAATGCCCACCGGAAGGGAGTAACGATGCACCTCGGGAAACAGCGCGAGCGTGCTGGAAAAACGCGAGGCCGTGAAACCCGATGACACAACGATCCGCCGCGATGGCCGGTATCTGAAGTTGCCCGCGCCAACTTCGCTCGTCTGAAATCCCGGCCGGGTGTAAAGGTGGTTGGCGGTCCCGGAAAAATCCGATGCAAAACGCGTGCTCCAGGAATGGCTCCACCGGGCGTCGCTCTGCAGGCCGGTCAGGTTGTCAACATCCGGCGCCGCGTAACCCCGTGGGCGATAACGTGCGGCCATATGCAACTGGTCGCCGCCGGTATCGCGGTCCGCGCTCGCCGCCCCCCCGATTCCCTTGCTCACCCCCACCTCGGCCGCATAGGAGATTCCCTGCAATGAGTGTTTCCTGAGAAATAGCGTGGCTACGCCGGTGGCGGCATGGGGATCGAGCGCGAAGGCGTCGCGCTCAATGTAGTAGCCGGTCACGCCCACCTGAACATCCGTGCTCAAGTGGTGCGCGAAGCTGGCTCCGGCAATCAGTTGCTTTCGCACCGGCAGAAACAGCGATTGAAATCCCGCGATCGACGAGTAGCCGGCATGGATGCTGAGACCTCCCGTGGCGAAATGCACTCCGCGCAGGATGGTCGCGTCCACGGAAATCGGAGAACTGTTCACCTGCTCGTCCAGCAAGGTCATCCTCCAATGGTCGGCGTCATACCGGAAAAAACTGAAGGGAAACCAGGTGGTGGATACCCCGGGCAGGTTCGCGCTCGGCAAAATGGCGTTTGCCAGGTGCAGTTGCATGCGGCCGGCCCGGTAATCGAGCAACTGGCTGATCTGTAGCGGGTTCGACGATACCCTGGACTCGTAATAGCCTCTTCCTTCGGCTGAGTTCAGTCCGGTCCATGTGCTGTCCGGCAAAATCGGCGGCCCCTGCGTCACGATCACGTGCAGAGTACTGGTGCTGAAGTCATTGTGCACCAGCACGATCAGCCCCTGGCCTGGTACCCGGCCCCAGATGCGCACCTGATCTCCGGCGGACTGGGCCTCCGCATTCAGTGGATCCAAAGAATAGGCGGCGGTCACGTTCTCGACCGGCACCGTCACCGAGGTCAGTTCGACCAAAGTCACCGTATCCCCAACCGGAACGGCAAGCAACGGACGACTGTCCGGCCCACTCATCTGTTGCCCAGTATTCATCAATCCCGGGGGCAGGGTTGAGTGCGCGTCCGGCGGTTGTCGCTGCTGCTCGACGCTCCTCGATTCCGTGGGCAGGGATGAAACCGTGTCCGGCTCTCGCCCCAGTTTGCCGCCGTTGCTCGGTCCTGAGAGATCGGACAAGCTTGAGCGCGACGGCGGAGTTGCTTCAGGCACACCTCCAGCGGGTAGCTTCGAGGTCGCAACCGAGGAGGACTTCGCGTCCGCGGCGACGCAAGCTTTCCTCCTCGCCGCGGAGACTTTGTCTTCTCTTGCTTGTTCTCCTGCTTGCGCCATTGTGGCGACGACTTGCACCTCGATAATCTGTTTTTCCTGCCGGCCTCCAAGAACCACAATCTGGGTTTTTCCCAGTGCCACGCCTTCTACGGTCAGTGTTCCAAAGCCGATGGAGGCGCGAACTACCGAAGCGGTTTTTTGAAAGACCCGAGATGGCCTCGGGAAAATTGAATTCCCGCTTGTCTCCTTGCACCACGGTCAGCCGCCGACGGTTAAAAACCGTGCAGCGTAGCCGGCTCAACCCAGACTTGAATCCCGTTGCCGCCGGTTGTGCTCCCGTACTTCCGGTTTGCGCGTGCGCCCATGACGGCGAAGCAAACACAGCCACCGCCAGCACGAATTGAACGACTTTCTTCATTCAATCTCGAAATCGAGGCCCCTGCTCTCGACTCCGCCTTCGTGTTGGATAGAAATCATGGCGTGATACTTGCCCGTGCGAAGGCCGTGGGGATATTCAATTTCGCAGTTGAATCCTTCCCCTGGCAACAGACGATGCGGCTCGATCGCCACTCGTCCAACCAACTGTCCGGTACTTTTAAGGATGGCCAGCGTGCCCCTCGGGACTGCCGGTTCCTGCCCCTCATTTTCGAACTGCTCCGACACCACCAGATTGGAAGTAACGGTTTGCGGCTTGAGAGTCGGCGCCCCCACCCGCACTTTCACGTCGGACGAGAGGTTGTAGGTGATCAGGGTTCCGAGCGAACCGGTAAACATCACCGCTCCTGTGCCCCGAAGCGCGGTCTGGCCGCGAAAAATCGCCACCACCGCCCGCACTTTGGGCTGGTCGGGAACCGTCAAGGTGACTTTGACCTTTCCGGTCTCGCCTGGATTCAGTTCGATCGTGGTGGGATCGAAGACCGCGGAACGCGCGATCCCGCCTTCGGTTTCGCCGGCCGGAACAAACGTGCGTTTGCCGTCGCGCACCACGACGTCATACGCCTCCAGCACAAACGCGAGCCGGGCGTCCATGAGATTGCTCAGGGCCAAAACGTATGTGCTGCTGGCGCCCGCCCGGGCTTTCACCTCGAGCACGCCCGGCGACAGGGCTAAAGAAGGGGCAGCTCCGGCCTGAATGGGCACCGGCGTATCCGCTTTTTTGGGCGTGTCGGCGGCGCTGCACAGCATTCCCGCCAGGAACACAGTCGAAATGAGGAACCCTCGTCGGCGCATGGCGAAGCTCTCAGTTAGAGGTGACCGTGAAGTCGATGGTGTTGCTGATCGAACCCGCTGGGGCTGAAAAAGGGATCTTCAAACTAAACTGGTTGGCCGTCGTGCCGTAGGCCCCGGCGTTGGTGATGGTTGCGTCGGTCGTTGAAAGCAACACCGAGTTCACCTTCCATGTATTTTGCAGGTCCGAGAACAGCAACCGGCCGGTGAGCGTATAGCTCGGACTCACCTGACCGCTCAGGGTCACTTGCACTCCAATCGCGGTGCTCAGCGTGAAACTTGAACTGGTGGTCTCCCGGCTGACACCGGCAGGAAAGGTCCCTCCGAAAGCCTGGATGGTGCCCAGGTCCATCGCCGCCGACCCCGTGCCGCTTCCCGCAAGTCCGATTCCGCCGGCGTCGGTGACGAAGGTCAAAGTCAGTGTCTGACTCAAGGCGCGCCCCCCGCAGCCCAGCGCGACCAGCAGCACCATCACAAACCCGCGCATTCCCTCCTCCAGAGACTGCCCTGAGTAGCCATACTCAAATGCACTGCGAATGCATTTGATGTAGCCGCTGCTGGTTCTTTCTGATGAGCCTCGGGCCTACGCGAGGCCGGCGCGAAACGCCTAGTTCGCGACCGCCGCGAAGTTGATGGTGTTGGTGATGGTTCCAGCAGTCGCTGTGAACGGAATGGTGAGTAGAAGAGTATAAGGTGTACTGCCATATGCTCCCGTGCCAGTGAGCACACCGGGCGTCGTACTCAGTGGAATGCCTCCCACGGTCCAGGTGTTGACAATATCCGCGGTTTGCAGTCCGGCGGAAAGCGTGTAGGTACCCTCTTCGCCAGGGCCGTTGGCAGCCTGCACTACCACGTCGAATGGGGTGGACAAAGACCAGTCGGTTGTTCCATTGACTGCTCTGGTCACGCCCGTGGGAATCGTGCCGCCGAAGGCCGATACGGTGCCAAACGCTATCGCAGCCGTATCCGTGCCGGTGCCGCCCAGCGTTATTCCAGCCCCATCGGTCACGAAGGTCATAACCACTGAACCTTCCGTAGTTGCGGTGACCGCAACCGTACCTGTCGCACCCGGCACTGCGCGGGCGGACGGTGCGCCAAGAGTAAGAGTTAAAGTCAGCATAGCCATGGTCAGCAATTTGTGTTTCATGTTCATCTGGTTCGTCTCCTTGAAACTACCGTGCTAGCGGGGATATCGGCATCGAACCAGAGAGCTTTAGAGTCGGTATCAGGGAATTCGAAGAATGATGGTCGCAGGCCGGCGACGACCTACTCTCCCTAACCGTGTGGCGCGGGCTCCCTCGCCCGCGAAAACCTGACCTTCGGTAATCGGCATCTTTCCACTCCAGCACTCAGGGAGGAACCGCTCGCCATCGTTACCGACAGGCTGCAGAGCTATTCAAGCTGCATGCTCTTGGCGGGCGGGGGCGCCCACCCTACACACCACACACCACACACACATTATGCCGAGCCCAAATCCGCTCGCGAAATACCGCTACCGCAGGCGGCTTCCTCATTTCCAGAAATCCGATGCGGCTCTGTTCGTGACCTTCTGTACAGGGGCGCGGCTGCCTTTGCCGGAAGGGGCTCGCGACTTGATCGCCGAGCATTGTCACCGCGAGCATCGCAGACGAGCTACTCTTCATGCCTTCGTCGTGATGCCCGATCATGTCCATTTGCTGCTCTCGCCTTTGCGGAACGACGATGGATGGCCGGTCCCCCTGGTAGACATCCTGCAACGTCTAAAGGGAGCCACGGCTCACCGGATCAACACGCTTCTGCATCGCTCAGGTCCTGTCTGGGAGGAAGAGTCGTTTGACTATGTGCTGCGGTCCGATGAAAGCTTGAAGGAGAAGTGCGAGTACATTCGGCAGAATCCGGTAAGAGCAGGACTGGTTCAAAAGCCTGAGGATTCTCGCTGGCTCTGGGTAAATCCGGAGCTCGAGCTCTAGTCGGGATGGATGTGGCGCGGGCGCCCTCGCCCGCGAGAACCCGTCCCGCGGCAATCGGCATCCCTCCACTCAGGCGCTCAGGGGTCCTGGCCATCTACACAAAGGCTGCAGAACTATTCAAGATGTATGCCTCTGGCGGGCGGGGGCGCCCGCCCCACACTCACCAACAAAAAACATTTCGGGCCACCAAAGGAAAAGGCCATCGAGATTTCTCTCACATGGCCTTTATTTAAGCCGGCGACGACCTACTCTCCCACACACTTTCGCGTGCAGTACAATCGGCCCTGCGGGGCTTAACTTCCGTGTTCGGGATGGGAACGGGTGGATCCCCCGCGGTAAGATCACCGACATTCGTAGCGGCTAGCTTCTAGCTCCTGGCTATTAGCTCGGTCATTTGCTGCCGAGGAGCACTAACTCAACTCCGGCAAAGACCACCGCAAACTTGTCGTGCTGCCCACTCCGCAGAGCCGGCCCTGAACTCAACGATGTTGAGCTGAAAGCCAGCAGCCAGAAGCTAGCAGCTGCTTTTCAAAGATCGTGAGGACAATGCCTCACAACTGAATAGATTGAGTTTTTTATTACTTCGGCATTTTCGTCGGCGCACAACCATCAGTACTTTGTCTTCAGTCCCGTCCAGGTTCTGACGAGTCGTTGAATACGCTGGCAGCTTTCGAACAGATTCGAACTGAAAGCTGACAGCCGAGTGCTGACGGCTGTTTTACTGCACCGAGTAAATTTTATGGTCAAGCCGAACGGGCGATTAGTGCGGGTAAGCTTCACACATTACTGCGCTTTCACTTCCCGTCTATCAACCAGGTGGTCTTCCTGGGCCCTTCATATCCCTTAAGGGTTGGGAGATCTCATCTTGAGGAGTGCTTCCCGCTTATATGCATTCAGCGGTTATCACAACCGAACTTCGCTACCCAGCTATGCCGTTGGCACGACAGCTGGAACACAAGAGGTTCGTCCATCCCGGTCCTCTCGTACTAAGGACAGGTCCTCTCAAATCTCCTGCGCCCACAACAGATAGGGACCGAACTGTCTCGCGACGTTCTGAACCCAGCTCACGTACCGCTTTAATAGGCGAACAGCCTAACCCTTGGAACCTTCTACAGCTCCAGGATGCGATGAGCCGACATCGAGGTGCCAAACCGGAGCGTCGATATGAACTCTTGGCTCCGATCAGCCTGTTATCCCCGGCGTACCTTTTATCCGTTGAGCGATGGCCCTTCCATGCAGAACCACCGGATCACTAAAGCCTACTTTCGTACCTGCTCGTCTTGTAGGACTCGCAGTCAACCACGCTTATGCTTTTGCACTCGTCGGCTGATTTCCAAACAGCCTGAGCGTAGCTTCGCGCGCCTCCGTTACCGTTTAGGAGGCGACCGCCCCAGTCAAACTACCCGCCTTACTATGTCCCTCTCCCGGTTTACGGGAGTAGGTTAGAACCACAGAACTCGCAGGGTGGTATCTCACCGTTGGCTCCTCCAAGCCCGAGAGCCTGGAATCAAAGCCTCCCACCTATCCTGCGCAGCAAGTGCCATAGTTCATAGTAAAGGTATAGTAAAGGTGCACGGGGTCTTTCCGTCTAGTTGCGGGCAACCGGCATCTTCACCGGCACTACAAGTTCGCCGTGTCAGTCGGCAAGACAGTCGCACTTTCGTTACGCCATTCGTGCAGGTCGGAACTTACCCG
>CAVXXN010000011.1:0-278893 GCA_963765715.1 Terriglobia bacterium
AGTGGGAACGAGGATATAAGTTGCGGGCACATCAGGAATGGCAATCGGTACTGAATCGCTCGGCGTTCCGGTCAAATTTTCGAGGGAAAGTTTGTGGAGATCGGGACGAAGGCAGTCAAGACTGAGTCGCGCACAAATCTTCTTTTTTCGTTTGAAAAGATGGCCATCCGGGACGCCTTAAAGTCCAAGCGAGGGGCGCGTGATTTCGCCGAGGGCTTGTATGCATTGCTCTACGGTCCGGGAAGCCTCCAAAGCTAGATTTTATCGTTGGTGCGAAGTTGTCGCAGCACTCCCTCGTAAGCAGAGTCGAGTGCTTACCTGGCCCGTAACGACCGTATTCGGATTCATTGCTCAGCCTGAAACTCACATCTTCTTAAAACCCACCGTAACCCGCTTGGCTGCCGAAGAGTACGGGTTCGACTTTCGCTACCGCCCCGGTCCGGCGTGGGAGACATATTCCAGCCTTCTCGCTTTCGCACAAGAAATCGAAGGAGATTCCTCCATGATCTACGTCCTCGAGACTTGATCGACATCCAGTCGTTTATCTGGGTGCTTGGATCCGATGAGTATTAACAATAAGAAGTGGGGAGGGAACTCAGTACGGTCGATCATTCGATCCAGCAAATAGCACATTCGCGACTTGTCGTAATTATTGCTGAAATTTCCGGTGTCCATGGCCGCGATCGTCAAGCGATATGAACTTTCTCCTGCGTAATTGTCTTTCCCCTCACCATGTCCTTAAGGCTAAGGCATTCCGAGCGGCGTAGCCTGCCTGATCATTATCAAAATAAATGTAGATCGCAGTCAGATCCTTCGCCCAATCCTCGATCTGTTTGCTCCAGCGACGAAGACGGTCGGCGCTGTAGGTATCCTGATATTTGCCCAGACTAGGTCCATGCAGACGCACATATGCAAAGTCGGCGGTTATCGTCAAGGGAGAATGGTAACCGGCAAGTTCATAAATGCAAAATGCGGCGCGGAATTTTGTAAGGAGTTTGTTAATTTCGGGTCGAATCCAGCTCACGTCTCGAAATTCGAATGCATATCGTAGATCGCGGGCAATTCCTGAAGTAAAGCTACCGCAATGTTCTCAACCTTTGTTGCGAGAGCCCCTTTTTTTCTCAGCGACAGACGCGCCCTGCTTGCCCAGCGCGGTACGTACGGATTTTGGTAAATGCGCGATTGTGCGTTTCTTCTTGGCAGCCGATGCTGCCTTCTTGATGTTTTTCTTTGCCGCGTTTCTTTGCTTCGTTGAAGCCATGATTCCTCTCTCCATTAATTCAGCAGACCGTTGTCAGAAAAACGTCCTGTTCAAGCGATTGAGGCTAAAATCTACGCCGCTCTGCCAGCCACCGCAGGAACACCTGTCTGGCGCGCACAATTGGCGCAACAGTAAATCCCGCCATCACCTTCCACTCCGTGACCGATGATTCGGCAATGGCAGTGTGAACACTCTGGAGCCAACGCCTGAATCGCACATTCAAAACTGTCAAACACGTGCTTCCCGCCATTTGTTTCAATGCTAAAACTCTTGTCGTAATCATTTCCGCATACTTCACATTTGGCCATGAACGTTCCTCCAGGGGAGTCTGCAACCGATGGTCAGATGAACAACCTACATTAATGGTTTGTCCGTTATTGAGATTGTCGCTTTCATCATTTCCTGGACGAAGCGGCCTGCTGAAACATGGTTCGAATTGCGCCATGGGTCACCGACAACCGCGCCCGATTCATTTACATCCAAACTGCAGGTCAAAACCCAACACGGGTCAGGAGCTTGCAATGTCTCGAATAGCACAAATCACAGTGGCAGCGGCATTCATTGCCGTAGTGGGCATCTGCGGCGTAGCCGCGCAACAATCTAGCGATCCCTCGAACTGATCCTCTGCGAACGGTATGAGCTCGGCAAAAGCGTCCGCCGGACAGACGATGGCCGATGCCAAGTTCATGAAAGAAGCCGCGCAGGGTGGGATGGCGGAAGTCGTCCTTTACAACTGGATTCACGAAGCCAATATCACAAGAAGACTTAGACGGATATGCCGAAAGGAACGAGCGCTTACGTGAACTTTGCAAGGAACTGAACGCGCTGACTTGACTCGATGGCGAAAGTTGAGCGAAGTAAATTTATGATGGAACGAGCATAGAGCGCGTTGTGGAGGAACTACTTTACGTCTTCAGGAATTTTCCTCGATGCATCTCTAACACGTTTTTCTTTTTCGTCCAGTAATCGGATGATCTCTTGGTCAGCTCGAACAGCTTAGCTGGATCTTGTTCGACGGACGCCTGTTCGCACAGTTGCATCCAGCGCTCTTTGTCTTTCACCGCTGCACCCTCGATCCCGCTGTCTTCCCAGCCAATCGGTATCCGTTCGGAGTTTTAGGGGCGTCACCTCCCCCGAGAAACGCCCCCAATTGCCGCACCGAACGGGCTCGTGCGGGCTTTGTAACGAGGGAGATATATCACAGGTGCTTCACGGAAACAGTACGGTAGCGTACCCCACCGCACAGAGCACAATGACTTGACTGCCCCCCACCGAAGCCTATTTTTCTCCTACCTTGGGGCGGTGCAAAAAGAAGTCCCAACGTGCTCAGAAGTCTAATAGAAATACGCACGCCATCTTTTAGTGGCTGGGGTTGTGATTGCTGTGCATGGACTCAGTTAAGAATCCGTAAACGGGGAGTCAATTTCTCCATCCGCAAATCTTTGCCATCGATCATCAACAAATCGAACGCAAAGAAGCATGGTTCACCGCGATGGAAAAGCAAGTCACGGAACTGTGGTTTGCCACCCTTATCCAGACAAACAATTTCGCCGTCCAGCACGGTTTTGCCAGAGTGCGGAGATTTCAATTGCTTGCGCAGCGTCTCAAATGACTTGAAGGAATTGCCGTTGCGCGAGATCAATTCAGTTCGACCGTTATGGATTACGCATAAAGAACGGAATCCGTCGTACTTCAACTCGAAAATCCATTCTGGATGGTCGAAGGGCGCAGGCTTGCGCGATAGCGGCATCGGCTGGAATACCATGTGGAAAGCATATTAGGAGGGATGGCGAAAGTTGGGCGAATGCGGACTACAGCGCAATCTGTAGGGCAAATGTTGGGCAGCAACCTCTCACGATTCGAATACATCCGAGGGTCATGTTTCACATAAACCGCGTCCGCCTCGGCGAAGCACTCGAGATCGGCAAGCAAAGCGCCGAAACGGTCCATCGCCGTCACCACCGTTACGAATCCAGCCGGAATGGCAGTAACGCTAGCCAGCAAGGGACACCGACGCCGACCTCGCCCGGGCGAGGTCGGCGTCAGTGCTAGGAGTAGATGGCCCGTCGAACTCTATCGGCAGGTCGCGATCTCAATGCGAGAAATGGAACAGGTCGAAGAGATCGCCAAGCGCCGGGCATTGAGCGGAACATAGGGATTGTTATCGTGAGCGATCGGGTTCGGGAAATTGTCCCGGCTGCGGTCCGTCAGCGGTTTCAAATGCCAGTTGCGCTCGATAAACTTCAGGATCGAAACATGGTCGGCGTAAGAGTGGTTGACGTGGCCGCCTTGGGTGAAGGGCGAGACGACGATAAGCGGAATGCGCGGCCCGTCGCCGAAAAAGTCGAGCGGCTGGATGTAGCCGGAGTCGTAGTAGCCGCCGCCTTCGTCCAACGTGATGATGAGCGCGGTTTCCGCCATCAGTTCGGGTTGCCGTTGCAGGTGATCCATGATGTTCGTGACCATGCCCTCGAAGAGGTCAAACTTGGAGGATGCCGGGTGGCCGTCCAGCAAGCCATCCGGTTTGACGAAGAGACCGACGGCAAGAGTTAGCCGTTATCGATGGCGGCGAAGAAATCCGTAGCATCCTTGATATGCGCGGCGCGTTGCATCGGGATCGCCCATGATCGCGTTCGAATAGGATTCGAAGTTGCAGATGTTGCAGTAGGCGGCACCCACCAGAACCGCCGGATCGTGCTCGCCGGATTGTGCTGCAGCTGCACGGCCGCGTTGTAGGCCCCTCCGTAGTAGGCCCACGAGATATTCTTCTCGTTGAGCGCTTCGCCGATGGTGCGGAGGTTGATGGGAGGAATCGAGCCGCCTTTGGCAATGCCCGCGGTGTCGACCGTGCCGTCCGGCAGGAAGCCCGGGACTATCGTTGTTGACCATGTAGAAGTGATCCGGCTGGCAGTTCGGGTTCGGATGGTAAGGCAGAGATCGCAGATAGTCGCGGATGGGCTTGATGCCGGGCTGGCTCGGATCGGCGCATTCGGTGAAGTTGCCATCGAAACCCAGATCCACCGTGTAGACGTTGTCCGTGCCCGGCAAGCGGATCGGGATTGGCGATGTGCGAAGGCGGCGTGTTGGGCTTGCCGTTGCCGTCGCTCCAGAAGATGGCGTCGCCGGTGCCGAGCATCACGTGATTGGCGCCAGTCCCACCCATGAACGCCTGGTGGAAGTTGTCGCTCATGGAGTATTCGTCAGCGAGCTTCTTCAGAACAGGAACATCTCCGGCTTGCATGTTGTAAAACGCCATCGAATTGCCGCCGCCGTTGTCGTCAATGGCCGGCGGGGTATCGAAGTTATCGAACGTTGGTGTAGGTGGTGATCACGAAGGGATAGAGATCGCTCAGGCAGCCTGAGGGATTGCGTCGAGTCGCGTTGCTGATGTTGCAATCCGATTGCTGCCACATCTCGAACAACCGGTGAGTGGTGTCTCCGGTGTAGGAATCGTACGGCAGAGCGGTCCCCTTTATTGCAAATGGCCCGTTCGGCAAGGCGTTGAAATTCTGCACCCGCGTGTCGGGATCCGGTTGGACTACGGTTTGGGTCACGTTCGGAACCCCAGTCGTCAGCAGAGACAAATCCTGGGTCTCCAAAGAGGGCTCAATCAGCGCCAGAAAGTTCGTCGGCGTTCCGGGAGGAAAGTTCTCCAATGGCTGGAAGGAATTATCGCCGGCTGGCAGCGGTTTCTCGATGGGCGCAAAGTTAAGGGTCGGCTCGGGCAGAATGCCGTAGGCATCCTTGTCATCGTCGTCGAGACTTATGAAGTACTTCTTTTTAAATGGGGCAATGGCCTGGAACTGCTTGGCTTTCCCGAAGTGCCGGCCGGGCGTGCCGTCGGCCTTGATGATCTCTTCAGACAGCAGATTGTTGACTGAATCTCCGCTCGGCGACACATACGTCGCGAAAAGGTGGTCAAACGTGCGGTTCTCTCCAATCAGGACAATCACGTGTTTGATTGGGCTTGCGGTTTTTTGTTTAGCCGCGACAGTCTCGACATCGCTTTGGCTAAAAGCAGGTTTGGCAAATGACATAACCCCGCTCAGAAACAGTGCGAGGGCCATGCGCGATCGCGGCATTCTTGGAAGGGGCGTAAGGGCCATACTTTCCTCCGTGTGGGAATGTTCCACGGGGAGAGCGTACGCTCGGATTGTCTCCATTCGAATAACAGATGGTTAATTCTTGATGAAAGTCTTCGGCGGAGTCTATTGCAACGCCATCGGCTAAACGGAACTGTGTCGCGCTTCTGTCAGTTCCTTACACACTGCTCCCGAACCATCAACTTGCGGGCATTTCGACGTGCGGTAAACAAAGGACTTATCTAATAACAGAGTGTTGCCATTCCGAATACGGATGGGCTCGCGACTTCGAGAGACCAGTGCGCGGTGTGAACAGTAGATGCTATCGGGTGAGACTAGAGCCCTGTTGAAAGAGAGTTCAACCCACAGCGCTGCTAAGGTCCGGGCAGGAACTAGAAATCGGCAGGCCTTTGGTCCCGGTCGATCCGCGCTGACCCTCGGGAGTCTAAATTCCTGCGTGAGGAGCGGGGCAGAGATGGACTGGGGATTTGGCCATAGCAAACGACAGTACTCTGCCTTAGCTTGGTTCAGAATGGGTTTGTCGGCGTCCGCGTTTTTCCACGGGCGGCTCTGTGGAGTCGCCACCCGCAAATTACTTTGAAAGTATTGGGAACACTCTTAGCGCGGGTTGATCCGTCCGATTCGAATCGTGAAACATTCTTCCGGCTATTAGTCTCCCCGACCACGCATTTCCCCGCCTGCGCATCTCCCCGCAACGGTGACCAGTTCGGCTCACTGATTTGATCTCCGGCGGGAAACGGGTTTTGATTTTCCTATAAATCGAGGGACTGGGTGGGGATGGACAAACCCTCTCCATTCAAGAAGTAATTGAATACTCCTTGAGTGCCGTGCATTACGGTGTTATGCGCTGGGCATCTGCGCTCGACGAAATTCACCAACTTCAGGATGTTTTCGGGAGGTTCGGCACTCTGTACTCTCACCGTATATGCAATTTTTGTAAAACCCGGTCGCGCACCATATCCGTCTCCATTCAGGTCGAGAATCCCTTCCATGTCAAGGTCACCACGAACCCCGACCTCGACCGAATCGATCTTCAGCCCTAAGTCTGCAGCAGCCTCGCCATAGATGCTTGCCATGCACATCCCAATTCCAGCAAGAAATATGTCAAGTGGCTGTGGCGCTGTGCCCTTACCGTAATAAACGGGTTCAGCTTGCTCATCGGCGCGAAGAACGAAGTCACCTCGCAATAAAGGAAAGCTTGCTTCTTCAATGCCTTCATCAATCTTGCGCACAACCGCTTCCACCGGCAAGGTATAAACTCCTCCAGTGCCATCAGTTTGCTTTGTCTGACGAATTTCATCTCGCCATCGGTCCATGTTTCGCTTGATCTTGTTGTAATCGATGGTGCAGCATACTTCGCCTTTTGTCATTTGCGCCCCACATTCTGTGCAGGATCAGAAATAGAGTAAACCGCTGAAGTCCCTGCGCCAATTATTAACTCTACGCAACAACTGTTTGCAATGTCAAACAGTGTAAAAGAGGGTGGTGTCTGAAATCTGCGTTGGTTGAATGTGGATGTGGCCGGGTAGGGCACAAGGTTACCCTCGTGATCGTGAAATGAACGATTGCGTGTTTGGAAAGATTGTTGGCCGGCACGGGTATGCGGTTTTTTCTTCGGAAATGGATTTGAAACAATTTGTTAAAGGTGTTGAGGAGACTAGAGCACATTTAGCAGCTTACTTGCGGTTTTGTACAAGTACGAACGTCACCTTGGCGACTCTGCGGACTGCGCTAAAGTGCTGTTAGATGGAGAGAACCTCGCAAAAACCATTGATGAAGCGCCCGTATGGAGTCACGATATTGGCGTCACACAGATTCTTTGTCGCAGGATTCTGGATCGTCCTCGGCTTTTGGTATGCCAGCGGCGGCACTTGGAAACTCGTCTCGGTGAAGGTGTATCTCGTTTTTGTCGCCGAAGCACTACTGGAAATTGCTGTCGGCGTCGGGCTGTGGAAATTGAAAAACTGGGCCCGCGTCTTGGCGGCACTTTCTATCGCTTTTTGGCCAGCTTCGGGCGTCGTTCTCCCGATTGCTGTTTTCTTTCTATCCAATCCTGAACGTTTGATGGGAATGCCTTGGTATTTTCGGGGTCTAGCCTTATTGGAACCTGTAATGCGCATTGGTATGGTGGTGTACCTGCTTTTGCCGCGCGTACAGCGTGTTTTCCGGATCAACCCAAGCGCGGAATAGGCCGCCAAATTCCGGTCCGGAGTGCGGGCCTCTTAGCGGGTTACTTGCATACGATTTGCTTTGCTCTGAGTCGAACTCTCAATAGTCTGCTGTGATACTCACCTGGTTTGCGAAAACAGGCGATTTCACTCATTGACCCCGGACGGGGATGCCCCCCACAATGAGTGTAATAGCGCTATTATTGCCAATCATCGTGACCAAGTAAGTCCTCGACCAAGAACGAAGATGAACATCAGGCTGGCAATGATGCCTGCAACAATCCACGCTATGCTGCGCCCTATCAGCTCAACTTGCTGTTGTTCGCTGTTGCTCCAGCCTTGCATCATGCTGGGAAGGCTCAGCAGTCCTGCATTTGCGCCCAAAGTTGACGGCAGCGCCGACGCGATGACGTAGAACAATCCGGCGGGATTAAGCGGGCCCGCGAGCCCAGCCAGAATGCCGTCCGAAGTAAGGCGTCCAGCATAGTCCACACGTGGAATCGTACTTCCGCGACTTGGGCTGGCGTGACAGAACAACGCGCAGAGGATCGTCCGCGACTTAACTTTTCTCTTTGTCGGAATCCTGCTTTTTCGAATTGAAAAGCTTCAACCCTTTAGCGAACCCGTCGGCGGAATCGGTCTCTCGGGTGCGATAAGATTGTCGGGCTATGTCCTGATGTTTGTCTCTCTGTTGCGCTGCTAATTTCGCGGCAGCCGCGTTTAACTCCAAGCGATAGCGGCCACAGCCGAGTCCGGCGGTATGTCCGCCAGACGAGCACAAATCCGCCGGATTGATTAATAGTTTCATTTTGTGCCATACATAAGGTTCTTTCACTAACGTAAGTAAAACAATACAGATTTACCCGTATTCTTGCTCTCACTGCACTCCGCCTCCGGGCCTGTTCTTCTTCTTGTTCTCCTGCTCTTCCAGAATCTGGTTAATTTCCTGGACCAACTCCAAAAGGCGTTGCGGGTTCCGTTCCGCTGCTGCCTTGGCACAGAGTTCTTTCCATTTTTCAGGGTCAGTCATGATTCTGAAACCCGCCAAAAGCCTTTACAGCCGCCCGAAATACTTAGCACCACGGCACACGAAACGTAATGGCGGATTCGTCAGGTCGCTGCGGCGCGGGCAGAGGGTCGAAGGGGTCGGGCCGGGGGTCGAAAACCCACTTTGCGGAGAGGCCTCGGGTGGCGAAAGTGCAGTTACGAGGGCTCGAGAAATAAAGCCTGATGTAACTCTGTTAGACCTTCGAATGCCGCACGGCAAATGGCCTGGAAGTCGCTAAGATTGTTCGGCGGGAATTGCCTTTTACAAAGATCATCATCATGAGCCAGAATGACGCGATTCAGATGTTGCCAAGCTGCTTAGAGGCTGGAGCCTTTGACAAGGCCGCCTCGCGAAGGACCTGATCGATACCATCGAGTCGGTGGTTCTTCGTTACTGGGGCGCCAAATGCAATGGAGACGGCACACTTTCAAGCTGCGTAGAATGCTTTCCACGAATGCATTTCTATTCGTGGCCATCCGCGATCAGAATCTGGAATCGTGTCACGACGTTACGACCAATTGGACGAAAACCAGGTAGGCGAGACAACGACGGAGGCGACGTGCTGAAGAATAACAGCGGCACGGTGAATTGTGGGCCTCATGCGTTGGGCTACAGATTTAATTCCGCAGCAACGCGCAAATCCTCAACCAGAAACCTATAAAGGCGTTCGCTCGCAGCGGTGCTTTCGGCGCGAAGAATTGCCGATGGGTGATACAGGTCACCAAAGTTTTGTCACAGAATTTGCTCGGCAAAAGTTTTCCACGCTGCTCGGTCAAACGGAATTGCGGGCCGAAGAGCACCTTCGCTGCCGACGCTCCCAAACACACTAGCAACCGAGGTCGAAGCTGCTCAGTTCGGCCTCAAGCCATGGCCGGCAGGCGATAATTTCGCTGTAACGTGGCGTGCGGTGGAGGCGGTGTTTTCCGCGCTTAATGAACGCAAAATGTTTTACCGCGTTCGTCAAATAAACCTGCTCGCGAGGAAGATTGGCTTCTTGTAAGGCGCGGCCCAAGACCGCGCCTGCCGGCCCAACAAAAGGCCGCCCGTCAAGGTCTTCCTTATCGCCGGGTTGTTCGCCAATCAGCACGATTGAAGCATTGGCAGGGCCCTCTCCGAATACGGCTTGGGTTGCGAACCGAAAAAGTTCGCACCCGCGGCAAGCCTGAACAGCCTGGCGCATATCGCGAACAGTCCTGGAGGGCGGAATTATGCCTGCGCTCCCGGAAAATCGCTCTGCACCGTCACCATTTGCTCGACCCGGGGATTCGCCTCAGCAATGGCCGGCGCTAAAGTATCGAGTTCCGGCATTTGCTGCCAATGGCGAATCGGAATATGGGAACGCATGAGCTTTAAGTTGACTCGAGCAGGGTTAAAGGTTGTTTTGTAGTACAGGTCCCATAATTGTTCGGTTTCATCTTTTGTGTTGTCGGGCGGGATGGGGAACGCCCGATGTAAAGTGCAAATGAACGCCATCCCAGTGCACAGATTCATCGGGAGTGAGAATGGCACCATCACATGGAGGCGAATCGATCCCGAAAAAAAGGCGCGGTAAGCGGAACGATTTTGTGGGCGGGCTTGTACCACGCCAGGTAAACTTCGGTGCCTTCTCGGGCGAATTTCGAAACCGGACAAAGGCATGCATGTGATGCTCGTCGCGCGCTACTTGGTCGCGCATGCGTAGCATTTGAATTACTTCGTCATCTGTCTGCACTTTCAGCAAATTGTGGTCCGCGTGAATGATTCGCCATAGGACTGAATATAAGAGCCGCCACTTCAGAGGATCTCGATGGTAGGCAACCTTCTTCGCCAGGGTTATGAAGGCCGCAGGAACTTTGACGGTTATGTCTTTTGTGCTGGTTTTCGCCGACGTCCATTCGGTGTTCTCTTCGCTGGGGAAAAGTGGTGCTTGCAACTCGTCCTCTCGCCAAAGTATCTGCTCTGGAGCTGTTTGCGCCAGCAGCAGTTCGCGTGCGTTCTTCTGCCAATTTTCGAAGGTTCCTTGTAACTGCACTTCGATCATAACTGTCCGCTGAGCGCGGATTGTGAGGCACTGAAAAGCGAAAGCTGCAGGGGCGCCGCAATTCTCTCTGCCAGCGCGGGAGAAACAAGCCGCTCGAGGGCAGGATGATGATCTGCCGTGACGATGAACGATTTCGCTCTCTCAGGAACACACGCAACTTCGAAAGATCGGCAAGTCCAAAACGTTGAAATTTGCGAGATAGAAAGAATCCGGTTTACTGTCCGGTAACCAATACCGGGAATGCGCAGCAGCGCTTCGCGCGGAGCCAGGTTCACATCGATCGGGAAAAATTCGCGGTGTCGCAGCGCCCAACTTAACTTCGGGTCTCTCTCCAGATCCAGATTGTTCTCGTTCGCCGCGATTAACTCTCCCGCTCTAAAACCATAGAACCGCATGAGCCAATCCGCTTCGTAGAGGCGGTGCTCGCGGATCAACGGAGCCTTTTGCAGTGGCAGCCGAGGGTCGGCCTTAGGAAACGGACTGAACGCCGAATAATAGATCCGGCGCAAGCGATGTTTATCGTAAAGCGACGAAGCAGTACTCAAAATGTCAGCATCGCTGGTGTCCGTTGCCCCAACCACCATTTGGGTACTTTGGCCCGCCGGCGCAAACTTTGGAGCCAGCTTCGACGTCTTCGACTCTCGCGCGAAACCGTCAACATTTGCACGAATCTCGCTCATGGTTCCACGGATCGTGACCAATTGTTTCTCCGGTGCAAGGTGAGTCAGATCGGTTTGAGTGGGCAACTCGATGTTGGCGCTCAGTCGATCGGCAAACGAGCCCGCGAGCCGAAGCAATTCTTTCGCCGCCCCAGGAATCGTCTTCAGATGAATGTAGCCGTGGAACTTGTGATCCACCCGCAAAGACCGAGCGACCGCAATAAGCTGCTCCATGGTGTAATCCGGACCTCGAATAATCCCTGAACTCAAGAACAGCCCTTCAATGTAGTTGCGCCGGTAAAAATCGAGGGTAAGGTCTACGAGCTCCTGCACGCTGAACCGCGCTCTAGGCGTGTCGCTCGAGACGCGGTTAACGCAAAACAAGCAATCGTAGACGCAGTAATTCGTGAACAGAATTTTAGCAGGGAAACGCAGCGCCCATCCGGCGTATAGCTATGGCAAATCCCAACACCGGTGGAATTCCCGAGACCTCCGGGGGCGCTTTTGCGCACCACTCCGCTGCTTGCACACGATGCGTCGTACTTCGCAGCGTCCGCCAGAATTCTTAGCTTGTTGGAAACATCCATCGCAACCCATTGTACAGCGAACAAAGAGCGAATACTACCCGCACCTCGGCGCTCTTAAACGGAATTTCAACTTGCCGTCGTCGCTGGCAGCAGGTCGAGGCGACAGGTTAATCTGTTCAATTCCCGCTGTCGGACAGTGACCCATTACCACTGACATCGCTAAGCAATCGAGTACCAGCCATCTTGGCTTGCGGATTGTTGAGACGAGGAGCGTCACCGTTGGGTGAGATCTCTCCCATTGTTCGGCCACGCAGCATGACCCGTAATCGGCGGCTGTGCGCTGGACCAACCTCGAGGTTTAGAAATGGGAGGAGGTTACCGAGTTTTTTCGTCGAGGATGCCAACTTCCATACGGAGCATCCGATCATAACGCAGTAACGGTGTCTCAGAGAACGAACCGATCAAGAAGAATGAAGAGCACAAGGGCAAGATTACTGCTTCGCTGGAATTGGTTGGCAGGATGGACACCAAAACGTAGTGCGCGCCTCTTCACCTTGCTTGCGCGATTCAATCGGCGTGCCGCACTGTCTGCAGCGTTCGTTCCGCCGGCCGTAGACCCACAAACGCTCTTCGCTGCTGGCGCGTCCGGTCGTTCGCCGCATGCCCGTGTAGGTCACGATCTGGTCGCCAGAAGAGTCGGTAACATTGGCAAGTAAAAATTGGCTCGCCGTGTTTACCAGACAGCGAGATTCGTCAGACGTCAGACTGTCGACTCTGTCGAAACGGATTCACTCCGCATGCGAAACAGACTTCTGATTTAAAAACATTTCCCAGCCCAGCCATGATCGATTGCGTCAGCAAAGCTGGGCCGACTTCAAGATCACCGTGAGCGAGCAGACTTCGAATCGACTGTGCTGGGTCGAAATCTGGCGCAAGAACATTTTGACCCAGCTGACTAAATCCGGCGCGACGCCGCAGAGTGTCGGCGGTATGGAATTCCGCGACCGGAACTTTGAAAGCAACAGCCCATATTCTTTCGGTCTTAATCACGATCCGCATATCGCCAGCGTGGCGCTGCCATTTTTCGCCGGGCCGGTAAATGTGCCAACTGCCGCTCATCAGCATGTGCGTGAGCAGGGTCAAGTCGCCGGAAAAGTTCATGCATATCCATTTTCCTTTAGCTTCGACGCCTTCAATCGTCCGGCCTGCGATTCCAGAATCTACATCGACGCGCGACAGTTTGGGAAGAACGCTTTCGAAACCGGTTACAACCTGACCCGCAAGAGCCTTGTTGAGCGTGCGGGCCGCCCTGAATATGGTGTCTCCCTCCGGCATCAGGCGGTCTCGGAGACTGCAGGATCATCGTCTTCAGGTTCGGACTCGCTTTCGTCGTGAGAAGCGGCCCGTTCGTCGGGCATAGCGATGGGTGCGATTCTGCGCATCTGGTATCCCAGCACTGAATTCGCGAAGCCGGACTCCTCAAGGAAACGCGCCAGGAAATGGTCGCGAGCGGGCTGGCCGTTGATGGTGCCGATCAACAATCCGGTTTTCCGTCCCTGGCGGCGGATCGCGAGCTCACCTAATTTGTTGGCCAATTCACGAGCGAATCTGACTGCGCAGCGGTTCGCTCTCCGGAAGAAAAACTTGAATCTCCTGGCTTCTGCGTCGCAGAAAAGCAGCCAGAGTTCCATTAATCAGAATGACTCCCGCGCCGCTGGTGCGAGACATGGAGCGCGAGACAGCCGTATTCTCTGAAGCGACCGATTCCGCCGTGCCGGCAGTGTGTCGACTCTCGTCCGTCGCGCCACTGGATGAAGTGTTGTCGCTGGTGTCTTCTAAGGAAGAATCGCCGTCTTTGCGCGGCCAGGGGAGCAACGTACCGTACAGGTTCGCCGGATCGGTGGCGGCCAGGAAAAGACCTCCGGATTCTGCGGTTCTGACCGGAGGCTGCGCAGCATGTCGACTGCGGCGGGCATGGCAAATTGTGCCGCGCCCAGTCCAGCAACAAACATTCCCCGGCGCACCCAACCGCTGTCCTCCATCAATTTCAGCGCCGGGATAGATCGTTGGATATCCCCGCGGAATATTTTCCGCGATTGCGGTTTCGCGCAAAACAATGCCGTGCCGCACCAGCAATTGCTGGGCAACATTCGCGCTCCACTGCGTGACCGTGATGGGAGCGGGCACATACTGACGGATCAAAGACCATCGTCCCTGGGCCGGCGTCCCTTCCCGCGAGCGTAAACGCCGGACGAAATCCGGGGAACCCGGAGGCGCTCCGGGGAAATGGCCTCGTTCACGCCTCTTGTCATTGGGCCGAAGCAGATCGCGCAAGGGATGGAACGTGTCATTGGTGATCTGTCCGGACCAAACCAGTTCCCAAAGCGTGTCGCGGGTTTCGCCGGTGAATCCGCTTCCCAGGGCCCCGTGAATCGCAGCGAAAAATGAAGCGCCATTCTGCCCGAGGAACTCGACGATTTTTGCCGCCTTTTCAGATGATGGCGCGCCATCGACCCGTAACTCTGGCGGAGGCAAAAGCATGGGTAGAGATTCGCTCAGGTATAAGGCAATTCGTCCGTCACGATTGCCGATTTGCTCGATGCCGACCCAGACAACTTGTCCCGACGCCATGACCGTGTCCAGATCGCCGGAGCGATACTCGGCAATTCGAGCCGGTAGAATTTCGCGTTCGAGTTCGGATGCAAGCAGCGCGGCTCCCTGCAGGTTCTCGACCGTATCTAGCAGCGACTCCAAGCCGCGCCTCCGAACGGTAACGCCCTGCCATCGCGCCGTGAGTCGCGCGAAGGTACTCTGTTCGGCAGGCTCGATTTCGCGCCGCAAGCGCGCAAGGCTCTTTCGCCGAACCTGCTGCAGAACGTCGGGATCACACCACTCGCGATGCACACCGCCGGGACGAAAATCGCCCTCGAGCAACTTTCCCAGGCCATGCAAACTTTTCAGTGCTGTTTCCACATTCGCAGATGCCAACGCGTAACGCGCGGAAACCTCTGACGTGGTAAACGGACCATGGGTGCGAGAGTAGTTTCGCAAAAGCGAGTGCAACGGGTCTTCGTTGCGCTGGAGGAAAACGTCGGCGAGGCCGGGAGGCAGAGGAGTTCCCAATGCGTCGCGATAGCGTGCAGCATATTCGACGGGAATGAAACGCGACTCGCCGGCAATACGCACTCGTACAGCGCGCCGGGAATTCACAAGCGTGTCGATCGTTAATGCAACTTCTTTAGTTTCGCTGCGGGCGATAATCTCCGCCTCAGTCAGATCGCCTAACTTCAACAATAAATCGTGAACGCCATCCGCATGGCGAGCCTGGTAATCAGGCTCCAGGGACTGGAGCCGAGCTTCGACTTCGTTCAGAGCGGTCGCGTCCAGAAGCTCGCGAAGATCAGAATCGCCCAGGAGTTCTTCGAGTTGCGATTGGTCGATTGACAGAGCCTGCGCGCGGCGTTCGGCAAGCGGAGCGTCGCCATCGTAGATGTAGTTTGCGACGTAGGAAAAAAGCAGAGAGGAGGCGAATGGCGATGGACGGCTCGACTCCAGACTCGTGACCCGAATCGTTCCTCTCAATACTCCAGCAAGAATCGCCGCAACCGCCGGCAAATCGAATACGTCACGGATGCACTCGCGATACGCTTCCAGCAAAATAGGGAACGAAGAAAAGCGAGATGCCACGGCAAGCAGATCCGCAGATCGCTTGCGCTGTTGCCAAAGCGGCGCGCGCACCCCGGGACGCCGTTTCGGCAACAGCAGAGCACGGCCGGCGGCTTCTCTGAACTTCGCCGCGAATAGAGAGCTGCTGCCCAACTGGCGCAGCACCAGATCTTTGAACTCCGCCGGCGATGGCAACAAATCCTCGGCATTGATGACGTCGTCGTTATCAGGGACACGCAGGACGAAGCCATCATTCGACCACATGGTTTCGACTTCGAGTCCGCGCTCGGCCCGGAGTTTCGAGGTCACCGCCATGCACCAGGGAGCATGAACCGCACTGCCAAATGGAGTGAGGACACACACGCGGCGATCACCCATTTCGTCACGGCAGGTTTCGATTACTATGTCCTCATCACTGGGCAGGCGTACGGTGGCCCGAACCTGATCTTCCAAATATTTGAGAAGGTTTTCGGCAGCGGCAGCGTCAAGGCTGTGATCTTCCACTAACCGGCTGAAGGCAACTGGCCGGGGCAACTGCAAAAGTTCGCGACTCATTCTGCCAATCTGCCTCCCAAATTCAACCGGCCTGGCAGCGGAATCGCCGCGCCAGAAAGGCATTTTGCCGGGCTCGCCGGGAGCGGGCGAGACGGTCACTTTGTTGTATGAAATTTCCTCGACCCTCCAGGTGGATGCGCCGAGAACGATCGTGTCGCCGTTGCGAGTCTCGAAGACCATTTCCTCATCGAGTTCGCCGACGCGGGCGCCTTTAGTGGCACCGGCGAGGAAAACTCCGTAGAGGCCCCGATCGGGAATGGTGCCACCGTTGATGATGGCGACGCGTTGCGAACCTTGGCGCGCGGTGAGCGTGTTGGCCATCCGATCCCAGGTAATTCGCGGACGAAGTTCGGCAAACTCATCGGAAGGATAGCGACCGGAGAGCATATCCAGAACACTTTCGAAAATTGACCGGGTAAGGGCGGCATAAGGCGCCGCGGAGCGAACCAGGCTGAAAAGGCGATCGACTGTCCAGTCGTCCATCGCGACAGCGGCGACAATTTGCTGCGCCAGAACATCCAGAGGGTTTCGCGGATAGTGAACTGACTCGACCTCACCGTTGTACATGGCGCGGGTGATGGCCGCGCATGCCACCAGATCAGCCCGATATTTTGGAAAAATAATGGCATTGCTGACCGCGCCGACAAAGTGGCTGGCGCGACCCACTCGCTGCATGCCGCTGGCGACCGACGGCGGCGACTCAATCTGGATCACGAGGTCGATAGCGCCCATGTCGATGCCCAGCTCCAGCGACGAAGTGGCGACGATACCGCGAAGACTGCCAAGCTTGAGTTTGTCTTCAATCTCCTTGCGCTGATCGACGGCGACACTGCCGTGATGTGCGCGAACCAGAGCTTCGCCGGCTAGTTCATTGACGGCGCCGGAAATCCGTTCGGCAAGGCGACGGCTGTTTACAAAAATCAGGGTCGAGCGATGTGCGCGAATCAATTCGAGCAGTTTGGGATGAATTGCGCTCCATATCGAGCGGCGTTTGGGGCCCTGGGAAGCTGGTCCGCTGGGCAAAGTTTCCATTTCGTCGAGGCTGGCCATGTCTTCCACTGGGACCTCGACTCGAAGGTCAAGACGCTTGGGAGCGCTCGCATCCACAATGTTGACGGCGCGATAAACGGGAGCGAAGGCAGAAGTCTCAAATTCTTCCAGAGCTTGATGCGCTGCGTCGGAGGTCGGAGATTCGATCGTGCGTGCAGAACCGTCTGCCGAATTCTGAAGGGCGGCGTTTCCGTCTGATTCCTTGCTGTCATGATCGCTTCCTTGTAAATCGTTCTTAAATTGCTCTATTAGATGGTCACTTCGATCGTCAGTGCGTCGAGTTTGCGCGCCGCCGAGAAAGCGGGCTACCTCTCCCAATGGCCGCTGCGTCGCGGATAGCCCAATGCGTTGGATTGGCTGATCTGCCAGATGCTGCAGGCGCTCCATGGAAACGGCGAGATGAGAACCGCGTTTCGTTGGAACCAACGCATGAATCTCATCGATGACCAGAACCTCGACGGAGCGTAGTGCTTCACGCGCATTCGATGTGAGTAAAAAATAGAGAGACTCGGGAGTGGTAATTAAAATGTCGCTGGGATTACGTGCAAACCGCGCCCGCTCGGCTTGAGGGGTGTCGCCGGTGCGCATGGCGACCGAAGGCTGGTGAAACGGAACGTTTAACCGTTTTGCTGCCTGCGCGATACCCACCAGTGGCGCCCGCAAGTTGCGCTCGACGTCAACCGCGAGAGCTTTAATCGGAGAAACATACACCACACGGCAGCGTTTGGCATTGCCGGGAACGGGAGAAAACATGATGCGATTGATGCACCACAAAAAAGCCGCCAGGGTTTTGCCACTTCCGGTGGGAGCGAGGATCAGCGCTGACTCGCCGCGTGAGATTGCAGGCCAGCCTGTGATTTGCGGCGGCGGTAGGAGCCGAAAAGACTGCCTCGAACCAATCGCGGACGGCGAGATGAAAGAGTTCGAGTGCGTTGCCAGCGTTGTCTTCGAGCACGGGTTGGTTGGGCTTCGCCATAAAGTGCACATACTAGGGCACGCCTGAAGTGGTCGGACTCGTTCGAATCGAGTGTTTGATGCGAGAAGTGCAGTTTGTGTTTCAAGTCGGAAAAGGGCTTATAAGAAAGAGGATAGTGCCCGTACCGAAGCGTTTTGGGCCCTCATCCCCGAATCTCACCGCCCGGAGCGCGCATTCCAGGCAGCCGGCGAATCAGATTGGGTTGAGGGGTTCCGAACCGGCCTATGACCACCGGGGACGAGTTGCGGGCAGACCGTGACTCGCGAGCGGAAGTGCAGCTGGGATCTGCCGCGATCCACAACACCTTACGTGCACACCTTGAAGCGCATCGAAAAGCGGTTAGTGCGTCTTGTCTTGAATGGTCAAACTGAAAGGTATTCGGTTATTCGAAATGGCATCATTTCAAATGGCTGTGTTCGTCCGGCAAAGGTGTCTGGCACATCGTCCAACGGTCAACACCGTCGTGATAAAATCTCGCGGTTGTGACATCCCTTGAGCCTCCCCGTATTAAGTCTGTAGACATCTTGCGCGGCTTTACTGTTTTGATCATGGTAGTGGTGGATATGAAGTGAAGACGCTCGGGCACAGGCTCGGCGCGGAGGTCGTGGTCGGCAATCTGCTCGATCTCGATTCGATGAACAGGCTGATCGCCGGCTGCGAGACGATGTACTTCGGCATGTCGATTTCGGATACGTACATGGCTGCGACTGTTGATACGGCGGCGGTCGCGAGGTATTACGGATTCGCTCATCTTCCATCTCGTTGCACGTTCTAGACAACAGTAGGCCTACGCGGTGATCAGGCAAGCCATGTGAGGTCGCGGGAACTCAACGGTCAAGCTGTGGTCGGCAACCGCAACTTTGATGCCGAGGTCGGCCGGGTAAAGAAGGTTCGCTTCATGTGAAGTCCAGGGAACCTTGGTGACGGCATCGCCGTCAATTCTCCACACTCCGAGCACGGTCTGTTGCGGAGATCGCATCCCCAATGCGAGTGGCGCAGCGCGATCGGTGACATCCGATGTTCCGAGAGGATAGAACGGCACCGATGCTGGAATGTGCTTGCGGAGAACTTCTTTGTACACCCGGATCCCTTCGGCAACCTGCTCCAGCACCTGTGGAGCGATGGAATCGAGCCGCCCGCTTTGATGAATGCGACACAACATGGCTGTGACCATGTTGAAGCTGGCCTGATCGGCGTCCGCGTTCGCCAGCGGATACGCCCAGATGCCCAGCTGCTCCGGCAATGCGGCTGCGGATGCTCCCACCAGAATCGCAGGCACTTTCAAATAATTTTCCTGGTCGGTCATGGACTGCATCTGCAGGCGGCTTAGCATGGCGTAGTCCATGCGCCCACCTCCGCTGCCGCAGTTTTCAATGATCAGGTCCGGGTACTTATTGACGACGCTCTCCAGCCAAGCCAGGTGTGCGCGATTATGTTCGAGCAGACCCTGCCCGAAGCTCTCGGCATTAATCTCAGTGCCCTGGAGCGAATCAACGTTGTAGTCCATCTTGATGTAGCCAACACCGTAGTCATTCACCAGCCTCGCCATCACCTGGTCGAGATAGGCGCGTACCCCCGGATTGCGGAAATCCAGCATAAGCCGCGAATTTTTGAACACTCGCTTGCCGTGCCGCATCAGGAACCAGTTGTCCGGCTTTAGCGAGAGTACCGATTTCGCTCCGGCCACTTCCGGCTCGAGCCACAGTCCGGGGACCATGCCCGCCTGCCGTATCTGGTCGAGCACGAACTTGAGACCACGCGGCCAGCGCGTTTTTGAAGGTTCCCACGCGCCGATGGTCTGACTCCAATCCTCATTCGCCTCTGCATACCAACCCGCATCAATGACAAAATATTCGCAACCCGCCTTGGCCGAGGCGGCGATGAGCGGCAACTCCTTAGATTCCGTCGGATCGCCCCATAGACAATTCATATAGTCGTTGAAAATCACAGGGCAGCGCGAGTTGGTTTTGCTCGGCTTTGCGCAGGCAACGCGGCGGTAACCGGTCAAGGCCGCGACCGCCTCGCCAAACCCGCCGCGCACACAGCCGATTGCAACCGGAACAGTCTCGTAGGTTTCTCCGGGCTTCAGATTCTTCCAGGCCGCGGAGTGCAAGTCATCCGGACCACCGAGGTAGGCGTAGACATCGTCGGCATAGTTATTGCGGGCCGATACGTTGGAGATTTCCCAATACCAGGAGCCGTTATGTTCAATCTGCCAAAACCAGGTCAGCGCGAGACTCGTGTTTTCAGCCATGGCCATCGGCAGATAGCGTTCGCTGGACCAGCTACCCACGCTTCCAGCCTGCGCTTGCGACCAACTGGTGCGTTCGTTCTCGACAAAGCCCATCTCGGATGGGCGAAGCGTGTGCCACTGGCCCTCCGCCATCCAGCTATTCATGGCCAGGTGGATACGCAGCTCGCGGTCATAATCCTGTGGCGCAGCCAACCCATGAAGCATGGCCGAACTCAGGAATTCGATTCCCACCGGCGATGTTCCGGTATTCTTGACCCTCGAGTAGCGCCGAACTACAGGAACTCCAGCAAAGGACTCGTAGAACGATTTCACCTCGAGTCGAAGGCTCGAATCGTTATGCATGCATACAAGTCGCTTACCTGTGGAAGTGGATTCCTCATTTGCGCCGACAAAGATAAGCCGGGCCCCAGGCTGCCCCGTGCCCGACCTCATACCCTGATCGGGAGAGTTCTCTCCACTGCACTGGAGGGCCACCTCGACGCCAGAGGAATCTCCGGCGTCAAGCGGTGCGCCAATTGGAATCATGCGCTTTTGCCGCAACTTTCCCGCCGTCACTTCAAATGTGAAAATCAGGTCGCTGGATTTCCATTCAAATGTTTTGTTTGGAACTTCCGCTAACGCGAAGCGAGAAACTGAAGGGACAAGAGTGGCAAACGCAGCAACGCCGCTGGATGCTAGAAATCTTCTGCGATTCATAGGAGACTCGTAAGACAGCAGAGGATATCGGTAACTGTATCGCAACTTCTACGAAATGTAATCACCTGCGAGAGGAATTTGTCGAAGTCAAATGTGGTGAAGCGGTCGGGTATTTTATTTCTTTCTTCGTGGCCGTGATCGCGCATTCGTCGCCGGACGCCGCAGGCTGGATTCGCGAACAATGAGTTTCGGCTGCAGCACGATCGTTTCAGGAGCAGGCGGTACCTTGGAATTGAGAATCGTTAGTGTGATGCGCGCAGCTTCCACCCCGATCTGCCGGCTGTGCTGGTCAATGCTTGAGAGTCCAACCCGAAGCGAATCGTCGTAGTGAAGATTTCCGCATCCCACTACAGCGATGTCATCGGGTATGCGCAGCCCTCGCTTGGTGGCGTAGTTCATCGCTGCCATGGCCAGCGGGTCATTGAAGCAGAAAACGCCGTCGGGTCGTGCCTTCAGGGTCAACAGCTGACTCATTGCTTCAGCGCCCCTTTGTCTACTTTCGACATCGCCCTTGCGTTCAGAGATGATGTAATCATCGACAATCTTCATCCCGCTTTCCAGCAGCGCCCGCTTATAACCTTCCAGGCGGCGGATTCCGGGGCTGGTCTCCGGTCCACGGATGTGAGCGATCCGCTTACAGCCAACGTCGATCAAATGCTGAGTGGCCAATACTCCGACGGCTTCATCATCGACGCCGACGAAGTTGCTGGAGAGACCGGGTAGCCACCGATCGATCAGCACATACGGTATTTTTTGATTCTGAATTCGGAAGAACAAATCGACCGTAGTACGGCAAGACGCAATGATCAGGATATCGAGGCGCCGGGCCAGCAACTGATTGATTTCCTGCTCCTCGAGTTCGGGATCTTCATCGGACGAAGTCACGATCAGGTAATAGCCACTTTGCCTCAGGACCTCGGAAAGAGCTTTGGCGATCTCAGCAAAGAATGGGTGGAGGAGATCCGGAACTACCAACCCCACTAAATATGTGCGTCCGGTAACCAGGCTCCGTGCGGCCAGGTTCAGCCGGTAGTCAAGCTCTTTCACACGGGCCAAGACCCGCTTTCGGGTCTCGTCCCCGACGTCAGGATGATTGCGCAAGACCTTGGAAACGGTGATCACGGATACGCCAAGGTCCTTGGCGATGTCCTTCATTCGGACGCTCATGATTGCGCCAGCCAGTATATAGGAACTCTCGGGTGGTCCTGGCTGTAGCGATAACCAGGTTGAAGGCGCCATTTGGCGAACTCGCCGTCGTTGCCGGAAGCTCGCGCTGGGAATCTTTGTGGCCGGATTCCGTAGATGACCTGCTGCATCGGGCTGCACCGGAGTGGGCTTCCCCAAAAGCGGCCATTTTGACCCGTTGACATCGATAACTTTACCGATTATCTTTCCTTTGCCGTATGCACCGCAGTTCCTGCCGTGGAGCGGTGGTGTCGACGGAATCTCTTGCGGCGGAACGAGGTCTGCAGCATGAAGGTTCAGAACGCATCCGGATCGGTGGCGAATGGATTGGTCGATCCTGCCCTTGTACCCCAGAAAATTTTATATACGGGCGCCAGGATGCCGGCGATAGGGCTGGGTACGTTTGGTTCCGACCATGTCTCGGCAAGCGAGGTGGCGGCTGCCGTGGAGGGAGCGGCCGCCGTCGGATACCGTCATTTTGATTGCGCCTCTGTGTATGGCAACGAACCGCAGATTGGATACGCGCTTCAGCAGGTCTGGCGCAGCTCGATCCGGCGCGAACAGGTGTGGATTACCTCCAAGTTGTGGAACGACAAGCACGGAGAAAACGAAGTAATTCGTTCCTGCAAGCAGTCCCTGGCGGATTTGAGATTGGACTACCTCGACCTCTACCTGGTGCACTGGCCTTTCCCCAATTTCCACCCGCCCGGTTGTGACGTGACTTCCCGCAGCAAGGACGCGAAACCGTATCTGCACGCCAGTTTCATGAAGACCTGGCGCAAGATGGAGGAATTGGTTGAGCTGGGGTTGGTGCGGCATATTGGGACTTCGAATATGACCGTCTCCAAGCTCAAGCCGCTTCTTCAGGACGCACGCATCAAGCCCGCAGTGAATGAGATGGAACTGCACCCACACTTTCAGCAACCCGAGTTGTTCGACTTCGTTCGCTCCCACGGCATGGTTCCTGTCGGCTACTGCCCGATAGGTTCGCCGGGGCGGCCGGACCGCGACCGTACTGCTGAAGACACCGTCCCCACCCAGGATCCGGTGATTATCAAGATCGCAAATCGCCTCGGAGTGCATCCGGCGGTGGTCTGCATCAAATGGGCGATCCAACGCGGGCAGGTGCCAATTCCGTTTTCTGCGAATCGCGACCATTACCTCGGCAATCTGGAAGGCGCGGTCGGCGGTTCCTTAACGCCAGATGACATGCATGAAATCAGTATCATTGATCGCAATTGCCGGCTGATCAAAGGCCAGGTCTTTCTCTGGAAAGATGGGCAATCCTGGGAAGATTTGTGGGATGTGAATGGAGAGATCACTCCTCCGTGACCCCTTCTACCGGCCAATCTGCGTGAGTCACCCATATGCACACTAGCCAGGAGACTATGCGGGCAGCATATCTGCCCGGCAACGACAAAGTTGAGTTGCGGACACTCTCAGTTCCGCAACCTGCGCATGGCGAAGTGCTCCTCCGGGTGAAAGCTTCAACCATCTGCGGTTCCGATATCCGCTGTATCTATCACGAGCACCTGGGTAAAGGTCCGGAGGGCTATCAGGGCGTAATCGCCGGTCATGAGCCCAGTGGGCAGATCGTAGAGGTCGGTCCCGGCTGCCGTCGTTTTGGCGTCGGCGACCGCGTCATCGTGTATCACATTTCCGGTTGCGGTGTGTGCAACGATTGCCGCCGCGGCTACATGATTTCCTGCACCAGCGAGAAATATCGCCGTGCCTACGGCTGGCAGCGCGATGGCGGCATGGCCGATTTCATGATTGCGGAAGAGAAAGATCTCATCGCTCTTCACCGGGAGCTTTCCTACGCCGATGGCGCACAGGTCGCCTGCGGCTTCGGGACGGTCTACGAAGCTATCGAGAAAGTCGGGGTCAGCGGCAATCACGCTGTGCTCATTACCGGGCTTGGACCTGTAGGACTGGCCGCGGCGGCATTGTGCCGCAAGCTTGGCGCGTCGCAGATCATCGGTATTGATGTCGTGCCCGAGCGCCTGGAACTGGCGCAATCCCTCGGGCTGTGTGATTCGGTCCTTAAATCCGGTCCCGACAACGTGGCTGTGGTGCGAGACTTGACGCACAATTACGGAGTCGAGCGCGCGTTCGATTGCTCGGCAAACGCCGCTGCCCGAGCGACCGCGATTCGGGCCACGCGCAAGTGGGGAAGAATTGTCTTCGTCGGCGAAGGCGGCGCAGTCGAGTTCAATCCCTCGCCCGACATCATCCATGATCAGAAGACAATCTACGGATCCTGGGTGACCTCGATCTGGCTGATGGAAGAACTGGTCGAGCGTCTTGTGCGTTGGAATCTTCATCCCGCCGAAATCATTACTCACCGATTTGGCCTGGAAGAAGCTGCCGACGCGTATGCCCTGATGGCTTCGGGGAAGTGCGGTAAAGTGGCGGTCTGTTCCGACGAGGAGCTGATCTCGAAATGAGCTCACAATGGGAAGAGGTGCTCAAAGACCGGCTGCCTCTCTACGGCCACCGCAATTGGATCGTCATCGCCGACTCGGCGTATCCAGCCCAGTCCAGCGACGGCGTGGAAACCATTGTCTCCGATGGAGAACAGACGGCCGTGCTGGCCAGGACGTTCGCGCTTCTGGGCGAATGCCGGCACATCAAGCCGACCATCTACACCGACCAGGAATTGAATTTCGTTTCAGAGGCGGACGCCCAGGGTGTTACTGCTTACCGCGGGCAACTTGAACAGATCCTGAAGGGACAGGACGTGCGCGTCCTGCCGCACGACCAGATCATTTCCAAGCTGGACAGCGTCGGTCAGATGTTTCGCGTGCTTTTGATCAAGACCAACATGTGCATCCCGTATACTTCGGTTTTTTTGGAACTGGAATGCGGATATTGGAACGCCGAGGCCGAGAAACGCCTTCGTGCGGCAATGCGAAGCGGCGGAGGAAAACGGAAGATCGCCAAGCACGAGAAACGGGGTTAATTGCTTGGCTCGGCAAACTGTGTTCAATCATGAAAGCACTGGTACTCCAAAAGCCCGGCGAGGCATCCGTCAAGTCAGTCCCGGAGCCGGTGGTTAGCACCGGAAATCTGCTATTAAAAGTTCGAATGGTCGGACTCTGTGGAAGCGATTTAAACTCGTTTCGCGGGTTAAATCCGCTGGTGTCGTTTCCGCGAACTCTAGGCCACGAAGTGTCAGCCACGGTCATGGACGGGAATAGCGATCTTCCCGCCGGGACAGATGTGGCGCTCTCTCCCTATACCAGCTGCGGTAAGTGCGCCTCCTGCCGGAGGGGGCGTCCCAATGCCTGCCAGTTCAATCAGACGCTGGGGGTGCAGCGGGACGGCGCGCTTACTGAATTCATTGCCATGCCCCGCGAGAAGCTTTATCCGGCCAGGCTTTCGCGTAAGGAGCTGTGCCTGGTTGAGCCGCTCACGGTCGGATTTCACGCGGTGGCCCGCGGCCGTGTCGAAGCGTCCGATACGGTGGCGATTTTCGGCTGCGGAGGAGTAGGGCTCGGCGCCGTGGCTGGTTCGAGCGTCCGCGGCGCGCGCACTATCTGTGTTGATGTGGAGGATGAAAAGCTCCAGTTGGCGCGTGGCGGCCGGCGGCGCCCATGCGATCAATAGCGCGAAGGAACCGTTGCACAATCGACTGCTCGAACTTACCGAAGGACACGGGCCGGATGTCGTGATAGAAGCGATTGGATCGCCCGCGACATTCCGCGCGGCAGTCGAAGAAGTCGCATTTACCGGCAGGGTGGTGTACATCGGATATGCCAAGGAGCCTGTGAGCTATGAGACCAAGCTTTTTGTGCAAAAAGAATTGGACGTGATGGGATCGCGCAATGCCTTGCCGGAGGATTTCCACGCCGTGATTAAGCTGCTGGAGGCGCGGAAATTTCCAGTGGATCAGGCCGTAAGCTTGACCGTTCCTCTCGAAGAAGCCGGGAACGCATTGCGCTCCTGGAGTGAGAATCCGTCAAGCTTCAAGAAGATTCTGGTGTCCTTGGATCAAGGTCAACTATGAGCACCTACACAAGCGAATCGACCCACCCGGCCCGTTCCAACGAACGCAGCGGCAGCTTGTTTCGCACTGCGGAAGGCAGGAACCTGCTGACTCCGTTTGTATTGATTACCTCACTTTTTCTTTTGTGGGGCTTCTGCAACGGGATGATTGACATTCTCAATAAGCACTTCCAGGACACGTTGCGAATCAACAAGGAACAGTCAGGCTTGGTGCAGGCGGCCAATTACCTGGCATATTTTCTGATGGCGATCCCCGCAGGCCTGATGGCCAAGAAATTCGGTTACAAAGGCGGCATTCTGGTGGGATTGTCGTTGATTGCGGCCGGCGCCTTCTGGTTTATTCCAGCGGTCAGCATCGGCACCTATTGGGCATTTCTCCTCGGCTTGTTTGTCATCGCCGCGGGCATGACGTGTCTGGAGACGATTGCCAATCCTTACGCGACGGTGCTCGGTCCGCCCGAAAGCGGGCCGACGCGAATCAACATCGCCCAAACAACCAACGGCCTGGGCTGGATCCTGGGGCCGATCGTGGGTGGGTATTTTGTCTTCTCAGGAAGCGGCGGAGTGAATGCCAATGCCGGTCTCACGACGCCCTACGTCGGCATTGGCGTGTTCGTGGTTTTGTTGATTGTCGTTTTTGCTTTCTCGAACATTCCCGACTTGCACGCCGAAGATGAGAGCCGCATAGCGGCGGCGGGGTACACCCGGCTCCAGCCTACCGGAGGGCAACAGGCCTGGATCGCCATTGTGTTGGCGGCGGTCTGCGGATTGCTGTACTTCTTCATTGGCCCCATCCTTCAGTTGATCTGGACGCTTCTGCATATGAAGCAGGAGTTGTTCCAGCCGACGAAATATGGATTGCTGATCGCAGCCTATGTGGCGGCTTTCCTGACCGTCTCCAGGAACTGGGACTTGTTCCGGCGCAAGCACTTCACTCTGGGCGTCGCGGCGCAGTTTCTCTATGTGGCGGCGCAAACCGGAATCTTCAGTTTCTTCGTCAACTACGTCCTGGAGAATGACCCGGGAGTGACCCGCTTGCAGGCCTCCCGGTGGCTGGGCCTGATTGGATTTGTCCTGTTCATGGTCGGGCGCATGTGTGGCAGCGCCGTGATTAGTCAGTTCAAACCGGAGCGCGTACTTGCGATTTACTCGGTCATGAATGTTGTCCTGGTGGGAATCACTATAGGGGGCGGAAAAACAGGGATGTACGCTATGTTCGCCTCGTTTTTTTTTATGTCCATCGGGTTCCCAACCATCTTTGCCCTGGGGATCCGTGGCCTGGGCGAGCACACCAAGTTCGGCTCATCGCTGATCGTGATGTCCATCGTCGGCGGCGCGATCAGCCCGCCATTCATGGGCCACATCGCGGACCAGCACTCCATGCGCGCCGGCTTCGTGGTGCCGCTTATCTGTTTTGTATTCGTCGCCCTCTATGGACTGGTCTGGGCCAGACTCAGCCGGCAAGATACCGTACCTATTGTTAATGGTTAACGCCACTAAACCCGTCACGAAGGACAGTGACGGCAATTTCGGGATAAAAGGAAGAACGCCATGTCACGCGATTTTTCGTTGCTGACACACTCCCTTCTCAGATTCTCCGTCGCTGTGACCGTGTTGTTTCCACTTTCCGGCCTCTACGCTCAGAACGCCACCGCCCCGACCGCATCGCAGGATCCGGCCGTCATCGACCAGGTATGGCAGAAGGCGAGCAGCAAATATGATTCCCAGCGCGCCGCCCTTCTGAAAGAGGTGGACAGCGTCAATGCCCAGGGCCCCTACCGGGCGGACTGGGAATCACTTCAGAAGTATGAGACGCCTGAATGGTACAAGGACGCAAAGTTCGGGATTTTTCTCCACTGGGGACTCTATTCCGTTCCTGCTTTCGGCAACGAATGGTATCCGCGAAACATGTACACGGAGGGGTCTGTGGAATACAAACACCACCTTGCGACCTACGGACCCCAGGACAAGTTTGGCTACAAGGACTTCATTCCGATGTTCAAAGCCGAGCACTTCGATCCCGTCGCATGGGCGGATCTATTCAAGAAGTCGGGCGCGAAATACGTGGTACCCGTGGCAGAGCACCATGATGGCTTCGCCATGTACGACAGTGGTCTGAGCGACTGGACGGTAGTCAAAATGGGACCGCACCGCGATACCACCGGTGAACTGGCGAAAGCGGTCCGGGCGGCAGGTTTGCATTTCGGCTTGTCCTCGCATCGCGTCGAACATAATTTCTTCCTCGGCGTGGGCCGCGCAATTCCTTCCGATGTGAATGATCCGCAATATGCCGCATTCTACGGCCCGGCCCATAACTGGCTGACACCATGGCTCGATCCCGTCGCGAATGATTTCAGCTATGTTTCCACCGCCTGGCCTGACGATTGGCTGGCGCGCAGCGCGGAACTGGTGGAAAAATACCATCCGGACGTCGTGTTCTTCGACTGGTGGATCGGGCAAGCTTCGATCCGCCCCAACCTCACGCGTTTTGCCGCGTTCTACTACAACCGTTCCCTGAAATATGGGGATCATGTCGGCGTGATCACTTACAAGGACTATGCCATGCAGGCGCACTCCGCCGTGCTCGATGTGGAGCGCGGGCAACTGGGCGACATTCGTCCCCTTTACTGGCAGACCGATACTTCCGTGAGCAACAAGTCATGGGGCTACATCAAAGATGACACCTTCAAGTCACCGGAATTCATCGTCCATCAACTCGTCGACATCGTCAGCAAGAACGGCAACCTGCTTATGAACATCGGTCCGCGCTCGGATGGAACCATACCGGAAGAGGTGCAGCAGGTGCTGCTTGAAGTCGGCGGCTGGCTGAACGTCAACGGAGAAGCCATCTATGGTACTCGCCCTTGGCGGACCTATGGCGAGGGCCCAACGAAAGTGTCGACTGGTTCGTTTCACGACGCCGACACGCGGCCCTTTACCGCTCAGGACTTCCGTTTTACGACAAAAGGCAATGTTCTTTATGCGATCGGACTTGGCTGGCCGGGGAATGGAGAAGCGGTGATTCACTCGCTGGCGAAAACGGCCGGGGATGAACCCGTACAAAGCCTGGCCATGTTGGGTAGCGATGCGGCATTGCATTTCGAGCAGCGTCCGGACGGCCTGCATGTGCAGCTGCCCGCGAGAGATCCGCCTAAATATGCTTGGGTGTTGCGCGTGAAATTCGGCGCACGCACGAACTAGGCGATCCGGTTGCTCGGACGCGGCGAAGGCTTTGAAGGCTACCAGTAATGCACAGCAAGCACTGTCGGTGAACTCGGAACACCATTTACCACATCGGTGTGGAGCACGACCTGTAGATTTTTCTTGTTCCAATCCTGGGGCGAATCCTTTACAAGATCTGCGATCATCTGCGGATTGCTGGCGAACTCGCCGGCCGCCCCATGTCGCTGTTTGTGCGTTCTATCAACACATTCCGATTGTTGTACGCAGGCTAGAAAAACTTCGCCGGACCGACCGAATGTTGTCGCGGTTTCGGCATGCCCAAAGAATTGGCTTGACAATGCCTGGTAGGTTGGTACTAGAATCCGCAGAAATCGGTACAGTTACCGATACCGTAGAAATTCAGAGGGATGGGGGTCCCTGTCGATGCCCAAATTTCGGAGTGTTTCCGCTTTTATTTTTGGCGACTCTGTTGTTTTCCGTCGGCATAACCGTTCCCTTCGCTCATGGCCAGACGCTGGCTTCGTCGGCTGCCTTATCGGGTTCCGTCTCCGACTCCGTCGGGAGCGCGTGTACCCAACGCCACCGTCAGTCTGACGAACCCAGAGAAGGGAATTACGCGCGCATTCAAGACAAATGATGAAGGCAATTTCTCCTTCGCGCTTCTGCCCGCCGGTACCTACACGCTGACGGTGGAGGCGGCAGGTTTCAAGACCTCCAAGCAAACTGGAATTACGCTGGAAGTTGGCCAGTCTGCCAGCCAAGCCATCACTCTGACGGTCGGGGCGGCTGAACAGATCGAAGTGACGGCTGTAGCTCCTCTGTTGCAGGTGGACAATGCCAACGTCGGTGCCGAAGTTTCGACCAAGCAGGTAACGGAGTTGCCCCTCAATCTCCGTAATGTGTTCAACTTTGTGGAGTTGAACTCATCGGTCAACAACCTGTCGCAAAGGCAGACCATTTCATCAGGCGGACAGCAAGGCTCCGCCGACCAGGATGTCTCGTTCTTTAACTTTGGCGGGGGCTACTTTGGAACGACGGCATTCCTGCTGGACGGACTTTGGGATGCGAGCGAGGGTTGGGGCGGTGTTATCTACGTTCCTTCACCGGACAACGTGCAGGAGTTCAAGGTTCAGCAGAATACGTTCTCGGCTCAATATGGCTGGAGCACCGGAAATGTGATCAACGTTGTGACCAAGTCCGGAGGCAGCCGGTTGCACGGAGACGCATACGATTATCTTCGTAACGCTGCTCTCGACGCGAACAACTACTTCAACAACCTGAACGGGCTCTCGAAGCCGGTTTCGCATCGCAACCAGTTTGGTGTAGCCCTGGGAGGCCCGGTGTACCTCCCTGGCATTTACAAGCAGCGTGACAAGACATTCTTTTTCTTCAACTACGAGGGTCATAGAGACCACAATGCCGGAAACTACACCGGTACAGTTCCCACTCCGGCTTTCCGCACGGGAGATTTCTCGGCGCTGTTGGGGCCGCAAGTTGGGACCGATGCGCTGGGCAGGCCGATTCTGAGCGGTCAGCTTTATGACCCCTACAGCACTCGCGCCGTCGCCGGTGGCTTCATTCGCGACCCTATCCCGGGAAACAATCTGGCGACCTACATTTCCCCCTTTACGGGTGCGTCGCTCATCAATCCTATTGGCCAAAAACTGGTTAACTTTTACCCCACTCCGCTAAACAGTACGTTGACCAACAACTGGAGCGCAATCGGCCTGCTGGCAGACTATTCGGACGAGTACAGCGGCCGCGTTGACCATAATTTCAGCGACAGAACCCGGCTCTACGGACGATTTTCCTACAAGAAGGAATACAAAGACGAAGAAGCTGCTTTCTTTGGTGACACCAATCCTGCCGGTCCGGGACAGAGAAATCCCAACAATCGTTGGAATGTCGCCGTCGGCTTAAGCCAGGTTTTTACCCCCACTTTCACCATGAGCGTAAATCTGGGCGGGATGAAGTGGGTGGAGGGCAACGACGTTCAAAGCAATGGCTTCAAGGCCTCATCCCTTGGGTTGCCGAGCTTTTATAGACTCAATCTCACCGCAATTCCCGATTATCACCGCGTCCAGTTATCTGCCAGAAGGCCCGGTATCAGGGTGCGGGGCAGGGCGCATTTCCACGAGCCGCGGTCAGCGGATCACTTGATTTTGTTAAAGTGCGGGGAGCGCACCAATTCTCCTTCGGATATATGGCGGTGGCTACGGACGAAAATGGCGGGCGCTTCCATTTCACGACGTTTAATTTCAATAACCTGTTCACCGCTGGGCCGGATCCTCAGAACGCGACTGCGGGGACCGGCGATTCCATCGCTGCGATGATGATGGGTCTTTCTACGAGTACAGGCTGCGTCGGCGGCCCGTGCAACACAGGTATCGCAATTTCCGAGGTAACCCGCACCTGGTTCCACGGAGTGTATTTGCAGGATGACTGGAAGGCTACCCGAAAACTCACCCTGAATCTTGGCCTCCGATGGGAAGTTCAGCGTCCTGTGACCGAACGCTTTAACCGTCAAGCGTCCTTTAATTACAACGCGGTCAATCCCATCAGCACCGACGTAGGTCAGAATTACCTTGGCGAACTCACCTTCGCCAACTCCAGCAACCGCGGGCTGTTCAACACCAACTACAAGAATTTTGCTCCGCGCTTCGGATTCGCCTATCAACTGATGCCGAAGCTGGTCATGCGCGGCGGCTATGGAATCTTCTTTCCGCCAAGCTTTCGCGGTACTGGTCCTGCGCCTGGATTTAGCTCTGATACGCCTTACGTCTTTTCCAACGATGGTGGCTTGACTCCGGCAAATACTCTGAGCACCGCCTATTCGGGCGGCCTCGTGCCAGTCGTTGGAAGTTCATTGGGTGGGTTGACCAATGTGGGATTCGGCGTAACTGCTGTCTCGCCCAGCCGAAAGGCTTACTATGATCAGCAATGGACGTATGGAATCCAGTACGCCCCGACGTCCAACGATGTCATTGATATTACCTACGTCGGAAATCACGCCGTCCATGTTGTCGACGCCGGCCTTAATTTGAATCAGATCGATCCCAAGTTCTTTTCAATGGGTAACGCCTTGCTGAATCAAGTTCCCAACCCGTTCTTCGGCCACATTGCTTCGAGCGGTTGCAGCCTTGATCAGCCCACGATCCAGGAAGGGCAATTACTCCGACCCCATCCGGAATTCTGCGACATTACCGAAGTCCAGGATCCCGCTGGCGATTCGCACTACAATGCTCTGGACGTAAACTACACCCACCGGGTGTCGCGGGGACTCACGCTATTGGCGTCCTACACCTTCTCGAAATTTATCGACAACGTAGGGGGGCCCGACTCCTGGGCGAACGCGTCCGGTGAAAATATTCGCAACGTCTACAACCTGGCTGCGGAGAAATCGGTCGATGCGACCGACACTCCTCATAGCTTCGTTCTCAGCTACGTATACGAGCTTCCGATCGGCAAGGGCAGGAAGTTCGCTTCTGGGGTGAATGGTGTATTGAATCAAGTCGTCGGCGGCTGGCAAACCTCCGGAACACTGACGCTGAAAGAGGGCTTTCCTCTCAGCATTTCCAGTTCTGGCAACGGCGTAAACTATTTCGGCGCGGGCCAGCATGTGGATGTCGTTGGTGACTACCATGTTGCCCATCCGAGCCGCACCGAATGGTTCAACACGTCGGCCTTCGCGGTCACCGCGCCGTGGAGTCTCGGGGATGCTCCGCGATTCTTCTCGAATCTGCGTGCGCCGGGCTACGATAACTTCGACATCAGTATTCAGAAGTACTTCCCCATTAAAGAAAGCGTCCGACTCCAGTTCCGCCTGGATATGTTCAACGCTTTCAATCACACCAACTTCTACAGCCCAAACACGACCATGGGGCCTGGATTTGGGACCATCAATCAAGCCTGGACGCCAAGGCTGATGCAGGCAGCTCTCAAGCTTTACTGGTGATACGTGGGGCGAACTATCTGGGTTGTTCTTGTAGGCTGCTGCTGGCTGGCGTCTGTGTTATCGGGGGCTGCATCCCCGCAACAATCCGATCAGTTTGAATCACTCCTAGCCTCGGCGCAAGATGCTCAGGCCAGGAGCGATTTTTTGTCCGCTGCCAGGTTTTACCAGCAAGCCGTAAATCTCCACCCAGAAATCCCCGAACTCCAGGCCAACCTCGGTTTGATGTATTACCAGACGGGGAAAGATGAAGAGGCGATCGAAGCGTTTCATCGTGCAGACCGCCTGAAGCCGGGTATGTTAGTTCCGCATTTGTTTCTTGGCCTCGAATACGTAAAGCTGAAACGGTTCAGCGAGGCGATTCCGCATTTCAAACAGGCCGCACTCGTCCAACCGGGCGATGTCCAGGTCCAACTTGGCCTGGGCCAGGCCTACACCGGTGATGGAAAGATCCGCCTTGCCACCGCTGCGTATTCGCGCGCGGCCCAACTGTCTCCCGGAAATGCCGACGCCTGGTATCACCTCGGAGTGAGCTATCTGGAGCAGCTGGAGGCCGACGCTCGCATTCTGCTGACCCGGCACAGGGAGTCAGCTTACCTACAGATGCTGACGGCAGAGACCTTCGCCGAGCAGAGCGCGTCAATTCAGGCAGACGACGCGTATAAGAAGTTACTGGCTTCTCCCAAGTCCCCGGCCGGCGCGCATGCAGGGTACGGATTCGTCCTGCTCAACCGGCAAGACCTTGAGGGAGCGAATCGGGAATTGAAGGCAGAACTGGCTGCAAATCCCGGCTCTCTGATGGCGAAGTTGGGCATGGCGCGGCTGCATCTGGAACAGGGCGCAAGCGCAAAGGCGGCGAAGGAAGTCACCGAAATCTGGAAAATCGACTTGGGTTTTGCGCGCGCCAACGCCTCACGGTTCAAAGCCGGGTTGGCTGCTTCCAGGCGCGGCGAGCTACGCATCGCGCTGCAAGAACTGCAGGCTTCCGGCGATGTCCCGCCGGAAGCGGCGTCCCTGTTCGATGACGTATCCGGCGAAAATCCCGTGACGGACGCGGAGGGCGCAGGAACCGACCCCTCGGTTCATAGCGGCACAGGCTTTGGCGGCGATCCGACACAATTTTATTCGAGAGGCAGCTATGGGCGATGCCGCGACGTGCTGGCCTCTCGTCCGCAGCCGCTGGCAGTAAAGAACCTTCAGCTGCAGGCTTCATGTGCTTATCTCACCGGCGATTACTCGAGTGCGATGAAGTCGTCGGGAAGACTGGCCCAAAATTCTGCAACCGAAGCTGAGGGCCTTTATTGGGAGACCAAGGCAGCCGGGAATCTGGCTACGGAATCGCTCGCTCGCGCCAGCGCAGCTGATCCTAACTCTCCTAAATTGCATGTGCTGTTGGGGGATATCTATCGCCAGCAGAAGAATGTTCTGGAGGCCGAAAAGGAATACCGTCGGGCTCTTTCGATACGTCCGGAGGATACCGGCGCGCAATTCGGCTTGTGCCTGGCCCTGCTCGCAGCGGGGCAGAACGACGAGGCGCTAAGCCTGGCACAGACTTCGTTGGCAAAGAACCCGGGCGATCCGGAACTCAACGCCGTGATGGGCGAAATCCTTTGTGCTCGCAATGAATATGCCGACGCCGAGCCGTTCCTGAAAAAGAGCCTCAACACCAAGCCCGAGTTCGTGTCCCGGGTTCACGCCTTGCTCGGCAATGTGTATGCCAAGACGAATCGCACGCAGGAAGCGATCTCAGAGTTGAAGCTGGGGCTCGAAAGTGACAGAGACGGCAGCCTGCACTATCAGCTTGCACGTCTTTATTTAAAAGTGGGAGACCGGGCGTCGGCAGATCAGGCTTTTGAAGTTTCCAAACGGATTCAGCGAGAAGGGTTGATCCATGTAACCGTCGCCATGGAACAAGGCACGAACGATGCCGAATCCCAATGAAAGCCTGCGAGGTTATCGTTCACGCGCATTGTGTCCATGGTTGTCAATATTTTTCCCCAAGCGCGAAAGGAAATCATAGAACCCGCATGAACAAAACGTACCGGATGATTCTGTTCGCAATTATTCTTCTGGTTGCTTCGGTTGCCGCTTGGGCTAGTCGCCCGCAATTCACCATCGAGGAATCTCACAAAGATTCAAACGGGGTGACCCTAAAGACTGCGGCCGGAACCATGCGCATCGAAGCCTGCGGCGACCGCATCATCCACGTGGTAGCCAGCCCGACAACTGAAATTCCCGCCTCCAAGGTGCCGGTCGTCCAACAACCGTGCCGCGCCGACAACGTTGTGGTCAAGATTGGAAAGAAGGACGTTACGCTCTCGATCGCGGGAGTTACTGTGTCTGTGAATGCGGCGACGGGCGCCGTAAGTTTTCTCTCCAGGGATGGCAAGACTGTCCTGGCCGAGCCCAAGGACGGCGGCAAGTCCTTCGACGTGCCTTCGCTCGCCGAGACGAAGACCTGGCAGATCCAGCAGACGTTTCTATCGCCTGCCGATGAGTCCCAGTACGGGTTGGGCCAGCATCAGGAGGGCTTGTTTAGCGTTCGCGGAGTACCCATCCGCCTGCATCAGGCGAACACCAATATTTCTGTTCCGTTCCTGTTGTCGAGCAAAGGCTACGGCCTGCTTTGGAACAATCCATCCCTGACCGACTTCAATCCCGCCGATCAGGCAATTGCCATCGATCCGGCGACCGGCAAGGGAAAATTCAGCACGGGAGCGAGAGGGAACTACGGCTTCCTGCTGGCGAGCGACAACAAAGATCAGCTCGTGGTGGATGTGGACGGCAAACACGCAATTAATCTGGTGAACATGTGGACTCCGAGCTCGGCGTCTGGCGTGTTAGAGCTGGAGGGGAAGAAGGAGTATGAGATCACCGCCAAGGGCGGACCCGGAGGCCTTCAATTGTCCGCGCGTCCACCCGAGGACACGACAACTTTCCGCTCCCAGGTAGGGCAGGCCATTGATTACTACTTTTTTTACGGCCCGGAGTTGAATCAGGTCATTGCCGATTATCGTCATCTCACCGGCGAAGCGCCGATGTTTCCCAAGTGGGTGTATGGATTCTGGCAGTGCCGGGAGCGATATCATACCCAGAAGGAAATCCTGGACGTTGGGATGGAGTTCCGCAAACGCAAGCTTCCGGTTGACGCCTTAGTCCAGGACTGGCAGTACTGGGGCAAGTACGGCTGGAACGCCATGAAGTTCGATGAGACTAACTATCCCGACCCTAAGGCCATGATGGATCAATTCCACGCCATGGACGAGCACGTGCCGATCTCGGTGTGGTCGAGATTCGGAGAGGACTCGGACATCTACAAACGGATGAGAGCCAAGTCCCTACTGATTCCGGGAACACCCTGGATGGACTTCTTCAATCCTGAGGGACAAAAAATGTTCTGGGCGGAGCTAAAGACAGGTATCTTCGACTACGGCCTGGATGGCTGGTGGATGGATGCGTCCGAGCCCGAGTTCGATATCCTCAAGGGCCACCAGACGTTTCTGGGAAGCGGCGAGTCGGTACGCAACGCCTATCCTTTATATGTCACCAAAGCAATCTATGAAGGGCAGCGATCCACCACCGACCGCAAACGGGTCGTGATCTTCACCCGTTCCGCTTATACCGGGCAACAGAGAAACGCGGCTATCTCATGGTCGGGAGACATCTCCGCGAACTGGATTACGTTCCAACGCCAGATCCCGGCCGGCCTCAACTTCAGCATGGCCGGTCTCCCTTATTGGACGACGGACGGCGGCGGATTCTTCCGGCCGAAAGACCAATATACGAATGAGGCTTACCATGAATTGCTGACTCGCTGGTTCCAGTACGCCGCATTCTGTCCCGTGTTTCGGGTGCACGGATGGATTTCGAATGCCGAGATATGGAACTACGGTCCGAAGTTCCTCGACATCGCTACACAGTACGATGAGTTGCGCTACCATCTTCTGCCTTACATTTATTCCGCCGCCTGGGGCGTCACCAGCAAAGGTGAAACCCTGATGCGGGCGCTGCCACTGGAGTTTTCATCCGATCCGGGATCGCGCGCGATCTCTGACCAGTTTATGTTTGGTTCGGCTTTGCTGATTAATCCGGTAACCGTGGAAGGAGCGACGCAGCGAAGCGTCTATCTTCCTGCGGGCAACAACTGGATTGATTTCTGGACCGGCAAGCACGCGAACGGCGGGCAGAGCATCACCGCGGAAGCTCCGCTGGAAAAAATCCCGGTCTATGCCCGCGGCGGCTCGATTGTTCCCTTCGGACCGGTGGTGCAATCGGCGGCCGGTAAGGCTGATCCGATCGATCTGCGCGTCTACACTGGTGCCAACGGCGACTTCACGCTCTACGAAGATGAAGGGGACAACTACGATTATGAGCACGGGGCCCGGTCGGTCATTCCTATCCACTGGGATGATCGGTCCTCAACCGTGACCATTGCGGCCCGCGAAGGGAGCTTTCCGGGAATGCTCGAACACAGAACTTTCCGTATCGTGATCGTCCGCGAAGGGCATGGAACGGGAATCGCGTCGACCTCCGAGCCTGATGCCAGCATGGAATATGACGGCACGGCGGCCTCAGTCCGAGTTCAGCCGAAGATGTAAGCGGCTTTCAGTTGTGGGATAAAGGACTCGCCGAGTGCGCAAACATTGCGTCAGATAAGCAAAGGAGCTTGTCGTGAAAGCAATCAGTCGCCGTAAGTTTGTTGCCGCCGCCGCGGTCGTGAGTGCAGGCGCAGTCCTGCGCACGCCTGCGTTAGCTTTTGAAAATCAGAACACAGGGGCAGTCTCCGCGGGCACTGCCAAGCCATTGGGCCACGAAGTGGTTGCCTCACAAGCGATCCCCTTTCCGATGAAGAGCGTGAGGCTCCAGCCAGGCGTATTCAGCCAGGCAGCGGAGGCCAACCGGAAATATTTGAAGACGGTCGCGACAGACCGGTTGCTGCATACCTTCCGCTTGAATGCCGGCCTTCCATCTTCCGCCGAACCACTGGGTGAGTGGGAGAAGCCTGATTGCGAACTGCGCGGCCACTTTGCCGGAGGGCATTATCTTTCGGCTTGCGCGCTGGCATTCGCCTCATCTGGAGACGAGGAACTCAAGCGCAATGGTGACTCGATGGTCACAGAACTGGGCAAGTGCCAGGCGCAACTTAAGAACGGTTATCTCAGCGCCTTTCCGATCACCTGGTTCGATCGCCTGCGCGACGGCGTGAAGGTTTGGGCTCCGTTCTACACCTACCACAAGATCATGGCCGGGCATCTCGACATGTACATACTGGCCGGCAACCAACAGGCTCTTGATACCGCGGAGAAGATGGCGGGTTGGGTACAGAACTGGGTCGATCCTTTGAGCGACCAGCAAATGCAGCGGGTGCTGCAGGAAGAATTCGGCGGCATGGGCGAAGTACTCGGCAACTTGTATGGGGTGACGGGCAAACAACGCTACCTCCGGCTCGCGCAGCGTTTCGACAAGAAAGTATTCACCGATCCGTTGGCGGCGCATCGCGATGAACTCAAGGGGCTGCATGCAAACACGCACATTCCGCAGGTGATCGCTGCTGCCCGTCTGTACGAAGTCACCGGCGACAGACGCTACTGGAACATCGCCGACTACTTCTGGAATGAGGTGACCAGCGAGCGCGCCTATTGCACCGGCGGCGTCAGCAACTTCGAGTTCTGGAAGACAGACCCCGGCGTGCTGTCAACACAGCTTAGCGGAGACACGTCCGAAGATTGCTGCGAGTACAACATGATGAAACTGACGCGGCATGTGTTCTCCTGGTCGCCGCGGGCGGAGCACATGGATTACTACGAACGGCTCATGTTCAACCACCGCCTGGGAACCATCGACCCGGATACCGGAACCACGGTTTATTTCGTGCCGGTCGGTGGTGGGTACTCGAAAATCTTTGCCAAACCTTTCGATTCGTTCTGGTGCTGTAGCGGTTCCGGGGCGGAAGAGTTTGCCAAGTTGACGGACACTATCTACTACCACGATGACAATTCGATTTTCGTCAACCTCTATATCGCTTCGACCGTGGATTGGACGGAAAAGGGAATTCGCCTGAGCCAGCAGACCTCGTTCCCGGAAGAGCAGGGAACCACGCTGGTGGTTGCCGCAGCAAAACCGGTAGATGTGGATTTGAAATTGCGCATTCCGTACTGGGTGAAAAACGGGAGCGTGAAGTTGAATGGACGGATCCTGCCGGCTTTCGCCGACCCCGGCAGCTACCTTGTCCTACGCGGGCCGTGGAAGAACGGAGACCGCATCGAACTGAGTCTGCCCATGCAGTTGCACGCCGCGCCCATGCCCGATCGGGAAAGCCTGCAGGCAGCGATGTACGGGCCCTTGGTTCTGGCTGCGCGCTTCGATGATGAGTCCAAGGAAAAGTGGTATCGCCACTACCAGGCACAAACCAAGCAGGAACCTGCACCGCCATTGCAGTTCGAGGGGAAACTTGACGATCCGGCGAGCTGGCTCCAGCCTGGCGAAGGTAAGCTTACGTTCCGTGGAAGTTTGCGAGGGCAGACGATCCCGTTCGTGCCCCTGTCGAGCATCCTGCATGAACGGTATTTTGTTTACCACGAGATTCAAGCCTGATGGACTTCCGATAGGCATTATCAAATGAGAATTCAGATCGGGCCGCAGATGCTGCGCCTGTTGGGCGTTGCAATCCTGGGCCTCATGCTGAGCCTGGCGGCATCGGCGCAGGCAAACTTGGAGCGGCCTCACGGAAAATGGAATGTCCTGGAACTGGTCGTGGATCACGATCGCATTGTTATTTTGGGGACGGAAAGGTCGCTGTCTTTGGAACGAATGCAAACACCACAAAGGGCAAAATTCTCCTTCAGTGTGAAGGGTCATAGGAATATTTTCGCAGGATGAAGATCGCGATGCTGAAATAGTAAGGTCGAATTGAATCTCAACCGGAGATGCGATGCGTTCTTCTAAGCTCTGTATATTTGTCTTCTTTGTTCCTGTCTTTGTCCTCAATGTTCTCAACGCACAAAATACTGAAGAGCCCTCATACCTGAATACTTTGTTGTCTCCAGAAAAGCGGGCAACCGATCTAGTCCATCGCATGACGGTGGAAGAAAAGGTCTCGCAACTGGTGAACCAGTCGCGCGCCGTTCCCCGCTTGAAGATTCCGGACTATGACTGGTGGAGCGAGGCGCTGCATGGCGTAGCGAACAACGGCGGTATCACCACATTCCCTGAGCCCGTCGGCTTGGCCGCGACGTTTGATCCGGATGCCATTCACCAGATGGCGATTGCGACCAGCGTTGAGGGACGAATCAAGTACATAGAGGGGATGAAGGACGGCCACAGCGACATCTTTCAAGGTCTCGACTTCTGGGCGCCGAACATCAATATCTTTCGCGATCCCCGCTGGGGGCGCGGCCAGGAAACCTACGGGGAAGACCCGTTCCTGACGGCGCGTATGGGCGTGGCGTTTGTTACCGGCATGCAGGGCGACGATCCAAAATACTATCGCGTGATCTCGACGCCGAAACACTACGCGGTCCACAGCGGACCCGAAAGCACGCGCCACAAGGCAGATGTGATGGTCAGCAAACATGACGAATTGGACACATATCTGCCGGCATTTCGCGCGACCGTAACCGAAGCCAAGGCTGCTTCGGTGATGTGCGCTTATAACAGCATCAACGGACAGCCTGCGTGCGCAAATGAGTTCCTGCTACAGGACCAACTGCGAACGAAATGGAAGTTTCAGGGCTACGTCGTATCTGACTGCGACGCGATCGTCAACATCTTTCGCGACCATCACTTCACCAAGACCCAGCCCGAGGCGTCTGCGCTGGCCATTCAGCGGGGAATGGACAACGAGTGCATCGACTTCGCCAAAGTCAACGACGATCACGACTACCGCCCGTATTACGACGCATACAAGCAAGGATTCTTAAAGGAAAGCGAGATCGACACCGCGCTCATACGCCTGTTTACCGCGCGGATGAAGCTGGGCATGTTCGATCCGCCGGAGATGGTGCCGTACGCGAAAATCGACGAAAAAGAACTGGACAGCGCGGAGCACCGCGCGCTGGCACGGACCATCGCCAACGAGTCCATGGTTCTGCTAAAAAACGACGGCACCCTGCCGCTCAAGCAGGGCAAACTCAAAATCGCCCTGGTGGGTCCGCTGGCCGATCAAACGAAATATCTGCTTGGCAATTACAGCGGAACTCCGACCCATATCGTTTCTATTCTCGACGGCATGAAAGCGGAGTTCCCGGAAGCGCAAATCAACTTTGTTCCGGGAACGCAGTTTCTGCGAACCGATGGGGAACTGGTCCCGGAGTCAGCGTTGACTAGCGCGGAAGGCCAGCCAGGGCTCACCGTGAAGTTCTCTTCGGGGGTGGATCCAGGCCAGGGCAAGGTATTAGCCACGCGCACGGCGAGCACAGTTGACTTGAATTCAGAGAGTCTTCCGCAAGAAGCCGCCGGCACTTACCCTCTCTCGGTGGATTGGGCAGGGTTTCTGACGGTTAACGAAACCGGCGATTACAGCATCGGGGTACGCGCCAGCGGCAACTTCGTAATCGTCCTGGTTGACGGCAAACCATTGGTGATGCAGTACCTCGACAGCGAGCGGCCGCAAAGCAAAGTAGGACACATTCATCTTGAGCAGGGTAAGAAGACGGCCCTCGAAGTCAGGTACCGGCAGACGAAACCCGGGCCCACACAGGCGCAGCTGATTTGGGCGAAGTACGATCCGAAACCAGACCCCACCGCAATTGACGCGGCGAAGAACGCGGATGTAGTGGTTGCGGTGGTGGGAATCACCAGCCAACTGGAAGGCGAAGAGATGGCGGTGAGCGAAGCGGGGTTCAAGGGCGGCGACCGCACCAGTATTGATCTGCCGAAGCCGGAACAGCAGTTGCTCGAAGCGCTGTCGGCTGCGGGAAAGCCACTAGCAGTCGTGCTCGCCAATGGAAGCGCCCTCGCCGTGAACTGGGCACAAGAACATGTAAACGCGATCCTGGAATCCTGGTATTCGGGCGAAGAAGGTGGGGCGGCGATCGCGGAAACGCTTTCGGGAAGAAACAATCCCGCGGGACGGCTGCCGGTTACTTTCTATACCGGCATCGATCAACTCCCGCCGTTTGAAGACTATGCAATGAAAGGGCGGACTTACCGCTATTTCGAAGGCAAGCCGTTGTATCCGTTCGGACATGGCTTGAGCTACACGACATTCTCTTATAGCGGCCTGATGCTTCCGCAGAAGGCGCTCAAGGCCGGCGATCCGCTGACTGCGGAGGTGACCGTCACCAATTCCGGCACGCGTGAGGGAGACGAGGTCGCTCAGCTCTATCTAAGTTTTCCGAACGTGGCGGGAGCGCCGATGCGCGCCCTGCGCGGGTTCAAGCGCGTTCACTTAAAGCCGGGCGAATCGCAGAAGGTGAACTTCGAATTGAAGGAACGCGACCTGAGCATGGTGACCGAAGCCGGCAAGCCAGTGATCGCGAAGGGGACGTATTCGGTTTCAATCGGGGGAGGCCAGCCGAACACGGGCGCACCGACAGTCGCAGGCACGTTCCAAGTGAGAGGCACCAGGACGCTCCCGGAATAATCTGACCGCGGAAACAATCAAGCTGAGCAATTACTGACGCACGTGCGCCGGCCGCCAAATCTTGCGATAATCGGCGCCCATACAGGAAAGGTTCGCATAGCTTGGCAATCCGAGGATCGACCACATGTACATGTGTCCGCACTATTCCCAAGGGCGACCGACTTGAGTGGTACTGAGTATTTCAATTCGAGCGGAACACATCCGCCCGGAGCATGACCGAACCAACTCGAACTCCGGGTGCGCCTCAGCATTGATCTGTTCTAATTTGGCGCCGTCCCTGGTCGAACCCCTGGAATGTTCAGGCGGATACGATAGAGTCCAGTCTTCGCACACAGGTACAGTGTTCTGCCGTCGTCATCTCCCCACGCGAAGTTGTGCGGATGTTCCGGGCCAACGATCGTACCCAGGTGTTTTCCTTCCCGTGAAATGATCCAGAGACCACCGGGTCCCGAGACGTAAAGATTTCCTTTCTCATCAATCTTCAGCCCGTCGAGAGCGTCCTCACCCTCGGCTGACGTCATGTCGAAGAAGGTTTTGCCGTTCGACAGCGTTCCATCCGCGTTTACCTCGTACCGCATAATGACCTTTTTCTTGTCGTCCCAGTTATCGACATAGAAATACTTTTCGTCGGGCGAGAATGCAAGGCCGTTCGGACCGTTGAGTTCCTTCGTCAGGAGTTGTACGTTCTTGCCGTCGGGTGAGACGCGGAACACCCCACTGTACGGCAGCTCTTTGCGGGGATCGTCGAAGAACTTCGGCAGTCCAAACGGAGGATCGGTGAAATACAGCGCTCCGTCCGATTTGTAAACGAGGTCATTGGGGCTGTTGAGCCGCTTGCCCTCATAGTGGTCAGCCAGCACCGTAAGCTGTCCGTTCTTTTCCATACGAACGACGCGCCGATTGCCGTGCTGATTAATGGTGAGCCGTCCCTGGTTATCGAGGGTGAGACCGTTGGAGCCGGGCTGGCCGTAGTCCCCGATGTCCATACCGCGGTAGCCAGACTTTGTCAGGAAAATGGACAGTTGACCGTCCTGTGTCCAGCGATAGATCACGTTATTGTTGGGATCGCTGAACAGGAGGTAGCCTTCGCTCTCTTCACTGCGCGGCACCCAGATTGGACCTTCCGTAAAGAGAAATCCTCCGGCCAGTTTCTCGATCTTCGCACCAGCTGGAACAATTTCGTCGAGCGCCGGGTCTTTCTCTGTGATCTGCGCCGGGGTCTCGCTGATTACAACTTTCGGTGACTTGTAGAAGTCGAGCGTTGCAGACTTGATCCATATAAAATTCTCCGGGCTGTAGGAAATCGGCCCGTTGATGCCGAAGACCGCAAGCTGAATGCGTTGGCCGGGCTGGGCGTTTCGAGTGAGGATGATCCGGTTCGGTGCATTGAAGCCTTTGACTACGGTTCCTCCGGACTGCCCCAGCACCCGAGGCATCTTGCCGTTGACCCAGACCTCGGCATAGTCGTCGATCACGATTTCAAAGGCGACGGTTGAACCCATCGTGCTCAATCCGTCGATTTGTTTTGGAATCGTTATGTTGATGCGGTACCAGTTGAAACAGACTTTGGCCGTAGAGCGACGCTGGTCGAGCGTCGCTGCATCGATCGCCTTCCACTGCGAGTCATCGAAATCAGTGACGCCGGCGTGGGGCTCATAGTCGTAGGTCTTTATAGCAGCGCCGCTCGGCTTCAGATCGGGACCGACGGCACGGGAATCAGCGTCCACGATCTTCACGTCGTGATAACGCCACTGGCCCTGCACCAACTCGACTCCTTCCTGTGATGCTAGATCCACTATCGCATCCGGACGTCCGAATGGGGGATCCTGAATTGACTGCCCATGCGCCCTAAGAAATGCGAGCGCGATAATCGCCATGAGGAATGCGGCACCCGCAGTCAAACGCCAGTCGATATTGAGTTGGTTTTTCACTGAATTTCTCTTTTCAGCGGACTTTTACAACGTAGTAGAGGAACGGATTAGTGACTTCCAGGAACTGGTGCGGCACGCCGTGGGGCACGATAGCGACATCCCCTTTTGCAATCTGCCGGGTTTGCCCATCGCGGATGCTGCTCCCACGCAGTTCGTCGGGCCCGGTGGTTTTGATGTCGATGGCTTCGCCCCCGGTGATCAGAGTTGCAGACCCCTGCAACACATAAATGATGTCCGCATCTTTGGTATGGATCTCAGCCTGTCCTGGCTTTTCGCGGCGGCTGGCGTGAACCATGTAGTTGCGTCCGTCGGTGCCGTCGAAGAGCACCGCGCCCTTGGAGAAAGCTTCGTCAACCTTGCTTTTCTCCCAATAGGAGACAGCCGTGCCAGGGTCTCCGCTCATGCTCACGGGTCCGGCATCGAACGCCTTCGAACCGGCAATCGCCAGTTGTTCATCCTGATCGGCAGTGGCGGCTCCACTCACACCGACTCCGCCGACAATCTGGTTCTCGACCATAATCGGGATTCCTCCGATCAGAGGTGTGAAGTTCTCCAAGGCCGTCATCACGGTGCGGCCTTTGCCGCTGGAGTTGATGAGTTCTTCGAAAACGCGAGTAGGCTTCTTGAACATGACGGCCGTCTTAGCTTTGCCGATAGAAATATTCGCACCGGCTGAGAACGTGCCGTCCAACCGTTCAAGTGCCATCAGGTTGCCGCCATCGTCCACGACGGCAATCACGCTTCCGGGCGCTTGCAGCTTCCTGGCTTCGTTTTTAGCCGCCGTGATGACCTGCTCCGCTCCCTGCAGGGTGAGGGTTTTCTTTTCCACGGTTTGAGCGTTCGCGAGACTCGCAAGGCACAAAACCATGATTGCGAGTCCCAGACGAGATGAGTTCATTTGAAAATTCATTGTTTTCCTCTCGCGATTTAAGCTTTGGCCAACGACTGACGACCAAGGACCAACGACCACTGAACTAGAGGGGCGCGCCGTCCAGGTTCAAACTGGCTTACGCCCCTTGGTTGAGCGTTCTTATTTCACGGGCGAGCTGAAGCTGGCCTCGCCCAAATTCACTTCGGCAAATGCGCACCAGATAACTACCTTGGATACGTTCTTCACATAGCTGGGCACTACGATTTCCTTTTTGTAATTGGTTCCGATGAAGGCCTTGGTCTTCAGCTTGTCGACCAGGTAAACGTTGCCGTCGGAGTCCACTAGTTGCCAGTGCGGGTCCGGTGTGTCCGGCACAACGAAGTCGTCCGACAGAGTGAGCACACTCTTGCCGTCGCGAGTGCTGTGGGTAACGTGTCCTTTATTCGCTTTTGGACCCTGAAATTGGCTCGAAGTGTGCATGTCTTGAGCTATGGCCGAGACAGCGAACAACATCGTCGCCATCACCAGCCCGCGGAGAAACAACTGCGTTGCCTTATTCATTGTTCATTCCTTGTAATAGAAGTTGATTCGTGTGCTGCTCAAGCACCAGGCGATGAATCGTTAACGATTCGCGAACCCGATTCAATGTGGGCTCAAGTGCCGTGCTGAACTGCTCACGTGGCAGTGGGATTCAGATGTGTCGCTAAGGTTTCAACGAACACCGAACAAGAAGTCACTAAGAATCTGAAGTAGTCAGTGCCCCATTTTTCCTGTCACTTTCCCCTACTGTCGGAATCACACGGGCCAGATTCCATGAACCGCACCGACAACAATCTGGCAATCGATATCGGCAATGATGAAACGTCGAACCTGGCGGTTACGAAGATGCAGATGCCGACTCAAACTGCGATGTCGCCGGCGCCCAAACTGGGCGCGGTGGCTTCTGCGCGGCTGCATTGGCCTGAGTACCTGATGGAAGCAGGACTGCTCGGTGCGTTCATGGTGTCAGCTTGCATCTTTGGCGCGCTGTATGAGTTTCCACAGTCGCCTGTCCATCGGGCAATCCTCTCCCCCTTCGTGCGGCGCTTGCTGATGGGAATGTCCATGGGGCTCACAGCCACCACGATCATCTATTCACCGTGGGGAAAACAGTCGGGCGCGCACATCAACCCATCGGTCACATTCACCTTTTTCCGGCTCGGCAAGATCAAGGTGTGGGATGCGCTCTTCTATATAGTCGCGCAGTTCCTGGGCGCCGTAGCGGGGGTGCTCTTGGTCGCGCACTTTCTAGGTAGGCAATTGTCGGATCCGGCGGTGCGCTATGTCGTTACCTTGCCCGGGCCCGGTGGGCCATGGGTGGCGCTTTTCGCGGAGTTCACCATCGCATTCGTTTTGATGTCCACCGTCCTTTATTTTTCGAATCATCATCGCCTCGCACGGTACACCGGACTTTTTGCCGGGCTTCTGGTCGCGACTTACATCACCCTGGAAGCGCCATTTTCCGGTATGAGTATGAACCCTGCTCGAACCTTTGGTTCGGCGCTCCCTCCCATGATCTGGGATGGACTCTGGATTTACCTGACTGCGCCACCGCTGGGCATGCTGGCCGCCGCTGAAGTCTATCTATGGCGTAAAGGCCAGTTGGCGGTGAAGTGCTGCAAACTTCACCACAACAACGACAAACGCTGCATTTTCTGCGGAGCCAATGGAGGATTCGCATCATGACCGACAATCGTTACGACGTGATCATCATCGGAACCGGCGCGGGCGGCGGAACCCTCGCCTACCATTTGGCTCCCTCGGGGAAGCGGATCCTCATTCTCGAGCGGGGCGACTACGTTCCCCGCGAAAAAGCCAACTGGGATCCGCAGCTCGTCAACGTGGAAGCGCACTACAACACCAAGGAGTCTGGCTCGATAAGGATGGCAAAGACCTGCATCCCCACACCAACTACTACGTTGGCGGCAACACCAAATTTTACGGCGCGGCGCTGTTTCGCCTGCGCGAAGAGGATTTCGGCGAACTCCGCCATCACGGCGGCATCTCGCCCGCCTGGCCGATCAGCTATGACGATCTCGAACCGTACTACACCCAGGCCGAGAATCTCTATCAAGTGCACGGAAACCGCGGAGAAGATCCGACCGAACCGCCGGCGCAACTCACCCTATCCCTGGCCCGCCGTCAGCCATGAGCCGCGCATTCAGCAACTGTCCGATGACTTCGCCGTTCGGGACTGAAGCCCTTTCCACGTTCCAGTCGGCGTCATGCTTGACGAGAAGAACCCGCACAAGAGCCGCTGCATCCGTTGCAACACCTGCGACGGCTTTCCCTGCCTGGTGGGCGCGAAGTCCGATGCCCAGGTGGTGTGCATCGATGAAGCGATCAAGTATCCCAATGTCACGCCTGCTGACAAATTCACTGGTGAAGCGACTGGAAACGGATTCATCGGGCCGCGAGGTGAAGAGTGTTGTCGTCGAACGCAACGGCAGACTCGAGACCTATTCCGCGGATCGTGGTTGTCGTCTCCTGCGGCGCGATCAACTCCGCCGCTCTGCTGCTGCGATCCGCCAACGACAAGCACCCGCGCGGACTGGCCAACAGCTCCGACATCGTCGGCCGCCACTACATGGGCCACACCAACTCGGTCATGATGGCGATCTCGAAATGCCCCAACCCCACGATTTTTCAAAAGACGCTGGGCGTCAACGATTTCTACTTCGGCTCGAAAGACTTCGAGTATCCCATGGGACACATCTCGTTCGTCGGCAAGCTGGACGCCATCACGCTCAAGGCGGGCGCGCCAGCCATCGCTCCTGATTTCACTCTGGACTTGATGGCCAAGCATTCGCTCGATTTCTGGCTCACGTCGGAGGACCTGCCAGATCCGAACAACCGTGTCACCATCGACCGAGACGGCAAGATCGTTCTGAGCTACACGCCCAACAACCTGGAAGCGCCACGAAAGACTTCAGGCCAAGCTTAAAGCAGGCGATGAAGCAGACGAACTGCTCGATGCACGGCCACGAGTGCCATCAAGGACTGTTCGGCCGAAATCTGTACGTCGGCCAGCGTATTCCCCTCGCCGGCGTCGCCCACCAGAACGGCACGATTCGCTTTGGACACGATCCAAAGACATCGGTGCTGGACGCGAACTGCAAAGCGCACGAAGTCGACAACCTTTACGTCGTGGACGGAAGTTTCTTCCCGTCGAGCGCTGCCGTCAATCCGGCGCTCACCATCATGGCCAACGCACTGCGCGTCGGCGATCACCTGATGAAACGCCTGGGCGTTTCGCAACGAGACTGTACGCAACCAGCTTTAGCACAGGCCTAAAACAGTAGCGCCGGCTCGGCCGGCCCGAAGGGTAGGCGAGACGCCTGCGACGTAATACTCTCATGAGGCATAGTTCGCTAATTCGTTGGCGTTTCAGAGTCGGGGATGATCCTGGCGCTACTGGCGATCCTCAGCCTTCCGCCAGCTTTCGCCCAGCAGCCTCCCCCGCTGAATAAGTGGCGTAGACGCAATCGGAATCACCGTCTCCGACATGGATCGGCAGTAGATTTCTATTCCAAGGTACTCACCTTCGAAAAGGTATCAGACACCGAAGTTGCCGGCGAGAACTACGAGCACCTCGAAGGCGTGTTCGGACTGCGCATGCGTGTGGTGCGAATGCGGCTGGGCGACGAGTCCATCGAACTCACCGAGTATCTGGCGCCAAAGGGCCGTCCGATACCGGTTGATTCACGCAGCAACGATCGGTGGTTTCAGCACATCGCGATCATCGTCAGCGACATGGACAAGGCATACGCGTGGCTGCGCCAGAACAAGGTCGAACACGCTTCCTCGGGGCCACAACGACTTCCGGAGTGGAACAAGAACGCGGCGGGCATCTCGGCGTTCTACTTCAAGGATCCAGATGGGCATCCGGTGGAGATCTTGCAGTTTCCTCCGGACAAAGGCGCGGAGAAGTGGCACCGTCCATCGGACAAGCTATTTCTCGGTATCGACCATACCGCAATCGTAGTGTGGGACACCGATGCCAGCATCAAGTTCTACCGCGACCTGCTCGGCATGCACGTGGCCGGCGAGAGCGAGAACTACGGTACCGAGCAGGAGCATCTGAACAACGTATTTGGCGCCCACCTGCGCATCACCGCGTTGCGGGGCGCCAGCGGACCGGGAATTGAATTGCTGGAATACCTGGCGCCTCGCGACGGACGCGCCTTTCCCAGCGGATGAACATGCCAACGACATCGTTCACCGGCAAACGATCTATCGACCCGAAGCGCCGACGGCGCAGCTCGCCAACTGCAAAGCGAGCCGCGTGAATTTTGTCTCTTCTGGCGTGGTTGCGAATCACACCGGACAGCTGGGATTCAACAAAGCTCTTGTCGTACGCGATCCCGACGGCCACGCAGTCGAAATTGAAGAGAAGTAGGAGGAGATGATGAACGGAAGCAACATTCAAACCGCACTGACAAACAACGGACTGTGCGACTCGAGCTTGACTACCGGAAACCCTCCAGATGTACGGTGGAAGACAATGCAAGCACTTCAGGACGAACGCCTGAACGATACCGGGTCGAGTCCTCATCAAACCGAGTCACAAACGGCAGATGAGTTCGCTTGTCTGCTGAGCGTGATTTGAAGAAAGCGGCAGAATTCCCATGACACAGGAAGAGATTCGACTGTCAGAATCCGGAGCGCGCCGAGAAGCACTGGAAGCGCTGGGGACCTTATCTCAGCGAGCGCGCCTGGGGCACGGTGCGCGAAGACTACAGCCCGTATGGCAACGCCTGGGAATATTTCTCCCACGATCACGCCCGTTCGCGCGCCTACCGCTGGAATGAAGACGGACTGGCCGGCATCAGCGACCGCAAGCAGACGATCTGTTTCGCCCTGGCGCTGTGGAACGAGCGCGATCCCATCCTGAAAGAACGAATCTTCGGCTTGACCGGCAACGAAGGCAATCACGGCGAGGACGTGAAGGAGTACTACTTCTATCTCGACTCCACGCCGACGCACTCCTACATGAAGTATCTCTACAAGTATCCGCAGGCGGAATTTCCCTACGGCCAGCTGGTGGAAGAAAACCGGCGGCGCGGCAAGGACCAGCCGGAGTTCGAACTGCTCGACACCGGCGTCTTCAACGACAACCGCTATTTCGACGTGTTCGTCGAATATGCCAAGGCCGACACCGAAGACATTCTGATCAAGATCACGGTCGCGAACCGCGGGCCCGGAAGCGGCCAGCCTTCGGCTGCTGCCGACGGTCTGGTTCCGCAACACATGGTCGTGGGGAGAGTCGACGAGCGCGGCCCGAGTTGCACGAGGCACGACCGGCGCCGAACCCGGTGATCGAACTGAATCACGATCAGCCCGGCAATCGCTGGCTGCACTGCGAAGGCTCTCCGGAATTGCTCTTCACCGAAAACGAGACCAACGCCCGCCGCTTGTTTGGAGTCGAGAACCGTACGCCCTATGTCAAGGATGGCATCAACGACTACATCGTGCATGGCGCCACGGATGCGGTGAATCCGGAACATACCGGCACCAAGGCCGCCGCTCACTATCAAGCTCACGATCGGCTGCGGGCGAGACGGCAGTTGTCCGCCTGCGCCTGGCCGACTCCGATTTCAAAGGCCAGAACGCCTTTGCCGAGCTTCGACACGACCTTCGCGCTCCGACAGCGCGAAGCCGACGAGTTCTACGCCACGGTGATTCCGCAGGATCTCTCGCCAGATGCGCAGAACGTGATGCGCCAGGGCTTTGCCGGCATGCTGTGGTCCAAGCAGTTCTATCACTACGTCGTCAAAGATTGGCTCAAGGCGATCCCGGCAATCCGCCCCCGCCGCCGGAGCGCCACAACGGCCGCAATCACGAGTGGACGCACCTGTACAACGCCGACGTCATCTCCATGCCCGACAAGTGGGAATACCCGTGGTATGCGGCCTGGGACCTGGCATTCCACTGCATCCCGCTCGCGCTCGTCGATTCCGACTTCGCCAAAGAACAGCTCACGCTGATGCTGCGCGAGTGGTACATGCACCCCAACGGACAGATTCCCGCTTACGAGTGGGCATTCGGCGACGTCAATCCGCCGGTGCACGCCTGGGCCGCGTGGCGCGTCTACAAGATCGACAAGAAGCGCAACGGCAAAGGCGATCGCGCATTCCTGCAGCGCGTCTTCCACAAGCTGATGCTGAACTTCACCTGGTGGGTGAACCGCAAGGACGCGGATGGCATGAACATCTTTCAAGGCGGATTCCTCGGCCTCGACAACATCGGTGTCTTCGACCGCAGCGCGCCGCTGCCCACCGGTGGCTACATCGAACAGTCCGACGGCACCAGCTGGATGGCGATGTACACGCTTGAATCTGCTGGCCATCGCGCTCGAACTGGCGCCGAAGAGCCGTGCTACGAAGACGTTGCCAGCAAGTTCTGGGAGCACTTCATCTACATCGCGCAACGCCATGAGTCATCGCGGCGACGAGCACATGGGGCTGTGGAACGAAGAAGACGGTTTTTTCTACGACGTGCTCAAGCTGCCGGATGGCAACCAGTTCCCAATGAAGATCCGCTCCATGGTGGGACTGATCCCACTGTTCGCGGTGGAAACCTGGAACCGGACGTTCTGGACAAGCTGCCGGACTTCAAGAGGCGCCTGGAATGGTTCATCGAAAACCGCCCAGACCTCACGGCGAACCTGGCCTGCATGCGCACCGAAGGCATGGGCGACCGACGGCTGCTGTCCATCGCTGACGCTGATCAGCTGCGGAGCATTCTCAAGTTCATGCTGGACGAGCGCGAGTTCCTCTCGCCCTATGGCATTCGTGCCTTGTCGCAGTTCCATCGCGACAATCCTTACAAACTTACCGCGCAGGGGATGGAGCACCGCGTCGACTATGAACCAGGCGAATCTTCGACTGGACTGTTCGGCGGCAATTCCAACTGGCGCGGACCCATCTGGTTCCCCGTGAATTACCTGCTCATCGAGTCGCTGCAGAAGTTCCACCACTACTTCGGCGACGAATTCAAAGTCGAGTTTCCCACCGGATCTGGAAAGATGATGACCTTGTGGGAAGTCGCGGGGGAACTATCTCGCCGCATGACCAACATATTCCTCCAGGATCACAAGGGCCGCCGACCGGTGTTCGGGAATCTCGAAAAGTTCCAGACCGACCCCCACTGGCGTGACCTGGTGCTCTTTCACGAATACTTCCACGGCGACTCCGGGGCCGGCGTCGGCGCCAGCCATCAGACCGGATGGACCGGCGTGGTCACCAAGCTCATCAGCAGAGTGGCGAGACTCGCGAACAATCGCGCCAGCGGAAGAAGACGGAACCGGCGCTTGCCTCGGTCGCCGCAGACTGAATTGATAAGGAGAAATGGAAATGAAAGCAATTGGTGTATTCCCAGGTAAACCGGACAGCGTGCATTTGGCAGACACACCCAAACCCTCGCTGGATCAAGTGCCAGCCGGCCGTGGAGTGTTGGTAAGGGTTCTGCGCGTAGGCGTTGACGGCACCGACAAAGAAATTAACGCCGCCGAATATGGCGCGGCGCCGCCAGGATTCGACTACCTCATCATCGGCCACGAGGGCTTTGGTCAGGTTGAAGCGGTCGGGCCCAATGTCACCGAGCTCAAGCCGGGCGACTATGTTGTCGCAACCGTCCGGCGCCCAGGGCAAAGTATTTATGACGTCATCGGCACCAACGATATGACTACCGACAGCACCTACTATGAGCGCGGCATCAATCTGCGCCACGGGTACTTGACCGAATACTACGTCGATGACGCTGAGTTTGTAGTGAAGGTGCCACAGGGACTTAAACACGTCGGTGTGCTGCTCGAACCGACCACAGTGGTGGAGAAAGGCATCTACCAGGCTTACGAGATTCAGCGGCGTCTGAAGGTTTGGAAGCCGCGCAAGGCTGCGGTAATGGGCGCCGGAACCATCGGATTGCTGGCGACAATGGTGCTGCGACTGCGAGGATTGGATGTCACTGTTTTTTCGCGCACCGCAAAGCCTTATTTGAACGCGAGCCTCATCGAAGAACTCGGAGCGCGATACGTCTCGACGACAGAGACACCAATCGGCGAAGGTGCCCTGAAGTACGGGCCGTTCGACCTCATCCTCGAAGGCACTGGCAACTCAAGCGTGGCGTTCGATGCCATGCAGGCTCTGGGCAAGAACGGTGTTCTCGTTCTGACCAGTGTTACCGGCGGCGACAAGAAGATCGAAGTCCCTGCGGATAAAATCAATCTGGACTTCGTGCTTGGCAACAAGGTCATGGTGGGCAGCGTCAACGCGAATCGTGAATACTTCGAACTGGGAGTGCGTGATATGTCCCAGGCAGAGCTGGAATATCCAGGCTGGCTGAACAAATTGTTGACCGATCCCGTCAATGGTTTGGACAACTATCAGGAGCTATTCAAGAAACTGACCAATCCCAACGGAGCCATCAAGGTGTTCTGCCAAGTGGCGGAGTTTTAAGATTCGTCACTTTTCGGGCGGATGAGTATCTCATTTGCGAAACTGACCAACTCACGGTGGTTTCTGGGAAGGTGCTGTCATGATCGAAGTGAACAAGGACATCTGTAGAAATCTGGCGGCTGCACTACACCGGGAGTGGCTGGAGACCAATGGCATCGGCGGCTTTTCGAGCGCCTCAATCACCGGCGCCAACACCCGCCGATACCACGGCCTTCTGACCGCAGCCACGAAACCCCCAGTCGGGCGGATGGTTCTCCTGTCTAAGTTGGAAGAAACTTTGATCATCGGCAATCGCCGTTTTGATCTCAGCACCAATCAATACCAGGGCGCGGTCCATCCTCGCGGCTTCGAACTTCTGGCCAGCTTCCGCCTCGATCCCTTTCCAATTTTCACTTTCGAAGTTGAGGGCGTGCAGATTGAGAAGTCAGTATTCATGCTCCAGAACAGCAACACGGTGGTGATCGAATACCGCGTGGTTAGCACGCCTCGAAAACAGACGATGCAGCTGGAAGTCCGCCCGCTGATCGCATTCCGCGATTACCACAGCTTGACTCACGAGAACGGAGTGCTCGATCGAACATTACAGCAGGAGCCGGGAATGGTCAGCATCCAGCCCTACGATGGCGTGCCGCGGCTTTATTTGGCTCACAATGCTTCCAAGGTCGAGGCTCACAACGATTGGTACCGCAATTTCTTCTACGCAGTTGAAGCAGAGCGAGGGCTGGACACGACTGAAGATCTCTTCAATCCCGCCATTTTATCCTTCGAGATCGGCAAGAGCCAGAAGGCAACGGTGATCGCTTCCACCGAGCCGCAGAAAGCGGATAACGCCGGGGGTTTTCGCAAAGCAGAGATAGCGCGTCGAGAACAGATTGCATCATCGGTCCCAATTGATGATCCACTTGCACGACAGCTAGCCCTGGCGGCTGATCAGTTTATCGCCAAGCGAGAGGATGGCTACACTGTGATGGCGGGCTATCCCTGGTTCACGGATTGGGGACGTGACACTATGATTGCGCTCTCCGGACTTACTCTCCCCACCGGCCGAGCCGAGATCGCCAGAGGAATTCTCCACGAATTTGCAAAGCACGTCGACCAGGGCATGCTACCCAATCGTTTTCCCGATGGGAACGAGGCCCCGGAGTTCAACACCGTGGATGCCACGCTTTGGTTCTTTGAGGCCGTGCGTGCTTACCTCGACCACACTGGCGACGAAAAGTTTGTCCGTGAGGAGTTGTACGGCGTTCTCAAGGACATTATTGATTGGCACGTTCGGGGCACGCGTTACGGCATCCGTATGCTCGAAAACGGACTCTTGAACGCCGGGAAGCAAGGCATGCAGTTGACCTGGATGGACGCTCGTATCGGCGATTGGGTTGTTACGCCCCGATCTGGCAAGCCGGTGGAGATTCAAGCCCTCTGGTACAACGCGCTCAAGGTAATGGAAGACCTGGCGACCCGCTTTGGAGACAACGATGCCGTGAAGCGCTTCCGCACCAGTTCAGCGCTGGTGCAATGGACTTTCAACCGGATGTTCTGGAATGAAGAGAAGAGTTGCTTGTACGACGTCGTGAATGGCGGCAATCCTGATGGTTCGATTCGTCCGAACCAAATCTTCGCCGTCAGTCTGCCATACTCCATGTTGCCTCGCGAGAGGGCGGCGAAGGTCCTAGGAGTTGTCGAACGCGAACTTCTCACTCCTTACGGACTCCGTACCTTGAATGAGCAAGACCCAAACTACAAAGGCCGCTACGAGGGAGGTCCATATCATCGTGATTCCTCCTACCATCAGGGGACGGTTTGGCCCTGGCTCATTGGGCCCTTCATTTCGGCCTATTTGAAGGTCCACGGCAGCACCGAAGAAACGCGCCAACACGCTCGAGGATTGTTAAAACCACTGGAAGAGCATTTCAACGACGGTTGCCTCGGGCAAATTTCTGAAATTTACGACGGCAGCGTGCCTCAGCTTGAGCGCGGATGTTTTGCTCAGGCTTGGAGCGTGGGCCAGATCATGCAAGTCTTGTGCGAGGAAATCGTTCAGAAAGACGTTCCACAACCATCCCCGATTCTAATCTAGCAGCATCTCGGTAAGATGCCGTAGCACCCAAAAAGTGACATCCTCATAAATCAGACCAGGATGAAACTTTTTGCGCGCACTCCAGTCCCATCCCCTGTAAGAACCAATATCCATCTGGAGTTTTTCAATGAAAAGGCTGTTGTTAGTTGCACTGCTCGCGCTTTGCTCGAGTTTCGCCTTGGCAGGCAACAAGACGCTGGTCAATGTCGACAAGACTGGCCTTGGTCTCAAGGGCTACGATCCGGTTGCATACTTCACGGAGAATCGCCCGGTAAAGGGTGATGCGCAGTTCGTGAGCACCTACAACGGTGTCCGTTATCAATTTGCTTCTGCCGCCAACAAGAGCGCATTCGATGCCAATCCTTCCAAGTATGAACCGCAGTTCGGGGGATTCTGTGCTTACGCTGCGTCAGAAGGACACACCGCCAAGATTGAGCCTGAAGCATTCGAGGTTCTCAACGGCCGTTTGCTTTTGCAATACGACCCGGACATCCGCGAACTCTTTAATAAAGATCCGCAAGGCAGACTCAAGAAAGCCGACTCCAATTGGCCGACCATCGTCGAGAAGGACGGAAAGTAGGACGCCCTATGGAAAGTGCAACCATGGTAAACACAAAACCGGGACATTCCAGCATGTTTACCTTCTTCGTCTGGTTGGTCCGCGGAATAGCGGCTGTAATTTTGTTGCAGACGTTGTTTTTTAAATTCACCGGAGCGCCAGAGTCGGTCTACATCTTCAGCAAAGTCGGTTCGGGAATCGGGCTTAACTTCTTCGAACCGTGGGGACGTATCGGCTCCGGGGTTGTGGAATTGGTGGCTTCCGTTCTTATTCTTTGGCCGGCCTTCAGTTGGTTGGGATCCGTGCTTGCGATGGGAACGGTCGCGGGGGCAATCCTTTTTCACCTGACTGTTCTGGGGATTGAAGTGCAGGGTGACCATGGATTGCTCTTTGCTCTTGCCTGGGCGGTCCTCATCATTACTGCGATCAACCTCTTCATCGTACGAACCAGTATTCCGTTTATCGGGGAAAGAATTGGCTGATCATGGTCTCTCTCGCGCGAGCAACTGAGGATGTCCTGCGGCAGGGGTTGGTCCTGTTGTTGGAATTGAATAGAGAAAGTTTCGCGGCCCTGGCTCCGGAGCCCTACAACGCTTCCATTGGCCAGCATTATCGTCACGTGCTCGACCATTTTCTTTGCCTTGAGTCCGGGGTGGCTACGGGCGAAATTGACTATGACAATCGCGAGCGTAACCGGCGATTAGAAACTGATCTCGACTATGCCCGGGCAACCACTGAGCGATTGATCCAGGTTTTCGACCGATACGATATGGAACTGTTGAGCCGACCCTACATCGTGCGATACAGCGTAGGGTATGGAACCCCACCCGTGAACCTACCTTCGGTCGTCGCGCGGGAATTGGCTTTCTGCATCGGACACGCTGTACATCACTACGCAATCGTCCGCCTGCTTTGCGATTCGGTCGGGGTTGAAGTTATCCCTGAATTTGGGGTCGCGCCTTCCACGCTAAAACATCGCGCTGAGCAGATGGCGAGTTAGGAAATTCCATGACTATGCCACTTAATTCCGGCAGCGCCGCAATCGTGATCGCAGGCATTGTATTGAGCGCATTCATCTCCGAAGACGGAGCCATTTTCGGAGCCGCTGCTCTAGCTTCGTCGATGGCCTTGAACTTGCCGTCAGCCGCGCTGAGCGCATTCCTCGGGCTTTGGATCAGCGATTTCGGAGTGTATGGCGCAGTGAGGCTGGTTCGCGAGAAACTCTCCCCTGATTCACAAAGTGCGCAGTGGATTGAAGCGAGGCTCTTTAGATCCGGCAATAACTTTACGCAGCGTCGCGGTGAGCTGGCTTTGGCATTTAGTCGCCTGGTGCCTGGGACACGCTTTCCGGCCTATGTTTCGGCGGGCTTGCTGCGCATGCCTGTCACCACCTTCGCTGCTATCACTGGATTTTCAGCAGCGATTTGGACCGCTTCCATATTTTCTTTTCTGCACTTCTTCCCGTTACATGCCATGGGAACTGGCCAGGCTTTGGTGACTGCTGGCTGTGTCGGAGCGGGCGTATTTGTATTTCTGACCGCGTGGCGAGTTTGGGGCTCTGCGTTGCGCGCCCGTTTCACGATCACTTTCAAGAAGTGGCAGCGTTGGGAGTTTTGGCCCGCCTGGCTCTTCTATCCTCCGGTGGCGGTGATGTGCGGATGGCTGGCGATCCGCTTTCGCGGGTTGTCTTTGCCTACCGTGGCAAACCCTTCGCAGCGCAACGGTGGAATAGTCGGGGAATCCAAGATCGACATTCTGCGTGCACTGATGCTCACGTCGCCGGAATTTACTGCTGATGCTTATTTGCTCCCGCCGGGACCAGTAACCCAGCGAATGCACGAACTGGAATTTCTTTGCCAGCGCCATGAGATTTCTTTTCCTCTTGTTTTGAAGCCTGACACGGCACAGCGGGGAGCTGGTTTTAAAAAGATCAGATCGTGGCAAGAGGCTGGAGCCTATCTTGCCCAGGTAAACAGTTCAGTCGTGGTGCAGAAATATGTATCCGGCCCTCATGAAGCCGGCGTGTTTTATTACCGCTTCCCCGGTGAGGAACGCGGGCATATATTCTCCATTACGCACAAGACGTTCCCCTCCGTAGTAGGCGACGGGAAACGGACTTTGGCTGAATTGATTCAGCAAAACGACCGTGCAGCGCTCATTGCTTCAACGTATCTGGCACGCTTTGGCAAAACGGCGGAACGGATTGTTCCTGTGGGACAGATCGTAAGGCTCGTCGAGGCGGGAAATCACTGCCAGGGTTGCATCTTTGGTGATGGTTCATTTCTCAATAGCGACAAATTAAGGGATACCTTCGATCGTATCGCGCAAAAGCTGCCGGAGTTTTTCATTGGGCGCTTTGACGTACGCTATGAGAATCCGGATGATTTGCGGCAGGGCGAAGGGTTTCAGATCGTCGAACTGAATGGCGCCGCCTCTGAAGCAACTGATATTTATGACGAGCGCAATTCACTATTGTCTGCTTACAAAACACTCTACCGGCAGTGGGAACTGGTTTATTCCATCGGCGCACGGAACCGTGAACGTGGTTTCAAATCAGCATCGCTTTGGAGCTTTTTGCGCGACTGGCAGGAGTTTCGTACGCAGGCGTCGTTTTATCCGTTGGCTGATTGAATGTAGTGACTATGTGTACTCTTAGCTTTGTTCCTACCAAAGATGGCTACTACGCGGCGATGAACCGTGATGAACGGCTGACACGAAGCGAGGCTTCACCTCCATCAACCTTTCGGTCGGCTAATCTCTCGGCAATCTATCCGTTCGAAGAGGGTGGTGGGACTTGGATTGCCTGCAATCAGCATGGAGTCACGCTTGCGCTACTAAACTGGAACCTCGCCGCCTCGGAAACCCTCGACAAACAGCGTTCGCGCGGTACGCTGATCCCACAACTCATCGGGAAATCTGCTCTCGAAGAAATCACTCGAGACCTGGCACAGCAGACTCTCGATGGCTTTCTCCCATTTCGACTCGTAGGGGTATTTCAGAATCATCAGCAAATTCGTGAATGGCGTTGGGATGGAATGTCTCTCGCCCTATTGTCTTTTCCATGGAAGCCGCAACACTGGTTCTCTTCAGGAGCTTCCGACGAAGTGGCAGAGCGCATTCGCCGAGAAGAATGCAAAGTCGCATGGCAGGAGCCGAATGCTGGATCTCTGCCCTGGTTGCGCACGCTGCACTCCTCGCACGGCCTTGCCGCAGGTCCTTTCAGCGTTTGCGCGCATCGTCTCGATGCCGGTACGGTCAGCTACAGTGAGATAGCGTTCGACGCTAACATTGTCACGTTTCGATACATTGACGGTCCTCCGTGCTGTAACCCTGCAGACGCGTTTACCAGCTACGACCGTTTAGAATTGGCGGGACGAGAATAGTTAACGCCCCTTCGATTCGGGATGGTTGCGGCCCAGATGCTCATCCAGCTTGGCATACAGCCGTTTACTGGTTTTGGCGGGTAGTTCAAAAGTCCTGCCATCTCCGACCAGCTTTAGAACGTTGCGGGTCCCGTCAAGAATGGCACTGCAATGCGCACAATCCTTAAAGTGCGCTTCCAGGTTGAAGCGAAGTTGCGGATCCACTTCTTTGTCCAGATAGTTAGAGATATTCCGCCAAACTTCTTCACAATCGATTTCGACAGATTTGTGGGCCAATGCTTTCACCAATCCCCATTCCTTAGATGACTCGCCACATATTTCGTTACGCTAAAAGGGCCTCACTTTGTGGTATGGCTCACCTTTGTTCCATGCACCATCGAACCCGGGGGCAAGCGCGTCGCGCATCATCATCCGCGCCCGCATGAGGCGCGTCTTAACCGTAGCCTCCGTGACGCCCAGGGCCTGGGCCGTTTCCGTGATGCTTAACTGCTCGACATCGCGCAAAACAATCACCTGTTGATATTTCGGCCCAATCGATGCGAATGCTTTTCGTAGGGCAGTGCGAAGCCGCGCGTTTTCGAGAGCTTCGGAGGGTATTTCTCGCCAGTCGGCAAAATCGCATGGAATGTAATCGCCTTCTTCATCTCCCACCGCCGGGGCATCCAGCGATTCATAAAGGTGGCGACGAGCTCGGCGCAGCTTGAGCCTTGCTTCGTTCATCACAATCTGGACGATCCAAGTGCTGAACTTTGATTCTTTGCGAAACCGGCCGATCGCTTTAAAGGCCTTGAGGATCGCTTCCTGTACTACTTCTTCGGCATCGGCTTCGTTACGAACAATCGACAGCGCCGCCATGTAAATGCCGCGTTCGTGTGGACGCACCAAGTCATAAAAGGCTTCCGACTCGCCCGCGCGCACCCGTGCAATTAGGCTGGCTTCCGACTCGGGTTGGACCATTGCACCGGACATTCAGTTTGTCATTTCCGAACGCGAATTGGCCGCGATTTTGAACGATGGCGTTTGGGCCTCATCGCTGTCTAATACCTCACGGGGAGGCATTTGCGGCGGCAGATCGATATTGTCCAGAAAGATCGCGATGCGCCACTTGCCGTCCGCCTCTTTCACCCAGATTTCCAAATAGCGAGTGCGCACTTTCTTTGGCCGACCACCCTTGCGAGGAGTGAGCGTCAGACTATGCCATCCCCAGTCGAATGCCCAATCGCCAGCGATCCGAATCGAAATTATGGTGACGGCCAATTTCGCGCGATCGAGGGCAAACATTCGCTTGAGCCGATGACGCAAGACTGCCTTGGCCTCCGCGCCCCAAAACGATGCACAACCGGTGGATAGATCTCCCAGTCCGTCGCTGAATACCGAGAGAATGCGATCCACATTGCCTGCATTGTAGCCTTCGCGTAGTTCGGTTTTGGCCACGCGAATCGAGTATGCGTCATTCATAGTGTTACAAGAATATTCTGCGTCCCCGGCGTCCGTCGGGTGGGGCCATAATCGTACCAAACGCTGGCGGGAGAGCGAGATGATCCCCAAACCCGACACTGATAAAGACTGTAGGCCACTTGCGATAGCACTCTTCGATCCCCGTGCGCACTTCTCGTTTGGCAATCTAGATGAACTAACAGGAGAGAAAAGTTACACGCTGGCATTCGGTTCACGGGACTGATTGTGTCACTTTCTGCTCTCGGCCGAATCAGACGTCCAAGTGGAAACATACAGCCCATGGACGCGCCTTAACGCACTGATATTGTTGTTGAACATTCACGTCCAGGCCTTGGCCCAGCACCAGCAATTGCACAAGGGGCCTATCGATCTACGCCTGGCAGCCAACGAAGCGGGAGCAGCGAGGCAGCTTTCCGTCTGCGTTTCATAGTCTTCAACCTTGAATTGCAGGAGGGTTTGGAACCCGCGTACCTCACAGGGCTCGACACCGATGAATTCGATGCTATCTGCGATCACCTGATCGTCGAGCACGCGCCGACCAAACAGATTGTCGGCACCTACCGTCTGCAAACTGGACCCACAGCTGCGGCAAATTCCGGGTACTACAGCGCGCGCGAATTCAACTTTGCACCCTACGAACCATTGCGAAACCAGATTGTTGAGCTGGGCCGAGCCTGTATTCATCGCGACCATCGTTCCACGGATGTCTTGTATCTACTCTGGCGAGGGATTGCCGCCTACGCCGTGGCACGTGGAGGCCGCTACTCTGATTGGGTGTTCGTCACTGACGTCGCAGGATGGTCATTACGGCATGGCTGTTTATAAGTATTTGCAGCGATTATCTGGTCGAAGAAGGGCTGAGGACAGCGCCCAAGCCGCCATTCCAGATCCCGTTTTCTGAAAAAGCGGCTCAATCGAACGTCGAAATACCCAAGCTTTTACGTACGTACCTTGCCATCGGCGCAAGGACCTGCGGGCCTCCTGCTATCGATCGGGAATTCAAAACCATCGATTTTCTAACGTTGTTGGACATGCAATCGCTGCATCCCAGAATCCGTAGCCGATTCGTGCCAAACCCTTAATCCCTGGCTTACGAACCACCGTGCCGGATGTTTTCCGCATGCATTATCTTTATATCCCCCCGCCGGACCAGGTCTCCGCGAACCACTACCAGTTCGTCGACGAATTCCCGCAAAGCATCCTTTGCGAATGGCTTGCCGTCGCGATTCACCAGGAGGACAATTTCTCCCGTGGATGTCACCAACGCCGGCGGAATGCCGCCGCTCAAGCAACGCGCCGCGCAATCCCGATGCACTTTCCCGCGTCCTGGGTTCATCACACCGAGATAGCACTTGCTGTCCGCAATTTCGCCGGTCAAGGTTGTGGTCCCGAGGTCGATCGCTGCTGGTTCTGAATTCTGCGGGGAATCCATCGCCGTAATGGTTTCGGGCTCAATCTCGACCATGGTCTGCCCGTCGCGGTAAATGAGTTGACCCTGTAAACGGACATGCTTACCTGCGAAAGCCGCAACGAAAGTGTCCGCGCCATGCTTACCGGGGGCGACCAACAAATATTGCGAGACCTCATGGCTTCCGGGTCGCGGAACCAGCAACATCGGATACGGGCTAATCGCAACCACGCCTTCGAAGTTGCGCGAGACTCCGAATTCAAAGATCGAGCGAGCGAACTGCATCTGCGACAAGACCAACATCATTGCGGCGATCAAAGCAAAAGCAGCCAGACCGGCTACCACCCTTCTGATAAATCGTGCGGTTGCAGTAGGGGCCTGGGGAAGATACCCGATATAAAAGTCGTTCATTGGCGCACTCCTTCCGGAACTTCAACCCTCGCGGGTTCTACGTAAGTTCCCGGAGCGTTGGGTCTTGGATGTACGAATACCGCGCCGTCTACAACTCTCACTTGAAACGTTGGAATCTTCTCCTTGAACGGCGCCGGGGCCGCCCCGCTCTCGGGACCGTACTGGTAACCGTGCCATGGACAAGTGATACAGCCATCGAGAATGCGTCCTTCCCCGAGCGGTCCATTCTGATGCTGACAAACGTTCGAGACCGCCGACACTTTACCGTCGTATTTGAAGACAGCGATACGCTCGCCAGAAAGCGAAACGACCTTGGCACACTTCTCGGGGATCGATTCTGCTTTGCATACTTCGACAAAACCATCGATGTTGCCGCTCATTTCTCTGGTCTTGCCTGCGTCGATTCTTCGTTCCTTCCAGCCGGCTACGACATGGACGGTCAATACCGTGGCCATACCGACACCCAATGCCGCGACCAGGATTGGGCTTGTCTCCGACTGTAAAGCCCCGAGGACAACGTGTGCGATCAGAAATCCGTAAGCGACATACACCATCATGTGCAGGCGTTTCCATACCGGAGCGGTCAGGTTCCGCAACCAGAAGTCATGACTGGTCGCGGCCATCAGGAACAGAATGACCAGCGCCAGGAATCCGAGCACCTGAAAGGGAAATTGGCCAATACTGTTGTAGCGCGGATTACTCACGAAGAGACTAATCAACGGATTTACATTGCCCAAAGCATGGAACTGCACCAGAGCAAATACGCCATGCGCCAGTCCAAGCAGAAAAGTGGCGACGCCCAGATGGCGGCGGTTGTAGAGGAGCGGCAAGAAACGGCGATCCAGGCGTGCCAAGGGACCGATGCACAGCACGACATGGAGAAGGAGCAGAGCCGCGGTTCCGAGAGCGCGTATCAACAAGGTTTCGGCCGTGGCATATGGATTTCGCCAAAACCCCACCCCCAGAAAAACTGCTAAATACAAACCCACGCATGATAGTAAGCATATAGTCATACAGTTTTTTCTGCCGGTTCCAACTGATTGCGCCATATTGCACACTCATGGCAGTTTCTCCACCAGCGCGGAATCGATAAATTCCTGATGAGCCAGGCTGTAGAGCGCCAAATGGCCGCCACGCCCGGCATCGAGAGGGAGTGAAAAGAGCGCGCTCCGCTGTAAATGTACCGAGCAACGTCCATCGCGAGATGTCCGCCGTCGGTCGAAGATCGTCAGTCCAGTACAGCAGTAAATCCGGGTCATTCACCTCTTGTGGCGGCAAGAAGAAAACGTCGATCTCTTTTCCATTTGTCGAGTCTCCATAGAACCTGGATTGGATGATGTGCTTACCCCACAACCGGTCTGACTGTCTCAGTAAATACATATGTGGTGGAATCGCAACCGTCACAAGACTCTGAGGAAGCGGTACTTCACGCGCCCGAAGCCCGGCCCAGAACACACGCAGGCAGAGCGATCGCGAGCACTGTGAATACCTGCCTGTGCACGGCCCTGAGTGGCTGAATCATCGGTGCGAATTCCTCTCAGATCGGAGGTTCGATGCCATGAATCCAGCGGCGGAGAAACATCGGGCCAGAAGGCAGCGACTCCCGGCAGAATCAGCAAGCGAAATCCAATGCCAGATCCTATGAGCTTCCGAATCCACTTGTTGGACTCCACGAAAAACAAAGATTGAAGCAAACAGGAATCCAATCGCGGCATATGCCATGAAGAAGGACACGCAGACCTTCGACGAATATTTCAAAAGTTGCCATAGATCGGAATCACCGCGCCATTCGTATCCTTTCCGGAATCACTTAACAACCACAGCACCAGGCTTGCCACGTTGGTTGGTTGCACCCACTTGGAGAAATCCGCCTTCGGATCCGACTCCCGGTTGCCGGGGGTGTCCATCGTGCCGGGCAGGATTGCATTCGCAGTCATACCGGCATCGTTATTTTCAGCGGCTGCCGTTTTCACCAGCGACACCAATGCAGCTTTCGAAGCTCCGTAAGCACCCACTCCTGGCCCGGGCTCTACTGCGGCCCGGCTTGCAATGGCAATGAAGCGGCCCTTGCCACTCTTGCGCAGCTCGTGGAATCGCGGCGCGCATCAGGAAAAATGCGTTCTTAAAGTTCAAATCCAACATGCGCTCGAGGGTTGTGTCGTCAGTCTCTGCGATCGGCTTTCCACCGGCAAAGCCACCGACCGTGTGAACTACCGCATCCAATCTGCCGAGTCGCGACAACACGCTCTCCACCATGTTTTTGCGCCTGCACCCGAGGACAAATCTCCGGCGAACGGGCTAAACCTGATATCCGGAAAATCAGATTGCTGTATCTTTCGGGAAACCCCGGCAACAATGGCTCCCGCCTCCAGCAACCTTTCGGTCACATGCCTTCCGAGGCCGCCGTTTGCCCCGGTAACAAGAACCACGTGGTCCTTCATGCATTCTCCTTAGCCTGGTCTGCCCATCCGATTCTGGAACCATGGAAAAGTAACGGCCAAACCCATCTATTTTCACCACTTCCACGAAGAAACTTTCTGCTTCCTTTGGAATCACACCGTTGAGCAGGGGCTTTTGCCACCCTTATCTGGTCCGGCGTAAGATAGGCCTGGTTGGGTTGAACGAGCCATGAAAAAGGGAAGAAAACCGGACAGCACGGGGAAAGTCTGCAAAGAGGTATGGAGAGAAATCTCCGCCTATCTCGACGGCACCCTGGACGATAAAGGCCGCCTGCGTTTAGATTCCCACTTCGCCAGTTGTTCCAGTTGCAAAGCCCTTCTCGACGGTGCGGAAAACATCAAACACTTGATGAAAGACAGCCGGGCTTTTGAGATTCCTGAAAAGGTTTCTCGCAGCCTCTATTCCAAGCTCGAGCAACACCTAGCACCGAGCGAAGAGAATTCGGTTGTTGGCAACGAAATCCCGGTTGGAATTACTGGCGATCGTGTCGAACTCGGCTCTCATTTGATTTACTTCTGGGAAAGTGACGATGATTTCGCCCGCGGTGTGCGCTTCCTTTATCCGGGGCTGGGAAAGAACGAACACTGCATTATCTTCGGGCATGATGAAGCCCTCGAAAAGGTTCAGGCCACTCTTCGCGCCGATGGTTACGACCCGCAGGAATTAATCAACAAGCTGAAACTGACAGTTATTCCGAGGCGGTTGGATGCGAAAGGCACCATTTCCGATATCACTGACGTTGTGCAAGCGGCTTTGCGCGCCGGCGCGTCTTGTGTGAGATTCCTGGGGAATTTGGGGATGGGAACAGACCCATTGCCTGAGGGAGAAGATGACGTGCTCGAGCTTGAGGCACAGGCTGACGCGCTGATTCACGGCCTTCCTTGCGTCATTGTCTGCATGTACGACGTTCGCACTCTTTCCGGAAGGCTGATCCTGAAAGGTGGCCTGGAAACTCATCACCTGGCGGTGTGTTCGCATGGCGTGCAAAACAATCCCTACTACGTGCCGGCGGCTGGCCACTCCCATCGGCACGTTTAAAGATTCAATTTTCGTTGTAATTCCTTAAACCTGGGTTCATCTCTCAAAGTGTCCCACTCCACCAAAACTTTGGTCCACACAGTCCAGGTATCTTTTTCCTGGAAGGCCTTATCCAGCCAATCGAGAGCTTCACTCTTTCGTCCCAAGCCTGTGTAAATCAGCGCCACACTATAAGGAGACATGCGTCCTGCGATCTTGCCGCTTTTCAAAGTCTCCGCCGTGGCCTCTGCCCCGGCAATGTCGCCCGAAAGAGCTTGGATGGAGCCGCGAACTTCTAAAACACGCGTTGGACTTCCGCCCAGTCTTTCGGCTTCAGCGACTTCCTGGAGTGCCTTGTCGTATTGCTTCATGCGAAGATAGGCAACTGCCAGGCTCAAGTGTGCCGCCGGAAATCTGGGATTCAGCTCAATCGCCTTCTGAAACTCATCCGCGGCTTCTTCGGGACGATGCCGCGATAACAGAATCCATCCTTTATCGTCCCTCACCCACCCAGACAGCGGATCCAGATCCTGGGCAATCCGGATCTGTTTGTCGGCCTCATCCAGTCGCCCCATCGCGTGCAAATAGGAAGCATAAAACTCGTGAGCAACCTGGTTGTTGGGATTGATCGAAAGTGCTTTCCGGAACAGCTCTTCGGTTTCGCTCCAGTTCCAATCGTAGTAGAAGGCCGCAAAAGCCATGGTTCCGTAGGCATCTGAGGATTTTGGCGCGAGATCGAGCGCTTTCGCTGCTGCTGCTTTGCCTTTGGGCCATGCTTCTTCAGGCGGAACAAATCCGTAGCCTCCCAGCACGTTGTAGGTGTCGGCGAGACCTACATATGCCAGCGCGTATTTCGGATCCAGGCGCACAGCTTTCTGGAATTCCTCGACGGCATCCTCAAGGCTTTGATGAGTCTCCTGCGACCACAAGAATCGTCCGCGCAAGTAAGCTTCGTGGGCTTCCGCATTCTCAGTCGTGTTCTGTTCCATTTTCTGGATCGTATCCGGCAGGAATTCCATGGAGAGGACTTGCGAAACCCGCCGCGCCACATCCTCCTGCAGCATCAGAATGTCACCCATGCCCGGTTCGTAAGTTTCCACCCAGAGATGTGTTTGGTCGGATACCTGAATCAATTCAGCGGTGACACGAAACTTCCCACTGACGCTGCGAATGGTGCCATCCAGCACATAGTCCACATGCAACTCGTGTCCGATCTGGTCGATCGATTTGCGCGCTCCGGCGTATTGCACGGAAGATGTCCGCGCGATGACCCCGAGACGCGCCGGTTGCAGGCGTCCCAGTTGCGCGATCAGTTCATCGTGCAAACCGGCAACAAAGAAATCATTCCCTTTATCTCCGGTGAGGTCTTCAAACGGCAGAACCGCGAGCATGACCCGACCAGTCTTGACTCCTTTGGTTGCTGTTTCCTGTTTCCACCAGAACCAACTTCCGATAGCCACCGCTGCCAGTAAGAGTGCTGCAATTCCAAGCCGGAGTGTGGAGCGCTTTGGGGAAGAATGTTGCCCCGTGTCCTTCCCATTCGACGAAACGCTCGGGACATCCGCGATCGGCGGGTTGATCACCCGGGCCGCCGATGGGGTTCGATTGTCGGAAAGATCTTCGACGCTGACGGCTGCTAAAAATCGGTAGCCCTTTCGTGGCAGCGTCTCAATGAACCGGGGATTCGCGGCCGAATCCCCTAGTGCATCCCGTAACTTATTGATACTGATATTGAGACTGTGGTCGAAGTCTACGAAGGTGTCGTGATCCCAAAGGCGCTGACGCAACTCCTCACGTGTCACCACCTCGCCCACCCGTTGCAGCAAAACAGTTAAGACCTGGCAGGGCTGGTCCTGAAGCTTGATCCGAATCCCATGCTTATAAAGCTCCCCGGAAAGAGTGTCGAGTTGGAAGATTCCAAAGCGATATCGGCGCCGAGGTTCCACGTCAGAACTCATAGACACCTTGATTATTCGGGGCCAAAAGTGTAGCACGGAGCCACAAGTGACCGGGAGATGTTCAGGGATAAGTATTTCTTTTTCTTACAGATGCACGGAGACATTCGATAGCGACTCATTAGACGCAACGTGAATTGACCCTGCGTGTCCATTAGCTAGACTGCGCATCAACCGCAGCTGGAGTTTTGAAGGAGAGACGCACATGGCAACCACGTTCCCAACGACGCACCAACAAGGGCCAAGTCCAATCAACCACGACGGCGCGATTTCGGCAGCCACTTTCACCCGTGCGGCCCTGGAAGCATCATTGATTGACAGGGTGGTTGAAGGAGATCACGAGGCGTTTGCCGATCTTCTCAAACCTTACGAACGAATGATCTATGTGACAGCGCTGTCAGTGCTTGGGAACGAGGCCGACGCTGAAGAGGCGGCGCAAGAAGCCATCCTTAAAGCCTTCCGCGGCCTTCCTCGCTTCCGCCAGGAGTCCAAGTTCAGTACATGGCTGGTGCAGATCGTCATTAACGAGTCCAAGATGAAGCTTCGCAAGGACCGGCCGCGGCTTTACGACTCTCTGGATGAATGCACGCAAAACGACGAAGGAGACTACATTCCCCGTGACTTTGCCGATTGGCGCGAAATCCCCTCCGAGGCGCTTGAAAATCAGGAACTTCGTCAGGCGCTGGCGACTGCTCTAGCCACGCTTCCGGCAAAATACCGCTCAGTCCTGGTGCTGAGAGACGTTCAACAACTCAGCATCCGGGAGACCGCCGACCTGTTGGGGCTGTCCGAGGCGAATGTGAAAACTCGCCTTAGCCGCGCCCGGTTGCAAATGAGAGATGCCCTTGCCCCGGGCGTGATGGACAACTGGCGGAGTACAGAGAATCGGGAATCAATGATTTGAATCCGCAGACAGCCAACCTCCGTTTTGTGAGACGAACACACCGTTAGATGAGTGCGAAATTACGGGTCAAGGTGAAGTTGCAAGCTTGAGCTAACTTCGATTTATGTTTTCTTCTCCCACAGAAGGACGTCCAACAGAAGCGCTGTCACGCGGCACCTCCGTCTAATATTTGTGAAATGCCTGCCGATGACCCGTGTAGTTCATCTAGCCACTTGGGCGTAGAAGTAGTAATCGGCGGCATAAGGAACTTTCGTCTCTATACCTGGTTCAGAATCACTACAACCCGTTACGGGCGCCACTCCCCCCTCGGTATGAACTCTCTGGACACTGCTAACCCGGCTGAGCGCGCCGTTTCCACGTCGCTGCGTAATGGTGACGAGCAGCCAGGGAATAGCGTGCGGACCCGGAGAATCAACATGGGCCGAGACAGTTCCCGTAACTTCGCTGCCGTCATTGTCTGTCCACGTCGGCCCAGCGTAGTGCCGGCCAATTGTCGCTCCATGACTGTCTTTCAGGACGGCCTCAGGCGCTTTTAAGGTCCATGTCGCTTTGCCATCCTTTCCCGATTGACAGACATAGGTCTGAGAGCCGGTCGCATGCGCAGTCAGGACAACTTCCTGATCTGCAGGCACTCTTATGCTCGTAGGTACATCAGGTTGAGAGATGCGCTGTCCCCATGCCGGAGCAGCGATTAGGCTCAAAACGAACATTCGCAGGAGTGTTGCTTTCATCATTAGAATTCTAACCTCGTACTTGATGGCTATACATCTGGCGTCTGTTAGTTAGACGCGTAGCTGAACGATTTACTCCGCCGGGACGATCAAGTCAGGGCAGGGAAGAGTTGCTGACTTTCTGGACGCAAACGAATCGTTCGTTGAAATTCATGGATGCTAGGGCGTTTTCACAACGAAACGCACGCGCACTGGTTCAAGTGAAACGGGGATCCAACAATATTGGAGTACTATCGATGGTTTAACCCTCGATCTTCTCTCGCCCGGCCAAGTCCTGATATTCTTCCGGGAATATCCGCACGGATTGGGTCGAATCTATATGAAGCATGACAGACCTTTCGCGGGTGGATCGCTCAAGAGCGGCGCCAAGTTGGGTGCCTACGAGATCCGCGCGCCCATAGGCGCGGGTGGCATGGGAGAGGTGTACCGGGCATCCGACAGTAAATTGGGGCGCGATGTCGCTATCAAAGTCCTGCCAACGGCTTTCGTAAACAGCGCCGAACGGCTGTCTCGTTTTCAGCGTGAAGCGCGTATATTAGCCGCCCTGAATCATGCCAACATAGCGACAATCTACGGACTGGAGCAGGACGGGAGCGTCCAATTTCTTGTCATGGAACTGATTGTTGGCCAGAACTTGGCCGAGCGCGTAAGCTCTGGACCCGTACCCGTAAAAGAGATCGTCGATATAGGTATTCAGGTGGCCGACGCTCTTGATGCCGCCCATTCTCAAGGCATCATTCATCGCGATATCAAACCTGCGAACATTGCCGTAACCAAAAGAGGCCAAGCCAAGATTATGGATTTTGGTCTGGCCAAGCTGGTGGAGTTTTTTCGACGAGGAAGTTTCGACCTCGGCTCCAACCGTTAGCCGTGAACAACCACTGAGCCGGACTGATGCAATTCTCGGCACTGTTCCCTACATGTCGCCCGAGCAGGTGCGACGGGAAGGCACCGACGCGAGGAGTGATTTATTTTCCTTCGGGTTGGTCCTTTACGAGATGGCCACCGGAACCCGGGCGTTTACGGGGCGCAGCGACGGCATCATTCTGGATGCAGTCCTGAATTTCACGCCAGTGTCAGCCACGAAAATGAATCGATCTGTGCCCCCACAACTAGACCAAGTCATTAACCGCGCCATGGAAAAGGATCGGGCATTACGCTATCAGACAGCTCGCGATCTGAGATCCGACTTGCAGCGTGTAAAGCGTGACTTCGACTCGGGAATCTCGTCAGGAACCTCGATTGTTCGAGGTCCCGCTCCTCAGGGACGCCCAAAACTATATAAGAAGGCAGCTCTGCCGGCTGTGGCAGTAGGCCTGTTGGCGCTCTTGTTGCTCGTGGTTCTGATGTTGCCTTCCTCAATCCCGGTGCCCACTGTCTCTTATCCTGTCACCAGCGACGGTCAGCAAAAAGAATTTCCCGATTCGTTTTATCCGGTAGTCACCGATGGTGCTCGTCTTTATTTTACGGAGATGGGAAAAGGCGATCTACGATTCGCCCACGTCTCAACCGCAGGTAGTGAAACCACCCTGGTTGAAACGCCCTTTCGGTTTCCCCGCATGGCAGACATCTCACCTGATCACGCTAGTCTGTTGGTCCTCGGGTTTAATGGTTCCGAGTTGGAGACCGCACTTTGGACGATGCCCACGCTGGGCGGAACACCGCGGCGGGTCGGCGAAATCCTGGCTCATGACGCAGCTTGGACACCGCACGGCGATATCGTTTATGCGAATGGCTCCGATTTGTACTGGGTAAAAGCTGATGGCACTAATGCCCGCAAACTGGTCACTGCGGCCGGCATTCCTTTTTGGTTGCGGTCGGCGCCTGATGGCCAGGTGCTGCGTTTCTCGATAAGCGATCCCCGAACCGAATCAATGTCACTTTGGGAGGTTTCGGCCGATGGCAGAAACTTGCATCCACTGCTGCCGGGCTGGAATGAGCCGGCGGCCGAATGTTGTGGAAACTGGAGTCAGGATGGGAAGTACTTTGCGTTTCAGTCATCCCGCAATGGACTCAGCAACATTTGGGTGCTTACGGAAAAAAGCAGCTTTCCCCGGTTGCATCGCGGACCGAATCAGCTCACCGCCGGGCCCATGAACTTTACCACTCCAGTTTTTAGTGCCAACAGCGAGAAGTTGTTTGTGCTTGGGGAACAACGGCGGGGCGAAGTGGTGCGCTATGACACGAAGGCTCGCCAATTTCTGCCTTACCTCTCAGGGATTTCCGCCGATCGCCTCGGCTTCTCGCCAGACGAACAGTGGGTGGCTTATGTCAGTTATCCGGATGGCACACTTTGGCGCAGCCGGCTGGATGGAAGCCACAAACAACAGCTGACTTTTCAGTCTTTCGCGGTGCACCAGCCGCGATGGTCTCCGGATGGAAATTACATAGTTTTTGATGGCTCCAAGGACGGCAAATCGAAAAAGATTTACACCATTGCTGCGGCTGGCGGGAGTGTCCAGGAAATACTTCCCAATGACCTGCGGCAGGTCGATCCAGGTTGGTCACCCGACGGGAATTCCATCGTCTTTACGGGGTCCGATCCGCAGAAAAATTCCGGCGCGATTCCGAGCCTCTTTGTACTCAATGTAAAGACCCATAACGTCTCAGCTCTGCCGGACTCTGAGGGGAAGATTTCACCGCGATGGTCCCCTGATGGACGATATATCGCTGCCACCTCCATGGATTCCCAGAAATTACTGTTATTTGATACACAAACAAGGAAGTGGAATAGACTCGCCGATGTGGCAGTCGGTTACCTGTGCTGGTCAAGCGACAGCAAATATCTCTACTTCGATACCTTCGGAAGTCAACCCTCCATTGACCGGATTGGTGTCCACGACACGTTACCGGAAAAGGTGGTCGGCCTTGAGATCTTGCGGCGCGCCTGGGGTCCTTTCGGGCCTTGGTTTGGACTCGGACCGGATGACTCTTTACTCGCGACCCGGGATATCGGAAGTCAAGAGGTCTACGCCCTTCAGTGGCCAACGCCGTAGGCATTATCGCTAGCTGACGAGAATGGATTTCACATCTGGGCTCGTGTGCCGATTCCTACCGCGTAAAGCACTGCTTCATCGGCATCTCAGATCAAGATCAGCTTCGATTTTTTCATCGTCGAAAGCTGCAGTGCAAAAGGGAGCCAGTCCAAGCCATGTTGCCACCAGGCAGAAGGTCTGGCCGAAATGACCAGCCTCGAGCAGAATGACCCGATAGGCACGCGAAAATCGATAACGCCAAGTGACCCGAGCCAGCACTGCGGTCATAACAAAGAGCGCCGAACAACCGCGAACCCACGCTTGATGTCCGCAAAGACGCGCCAGCTGGTCCTGTTATCTTTCCTGCCTTCAAAAGTTCCAGCTCGTGCCGGTCCGGGCCGGTAATGATAGATGCCTTCTGGTAGACCGTTCACTTTCGAGCACCAGAGATAGGCCTCCAACGAATGACGAGCGCCTCCCGACGGACTGGTCTTTACCGGCAGCGTACCCAGGCCAGGCCAGTGGATTTGACTTGTAAATCCCCATGTCAATCGAAGCAGGATCGAGAGTTGCTCAAGCGAAACCCGGTCCGTTCCGAAATAGCGATGAGTGCGTCGGCTGAGCAGAACTTCCGGCAACTGGCCACGAAGGTGGCTACTGGGATCCGGGAGGCGGACCCGTGGTCGGGCCGGATAACGCTTAACCGGAGAGGGGGGAGGCTGACTTCGGCTTAAGCGCGCGGTTAAATTGAGCCTCATCGATAGTGATTGGGGCAGCGTGAAGATTCTTCGTGGCAAGGTGGAAAAAGCGAGCCTCCACATCCCAGGTCTGCCAACCTGAAAGTGCAGATTCTCGCTTTGATTGCGCATTCCCTTTGACCAGCACGGCTGTACTTGCGATCAGTTGGCGCAAGCTCTGGCGAATGGACGCCGGAGAATACTCGGGAAGCAATCGCTCAATCCCCCGAAAATTGCGCCAGCGATCCAAGCTTGTCCAGAATCGGAACCAGAAGCGGCGAGGCCGCAAATTCTTTGCCGGTGAGGTAGTTCTTGCAATGGAGCGTACTGTCCTGAAAGAAGAAAACCAGACAGTCCGACCGCTTCACCAGAATGCCACGACGCTTCTTTCCCAATAGCATTTCCTCAACGAAGTAAATGCGTCACTTGCAATGCGGGTCCATAATGCCAGGGCGGATGCTCAAGTTTTTTCAGTGCACTCTTTTAAACAAAGAAGCAATTTTTTCTTTGCTTCCTCCATTTCGCGTTTTTGCTTGGCTAATTTTTTCTTCAGCTCTCTGATTTCTTTCGCCGGATCTTGGGGTGGCCGATGTTTAGCCATGGTGCTCCTCCGTTCCAATCTTCGCTTCAGAAGGGCCGACTTGCGCGACCTTGTTCCTTGTCAGACCTCTACATTTCTCTAGCTGGCCGGGTGTTGGTTGTTCCTGAAGAGTGCCGTACTGTGATCGGCACATCTTGCACGAGGGGTAAGCGACTGTCAAGGACTGGCCCGAAAACGAATGAACAATATCGTCGTAGCTCGGTTTTGTAAGTTTCAACTTTCGACGGACAAACGATTGTGCGATCCTGGACAACTACGGTCATTCAACTGTGACAGTTAAACCAGTTGGCGGAAGAGGCGTGCTTTCGTCCTGCACCATGTAGAAGAACGCGTCAACCGACTCCGCGACGGGTAAGCCATTCGAGCCCAACAACTGCCAAGGCGCCGCTTTAGTGGTGTTTCGCAGAAACCTGGCCCCATTGGGGTTCGCCGGCGTGGGCGGCGTGGCTGGAAAGTTGGCGGGATCGGGCGTATTCCAGGCCGGAAAAACGCCGTAGAAATCCTTGCCGACCGCGATTACACGAGAATAGTCGGCAACCTCCCCGGCGGTTTGAGTGCGAGCCAGGATGATGTCATCCCAGTTTTGTCCCGTAGTGTCCAAAGTGCGGCGGAAGTGGCTCTCCCATCGACCCGAGACTAGCTGCTGATAAAAGAAGCCGACCCTGCCGTCGCTGTTGATGGCAAGGCCTGCGAGGTTGGCATTGGCGACAGTCAATAGATCGTTCGACCAGGTCATTCCACTGTCGAGTGATCGACGCACGCGCAGCGTGTACTGCGGCCCGGCATTGTCTCCCCAAACTATATAGACCGTGGCGCTGTTGCCGGGGTCGACGGCAATGGAAAGGTCGTTGTCGAGGCGCTGTTCGCCCAGATACTGAGGGTCGTTGATATGAACATCCAGTGGCGACCAGGCGTCCTGGCTTGCTGTCAGATGGGTCGGTCAGATCGACAAACCCATTCGCTCCCCAATTGTTGTCACGCACCACGACAATATTGGTAGTGACCCTGCTTTTGGTCCAGGAAGTCCAACTCTTATAAGCCACATAGACGGTGCCATCGCTGTGTGCGGCAGGCCGCACTTCGTACCCGTCCAGCGGTAGCGAAGCGCGGAATTCAATGGGTACTGGCACGAAATTCGGTGCGGCGGCCCGTGCATCAAGGCACACATCAACAGTCGCGATTGCGGAGTCTCCCATGTTATGGCTATGGTCGACATAGCCGACATACAATCGGTCCTTGTCTGGCGGAGTGGGCTGCGCCATGGGTGAAGGCATGCGCATACGGCTGGTCGATCTCGGGCCGCACGGCGTATCGATGTCGGGAAGTGGTCCGGCGGTCGACGGATCGGGGGTCCGCAAAACATGCAGCGTAGGAATATCGTTTGCGGATCGAAAGCTACCGTCCAGTAAAGCTCACCCGACGCTCCCAACCCGGCTGATTGATCCTAATTGCTCGCCCGGCTCGCTGAAATTCAGCTGCCAGTTCTGGCCGCCGTCATAGGAGTAACTGTAGCCAACATTGTTTGGAGGGTCTGTGTAAGCAGTCACCACGATCTCGTTGGGGTTGGCGGGATTGATCGCGATCGAAGGCTGCCAGTTCAGATCAGTCTCATCGCTGCGCACTGCGGGCACGGTATTGACGACGCGCACGACAGGTCATCGGACCCTCCGTTGCCCAAGCAGTTTTTCCACCAGCGACCGCGTGGACACGGGCTGTACGTCTGCCGGGTCTAACACGGTGAAGATCGCCGATGTGAGGTCTGGGCCCAAATCCGGGAGAGGTGGCCAATCTGGAGGACGATGCAACAGGAAGATCTCGCGCTCGCCCTGATTCAGTCGCGTGAGCGCCTGCCCACATTGGCCGTCCACTGGTCGGGAACAAGACAACCATGTCCTCTGTAGGCTGGCCCTCTAACGCCTCAACATTCCGGAAGTAGGCGGTCGCCCACTGAGGAGCGTTGCGCCAGCGGATATCGAAGGGCGTCGGCTTGGTCTCCGCTCACCTCCGCGACCACGACTAGGATGGAGTTCGCCAGACGCTCCTCCAAATGCCGCTCCGGCATGCGCGCCACTTCTACGGCGACTTCATCCTCTTGTTGTGTCTCGAGGTGGGCCACCTCACGCACGGCAATACCTCCGCCCTGGATCCAGTTCAAGGTGAAGAAGATCACTTTGCTGATCTGGCTGAAGCTCGTCTGGATCGAGCAACTCCACCGTTATCTTTTTTCGGCGTAGATCGCCCAGCGCGGGATCGGACTGTAGTGGACGATCGACCGAGACTACAGCGAAGTTGTCGCACGGCGGCAAGTTGGCCACCGATGAGGCACCCAGCTCAATAACCGTCCCGGAGAAAATGAGACTCGAATCGCTGACGAGTTTTTGAAGAACAGATCGGTGTTCGGGCATGGTTCCATCTCGCTTTGAATATAAGATGGCTGACTTAATTCCCCATTGACAGTGAAAACCAAGACCGAGAAATAATGAAAACCCGCTGGAAGTGTTCCAGGTCCCGGTGTCGGGATGTTGACCAAGTACTACGCAGTCCGCTAATAATCAGCAGCAATATTCGAGAATTCACTAGCGCGATCGCTTTGTCCCATTACGGACAAACGTCGTCGATTACATCCTTCGCTCGAGGGAAAATCCCAAGCTTGGTCACTACGGGAAACTAACGGACAGAATGATACAACTGTTCATACCAAACCGCTCAAATTTTACTTCTGAGTCGCCGACACTCGGCCAGAACCTAGCCGAACGAGCTATATCTAAATTGACGGATGGTACGGAGTAGACTGTAGGGTTCTATATGATCGCGCCCAAGACCAGCGTCCGAATCGCCATGTTGGGATCCGGGTTCGTTGCCGGTTTTTACATGCAGGGTCTTGCCAATGTCGGAAGCCACGAGGTTGTCGCGAATTATTCCAGGAAGAAACATCGCGCCAGGAAGTTCGCTAAGGAATGGTCAATTCCAGAACCGACGACAGAACTCAATGAGCTTATAGAGCGAGACGACATCCACCTTTTCGTCATCGCACTTCCGAACGAAGAACATCTACCCGTTTCTTTGGCGCTTTCGCGTGCCAGGAGAAATCAGGTCTGCACGAAACCTTTGGCGCGCACTCCCAGGGAGGCGCATGCCATGCTCAGGGCTGCCAGGCATTCTGGTGCTCTGCATGGCTATGCCGAAACCGAGGTCTTTTCTCCCTGCGTCGTGAAAGCCCGGCAGATCGTCGCAGAGGGCGGGGTTGGAAAGGTTCTCTGGGTGCGTTCCAGGGAGTCGCACGGAGGGCCACATAGTCCCCACTTTTGGGATTCAGAAAAAACCGGCGGTGGCGCCATGCAGGATCTTGGCTGCCACTGCATCTCTGCGGCACGTTTGTTTTTCGGCAAGGACGATCCAATCGTGGAAGTAATGGCGTGGGGAGGCCGATTAGTTCACAAGAACATTAATTGTGAAGACAATGCTCTGTTGCTTCTCAAGTTCGCAAGCGGTGGAATCGGCCATTGCGAACTCTCGTGGACAACAAAGGGCGGGCTTGATCTTCGAAACGAGATACATGGTTCCGAAGGCTCCATCTTTACTGACGTCACCAGAGATACTCCCATTTCCGCTTTCACAACACGATCCGCCGGCTACGTTGTCGAGAAAGCTGAAATAGATTTTGGCTGGACTAGGCCGTTGCCCGAGGAAGCATTTGCGTATGGCTATCAGGCGGAAATGCGCCATTTCGTTGAATGCGTTCGTGATGGAACGAGTCCTCGCGAGACCTATGAAGACGGGTACGTAGTGAACTGTGTTCTGGCTGCCGGCTATCAATCGATGCGCTCCGGCCGTTGGATCCGGGTGAAATACAAAACACAGCGGTGAGGTTTGTAGGAGAAATCAAATGAAGCGAAAAACTATCAGGACGGTTGTATTCACAAGTTTCACGCTGTTGGTCTTACTAGTCTCAGCGTGGCATGCCCAAGCGCAAGCGGCTAAAGCGTCGTATCCGAGTATGGCTCCGCTTGACCAGTACCTGATGACGGATCGAAACGCAGAGATTGCCATGGCGCGGAGTGCGGCGCCTGAGGCAATCTCGCGCGATGCCGATGTTCTCGTCCTTGGACGACATGGCTACGAAACCGCAGTCAAAGGCAAGAACGGTTTCGTATGCGCCGTAGAGCGAGGGTGGATGGGCCCATTCGATGGTGATAGTGCGGCTAATTTTTGGAACCCTAAACTTCGAGGTCCGGTCTGCTTCAATCCCCCTGCAGCCCGCTCCATTCTGCCAATGACCTATAAAAGAACGGAGATGGTATTGGCCGGTCAATCCAAAGCTCAAATCATGGACGGGATCAAGACCTTCATAAAGCAAGACCTGCCGCCCCTGGAGCCTGGAGCCATGGCCTACATGATGTCGAAAGATCAGTACCTTTCCGATAGCGACCATCACAATTGGATGGCTCATCTGATGTTTTACACTCCGCTCATGGACGGCGCCATTTGGGGTGCAGATCTGCCAAACTCTCCCATCATGCTGAATCCACAGTTCAATGGCGCTCCAGAACCAATCAATGTATTCATGGTTCCAGCGGGCTGGTGGTCGGATGGAACGGCGGACCCAGTCAAGGCCAGGTAGGGAGATGCGTCTTCCGAAATGAGAATTCGAAATCTGCAACCGTGACTGTTGTTGTCCGGGGATTACACTCATCACCGCGGTCAATGAACGAGGCAATGCTGCCACTTCTCGGTTGGGAAATGCCCCGGAAACTCAATCGTGAACGATGCAGGCTCCATAGGAATGGACGTACGACAGTGAAGGCGGCTACACTCACGACCCCTTCGAGCGTTTGCGACCGCCCACCGACAACTAAAGCGAACTGGACTTGCTGGACGGTAAGCCAACCACGGTCCGGTCCATCAGCGACTCCATAGCTGTTCGTAGTCTGGTGTGATCCTCATCGTCCAACGCAACGAACCGAAAGGGTTGGACGCAACCCGACTTCGATTCCTTTCGTGGAGACAGTACCTCAGCCATTCCGCGAACTTTGCCCCGGCTTGTCTGAAATGCGACCTCAACAAAGGCCCCTTGTTCAATAGCTTTTGAGAGAATCAATAGTCCGCCGGTTGCGGAGAGTTCGTGGAGCTTGGCGCGGACGGGTTGACTGTCTCCTTCTAAACGAACAGCAACGACGACGGAGCCACTGAGTTTCAGGCGAGTTGCCGGTCTAGCTGGATTGAGTCGCGGAAAATAGGTCATGGCTGCGGACTATCTCACCCGCAACGTCAACCAACTAGATTACCCAGGGACGTGTCCCGGCTGTATGAACAGTTTCCGCGCTGCTACCGCCTGTAACCCTTAGAGATCACTCGTGCGTCAGCAACAGTAATCATCCTTTGGGTTACACCCGTCACTCTGAAACGAGCTGCGTCTGTTGTAATCAGGTGTTTTCACAGACAATCGGGAGATGAGCGTAATGGCGATTTAACGCCAATAATCAAAGAACGATCACCAGCGAGAAAGGCATCGTCACATCGGCGAAGAGCGCTTTCTTGTTTTCAAAGAATCTTTTTGATGTCGCGCCAGCCAACCACGATTACATGATTGTCTTCGAGAGCCTTACGAAACTCTGGGCTTGAAATGGCTTGCAGGTCACGCTGACGCCACGCAGCGCCCCAATCCGGATGATTGACTGTGATGGCTTGCGTTTCGGCATCGTCGTGGGCGAGGTGCACGAAGATCTCAGTGACGCCGGGCTGCAGATTCCTGATCACGTTGACGTAGTAGTCTTTCCAACCAGACGCCGGAATGTCGGCCCCCGGTGAAAAGATTGCGTCGGGGATCGGATCACCCGGAGCCAGCAACGGAAGCTTGGACTGAAATATGGTTTCGTTGCGCGCCATGCGGATAGGAAGTTTGTATTCGCGCGCCACTTTTTGAAGTACTGCAAATAGTTCCGGCGTCGCATAGAGCGCGTGCATGTGGGCATCGAGATGTGAAGGCGTGAGCCCCATGGCCTCTGCCCGCTCGATTTGCGCGCGAATCTCGATCTCTACTTCGTCAAGCTTGGCATGCTTCGCAACCTCGCCGCTGTCAGGATAGAAATAGCCATCCGGTCCGATAAGGCTGGGAACCAGCGCGCGAGGAGCGATAGGTCCCCAGCGGTAGCTTTGCCACTCTGCCGTTAAAGTAAGATGCAGACCGATGTCCGCATCGGGATGCGCCCTGGCATAAGCGGCAACCTCAGTGAACCACGGGCACGGTACCATGGCCGTTGCCGAACTGACCAACTTTCCATCCAGCGCTGAGAAACTGGCGTCGTCTTCGGAATGCGAGACGGCGAGATCGTCGGCGTTGAGAATGAGAAGTTTCGCGTCTGCAGGATAGCCGAGGCGGACCTGCAGTGCCTGACCTGCACCGGGAATGATCGGCGTCGTTTGGTAGGCCACCACCTTCCACTGCTGACCCGTTTTGACCAGGGCGAGCGTGTAGCGAAGTTCAAGCGGTTTTGCGTCGTTGGTGGAGCGTAGCAACGAGTTGCCGGTGATTACCGCAGCCTTGCCATACTCGTTGATCTTCTCCTGACTAGTGCGAAGCTCTGTGACATGCAACTGGCCTGAGCGAATGCGTTCAAGCAGGTCGGATTTAGTCAGTACGCTGCCGTCTGGATTCGTCCAAGTAAAACGATCATCGAGGAGCGGCCCAAGCGTCGGGCCATCTGCTTCACGTAACGCCTTGTGGAACGTTGCGTTGATCTGGAGAAGGTCTGGGTGGGTTTCGGCGAACGTCGGAAACGACAACACGATGAAAATTATCAGGGCGATTAGAGCCGCTACCATGTATTTGGGGAAGCGTGAGTTTTGCATGACGAACATGTGACCTCTGTTATGTTTTGTCTTGCGGAGGTTAGTCCAACGCAACGGATGCGCGTGGATGCCACCGCGATTTCGTCACGCGGTGCTCGCTATTTATATCAGTTTTACTTTAGGGAGCTGGTCGCAAGTGGGGAGAAAGTTGAAGCGAATAAAGATCCGGGGGAATCACCGACATTCTTACGTCCGAGGTATCGTTTTCGTATGGAGTCTGAAAACGGATCCTTCGGCAAAGTGAACTTCAGTGTCCCCCCGCAAATCTTGTCTCATTCCGATATTCGAAGCAATCGATCACGCCTCGAACCGCACTGCTAAATCGATAGCAAACGATGAAAAAAGGAACGATAACGCTGGAGCGCGACACGCAAATCTTCAGTAGATACGTTGTCGCCCTGATCCCACTGCTTCTCGAGCCCGGAGCGCTCTTCCGCAAACACTTCAGCTAGTCGTTTCATCGCCATAGCAACGAGACCATCTGCCTGTTCAACGGCACGACGGGGTTCGTCAACAAAAGCTGTTTGAACCGTGTTCCAGCGGCTCCGCAGATCGTCAAGTTCGGAATTGGGGAACAACGGAGCCGCATCGCCCGCGGGGTTGGTGTTTACGGTGCGTGTTTCCCCACGCTCCGTTGCGATAGCTTCAGCAACCACAGGTTTGGGCCGCATTTCTTGCGCGGCGACGGGACGCTTGCTCTGAGCCAGGTCGGCTGTAGTGAGTTCCTCTTCTATGTCGCTTTTCCTCAATGGCACGCTCATGCTCGTGCCTCCTTTTCTTTCTGGCAACGAAGTCTCAAGTAATTCGTCGAACAACGATCGATAATGGACCATAGCTTTGCGCAAATCTTCGGTGCTGGCTTGTCCGCGATCATGGCGTATTGCGATTTCGTGTGCTGCCCGATAATTGTCAACTACGATGGGGTGGTCGACCGAGATGTCGGCGGCGCGCTGATCGAACTCACCCACTGGATAACCTCTGGCTTGCATCAATTCGTTTACAAGTTGATCCGCTTGAGAAACGGCGCCTTTAGGATCGTCAACAAACTGGGATTGAACCGAAGTCCAACGCGTCGCAAAATCCGAGCGAGTTGCTGGAGAAAGAGGTTTGATCTCAAGTTTTTCTCGCCGTTCCTTACGAAACGCGAGAACGGCTTCGCCTCGATGTACATCCCCTTCCTTTTTCACTACTCGATCATATTCAGGACCAAAGCGCTCACGCAGGAGTTGAGTCCGCCTTTTGCGCATTAGCAGGAAGGCTATGACACTTAGTACTACCAAGACGGCGACGACGGCAACAATGATTGTGACTTGGTGCTGGTCCATTCGGCCTCCTCATCTGGCTGTCTCTGATTCGTTCGGTTCCACAAATGTTGTCTGACAAAGCGAGCGATTATTTATTCGGCGGGTGCCTTGGTGAAACGCGTGCCATCAGGCGCGAGATTCTGCACCCCCTACTAGTCTTTGTGCGGCCGATGAAATAAATGGTTTCTGGCGTCGGGCCAAAATTCCGCGAAAGCGTTGCTGCTCATCCTTCCCACAAAACCGAGAATGGTCCGTACACACATGTCATTTACGCCGGAAGCGCTGTCTGCGCGCACGTGTTGGAAAGGAAGTTGCCTCCGGTTTTGCCGATATACCGGGGGTAAGCCGGCCCCAAACTTCCATCGCCCTGCCGCGCCGCGAATGTCAGCACCACAATGTTTTGTATTCGTCCTTTCACGGGCCGATCAGTGGCGCGAAAATACCTCGGATCTTCGTGCCACAGAGCGCCAAAACCGTCCTCCAGCATGCTGCCTGTAGCTATACCAGTCAGCCTTATGCCGTAGCGTTTGCCGAATCCATCCCAGTGCGGCCCATATTCTTCGGGTTCGTCCCTTCCAGTCGCAATGCCCGCGGCGAACAGGCCCGCGGTGAGACTTTGGGGACCTACCGTGCTCTTTACCACCCATTGGAGTGGTTGCTGTGCAGAGATTGGAAATGAGTCTTTATCCGCGGCCAGAGAAATCAAACAGTTCTCTCGCTCATCTTGACCGCTTGCCGCGACCGAACCGGGCACCAAAATGATGAGAACAAAACACTGAATCCTCTGAACCATGTTGTTTGGTTGCGAATTGTAGGAATAAGTTTGGCTGCAAAAAAGCGTCCCGATGCTTGATAATTGTTTAAAGGGGCCGTGCTATTCCGCTTTCACAAATAATCTGCTCCCGTAAGGCATTGAAGAGAAGGAAGTTACTAGCACTTCATGGAAAAAGGACGTCCGGCATCCTTCGCGATCGTCGTCATCCTTTGAATTTGCATCTGAAATTAGTTTGCACGCTGGAATGTCGTCCCAGAAAGCGCGTATTCAAGTAAGACGCAGTCGGAAGAAAACCGAGAGTGCATTGCTTCGAAAACGCCATGGAAAATAGGAATAGGACCCTCAAAAAGATAAGCATTCGCGAACTGCTTAGGCCGCACGTAACCGCCCTGACCGTCGGATTCGTCGCTGTAGTTGGTGAAGGAGTCGCCAATCTTCTTGAACCTTGGCCGTTAAAGATCGTGCTGGACAGCGTCTTGCGGTCACACCCGCTAAACGGCTGGCTGAATCACTTGATTGAAAATACCGTGGGCGATGACAAACTTGCCATCTTGAAGTTTGCCTGCGCTGCTGTGCTCGGGATTGCGGCCCTTGATGCGGTCAGCTCTTACACAGAAAAATACCTGACCACAAGTGTTGGGCAATGGGTCACCCACGATCTGCGGCGAACGCTATATTCGCGAATTCAGCGACTATCGCTTGCCTATCACGATGAGAAGCGTAGTGGAGATCTGATCAGCCGGGTCACCAGCGACATCGACGCCATTCAGAGCTTTATCAACACCGCTTTGCTGGGCGTGCTGATTAATCTCATCACATTGGTGGGAATGATTGGAGTGATGTTCTATCTCAACTGGCGCTTCACGCTAATTGCATTATCGGTGGCACCAGTCCTTTTCCTGGTGGTTTACACCTACACACGGCGGATCAAGAAGGCTTCCAGAGAAGTTCGGAAGAAAGAAGGAGAAATTGTTTCCGTTATCGAGGAGGTGCTTTCATCTATTCGCGTGGTGAAAGCCTTTGCGCGTGAGGACTACGAACGGCGGCGACTCGAAGAAGAGAGCCTTGAAAGCGTGGAAATAGGGCTACGGGCACGGGGGCTGAAGGCGAAGCTCTCCCCTCTCGTTGACATCATTGTGGCGGTAGGCACCTGTCTCGTGCTGTGGTTTGGCGCTCGTATGGTCTTCAACGGCTCTCTTTCGCCTGGTTCACTGGTCGTGTTCGTCCTTTACTTGGGCAAGATGTATAAGCCAATGCAGGAACTCTCCAAAATGGTGGATACGTATTCCAAGGCGCTGGTGGGATACGAGCGCATCCAGGAAGTGCTCGAAACTGACAAGGAGGTCAAGGATCTTCCCAGGGCAATCCAAGCCCCACGATTCAAGGGGAAGATTGAATTCGAGCATGTCGACTTTCACTACACTCCCGACAGCCCGATTCTTAAGGATGTAAGCCTTACTATTGAAGCGGGACAATTGGCTGCCCTGGTCGGACCTACCGGAGCCGGCAAGACAACAATCATCAGTTTGATTCCTCGCTTCTACGATCCGATCTCCGGATTGATCAAAGTCGACGGCATGGACGTAAAGCGCTTCAGGCAGAAATCTCTTCGCCAGCAAATTAGTTTTGTATTGCAGGAAACCGTTCTGTTCCATGCGCCAGTCTGGCAGAACATCGCATACGGAAAGCCCGAAGCCAGCAGGGCCGAGATACTACGAGCCGCCGAACAGGCAAACGCCCACGAATTTATTGAGAAGCTGCCGGCGGGATACGACACGATTCTAGGAGAGCGCGGCATGACCCTCTCGGGTGGTCAACGACAGCGCATTGCAATTGCCCGTGCCATCATTCGAGACACTCCTATTCTTATTTTGGATGAACCAACGTCTGGGCTGGACGCCGCTTCAGAAAAGCTCGTATTCGAGGCTCTGGATCATCTGATGGAAGATAAGACCTCAATCGTAATCGCGCATCGGCTCTCCACCATACGTCGAGCCAATGTGATTTTTGTGATCAAGGATGGCGGTATTGTCGAGAAGGGCACGCACGATGAATTGTTAAAGGCTGGGGGGCTCTATTCCGATCTGGAAGAACTGCAGCATCGAGCGGAAGAAAACGATCTGGAAAGGACGACAAGCCACTGAGTTAGAGCTTTGTCAACTCGTCGATGCGCTCCTGGACAATCTTCGTATAACCCTCGATCTCTTGCGGAGAATAGCCAGCCGAACGGAATGCATCCTGAATCTGTTGCGATGACAAGTGAGAGAGAAGATCGCCCACCCATCTAGCGTCCTCACGGGGAATGTGTCGACCGACCCATCGCATACGCAGCCGGTGGATCAGACCCGGCACGTAAAAGAAATAGATGAGCGCGGGACGGCTGGGCGCGTTGAAATCAACGAACTCTGGGCTAACATTCTTAATGAATTTGGAATGGCGATACGATTTAAGATTGCTTTTCGCCATCGCCTGGGTCCAGCTGTATCCGGTTGTGCCGAAGCTGGCTCCAAGGTCGCTCACTGCATAAACTTCGTTGGGATCACCGTGCTTCCGCTTGTAAATCGCATTGTTCTCGTCCTTCACGTCCCAACTGTTCATCAGAGCCAACATGACCCGGAGGCCGTTGAATTGTCGGGTTCGAGAAAATGGATTATCTTTCCATTTCCAATTTCCAATTTTCTTCTGGCCCTCGATATGGCGCTCCAGGCGTACATTCTCGATCCTCCCCTGAGGTTGAATCAGATTCTGGCCACGTCGCAAATGGGAAGGAATGCCTTCGACGGATAGTTGCGGGACGAAATAGTCCTCGTCGGTGTAGTAGCCAGCCGCCCACAACAGATGCGCAGCAGCGGTCTCCGGTTTGGCCTCGACCCCCAGTTTGACCGTCCACTTCGTACCGTCCTGGTCGCGAACGTAAAACTTGGGATTGGAGCCTGCATGGTCTTCCCCGACGAAGGACAGCGTCCCGCGAGGCTGATCCTGTTCTCCACCAGCTCCGTAAAAAAGATTGCGCTGTGCGATATCGCCTGGGTCACTCCAGATGGCGGCATTTTCCTCCTCGGCGATGGCAGCCGGAGACGCTATCAGGAGTAAAGTACAAGCCAGAAACAACGCGTTGAGCACCCGGCGCATCCTGAGCATTTCGCGCGAGTGCCGCCAGGTGCTGATTAACGTCGAGTCTGGATTGCGAAAGGCATCGCATAGCGTGATCGGATCTAGATGCTTTCTGTGCGGCGGAGGTGGCTTGCAGGCTGTGAAAATGGGGTTAATCTTGATGAACGGGCGACTAAAGGAGACTCATTGAAGCTCATTGCACAGCCGCACGACGGCGTTGGGGCGCTGGTAAAAGCCATTACGAAGGCCAAAAAAACCATCCAAATCGTGATCTTCCGGTTGGATCAGGTGGAGATCGAACACGCACTCGAAGAAGCAGTAAAGCGGGGTGTCTCTGTTCATGCCCTGATTGCTTACACGAATCGAGGAGGGGAGAAGAATCTCCGCCGGCTTGAGATGCGGTTCCTCGCCGCGGGCGTAACCCTCGCCCGTACCTCGGACGATCTGGTGCGCTATCACGGCAAAATGATGATCGTTGACCGCAAACATTTGTACGTTCTAGCGTTCAACCTCACCCGCCTCGATATCGATCACAGCCGAAGTTTTGGAATCATTACTTCTAACCGTCAGCTGGTTCAAGAGGCGATAAAACTTTTCGAAAAGGACACCCAGCGGCAGACTTACAAGCCCGGTTCTGCGAGATTCCTGGTCAGCCCTTTGAATGCACGAAAACAGCTCGGCGCTTTCCTCCAGGGTGCCAAAAAAGAACTGTTGATCTATGACATGAAAATCGCCGACCGGGCTATGACTCGCCTGCTCGAAGCACGTGCCGCGGCCGGAGTTAAGGTGCGCATAATAGGCAAAGTCACGCGCAAGACAAAAGGCTTGACCGTGCGGAAGCTGAATGGAATGCGCCTCCACGCCCGGGTGATTATCCGTGATCAGAGGCAGATGTTTATCGGAAGCCAGAGCTTGCGGGAACTCGAACTGGATGCTCGCCGCGAAATTGGAATCATCTTTCCGGATCGAAAGATCATAGCTTCCGTCTCGAAGATGTTCGAGGCGGACTGGCGTTTCGCGGCAGCCCCCAGAAAGGAAGCTGCTGCCGAGGGGACGAACAACACCGTAACTAGAACTGCCAAGAAGGTCGCCAAGAGTATCGCTCGGAATCTTCCTCCGGTGGGGCCGGTGATCGAAAACGTTGTGAAAGAAATAACCCGGGATGATTCGGAAATTGAGATCGATCATAAAGAACTGCAAAGTGCGGTCAGGGACGCAGTCAGAGATTCGGTCAAGGAAGCTGTTCAAGAGGTGATTACAGAAGCGACCAACGGAAAGGAACCGCGTCAGAAATGATCGCCACTAATCCCAGACATTGGCTATCTGGCTCGCCGCAGGCATCTAAGTTAGGCGTGATGAAAGTTTGGGTGAAGGTGGAATGACTATCCCTAGCGGAGCGGCGATAATTGCGTGTTTATTGGCCGCAGTGCTTTGCGTCGGCACAGGGGTCGCCGCAGGGCAAAGCCGTCAACCAGGACTCGCTCGTGATTCAGGATTTCAACAAGAAACTGGATGAGTACGCGAAGCTGCGCAAGCGAGCCCAATCCGGCTTGCCGGACCCGAAATCGGATGGTTCCGCTGCGAACCTAAAGCAATATCAAGAGTCGCTCGCGCAAAATATACGCGCCCAACGTTCGCAGGCCAAAGCTGGAGATATTTTCACTCCTGCTGCCAGCCAGGTGTTTAGAAAGCTGATTTCTACTCCCATCCGTAGCGATGCTAGCGGGAAGATTCAAGCCAGCTTACAGCATGCCGAACCTGTGCACGGGCTTTCGCTTGAGATCAACCAGGAGTATCCGCAGACATCGGCTGTGCAATCCACCCCTCCGACGCTCCTGGCCAACCTGCCAAAGCTGCCGGCGGAATTGGAATACCGTATTGTCGGCCGCGAACTTGTTCTGCTGGACACCAAAGCCAATCTGATTATCGACCTGCTTCCCGACGCCTTGCCCGGCTCCCAGAGTGAGCGTTGAAGCAAATGAGAATGAGAAGCGGTATTTTCATCCTACTCGCGTGCTTAATCCTCACCGCATTAGCGGCGGGACACGGTCATGCGACCCAGGTAGCCTCTTCCGCTGCAAGCTCTCCCAGGTTTCCGTTTCTTCCCTTCGCATCCCAATCAGTTGCTCCGAAGCAGGGAACCGCGGATGTACCCCTGAAGCTCCCATTAAAGCCGAAGTCAGTTCGTTTTGCGGTAATTGGAGATAACGGAACCGGTCGAAGCCCAGAGTTTGAAGTCGCTCAGCAAATGGAGATTTACCGTTCGGTAGTGAACTTCAGTTTCGTGATTATGCTGGGAGACAACATTTACGGAGGGCACAGTCCAAAAGACTACGCCCAGAAATTTGAATTGCCCTACAAACCGCTGCTCGATGCCGGCGTGAAGTTTTATGCCTCTCTTGGCAACCACGACAAAGAGAGCGAGAGCCATTACGGCCCGTTCAATATGGGGGGTGAACGCTACTACAGTTTCAAAAAAAATGATGTCGCTTTCTTTGTGCTCGACAGTTCGTATATGGATCCGGCCCAGGTCGATTGGCTGGAAAAGCAATTGCGCGACTCAAACGCCACATGGAAAATCTGCTATTTCCACCATCCTCTTTATTCCGACGGCAGGGCTCACGGACCAGATCTGGATTTGCGCTCCGTGCTGGTTCCACTCTTCCAGAAATACCAGGTCAATGTTGTCTTCGCCGGGCACGAGCACTTCTACGAAAGGCTGAAGCCGCAGAATGGCATTTACTATTTCATTCTTGGCAATTCGGGTCAGCTCAGATTCCACAATATTCGGCATTCGGACCAGACGGAAGTGGGCTTCGATACCGATCGAGGTTTCATGTTGGTAGAAGTGGACGGCGATGAACTCTATTTTCAGACCGTAACGAGGACCGGGCTTACCATTGACTCAGGCGTTCTCCAGAAGCAACCAAAGCCCTCCAACTGAAGCTAGATTAACGAATTTCGCCGTTTTGGTTTTGCTTGCGTTCCGCCCAATTTCAATGCGTCCTGTGTTTGCTCTCGCAGTTACACGTAGTGGTGCATCAGTTCATATTCGGCGCGCAGGCAGTCTTCCATCTGGTGACCTTCTTGCCTGCCACATGACTCCTACAGACTCCAAGCCAGTTAGCAATCTCATCGTGTGTTGGGTACAGCGACGATCCGTTTTGGGGTGACTTGCTGACACCTTGCTCTCTGTTCTGGCCGCACAGCCGAAAGAACTTTTTAAAGGAGAGAGTTACTTTGAGCGGACGTCACAGCGGATGGGAAAACGCGTACACATGCCGGGTAATGCATCACTGATGCTCCATGAATCGTTCCTCGGGCGCTAAGAGGTTAGCAATCCAATAAGTGTTTTTTGAGGCCGCCAGTCCCGGCTGTCCTGACGAAACGATGCAGCGTCCGCATCGATAAGTCCAACCAGCACTTCTGCCACGATCCGCCCACCAACTGGTCCAAGACGATGGCCGCCGGTGCAGGCGTCGGCTTCGCGAAGAATGTAGTACCAAAGGGGAGTCTCGCCTTTCCAGCCTGTGGAGGTGATGCCAACCTGCTCCGCGGTGAGCGAAGCGACTCCGATGTGCCGTGCCACCGCCTCGCCAGACGGCAGTCCGACGCCTTGCCCGCGCTGCAAATCGCGGACGGCAAGAGAGTGGTAGTCCTCAATTTGGCATTCACCGGTGACCGCTACCGGCAACTCAATGAGGGCTCGCACCAATTTCCCGTCCATTTTCTTTGACCGCTGTGCCGGTGCCCTACCGGGTGCGTCGAAGAAAAGCGTCCAGTCAATCGCGTGTTCGCGCGGTACTGGGCGAAATCCGAGAAGATCAGGAAAGAGCGGCACGGGATCAGTCTCTGAGTTCAACCGGTAGCGATGGCGAATCTGGGAGTGACCGTACCGATAAGCTGCGTCGGCAAATTCGAGCGGTATAAATCCACCGCGCCCGGGACGAAACCATTTCGGGCCTTCTCGAAGCACCTGATCTGCGACGCTTCCGACGAGCGTGGGTAAAAACTCATTAAGGATGAGCCACTGATAGTGCCAGCGCAACTGCCGGGCCGCTTCATCGAACACGCGGTCGGGTGCTGTGCCGGCGCGTCGCGCTTCGTCAACGAATGCATTGTGGGCCTTGAGCATGGCAAGATGCAGTTGCGACATCAACATGTGCGAATCGTTGCGAGGATCACCAATGACTGCGATGCCCTCGGCGTTCCGTTGCACATCTGCTCCGTCCAAACCAAGAAGGAACTTCGCGGGGTCGTCGCGCTGGTAGAGAAAGGGATGGCCGGTCGGTCCATCTCCGTACAGACACTCAAGGTTTAGTTGCAGGCCGCGAGCATTCCGCAATTCCGCCGTATTGGCATGCGATCGCAGGACGGACCGGTCAGCCGTAATATCGTGTGCCACGAACTGACCGAAGATGGGCCAACCGGCGGCGGTCTCACCCAGAGAGTCGGGTGTATCTTCGACATCTCCGCAATCGCAAACACCCCCCGCGCGGCCGAGAGCATGAAGGAATTCCTCATCGGCCTCAAACGATGGCAGCTCAGGAAACATCCGGCCATAAGACGTGGGAACAAGCGGAGCATCGATTGCCACGTTGGCTCGTGCCGGCGCCAGGCAATGACTTCGAAGTGACGTGGCGGGTTGGTTCATGATTGTTACCATTTTAATATCTTCGAGTCCTGTGCGAACTTCGCTGTCGACGTTTTTTGATACTGAAAGAAATCAATTAGTTGTCCCTTGCGAGGTTCTTCAAGCCCGATCTCAGTTATGGATGGCCTCGTTACTGGCAAGACGTTTTTCGATGCGGCGATCTGGAATAAACCAGAGCAGCGCAGCAATCACGTACACTGCGTCGGCGGTACGCGGCGAACGAAGCGCCATGGCGATTGCCACCAGATAAAGTAGCGGCGACACTTTACCTTTCCAATCGCTCCCGACGGCCTGTTTCAGGATTGAGTCCGGCCCTTGCGCGCGGATGATACGCCTGCTGGAGCAGGTAATACGCGATTGCAGCCATCAACAACACAATCCCGTATACCGCCGTGGGTGCGGCGGCGAAATGGTTCTCTCCCAACCAGCCTGCGGTGAACGGAAATAACGAGAGCCAGAACAGCAAGTGAAGATTGGCCCAGAGTATCCCGCCAGTCACGGTGGTGCAGGCATGCAGCATGTGATGGTGGTTGTTCCAGTAGATGCCGACATAAATGAAACTCAGGACGTAACTGAGAAAGACAGGGAGTAGCGGCGCTAAATCTTGCAAATTGCCGCCATGCGGCACCTTCATCTCCAGCACCATGATCGTGATGATGATCGCGATCACGCCGTCGCTGAATGCTTCCAGCCGTCCCTTGGTCATCGGTCCCCCCGTCTATAGAAGTTAACCGAAATGACGAGACTGGGAGGAGTTATCTCTTATTTCAGTCGGCGACCTGGATCCCGTGACGACGCCAAGGTCGTCGAAATCGGCATAGAAGTCACTGTCATGCAGAAAGGTTCTTTTGGGTCACACACGCTGGAAACGGCGACAACATCAAATGATGGCATCGCTGCCGATCATGATGCCGCCGGCCGCCGACTTGTGGCACAGACCCAGGACAGGGTAGCCCAGACTTTTATCTTATGCGGAACCCGCTGAATTGGTCCTAATTTTGCGACCTCCGCGCAGGCTGTGCATTAAGAATTACGCGCGATTTTGATCTTCGACGATCCATCTCCATCAGGAAACGATAGTGGAATGTTGGCGGAGAATTGAAGAGCTGACCTTTGCGTTCGCGGTGCGGACAACTAAGGTTCGAGACCGCGGGTACTCTGCGCGCCGACAGTTTGATCGCGCGAAGTAGTATCACGCTGCTGTACAATTCGCTGCAAAGCTTCCGTGGAGTTCCTCGCCACCTGTATCAGACTCCGATTAACCGGCTTCACGAATTCCTCTGCCACAGCGTAGTCGAGAAATCGCAGAAGGAAGTCATAATACCCATCCGTATTAATGAGTATGCAGGGCTTGGAGTGAATCTTTAGTTGTGCCCAGGTAACGATCTCGAAGAATTCGTCAAGGGTTCCGTAGCCGCCGGGCAGCGCGATGAAGGCATCCGACAAAGACGCCATCAAAGCCTTGCGTTCATGCATGCTTCCCACCATGTGCAACTTGGTCAGACCTCGATGCGCAATCTCGCGGTCCTGCAAGGCCTGGGGAAGCACTCCGATCACCTCCGAGCCGCCCGCGAGGACAGTGTCGGCAAGGGCTCCCATCAATCCAACAGAGGTTCCTCCATAAACTAGCCCCCAGCCGTCTCTAGCCATCTGCTGCCCCAGCGATTCCGCCTCGACAAGATACTTTCGGTCTGCCCCTACGCTCGACCCGCAAAATACGCAGATTCGTCCTGCGCTGGCCGATTGTTCGTTCGCTAAATCACTCATAGAGACAGGATACCTTTCCTAGCTTGCCGATGTCCTGTCTATGCGTGACGAAAAGTGGACCGGCTACAGCGGGATAAACCATCAGTTTGGCAGGGCACAACGCGTATAGATAGAATCTATGGCCACGACTTGCTGTTGAAATTGAGAGAATATTACGCGGCGGCGATTCTGGCGGCGGAAAGTGATATTCGGTATCAGGGGAAAGACATGGTGAATCCGACGAATGAAGTCCAAACTAACGACCCGGCCGGCGGCACGAAAGTCGACATGAAGCTCGAGGTCGTGATCGTACCCGTCTCGGATGTTGACCGGGCTAAGGAGTTCTACGGAAGGCTCGGCTGGCGGCTCGATGCCGACTTCGCGGAAGGCGACTTCCGCGTGGTTCAATTCACTCCAGCTGGCTCAGGATGCTCGATCATCTTCGGAAAGAACGTCACCGCGGCGACGCCGGGCTCAGTGCAGGGCCTGTACCTGATCGTTTCCGACATCGAAGCCGTTCGCAAAGAACTGCTGAGTCGCGGCGTCGAGGTGAGCGAAGTATTCCACGACGCGGGTACGGTGCACGCTGGACCCGACGAGCCTTATATCTTTGGCCGGCGTCGGGTAAGCGGGCCCGATCCTGAACACCGCAGCTATCACGCGTTCGCTTCGTTTAAGGATCCCGACGGTAACGGCTGGCTGTTGCAGAGCGTCACGACGCGGCTTCCCGGACGAGGAATCAGCCTGGACGTTGTGACCTTGACGGACCTCCTGCGAGAAACGGAGCAACGCCACGGCCAGTACGAGCCGACCGCTCCCAAGCATCATTGGTCGGGATGGTACGCCGCCTACATCGTCGCGCGCGAAAACGGAAAGACTCCCGACGAGGCAGCCAGGGAGGCCAAGCTGCACATCGAAGGCGACCGTGCGCGCCCGCCGGCGTAAAGACTGGCATGCGCCCAGACATCGTTCGCAGCCGGGCGTTGTCGAATCGCGGACGTTTCAGCGCTTGCTGTACGCATCATGATGAACGCAGTCTGACGGGTTAAGCCTACGACATCGACGGCGGGCAATAACTTGTCGACCAGTAACGAAAGAGGCAGCATGGGCACAATTGACCGAAGTAATGAAGGTTCGACCACTCCCGCGCGGCATTTCGATGCAATCATCATCGGCACGGGCCAGGCAGGACCCGCTTTGGCTGCGCGGCTTTCGGACGCGGGCAAGACGGTCGCCATTATCGAACGTGGCAAGTTCGGTGGCACGTGTGTGAATACGGGGTGCATACCGACAAAGACGCTTGTTGCCAGCGCATACGCCGCCCATATTGCTCGACGCGGCGCCGAATATGGTTTTGATATCAGTGGTGACGTTAGCGTCGATATGAAGCGTGTGAAAGCTCGGAAGGACAAAGTTTCCGGACGGTCGAACAAAGGCGTAGAAGAATGGCTGCGAGGACTCAAGAATTGCGCGGTTATCCAGGGCCATGCCCGCTTTCAGTCGGCGCGCACGGTCATGGTCAACAATGAACTCCTGGAAGCCGACAAGATTTTCATCAACGTGGGTGGGCGCGCCACTATTCCGGACATGCCCGGAGTTCACGATGTCCCATTTCTGAACAACTCATCGATGATGGAAGTTGACTTTTTGCCTCCACATCTCATCGTCGTCGGCGGAAGCTATGTTGGGTTGGAGTTTGGCCAGATGTTTCGCCGCTTCGGCAGCGAAGTCACGATTGTAGAGATGGGACCGCGCCTGATTGGACGTGAAGACGAAGACATTTCAGCTACCGTCCGCGAAATCCTGGAGGCAGAGGGAATTAAGATTCGGCTAGATGCGAAATGTATTTCCCTGGCGAAGCGCGATGACGGTATCGCCGTCGGCATGGAATGCGACGACGGCCCGCCCGAAGCGGTCGGCACTCACGTTCTTCTCGCGGTGGGACGCACCCCCAACACGAGCGATCTGGGGCTCGACCGTGCCGGTGTTGCCACCGACGAACGCGGCTACATCATCATTGACGATCAGCTGCAGACCAACGTGCCGGGAATCTGGGCCCTGGGTGACTGCAATGGTCACGGCGGCTTTACACACACCTCATACAACGACTACGAGATCGTTGCCGATAATCTCCTGAATGCCGGCCATCGCCGCGTGTCTGATCGAATCCAGACCTACGGTTTGTTTATCGATCCGCCGCTGGGCCGCTGCGGCATGACCAACGCCGATATCCGAAAGTCTGGCCGCGCGGCGCTCACTGCGAAATATCCGATGGTCAAAGTGAGCCGAGCCTTTGAGAGAGGAGAGACCGAAGGTTTCATGAAGATCTCGGTTGACGCCGAAACCAAACAGATTCTAGGGGCTGCAATTCTTGGGACCGGAGGGGATGAAGTAGTTCAAATCCTGCTGGACATCATGTATGCGAAGGCACCATACACAGTAGTGCAGCATGCCATGCATATTCATCCGACGGTTGCAGAATATCTTCCTACCGTCTTGTCAAAACTGGAACCTCTCGCCAAGAAATGACGTGAGGCTTCAGGTACTAAATGCGGATACAGAGTTGCGGAACAGTCTGTTCGTATTCCGCTAGAGTTCAGGTTATTATTACTCGCTTGCGACGACGAACTCCATCCGCCATTCGCGGGTCCAAGCCTCAGATTGTACGTTTCCTCACCGTCGGGCAGACTGCTCGCATCCTCAAAATCAGTCCTTCGACACTGCGATTGTGGGAAAGTGTGGGCCTCGTCACTCCCGCGCGTAGTGCTGGGCGCTACCGTCTCTACACTCCCGAGGTCCTGGACATCCTCAAACGTATCAAATACCTGCACGACGTAAAAAGGCTGAATGTTCCGGGGATCAAGGAAGCAATGGCGGGATCGTTGCCCGCAAAAGCAACATACGATTCCAAACCTGCCCGTGATCTCGGCGAAAAGTTGAGGCGGCTGCGCAAGAAGTGCGGGCTCAGCATTACCGAGGCATCGCGACGAGCCCAGATTTCTACGGGCTTCCTTAGTGCAATCGAGCTCTCGCGCGCTAATCCTTCGGTATCGACGATCTACCGCCTGGCGGCGGCATACGGCACCACCGTGCTCGAGTTATATGATCTACCCGTACAAGCGAGCAGGGTGGTGCGGCCTGACAACCGGAAAAGTCTGGAGACTAAGTCGGGCGTTCGCATGGAGCTGCTTTCCACCGGCACCAAGATGCTCGAATCCATGTTGATTCGAGTTCCTCCAGGGACCGGCAGCGATGGCGCGTATGCGCACCAGGGAGAGGACTTCCTTTATATATTGGAAGGAAGCCTGGAAGTCTGGCTTGACGAAGTAGAGTGTCACGTCCTGCAGCAGCACGATAGCTTTTGGTTCGAAAGCAACCGAGGCCATCGCTGGTTCAATCCCTCAAAAAAGCCGACTGTGATTCTCTGGGTCAACACACCACCGACGTTCTAGCTTCGAACTCTACTTAGCTTCGAATCCTAGAACGAGAATCGCAGCGAGAATTGCTGGACCCGGGGTGTCGTAAGCGTTCTGCGAAAAACCCCCATCGACGATCCATCCGCCGAGCCGTTATCCAGTGACGTAAGCGTATTGACGTCGAAGCGCACGGAGTTGGTGACGTTGAACACTTCCCATGCGAACTTGAGGCCCATGCTTTCGCGAATTTTCCAGGTTTTGGCCAATCCCGTATCGATCCCGAAATATCCTGGGCCGCGGAAGTTGTTGCGGCTTCCTGCTTCGCCGACATAAGGAAAGCGTATCGGAGTCTGTGTGGTGAAGATCTGGTTCTGCATGGCATCGCGGTCGGCGTCGGAAAAGACCTCGGGCGCGCCAAAGGGAGACGATTCCGCGCTGCGGAAAACGCCCGTCTTAATTGGCCCCGTCTGAACCATGTTCGTGTTGAACAGGAAGTTGTTGGTGAACCCCTCTGTGTCGACAAGGCTGAACGGTAGACCGCTGGTCCAGCGCCCGATCCCGGAGAGTTGCCAGCCGCCAATCACGGCGTCAACCAATGTCCCTGATCCCGAGCCGAATGCTTTTCCTCTCCCAAAGGGCAGCTCGTAGACCCAACTGGTCGTTATGACATGACGGGTGTCGAAGTCCGAAGGTGCTCGATTCAATCGCGGATCCCAGGAATTCTGAATGAAACTCTGGACCGTGCTGGCGCCCCCTAAGGCGGAAGTAGTAGACGTGGTGCCCTGGGGATTCGTGCGCTCAGTGTCCGAACCCAAATCCAGCGACTTCGAAAGGGTGTAACTGAACTCCACCTGCAGCCCATGACTCAAGGGATGCCGCAAGATGAACTGACCGGCGTTATAGCTGCTGGTACCGATGGAAGACCAAGCGAAAAGCGATGAGAACTGTGGATTCCAGAAGGGAACCGCTGCCGACGGTCCGCCAGCGCAAACCGCGGTCACGCCGCCATTGGCTACGCCAGTGCACAGCAGGCCCAGGCGGAAGGGTGCGCCCACTTCTCTCCCAGGTCGTCCAGCCCAGCTGAAACAGGAATCCTGAGCGCAACCCAAATCACCGGTATAGATATTCTGGGTGGCAGTGAATCCGCCCGCGGCAGCGGTGGGAAAAACATTCTCGAAGAAGGGAATGGGTGCGATCGTCGCGCTCGGGTCTTCGCCGTGCGTAATCGCGAACTTCGACATCAGGGTCGCCGCAGTGAAATAATCCATGCCTGATTTCGGATCCACCAGGTTGGTTGGCTCGGCCAGATCCAACTGCTGCAGCAGGTGGCGTCCAAACCTGCCTACGTAGGCGGATTCCAACGTCCACCCGCCCGGAAGCTGCCGTTGGATCGAGAAGTCAGCGGCAATCGAGTACGGAGTCTTCAGGTGATCGTCGATTCCGACCGAATTGAAAGTAAAACCATTGGTGTTGGGATCATCCGGCGGAAACGCAGGGTAAGCAATCGTCGATGCAGGCGGAGTGAGGACAGCGGAGGGCACGTCGGTGCGACCCGTGTAACGGGGTGCATCGTCTGGCGTGAAGATATTCGACGGCGCTGCCTGTGTGCTGGTAAGACCGAAGGAGCCGAATTGCGTAAAGCCGTTGACGATACCCTGACCAAAGTGGTCATGGTACATGCCCGCGCCAGCACGGATGGATGTTTGGCCAGTGCCACCGAACAAAGCATGAAAAATTCCGCCCTTCGCATCAGGCGAGTAAGCGATGGCGAAACGCGGAGCGAAATCGGCCTTGTTCATGTCCCAGAAAGGCTTGCCTCCACGGCTCTGTCCCGACGGCGCAAAAGCAAACTCAGGTTGATTTCCCAAGCCCTGGGCGGCGGCGATGGACCGGTTCAGGAACCATTGATGGAGGTCGATGGTGGGCTGTACCTGTTGCCCGTTCACTTCATAGGGCACTCCTAACAAGGTGTGCCGGAATCCGACCGTGAAAGTGAGATTCGGTCGGACGCGCCAGGAATCCTGAACGTAATATTCGAATTCATTGGTCTTGAAATTACGCGGAATCAGAGTCCCTGTCGGCAAAAGAGTCGCAGCACTGCCACTAGTCACTTTGTATGTGTTGTGCGCATTGATCGTCGACAGCAGACCAGCAACGGCGGTCACGGCATTGTCATAGTTGGAAGAGAAGGAATCCGCGACTGCGGGAAATCCAAAGGCTGCGGGATCGAAGCTCTGGCCGCTATTAGCGATCTGGGCATTGCTGATATTGGCCGAACCCGTCGTGGCGGAATTGAAGGACACACTATTGGAAAGCGTATCGTTGTGAATCAACCGATAGTTGGCGCCCGCCTGTAAAGTATGTTTTCCCCTGGTCCAGGTGATGTCATCCACGAAGTTGTGCACCGGGACGCTCAGCAGCGTGGTCGTATTCTCGGCAGTGAGGGGACTGATGCCGACAAAATCAGAGAACGAGTTGTTTCCCGCCCCGATATTGTTTAGCGCCTCACGAATATATCCGTAGCGGAAGTTATTGATCAGATTGCGGGTGACGGTCCAGGTGTCTCCGGCGGCGATACCTTTCGAAGTGTTTACCTGGCTGAAATTGGATGGATCGCCAGGAAATTGCGCCGGACCCGATGTGCGGTCACCCAGCAGGTTGCCGCGGATGAATACGTGATGACTCGAACTCGCCTGCCAATCGATTTTCGCGATATACGTATTCAGGCTGATGGGATTAGGCGCGGACCAGGTAAAGCCCGCAGTATTCACACCATCCCCGCCCGCGGCGTTCGAGTGCGGGTATGCCTGCAATGAGGCCAAGGCTGCGGGATTCACGCCGTGTCCGGGGCATGCCTCATTCATCGGTGTGCAGTTCGGATCCATGGTCGCGAGATCTGCCGGTGTCAGGGTCTGCTGGCCGCTGGCGGGACAGGCAGGATCTCCGGTGCAGTCGTAAGTCAAATTTCCCGCGCGCAACCCTTCGCTGGGGACGGTCAGGTTCTGCTGCTGGTTTTCCGCAGTCCTTTGGCCCTCATAGTTAATGAAGAAAAATAGCTTGTCCTTCTTGATCGGTCCGCCAAACCGCGCGCCAAACGTGTTACGGATTAGAGAGCCTGGCTTGTTGGGAAGTCCGGCGGCAACCTGCGAGGCCTTGTTAAACCAGTCGTTCGCGGCGAAAAGAGTGTTCCGGTTATATTCGTAAAGGCTGCCGTGATAATTATTGGTGCCGCTGCGGGTCACCATTGTGACCTGCGCGCCCGATGATCGTCCGCTATCGGCGTTGGTATTGGTAGTGGTAACGCGAAACTCCTGTACCGAATCCAGCGTGGAACGCAACACTCCGGTGAAGGCATACCCCTGGCGCTGATCGTTATTATCCAGACCGTCCAGCGTAACGTTCGCCTGGTCGGATCGTGCTCCAGCAACAGCACCGCTTCGGCTGTCCTGGTCCTGATTCACATTGCGCCCCAAATAGAGGACGCCGGGTTGCAGGCTCAAGAGGTCGGGAACATTTCGTCCCTCGATGGGTAACGCTTGGATGGTCGCCCCGCCTACCGCGTTTCCGATCGTGGCGTCGGTCGTATTTACCGTCTGCGCGACGTCGCTGACCTCAACCGTAGTCGTCGAAGCCTGGACGGATAGTACGAAATTGATAGTCGCAGGCTGACTTACCAATAACTCCGCCTGTTTGGACTGTTTTCCGAAGCCAGAAGTATTTGCCGTGATGGTGTACTTGCCGGGCGGGATTTGAGGAAATTCATAGGTCCCGTTCGCATCCGTGGGATGCGTGGCGTGAAACCCAGTGGTGGGATCGTCCAGACTGACATCTGCTCCGGCAACCATCGCGCCAGAGGGATCAGTCACGGTTCCCCGCAGCGATGTAAGTCCAGTTTGGGAACTTGCGAGGGCTGGAAATAAAAGCAGGAATACAAACACCACAAACAGTCTGCATCGCGTCATAACTCACCCCCCGCGGCATCTGCCGCGACCCGACGGCGTCTGATTCCTGATGGGCAGAAATGTTTAACCGACAGGAGATTTTTGGATAAGGTGAACTACAAACCCTACTATAGTTGTGGAAGGTTAGAGAAACCGCTGGAGCACTGTCAAGACAAAAGTTTTGCTGAGCCAAATCGAAGAAATCTGGAGATCGCGTGTGCCGTTGGGTGCATGACTTCTAACCGCGATCGAGTTTTGTGTAGTGCCTCGAACTCCTGAAGAATCACGAAGTGTACTTGTTCCGTGATCTCAAGCCCCGTCCAACAACTCATTCACGGCCCGATTTGCTTGATCGATAGCCGCATCGGTATAAGCTGTCGCCGCGGAATCAGTGTTGGCGATGGTAATTCTGCCAAAGCGCCGGCGTCCGATCACATTCGGACGCTGATCTTCAGGCCAGTCGGGATCGAACAGCGGGTTGTACTCATACCCGTAGCCGTGCGGCCAGCGATTGACGGTGATCGCCTCGATGTCGCGTGCCGGATCAAACCCACCCGAACTGAGGGTGCGTGCGAGTTGGTCTCGGGTCTTGCGCTCGAACGTTTCAAAACTTGTGGACAGCAGTTCGTACCTGCCTGCCTTGTGCTGGTCCCGGGCGGGCAGGCCCGGCTTGCAAGGCGTTCGGGTAAGGTGCAGCAGGATTGGCTCCTCTGGTTTCGTGGGACTTCTGTAGTCCCCGATGTTCACCGCGGCATTAAGGCTGACGCTGGACCAGTACGAACCGGGAGCAGACACGCCCGCGATGCCAAGTTTCTGGAACGCAGTCCAGTTACGGATACCCACGCTGGTGTAGACCAACGGCACTTTGACCAGGTAGTGCAAAGCCTCTTTTTGCGCCTCGGGAAGTTCTGGACACAAATACGGTATCGTCATGTTCCAGCAGGCCAGCACACACCCTTTCGCGCGCACCTTGAAAACCTGCTTCCCGCTGGCGTAAATGACTTCGACTTCTCTCGCTGCGGCAGGTTCTCCGACGTTGCGGGCCGCCACTACCGTGCTGTTCAGCCGAATTCTTATGGGAGCGTTTTCTCGGTCGAGGCGGCCGTAATCAACCTGTGAGGTGACTATGTCTTCGGCGGAGTGGCCGGCCACGGCATCCGGAACCAGGTCGCGCACCAGCAACCGCGCAATGGATGCATTCCCGTCGGGGAAGTGAAAACGGTACGAGCCTCCATTGGCATAGCCCGCCGCCGTGTAGCTCATGTGGGGGGCGGAGCCGGGCGCCAGATTCATACCCCGAAATCCGGGCAGCCCCATCGCCCAACAGTCCAGCGCCGGCTCAGCGTCGATGTGGACTCCCCACTCGCCGTCGGTTCGCGTCTGATAGAACGCGATTACCCCCGGATTAGCTTTGACCACATTAAGCAGAAAGTCCCGATAGCTGATCTTCGAAAGTCGCGCCTTTTTCTCTGCGGAGGAAAGGCCGGGCATGTAATCCACCTTGTCCTCTTGGATACGCACAATGTCGCGTTGCACATCCGGTGATAAAGGTGTGCGGGACATGAATTCCGGCCACGTCACAGATTTCTTGCCGGGGCCACCGGAGATATCATCATCGTCATCCCAGCCGCGACCGGGAGTGCCCACGACCAGGCGATCCTCACCAAACGTTTCCTTGTCAAAGAAAACTGCGGAGTGCAAGCCGAGAGAAGGATAGAGTTTTCTGTCGGTAAATTTCTTTTCGAAAACGGGGGGATCGATTCCGAGTGTTTTCAACAGTCCGTCAGCAACCGGACTGTAAGGGTTAGGGCTGTCGATCAGGAGTGTGCCGCCATTCAGCAGTTGAAGACGCCCTTCCATGTGAAACTCGTTGCGCTTGGCGTGACCGCCGAAATCGTCATGATTTTCCAGGATAAGAATGCGAGCTGACTTTCCCGCCTTCTCGCGAAAAAAGTGCGCGGCCGACAAGCCGCTGATTCCTCCTCCGACTACAACCAGGTCGTAGGCTTCGCCGGTGTCAACCGGTTGGCCAGCCGTTTTCCAGAATGTGCCGTCACGCAGGCTGTGAGCAATTTCAAACGACCCTGGGTGACTGCCGCGCAACCCTTCCTTCACCGGCGGATCGTATCCCGACTGGTTCTGCGGCTCCGCTGGACTGGTTGCGCCGAAGGCGTGTCCCTGAGGTAACATCGCCGCGCCAATCACCATGGCGGCGCCATTCATGAAATCACGGCGCGTGATGGGCCGGTCCATGCCTAGATACCGGTCATAAGAACTACTCATGAAATGCTCCGAAGTGTGGAGTGACTATTTTTTCTTGGGCGTGGGTGAATAGTGCAGGTGCACAACTTTCCAGACTCCATCGCGTTTGAACCAGACATCGGACTCCTGAAACATCTCGTCGGCGACTTCTTGTTTCTTCGGGGAGCGTGTCTTGACGTGCAACAGGTAACTCGCAACCGCGGTATCCCCGCTCGGGCCGATCTGTATGTGCATATCGGAAATGTCGTCCGACTCAACGGCTCCGCCACTCTTGATGAACCCGGTCCACATCTTCTCGTATTGAGGAAGGTCGGTGCGCCCTTCCGGCAGCCACTGTGTGAAGTCCTTGGCGTAGTAGGCGAAATACGTAGGAAGATCGTTGGCGGCATACGCAGCATTCATCTTCTGTTCCAGTTCGGTGATCTCACGTTCCGTGGCCGACTGTGCCATCGCTGCCCGCGGACAAAGAGACGCGACAGCCATAGAAATGACAGCGACGATGAACAGCGTTCGGCTTTTCATGGTTGGTCTCCTTAGTTAGCTTCTAGCTCCTGGCTTCTTAGCTCTGGCCACAGCTGTTCGCTTTCTATTCGTTATGGCAGGAATGAGCTAGAAGCCAGAAGCTAGGAGCTAAGAAGCTGCCTTCCGCGTCTCGACCAACTCCTGAACCGCCCTGAACGCCTGATCGATAGCCTGATCCGTATAAGCGGCGGCATTCGCGTCGGAATTAGCGATCGTGATCAATCCAAAACGCTTGCGTGCGATATCGCACGGACGCTTTCCCTCCGGCCAATCCGGGTCCCATAGCGGGTTGTATTCATAGGCGTATCCGTGGGGCCAGCGGTTCACGGTGATGGCGGTAATGTCGCGCGCGGGATCGAAATCTCCCGCGCCTAATACTCTCGCCAACTGGTCGCGAATGTTTCTTTCGAATGTTTCAAACGACGTGGTCAGCAAATCGTAATGACCGGCTCGCTGCTGGTCCCTGGCCGAGAGGCCCGGCTGGCAAGGTGTACGCAACATGCGCACCAGCACCGGATCATCAGGCGAGCGCGGAGGTTTGTAGTCGCCGATATTGATGGCCTGGTCCAGGTTGATCGAAGAATGGTACATGCCGGGGCACGAAATGCCGCGGACTCCAAGCTTGGTGAACGCTTTCGAATTACGCAGAGCCACCACCGTATAAACCAGCGGGACCTTCACGCCGTAACGCAGCGCTTCTTTTTGCTCGGTCGGCAGATCCGGGCAAATGAACGGAATCACCATATTCCAGCAGGCCAGGACACTTCCTTTGCCGCGTGCCGTATACACCTTTCCATCGCGCGCATAGACCACTTCCACTTCTTTCGCCGAAGCGGGATCTCCCACGTGATGGACCGCGACCGCCGTGCTATTCAACCTTATGCGCACCGGAGACTCACCATGATCAATCCGGCTGTAATCCATTTTGGCGGTCACGATGTCTTCGGCAGTGTTGCCGGGCGCCGAGCCCGGAACCAGTGACCGCACCAGCAGGCGCGCAATCGAAGCATTCCCGTCCGGAAAATGGAAGTGATAGTCCGATTGCGGAGTGACCTCTCCCAAAGCGGTGAAAGTGAGTCCCTTCGACGGTACGCGATCAAGCTCCATGCCTTGGAATCCGGGAAAGCGAAGGCCCAGCAATCGAGCGCCGGAACCGCGTCGATACCGATTCCATAGAGGCCGTGGGTGCGGGACTGATAAAAAGGAATCACATCCGGGTGGGCCTTCACCACGTTGAGCAGAAAATCCTTGTAGCTCATCCGGGAGAGGCGCGCCTTTTTCTCCGCTTGCGGCACTCCCTTCATGTAATCGGTGTTGTCCTCCTGTATCCGCACAATGCTTTCCTGCGCCTGCGCCGAGAGCGGAGTCTTGGCCAGAAACTCCCCCCATTTGCCACCCGCTGCGCCTCGGCGTCCTCCTGGCGCGCCCGTGACCAGCCGCTCCGTTCCAAAAGTCTCTTTGTCAAAAAAGTAGCCTGAGCCCAGCCCGCGATAGGCTTCATCGTCGGAGTATTTTTTTTCGAACGACGGTGGGTCGATGCCCAGTTCAGTGATCAACCCGCTTGCCTCTTTGCTGTAAGGAAACGGAGATTCGATGGCTACAGTCCCGCCGTTAGTCAACAACAGGCGGCCGCCCGGACGAAACTCATTTCTCTTGGCGTGGCCTCCGAAATCATCGTGGTTGTCGAGAATCAGAATGCGGGCTGACGGACCGGCATGCTGGCGATAGAAGTAGGCTGCGGACAGTCCGCTGATGCCGCCGCCAACGACGATAAGATCGTAAGTCTCTCCGGTAGGGACCGGCTTTCCGGCGTTCGCCCAGAAGTCTCCGTCACGCACGCTGTGCGCGGTCTCAAAAGCTCCGGGATGACTGCCGCGCATTCCAGTCAACGCCGGGGGATAGTAGCCAGGCGCGTCCTGCGCGGCAGCGGATGTTTGTGCGGCTAGAGATCCAGGGAGCCAGGTGCTGGCCAACGCACCACCGGCGGCGATAGCCATGCCGTTCAGGAAATCTCTGCGGGTGATGTCGCGATGCATACCAAGCTCGCGGTCGCGAGAGTGTTTTCGTTCTTCGTCACTCGAGTTAGCCATAGTTCTCCGAGAGATCTTGAACCCTGTCCTTCCAAGCTATGCCAGGTTACGGCACCGGGAATGGGCTCCGGCTCCGCCGAGCCATCAGCTCGCGGATCAGAAGCGCCGGAGTTTCCACCCGTTTTTGAGTTGTGCAGCACTGCCTGGCCGCGACCCATCACCGCCGAGTATTCCTTCCTGACAATCAGGACATGACCCTTCTGTCGCAAGCTATCCTGTACTGCGGGCGCAACACGCGACTCGACGACAATCGTGCACTTGATGGGCTCACCCGTGTCGCGGATAGTAAATCGGGGAGCCGAAAGCGCTCCCTGAATATTCATTCCGTAGTCCACGAGGTTTGAAACGAACTGGGCGTGCGCGAGTGGCTGATTGGATCCGCCCATGATCCCGAAACCGATATGCAAATCGTCGTGTTCCATGAACGCCGGAATGATGGTATGAAAAGGACGCTTGCGCGGAGCCAACGCGTTGGGATGTTCAGGATCGAGCACAAACAGGCCGCCGCGATCATGCAACAGAAAACCCATGCCACTGACTGCAACTCCAGATCCGAAATAGTCATAGAGACTCTGAATCAATGACGCGATGTTGCCGTCTTTGTCCACTACCGCCAGGTAAGTAGTGTCGCTCTTGGCAGGCGTGCCGCTGGCGGCGGCACAATTTGCTTTCTGGGGATCAATGAGCGCGGCGCGCTGCTCCGCATATTCTTTCGAAAGCAGCCCTTTAACCGGAACCTTGGCAAATCTGGGGTCGGCGTCGTAGCGATAAAGATCGGCGTAGGCCAGCTTCATGGCCTCGATCTTCTTGTGCAACTCAACTGCTCCCTGTGGCCCGTCTTTGTCCGGCTGAGACGTCGCCATCATGTTCAACATCTCAAGCGCGGCCATGCCTTGCCCGTTGGGCGGAAGCTCGTAAACCTTCCAGCCCCGGTAATCGGTAGAAATCGGCTCGACCCACTCCGAGGAAAAATCCGCCAGATCGCTTGCCTGCATGGTCCCGCCGAGACCGGCAGACGTTTTCAGGATCGCTTTCGCAATTTCACCTTGATAGAACGAATCCCTGCCTTTGTCCGCCAACAAGCGCAGGGTCTTCCCAAGATCAGGATTGCGAAACTCTTCGCCCAATGCCGGAGGTTTCCCTGCGGCAGGAATACCCGTTGGGCTTCGGGCGTCTGCTTTAGCCGTGCCTGTCCGGCTACCCAATAGTCCTGAATGATTTCCGGCACCGCGTAACCATGCTCCGCGTAGTAAATGGCGGGAGTGAAACAGGTCTTTCCACGGCAGTCGTCCAAAACGTTGATGAGCTTTCGCCCATCCATCCACCGCGCCGGGAACCGTAGCACTGTGGATGCCTTCCTCAGGCATGGATGTGATGCCCTGCTTTTTCAGGAAATCGATGGTGAGGCTTTGCGGTGCCCAACCGCTGGCATTCAAACCGTAAAGTTTCCCGGTTTTCGCGTCCCAGTAGAGAAGAAACAGATCGCCGCCAATGCCATTCATCATCGGCTCGGTTACACCGAGTACGGCATTGGCCGCAATGGCCGCATCGATTGCCGACCCACCTTGAGCCAGAATCTGCGCCCCAGCTTGCGAGGCCAACACCTGGCTGGTGGCCACGATGCCACGGTCGGTCACGACCATGGAACGCCCGTAAGCACGATCCTGGGCGGAGGAAGCGAGAGAGAAGATGCACAGAGGAGCAGAATAAAATGCAGAGGAACATCGAGCAGCGCATGGAATCTCTGCCGGAAGACGAGACCATCATTATTATCTGCCCGCCTGGATCTCTTTATGACATTACTATAAGTCTGGAAGGTTAGAGAAAGCCCCGATGACTGTCAAGCGGCAAATCGGAATCTACCCAGCCATGATCTCGTGCACCGCGCGATAGGCCTGATCAATCGCAGCATTGGTGTAAGCGCTGGCTCCGGCATCGGAATTCGCAATCGAGATTCGCCCGAATTGTTTGCGTCCTATCACCCAGGGGCGCTCTTCCCGACCGTGCGGGATCGGAATAGCGAGTCGTATTCGTAGGCATAACCGTGGGCCCAGCGGTTCACGGTGATGGCAGCGATGTCCCGGGCTGCATCGAATCCAGCGCCTGACAGCATGCGATTCAACTGATCGCGGATGTTGCGCTCGAAGGTCGAAAATGGTGTGCTCATCAACTCAAACCGCCCCATCCGATACTGATCGCGTCGCGGCAGTCCGGCCTTGCAGGGCGTGCGCAACATGAAAAGCACCATCGGTTCCTGCGGCGTGGAAGGGAAACTTGTATTCGCCCAGGCTGACCGGGAAAGTCCAGCATGGTGAAAACGTGATAACTGCCGGGAGAAATTATTTGCCGGATGCCCATTTTCGAAACGCCGTCCAGTTGCGAATGGCCACGTGGGTGTAGATGAACGGTTCCTTCACGCCATAGTGCAGAGCTTCCTTCTGCTTGTCCGGTAGCTCGGGGCATAGATAGGGAATCATGCCGTTGTAGCAAGCCAGCACGCACGCGCTTCGCCTTGGCAGCCTGCAGTTTACCTTCGCGCACATAGGCGACTTCGACTTGCTTCGAGTTTGCGCCGTCCATGTGCCGTGCCCGCACTGCGGTGCTGTTCAGTCGCAGGCGGATGGGAGAGGAGGCCCGATCGAGTTTGCCGTAGTCGGCGCGAGCCGTGACCACGTCCTCCATGGTGTGGCCCGGAATCGATCCGGGATCAGACGAGCGCACCAGCAGGCGGGCGACAGAAGCATTGCCATCGGGAAAATGAAAAATATACGGCTCTTCTTCTTTCTCTTCGTCTCTCGCTCAATCCCAAGCCATCGAAGCCCGCATATGGTATGCCCCGTAGTCGTCGGGATTTCTAGAAGCAAGCCAGAGCGGAGATCGCTTCAATTCCGACCGCCCACAAATCGTTGGTATAACTTTGAAAGAATGGCAGCACCGCCGGGTTTGCCTTGCATACTTCAGTCAGAAAGGTGGCGTAGCTGATCTTCGCGAGTCGCGCAACCTTCTCTTCGCGCGACAGCCCTGGCAGGTAGTCTTTCTTCTCGGTATAAAGCCGGGCAATTTCTCAGCTGAAGATTTTCAGGCAGCGGAGACTTGCTTAGAAATTCTCGCCAGGGCAGCGTGCCCATTCCCGGAACCAGCGGTCTTCGCCAAAAGTTTCTTTGTCAAAAAAGCATGCCGTCCCTAGATGTGAGTACAGCTTCTGATCGTAGGCTTTGTAGAAAACCTTCGGGCTCGATTCCCAGGTCTTTGAGCACTCCCTTGGCGACTTCGCTGTATTCTGAGGGATTTTCGATGGATTGCGTTCCGCCGTTGCTGAGCAGCAGCCGGTTGTCTACCTGGAACTCATTGCGCCGGGCATGACCGCCGAAGTCGTCGTGGTTGTCGAGAATGAGAATGCGTGACTTCGCACCCGCTTGCTTGCGATAGAAGTGGGCTGCAGCTAAGCCGCTGATGCCTGCTCCCACCACGATCAGATCGTAAGTTTCGTGCGTGTCCTCAGGAGTTCCGGCAGTGTCCCAAAATGTTCCATCACGAAGTGAATGCGCGACATCAAAGGCGCCAGGCTGGCTTCCCCTCATACCATCTAATGCGGGAGGATAAGCCGGAGGATGGCGGTGTTCGGGGCTTCGTCTCCGGCCTTGGCCATCCCGCCAAATCCGGCGGTCCCCAGCACCCCGATTCCCATCGCAACGCCATTCAGAAAATCGCGGCGGGTGATGTTGCGACCCATTCCTAATTCTCGGTCGCTCTGTTGGTGGCTCATGTTTTATAGCGGAGACTACAGCTTACTATTGTGGAGTGTATCAGCGCACATCGTGGTATTTTTCGCGACGTTGAGTTTGTTAATTGGCCATCTTTTAGACACCCGCATACACAGATGCGCTGGTTTGCTTGCTTTTTATCCCCGGTGATCTCGCGCACCGCGCGGTAGCCTTGGTCAATCGCAATATTCGTGTAGGCGTGGCCGTCTGCGTCAGAATTCGCAATGTGAATGCGTCCAAAAGGCTGCCTGCCAATTACGCACGGTCGCTCGGAATCTGGACGGTCGAGCGGTTCGAAGAGCGGGTTGTACTCGTAGGCGTATCCGTGAGGCCAGCGGTTTACGGTGATGGCCTGAATATCCTTTGCAGAATCGAATCCTCCGCCGGCAAGCATGCGTCCGAGTTGGTCGCGGATGTTGCGCTCGAAGACGTCAAAGGGGGTGCTCAACAATTCCCATCTTCCCGCTTGGTACTGTTCTTTAGCAGAAAGCCCGGGTTTGCACGGGGTCCGCAGCAGATGCAGCAGGCAGGACTCCTTGGGTGAACTGGGGAAACGGTACTCGCCGATGGACACGGGAAAATCCAGTGACACGCTGCTGAAGTAACTGCCCGGAGCGTAAATCGAATTCAAACCCAATTTCTTGAAAGATTCCCAGTTGCTGATCTGCACATTGGTGTAGACGAGCGGAATCTTTACGCAGTAATGCAGCGCCTCTTTCTGTTTGTCCGGACATTTCCGGACAAAGATAAGGGATCACCATGTTGTAGCAGGCGAGGACACAATGGGCCGCATGAACTTTGTGGGCCTTGTCACCACGAACATAGGTGACTTCGACCGTACTTGCGTTTTGCGGATCGTCCGTGTGTTTGGCGCGCACTGCGGTGCTGTTCAGCCGGATACGCACGGGGGAAGCGGGATCATCGAGACGCGCATAGTTGACGCGGGCGGTCACGACATCCTCCATCGTGTTGCCCGGGACCGCATCCGGAATCAGTGAGCGCACCAGCAGGCGCGCGATTGAGGCGTTGCCATCGGGAAAATGAAAGATGTACGGTTCTTCCTGTTCGCCTCCGCCTGCATGTTTGCGCGACTCCAGCTTCATTCCTTTGAAGCCTGGGTAACTCATCCCATAGCAGTCTTCCGCCGAGACGGCATCGATGCCCACGGCATAAAGACCATGAGGGGCGGTCTGAAAGACCTTTAAAACTTCGGGATCGACCTTTACATACTGCAGCAGAAATTGCGCGTAGCTGATCTTTCTTAGCTTGCGCCGCTTTTCCGCGGGAGTGAGGCCGGGCAGATAGTCCACATCCGTTTCCTGCAGCCGTGCGAGATCTTTCTGGGCGGCCTGCGAAATCGGAACTTGCGCCAGAATATCTGGAGGATAAGTCAAACCAAGATAGTGAGTTCCGAAGCCGGGCAGCATTCGATCGACGCCGAACGTCTCCTTATCAAAGAAGGTGGCGCGTTTCAGGTCCATCGACTTGTAGAGGTTCTGGTCGAAGTACTTGTAAAAGCGGTCGACATCGACGCCCAACTCCTGAAGCAGGCCGAATGCCTCCTTGCTGTAATGATGAGGTGCTTCGAGAGACTGGGTTCCGCCGTAGCCGATCAATAACCGCTGGCCATCGTGGAATTCGTTGCGTTTGGCATGTCCGCCAAAGTCATCGTGATTATCGACAATCAGAATCCTGGAGCGAGGTCCTGCTTGCTTGCGGAAGAAATGCGCGGCAGCCAGGCCGCTGATTCCGCCGCCCACAACGACGAGATCGTAGGATTCCTTGTCATCGGCCGCATCCGGCCAGGTCTTGCCATCGCGCATCCCATGCGCCACTTCCCAGGATCCGTCATGGCTCCCGCGCATGCCGGTTTTAGCCGGAGGATAATAGGAGGGATCTTTTTCCGGAGACACATCCGGCGATGACATCGCCTCCAGCCAGCCGGGACTTGTTGCCGCTAGAGAAGCCCCCACGGTGATCGCGCAGCCATTAAGGAAATCTCGCCGCGTAATATTGCTGCCCATTCCAAGTGCCTGGTCCCGCTTCTTGCTCATTCGCCCTCCGGCAAGACACGCCTCTACTCATTCCGCAAGGTTCAGTCGACGGCTGGCGTCGGCTTAAAACGCAAACCGAAGAGCCAGTTGCAGGATTCTCGGGTCGTACGTTCCGGTGATCTGGCCAAACGTTCCGGACAACGACGATCCAGAGGCAGGCGGCCGGAATTCCGTGTGGTTGAAGACGTTGAATGCCTCAAGACGGAAGATGAGTTTCGTTCGCTCAGCTCAGGTTGGTTGACTTTTCCAGCGCGAGGTCCAGATTGGCTCGCCGAGGCCCGTGAAATGAATTTCTCCGATAGGTTCCGTAGAATCCCAGCGGACATGTGCCGCGTCGATACAGGGATCTGGCTGGAATGAGTTCGGATTGAACCAATAGTTTCCGGCGGTTCCATTGAAAGTTTGCACATTATGCGGATCAAAAGTCTGTACCGAGGCTGACGGTCTGGTCTGCTCTGACTAGCTGTCCGTCCCCAGCTCCCGATGGTCCAGGACTGGTCGAACGCTGGCGTGTGCCTGCGGTAAAGTCGAGTGGGATTCCCGATTGAATAAAGAAGATAGGAAACAGGCTCCAACCGCTGGTCAGCCGTTTCGGGCCGTTCTCCCAAGCCTTGGCGAATGGCAACTCCCAACCGCCGCTGAGAGTGAACCGCTGCCGGACATCGAAGTCGGAGTTTCCGTAGAACTGATGGCGATTGTAGAAAGGAATAGCTGTTATGCGCGAATTGAATCCCGACCCATTGTCCAGGTTATGTGACCAGGTGTAGGCCGCGGTAAAAAACACGTTTCCGAACAGAGGCAGATCACTCGCTCTCTTGGTCAAGCTGGTCAACAGCCCGTTGTAATTCGCATTATTGAGGCCATCGAACGTTGCCATGAACCCAAACGTACTATCGTCCAGCCCCTGACTTACGTTCAGGACGCGGTGTGTGGTCCCTAGCACGAAGGGGTTTTGATCAACCCAGGTCAGAAGCTTGTGTGAGGAACTGCCGGCATAACCAATCTCACCTAGAAGGGTGTTGCTGAACTGGCGTTGCATGCTCAGGTTGTATTGATAAATGTATGGAGTCTTCAGATGCGGGTTCACAAAGTTATTGCCGGATCCCAGGAAGGGAAGAAATCCCGCAGCGGTAAAGTCGATATCCGACGGCGGCGGTATTCTCGACGGAAAGGGATCCGCCTGGCCAGCGGTCTCGTATGGATGAGACATAATCGTGCTTGGCGCGTTTGCAGGGAGAACGCCTGGTGCAGTGGGATCGAAAACTACGGCGGCGCCGCCGGCCCAGGGAGCTTCGTCGGTAGCCCAATCCGACATCCATCCGTTGAGCGTGTCAAAGAACATTCCAAAGCCGCCACGAATGCTGGTTTTCCCATCACCTCGGGGATCCCAGGCAAAGCCAAGCGCGGAGAAAAATTCTTGCGATCGGGGAAGTACCACCCTCGCGGCGCCCCTGGATCGCCGGGAACAACAAACCCGATCGGCGCCCCCGGAAATCTTGTCGACTGGACGCCGGGCAGAATAGTGAAACTGAAGCCCTTGGAATCGGTTTCGGGCGTCGTGTACTCGTAGCGAAGTCCTGCCGTCAAGGTAAGGCGCGGAGTTACTTTCCATTCGTCCTGAGCGAAGGCAGCGTACTGCTTTTGGTGCTCGTTGCTGGGGGCCTTGGAGAACTGATCAAACTCGTCCGAAGCTCCGAACAAAAAGTCGGCCAGGTCATTTCCCGAACCGATCCCATCGGCTCCGGAGAAAAAGAATATTCCGTTGGTCTGGTACGAATAGACCGTGTTCTCTTGCATGATTCCGAAGCGGCCGCCAAATTTAAAAGTGTGGTGGCCGCGGTTCCAGGTAAGCGTGTCCGAAATTCCGTAGTTGTTATCTGCCTTCCAGTGAACGTTGGGATCAAAACCCACGGTCATGCCGCTGGCGAATGACAACGTCGCTGGGCCAAAAGGATCGTCCGAATTCACATTGACTCCCAATTGGCTAATTGAAGGCGGATGACTGGCAGGAATAGTGGTCTGGTACCAGCGCTGTGCGGTTACCAGGAATTCGTTCAGCGTGGATGGCGAAATCGTTTTTGTATAAGCGATGTTGGAGAAGTAGTCCCAGGTGGTAGCTGCGGAACTAAAGCCGGTTACGTTAGCGCCAAAGAATGGATTGATGATCGGCTCTTTGTTGTAGCCGAGGGACAGTGAAATGCGGTCGTTGCGAGTCGCGTAGAAGTCGAACTTGCCGACATACTGGTTCACATCATCTTTTTCCGATCCTTGAGGAAATACTTGTCCGCTGGGAGACGTGGGCAGTAGGCCCGCTGCGATATAGGCTTTCGCGACTGGATCGATCGTCGTGGGATCGATAATCGCTTGCGCTGCAAGGGCCGGATTGGGCTGGTAAAAAGGATGATCAGTGAGGAATTGGGCGACTCCAGGATCCGGACCTGCGCCATTGAAGTTTGAGAAGTCTCCGCCCAACTGCGCGGGAGTAAATGTAGAAACAAATCCCTCATTGATGGTCGCCGTCTGCCGCTGCCCCTGATAACCAAAAAAGAAAAAGAACCGGTCTTTGCCATCCACTAACTTCGGAATCGTAATGGGGCCGCCAATCGTGCCTCCAAATTGATTGCGCTTCAGGACCGGTCGCGGATTGCCCTGTGCGTTGTCAAAATAATCGTTGGCATTCAGCGCGTCATTTCGCAGGTATTCGAACAGGCTTCCGTGTATGGCGTTCGTACCCGACTTAAGCACAACGCTGACCGTGCCTCCCCCATTTCGGCCGTATTCGGCGGTGTAATTGTTCTCCAGGAGGCGAAATTCTTCCACGGCTTCGGGATTGGGATTAAAAACGACCTGGTTGCTCGTGGTTCTGTTGTTGAGTCCGCCATCGAGGAGATAAGTTACGGAATCCCCTCGTCCCCCGGCCACGCTGATACCCCCTAAGCCGTTGGACCCGCCATTGCTGGTGCCGTACGTTCCTATGTCATCGGCAATGGGAACGACTCCGGGTTGGGTCAAGGCCAGATCCAGAGTATTGCGGCCATTGAGCGGCAGATCCTGGATCGGCGCTCCTGTGACGGTTGCTCCGAGCGTAGCGTTCGAGCTTTCTACCTGCGTGGCTTGAGCCTCGACTTGCACCGTTTCCACAACCGATCCGGGCTTCATGCGCACATCGATTCGCAGCGATTGATTGATGTCCAGCGGCGTAGGCGCCGTCACCACCCTGGCGAAACCAGCCTGCTCCACTGAGACGGTGTATGAGCCGACCGGAAGCTGTAACACCTGGTAAGCGCCCTCGCTATTGGTGACCGTCTCCGAAACAACGTTGGTGCCGGTATTGATCACCCTCACTCTGGCTCCGGACACCACCGCGTCCTGCGCATCGGTAACCGTGCCGATGATGCGGCCATTTGTGTTTTGAGCTGACACTGAAAATGTGAGAAACAGAATCGTCGTCAGAATGGCAAGTACCGGCGCCTGCAATCGAGATTGCAAAAAAGAACGGTTGCGTGACATAGGACTTCCCCCAAGACACAATTTGTCAGACAGCCAAGCCACAACAGAAATTTTCAAAGTGTAACTGCGCCGGACGCGGGCGATGGTGGGCGGAAAGGGCAACCGGGCCGCGAGACGTTACGCCGTCCATGGGATCTCCGTTTATTTTTCGCCCCATCGGGCGATAAACAGCGAAATCGTCCCCCGCACCTTACAACAATCGTGGAAGGTTATGCACATTGATCTCGATTGTCAAGCATCTTGTTGCGTGCACATGCGGGAGCGAAGGCCGAGTCGGATAATGTCCTGCAGAGTCAGGTTTCCTGGTGATGCGAATGATACAGCGCAGACGCGCTCGCCTGATGAACTCAGTAGATTCGTCCACAACTGAGGTTTGTAGAACAATTTACAGCCTTGCGCATTTTTATAGTACGGTACCGTTGGCAGGACGCACGGGACCCAAACCTGACGCAAGGGACAAAAATCTAGAGGCCAAACGTATGACAAAGAACCGCCACAGCCGTAGAGAATTCCTGAGTCTTAGCGGAGCAGGCATTGCCGGTGTTGCCGGCGGGACATTGCTTGGCGCTGCAGGCACCATCGATGCGCAGGCCGCCAATTCTAATCCGCGAAACGCTGATCTGGTCGTAGTCAACGCCAAGGTTTACACCATCGACGACCGCGCGCCGAAGGCGGAGGCGTTTGCTGTTAGAGGCGGCCGGTTCATCGCCGTTGGGAGTTCCGCTGACGTCAAGCCGTTGGTCGGAGAGGGAACTGAGACGTTCGACGCAAAGCAGATGACGGTCGTGCCTGGGTTCATCGATTGCCATAATCATGCGGACGGAAATATGTTGCTCTACGACGTCGTCGTGGGGAACCCCTTTGAAGTTGAGTTTGTCACCATCGCCAGCATCATTGACAAACTTCGCGCCAGGGCCCAGACGACGCCCGGAGGGTTTTGGGTCGAAGGATATTTCTTCGACGACACCAAGGTAAAAGATAATCGCCAACTCAACGTCCACGATCTCGACCAGGTATCGAAGGACCATCCAGTGGTGGTGCATCATCGTGGCGGCCACACCTCTTACTACAACGGTAAAGCCCTTGAGATGGCCGGAGTTGACAAGAACACTCCCAATCGGCCGGGTGGAACATTCGATCACGATGCCAGCGGAGAACTCAACGGCCGGGTCACCGACCGCGCGCGCGTCGTATTCGAAAAGGTCGGCAAGCGCGAAACATTCACTGCGGAGCAAAAGGCACAGCGCGATCGCGACGGGCTGGCCTACATCTCCAAACAATTTGTCCGCTATGGTCTGACCACTGTTCACCACGAAAGCGGCGATCTTTCTGCGCTGCAACAGGTACGCGCCCGCGGTGAGCTGCTGCATCGCGTGAGCTACGAGCCCGGCGAGGAGATATTGGAGTCGCTGATCGGCAGCGGAATCCGCAGCGGCTTTGGAGACGAGTGGATTCGGATAGGAGCAACTTCCGAGCACACGGTCGACGGATCGTTCTCTGAACGAACCATGGCGATCAGCAAGCCATATGAGGGAACCAATCCTCCGTACAAAGGCAACATCACAGAAACGCAGGACGATCTGAATGCCTGGGTCGAGCGGGTGCATCGGGCAGGCATACAGGTCAACTGCCACGCCAACGGCGATGTGGCCATCGCTATGGCCCTCACCGCATACGAACGGGCGCTAGGGCTGTTCCCGCGGGCCGACGCGCGTCCTAAAATCACCCACTGCACGCTGGTCAACGACGACCTGCTGCGCCGGATCAAGGCTATCGGCGCTGTTCCTGCCCCCTTCACGACGTATGCGTATTACAACACCGACAAGTTCCATTTTTATGGCGAAGAGCGCATGAAGTGGAGCATGGCATACCGGTCGTTCATCGATGCCGGTATTCCGGTGGCCGCAGGCTCGGATTTCAGCCCGGGACCGTTTGCCCCGCTGATGGGAATGCAAGGAATGGTGACACGCACCGGTTGGAATAAGGAGACCTGGGGAGCCAACCAGCGGATCAGCGTCGACGAAGCACTGCGGGTCAACACCTTCAACGGCGCATACAACTCACACGAAGAGGCGATCAAAGGATCGATCTCTTCGGGCAAGCTGGCTGACTTCGTCGTGCTGGCGGACGATCCTCACAGCGTAGACAAGGAGAAAATCAAAGATATCGAGATCGTGCGGACGGTCACTGGCGGCGCGACGGTCTACCAGAAATAACAGCCGCTAAGACCCAAGTCCAGTTTCGAAAATCCAGGCGACTCAATAGTCACTTGGATTTTTGTTCTTGTATCCACTTGTCTGTGCGTGCTTCCAGCAGATCAAGGGGAAGCGTTCCGCCGTCAAGCATCTCATCGTGGAAAGTCCGAAGATCAAACCTGTCGCCCAATTGTTTCCTGGCACGTTCGCGTAGTTCCCGAAACTTGAGCTGGCCGATCTTGTAGCTACAGGCTTGTGCCGGCCACGCAATATACCGGTCGGTCTCGGACTGTATTGTCGGTTCATCGACTGCCCCGGACTTGCGAAAGAAATCCACTACCTGATCGCGAGTCCACCCTTTTGCGTGGATTCCAGTGTCGACGACGAGGCGTACAGCACGAAACAGCTCAGACGAGAGACGGCCATAATCCGATACTGGATCTTGATAGAAGCCGACTTCTTTTCCCAGCTGTTCGGAGTAGAGGGCCCAGCCTTCCACGTACGCGTTGAAGCCGAGGCTATGCAGCCGAAACTTAGGCAAGCCCGTGAGTTGCTGCTGCACGGATAGTTGCATGTGATGTCCCGGAATGCCTTCGTGATAAGCCGTCGCCTCGTCGTCAACCAGCGAGCGATTGGCGAAGTCGGAGGTTGCAACGACGACACGGCCGGGACGCTTGCCATCCGGCGTGCCCGTGACATAGTGGGTTGCGGCCGCAGCCTGAAAGGCAGGGATAGCTTCCACCGTCACCGGCGACTTGGGAAGCAGGGTGAAAAGCTGCGGGAGTTTCGGCTCCATCTCAGAGATGTAGTGACGGAAGTCTTGGAGGATCTGTTCAGACGATGTGGGGACGTACTTGGGATTGGTTTTCAACGAAGCCCGGAAAGAAGCAAGGTCGGTGAAGCCTTCTTTCCTGGCGATGATCAGGATTTCGGCTTCAATTCGGGCGACCTCGCTAAGACCGAGTTCATGTATCTCGTCCGGAGTCATGCGCGTTGTAGTTCGGGCGTAGATGTTGTTTTCATAGCGCTTCTGGCCGTCGGGCAAAGAAGTAACCGCCAGGGTGGTCCGACCCTGGGGCGCGTATTCGGTGCGCAAGAACGCGGCGAAGCCTTTGTAGGCAGGGTTTACGTCATTGTTAATGGCGTCGGTGATCTGCTGGGTCAAACGCTTCTGATCTTCGACCGGGATGCTTGCAGGGAACTTCTTTGTCGGGAGGAGAAAAGGGTCAGATTCGATGATGCCTTGACACTGGACGGGAAGCTTCTCGAGAAGAAACCGGACGGGCATGAGCTTGTCCTTCATACCGGCTCGAAGAACCTCGGTGGTCTGGCTTAAGACTCGGGGAATCTGGTGAAGCCTCGCGATGTAGTCCTCATATTGTTTTACGGAGTCGAAGGGAACCGAGAGCGGTAAGTCCGCGAGAGAAGTATGGATGCCGCTCTGCTGGTTGATCGGCATCTCGTACTCTTTAAAGCCAAAGTCAGTGATGCGCTGTTGAAGAACGCGAACAAGGAGGTCGTGGGAGAGTTGGTCCTGGTCAGAGAAGCCTGTGGTTTCGATGGCTTCAATGCGTCCAAGGTAGTCTCGGTCGGTCTCGTGGCGTCGGGCGATAGCATCGAGCGAGTACTCGGTGAGCTTATCGTTAAATCGGTAGTCTCCAAACGCAGTGGCGCGCTCGGGGAAGTTGCGGAGATCAGATTCATACTGCTCTTCAAAGATGGCGTTCTGCGCAGCTAACCGGTCCGCAATTGGTTTGATGTTTTGAGCGAACAGAGAAGTGCAAACTGTCGCGACGATTAAGAAAAGTCTGAAGTACAGGCGCATGGTATGAAGCCTATCAGAGAACGGCTAGACGCCAACGCGTGTCCGGAATGTCTTCCGTAAAACCTATTGCTGCCAGCCTCCGCCCAGGGATTTGTAAAGTTCCACCAGGGCCAATCGTTCACTGAGTTGAGCTTGTACCAGGTTGAGTTCGGCGGAGAAATAGTTGGTTTCATTGGTGAGCACTTCGAGATAGCTGGTGACACCGCCGCTGTACCGCATGTGCGAAAGGCGCGACGCGTCTTCCGCGGAAGCAACCAGAAGTTCCTGTTGCTGACGAAACTCCTGGGTTTTGCGGTACGCGATCAGTGCATCGGAAACCTCGCGAAAAGCACCCTGAATGGTCTGCTTATAGCTGAGGAGGAATTCCTGCTGACGCGCCTCAGACAGCCGAACGTTCGACCGCAGCCTTCCGCCTGTGAAGATAGGTTGAGTCAGCGATCCGCCAAAGGTCCACAATCCCGCCGGGCCGCTGAACAGACCGGTCAGAGCGGAACTTTGATATCCGGCAGTTGCGGTGAGCGAAATATCCGGGAAGTAGGCGGCCCGCGCCACGCCAATTTGCGCGTTAGCGGAGATCAACTGTTCTTCGGCTTGGTGGATGTCGGGACGCCGCTCCAGCAAAGAAGAAGGGAGACCCGCCGGCACAGTAGGCGGGTGTTCCTGCTCGGTTAGTTTTCGACCTCGCGGAACCGGAGCTGGATTGTTTCCGATGAGGATGCTGATGAGATTTTCCTCTTGCTCAATCTGTTGTTCCAGCGTGGGAACTTCGGAAGCCGCGGTAAAAACCAATTGTTCCGCTTGCCTGACATCCAACATAGAGGTTGAGCCCCCATCGGCCAGGACGCGGGTGAGCCGCAGAGAATCCTGGCGCGATGTCAGTGTCCGCTGCGAGATTTCCAACTGCAAGTCGAGCGCGCGAAGCTGGAAGTAAGCGCTGGCAAGATTCGCAATCAAGACGGTGATGACTTCTCGCTGAGCCCACTCGCTGGCCAAGAGATCGGCGCGGGCCGCTTCTGTCGCGCGCCGGTATTTGCCCCAGAAGTCCAGGTCCCAGGCGAGACTGCTGCTCACCTGGTTTGCGCTGGTGTCGTAAGCTCCCAAAAACTTTGTCTGAGGGTTGCGCAGATTCACCGCGGCCACGCCGCCTGCAATGGTGGGGAACTGTTCCGAGCGTGTGATGCCCAACTGGGCCTGGGCCTGCAGAATTCTGGTAGCCGCGATGCGCACATCGTAATTCTGTTGCAGCGCAGTCTTTACCAATCCTTTTAACTGTTCATCCTGGAATACTTCCCACCACTTCTGATCGGCAAGAGATCGAGCGTCCGTCTGCGCCGCCTGATCGGGCGCGAGGCCGCGATAGTCAGGAGGAACATCGACCGGCGGCCGCTTGTAATTCGGCCCGACAGCGCAACTACAAAGAAATCCCAGAATTAACAGCAGGGTTAGACGGAGCGATAGCGTCCTCATGCTAGTCGTCTCCCGCGCCGGGATTTGCGGCTGGATTCTGTGAAGGAATAGAACTAGCGCCCGGAGAAGGGTCTCCTGCTCTCAGATCCGGACAGTTTCTCCACCGCGCAAAACACCGCGGGAACAAAGAATATGCCGAGCGCGCTCGCGGCTAACATGCCGCCGATGACTGTGGTTCCCATGATCTGCCGGGCCACCGCGCCGGCACCCGTTGCAGTCCACAGCGGGATGCACCCGAAAATGAAGGCCAGCGAGGTCATTAAGATCGGCCGAAGGCGAAGCTTGGCTCCATTGAGGGCCGCATCGACCAGCGGTTTGCCTTGTTCATATTCGTCTTTGGCGAATTCCACAATCAGGATGGCATTTTTCGCCGCCAGCCCGATCAGCATGACCAGTCCGATTTGCGAATACACATCGGTCTCAATCTGGACCATGAAGGGTGGCAAGATAGCGCTGAGTAACGTACGCCGGAGCCATAGAACGGCGAAAGCTCCAAACACCGCCACTGGCGTGCTTAGCAGCACGGTAAAAGGCAGGGTCCAGCTTTCATACAAGGCCGAGAGAATAAGAAAAACAAAGAGCAGCGACAATCCGAAGATTGCGGCTGGAGGCACTCCTTGCTGCGCCTTTTTTTCCTGATATGACATGCCTATGTAGTCGAACCCCATCTCGGGCGGCATGGTTTGCGCGAACACTTCTTCCAGGGCGGCCGTCGCCTGGTCTGAGCTGTAACCTGGAGCGGCGCTGCCGTTGATCTGCGCCGAGCGAAACAGGTTATAGCGCATGGTGAATTCAGGTCCGGAGAGCGGTTGAAAGGTGGTCAATGCGGACAAGCGGAACCATCCTGCCATTCTGATTCCGGACATAAAATTGCCCGACGTTTTCTGCCTTCGTCCGGTAGTCGCCCTCCGCCTCGATGTAGACCTGCCACTGCCGGCCGAAGCGGTTGAAGTAGTTGATGAACAACCCGCCCATGAATGCCTGGATGGTCCGGTAGACATCGACGACCGGCACCGCTTGTTTGATCACCTTGTCGCGATCGACGTTAATGAACTGCTGTGGCACGCTGCCCAGGAACGTTGTGCTAACTCCCGCGATTTCAGGGCGTTTGCGGGCAGCTGCCAGGAACGTATTCAAGTTGGTGGCAAGGAATTGCACATCTTTTCCCGCACGGTCTTCGAGCACGAAAGTGAATCCGCCGGAGGTGCCTACGCCGGGAATAGCGGGGGGCGAAAAATCAAAAGCAATCCCTTCCGGCAACTGGCTGAGCGCTCGATTCAGGTTCGCCTTGATCACCTGAAACTGAGTTTTCCGATCGGTTCGTTCGTCCCACGGTTTTAACGTGACCCAAAAGAACGCGTTGTATGTAGATCGGGTATAGCTGAGCAAACTGAAGCCTAGGACAGTAGTCGTGGTCGCCACGCCCGGCGTGTGCGCCAGAATGTCCTCAATCTTTCTTGCGACCAGATCCGTGCGCTCGGTCGAAGCTGCGCTTGGCAACTGAAGATTAATGTAGAGGTATCCCTGATCTTCGTCAGGAAGAAAGCTGGATGGAACTTTACCGCTGAAGAACCATGCTCCGACGCCAAACCCCACGAGCATGATGAAAGCCACGACACTCTTGCGAATGAGCGCCGCACAAACTCGAACATAGCCGTTGGTGATGCGTTCGAACAGGCGATTGAACCAGGTCGAAGAACCTTCGCAGAAGGCCTCGGCTGGGCTTTTTGGGGCGCAACAGAAGCGCAGCCAGCGCCGGGCTGAGGCTGAGCGCGTTGAACGCCGAGAGCAGAACGGAGATCGCAATCGTGACGGCGAATTGCTGATACAGCCTTCCCGTAATGCCCGGGATAAAAGCAGTGGGAATAAATACGGCCGACAATACCAGGGCGATTCCGACCACGGGGCCGGAGATTTCTTCCATGGCTTTGAAGGCGGCATCTTTCGGAGTCATCCCGTCTTCGATGTGACGTTCTACTGCTTCCACCACCACGATGGCGTCGTCCACCACCAGGCCGATCGCCAGCACCAGACCAAAAAGGGAGAGGGTGTTGATGGAGAAGCCAAACAACGGAAAGAACACAAAAGTGCCGACCAGGGAAACCGGCACAGCGAGAAGCGGGATCAGAGTCGCGCGCCATCCTTGCAGGAACAGATATACGACCATGATCACGAGGCCGATCGCGATCAGCAGCGTAATAATAATTTCTCTCATGCCCTCGACGACGGACCGAGTCGAGTCGAGCGACAAGGTGTAGTCCATGTCCGAGGGGAAGCGGCTTTTCATCTCCGCCATCAGCTTCTTGACGCCGTTGGCCGCGTCAACGGCGTTCGATCCCGGCAATTGGTAGACAGCAACAATGGCGCTGGGCTTGCCGTTCAAGCGTCCGGCGACGGAGTAGTCCTGCGCCCCGAGCTCGACCCGGGCGACATCCTTGACCCGCACCACACCGCCTTCCGGCGACTCGCGAACCACGATTTCTCCGAATTCTCGGGCGAAACCAGCCGGCCCTGCGCCCGGACCGCATACGCAAACTGTTGTCCGGCAGGTATCGGTTCGCCACCCACTCGTCCCGCAGGATTGACCGTGTTTTGCGATTGAACGGCATTGACGATCTCCGTGACGGTAATGCCCAGCTTGGCCAATTGATCGGGCTTGACCCACAACCGCATCGCGTACTGGCCTGCTCCAAATACCTGGACCTGGCCTATCCCGTTCGAGCGAGTGATGGGATCAACCAGATTGATGAACGCATAATTCGCGAGGAACCTTGCGTCATAGGTGCCGTGCGGGGAGTACACCGCGACCAGCATCAGCGGCGCGGTCGTTGATTTTCTTACCGTGATTCCGTAATTCGTAACGTCAATAGGAAGCTGGGAGGCAGCCTGGGTTTCTCTAGATTGGGCGAGGATCAGATCGGTGTTTGGGATCCGTCTTGACATCGAAATTTACGATCAGAGTGGTTTGCGAATTCCCCGTCGCATTCAACGAGTACATGTAGTTCATGTTGTCCACTCCGCTCATCTGCTGCTCGATAGGAGTGGCAACCGCTTGTTCGAGGGTCTGCGCATCCGCGCCGACGTAGGTAGCGAGGACTTGGATTTCCGGGGGCGTGATGTTGGGAAACTGGGCGACCGGAAGGCCGGCGATGGTCACCGCGCCGACGATGACCGTGACAATTGCAATCACCATGGCGACAATTGGACGATTGATGAAGAACTTGGACATGGCTCAGTTGCCTTCCTGCCGGCGCGGTCACAAGAGTGGGATTGACTGACATACTGTCCCTGACTTTTTGCACACCCTCTACCACAACCCGCTCCCCGGGTTTGAGACCTTGTCAATGATCCACATTGGGTCCGGTTCGTTCTCCGACCGTCACCGTCCTCAGAGTGACTTTGTTGTCATTCCCGACTACCGCCACCTGGTAACTTCCCTGAAGCTCCACCACCGATTTCTGTGGGCACAAGCAACGCCCCTTTCCTCATATAGCTGATGAACCGGACCCGGCCGAACTGGCCGGGGCGAAGAACATTGCCTGGATTGGGAAACAGACCAGCCAGCCGAATCGATCCCGTCTGAATATCCACCTGACGATCGGCGGCGAAGAATTTTCCTGTTCGCGGATACGTCGATCCATCGGCAAGGATCAGTCCAAATCAAACTGCTTCTCCCGCGCCGCTGCGATCCGCCTGCCGTCGGATTGCGCTTGACGAAAGCCAGGTATTCCTGCTCGCTCACCGTAAAGTAAGCTTTAATGGGTTCGAGCTGAGAAACCGTGGTCAGGATGATTTGCGGGCCGACAAGATTTCCCACCTGCCCGGTGGCGATTCCGGCAACTCCGTCGACCAGCGAACGAACATTGGTGAACTCCAGGTTAAGTTCCGCCTGTTCGAGAGCGGCTCTATCGGCCTGAACGGTCGCTTTGGCGGCGAGGTTAGCCTGAATATCATTGTCGAGCTGGCTCTGTGCAATTGCTTTTTCTTTCGCCAGCGGAGTGTCGCGCTGCACATCCAACTGCGTCTTTCCAAGCTGCGCCTCGGCTTGTGCGACTTGCGCCTTGGCCTGATCTACGATGGCTTGAAAGGGCCGAGGATCGATTTTGAAAAGTACCTGGTTCTTGCTAACCAGCGCGCCTTCCAGATAATTCTGCTTGATCAGGTAGCCGGAAACCTGTGGCTGGATTTGCGCGTTTACAAAACCATCCAGAGTCGCAAGGTATTCGTGATAGATAGGAACATCGCGTTGAACGACTTCGGCGATCTGGACGTTTGGTGGCGGAGCTGGCGGCCGCCGATACATTCTTGTTTTCACATCCACCACAGAATAGAAGAGCGAAAACAACGCAGGCGAGAACGCATAGCGTTGTACCGGAACTCCGCCAGTCACTGGAACCAATGATGCTTTTTACGCCGCGAAGGTTTGTGGAGGATCTGACTGCCGAACTCGAACCGTGCCATTGGCTGGGCATGGGTTCTCCTTCTGTCTTTGTGGACCCTGTTTAATCGAAACCTGCTTCTCAAGGACACGCCTATCGGATCAGATCCTTAATGGTGTCGACGATCAGAGCGGAGTGTTCCTGAGCAGCTAGCCGGACATTCTACCCCAAACAACGGCGCTGCACCTTCGAGGAATTGCCCGTCAAAGACAGTCGCGAATTACAAACCTTTACATCCGAAACTCGCGCTTCAACCGGCACATCAGGCGGTCGGCCGTTTGTCCGAGCAGCGGTTGCGAGCAGGCCAAGTACGAGCTAGCGCATTGAATTGTTGTACCAGCGCAGGACCCGGAGAGATCGCAGTGTGTTCCACCGGCTTGGCCCGGCAACATCGGTCTCCATCTTCAATGGAACATATTCGGGATGAAGAAGGTTGAGCGGCCAGCGCCCGTTCTGGTGGCGACGCTTAATCACAATGTCGATGGCGTCACGTGTACGGCTGTCGGGTTTGACTCCGGCATTTCGCAGATAATCGAGTCCACGCAGGACGTCGTAGTGCCAAAACGTCGGGAACGAAAAGCGCAACCAATGTTTGTCGATGACTTCACCGGTTCGAAGCGAGCGGAACATGTTGCGCTCGAGAAGATAGTTTTCGGCCCTTTTGCGGGCCTTGGTGATGGCCACGGATTTGCGCCCGGCTCGTTCGTATTCGAGCAGTCCTTCGAGCACGCAGACGGTGGTATGGAACGAGGAGCGTTGGCTTTTGGGTGCTTCACAGTTCCACCCGCCATCTTCGAGCTGTTCACCCAGCAGTCGTTTGGCCAGTGTGTCGTTCGGTTCCTTGAAATACGCGCCGATGCCAAGGATTCTGCCATTGATGCAGGGCTCGGTTTCGCCATGAAGGAATGGCCGATTGTTGAGCGGCTTAAACACGAGCCGCTCGTCGACCCGGTCGATCATTCTGCGAGCCGGCTTACTCGTCGGGTCGAGGCCGAGGTCCATCAAGACGGTGAGACTGTAGAGCGTAATAAGCAAGCCCTGGTCTTCTTTCGGCAAATCTTTTCTCCACCCACGCGGGCCGCCGCCCCAGTTGCCAGCAGGAGACTGGCAAGCAAGAAGTTGCGATCCCCAGCCTTCGGTTGCGACGCGAGACCGCTCGGCTGCGATTGCGTTGGGCGATTCATCGCTAAGGTCCCTCATGACCTGCCAGCGAATAGCCGGATCAGAATCGAGGAGCCAGTTGAGGTGGGCGGGGCGGGGTGCGTAGTCGTCGAGGCGCATTCGTAAGTTATAGCAAGCCGGTGTGGAAGTTTTCACCCGCGCGCTGATCCGCGCTGGCGTCGGTTGGAGATGTACCCTTGAACAAGACAGCCCGGGTATACTCCGAAGACTTGCTTGACAATTATATGGACTCGCTAACTCGCCGTGCATTCCTTGAAAAGTTATCCGTTCTAGCAGCTGGCGGAATTATCGCAAGTGGAGCGCGGGACGCACTCGGAGCTCTTCAATCTGACAAGGCAGTTGCCTCTCGGCCTCACATATCATTTCCGCGAACACCGCGCGATCGCATTTCGGTCGCCTCGTACCCGTTCCGGGCGTATATCGAAAGTCCAACCAACAAGGGGCGCGATCCCCATTTGCCTGGAATGGACCTCACGGCATTCGCGGCCGAGGTGGTGAGAAAGTTCAATGTCCACAATATCGAGCCACACAATCGTCATTTTCGTTCGCTTGAGCCTGCTTATCTGCAGAGTTTTCGGGAAGCGTTAAGCAGAGTCGGCGCGAAAGTTGTGAATATCGCCGTCGATGGCCCGGACAGTCTTTATGATGCGGACCAGTCTGCTCGCAAGAAAGCCATCACGCATGCGATGAAGTGGGTGGACGTGGCCGTCGAGATCGGGTCTCCCAGCATTCGCACTCACGTACAGAAAGCATCAAACTCAGCGCCAAACGTGGAGCACACCGCGCAATGCTTGCGGGAAGTGGCTGAGTACGGTGCCAAACAAAATGTAGTGATCAATTTGGAGAACGACGATCTGATCAGCGAAGATGCGTTCTTTCTTGTGAAGGTAATTGAAGCCGTGAACCATCCATATCTTCGCGCCTTGCCCGATTTTGCCAATTCCATGATGGCCGGCGATGCTGATTTCAACTATCGGGCGCTGCAGGCGATGTTTCAACATGCCTACAGTATTTGCCATGTGAAAGACAGCGAAACCAACGACGACGACAAACTTTTCAAGATTGACCTGAAAAGATCGTTTGACATCCTGAAATCCAGCGACTTTCGAGGTTACTGCTCGATGGAGTTCGACGCGCCGGGAGAACCTTACGGGCCGACGGCACGACTCATCGAACAGACGCTACGGTATCTTGCATAGTTGTTTTTACTTCAGGCCGCACTCACCCCGCAGTCGCCTGGGTGCCCGGGGCGCGATCACTGATCGTTTCGGTGGCGGCGTCCCAATACTGTTTCTTGCCCGAATGGTACGCCTCAGCTGCCATCATGCAGGCAACCGAGTGAGCGAATCCGTCCTGCACTGTGCAATGAGGTTGTTGCCGCGACCGCATGCATTCGAACCAGTTGGTCATGTGTCCCAGCGACAGGTCATCGATGCCCATGGGCGGGACCTTCGTTTCCCCCGGGAGAAGAACGTACTTCGCGGCCCTGGACTTGTCGATGTCGGCGTCATCCTCGTGGTTTCCTTTCTCTTCGACCACCTGATATCGCGGACTGCCCTCGCCTCCGATGTTCATCAGCGTTGCTTTTTTCCCCATGAAACGTGTGAAGCTTGGGGAGTCGTTGCCGAAGCTGGTTGAGTAGCTCACCAAAAAACCTTTTGGATATTCCAGCAACGCTTGAAACGTATCGGGATTCTCTCGTCCATCGGGCCACGCAAAAATGCCACCATGAGCCACGACGGAGCGAGGGAAGCTGTCCTTCATGAACCAGTGCACGATGTCGATCCCGTGGCTCATCCATTGATCGGGAATGCCGCTGGAAAATTCCCTGTACAAGCGGAATTCGCAATAGACTTTGGGGTCAAAGGGGCGGTAGGGCTTGGTGAGCAGCCACTTTCGCCAATCGGTATCCTGCTCCCGCAACTGCGTTGTTTCCTCACGCCCGCGCCACCGCGGGCCGTGGTAGTTCCAAACCGTCTCCACCTTGCTCACTTCCCCGAGAACACCGGTTTGAACCAAGTCGTGCGCCGCTCGGGGATACGGTTCGCTGCGATGCTGGGTCCCAACTTGTACGATCTGTTTCGATTTCATGGTTGCGTCACGGGCGGCCTTTGCCTCCGTCAGCACGTTGCCCATGGGTTTTTCCACGTAGGCGTCCTTACCGGCGTCTATCGCCATTTTCAGAATGGGGGAGTGGGAGTGCTCGGGTGTGGAAATAATCACGGCGTCAATGTCTTTCAAAGCCAGCACGTCTTCCAAATACTGATACGAACGTGGGGCACGGCCGTAATACTTCGTATTCACAGCGACTGCCTTCTCGCGGTTCAGTCGCCACAGATCACACACCGCGTTAATTTCCGCGTTTTGGCTCGTCTTCAGTTGAGAAACGATCAGGGCCAAATCTCCTCCGCGGCTTCCATTGCCGATGTGGCCCAATGAAATTCGGTCGTTAGCGCCCAGATATCCTGTCATACGAAAGAGCCGTGCTCGTGAACGCTGCGCCTCCGGCAAGCAGGGCTGCCGACCTGGTCAAGAATTTTCTCCGATCGATGCTTTGTTCCGGATCGCTCACGCTGTCCTCCTGTACGGACCAGATTCCCGAATGCCTCTACTGCGCCCCAATTATGCCAGAGTACCGGCTCAAGGCGGGTGCGCAGATTGCTATTTAAAACTTACTGCCATTTCAGCCGAGAATGAATTCTCAGTGAGTTATCGCCTGGGTCTTGAAATATGCGAGGTTTGACATGGCAATTACCGAGAAACGCGATTGTGACTGCATGCGCACGATGTGATTAAATTCTGCACGGCATGAAACCTCTAGAGCTTTCCCCGGAACACTTCGAAACTTTGGCCGCGGATATGGTCGCCTTGTGTGTTGAATACTTGTCAACGCTGGATGCGCGTCCCGTGTTTCCTAAAACAAGCGGTGCAGAAACGGAGCGCCTTTTTTCGGGGAAAGTGCCAGAGCGTGGCATGGGCGAGCAGGCTTTCGACGCCCTTCGTGAGGTCGTCGCGCACTCTCGCGCGCAAAATGGCCGCTTTTTCGGCTACGTGCAAGGGTCCGGTGAACCCATCGCAGCTCTGGGCGACCTTCTGGCATCGATTCTGACGCAGAACATTACGGCCTGGCGTTCATCACCTGTGGGAGTGTCTATTGAGCGCACGGTGGTTCGGCTGGCTGGCAGAAGCGGTTGGCTGCCAGGGTTTCGCAGGGACACTGACTGGAGGAGGCTCCGCCGCCAACTTGATGGGTTTGGCTATGGCGCGCGAGTCAAGGATTCCGGCGAACGATCGCGGCGTCTACAAGGCAGGTACGGGCGTCATTTATGCCTCCGAGCAAGTGCATATGGCCGTCCCCAAAGCCGTAGCGATGTTGGGAATCGGGCGCGACAATCTGCATTACATTCCATGCGACGATGCGTACCGTATGGTCCCGTCAGAATTGGAGCAAGCTATCCGCACGGATGAGGCTCAAGGGCGCAAGCCGATAGCTGTGGTTGCTTCTGCCGGCACGGTGAACACTGGTTCCATTGATCCGCTTTCAGAAATCGCTTTGATCGCCCGCAGCCACGACCTGTGGCTGCATGTTGACGGTGCATACGGCGCCCTTGCAGCCATTGCCGTCCCGCAGAAGTTCGAAGGCCTGGCTCAGGCGGATTCACTCTCCCTCGATCCGCACAAGTGGTTGTATCAACCACTCGATTGCGGATGTCTTCTGTATCGCTGATGCCGGAGTTGCCAGAACTACGTTTACCTATACGGGCAGTTACGCGAAACAGCTCAGCTCTGACCCCATTGAAGGATTCGCGTTCTTTGAGGAGTCGATGGAACTGTCGCGTCGCTTTCGCGCATTGAAGCTCTGGCTCTCGCTGCGCTATCACGGACTGGAGTCGTTCCGGTCGGCCATTCAGCAGGATCTCGACCATGCGCAACGCCTGGCAGCTGCAATCAGAGATGCGTCAGCGCTTGAGATCACGGGTCCTGTCGAATTAAGCGCCGTTTGCTTCCGCCACCGGGTGAGAGAGGACGCCTCCGAAGAAGTGCGAAATCGTTTTCAACCTGGCGTTGATCAAACGCATCGTGAGCCGCGGGAAAATCTATCTTTCGAACGCGGAATTGAAGGGAAGATTCTGCCTTCGTGCCTGCATCGTGAATCACCTCACCAATGACAGAGACATTGACGCCGTGGTTCCGGAGGTGTTGGAAGCCGCCTCGGAGATCATGTCGGAAAAACAGTCCCGGTGAGAGGTGGCGCACGTCTCGGGTTAGCGCAACCGCAGCCTAGACCTGTTGACGAAGATTGGGACGCAGTGTGAGCGAGCCGTCATCGTTCAGCTTCTGGTGGCAGGCCCACTGCACCGGATAGCGCATGCCCTTTACCTCAATCTCAGCTCTAAGTTTCAATCCTTTCCAATCTGTGATATTCGGGAGCACGAACTGTGCCTGCCGAATCTTGCCGGGCAACGGGTAACCGGCGTCCAGGCAACCGCTCTTGAGCACTTTTCCGTCCTGGCCCTCCACGGTCACCCTCAGTACGCCCGGCACACCTGCAATGCCGTCATTTGCGAAGCCGACGATCAGGCCCAAGTGAGCGCTGTCCTTATAGCTCCAGATAAAGGATGGCCTTACCCGATAGCCAATTCGGCGATTGATCCGGTCGAACGCTGCCGGATACGCCTGGTAGTAGCTCATCAGATTCTTGGCGCTGATCTGGTGAAAGTTCCAGAGCGACCAGTAATTCGCCCCGACATCGATCACGTGAGCAATCATGTTCTCTGCCGGGGAAATGCCTTCAACGGCCGTCGGGATCGGGAGGTTTGCCGGGAAGCCCCTGCTCGAGCAATGCCGCGGTCCAGGGCGGGCGATTGCTCAGCGCTTCAATCTGCTCGTTCTCGATGAAGATGGTATCGCTGCGAATCCAATTGTTGCTGCGGACCGTGCGGTCAAGCAACTCCGAATTGCCAACCCGGCTGTAGTCCGGTTGAGTATTGGTGAGGAGCGGGGTCTTTTTAAAGTGCTCGAGCTGGACTTCGAGCATGTTGGTCCAGGTGCGCTCCGCCGTCAGGTAATCGGGAAAAGGATTGTTGCCGAATGGCCAGGTATGGCCTTCGCCCCAGAAGCCGTACATAAAAGTGTCGATAAACTCGACGAGCGGATTGCCATCGAATTCCGCCGCCAATTGGCCAACCAGTTCTTTGAATGCCTGCTGAAAAAAAGGATGGTCAAAGCGCGGCTGATAACGCGAGTGCGGGTTGTCCAAAAATCTCTTGCCTGAAGCGGCACTCTCCTGATCGCTAAGCACGAGATCAACTTTCGGCACTTTCTCGAGGACGAAATCCGGCAGGGCTGCTTCGTGCGTGTAGTCGGGAGCGCTCATCTGAATTCGTAATCCGACTCGCTTGTTATTCTTCTTCGCCAATTCAAAAACCTGCTTCACGTAGTCGGGAAGGTCGCAGGCGTCCGGGGCGCGGCTGCACTTCTCTCCAGGTCGGACGGATGTAAAGCTGTTGGCCTAAGGGAAATCGAACCAGGTCTTCGATTGCCTGCGAAATATTGTCTGACTTGATTTCCTCGGTGCCGCTGTCTGCCGTGATGTAGGTGACCAGTCCCTTGCCATAGTTCGGCACGACGTCTTCAGAGGGAGTAGTGGTCATCACCACATCGTCAGTAGGGATGACGGCATCCGGTGGATATTGAGGGAAGGGGCCCTGATTGAGCCGATCAGTGACCTGAGGACCGGGACCGAAGTCGTAGTTTCCCCAGTTGTGGGTAGGAACTTTCGCCTGCGCTTTACCCATCCCAAGTTCGGCAGCTAAGGCAACAGCGACAGTACTCTTCAGAAAGTCTCTACGCTGCATCGGACTTATCTCCTCGTCTCCACCGGCCGCTGAGATCTCAAGAATCACCAGCGAACCGTTACTATTTATATCGTTTTATTTCGTTTGTCCAGAGCCTGGTATCGAAACATATGCTTGCAGCGCCTGGACCACCTGGTGCTGGATTCACTGCGGCGCTCGAGGAACTCAGATGTTTTGCGAGCGAACGCCAGACGTCCCCGAAATGAAGTTTGACTTTCCCAACCTTTCCTTGTATTACGGATCCTTACGCTCGACTTCTCTTAAGTTTTCTTCCTGATGTCTATGTTTTCGATCAAGACAAAGGCCTTGCGAACTGATAGTAACCACCTTCGAAGGCTGCGCCTCGTAATTGCCATCTCGTCCTGGATTGTCGTTGCCTTTGCGTTTTCATCATGTTTGCTTGTTAAAGCTGCGGATACCCCTGCCAGCAAACCCTCGATACAGGGCGGCAATGTCCGTATTGAGTTTGATCAGCACCTGCGCAGCCGCGTGGTTGCGCGTTTCGACAACAAGGAGACGGTGATGGGGCCGTTCACCGCTTCTGAGACACTTACCACTGCCGACAGGTCCTGGACCCAGTTCCTCCTCACTTCGCAAAAACAAGAGCGCATAAACGATACTTTTGGTGAGGGCGAGCGGCTCACCGTGCAAGGGAAGTCAGGGGTGCTCACAAAGATGGTCACCGTCACCGTGTACGACGACTTTCCCGCGATGGCCTTCTTAAACGTCCAGTACACCAATACCGGACCATCCAAACTGACGATAAAAAGTTGGACCAACAACTCGTACACGGTGAACACACAACGCGGTGCGGGAGCGCCAGCGTTCTGGTCCTACCAGAGCGGTTCCTATGAAAAACGTCCTAACTGGATCCTCCCGTTGCACCCGAACTTTCAACAGGACAACTATCAAGGTATGAACGCCAGCGACTATGGCGGCGGCACGCCGATTATTGACGTCTGGCGGCGCGACGTTGGAATGGCCGTGGGACACGTCGAGACGCGACCGAAACTGGTTTCGCTCCCTGTGTCGATGCCCGACGCCGCACACGCCCGGGTTGCTGTCAACTTCACCAAAGATATCTCCATAAGCCCCGGAGAAACTTTTCATACGTTTCGCACATTTGTCGCCGTCCACCAGAGAGACTACTTCCGCACCCTCACCGACTACCGCCGTTTCATGGTGAAACAGGGTTTTCAAATGGCCACAGCTCCTGAGGACGCTTTTGGCGCCATCTGGTGCGCGTGGGGATATGGCCGAACGGTGCAGCCTCAGCAGGTGTATGAGTCACTTCCGACAGCGAAACGCCTGGGCTTCAAGTGGGTCACACTCGACGATGGCTGGCAGAACAACGTGGGCGATTGGCAACTTGATCCCAAGAAATTTCCCAACGGCGACGCTGACATGCGGGCCCTGGTCGACCGCATTCACCAGGAAGGATTCAAAGCCCAGCTCTGGTGGTCGCCGCTCAGCGCCGTGCCAGACTCGGAGCTGCTGCGGGACCATCCAGCCTACGAGTTACTGAATAAGGATGGTTCCAAGAGAAAAGTCTCGTGGTGGAACTCCTATTATCTGTGCCCGGCGGATCGCCGCGTCGTGGAGTATCACAAGGCATTGGTGAAAAGAATTTTGGTCGATTGGGGATTTGATGGGTTGAAGCTCGATGGCCAGAACATGAACGGAGTTCCAGCTTGCTACAACCCTGCTCACCATCACGCACAACCGGAAGAATCGGTCGAAGCCCTACCCGATTTCTTCAAAGCAATCTACGACACCGCGCAGGCGGTAAAGCCTGGAACGCTGGTTGAGTTCTGCCCTTGTGGCACGGCATTCTCTTTTTTTACGATGCCCCACTTCAATATGTCGGTGGCTTCCGATCCGACAAGTTCATTTCAAGTTCGTTCCAAGGCGAAAACCTTAAAGGCGCTGATGGGCGATAACGTCCCGTTCTTCGGTGATCACGTCGAACTGAGCGATGGCGCCAATGATTTTGCGTCTACCTTGGGCGTGGGCGGCGTCGTGGGAACGCAGTTTGTTCTCCCATCTTTAGTCACGAAGCACGGCAAATCCGATCTGACTCCTGCGCGTGAGAAAAATTTTGAAAAGTGGCTTGGCATCTATCGCGACAAGATGCTCTCAAAAGGACAATATCTCGGACAGCTCTATGACATCGGCTTCGATATTCCGGAGACGCATGTAATCCGCAAGGAACAGACCATGTATTACGCGTTTTTTGCGAAGCACTGGAAGGGGCCGGTCGAACTGCGGGGCTTGGAAGACCGCAACTATAGTGTCGTGGACTACGTCTCGGGAAAAAGCCTGGGAACGGTGTCAGGGCACAGCGCGCATCTGCCGGTTGAGTTTGATGGAAATTTGCTCGTGGAAGTGCGACCACAATGAAGCAGAGCAGGGCCGGCTGACAACCAAGCGGCCGCCTATACCTCCTACGAAAAAACGGGCGATTCCCAAAATAATTTCTCGCGCATGTGATCGATCCCGCCCTCTACCGTTTGCCAAGTTTCCGAAGGGGCATGATTGCGCCAGCCCAAGCATCTGCTTGCCAGCACAGCCAGATTAAGAGACACTTCCGAATCGCGAACCGATGCCAAATAAGGTAGGACCGGTCAAGATCGTGATCCGGAATTGGAATTTATCTAAACGTATTCGAGTCCAGCGCACTGGGTTTGAGGAACGCGTCGCAAACAAAGAACCGTAAGCCATGGAGGTTTCACTTTGGGTCAAAGAGGAATTGTTTCCGCCCTGTTTCTAGCAGTCATTTATCTGACGGCGTGCGTGATCTCCTTCGGATGCCAAGCGCAGACTGCCCCAACGCTCGGAATATTCAACGACCATAGTGATGTCGGCACGGTGCGGAATCCCGGGACGGTGGTATACGACGCATCGAAGCAGAGTTACACCATTACGGGTGGTGGCTGGGATATGTGGCTTGCAAACGATGCCTTTCAGTTTGCCTGGAAGAAAATGTCAGGCGATGTCAACTTGACCGCCGACATTTCATTTGCCAATACGGGCGGTAACGCGCACAAGAAAGCCGTACTGATGATTCGCCAGAGTCTTGACAAGGATTCCGCCTACGCCGACGTGGCGCTGCATGGTAATGGTTTGACATCATTCCAATTTCGCGATGAAAAGGGAGGGGACACCCGAGAAGTGCAGTCAAACGTTTCCGCACCCAGGCGAGTGCGCATCGCGAAACGGGGCGATTATGCTTACATTTCGCTGGGTAAAGATGCAGGAAGTGAGCCGCAGGTGGCTGCAGGATGGTTGCGAGTGCCACTTCACGGAACTTTTTACGTGGGAATCGGTATTTGCTCGCACGACGAGAATGCAGATGAGACGGCGGTATTTTCAAATGTTGATCTGGCGACTCCCTCAGCCCCGGCCGGCAATCCCACTCTATACAGCACCTTGGAAGTGGTCCCAATCGAAAACGGCGACCGCCGCGTAATTTACATGGCGGCCGAACACTTCGAAGCGCCTAACTGGACTCGTGATGGTGCGTCGTTCATATTCAACAGTAATGGCCGTATCCAAAGGTTGCCGGTGACCGGCGGCGAACCTGAACTTATTGACACGGGATCGGTTACACGTTGCAACAACGACCATGGCATTTCTCCGGACGGGACGCAACTCGCTATCAGCGACCAGTCACAGGAAGACCATCATTCCCTTGTCTATATTGTGCCGATTATTGGTGGTACGCCCCGGCGTATCACCAAAAATTCTCCCTCGTACTGGCATGGGTGGTCGCCTGATGGGAAGACGCTGGCATTTGTTGGCCAACGTAACGGCGATTTCGATATCTACACCATTCCAGTGGCTGGCGGGGAAGAGACACGCCTGACGACAGCCAAAGGCCTGGATGACGGCCCGGAATATTCACCTGACGGAAGTTACATCTACTTCAATTCGGAACGAACCGGCACAATGCAGATCTGGCGCATGCGGGTAGACGGAAGTCAGCAGGAGCAAGTGACTTCGGACGACTTCAACAACTGGTTTCCCCATATCTCACCTGACGGGAAGTGGATGGTTTTTCTTTCTTACGATAAGGACGTAACCGGACATCCGGAGAATAAGGATGTAAGCCTTCGCTTGATGTCTCTGAGCGACAAAAAAGTGAGCGGGCTAGCCAAGTTGTTCGGCGGCCAAGGAACAATCAACGTCCCTTCGTGGTCGCCGGACAGCAAAGAACTCGCGTTCGTAAGCTACCAGCTGATTCCGAATGACAATGTGGCGGTGAAATAACTTTGCGAGCTAACGCCATGCTTCGTCAGGAAGTTCTATTTCATCGACCATCTTTCATCGTCCATCTTGCGATGGCGCTTCTTTTACCGCCCAGTCCCATTCGAGGCTGCCTCGACCCAATAGAACCGCACGGTCTTCCGTCAAAAGCCATCGTTGCTCGATCAGAGCATCGACGGCTTGCCGGTAGCGCGTAAGGTAATCTTCACGGCTCGAATAGCGTTCAGAAATTGACAGCCGTGGATCGCCCGTATTTTTCCGTTCGGCCGGTGTCCTGGGAAAAAGGATGCAGGAGCCTTCGAATGCTTCTCGCTGTTCCGGCGCTCCGATGGAAGGATCGCGCAGATTCCATCCGGTATAGGTCGCCAACGGTGCCGCAATTTCCGGCAAATGGATTCCCGCGAGTTCATTGCCATCCTGATTCACTTGTGGGACCAACGTTGGGTAGGGTGCGCCAACTTGCGGGGGTTGCAGGCTAAGGATGCCGCGAGTCCAACCGGCACCGAAGTCCAGCCGGTATGCGCGGCTTGTATCTTGCGGCTGCTTAACTTCGGGGAGAACCGGGAATTTGTAATCGGTCAGCGGCACCAGGGTGTGGTCCGATATCTTCGGGTAGCTGCTCTCCGGAGGGTTGATATCGCTCCGCACCCAGCTATCCAGGTTCGCAATCATCGCCCTCCAGAAGTAATGGATCGGCAGGGGCGATTGGGGCTCCTGTCCCTTTAAATCTCCGGTGCCCTTCGCGGGAGGAAACGGCCCCGAAAAATGCTGCAGTCCGGCGAAGTAATAGATGCGCACATTCGGCGAAATCGTAGCGTCCTGCTTTGCATCTGCAGTTGTATGAATCAGCGATGCCGCCCGTCCCCAGTATTCGTAGGAAGTATTTGAAAGGAAAATCCGGGGAATGACTTTCTCAGCGGCGGCGCGATCGAGCAGCCCTTCCTTATTTCCGGTCAACGAATCGGTTTCTGGCTGATCGGTGAAAGGAAAGATATCCGTAGGAAAAAAGATCGACGATGTCGGTTGGGCGTCACGCGATGGTTGAGCAAAACGAAAGTTGAAACTGCCACGTCCGGCTCCCGCGACGTGCGCCAACACCCCGTCAAGTGCCATCCTGCCTTGTTCGTCCGCATTGAGCCCTTGATATAGTAAATCGCGCAGGAACCGTCCGTTCTGCGAAATGCCCTCCCCATATACGCGCGCGGCGGGAGTGAGCGCGTCTGCATCATGTTTGGAATACGCGGCGAAGTCGCGAATAGCCGCAAACCCCAAACCTGCGACTACAGGGTCGCGGGCAACGTAGACGTACTCATATATCTTTCCGGGTTGAAATCCTCCATTGAGATGAATATGCCGGTTACTGGGAACGAGTGTCCCATCAACCATGTGCGCGAACTGCCATTGCAACCTGGGAATCACCACCCGTGTGGCTTCGGGCGCGTTTCGCACCGTAAGTGTATTGCGAGAGTCGTCGGGATCCGCGACCGGATATTCGCTACCGCCGATGTTGCCAACGATAAGGTGACCAAGTTGAATATCCTCCATTACCGTGGAAGGCATAAGATCGCCGCGCAGCAACCCGCTTATCGTCTTCCTATCTTCTCGGGCGACGGGTGCGTACAAACGTAGAGCGCCTTCACCGGAAGCATCCCATTGCCAACCGAGCGAGACGACGCTGTAGCCATTGCGCAACAACCATGCGTCGCCGGCGTCCTGAGCAGCGTCCCAGTCTCCCCCGTCGACTAGGCTGACTATACGTCCGCGACCCCGGTTTGGTATCTCGAGCAACAAAGAGCCATTGCCCTTACCGGACGACTTTGGGCGGAGAGCCATGAAATCGGCGGAAAACTCGACGGTGCCGTGGTCAAGGTTTACCGCTTTGTCGAGATCGACAACGCCACGGTTATGTGGATTTGCAACTGACACCGAAAAGAAAACACGTCCTGTAATTCGTTCATAGGCGCCCGAGTTGCCAAATGACTTGCCGCCCGAAACATCCTGTCGCGATGCAATCTCAACCCGAAGTACTCGAGCGTTGAGGGGCGCAACAATTGAAATCAGCAGGGACAACAAACAGACCCAAAACAGAGATCGCATGCGCGGAAGGATAGCAGATCGAACCGGGTGAAACTTTTGGCGACGTGACGGAATTCTAATTACTCGCCAGGCTGTATTGCTAAATCGTCTCGGCAGATGCTACCCCCGAAATCGTTCGCAAGCTCAGGAGGACATCCGGATAAGGTAGATCGTGATCGCGTTCGCATGGCGAAGAGGCATCTTCGACCTTAGAGCACTACGTTGCCTCGAGTTGTCATCACCTGCTCGCGGGCGAAACCGCGAGATCGGGAGCGACATCTCCGGCTTGCACGGCGAGCGGGTAGAGGTCAACGATCAGATGGTAAAGGAATAGCCCTGGCTGCTCCTGCATGACCATATGTGCGGAGTTCTCAAACCATACGAACTTCTTCGAGGGAGCTTTTATCTGTTCGAACCAATTTGCTGCCAGGGTGTGCGACGTCGCGTAGTCGTGCCGTCCCATAAAAAGAAAGACGGGGCATTGAAAGCGTGTCACGGATTCGTAGTCGAGCTTTTCGAAGGGCCCAAGCAGGTGCGTAATGGAGTACAGCCCACCATCATTGATAAGGTCAACCTCCTCCTGTGTGTAATCAGGGGAAAGCTCGCGTGCGTTGCCGTCATAAGCGTAAGTGGTGCGACCGTAGGTTAGACCCCCGTAGAACATGAGCCACTTGCGCTGCATCCCAATCCTGTCGAATGTTAGTTTTCCAGGGCCGCCAGGGTATGGCGCAATCGATGACAGATCCCGCTCAGCTTCGGTGTTGTGGCGAGCCTTCGCTTCCTGCAGTGCAAACTGGTATCCTTCATATTCGCTCTTTTCTGTATTCACCACCTGTCCGACTCCCAGATATGCATAGAACCATTCAGGATGGCGCTGGGCGAGCGAAAGGCCGAGTACGCTACCCCATGAGTGCCCCAACAAGAAGATTTTCCGTTTGCCATATTGCTTCTGCAGGTAACGGACGACTTCCTCCGCATCGCTTATCATCTGCTCGATCGTCATCGACGATGCCAGCGCTGCGGGGTCGTTGGCCGCGTATGTCTTTCCTGTACCTCGCTGGTCCCATTGCACCACTGTAAAGTAGTCCTCCCACGGACTCTGGAAGGTATAGGCGACCGGCAGAGTTGGGGATCCCGGGCCGCCGTGCAGGAACAGCAGAATAGGATTGCGGCGGTCCTTGCCACGAATCGACAGCCATTGCGTCGAATTGTTTATCTGCACCGGGAGAAGTTCTTCGACGCCGTTCGGGGATACGATTTTGCGAACGTCGGCGATGATGCCAGTCACTTCTTGCCTTGACAACATTCGTTGCCCGGCTTGTTGCTTCTGGCCGGCTACGGGCGGCTGGTTGGCCTGGTTTTGTGCATTTCCCCAACAAGCGTTCATCGTGATCAGGAGGCACGCCGCGCATCTGGCAGCGCGTCTATGAGACTCATAAAGTTTTTTCAATTCATCTCCTTTGGCCTGAAGTCTGAATTTTACCGCCAGTTGATTTCGGTCCATAACTTCTGGAGCGGCTGGGCTTGCCATGTGAAAGTTGCGTTCCGCGCCGTGTGGATGCTATAGGCTTGGTCATCCAGTAAGAGGTCAACGATCAAATGCTGAGTTCTTTCCAGAATATTGCCATTCTCATTTTCACCATGACCGCCTCATTGCTTTTTGTGGGGACGCTGAATCGCTTCTGGCCACGGGAAAAGCGCCGCGTGCACAACGATCTGATCGGCTGGCAACTCGGTATTCTGGGTACGACCTATGCGGTCATTCTGGGCTTCATGTTGTACTCGGTGTGGACCGCGTTTGGCGATGCGAATCTCAATGTGGACCTTGAAGCCAACGCGTTAAGGAATCTTTACCGCCTGGCTGAAGGACTGCCCCAGCAGCAACGTACGCTGCTCGAAACGCAAACCCGTAATTATGCCGATGCCGTGATTCAGCACGATTGGCCGGCGATGGCTCACAGTCAAGTGCCGGAACAGAGCCATGAAATCAACGAAGACATGTGGAGGACCTTGATGTCGGTCAAATTGGCATCGCCGTCTGAGATCATCGCAGAGGATCATGCGCTTACCGAACTGAGTGCGCTGACCGAACACCGCCGGACCCGGATGATCCAGAGTACGTTTCGGCTCCCTGTCATTTTCTGGTGCGTTCTTTTAGTCGGGGGAGCCGTGACGGCTTTTTCTGCTTCGCTGTTTGGCTCGGAGAATGCTGTGCTTCACGCCATTCAAGTATTTTCGTTTACGCTGTTGATCACGCTCGTACTGTTGGCCATTGCTGATGTAAACCTGCCATTCCAAGGCTCGGTCCATATCAGCAATTATGCTTTTGTCCGGGCGAGAGAGAGCATGAACAATTAACGCCGCTCGAATTGCCTAATGTTTCACAACAATCCGAATCTCTTCATTGTGTCCGGTGGGCCTGGCTCCGGAAAGACAACCGTTCTCCGCGAACTTGCAACGCTCGGTTTTTCAGCATGCTCCAGAGGTTGCAAGGCTGATTATTCAGGAACAGGTGCGGGCTGGCGGAAAAGCATTGCCGTGGAATGACCGAAAAGCCTATATCAGGCTGATGCTTCAGCGTTCGATCGAGTCATACTTGCAGCACACGCGGGTGTCGAAGCCGACATTCGCCGACCGGGGAATTCCAGACACACTCGGTTATGCTCGCTTGATCGGCTTGCATGATCTGAGCCTAATTCAGAGCGCGTGCCGAGACTACAGATATGCGCCGATTGTCTTTATCGCTCCACCGTGGAGGGAGATCTATGAGACCGACAGCGAGCGCAAACAGGATTTCGACGAAGCGGAACGAACGTTCGACGTGGTCGGCGAAGTCTATCGGGATTGCGGTTATGAAGTCTGTGAATTGCCGAAGGCGACGCCGGTTGCCAGAGCCGACTTCATTCTGACGAAGTTGAAATTGAACAGCCGCTGAGCCTCGCCATCAAATTTCCCAGGCTGCTATAATTCCGCGCTTCGGGTAAGTTCCCATTTTGAAACAGACCACAACCCTTATGGATGCGATTTCGCGGCCCTTTGCACTCCTCTCTCTTCCTTTACTTACCGCCCTCATCTTAATCGTGCCCGCGTCGCCGCAGACGAGCGACAACCGAAGCATTCTAGGATTCACCGCCGACCGGGCAGCGATTGAAAATGAGACTGAGCGGAAGTTCAAGGCAATTCCGTCTCCGGATGAAGAGCGCCGGCAGCACCGTATCTTTACCGCGGAACCACACCTCGCCGGGTCAAAACGGAATAATGATCTTGCCACCTACATTGCAGATGAATGGCGAAAGCAGGGGCTGGAAGATGTTGTGATTCGCCGCTACGACGTCTATGCAACCTTTCCGAAGACTTCGTCTCTAGAAATGGTAGCGCCCGTCCACTACCGCGCCAGTCTGCGCGAAGAACCATATGACGCGGATCCCGACACGAAAAATCCCCGCGTCAGTCCGGCGTGGATGGGAATGTCGATCTCCGGTGACGTGACTGCACCGGTCGTCTACGCGCATAGCGGTAATCCCGAGGACTACGAACTGCTGCGCAAGCAGGGAATCGACGTCAAAGGGAAGATCGTGCTGGTCCGGTATTCGAATCCTTACAGTTATCGTGGATTCAAGGCTTTGACCGCACAAAAGGAGGGTGCGGCCGCCATCCTTATATATAGCGATCCGGCGGAAGACGGCTATAAGAAGGGCAAAGTATTTCCCGACGGTCCATGGGGACCGGAGAGTCATATCCAGCACGGGGCGATTACCTACGACTTCATGGTGCCCGGAGACCCGCTTACACCAGGATGGGCCTCGGTGCCCGGGGCCAAGCGAATTCCGGTCGATCAGGCAGTCTCGTTGCCGAGGATCGTATCTCTGCCACTCTCCTGGCACGATGCCAAACCTCTTCTGGAAAATATGGGAGGTCCAGTCGCGCCGGATGACTGGCAGGGAGGACTGCAAATCAAGTATCACCTGGGCGGCGAACAGGCGCGCGTACACATCAAAACCGAAGTTGATAACTCCATCAAACCCTATTACGTGGTAGAGGCGCGAATTCGCGGCTCAGAATTACCCGATGAATGGGTTGTGCTTGGCAACCATCGCGATGCGTGGGTCTTTGGTGGAGTCGATCCGAGCAGTGGGACCGCCTCCATGATGGAGATGACTCGCTCGTTAGGCCAACTTCTGAAGCAAGGCATACGACCGCGGCGCACGTTGGTGGTTTGCAGTTGGGACGGAGAGGAGATCGGGCTCACCGGTTCGACCGAATGGGGAGAACAGTTCGCAGACGAACTGAAGAAGAAGGCTGTCGCTTACATCAATGTGGACTCTTCAACTTCCGGAGCGAATCTCGACGGCAGCGCGGTCGCTTCTCTTGCGCCGATGCTGGTCGAGACGACTCATAGTCTTCAGGATCCGTCGGGCAAGTCTCTCTATGATGCGTGGAAGGAATCGAGTGTTCGCAAGAAGGAGAAGGCGAAAGAGCAAAGCGGGGATAAGGATGTGGTTGAGGTTACGGATGCCAATCTGGCTGACACTCGAATCGGCAGCGGTTCCGACCATACCGTGTTCCTGAATTTTGTGGGCATGCCGGTCATCGGCCTTGGGTTCGACGGCGATTACGGCGTTTACCATTCGATGTATGACAATTTCTATTGGATGAACCATTTTGGTGATCCCGGTTATCGCTATCACACGTTGATGTCGCAGTTGTGGGGAGTGCTGGCTCTACGCCTGGCCAATGCGGACATTCTGCCCTTTGACTTCGCCAGTTACGCGAGCAATGTCCGCCAGTTCGTCAATGAGCTGGAAAAGGGGAAGGACCTGAGTCATCTTGATTTGAAGCCTGTGACTGACGGGATTGATCAGTTCGAAGCCGCTGGCAAAAAACTGGACGACTCGGTTTCGGCGTCGCTTGCCTCTGGCACTCTGGATCCGAAGACGGCCGAAACGATTAATCACGGGATGATGCAGGTGGAACGAAACTGGCTGAATCCGGACGGCATCCCCGGACGGCCGTGGTTCAAACACATTCTCTACGGAGCGCGTTTTACCTACGCCCATCTCGAACTGCCTGGTTTGACCGAAGCGACAGAAAAGGAGGACTGGCCGACCGCCAACCAGCAGGCAGCAATTTTGCAGCACGCCTTGACCAACAATACCCAACTGGTCGATCGGTTGAATTCCGACCTGGGTGGTGGCGCGAAGCCTGTTCAACAGAACGGTTCTCTTCAGTCTTTGCAAAGCGACCTCCAGACAATTCGTAGCCAATTTCCCGGAAACATGTCCATCTATATGAAGAACCTTTCTTCGGGAGAAGAGATCGCACTGGATTCCGATGCGGTTTACGAGACGTTCAGCGTGATCAAGCTGGCGATCGCGGCGGAACTGATGCACCAGGTCGAGTCAGGGAAGTTCTCTCTTACCGATCGTGTTGCGCTGACGGCCGGGAATGAGCGGCTACCGTCGGGCGTGCTCTACACAATGGATCCAGGACTGACGCCCACATTGCGGGACCTGCTCACCTTGATGATTATTATCAGCGACAATGAAGCTACCGATGCACTCGGCGATAAGGTGGGCCGGGCTAATGTGACCACTTATATGAAGAGTCTGGGTCTGGAAAACACTACGATCCAGTTTTCCGATCTTGATTGGGACCGCACCTGGCTGGGATCACTGGATCCCACATATCGAAATGCACCTGGCAACCAGACGGTCGCCTTTCCTTTCGACAAATACCCAGGTTCCAAGGTGCAGGAAGCATTCGGGCACACCATTTACGACGCGGGTATCTATTTTGGCCACAGCACTACCCGGGACATTGGGCGGCTTCTGGAGATGATGGCCTCTGGGAAGCTGGTTTCCAAGGAGGCCAGCGATCTGATCCTGGGAATTATGGAGAAACAACAGGTAAACGACCGGTTCCCACGTTACCTGGAAGATGTTCGCATCGCGCACAAGACCGGCGACGGGCAGCCCTTCATCGCAAATGACGCCGGGGTGATCTGGGTGAACCGCCAACCCATTGTTTTGGTCGTATTCACCGGACATCACCGTGGCGAAACTGGTCCCCTGCACGACACAATTGCAACGGTGGCTGCCCTGGTCGTGAAACATTACGGCGGGCAAGTCTCTTCTGGCTTCAAATATCCGAAAGACAAATAGCTCCTCGAAAATCTCTACGCCCCGAAAGTCGTTTCCATTCGGATGCCCGTTGCGTTGTCCCCGTTCTCGCCAGCCTTCCTCATGGTTTGTAAGGTTGATTTCACAAAGTAAAAATTTGTGATTGCAGCAACCTCCCTGAACCATTGTCATCTCATCAACAGGTTATCCATGCAAAGGCGAATTGAGCTCGATGCGCTGCGGGGGGCGATGCTGGTGTGGATGACGCTCACGCACCTGCCCACTGTCGTTAGCACTTACGTCAACCAGCCCTTTGGATTCGTTTCCGGTGCGGAGGGGTTTATCTTCCTTTCGGCATTATTTACCGGCCGCATCTACTTCCTGGTGGCTGAACGCGAGGGCTACAAAGTGATGCGCAGTCAACTGTGGATGCGAACTCTGCGGCTTTATATTTATCATTTAATACTGCTGGCTTTTGCATTCGTGGTGGTGGCACGCCTGGCGTCCGGTACGCATCGACCGGCGTTGCACAATCTGCTGGATTTTTACTTTGCCGCACCCAGGCGGGCCCCCATCTTCGCTGCATTGCTGATCTACCGTCCTCCGCTGCTCGATATTCTTCCGATGTATATAACCTTCCTCGTGCTGACCCCGCTAGCGTTAATCCTAGCCAGGAGAATAGGTTGGAAGATTCTCCTTACCTGTGGCTTCACCGTGTGGCTGGGGGCGCAATTCGGGCTGCGGCAAGTCGCGTTTGACTTAGGAACTCGAGTCACGGGAATCAATCTTCCGTTGAGCGCGACCGGTTCTTTCGATCTGTTTGCATGGCAATTTATGTGGTTGGTGGGCCTGTATTGTGGCGTGCGCTGGGCGAAAGACGATTTGCCTGCCTCGGACTGGGCGAGGCGGGTGCTCGTTCCCGCACTAGTGATCGTGCCTATCCTGTTGACGTTACGTTATGCGGTAGGGCGTGGTGTTGAACTCGGAGTGTTCGAGATCTGGTTTGATAAGTGGCACGAAGGCGCGGTTCGGATCATCAACTTTGCTGCCGTCTCCGCATTGCTGATTCGATTCCAGGCGTTCTTGAAACCATTTGCGATCCGGCCGCTAGTGATGATGGGGCAGGCTTCTTTGCAGGTGTTTTGTGCTCATTTACTGTTTTGTTTCATGGGGCTCGCAATTATGGGGTACGCCCCAGTGATGAATGGCTGGCACGAAACTGCATTGGTGACTGTCACATTGTTGGGGATGTTGTTGACTGCACAAGGCTTCTCGAGAGATAGGCTGAAGACTTCAGGAAACGGAGCTGCGGCGAGCAGACCGGTTCCGCAATTCGGCGACTAAAAAATTAGAATGTTTTCCAGGCTCTTTTCCACGTAACCGTGGGAGGCAGTAATTTATTCGCATTGGGTAAAATGTGCGCCTTGCGCCATCGGGCCGACTTGATAATCACTACAGACTTCTCTGTATCCGTCTTGGAAAAACATGCTCAGTGCTGGCCGCGACACGTTGCTTTGAGTTAAGTATGACCGCGTCGAGACCCGTAACTGGTGCGTTCGAGATTCTTTTCCGCGGAAGTGCATCTGTCACGGCACTTTGGCAAAGTGCTTGCTTCAAGAGTCATAAATGTTTCAGGAGGGTTTATGAACAAACGCATCTTGGTCTTGGCTGCTCTGGTTTCGAGCCTCGGGTTCTTGGGAGTACAGCTTAAGGCACAGCAAGCCCCGCCAAATCAGTCTGGGCAACAGCAGGCTCCCGATTCTCAAGCTCAGGCTCAACCACCACAATCAGGAGGCCAGATTTACGCAGGTACAATTATGAAATCCGGCGATAAGTATGTGTTGAAAGATGCCAGCGGTACCTCGTATGACATTGACCGCCAGGACCTGGCAAAAAAGTATGAAGGTCAAAAGGTCCGAATCCAGGGCACGCTCGATCCAGACGGCAAGACCATTCACGTGAAATAAGCGATCACCCAAAGAAAGCGGTACCAGCGAGGGCTTTGAAATCCGGCCCTCGCTTTCGTCTTTGCTATTTAGATCGAAGCATCGAAATTTCAAGATTCATCGCAATCCAAGATCCCCCTGTTCTGGGCTCCTTCAGATTCTCCGACCCAGAAACCGCAGTGTTATCCTCTAAGCGACAGCTAATTAATAGAGGCCGCTACAAGCCCATGTCCAACCCAGAAATTGCAGAGTCTCAGCCAAGCAACGAACCCAACGAGTCATTCAAGGACATCCTCTCCCAGTTCGAGGGAAGTAGACCGCGTAAGTCGGAGAATGCGGGACAGGGTCGCGAGGGAACCGTCGTCAGCGTTACCGTCGACTCGGTTCTGATTGATATTGGCTTCAAGACGGAAGGCATTCTTCCGTTGACGGTGTTTCAAGATGCCGGCGAAATCGTGAAGCCGGGCGACAAGATTCTGGTCTCGATCAAGGGTCGCGATCCGGAAGGCTACTACGAACTCACTCGCGGGAAGGTAGAACGGCCAAAGGATTGGGCATCACTCGAGAAGGCGTTCACTGACAAAACTACGATTGTGGGTACCGTGACCGGTGTCGTCAAAGGCGGCTTGAGCGTGGACGTGGGTGTTCGCGCGTTTATGCCGGCCTCGCGCAGCGGAGCACGCGATGCCGCTGAGATGGAAAAACTGGTGGAGCAGGAAATTCGCTGCCGGATTACCAAGCTCGACGTCACTGAGGAAGATGTAGTGGTCGATCGGCGCGCGGTCAGCGAAGAAGAGGAGCGCGCGGTCAAGGACCGGCGATATTCCGAAGTCAAGGAAGGCGTGACCGTTCGGGGTACAGTCCGCAGCTTGACTGACTATGGCGCTTTTGTCGACATCGGTGGCGTGGACGCACTGTTGCATGTCAGCGACATTTCACGAAGCCGAGTGGCTAAGCCCGCGGACGTGCTCTCGGTAGGGCAGGAACTGGAAGTCAGGATTCTTAAGATTGATCCGGAAAAACGGCGTATTTCGGTTGGACTGAAACAACTTGAGCCGGATCCCTGGGACTCTGTGGCGACAAAGTACAAAACGGGCGAACGCGCGCGCGGCACGGTGACGCGAGTGCTTGATTTCGGTGCGTTTGTTGAACTTGAGCCTGGGATTGAAGGGTTGATCCACGTCTCGGAGATGTCATGGATCAAGAAAGTCAGGACGCCAAGCGACATCGTCAAACCGGGCGACACCGTGGAAGCCGTGATTTTGGGGGTGAGCGCGGGTGAACGTCGAATCTCCTTGGGCCTTAAACAGGCGTTGGGTGATCCGTGGGCTGATGTGGCAACGAAGTTTGAGGTGGGCGCGGCGGTCGAGGGCCCGGTCACCAGCCTTACTAAATTTGGCGCATTCGTTCAACTTGTGGAAGGCGTTGAGGGCATGATTCACGTCAGCGACATGAGCGCGGAGAAGCGCATTAACCATCCGTCGGACATATTGAAGGTTGGACAGCAGGTCAAGGCGCAAGTACTCGAAGTTGATACCGCCAAACGGCGATTAAAGTTGGGCATGAAGCAACTGATTCCCACAAGCATCGATGAGTACATTGTTGAACACTCAGCGGGAAACGTAGTTTCTGGCCGCGTGATGGACATTTCCGGGGATCAGGCACGAGTGGAATTAGGCGAAGGGATTCACGGAACATGCCGAATTGCCAAGCAAAGTTCGGCAAAGGCAGAGGTCAAGGCTGAGTCGAAGGCGGATTTGTCCGCCCTCAGTTCCATGCTGAACGCGCGATGGAAGGGCGGTACCACAACGAAAGAATCGACGCCCGAACCCTTAAGCACGGGACAGGTTCGCAGCTTCAGGATTTCGCAGATCGATCCGGCGACGAAGAAGATTGAGTTGGAGCTGGCGTAAGTAAGCTGGCTCTTTTCGACAGCATGCGCGGCGACAAGCGCCGATTTATTCTGCTCGATCCAATATCAAAGCTTTTTCTGTTCGGCGCTCTCCAGTTGCGTGTCAGGAAGCGGCCTGCTTTGTGTGATGCTGAAATCCTTGACGTTCTTGAGCACGAATGACGGAACATCGGGAGTGTGGGGGAGTTTGATGTGAATGAACTCCCCGCCGGTCACATCTTCTAGAACAAACCCTGGCCGTTCGTCCAATGCCATCGGTCTGACCTCGACATCTCTCATCTCAATTCCCTTTACGTGGCGGAGGTAGAAGCCGTGAGCAGGGAGTGGTCCGAAGCGATTTGGATCGGGATACTCATTCTCTTGTTCAGGCGGCTGAAGAGCGGCGTCTTCCTTTGTCCCCCCGCCTCGGTGCAATATTAGAATGTTGCTGAACCTGATGTCTTCAATGTTGTGGCCCGGAATTCCTGTAATCAGCGTGGCCTGTCGGGACGCGCAGTTCGACGCGACAACATTACTGATAAGAACTCGCCGCAACTGTCCGACAGGAGTCCCCTCGGGACCTCGCATTCGGCGGCCCAAACGCAGAAAGAAAGGGACGTCGGCCAAATCGCGCATGGTGATGTTGGTGATTGAGATATCTTCCAGTATTGCCCCATCGACGGACTCAAGGGCGATCCCCCGGCAGTTTTCCAAAACGCAATTGGAGACGGTGATATTGCGGAATCCACCATTGCTTTCGGTTCCGAACTTGATTCGCCCATTGCGCGGAACTTTGAAATCCGGGGCGAAACGCTTGTAGGTGGCGTCAAGCAGTGTGCCCTCTTCGTATCCGCCGGTGACGTAGCAGTTGGTGATGGTGACGTGGTCGGTGGATCGCGCGAATCCCAGGCCGTAAGAATTTTTCAGACAAATGCCGTCGTCCCACGGGGAGTTGACGCTGCAATTCGAAATACGCACATTGCGGCAGCAATCGACATCGATCGCGTCACGATTGGTATCGATCTTCAGATTGTCGATGGTAAGGTTGTCGACTCCGGTGGCGAGGACGGCGAAGTGGCCACCATGGAGAATTGAAATATCCCGCAGAGTCACGTTGTGACAGTTTTTCAGGCTGATTGATTTGTTGCCGATACCGGCGGCGAGTGCGAGGTCGCGATCACCGCGGCTCAGGCCTTTGCCCCAAATCAGCCCCTGACCTTCGATGGAAATATTTTCTACGTGCTCGCCCCAGATCAGGCTGTTATGCCAGTGGCTGTGACCAAAATCCTGGAACTTGTCCCAGGCATTGGGTTCTGGAGGGTCGTATCCAACGCCGCGACCTTCAGCGGGCGTGTCGGCTGCGACGATGGTCGCGCCCGGCTCGAGATACAACGTGATGTGACTTTTCAGATGTATCGAGTAACAAAGATAGTTCCCAGCCGGGAAACGAACAACGCCTCCGCCGGTTCCTGCCGCGGCTTCGATCGCTTTGTCGACGGCTGGTGTGTCAATGGTTTTGCCGTCTCCTGTCGCTCCGAAAGATCGGACATCGTATTCGCCTCTTGCAGCCGGGATCGTCTTGGCGGCTGCCGGGCGCGCTATCGCCCCTATCGCTTTTCCGGCAACTCCCGCTCCAGCTATCTTAAGAAAACTCCGTCGCGCCGTGTCTTGCATGAACATGAATCACCCTTCCTGGTTGTTACGATACAACGGTCGTGAGAGTCTGAGCCCCTCGTCCAGGCTGGCGTTCAGCGTACACCAGGTTTGATTACGCCAGCCTTGAATGGTAACTTTCGAACTGAAAGAGCGGGGAAGCATGAAAAATGCATCAACTAATCTACAGGCCGCTAACGATTCGCTGCCGATGAATCAGATTGAATCCACCGTCGACGAAATACTCGCGACCACTAAGTTTATCGATATTCACACACACTTGTTCGCGCCCGGTTTTGGCAGTTTGGGGTTGTGGGGGATCGATGAACTGTTGACTTACCATTACCTGGAAGCGGAGCTATTCCGTTCTTCGAGCATTTCCCCTGAGCGCTATTGGGCGCTTTCGAAGCGCGAGCAGGCTGACGAGATCTGGCGGGCTTTGTTTGTTGAGAACACTCCCATCTCGGAAGCTACTCGCGGTGTTGTAGCGGTTCTCGACGCATTCGGTTTACCGACTGAAAGTCCGGATCTCAAGGAAGCACGGTCGTTCTTCCAAGACCAAAGGATTGAATCGCATGCCCTGAAAGTCCTGCACATGGCGGGAATGAGCGCAGCAGTAATGACGAATGATCCGCTTCATCCTGAAGAGGCGCGGGTCTGGATGGATGGTCCGAAGCCGACCGCGGAGTTTCTTCCTGTGCTGCGGTTGGATCGGATTCTGTGGGGCTGGCCGGATAACTGGCACCGGCTCGCGGAGCAAGGCTACTCGGTGGACGCCCAGGCGGGCGGCAGATCCGTAACTGAAGTGCGCCGGTTTCTTGCGGATTGGCACGAGCGTATGCATCCGGTGTATATGGCGGTGTCACTCACCGACGCCTTTCAATTTCCAGAAGAGAGCATTCAAGGAAAGATACTCAGCGAAGCAGTTGTGCCATCATGCCGTGAATTCAAATTGCCGCTCTCTCTTATGATTGGCGTTCGCCGCCAGGTCAATCCGAGAATCCGTCTGGCGGGCGACTCGGTGGGTAGAGCAGATTTACGTTCGTTGGAAAATATCTGCCGGGATTATCCCGACAATCGTTTTCTGGTGAGCGTTTTGAGCCGAGAGAACCAGCATGAACTTTGCGTATACGCCAGAAAGTTCTGCAATCTCATGCCGTTCGGCTGCTGGTGGTTTCTGAACAACCCTTCCATCGTGGAAGAAATTACGCGGGAACGTATTGAAATGCTGGGGACGAGCTTTATCCCGCAGCATTCGGACGCTCGCGTTCTCGAGCAGGTCATTTATAAATGGCGGAATACGCGCGCCACTATGTCTACTGTCCTGGGCAATAGCTATAGATTGTTGGCCCGCGACGGCCGGAGCGTGACCCGGCAAACTGTGCAGCGCGACGTAAACCGCCTGTTCCGCGGAAACTTCGAGAATTGGACGAACTCCGCGGGCTGATGGTTTTGGATTGCTGTTATTGGGCGATATCATCCTCCGCAGACGGTTTAACTGCTTGCGTCCCGGCTGCGTCTCCAAAAGAATCGGCCTTTCTTGCGTTTGTCGACAAACTACCGGGCTCACCACCGCATCCCATTAAAGAGTTTGATTTGGCGCGCGACCGGCGTAGAACTGTTGTAACCTGCGCCGTTTGGCAGGGCGCATCACAATGGTGCACCATGTATTGCAAGGTCACCCGCACAAGATGGTCGATATTTTACGTGCTGTTTCTGGCCCTGCTCGCGGCGCCTGGCGCTTCCGGACAGCAGCGGAGAGGGAAGAGTCAGCCCACCACGAGGGTGTCGACATCTCTTCATGAAAATATCTCGCCGTCACTGTTGAGTACGACCGAAGGTATGGCCGTAATTGGCGCTGCGTTGGAATCTCGGAACCGCGGACGCTCCAGACTTGATTGCTCCCATCTGGTGCATGCGGTTTACGAACGTGCCGGATTCCGTTATGCGTACGTCAGCTCGTCCGACCTTTACGCTGGAATAGAGGAGTTTCAGCGGGTGGCGTATCCTCAGCCCGGCGATCTGGTGGTATGGCCAGGACACGTAGGCATCGTGGTCAATCCTTCGCAAAACACTTTTTTCAGTTCGTTGCGTTCCGGAATTGGAGTTGAATCTTATTCCGCGCCATATTGGAAGCAACGCGGTACGCCTCGCTTTTATCGCTATGCGAAAACTGAAGGACGGGGGAATCAGGAGAGCGTCGCCGAGACCGATGAACCAACGCCAACAACCTTGGATGTTTCGATGGATCGCAGCCGCACTCTGTCATCGATTGAGTCGAAGGCTGCGGAGATCAATCTTCCCGGGGAGCAAGTCATCAATACCACCAAACCTAAGCCGGACGAAGTCACACAGGCGGTTTTGGACGCGCTCAGTCTCGGTCCGGAAGGTCTTCGTGAGTCCGATGTATTCAAGCTTAACCATCCTCTGACGGTATTCAGCCGAATTGACGTCAAATCGGTCAAGATTCATGGCGATCAGGGGCAAGCCCAGATACGAATCACGATGCTGGCTTCCGTAGAAGGCGGACATGCGAACCTGAAAAAGCGACAGGAAACCGAGACATGGCTGCTTCGACGACGAGATCGAAAAATTTGGGAGGTATCACTTCCGCAGGACGAAATGTTCGTATCTCAAGAAGGCTCGGTCCGCATCCTGGCTCACCAGCTTGATCGATTGGCTGACTCCGATGATTCAGCGGCCGGCCCTCATCAGAAGACAGAGTTGGGGCAGATGCTTAGTCTTATTTTGTCGGATCAAAAGTAGTCCCAGCGCCTGCCTATAGCGTTTGAGCCCGCACCCCATTCTCTCCAGTAACGTTCGCATCGCTTTGCCACAGGATTCATCTAATTCCGTATGAACAAAGGCCTGGCAGTTTCTGCACTTGACCTTGTGGGTATGCGAGCGGGTGAGCCGGCAGGCGCGGCAATCGCGCGATCGTTGGATTTAGCGCAGCATCTGGAGCCGCTGGGATACACCCGCTATTGGCTTGCGGAACATCACTCAATTCCCGGGCTGGCATGCTCGGCCACGGCGGTGCTCATCGGGCACGTGGCGGCGGCCACGAAAACGATACGCGTAGGCAGTGGCGGAGTGATGTTGCCGAACCATGCTCCGCTGGTGGTAGCAGAACAATTTGGAACGCTCGATGCGCTATACCCGGGACGAATCGATTTGGGGCTCGGACGCGCTCCAGGCGGCGACTTTCAGACGATGAGAGCGCTGCGACGGGATCTGGGGCAAACCGGGGAAGACTTTCCGGCGTTGCTGGAAGAGCTGCGTGGATACCTCGGGCCCGAGAAACCCGGGCAGGTGGTGAAAGCGATTCCAGGACAGGGAAGCAATGTGCCGATCACCCTGTTGGGGTCGAGCGGTTTCAGTGCTGAACTCGCAGCCAGACTTGGATTGCCTTTCGCGTTCGCGGCGCATTTCGCTCCTGACTATCTATATGCCGCGGCGCGGTTATACCGCGAGCAATTCCGTCCGAGTGATGTGATGCAGGAGCCGTATTTTATCGTGGCTGTTCAGGTAATCGCGGCGGAGACGGATGCGGCGGCCCGTCGCCTGTTCACAACCCCGCAGCAGCGCTTTCTCCGCCTGATCCGAAACCAGCCGGTCGAGTTGTTGCCCCCGGTAGATTCGATGGAGACGATTTGGCAGGATTTTGAGCGAGCAGCCGTGGAGAGCAGGCTGGGCGCGGCGATTGTGGGATCGAATTCGACAGTGAAGTCCGGTCTGACGAAACTGGTGGCGGATACGGGCGCCGATGAAGTGATTGTTGTAACCGATACTTATGAACACACGGACAGGCTGCAGTCGTATCAGCGCGTGGCCGAGGTTGCCAAGCTTATTGACGTCAAACCAAACATTGGGGTTGGAGCTGAGAACGTGATGCGATCAAGCTGACCGCTCTATTCCGCACTTATTGCCCAGCAGGAACTGTGGCGCTCTGCGCCAGTTTGTCCTTTTCCGGCACGTGCCCGACGACCACAAGATCGATCCTGCGGTTCGCCGCCCGCCCTTCGGCGCTGTTGTTGTCAGCCAACGGACGGTATTTGGAGTAACCAGCGGCAGAGATCAATACCGGATCGAACTTGTGCCGCTCGATCAACAACGATACGACTGTAGTCGCTCTGGCCGTGGAGAGGTCCCAGTTCGATTTGAATTTTGAATTGTGAACCGGCACATTGTCGGTGTGGCCTTCTACCCTGATTTCAAAACCCCGTCCGCCCAGTACGGTGGCGATACGAGTTAAAGTCGCGTGTCCGTTATCCAGCAGTTCAGCTTGACCGCTGTTGAAGAATCCAACTTCACGCAGGCTAACCACCAATCCTTCGGGAGTGACCCGCATCTGTACCTCGTGCTGGCGGATTTCATCTCCAAGTGCGGACTCAAGCTGCCGTCGAAGTTCGTCTACGTCAATACCGAAGCCATTTCCACCAGCACTTTTGTCCGAAGCGCTGGCCACTTTAATCAGCCTGACGGGAGCATCCATGAGATCGGGACGCGGTATACCCGGGCTTCCCGGAATCCCGACGCCGTCGGTCGCCGAACCGGTGAAAACTCCCAACTGCTGAAATGCGCCCTTGATGGAAGCGGATACCTCCGCCGCCTTCTTTTTGTCGGCCTGGGAGGAAGCGTAAAGAACTACAAAAAATGCAAACAGAAGCGTGATGAAGTCGGCGTAGGAAACGAGCCAGCGCTCATGATTTACGTGCGCCTTATGTCTCTTTTTCCGGCTCACGCGCTGGCCCCTGCTGCTTTCTGTGCCGGCTGCTGCTTGTGCTCCGGCAGGTAGCCCATCAACATGGTCTCGAGCATGCGCGGATTCATGCCTTCGAGGATGGAGATCACGCCTTCGAGTTTCATTTCGCGGAGTACCTGCTCTTCGCGGAACTTGATCTTGAGTTTTCCTGCCCAGGGAAGAAAAAGAATGTTGGCCGAGCCGACGCCGTAGATTGTGGCGACGAAAGCGACAGCGATGCCCTTGCCGACCTCGGTGATGTCCTCCAGGTGCTGCATGACCTGGATCAGGCCAAGCACCGCGCCGATGATTCCGACGGTCGGAGCAAAGCCGCCGGCGGCTTCGAATACCTGTGACAGCCTTTCACCGTGCTCCTCCTGATTGTCGAGCTCCAGTTCCATCATCTTGCGTAACTCTTCGGGCTCGGCGCCATCGATCGCTAGCATCAAAGCCTTTTTCAGGAATGGGTCCTTGATGGCGGCAAGCTGGGTGTCGAGAGAAACGATTCCATCCTTGCGGGCGCGATTCGCATACCCAACGAGTTCCTTGATTAGAGAGTTGGGATCCTGTCCGCGTTCAAAGAAGACGTGGACTAATCCTTTTGCCGCTCCGAACACGATCGGAAGCGGAAACTGGATCATTACCGCTCCAATCGTCCCGCCGAGAACAATCATTGCCGCGGTGGGTTGAATGATCTGGGCGATCTTTCCGCCTTCGATAATCAATCCCGCCAGAATGCCGGCCAGTGCAAGGATGATTCCACCGATCGTGCTCTTATCCACGGCGGAAAGCCTCCGAAGTGCGGCTGGGATGGGGGTCCTGAGGATTGAGGACCGCCGAATTCAAGTCTGTACCGCCCCAGGTGGGCAATCCAGCCATTACTGAGCGACGGAAATCCACAATCCGGCGAATTACGTCATCGGAGGCCTCGCGGACGATGATCTTTTCCCCATTGATCAGGGTAATCACGGTATCCGGCGCGTTCTCTACGAACTTGATCAGATCGGAGTTCAGCGCTATGGGGTTGCCGTTAAGTCGTGTCAGTTGAATCACAGCGTGCCTTTCCGGTAGGGATGGAGTTCCGGCGCTCCATCTATCGGCATTCAGAGAGACGATCATTAAGAGAGGGTAGGAGGGGTACAGGTAACCATTACCGACGTTACAGGCACTAACGTCACGAAGATCGAGTTGATGGGCCGAAACACGAGTGCCGATAGACAGGCCCGTAGCAAAACAGCACCACCTGATTAACCGAAGCGGTGATATGGGCAGTGCATTAGGCCGCAGGGTTCGGTACCAGGCGAAAACTCTAGGCAAAGGAGCTTTGAAATGTCTTTAAGCATTTTGAATAACGTTTCGTCCCTTGCGGCGCAGAACCAGTTGTCCATGACTCAAGCGTCGCTGCAGAAAACCCTCTTACAGCTCTCGTCCGGTTCGCGTTTGAACTCGGGCGCGGATGATGCCGCCGGTCTGGCCATTGCAGACGGGTTGCATGCCAACATCACGGCCCTCACTCAGTCAGCCCGCAACGCCAGCGATGGCGTGGGTTCACTGCAGGTGGCGGACGGCGCGTTGGCCCAGGTCACCGCTCTTCTGAACCGCGCTGTGACACTGGCGACTGAAGCTTCCACTGGTACGGTGAGCGATCCTCAGCGCACCACGATCAACGCTGAGTTCGTTGCGATCAAGGCTGAAATCGACCGCATCGGAGCCAGCACCAACTACAACGGTGGCCAGGTTTTCACCGCCACTGCAACCTCCATCTACCTCAGCGACGGTACCGCCGGAGGCTCGAGCGGAATCACTGTAACGACCGGTGCACTGTCCAGCGCACATATCGGTTTCAGTGGAACTCCGACCGACATCAGCGCAGACGTGCTGACCAGCGCTACCGCTGCTCAGACCGCTCTGGGCCACCTGACGACCGCTATCGCGGGCGTTGCCGCAGACCGCGGCGCACTGGGAGCGGAAACAAACCGCTTGCAGAGCGCTTCCAGCGTTATCACCAACCAGGTGCAGAACCTGACCAACGCCGAAGATGGTATCCGCGCCGCTGACATTCCGTCGGCTGTTGCGAATATGTCCCGGTTGACCATTCTGCAGCAGACCGGTATGGCCGCACTGCAGCAATCTAACCAGATGCAGCAGTCGGTTCTGAAGTTGTTGCAATAACCTCGCGCTAACCTCCGGCGGGGCGCAAAAAGCCCCGCCTGGAGCGAGGTATAGGTGATCTCCATGCGAATTGATGGCGTCAGTCCGATTCCAGCAGTGGCCTCGGAGCCGGTTGCCCGAGAGGCCAAGGCGATCCACGTTCCTGACCCAGCGCCTGCGATCACCGATCACGTGGAAACGCATCCGAAGCCTGAGGTCAGTCCAACCAATGTCCTGGTCGAGATGCAGCCCGGCAATATTGTGGTTTACAAATTCATCGACACGGCCAGCGGCAAGCTGATCCAGCAGATTCCTTCAGAACAAATGCTGAGCCTGTCCGAGACCACCCAGTCAACCGACAAACCTGCAAAGAAGTAAATAAGGACCTACAAACATGGCGGCTTCCTCTTCTTCGGCAATTTTGAATGCACTGAGTTCCTCCCTAGGCACTGGCCAAGGGATTGATGTAACTTCGACCGTCAATCAGCTGATCACGAACCTGCGCGGGCCCGAGCAGGTCTGGCAGACCCAGCAACAGATCCTGGCAGGACAGAGTTCAGCGCTTACGCAACTGAATACTGAAGTGACAGCGCTTTCCAATTCAGTCGATACCCTCAACGACCCTGCGGGCGCCCTGAGCGCGCGGGCCGTCAGTTCCTCGCAATCGGCGATTGTGACGGCTACCGCCTCGAATTCGACTCCGGTCGGAAGTCACACGATCGTGGTAAATAATTTGGCGAGCAGTGCGTCTTACTACTCCGGCGCTGTGGCGAAGAGCACAACCCCATTGGCTACCGGCGCGTTTACGATTCAAGTAGGGAACCAAGCGGCAAATACGATCACGATCGATGCGACGAACAATACTCTCGATGGACTGGCCGCCGCGATCACCAACGCCAATATTGGCGTGACGGCAAGCGTGGTGAACGACTCAAATGGCGCCCGCCTGGCGATTGTGAGCAATACTTCGGGCGCAGCCAACGATTTGACCGTTAGCCCAGGCAGCACCGGCCTGACCTTCACCAAGGGAGCCACCGGCACAGACGCGTCGCTTAGTGTGGATGGTGTTCCCATCAGCAGCGCCAGCAACACCGTTACAGACACTGTCGCGGGCCTGACTTTGAACCTGGTCGGCGCCGACCCGAATACGCAGGTCCAGATCGCAGTCAGTCCTGACACCACAAAGGTGACGCAGGCCGTCACGGATTTTGTGACCGCCTACAACACCATCATTCAGGATCTCACCAGCCAGTTCACATTTAACACTTCCACCAACACCTCCGGACCACTATCGGGCGATGCGGGAGCTCGTCTCGTCCAGAACGAATTGCTGAACGCGGCCACGTTTACCGGAACCGGAAACTCGATCAATACCTTGGCCCAGCTCGGAGTGACGATGAACGACGACGGCACTCTGGCTGTGGACAATTCCAAGCTCAGTAATGCCGTCAACTCGGATTTTGCGGGCGTGCAGAACTTTTTCCATCCGGCAACCGGCACCGGTTTCGCGGCGTCCCTGAAAGCGCAGCTGGATCCGCTGACCGATCCAACTGAGGGAGCATTTTCGATCGAGCTCAAGGGAATGAGCGACGGGCAGAAAAGCTTTCAGGACCAGATCGACAACTACGAGCTGTACATTGCCAATGAGCAGACTCTACTGACAGCCCAATATACGCAGGTCGATCTTGCGCTGCGCCAGCTGCCCTTGCTGCAACAGCAGATCAACTCAGAATTGAATTTTACGGGGAACTCGAACTCCAATTCGAATAACGGCTAACACCGAACAACTCGAAGTTTGAATCAAAGCCATGAACGCCAACCGTAACCAACTCGCGTATCAAGAGGCAGCGGTGCGCAATGCCAACGCGATCGAATTGATCGTCATGCTGTATGACATTCTGGCACGCGATCTGCACGCCGCTATCGAAGCCATGGAATCTAGAGATATCGAGCTTCGCTCAGAGAAACTGAAGCACGGTTTCCTGGCATTGCAGCAGCTTGAGGGAACACTCAACCTTGAGGAAGGTGGCGAACTGGCGACGAATATGTCCCGCTTCTACTCCATGCTGCGTGACCAGATGATGAAGGCTCAGGTTGAGCAGGAACCGGCGGTCCTGCGGGAGCTTGTCCAGTTGCTTTTCAGCGTGCGAGAAGCGTGGATGGAATTGAGTAGCCGGCTTGCGGGTGCGTCACAAGCACCGGTACCACAGGCTACGTTGGCAACCCCCCAACATTCCCGTGATCGCGAGCATGACCCTGAACAGGTCAAGACAGCGAGCTGGAAGGCGTAGCTTGCTCTCTCCCCGACAGTGTTGGGAACTACTTCTTCAGGTCTGACATCCAATTCGTAACCAACACCAGTGGAGTAGGAGCGCTTACCGGATAGGTGTTGAAGATCAAACGTTGACCGTCGGGAGCGACGTCATAGGGATTTTCGATAGGACCGAGAGAGCTGACCTGAAACAACCGGCGCAAGGGATCCATTTGAAACTCTGTGCTCTGCGGGTTGACGGTGGCGGCATTGATAGAGCTATCCCTTCCTGCGAACCAGATCTCCTTGCTATCCGCTCGCCAGTCTGGGAATGTGCCTCCATTTTGCGAAACCTGCCACTTGCCCTGGCCGCTGGGGAAGTGGGTTACGTAAACTTCTTCGCGTCCGGACTCTGTTGAGCTGTAGGCCAGCCAGCGGCCGTCGGGCGAGAGCCGGCTCTGAACAATTCTGGCCTGGGCAGACGCCGGTTGCACAACCACGAATGGCTTCTTGTCTCCGGTCAATGGGCGAGCCCAAATGGAGCCGCTGGGACCGTTCTGTTGCATGTAAACAAGGTATTTGCCGTCAGGAGACCACTGCGGCAAGCTCAATGAAACAGGTCCCTCGGGGAAATTGCCGTCCAACAGTACTTCTTCTTGTCCGCCACCGTTGGCCAGGCGTGCGTGCAACGAGCTACCGGTCCTCAGTGTTGCACCCTCTTGCCGCAGGAATATGACTCGCTGACCATCCGACGACCACGACGGCTCGAGATGGGTTGCGCCGCCAAATGTAAGCCGGGTTCGAGAACCCCGGTTCAGATCGAACACCCATATGTCGGCTTGAGGGTCTCCCATGGAGACTGCCAGTTGCTTGCCGTCTGGTGAAATGCGTCCGCTCCCCTTGTAAGACGATCGTTCGCCGACATTCCCCAACAACGTTCCGCTCCGGTCCAACCATGAAAGATCATTGCCAAGCGCTTTCGTGCCTGTCTCGTAGATCAACACTCCATTCTGGCTGGCAGCGAAGGTGGTGTGCCAGGTTCCGGAATCGTATTCCACCGCGCTTGTCACCAGCATTGGATCACCGGAGATTGCGCCCGTGGATGGATCGAACTTTTGCGCCAGCAGCTGTGACTGGAGATGGTAGAGAAGATAACCAGACGCATACTGCGCCCCCGAATCCGAATCCAACACACGCTTGTAGGATCCGTCTTCCAGGGAGCCGAAGAAGATTCCCTGTTCCGAATCGCCTGAATGGTTGGTGGCGAAGAACAGAAAATGCTTTCCGTCAGGCAAGAACCAGGGCCAGCGGTGGGTGGTTTGCTTGCCGGCTTCGAACTTGGTCAACTGCACCGGAGTACCGCCGGATGCGCTGATTCGCCACAATGAATCCCGGTAGTCAGGTTCGTAGATGATTACGTTGTCCTGGTTCCAGGTTCCGCCTCTGGGATTCGGGGCGTCTGCAAGCACCGTGACTGGACCGCCCGATGCCGCTACTTTTTTAAGTCGGCCATCGGCAAAGAAACCTAATACTTTCCCGTCCGCTGACCAGAAGGGGAACGAAGCACCGTCCGTGCCATCAAGTTTTCTGGCCGCAAGTTCGCCGAGGTTCTGAACCCAGATCGAGGTTCGTTCCTTTTGGCTGCGCGAGCAGAATGCAATGGCGGTGCCGTCGGCTGTAATTGCCGGTGGACCCGAAAAATCGCCGGTAAAGTCAAAGCTCATGTCTGCCGGTGGAGGCAAGAACGAGCGCAAGGTTCGCGCCGGCTCGCGCGGCCCTAGACTTGACCAAATCAGCGCTACAACTAACGCCGCCGCCAGCAGTCCCCAGAGCAGATGAGCAGGCCACCTCGGGTGAGAGACGATCTTCGGCGCCGGACTAATGCCGGAACTTCCGCTCGCGATCCAATGTAATTCGCGGCCAATGTCGGCCGCGTTCTGCCACCGGGCGTCCGGATTTTTTGCCAGACAAACCTGAACGACGTGTTCGACCGCCGGCGGAACCATTGGCTGGTTTTTCGTAACCGGATCGGGTTCTTTCTCCAGGATGGCGGATGCGACCGATATCTGGCTCTTACCCTCGAAGGCCCGCTTACCGGTAATCATCTCGTAGAGCACGCAGCCGAAGCTGAAGATGTCACTACGGGCGTCAGCCTCTTGTCCTTGCAGTACCTCCGGAGCCATGAATTGAAACGTGCCTACGATCGATCCCTGTTGGGTAAGCGCTGCCGGTGGCGCGGTGAGAGCCGACAGATTCATGGTGGGAGTGGAAGGTGTGAGAGTTCCGCTCGTTAGGGTTTGGACGCTGAGCATGCCGGCGGCGGGCTTGGCCAGGCCAAAGTCCAATAACTTGGCGCCCAACGGCGTCAGCATGATGTTCGCGGGCTTGAGGTCGCGATGGACTATACCGGCGCGGTGGGCCTTCTCCAGCGCATCGCAAATCTGTTCGCCAAACTGCAGCGCCTGTTTCCAGGGTAGCGATCCCTTCTGAAGGCGAGATTCCAGACTCTCGCCCTGCACATACTCCATCACCAGGTAATCGACTCCATCCTGGCTGCCCACGTCATGCAGCACGCAGATATGCGGATGATTTAAAGAAGAGATGGCGCGAGCTTCGCGCTCGAAGCGTTGCTTCGCTTCAGCGTTCGAGGAAAGGTGCGCCGGTAAAATCTTGATGGCAACGCTGCGATCCAGACGCGTATCGATGGCACGATACACTTCGCCCATGCCGCCAGCACCCAGCGGGGATTGAATTTCATAAGGACCAAGTTTGGCGCCTGCAGCGAGCGGCATCTGTGGGCAACATTATAGTCCGGGCCGATGCGAGTACATCCGGGCTGGGCAGAACGACGTCCTGTTCCCCGTTAAGCCTACTTTAGATAGTCCAGCAGGCTGGTCGGCAGAATCTTCGCTGCCGCGGCCAATGCGGCGTCGTGCGCGGTAGTCGCGCGAGTCAAATCCGTCGCCGCTTTCGTGAGGTCCGCCCCGACGAGATTGTTTGCCTGCGATTTGAGCGTTACCTGTTCCTGTTGCAGGAATGATTGCGTCGAGTTGAGTTGGTTCACGGCGTTTCCGTAGAAGATCCGTTGGCCGGTCAGTGAATCGAATGCAGTGCGAAGCTGATTGGTCGCCGTCTCAGCACCCGACGTGTTGCCGGTTTGCAGAGCGGTAATCAGCTTTTGCAGGGATCCGAAGACGTCTCCCCCTGAATTTTGAAACAACTGGTTGCCGGGCATGTTGGTTTGTAGCTTAAGGCCATCTGCAACCTGCACTGTATTGGTTCCGCTATTGCCGGTATAAGTTACGCCGGAAGGACTTGTCGGATCTAGCGCGTATGGAGGATCAGTCGTTGCGGTGCCACCGAACAAATAGCTGCCGCCGACTGAGGTATTGGCCAACTGCACCAGTTGGCTCTGAATGCCTTGCAAATTCGCGACGATCTGCTGGCGGTTTGCGTCGGACAAAGTCCCAGTGGAGCCCTGCACCCCTAAAGTGATGGCCTGAGTTACAGATTGGACCGAAGAACTGAGCGCCGAGTCCGCCGTCTGCAACTGGTTCGTGAGTGTATCGACGTTCTGAAGGTACTGGTCAGCGCGGTTCGATTGATCCTGGTTGCCCACCATTTGCGCGGCCGCGAGAGGATCGTCCGATGGAACGCTTACACGTTTGCCCGATGATATTTGTTGTAGGGCGGTATTCTCCTGGCTCTGGGTCTGCCAGATTGCATTGAGAACATCCAACGACATGTCAGGATTTACGCGCATTTTAGGTCGTCACTCCCATCGCCATTAATGTGTCATACATCGAGTCCACGGTAGTCACAATGCGGGCTCCGGCCTCGTAGGCCCGTTGATAACGGATCATGTTGGTAGTCTCTTCATCGAGCGATACACCAGAGACCGCGGAGCGCTGGTCGGTAAGCTGCTGCACACTCGCATTGCTGGCGGTGACGTTGGTCTGGGCGTTCGCGCCGAGACTGCCGACCTGTAGCACCAGATTCGAATAGGAGTCCATCGGACTCGCACCGGATGGAAGAGGCTTGTTCTGCAACCCGATAAGTTGCTCGAGGTTTCCATTGCTGCCGGCGGACCCGTCGGAGCTGGCGGCGATCTTGCTCGGGTCCGTAATAGCAACCCCAAAATTAGCAGCTGCGTCCGTTATCGAAGGCAAAGGTGTAAAGAAATTCTGGCCGGCGTTTCCCGACGCGTCAAATCCTGCGGCATGCTGTGTGTTGAAAGTGGTTGCCAATTGGCTCGCCAGAGTATTCAGTTGCGTAAATAACTGTGGAATGGCCTGATCGCGGACTTGTATCGTTCCACCGAGCTGACCGCCCTGAATCTGACTTGTGATGTCCACGCCCTGAGCGCTGTATACGTGTTCGAGGACGCTGTTGTTCGCGTTGGATTGCAGGTTATAACTCTGGTTGGCTACAACAAGTGGCACGCCGTTGGCGGTGGTGAGCGTCAACCCGTGTTCGGTCTGAGTAACAGAAACGTTTACCAGGCCCGAAAGCTGACGAACCAGTTCGTCTCGCTGATCCTGAATCGTGCCGGGGTCCTGGTTCAAACCCTGCATCTGTGCGACCTGACCATTCAGCGCCGCAATCTGAGTAGTCAACCGGTTAATCTGATCGACAGTTTGCGGCACTGACTGATCCAGTCCAGTTCCGATTGTGTTCAGGCTTGATACCGCCTGATGAAACGAATTAGCAAGATTATTTGCGGAGGTAAGCACGGCCTGCCGGGCGTTTGAGTCGGTCGGATTGGTAGAGAGCTGGCTCATGCTGTTGAAGAACGACGACAGCGCGCCGCCTACACCCTGAGTAGGATCGGAAAAAACACTTTCTATCTGAGACAGGGAATTGAGCTGAGTTTGAGCATCGCCCTGTTGTCCGGTTTCTTCGTAGATCCTTAACTGCAACAATTCATCGCGAACGCTCTGAAATTGTTCGAGGGTCACTCCGCCGCCAAAGGTCACGCCCGATTCCTGAAACGTGGGGGCCTCGTTGAGTTCGGCCACTTCGCGGCTGTATCCCGGGGTATTTACGTTGGCGATGTTGTTGGTGGTGACGTTCAGCGCTCCCTGATTGGCTTGGAGGGCCTGGACCGCGATGGATAAGGAAGTGTCAAGACCGGGCATAGGTTAGACCTCGCACGACCAGCCGCTGGCAGCTACCTGCTCCGATTCCGCGGGAAAGTTCTGTTTGTAGGTCTGGCACAGCGCCGCACGCAGCCGGGCGGTACGTAAAGCACGTTGCAGCAATGACGAATAAACCCTGGTCAGATTCACCAGCTCACGAAAGTCTGCCGGATAGACCCTGACGGACGGCTGCGGATCCGAAGGCTGTCCGCGAAACCAATCCTGTAGTTTGTCGACGAGGGTGTCCTGGGCGGCGGTAGTAGTTTCAAGTTCCGCTATATCGTTGGAGGCCAATGCCGCAATCGCACGCTGGAACTGGACACACAGCTCCCGAATCTCAGCCACGCAGGTGGATGGGTTGTCGTCGCGTCGCTCGTCCTCGCTGCTTTGCGTTGCCAAAGAGACTCACCTTGCTGATGAACACCGTTTCTACCGCTGGTTTTGATTCAGAATTGCGTGTGCGACCTTGTCCGCCTCTACTTTGTAGTCACCGTTCTGGATCGACTGGCGCAGCGCGTCAACCTTGTCCTGCCGAATCTGCGGCGAGCTCATGGCCCGCGCTTCCAGCGAGGAGACGCTCAGGGTGTCTACTGAAAGACTGGTCTTATCCTCAACACTTCGCGCAGTCGGAGGCTTGGCTCCGGCCTTGCGGGTGTTGTCCTCCCGCTCGACGCCTTGAAACGAGATGTTGTTCAGATCGATTCTCATAAGTGGCCTCCTGCAATTCCGCGCAACTGCTTTATCGGCAGTTGCAGAAAAAACTTTAGTCCAATGATCATTTTGCCACCTTTGGGGTAACCAGAGGTTTTATCGAAATGGGGCTCGGATGTAAGTCCTTTATTTCCATAGCAGTAACTGGACCTTTATGGGCTGCCTGTGCCTGGAGATGCTTGGCCACCATGGCCGCGATACCCAATCCTCCATGACCTCCGGTAAGAGCGGTGCCTACAGCCTGCATGGCGATGGCATGAAACTGGTCTTTGCCGGGGTCCTGGTCGGGGTCCGAATCGGAGCCTGGAACCGAGGCGAAAGACTGTTCGGCCTGTTCCAACCAGTGGGAAAGCAGTACGGCTTCAAATTCGTGCGCCGACTTTTGAATCTTGGCTGAGTTTCCGGCGTCCGTGCTCTTCAGTTTGTCGGCGGCTTGCGTGCCTCGAAGATCGGAAAGGCTAACTGGCGTAATGATGCTGGTTGAGCTCACAGGATCTCCAGATCGGCTTGTAATCCACCCGCCGCTTTGATTGCCTGCAAAATTGCCACAATATCTCGCGCTGTCGCGCCCATGGTTTGCAATCCGTTGATAAGTTCTTCGACGCTGGCGCCTTCCGCCAGTCGTATGGATTTTGCGGAGGTCTCTTTCGCCTGCACATCCTGCTGGGGCACGACGACGGTTTCAGCGCCCTTTGAAAGCGGAGCGGGTTGTGAAACCGAGAAGGTAGTCGTCACTTCTACGGAGAGCGTGCCGTGCAAGACAGACACCGACGAAAGCTTCACGTCTCCGCCCATCACGATTGTGCCGGTGCGTTCGTTGATCACAACTTTGGCCGGAGGATGGACGCTGATGGAAAGGTTCTGAATCTCAGAAATCAGGTCGGGCACTGATGTAGTGCCTGAGCTGCCGATGTTCACATTGATCTGGCGGCTGTCGACCACGGTCGAAATTGTTTTGCCGAATTGGCGATTGATAACGTTAGACACCTCGCGCGCGGATGTGAAGTCGGCATCGCGCAACACCAGCGAAACATTCGTAAGACGATTCAGATCAACCGCGGTGTCGCGCTCGACCGTTCCGCCGTTCGGTATTCGTCCCACAGTTGGATGGTTGACCTGCTTGCTGTTGGTAGCACCGCCGGCAGAGTATCCACCCAATGTGAGTGGCCCCTGAGCTTCGGCATAGACCTGTCCGTCGGGACCGTGAAGCGGGGCGAGAAGCAGCACTCCGCCCTCGAGACTCTTGGCGTCGCCAATGGAAGAAACGGTGACGTCGACCGCCATCCCTTGCCGGGCAAAAGGAGGAAGGGAGGCGGTCACGAAAACCGCGGCAATGTTTTTGACGATGACAGACTTCGCTGGAATCTGCACCCCCATGCGCTGCATGATGTTCGCCAAGGTTTGAGTGGTGAACAGCGTTTGCTGCCGGTCTCCTGTGCCGTTCAAGCCGACGACAATGCTGTAACCAACCAGAGGATTATCACGGACTCCTGCGATGGTGGTGATGTCGCGTAACAGAACTGTCTTCGATTCGGTGACGGCACGCGAAGCGTGTGCCGCTACCAGCACGCAGGCAAACAAAGCGAATTTTAGAAACCTATGACCCATAGCAAAGCTCGAACCAGCGGATTGGGAGAACGGATTGCGTCGGACACGACTCCCTTACCTTTTAATTCCACTTCAAGACTTGAAAGAGATGTTGAGAGCGCGGAGTTGTCCGGGCCTATATCTCCGGGGCGCAATACACCTCGCACGAGCATGGTCTCTTTCTGGTTGTTAATCGTGACCAGACGCTCAGCTTCGACCACGAAGTTTCCGTTTGGAAGAACCGCGATCACCTGGCCGGCGAGATTGGTATTCATGGTGGTGCTCGCGTCAGTGGAACCAGCCCCCTTCAGTTTCGTGGATGACTGGGCGGTAAGAAGATTGGTCAGGCCGCTCGTGCTGATATGGCCTGCCAGCCCTGAAATTCCAGACGTTGTATTGAAATCCCGCTGTGTACCAACATTGCCGGTGGCCTGCGCAGTTGTGCGCTGCAAAACGACGATGGTGACCAGATCATTCAACCGGCTGGCTTTGTAATCGGCCTGCAAATTCGTCATGGCGCCGTTCGATGTCCAAAGACTTCCCAACGGCAAGTCGGCGGGCGGAGCAGTGGTCTGCTGCTGCATGCGAGATACATATTCGGAGCGGGTCTTCTGCGGATCATGGGTGACCTTGACCTTGGAAAACACACTGCCCGTCATAACAAACTGGGTCAAGACCAACAGCGAAAACGCCAGTCGAAACGATCGAGTTGTGAAGTAGGTAGTCATAATTCGGCTAGTCCTGCAACGTTGATGTGACTACTCCCGGTCCGGTTACGCGGGCGAGATATGTCTTCTTTGTCTCCTTGTTGATTACTCGCACTCGTTGTCCAGGGCCTCCGTTTTGCAAACAGAGAACCGGCAAAGTCATGCGAATGAGGTCACTCTCGAACACCAGAATGGCACTCTTGCCGCTACGAACCCACATGTCCGTTGGTTTTGTTGCTCTGCCATTTTGTCGTCCTGAAAGATCGGATTGCTGGCCGTTTGGTTGTCCCCAGTGCAACAGGACATAAAATGGAAGGCAGGTATTGGGATTTTCACACTGCATTCGCACCTTGTCAGATTCTCCATCGAGTACTTCAACCTTGACGACCTTCAATCGCGGTTTCTCTCCAGCCGCTGTGACGTTGGAGAGTTGCTCCATCTGGTCAGGCGCGATCTGGATGCCGGAAGTGTTGAGCGAGCCCAAAATCCATTCGCGGCTAATCGGAGTGCGGGAGTTACCTTCGGCGAAAACGGACGTTCCGGCCCCCACCAGCAGAAAGGCCGCAAGCACTGCAAAGCTTTTTTCCAGTTTCGAGGTCATCGAATGTCCGTGTCCCGTTGCTTCCTTACCGCGTCAGACTGTTGAGATCCTGGAACATTTCGTCGGCGGCTTTCACCACCCGCGAATTCGATTCATAAGAACGCTGTGAAAGAATCATGTCGACGAATTCCTGCACCACGTCGACGTTCGACTGTTCGACGAACCCTTGTTGCAGGGTGCCAAGGCCTTCTGATCCGCCAGGCGTACCCACGATGGGATCTCCCGAAGCGGTGGTGGCAAGCATCAGGTTGTTGCCAACACTGTTCAGTCCGCCGGGATTGGGAAACAAGGCCAACTGAATATTTCCGACCTGAGTTGCCTGAGTCTGGCCGGGTTGCGTAACCGAAACCGTGCCGTCAGATCCGATAGTGACTGAGACCGCGTCGGGTGGCAGGGTGATCGCAGGCTCGAGCGGATTGCCGTCCGCGGTAACAACGTTGCCTTGCGAATCCAGATGGAAAGTTCCGGAGCGGGTGTAGGCAATTTCACCGTCCGGCATGCGTCACCTGAAAAAATCCCTGGCCTTGAATTGCAAGGTCGAGCGGATTGCCGGTCTGGCTGAAGTCTCCCTGGAGCTGAAGAACTTCAGACGCGCCCGGCTTGGTGCCCAGACCGACCTGCAAGCCCGCGGCGTTGGTGGTCTGCTGCGTGGACGCCGACCCGGGCATGACCATGTTCTGATATAAAAGGTCGGTGAACTGAATACGACGCCTGCGGAATCCCGCAGTGCTGGTATTAGCAAGATTGTTGGCGACGTTGTCGAGATTCATCTGCTGCGCGTTCATGCCGCTGGCGGCCGTGTACAGTGCGCGAAACATAGAGCTCCTTTACGGGGTGACCTTCGGTAAGTCTTCGGTTGCAATGCGATTGAATTCCGAGTGAAACATGGAAAGCGCCCTCTGCATCATCTCTGCATAGCGTTGTACAGCGACGAGTTCGACCGCACCGGACACGGGGTTTACGTTGGAACTTTCCAGCGAGCCCTGCGCTATCGTGGATTGTTTTGCCGGGGTACCGCTCTGCGCCGGAGCGCTGTAATAAGTTTTACCGACGCTCTCAAGCTGCGTGGCGGGAGGAAATTCCACCAGTTTGATTTTGCCGGCGACGGCGCCGTCGATTGAAATGGTGCCATCAGGACTTACCGTCGCGGGACCGCCCACAATGTGGATTGGTCCGTTTTCGCCCATGACCGGGTCACCCTGGGCCGTGGTCAGCTGATTCTGAGCTGAGACTTGAAAATTACCGTTGCGGGTGAAAGCCGGTCCGTTGGCTGTTTTCACTTCGAAAAAGCCGGGTCCCTGCACTGCGAAATCCAAGTCATTGCCGGTGTGTTCCAGGTTGCCCTGGGTCATGTCCATCTGGCTGCCGCCCGAGATTCCAAAATCGTTGACTGCCTGGTTCAGTTTCGACCCGGGATGTCCCGATGCCGTGGCGAGGAACGAGCGAAAGATATTTTCCTGGCCGCGATATCCGGGGGTGCTGGTGTTAGCAAGGTTGTTGGCGACCAAGTCAAGCGCCTGGCTTCGCGCCATCAATGCCGCGCATGCCGCATAGAATCCACTGTCCATAGGAGGTTCCGGTACCAACAAAGCACGGCGAATGCCATTAAGGGACAGAGTGTCCGCCCGCTAAGTCATTGAAAGTTGGTAGGCTTTGGAAACTAAATGAGAGGGAGATGAGGATAGGAGAAACGCAAGTCGAGTTGAAGCCGGGTCATTCCGCCGAATTCTAACCAGCCACTATTTCTATGTCTCAGTTGGCCTTCAATCGGAACTGCGTCTGCCTGAGCGACTCCCGCAGCCGCTCGATGCCGATCTCTACAATGCATTCGTCCACGCTGATGTCTGTTTCGTCGGTAGGAGCGCTGTCCCGCGCGAGCTGAAGGATGTGGGTCTTCAAACCGCCGTCCTGATTAACGATATCGGAGATGGCGCTCAGGGTGATCACCCGCTCCCCCAGCAGTAACTCGAGGCGGAGCAGGGCTTCTGCGCTCACAATAGCAGGTCCGAGAATCTGAATAGGGATCATAGCTTTGGCCAACCCATACATCGGCCAAAGCGGTTGCGAACTTTATTCGGCCCTAGACTACTTCGGTGATTCGCAGTCCGTAGTTGCCGTCTACGACGACCACTTCTCCCCGGGCTACGACCCGGTCTCCCAGGAAAAGCTCGGCTGGATCCTGAATGTATTTGTCTAACTCGACTACCGATCCGGACCTTAGTTCGCCAATTTCGCGTAATGGAAGGCGTCGCTCGCCGAATTGGAGCGTAACCTCAATCTCCACGTTTTCAAGAATGGACGGGTTAAAGTTCTTCGTCGTTTGTGGGACTTGGTTGGGCGCGGCCTCAGACGCTGCAGAACCCTGCGGCCAGCCATCGGCAAAGAGTAGTTGGAATGGAAGAGTTTTCGATCCGCCATCGGTCGCAACAAGCGAGAATTGCCTGGAAGCAGTCCAGGTGATTTCCTTTGCTACCCGGAGGTGAACCTTGATCCCCTGGAGTGACACTGCTGCCTTTTCGCAGGCCTCCGCCAAAACTCCTCGAACCGCCTGGCCGTGCCCGGGTTGCAACTCTCCAGGGGCGATGGCAGTTTTCTCCAGCATGGCTGCCAGCGCGAGTGCATTCTCCGTGCTGATCTGGATTGCGGCTTCCGCCTGCGAAGGTTCTGCCACCAGGATCATCGTGAGCAGTTGGGTGCCTGCCGGAAATGGCTTTTGCGTCTCGTCGATTTTTACGGTCCAGGGCGCCGCGTCCTTCGCGGTAAGTGCTTTCTCGACTTCGATCGGGAATGCTTCAACAAACAGATCGATTGGAGTACGGCTCATATTTTGGTCTCCGTTTCTGGCTGACTTTGCGCTTTGCGATTAAGTAGTTGCGCCCCGCGACGATTTCCGCTGCGGACCGGCACGGCGTCGAATGAATCATGTCCTTCGATTTTGAGAATTGCTGGAGTTCGCACCGACACGCCGAGTTGAAGAATCTTGCCGACGCTCAGGTTCAACAAATCGGTCGCCGGCACCTTGCCGCCCAGCAACGCCAGTTCAACTCCGAACGTGGTGCCAAGCAACTTGTCGGCTAACTTGGCAGTCATCGTGCCTTTTCTTGAGACGTCCGACGCGGCGACGGTTCCAGCGCCGAGAAACGGCCCCAGGCTGGCAACCGGTAGCATCAACTGAAAATCTCCGCCTGCCGACTGCATAGTTGACTGAAAAACCGAATACCAATGCGTGTGTCACTGGCGGTGAATAGTGTCTGCAATTGCGCCAGCGGTTTTCGTGCAGCTGCCAGAGACTGAAATTCCGAAGGTGTGCCACGCGGTTTGCAGTTCCTGGCAAATCAACCGGACAAATTCTTTGGCGATCAGGTCTTCGATTTCGGTGACCTCGCGTGACAATTCACTGGGACCGCCGGTGCCTCCAAGCAGCCTGTCTATCACCGGGAACAGCAGCATGGAGTCAATCTGCAACAATGCAATGTCACCCTGGGTTCCGAGTTCCAGCGACACCAGGTAGGAATTGGCCGCCTTCTCGAGAAAAGTCTTGCAGAGTATTTGCTCCGAAGGCCGCGAACGAAGTCTCACAGGGCAATCCCAGCTTGGATTGCAGTTTCTGGGCGAACGGCCCGGCGAAAGCTTCGGTGGCAGTGACCAGTGGGTCAAGCCGTGGTTTGTCAATCCCGCCGACCGCGCGGAAATCGCAGGGCTGCACTTGCTCTGACGTAGCGTCTTCTGCGAGGAGTGCTCGTCGAGGTAGAGACGGTGATTGAGTGAGCGTCGCCATTGTGGTTACCGAAAGGTGTCCTCTTCGAGCTGCATTTCATGGATCGCGGTGCGGAGCTTGGTGATAGCCAGTGAATGAATTTGCGAAACGCGCGACTCCGCCAGGTCCATCACTGCCGCGACTTCGCGCATGGTCAGTTCTTCGCGATAATAGAGTGAAATGACCATCTGTTCTTTTTCCGAAAGCGTCTTGATCGCCTGAATCAGGAAGTCACTTCTTTCGGAGCGGAGACATATCTCGAAGGGACTTTGATTCTCGTCGGCGGGAGCGCTCTCGATGAGATCCTGTGGCTCAGAGTCGTCGAAGCGCGATCCAACCATCTGGCCTACGATGTTCAGCCCATCCAACTTCCGAAGCAGTGTGTGAAGCTCCGAGACTTCCAGATCAAGGTCAGCGGCAATTTCTTCCTCAGTGGGTTGGCGGCCAAGCTTGTTGGCGAGCTTGGTGATGCTCTCGGCTACGTTGCGACCTTTCTTGCGTAATGGCCGGGAACCCCAATCAAGCGCACGCAGACTATCGAGGATCGCTCCGCGAATGCGGAATGATGCGAAGGACTTCAAGGAAGCGTTCTTCTTCGGATTGTATTTTCGAACCGCTTCGATCAGGCCGAGCACTCCGGCATGCACCAGATCCTCGAGAGGAACATGTTGCGGCAAACGCTCGTGAATTCTCCGGGCCAGGTAGTACACCTGGGACAGCTCAGACAAAATGAGCTCATTGCGCGCGTCGTTTTCCGATAAGAGGTCTGTGTATCCGGCTTGTGGCAATGTCATCGCATCCTCAGTTCAACTGGTTAACGCAACGAACCCACTGACTGCACTGGAACCAACGGTGGAATCTCAGTTGGAGCCAGTACGACGATCTTGGGCAAAAACGGTTCAAGCAGTCTGCGCAAATAGAAGCGGCCCGGTGAAGAGCACAACAACACCGGAGGAGCGCTCAAGACCTGCTCTCCGAACAAGGTGCGTAAGCCTTCCAGTACTCGACGGGCGGTCGAAGGCTGGAGCGCCGCGCTCGCGGCGTTCACCGACTGCGCGCTCACGGCACGGTTACATTCTTCTTCGATAGCGCGGTCGAGCGTGACTACCTTGAGTTCTCCGTGATCGTCCAGCAGTGGCCGAACCAGGGCCCGCCCAAGCGAATGCCGTATGGCTTCGTTGAGCAGGACAGGGTTCTTGTTCACGCCTGCGGTTTCGATCATGGTTTCGAGAATCGTGCCCAGATCCCGGATCGAAACCTGTTCGCGCAGCAGTTGCTGCAAGACTCTCTGAACTTCGCCCAGCGTCATGAGCTTGGGTACGAGTTCTTCCACCAACTTGGGATGCGACTCGCTCAGCCGGTCAAGCAACCGCTTGGTTTCCTGGCGGGTGAGCAATTCGTGAGCGTTCTGGCGGATGATCTCGCCAAGATGCGTCGCCAGCGCCGCCGTCTGATCGACCACTGCGTAACCGGCTGCGAGTGCCTGGGCCTGCTGGTCTTTCGTGATCCACTTGGCCGGGGCGCCAAAGGCGGGATCGCGAGTGTCGACGCCGGGCAATGGCGGCGGAACAGGTTGCGAACTGATGGCGAGCAGGCAATCACGCCGCATCTCCCAGCGGGTAATTTCCACGCCGCGGAGGTACACGACATATTCCAGATCTTTGATCGTCAGGTTGTCGGTGATGTGAATTGACGGAACCAGGAAGCCCAGCTGCGTTGCCAGGTGCTTGCGGAGCGCCCGAACCTTGGTCAACAGTTGGCCGCCCTTACTGGCATCTACCAAGGGAACCAGTCCAACACCGACTTCAAGCATCAGGTCATCCAGCTTCAATGCGGCGTCCAGCGGATCGAGTGCCTGAGCTGGAGCGCCTTGAGACTTGCCGGCCACGGTGCTGGCTGCCGGTTTCTCGTCTTCCGGTTCTGACTTCGCGCGCCGTGCCAGCGCCGCCATGATGACGGCCATCAGAATGAATGAAAGCTTGGGCAGTCCTGGAATCAGGGCGAGGCCAGTCATCACCGCAGCTGCAATCCACAACGGACGGCTGCTGCTGAACAACTGTTTGCCCAAGTCCGTCGAGAGCGTGCTGTCAGACGAAGCGCGCGTGACCACCATGCCGCCGGCAACGGATACCAGCAGGGACGGAATCATCGTGACCAGCCCATCACCGACGGTCAGGACGGTGTAGGTTTTCAGGGCCTCCATGAAGGGAACACCCTGCTGGATGACGCCGATCAGAAATCCGGCGATGATGTTGATGGCGGTGATCAGGATCGTGGCGAGCGCGTCCCGTTGGTTAAACCGGGCCGCGCCGTCCATTGCGCCATAAAATTCTGCTTCGTGAGCGATCTGCTCGCGGCGGGCGCGGGCTTGCACTTCGTCGATCAATCCGGCATTCAGGTCAGCGTCGATCGCCATCTGCTTGCCGGGCATGGCATCGAGAGTGAAGCGTGCCGTCACTTCGGCGGTTCGTACCGCACCATGGCTGACTACGATGTACTGAATCGCAATCAAGGGCGAGAAACAGAACAAAGCCGACGACGTAGTTACCGCCAACAACAAATTGTCCGAAGGCTTCGATGACGCGTCCTGCCGCCCCAGCGCCTTCGGCTCCGTGCAGAAGAATCCGCCGGCTACTCGCCAGGTTGAGCGACAAGCGAAACAGCGTCATCAGCAGGAGCAGGCTGGGGAATACTGAGAATTGCGCGGGCCGAAGAATCTGGACCGCGGTGAGCAGCACCAGCACGGAGGCGGTCATGCTGAATGCCAGCATGATGTCGAGCAGGAAGCTCGGCATTGGCACCAGCATCACAAAGACCATGCTGACGGCTGCGGCGGGCACGATCCAATCGACGGTGGATCGCATTCCCGTGCTTCGGTTTGGTGATGTTGGCCATTATCGCGTTTGAGCCTCTCCTTGTCGTTTAACTTGTGCCTGTGCGCGGAATACGAATGCCAAAACTTCCGCGACAGCCGTGTAAAGCTTCGATGGAATGCTTTGTCCAACGTCCACAGTCTTGTAAAGAGCCTGCGCGAGCGGTGGGTTCTCCAGGATCGGAATATCTTTCCATCGCGCGATCTCTTTCATTTTTTGCGCGAGCAGGTTGCGGCCTTTCGCGATCACGACCGGCGCGCCCATATCCATCGAATAAAGAATTGCGACCGCAAAGTGAGTGGGTTGGTGATCACGACTGTCGCTTTTTCAGTTTCACGCAACATCAACTGCTTACGCATCTGTCGCTGCAGGCGCTTAATACGCATCTTGATATGCGGATTTCCATCAGAATCTTTGGTTTCCTGCCGCATTTCATCCCGCGACATCTTCATATCGCTCTCAGACTTCCGCCAGGTCAGGAAGTAATCCACCAACGCCCAGGAGAGCAGCACCAGCGCGGACTTCCACGTGACTTCGAAGACGGCCGTGAGTAAAAACCGACTGAATGTCCAAATGCTGGTGCTGGAGGAGATAACGATAGCGATCCAGTGGTCACGGATCACGGTGAAGCCAACGTAGCCGATCGCCGCGAAGGGCAGCAGTGATTTCAAAAGGCTGCTCAGTCCGGTGAGAGAAAATATCTGCCCTAGTTTCTGGGCTGGGCTTAGCCGCTCAATCTTTGGAATCAGGGCTTCTGGCGCGAACACCACGCCACCCTGCGCCAGGCCTCCAACCAGTGACAAGCGTCCAGGCAGTTGCCATCACCGGCACAACGCACTTTGCGATGGTCCATCCCGTCCAGACAAATAAAGGCTCGCTTGGGGAAAGCGAAGCGGAGCCGGAGAACTCGATTGACTGCCGCAACAGGTTTCGCCAGGCCTCGATCGCGGAAAAGCCCTGCCACGCAATCACTCCGAAAGCCCCTGATAACGCCAGAATGCCGGACAGATCCCGCGACCGGGCGACCTGACCCTGCTCTCGCGCCTTTTGACGGCGCCGTGGTGTCGGTTTTTCTGTCTTGCTATCGCTCATGACCGGGCCGCCAGATGCAGAAGGCGTTCAGTAAATCCCACAGACTCGGTGAAGTAACGTTGAAACAATGGCGGCCAGTAGTGAATGACGGTCATCAAGAGGCCCACGCCCAACATGCTCTTGAGCGCCGGGCCGAGTAGCATCAGAGGCATTTGCGGTGAGGCTTTTCCGAGAAATCCCAAAATTACGTCCGCCACCAGAGTTGCCGCCAATACTGGTGCAGCGATCTGGATTCCCGTTCCCAACACGCCCGCCATGCCATGCAGCAATTCAGTCGTCAGACCACGACTCAGATTGATCGCGCCGGGAGAAAGGTATTCAAAGCTATGAGCGATGGCGCGGAGGATCCAGTGATGCACGTCCAATTGCAGGAACAAAAGAAAAGCTACCGATTGGTGAAACATTGCGACCACCGTCGTGTCCACTTGAGTTTGCGGATCGAGAATGTTTACCAGCGAATATCCCATCTGCACGCCCAACACGGCTCCCGCTAACTGTGCTGCTTCAAACACGAAGTTGGTTACGACACCGATGGCGACTCCCAGAATGAACTCGCGCGCAACCACAATCGGCCACTGCGTCAGCGTTACTATGCCCACCTGGGCGGAGTAGGCGGGATACAAGACCGCTGTGATGAGAACGACCAGAACCGCCTTGATTCGGGGGGGTATTGCAGCGTTTCCGAAGAACGGGGCAAAAAGTATAAGACCCGAAATTCGGACGCCGATCACCAACGGCCCGGTCATCAATTCAGTCAGCGAAAGTTCCATTGGCCTATCTCACGTACGGATGAAAATCCGAAAACAATTTCACGGTGTATTGACCGATCTGGCGCCACATCCACGGCATCATGAAAAATGCCGCTCCTGCCACCGCGGTCAGACGGGGTACCGAGGAAAGCGTGGCTTCCTGCAACGAAGTCAGCACCTGAACGACGTTCACCAGCAGACTCACCGCAACCGCGATCGCAAGAATCGGCGCCGCCAGCAGCAGCACTTCGAGCAACGTGTGGCGGCAAATATCGACAACCTGCGCATCCGGCATCAGCTAAAACTCCTCATCAGAGAGCCAATCAATAGACCCCAACCATCGACCATCACGAACAGCAGCAGCTTGAGCGGAGTGGAAATCACAACCGGTGGCAATTGCAGCATGCCGACCGACGTGGTAATTGAGGCTACGACCATGTCAATCACCATGAAGGGAAGAAACAGAATCGTTCCAATCTGAAATCCCGCTTTGAGTTCGGAAAGAATGTAAGCGGGTACCAGGACCCGCATCGAGAGGTCATTGGTGTCGTGCGGTCGTTGCTCCTTGGCCAGATCGACAAAAAGAGCAACGTCTTTTTCTCGCGCATAATGCACCATGAACTTATGGACCGGCGTTATCCCGCGTTGTACGGCGTCCATCGCGGTGATCTCTCCCGCTTGGAGCGGTTCCACTGCCTGCGTGTAAATTGCGGTTCCCACCGGCTGCATCAGGAAAAACGTGAGTACCAGAGACAGTCCAATCACGGTTTGGTTGGTAGGCGTGGACTGCAGGCCCAACGCCTGGCGCAGAAAATGGAAGACGATCAGCAGACGCGCGAACGGCGTCATGCACATCAGCAGGGAAGGGATCAGCGTAAGGAACGTCAGCAGGGCCACGATGGTCCACGAAGACGAGTTCGATCCAGCGGTGCCGGGCAATGTAATCCGGATTTCGTTGGGCGCCGTCGTAGGCGCGTTCGCGGGCGTGGCTTTGGTCGAGGCCGATGCTGAGGCGAGACCAAACATCAAGACAATCATCAACACTCGGATGAACCGGAGTCGTACGGTCATGAAGTCTTCGCCGCCTCCCGCTCGAGAGTTGCGGCAAAGGTTTTTGTTTCCTGCAAGCGCGTGAGGAGGGATACCGAACCGGAAGAACCGCCTATCAGGAATCGTTCCTCATCCACCTGTACGACCGCGACAAATCGCTTTTCACCCAGCGAAACGCTTTCGCATACCCGAAGGTTCTTTCGTGCGTGCTGCGCCTTGGCTCGCTGCATGATCCATCGAAGCGCGCTCCATGTGCGGATCAACAGGGTCCGGCTCCAATCCGCAACGGATGGAAGCGAGACTGCCTTACCTGGGACTGGTCGCAATTCCTCGAGTTGAGAAATGGAATTCATGCCAGCTCCGTGATCCGGAGCGCCAACCGATCACCGAGCACTTCGAACCGGCCCCAGCCCAGCAAGATCTTGTTGACTCGAAGAGGAACGTCGTCAGCAACGCGTGTCGCAGTCTGCACCACGCTCCCTTTGCGAAGAGCGAGTAAATCACCCACCGTGAATTTAGGTACCGGGATTTCTGCCGAGGCCTTGCACTGAAGCCAGTGATAAGCCTCGATTGGATTGATCGCGGCTTTCTGAACCTGCGGAGAGTCCGGCTGTGCGGGGGCGACTTGAGCTGTAGCCATTTGTTCTCTTATTCCTTTTCCTTTGCGAACTGTGGCAGCGCGAAGTTAGACCTTCGCGAAGCAATGACGATGCAATCACTCTGCCAGTGACTGGGCCGTGATTAAAGGTGATGAGAAGCTTTCGCTTGCGGGTGCAAGCTGCTGATAAGGCAAGACGTAGGGCCGCTACGAAGGTGTTGGATAGCGGTCGCAACCGGACGATTTTCAATTAGAGCAAGAATAGAAGACACGGCTTTCCGGCGCGGAGGAGAACCACGCCGGAGCCGCTCTAATCCTCAACTAACTTTGTCAGCGTTACGCCTGGGTCATATTGATTGCATCCTGCGTGAGTTGATCGAAGGTCGTTACCACGCGAGCATTTGCCTGGTAACCACGCTGCGTCACAATCATGTTGGAAAACTCAGTGGCAATATCCACGTTCGATTGTTCCAGCGAGCCACCGGTGATCGTTCCACGGCCACCGGTTCCTGCCGCTCCGACGACTGCCGCTCCGGAAGACAGGGTTGTCTGAAAGCTGTTCTGACCGACAGCCTGCAATCCTTGCGGGTTGGCAAAGGTGGCAAGCGCGATTTGACCGAGAGCCAGCGTCTGATTGTTGCTGAAGGCTCCCTCAATCGTTCCATCTGAAGTAATGGTGAAGTCAGACAGAGTTCCAACGCCGTAACCGTCCTGAAAAGTATTTGCTGTTGCACTGGGCGATGCCGATTGAGTGACTAAAGAGTTTCCAGCCGAGTCCTTAAGATTCCAGGTCACGCTCATGTTGGACGCGCCATCCGCGAGCCCTGTAATCGCGATACCAGTTATCGGGACAGTAGGAGTGGCGAGTGTGCCGTCTCCGTTGAAGGTCAGGTTGCCGGTCGAGACGACTGTGGGCGCTGCAGCGCCTGTATCGGCGCCGGGCAACGAGATCGAATAACTCCACGCGTTGGCGCCAGTCTTGGTGAACGTATTGGTCAGCACGTGAGAGTTGCCCAACGAATCGAATACGGTGATGGGCGTGGAGAAGGTATCACCGACAGCCGCGCTCGCATTCAGATTGGTCTGGTTTTGCATGGCAGTGGTCGCGTTCGCAGGAATGAGCTGCCCCTTGTTGACCACGAGGGGCGCCAACGTTTGGGATGCGCTGATCACGCCATTGACCGCTGGATAGCCCATTACAAAGGCGCCATTCTGCGTGGTCAGCTGCCCTTGTGAGGTAGTGGTGAAGTTGCCCGCACGGGTGTATTGAGACAGGCCATCTTTCTGCGTAAGAAAAAATCCATTCCCGCTGATGGCGGCATCGGTAGGTACTCCGGTGGATTCCAAAGTGCCGGAGGTGAAATTGGGTGTCACCGAGTTGACGGCCACGCCTTCGCCTACCTGAATTGGATCGTTGGCGCCGTTGGTCCCGAAAGCTTGATAGAAAAGATCGCTAAACGAGACTTTGCTTTCTTTGAATCCAACGGTATTGAGGTTGGCCAGATTGTCGGAGATGACTGACAGCGCTTGCGACGCTGCAGTCAATCCAGAAAGTGGAATCGAAAAATTAGGCATGTTATTAGGCTCCTGTGGGTGACGTCGTCGGTTGAGACGGCGTGGAAGTCGTGCTGCTCGTGCCCTGCAGTAATTGGCGAATTTGAACCAGCTCATTAAGCTGATTCATGGACAACATCTGTCCAACCATCTGAGTAGGATCCATAGGTGAAGTTGGATCCTGGGTTTTCAACTGGGCCACCAGGAGCTGCAGAAATAAATCACTAGAACTGTTGGCCAACGGATCCGACGATGAGGCAGAGTCGGTGGAACCGGTAGACCCCGAAGATCCGGTTTGCGTAGGCGAGGTCTGGTGGGCCAGAGCCAGAGCCGATGGTGCGATTGAATTAATCATCATGGTTGTTTCTCCTTCGAGTTCGTTGCTGCAATCTTTAACTGCTGCGCTATCTACCTCATCTAAATGCGAATATCCAACCTGCCCGCGGTGTTGAAAGATTCCGGTATCACTGGCGAGACCGTCGATACCGGGATTTCCTCGCCGGATCGTACGGCGGCATGAGCCTGCGGCTGCCAGGCTCTCTGCTGCGTGTCTTGTGCCAGCCCAGACGATGTTGCCAAAGTCTGTCCCTGAATCACGATGTGGGCGACAGGAACCTGCTGTTCCGCGAGCCGATTGTGAAGAGCCGGGAGGTCAGTGGCCATTGATTTCGCCACATCGCTGTTCTCGACAGAAATCTCGGCGCTGAACATGTGGCGTGAAACCGAGGTGCGAATATCGATGCTGCCAAACTCTTGACTCTGCATCCCCACTCGAAATTCAGATTGGCTGAGGCCCTGAACGAACTTTGCCGACATCGGCAGAGATTCGGTCGTGGGCAAGGCTTCGTCTGGACCATCCATTTCGGTCGCGGCAATTGAAGGCGCGGTTGTTCCTACGGTCTGCTTTTGAATGCTGACGTTCGGGTGACTGATTGAATGGGTTTGCACGGACAGGCTTGGATTGGCCTTGCTGTTAGCTGCACTGGAGACGGTGGACGCGGACGCGATTTCGTCGGCAGCTTGGGCCAGCGTCGATTTCCGAGTCTGAGGTTCCGTGACGAGAGTGTCCTTATTGCCGCTATCTTTGTTAGTCCGGTTTTGAGCTTTAGCCGTTCCGTTTATCGGATTAGGACCATGTGAGTTCTTTGAGTCCGCCGCCAGACCGGGTGTCACGGACTGGGATTGCGCCACAGCCTTCGTTGCCAGGCTGCCGTCAGCGACATTCAACCGTGGAGTAGAAGAAGGTTCGGGCACTGGAGTTACCGGCACCGAATCAATCGCTGGAGCTGGGCTCGGGATATTTTGATCCACGGTGTTACTTGCAACCGCAGTCAAAGTGGGTGTGTCGCTTTTGGCTGCGGCTGCGGCGGTATGCTTAACTGGGTCAATGGTGCTCGGAGTCTGCGCTCGATCCGGGACGGTACTGGCGGATTCGACTTTCTTATCTTCGGGCTTAGGTCCCGGTTGAGCGGCTGCGTCTTTTGAGGCGTTTTCTACAAGGTGAAGGCCGGCCATGTCGTCAAGCGACCCTGGTCCAGCGAAGGTTGCCGCTTGTTTTGAATTGGCGAGCGTCTTCGGATCCGGAAGACGGGGCACAACGTCGTCTTTGGGTGCACCCTGTGAGACGAACGTTTTGGTCCCGCCTTGAGGCATCCGGATCGGGAACAATCGCTGGAACCGTCAGTGCGAGTTGTGCCAGCGCAAATGCTGGATCGGAAGGCGCTTTCGGTTTAGACGGATCGTTTCCGTTTTCAAGCTTTGGGTTCTTGGCCGCCGATTGTGTTTTCACCGGTGTCGCGCTTGGAGCGGCAAAAAAAGTGGCAGCAATTGACTGGAAGTCCTGCGTCGAACCGGTCTGGAGAAAGTCGGCTAACGCTGAATTGGCTCGTGGCGCAGGTGAAGCATTCTGCGCATTTGCTGCTCCGGAAATCGGCGCTGTGGCTTTCACAAGATGGTCTCGTTCACTAGCAAATAAGCACGCCGGAGACCAAAGCTTGTTTGTTTGGGGGTTGGGTCAACAGGAGAATATTGTGTTGCGGACTAAAGACTTGCTGGGCACGTGCCGATAAGGTGTGCGGATGAAGCGTCGCCGAAGTGTCCACTAGGCAAGGCTTGCCTATCGTTACTAGGCAAGGTGTGCCTAGTCGCCGTCTTTCCAACGCGCCAGAAAAATGTCATCCAACATCTTCTGCTCCTGCCGGTTCTGATCCAAAATGTAGGCGCGTTGCTGTTGTTCGCGAAGTTCGCTCAGAACCTGGCGGTCCTGATGAGCGGCTTGGTAGACAGCTAATTGCTCGATGCGCTGGGTGTGCAGTTGCTGAAGCCGCAAACGCAGGTCGTCAACCGTTTTGTTCAGCATCTCTTCCTGTTCGACAATTTCCATGAGATGGACTGCCGGCAACTTTTGCACGAGGTCATGTTCGCGCTGCTCTCTCAGATGAAGTTGTCTCAGGTCAATTTCTTGCAGTTGACGTTCGACGTCAGCGATCTCCTGGACAATGCGGTGCAACGCAGCTTCTTCAGTTCGCTCTACGCCTTCCCGAAAATGCAAAACGGCGTCGAGCTTGAAACGGAATGGCATGTCTTAAGCGGGCAGTGCCAGCAGTCGTTGGGATGTCTCGGCCGGGGTCGGGATTTCAGTCGGGCTTTGTTGCAAAAAAGCGTTGATTTGGGGCAGACAAGCGATCGCTCGATCGAGCACTGCGTCGGTGCCTGGTTTGTATGCGCCGATACGGATCAGGTCTTCGGCCTTGGCGAATGCGGCCATCAACATTCGCACCTTGCCCGCCTTATCGAGTTGTTGCTGGCCGCAAATGGCCGGCATCAGCCGGCTGAGACTGTCGAGAACCGAAATTGCCGGATAGTGATTGTGCAGCGCCAGGTTCCTGCTGAGCACGACGTGTCCGTCTAAAAGCGAGCGTGCCGTGTCTACGAGCGGATCCTGCTGGTCGTCGCCTTCCATCAAAACCGTATAAAAGCCTGTGATGCTTCCGGTGGAAAACCGTCCAGCTCGTTCAATGAGACGCGCCATCATGGCCAGAACGGATGGAGTGTAACCCTTTGCCGTTGGCGGTTCGCCTGCCGCCAATCCAATTTCCCGTTGTGCCATGGCGAATCGAGTGAGCGAGTCAAGAACGAGCAGAACGTGCTTCCCGCGGGCGGAGAAATATTCGGCGACAGCTGTAGCAGCCAGTGCGGCGCGAATGCGCAGCAGGGGCGACTGATCGGAAGTTGAAACCACTACGACCGACCGGCGCCGGCCTTCGTCCCCCAATGCTTTGAGAAAATCTCCAACTTCACGACCACGTTCGCCGACAAGCGCAAGTACTGTGAGGTCGGCCGCCGTCGCGCGCGTCATCATGCCGACTAAAGTTGTTTTGCCCACACCGCTACCGCCGAATATTCCTACGCGCTGACCGCGTCCGCAGGCGACAAAACCGTCGATTGCGCGGATGCCACAGGTCAAGGGATCGCTGATGGGAACACGGCTCATGGGAAGCGGAACCGTTCCGTCGATGGGAACGGTTCTGGTGGCGCGATACTCGCCCAGAGAATCAAGTGGATTGCCCCGCGCGTCGATGACGCGTCCCAGAAGTTCTGGACCGACGCGAAGAGAGGGACGCGCTCCCCAGGTCACAATATGATCGCCGAAGCGTATGCCTGAAGGTTTGTCCAGAGGCATGGAGAGTACGGTCGACCCGCGAAACCCCACTACCTCGCCAGGAAAGAGGTTCCCGTTCGAGTCTTCCATTTCGCAGGATTCGCCAACCGAACAGAATGGCCCCACGGACTCAACCAGATTGCCGACGACATGAGTCACGCGACCCTTCCATCGCAATGTGGAGGAGTGGTGCAGCCACTGGGAGTACGCGCCAAGGATTGCTTCGTTCATTTGTTGTCAGGCCTTTGTGCCAGCAAATCGAAAAAGCCTTCCTTGATTTCTTTTAACTGCGCATCCAGCCCGAGTTGCGTGGTACCCAGTTCTGTTTCGAGAATGCAGTTATGAACTTCAACAGAGGGATCAGCCACGACTTCAACGCGAATCTCTCCACTGGTATTTCCCTCAAAGTAGCGGTTCCAATCGGCCACTTCTTCGGGTCGAACCCTGACCGTGGCGGTGGTGCCGTGTTGCAGCTTCTCCATCGCTACTTTCACCAAAGCGGCCACTAGCATGCGATCCACCTGGGCTTCGCGATGCAGGATTTTGGCCGCGATTGCGAGTGCCAAGTGGACCATCTCAATTTCCGCCTTGGCATAATATTCACTCGTCTTTAGACTGAACAGGCGAATGGTTTCCGCAATCTTCGCGCGTTCGGCGGTCAGGTCTTTTTCCGACGCTTGTTGTGCCTGGAGCAGTCCTTCGCGAATTCCTTCGGCGCGAGCCGCGGCGAGCTTCAGTTCCAGCTCTTCAGCAGTATTGAGAGGTCCGTGTTGGGGATTGGCGTGACCGTCAGATGCCGGGCCGGTTCCCGCTGAATTTGTCCGAAGAGCGCCAGGTTCTTCGTACTGGAAGGCCGAAACTCCAGTCAGCTTAGGCGACGAACTCATCATCCGCCTCCGCTCTTAACGTGATTTTTCCTTCGGCTTCGAGCTGACGCGCGTTGGCAATCGCTTCCTGCTGTGCCTTGGCAACATCCTTGCCGCGCACCCGGCCGAGCACTTCCATATCTTCCTTCAACATTTCGACCGCACGCGACGACATTGCTTTGAAAATGTGGTCTTTGACCGGTTCGGTTGCACCCTTCAGAGCCAATGCAAGAGTTTTCTTGTCTACGGCGGCCAGCAGATCGCGCATCGCAGTTTCGGGAACACCAATCAGGTCTTCAAAGGTGAACATCTGATTTCGGATGTTATTGGCCAGATCGGCATTGTCCTTCTCGATGGCGTCAAGGATTGCCTTCGCCGTCGTGGGTTCCATGTAGTTCATCAGCCCGGGCACATTGTCCACTCGTGCCGCCGTCTGTTTCTTATCGCCGCCGGACTGCTTGAGCTTTTGGTGGAGAACACTGCTGATGGTTTCCGCTGCTTCAGGCGAAAAGTTCTCCAATTGAGCGACACGTTTGACCACATCAATCTGCAGTTCACTCGGGAGTTTCCCAAGAATTGGTGAAGCGTGCTGAGGTTCAAGGTGGGCCATGATCAGCGCGATTGTCTGCGGATGTTCCTTCTCCAGAAGCGCGGCTAGCTGCACGGGATCCGTATTGCGCAACCAGTCGAGTTTGCCCGCGCTACTTTGCTTGGTCTGGGTAAATTTCTGCGCAAGGTCTTTCCCGTTCTCCTCGCCGAATGCTTTTTTCAGCAAGCGGGTCGTGTAGTCAGTGCCGCCTTGAATCACGAAACGATGCGCGGTTGCCTGCTGTTGATATTCTTCGAGAACCTGTTGGGCCAACTCGGGAGGGATGGCATCAAGAGACGCAAGTTCAGCGGCTATTTGTTGCACGTCTGCTGACGAGAGTTGACGGCAGATCAGGGCAGCGGCCTCTTCGCCCAGCACGGTAAGCAGGATTGCAGCCTTGCGTGCGCCGGTCAAAGCGGATTTCGCGCGTGCCCCACTCACTGCGTTCCCTCACGCAGCCAGGCCTGAACCAGACGTCCAGTTACCGCGGGCTCGCTCTTGGCTCGTTCGGTGAGTTGTCTTTGCAGGCCCATTGACTGTCGCTCGGCGTCAGACAGGGGCACGACCTCTGAGGAGCCGGCTACCTGATTCGCGGCCATTTCCGCTTTTAACTGCGCCGCAGACTTATCGGGCAACTGACTGAATGCAGAGAGTGCCTGCTTCTTGATCGGGCGCAACAACAGAACGTATGCCAACAGGAACAATCCAAAGATGAGGACGTATCGAATGACCGACGACCAGTCATTCACGACGACGCGAAGTTTGTCGACCTTGCTCGGCGCAGCGGGCGCCTGCTGGGGAGATTGCTGGAAGGAAAGGTTCTGCACCGCCAGCGTGTCGCCGCGTTTCTCATCGAGCCCGATCGCCGCCGAAGCCAGCACCTCAATTTGCTTTAATTCTTCAGGAGTCCTTTTGCGACGCGTCTCGGTTGTTTTACCGTTAGCCTGCTGAGTGTCGATTGCATCATCTACTAACAGCGCGGCCGAAATCCGCCGGATTCTTCCCATGGGTTGCAAAATGTGTCGGACTGTTTTATCTACGGCGTAAGTAGCATTCTGGGTTTTTGACGATTGGACGGTGTCGTCGACGTCTTCGTCGGACTTAGCGGGAGTGTTGGCGCTTGGAACATTGCTGGCCGTGCCCGGAACACCGCCAGTGGTTTCGCCGCCGGACGTCTTTTCCTCGGATGTCTGCATGGTTACCGCGACGGCGCTTTTGGGATCGTACGTTTCCTGATTCTCTTCGCTGCTGCTGGTGTCGTAGTCCACATTCACGCTGGCACGTATGCGCTGTGCTCCAACGACCGGTTCCAATGTGGCGACAAGCCGCTTGGAGAGCTGCTCTTCGAGCTCGGCATCGGCTGGTGATCCCGGGCGATGGGATCGGAATGGCTGGTTGGTGTCGGCATCAGTGATGGTTACGTTCTGCGGACTCAGTTTGTCGACTGCCCCTGAAACCAGGCTGGCAATCGACTTCTGGGTCTCTTCCGAAAGCTGGCCTGAGCGCAGTCGCAAGATCACCGACGCCTTGGCCTCGCGCTCGCGATCGAGAAAGACCGAGTCGGCCGGCATAACCAGATGCACGCGGGCGCTTTCGACATCACGCAAGGTTTGAATCGTGCGTTCGAGCTCGCCTTCCAGCGCGCGCTGATAATTTACTTTTTCGTCGAACTCCGTTTGTCCCCAATTCAGCTTGTCGAAAAGCTCGAACCCAAGACGTCCACTGTGTGGCATGCCTTCGCTGGCAACTTCCAGGCGGCTGGAGTCGAGTTTGTCGGCAGGGACATTGACTGTCTTTCCGTCTGGACTAACCTGGTAGGGAATGCTCTTTGCGGCTAGCCTGCTGGTTAATGCCTGTGCGTCGGCAGGTTCCATGCCGGTCATCAAAGGTTTGTAGTCGGGAGTGATGATGAGGTGGCCAAAGAAGATGATTACGCCAGCGACCAGTGCGGCCCCACCCATCAGCACGATGAGCTGCTTGGTATCGAACGCCGCGATGGCGTTCTTCCCTTGATTCGCGATCTGACTGAACGATGCCATGGCTTATCGGTTGGTTCGGAGTCGCTAGAACTGCATGTGCGAGACTTCCTGATAGGCAGTGACGATCTTGTTTCGCACCTGCATCATCAGTTGAAATGCTATGTCAGCCTTCTCTACCGCGATCATCACGTTGTGAACGTCACTGCGATCGCCCTTCAGTAGGTCGGTGACCTGTTGTTCGGCGCTGCCGTGAAGCTGTTCGACCTGATTGATTGCGGTTTTCAAGACCGAGCCGAAATTACCTTCGCCCTGGTCCCCGCCCGAAGTGGGCGACGAGCCGAGCTGGTCAAGATTCGGAAATGCCGGGAGATTGGAAATTAGGTTATTCATCACACTTCCTATTTAAGGATGTCCATCGCTCCCTGGATCATCTGTTTGGTGGCGCCTACAGCTGCAGCGTTGAGTTGATAGGCTCGCGCGGCGCCCATAAGATCGACCATTTCCTCAATCGGATTGATGGCCGGATATGCTACGTAACCGGATTTGTCCGCATCGGGATGTCCAGGCTCATAGCGCATGATGGGAGGCGAGGGATCGTTGACCACCTTAGACACGTGCACCGCTGATCGGCCCGTCAGGCGCCGAAAGCCCGATAGCAAAAGCTGAAACGGGTGAATTGCTGGCTCCGGAAAATACAACTTCCTTGCGGCGAAATGGTCCACCTGAAGGCGTTCTGGTGGTTTCCGCGTTGGCCATGTTGGTGGCAACAACTTCCGCCCGTTGACGTTCCGCGCCCATCGCCGAACCGCTGATTTCAAGTGCCGAAAACATGCTCATGAGTCTTTCCCTTCATTGATCGCCATTACCAAGCGGTGAAACTCGCTACGGATGAATTGAACTCCGATACGAAACTGCATCTGCGTTTCGGCCAGCAACAGGCCTTCGCGGTCCATGCTGACGTCGTTTCCATCAGGACGCTGAAGCAGCCCCGACACTTTGTGGGCAATCGGGCCCATGCTTGCCTGCTCTGAAGATCCGGTTGCCCGGTCCAGTTCGGCGCGAAAATCGACGTCTCGTGTGCGGTATCCGGGCGTATCGATATTCGCCATGTTGTTGATCACGAGGGACTGGCGATTTGACGTGACATTCAGGAAGCGCTCGAGAAACTGAATGATTGGCGGCGAACTCATCAGGCAAACCTCCGCGGCGGTAATCCGAATTCCCGGATCTTGTTGCGAATTGTCCGCAAACTTATTCCCAGCATCTCGGCGGCGTGAGTGCGGTTGCCTCCCGTGAGCTGCAGGGTTGTTTCTAAAAGGTGGCGCTCGAGCTCTCGAATGGGTGTTCCCGCTTGCAACATCGCATGGTTCGGGAAAGATTTGACGGCAGGCGGACGGGAAAACTCTCCGGCAAGATGCTCAGGCCCGATGTCGCTGTCATTGCTCATGGCGACAACTCGCCGCATGAAGTTGGACAACTCGCGGGCGTTTCCAGGCCACGCGTGTTTCTTAAGCCCCGAGACAAAGTCGGGATGCAAAGTGGGCACCGGACGCCCGGATTGTTTGGCAAACTTGGCCGCGAAGTATTCGGCCAGAACTGAAATGTCGCTGGTTCGCTCACGCAACGGGGGAAGAGTGAGAGGAATCACATTGAGCCGGTAGTACAAATCGGCGCGAAACCGCCCCTGCTCCACCATTTCCTGTAGCGAGACGTTCGTGGTCGCGATGATCCTGATGTTGACTGGGATTGTGCGAGTGTCGCCCAAACGTTCCACTTCGCGCTCCTGCAAGACTCGCAGTAGTTTGGGCTGCAACTCCAGCGGCATTTCGCCGATCTCATCCAACAGCAGCGTTCCGTCATTTGCCAACTCAAATTTGCCAGACTTGGCGATGGTTGCGCCGGTGAAAGCTCCTCGCACATGGCCGAACAACTCGCTTTCCAGCAGTTGTTCTGGCACTGCCGCGCAATTGACCGCGACAAAAGGTTTGTCCCGGCGATGGCTCGCCTGATGAATAAAACGGGCCAGCAATTCTTTGCCGGTACCGCTTTCGGCCTCCACCAGGATGTCGGCGTCGGTTTGTGCAGCAAGACGCGCGCGGTCGAGGACGTGCATCAGCGCCGGCGAATCACCTACGATCTCTGTTTGCATCTGTTTCGAAATCTGTCCACCGGTGGAGTGTCGCATCACTCGTTCCACGGTGCGACTGTAGTTGCTCATAGGAGAATGGCTTGGTGAGGTAGTCGCAAGCGCCGTTCTGCATGGCTTGAACCGCTTGGGCAACGGTGCCGTATGCCGTCAGCACAATCACAGCCGTGGAAGCGTCCGCGGCGCGCACCCGGCGCATGAGTTCCAGCCCGTCACCGTCTGGCATTCGAACATCCGTTACAACCAGGGGAAAACGAGTTTGACTGCACTTGCGTGTGGCTTCCGAAGCGCCGGCGGCGGTTTCTACATGCCAGCCATCGCGCTCAAAATTGGCTTTTAGAGCCATCCGCATCCCGGGCTCGTCATCAACGACTAATACAGTCTTTGGCTGCAGGCTCATAGAATGGGAAACTCCAGCGAAAATCTCGTGCCCTTACAAGCGCGGCGTTGAACCAAAATTCTGCCGTCATGCTGCTCCATGATTCTCTGGCAGATAGTGAGTCCGAGCCCAGGCCTCTGGTTAGATCCGCTGAAGCCAGGGTTAAAAATATTTGTGAGGTCTTTCTCCGCAACACCTTCGCCGGTATCTGCAAAGTCTATGACCGCGAGCCGGTCCTGTTTCCGGGCGGAAATCGCCAGCGAGCCGCCCATCGGTGTGTGTCGAAATGCATTGATGGCAAGATTCAGAATCACTTGTTGCAACCCGTTGGGGTCGCCATCGATTTCCACGCTGTCAATGTTCGTGTTCAGCGAAAGCCTGATTCCAGCTTGTTCGGCGAGTGGGCGAATGAACGAGACGCCGTTGTGCAGCACTGCATTCAAATTCAGCCGGACGTGATTGGCTGATCCGTGACCGTGAAATTGCAAAACATTATTGACCGTGGCAGAGAGGGAACGGATTCCTGCCTGCAAGTGCTCGACGCAATACTTGCCTTCTTCTCCAATGGTGCTTTTCTTGTCCAGCACATTTGTCCACAGCTCCATGCTGCCCAGGGGATTGCGGATTTCGTGTGCCAGTACCGCGGCCATCTCTCCGAGCGCGAGCATGTTCCGTGACGCCTCGCGTTGTCGTTCGGCTTCTTTGCGCGCTGTGACATCGCGCAGAATCAGAATGAATTGATCTGGTCCGAACTTGCTATCCTGCGACGGCTCGATGTGCAGCGCCGTTCTGCGGATAGAAAGCCATCGGGTGACTCTTTTCCTCGTCGATTGAAACTTCATGCTCATCGTCGCGTGAGATTGCGGCTTTAAGCAGGACGCGGATCGGGACTGGAAAATGCTCCAGCTGTGACGCCGAATCACTCGCCATGCCGAGCAGTTGACCCGCTTCGGGGTTCATAAGAACTATGCCGTCATTTGCATCAATGGCGATTACGCCGCAAGGCAGCGCATCCAGGATGCGCGCCAGCGCTGCCCGAATGTTTTTGTTTTCTGCCAGGCTTGAGGTCAGGGCTGCGTTTCGATCTTCGAGTTCGCTTCGCAACCGCGCGATTTCGCCCTGCAGTTGGCCGTACGAAGCTTCCATCCGGCCTGCCGTGGCCACGAACGCGTTAAAGGCCTCCGCCAGCGCGCCGTTGGTGGCGGCATTCGGCGGAATCATTGGAGCGTGATGAGAAGTAGGCAACATATGCCTACTTGCAGTGCAACGCGGATGCCAAAGCGTTCTAATCTGTGAAGGGTTGTGACGGGAGTAACACGAAGGATCTGATGTTTTGGTTGTATCGGTGATCGACGACCGCGACGAGGCAGCAGTTGTGGTTTTGAGAGAGATGACCGACACGAGTAGCTCTAAACGAATTCGCATTCAGGGATCGGAATGGATGACTCAGGCCACGAACTTCCAGGCCCCGAAAACGGCAATCCTCTAAGACCCGACTAGATCACGATATGCTTGGCCAACAACTGCCGCTCGTCCTGCGCGAGGATGGTGGCCCGTTCTATCACGTTTCGCAGCTCGCGAACATTGCCGGGCCAACTGTGTTGCAACAGTTGGAAAGTAGCTTCCGAACCCAATGACAGCCGATGAGAACTGAAGCGATCAAGAAAACTGATGGCCAGGGTCGGCAAATCTTCCATCCGGTCCTTGAGCAGTGGCAACTCAATTGGAAAGATGGCCAGCCGGTAATAGAGGTCCTCACGAAATTGTTTTTCCTGAACCAGCTTGCGCAGATTTCCGTTTGTTGCTGCCACCACCCGCACGTCTACTTTGAAACTGTCGGTACTGCCCAATCGCTGGACTTCGCCCTGTTCCAGGAATCTCAGAAGCTTGGACTGCAGGCCCAGTGGCAAATCCCCAATTTCGTCGAGGAAAAGCGTCCCACCCTGCGCCGCATGAATTCGCCCGATTCGCGACTGTACCGCTCCAGTAAACGCACCCTTGGTGTAACCGAATAATTCAGCTTCGAGCAGGGCTTCTGGAATAGCGGCACAATTGATTACGACAAATGGGTTTGAGCGACGTGGACTGAGATTGTGAATGGCTTGTGCCACCAGGTCCTTGCCTGTTCCGCTTGAACCAAGGATCAATACTGTCGTATCGCGGCGCGCTACCAGTTGGGTCATGTGATAAACGCGTTGCATCGCCGCGGAATTGCCAATCATTCCCGGGAGCGGGTTGACCGCGCGACTCAACTGCGAATGGCCGATGATTTCAGGCGAGCCGGTCACAACGACATTATTTCCCAATAAGCCCGCGATCTCATCGCCCAGGGGCGCTCGAGACGACGATGGCACGGGCAATCCAGTTTGTCGATCCAGCGGCAGGATCTGAAGGTTAGGGAATTGGCTCCGCACCAGCTTTTGAAATTCATTGGAATTGAGATCTGGAAGAGAAGGGTCGAGCAAGAGCAATTGAAAATCTTCAGCCTCGAGTTGGCCCAGTGCGTGCGCTCCGCTGACCGCTTCCATCAAGCGCCAGCGCTCGGACTTGACCCTCGATATCAACTCGCGGCGCAACTCTCCGTTGGGACTGACAATCAGAACTCCTGAGACCGGGTCACATGTGGGCATGGGTACGATGCTCATAGGCTTCTGGGAAACATCCTCTTTTCGATAGTGAGACGGTCAGCTTTGCTCGTCTTCCGAGTTTTGTCTGAACAATCCTTGCGAGCTAGATGCCAGATGCGTAGTGGCAACGCGGCGCAACTCTGTTTTGTCGTTCGCGCCGATCGCGATCTCGCGATGCACGGGAAAGTGAGCCACAATCGAGAGGGGAGCGATGCTTGCGCTGAACTCGCCGCCAGCACTGCTTACGATCGCATCGGCCAGAGCGATTGCTTTTTCTACTATGTCGGGGTGTGACGGCTCGGTACGATCGGTCAGGCCGCTGTTGCCGGAACAGTGCATGATCCGCAAAACCTGACGATTGTCTTGCTCGCGAATATCGATTCGCACTACATCTTCCGGCTGGGAGCAACCCTGTACCGCTTGCAGCATGTAGAAAAGCATCTGGCGCAGGCGCGTGGGAGAAAAACGGATCGCGTGGTCCTGCCCGGAGCGCAACAGAAGGAGACGGATTCCCGCTGCGTCCAACGTACGTTGCAGGTCTGAAACGACCTGGCCCAAAACGGCGCTCAATGATGTTTCTCGTACATCCGTCGCTTGCTGGTGGAACAGCACCAATCGCGCGGCGAACTGCATGGATTCTATCGCCCGGTTTAAATGACGCAGGTTATCTTCCGCAATCTCCCGATAGTGTTCGCCACTAGCAGGGTTCAGCAGTACCAGTTCCGAGGAAGCCTGAATGTTCGAGAGTGGTTGTGCCATCTCGTGCATGCACGTCGCCAGGGTGCGAAGGATTTTGTCTTGCGGCAAAATATTGCCTGAATGGTCGCCCATGATTGTCCTTAGTTGTCCGAAAACACGTAGCCCACGCCGCGAACGGTGCGGATCAATTGCGTGGAAAACTCGGCATTGTCCACTTTGTCGCGCACGTATTTGACGTACACATCAACCAGATTGGTGGAGTTATCGAACGGCATGTTCCAGACGTGTTCCATGATCATGGCTCGCGTCACCGTCTGGTGTGCATTTCGCATCAGGTATTCGAGCAGTGCGAACTCCTTGCCCGAAAGATTGATCCGTTTACCCGCCCGTTCTACGCGAAATTCGCGGTTGTCGAGCAGAAGATCTCCCACCTGCAGAGGACATCCAGGCAAGTACGGATTCCGGCGCAATAACGCTCTTACCCTGGCGGAAAGCTCTGAAAATGAGAATGGCTTGAGCAGGCAATCGTCAGCACCGCTGTCGAGCGAGAGAATGCGGTCCTCGACCTGAGTCCGGGCGGTCAGGACCAGGATCGGAAGTTGCGGCTGCTTAGGACGGACGTGATTGATGACTGCGACTCCGTCCATCTTGGGCATATTCAGATCCAGAATGAGCAAGTGGTACTTGTCACGGTCTACGGCTTCGGAAGCCAACTCACCATCCTCTACGAGGTCCACGTTGTAAGATTCCGACTCCAGCTGACGCCGAAGAAAATTGCCTAACGGGCCATCGTCCTCCGCTACCAGTACATGAGGGCTGGGGATGTTCTGACGCTGCGTTTCGGTATTCAAAAGAGTCCTTTCTTACCTATCGCTGTTTCTTGCTCACTCTTGGCTTCTGGCTTGCCAGGCTGGAAAGCCGGGTTAGGGCTGGTTGCCAGAAGAGCGGCCAAGCGTCCTACATTCAAATCAATTTACCGATATATTTCCCGAAAGACTTTCAGCACGACGAGAACACGACGTTCGTTGTGCCGCCCCAAGTCAATTGCTTCCCGGAAGAGAAGCATTCTGTCTAATGCAATTGCCATGCCAAGCAGATTTGGCTTAATTTCGTGCTAATTCGGCCTTCTTGGCTGATTTCGAGGTGTACACTTTCCAGACAGCGTGTCCGATTCGAATACAAGTTTTGGGCAGTGAGTCGAATCCAGCGGGGAGAGCTCTAATCTGTTTCGATGAAAACTGATGAAAATTTCGACTCCGTCCGTCCGTTTGGCTTTCGTGCCCCACGGGTACCAGCCGACTTCAGTTTTGTTCTGGAAGTGATCCCTTCAGGTGAGCGCTACGACGCGGTATGTACCGACATCAGCGAAGACGGGCTTGCCGCCGAAGTGCCCGGGTCGTTAACCCCCAAGACGCAGGTAACGATGAGGATTCTTCTTCCCGGTAGCACCGAACCCTTGTTAGTTCGCGGTAGCGTTGAATATTGTCGTGGAACCCGCTGCGGCCTGAACTTCCTCTTTACCTCGCCAGAGGAGCTGAAACAGGTGCAGGCCTTTATCCGGTCAATTTCGTAGCGTAATGGCGGCGGCCTACTATCAGCTAACCCGCAGGACAGATTGCTGACTACTCAGACTTCTCAGCAGTTTTCGCTTCCGGTTTGGCATCGGTAGCGGGGACTGGTTCTTCTTCGTCGTCCTTTACGACATACTGCACGATCAACGAAATACGGCGGTTTGAAGGCTCTAGAGGATTCTTGGGAACGCGAAGCTTTTGGTCCGCATAGCCTCTCACCTGTGAGATCTGATCCGCGCGTAAGCCTGAGAGTTGCATCAATCGTCGAGCAGAATTCGCGCGGTCGGAAGACAGCTCCCAGTTACTGTATTCGCGATTGGTGGCGTAGGGCTTAGCGTCGGTGTGACCCTCGATCGAGATGTGGTTGGGAAGCTTTCCCAATTGTTCTGCCAGGGCTACAAGCAACTCGCGGCCATCGTCATTCAATCCAGGCTTGCCGCTGTCGAAAAATGTGCCTGACGAAGACTCCAGAAGCTCGATCCGCAATCCCTCCGAGGTGATCGTCATCTCAATCTGGTTCTTCAGTTTGTCGAAATTCGTGATCTGGCGCACGGCTTTCTGCAGCTCTTCTTTGAGCTTGGGCATGTCGTCTTTGGTGAGGGTGAAGTTTTCGCCCGACCCGATCTGGTTGCTGCCGACTTTCTTGGAGGTTCCGGTCGGGATCCTTGAAGTAGCCGCCCACGGCGACCTGAATCTGCTTGCTGCTGTTCATCAGCCAAAGCACGATGAACAACGCCATCATCGCCGTCACGAAGTCGGCATAGGCCACTTTCCACGCGCCGCCATGATGGCCGCCGTGTGCCCCTTTTTTCTTGATGATGATGATGGGTCGTTTGGCTTGTTCCACGGTGGGCATGTTTATGCTCCGGCTTTAGCTGCGGCCGCGGCGCCGCGCGTCGCTTGTGCGACAAGTCTTTTCCACTTCTTTGAAGTCTGGTCGTACGTGGCCGGGAATCGCGCGCCGGGCAACCTCGACAGCCATGATGGGCGGTGCGCCCTTCATGAAAGACGACATCAGCACCCGCAGCACGTGATAGTAGGCGTGCTCATCTTCGGCTAATTTCGCCATGTTGCCGGCGAGCGGCCCGACTAGCCCGTAGCAAAGAAGAATTCCCAGAAATGTTCCGACCAGCGCCGCCGCAACCTTGTGACCGATCTCCTCCGGAGGACCGCCCGAGAGCGCCCATCGTAATCACCACACCCAGAACGGCCGCGACAATGCCCAGCCCGGGAAGAGAATCCGCCATGGTGCTCAGCGCTTGTACTGGCTGGGTGGCATCGTGGTGATGCACATCCATGTCGAGTTCCATCATCTGATCCAGATCGAAGGGCTCGACTCCGCCGCTGACCGCCATCCGCATGGTGTCGCAAACAAAGTCACGAATGTGATGGTCTTTGGTAAACGCCGGGTATTTCGACAATATAGGGCTCTTGGATGGATCTTCGATGTCGGCTTCGAGCGCCACCAGCCCATCCTTGCGCGCCTTGTTCAGCAAGTCGTACATCATCTTCAGCGTTTCCAGGTATCGTTTCTTGTTGAACTTGCGATCCGCCGAACACCCCGCCGAATCCGGCCGCGATCTTTTTCAGAATGTGCAATGGATTGGCCACCAGAACAGTTCCAATCGCCGCCCCGCCAATGATGACGAGTTCCGCCGGCTGCATCAGCACCTTCAGATTGCCGTGCTCCATCAGGTAGCCAGCAGCTACGGCGCCGAATACGACAAGAATTCCAATGATCGCAAACATTTCAGGCTCTCGCTTATTCCAGGTTCAGGAGAATCTCACACGAGTGAGTCTCGCTTTCGTCAGGCATCAGATCGCGCCTCAGATAACAAAATTCTCCGCGATAAGCGGACCTGACATTTCCGCTCCAAAGGACATGCGTCTCCGCCAGAATCTCGTCGATCATCCGGCGGTCGCGCTCGCTGTGATATTCCACGTACAAGACTTTTATCGAAGGAAGATATTCGACTAAAGATCGAAGGATGGGTACTTCACAACCCTCGGTGTCGAGTTTGAGCAGATCCAGGCTTTCGATTCCATGTTCGTGCAAAACATCCGATGCGCGCTTCAAACGGATCTGTTCTCCCTCCGCGGCCGTACGCGTGGTCGGGCAGACCGATGCCTCCACGCTGTCGGTTCTGCCGTGAAACAAAGGCAGCGTCTTTTCGCTGGAATAGAGACCGAAAGGAAAGACACGAACATTGCGCAATGGCTTGGAATTCTGCTGCAACAGTGAAAGAGGCGCACTCCCCGGCTCAAAGGCATATAGCTGAGCCTCGGGATAGGCGCTGGCAAAATAGACTGACGCAGCCCCAACGTTGGCTCCAACATCAAGAATGGTCTTGATTCCGGAAACAAATGAAACGAGAGGATAAGTGACCCCGGCGAAGATATCGTTTGTTATCTGGAAACACACATCGCTCTTGAACAGATGGAACGGAATCGTTCCGTGAGGGCCTTGAATAATGGCCTGAGTGACATCTATCGAATTTGGTATCTCTTCGGTCATCATCGCGCGTTTCAGTCTCCTGATGCCTGCGCCGCGCGAGCCATCCGCGGTTCCGCTGCGAGGTGGTTCAGCCCCAATTCACGAATCATGGTGTGAAGCATGGTTTCAAATAAGTAAAACCAATGAATGGCCGGCACAGCCTGCTGAAACAGGCGGAGCACCATCGAGGCTGTTTCTGCCTGGTCCGCCAGAAATGGTTCAAAGTCGATCGCGTCCCAACGCTCGAGTGCAGCGACTGCCTGTTCGACTTCGTGGCGATGATCCTCCACGTAGGAAAGGATGCGAGTGGCGTTTTTCTCGTCGATCCCCGTCAAAGTTACTGGCATCGCCCACTCCTGGATCACTCGTGGATGGCGCCGAAACATATGGAAATAGTCCGCGCCGTATACTCGAGCACGCTTGATGAGGTTGCGTGCGGGATAAGGAAGGTGATCGTGGATGGCGTGAGCATCCGGATGATAGAGCACCCGGTACCCCCGCTCATGTAACCGGATGCCGAGCTCAGTATCTTCGCTAAGCTTGTAAGTTGAATCGAACGAACCAGCGTCCACTACCGCATCCCTTCGAATGCTTAAATTGCACGTAATGAAGTGCGAGTAGCCATAGGGACAGCCCGCCTCCATGCTCACCTGGGGAAACATGAAGGGCTCGACACAGAAATACCTGGTAAGCGCCCGTTGACGCGCTGCCGTCGGATATTCAAAGCTGCCCAGAACAGCCCATCGCTGTGGCAAATAAGCTCGTTGAACTTTCAGGTGCTGTTCCAGCAGGTCGCGGTCGCAAATCGTGTCGTCGTTCATCAAAAGCAGATATTCCCCATTCGCATGCGCGACCCCATTCCGCCGTGCTGCTCCGGTGCCGGAATTTGTTTGGCGAAGATACTGAAGTCGGAATGGCGGACGATATTGACTCATCAATTCCTCCGTCCCATCGGAGGAACCATCGTCAATCACAATCACTTCAAAGCTTGAGGCTTTAAGGGTTTGCGCTTCTAGCGCGTCAAGACACTTTCTAAGAATTGGCAGCCGGTTGTAAGTCGGGACGATGACAGAGAACAGCGGTCCGTTCGTTCTTCGTTGTCTCGATGCCGAAACGCCAAGAGGTTGGTCGGTTACGCGCCCGCGAGCCTCCGCGGCACACAACTCGTCCATTTCCAGATTGCCCAACTTGCGGTAGCAACGTTTCAGAAAAATCAGAACTTGCGAAGCAAAGTACCCGGTTCTCGCCGGTTTCTCCAACCGTCCGAAAACGTGCCGAAGCTGCGCGAGGGCCGCTTCTGGTTTATCTTCGCGCAGCAGTTGTTCGGCGAGGCGCACATAGCACTCGAGTTGCCCCAAGAACTCGTTCCTCACCTGCTCTCGGTGACAGAGACTCGCTAAACAAAGTTTCCACCAACATCACCGAAAAGCGTTCCTGTACGCGGGGCTTCGCGGGCAAATTCAGAATGCGCTGCTTCAGACTTGCCAGGGTCTCGTCGCTCATTTCAAGGGCGCCTTGAACGACTTCAACCTGAAGATTTCGGCCAGCTGCCCGCAGTCTGCCGGCTACATCTTCATCGGGTGCGAACACGATGTCGGCGCGTTCAAAAGTCTCCCATTGCCGGCTGGCCCAGTCTTCAGATCGTTCGAAATCTACGATATCCGCTAGGTTGTTCTTGTCTGGAGCCGCATGCAGTTGATCGGGGATGACGGCGATACGAGTTGCTGGTGAGTAGAGACGCAAATCATCGAGGTATTGCTCCGGGACCGAGATACCGCGTTTCAAACTGTGGACGAGAATTGCAATGTCAAACTGTGCCTGCTGCGCGAGTTCGCGGAAAGACCAGGAAGGCGCAATTGTGGGATGCCCCAGCGGCGACAGTCGTTCGGCATCATCGGCATAAGTATGAATTCCAGACTCACGTAGCAGCGGTTGACACTGCCTGCCATTCACGGACTCACGGGCGATAAACGTTACTTCGTCCCCTTGCTTGCGCAAAGATCGAAGAAGCTGCATCAGGCGCAGATCGTGGAGATCACTGGCTGGATCAGGAAATGTGTCGTTGATCACCAGAATCCGATGGGTTCTTGCTTTGAAAGTTGAGTTTTCTGAAGCGGAGGATGTAGCGGGTGCCTGGCCAGCCAATAAGGCATTGACCAGGGCGCGCTGCGCCTTTGGCAGCGTCGGCAATACTTGTGTGAGTAAAGGCACGGCCCGGGCTGAGTCACCGCGGCCGAGCAGCAACAACCCAAGATTGGTGATCGCGTCGGCGTTTTGCGGGTCGAGTTCCAGGGCGCGGGCAAACCCGGCCTCTGCGTTATTGACATTCCCCGCGCCCAGCTGGACTGCGGCCCAATCGTTCCAGAGTTCAGATGTTTCCTGAACAGCCAGCAGTTCTTCGAGCAAACGCAGGGCTTCGGCTGCGTGGCCTTCTTGGAAAGCAAGGATTGCCTCGGTGTGTTTACTCATGGGTCCCAAAAGACCCAGCAATTTCCTTGCCTCATTGTTTCTTAATCGAAAGTCATCTCCTATCGCGGGTAACGGCATAAGAAAATTCTCCAACGAAGTGCTTTCTATACTGATTTGTATGGGTATCCACGAAGGATTGGTATTTCGTTCTGAAAAACTGACTGGCAAGTCATCTTGGCGAAGAACTTGCTGTGATTGCATTGGAGGGGTCCTGGATTAGCGCCCCATGAGGAGAGCATGGCCACTGTTGGCTTATCGATGATCGTGAAAAATGAAGCCCTGACGCTCGGTCAGTGCCTCCAGAGCGTGTCAGGGGTCGTCAGCCAGATAGTGATTGCTGACACAGGCTCAACGGACAATACCGCCGAGATCGCCCGCAACTTCGGGGCGACCGTCATCTCTGTGCCCTGGGAGAATCACTTCGCCAACGCGCGCAACGCGGCCCTGCAATCCATGCAAACGGATTGGGTCCTGGTTTTGGACGCGGACGAGGAATTGGGGAGCGAAGCCAGGAATCAGATTCCGAACCTGCTAAAGACATCAAACGCGGGCGGGTACCTGGTTCCAATCCGCAACTACATTCCGACAATTACCGGCCGTGGCTGGGACCGGATTGCCGAGCCCAACAGAAATCCTCATCCGCGGGCCCAATGGGCTCCCGCATATTTCGTCCACGAGAACTGTCGGCTGTTTCGCCGCGATCCAGAGGTTTACTTCGTCGGACGCGTGCACGAGCTGGTTGAGCCCCGGATTGCTGCTACGCGCAGACGTCTTTCCATGGCCCCTTTTTACATTCACCACTTCGGTCAATTGGCGCAGGAAGAAACTCGAAGCCAGAAGTCCGCTTCCTATTGTGAATTGCTGCGGATGAAGGTGCGAGACCTGCCTAACGATGCGATGGCCTGGATTCAACTTGGCCTCCAGGAATACGAGTGCTCGCGGGAACCGGCCGAGCCTTTACGCTGCTTTGAGCGCGCTTTGATTCTGGAGCCGAAAGCCACACAGGCGGCCCTTTTCAAGGGAATGATTTACCTGGATCTTGGCAAATACAAGCCAGCCCTGGACACTCTGGATGCCGCGCCGCCCGATAAACGTAGCCGTCCTCTGCGCGAGCATCTACGGGGAGATGCTCTCCACAACCTTGGACGCCTCCTGGAAGCGCGGACAGCTTACAGTGACGCGGTCAGACTCACCGGGAACGATCCCGTATTGAGCAGCAAACTGGGCTATACCGAAGTGCGGCTTGGTCGAACCAAGGAAGGAATTAACCGGCTCAAGGAAGCCGCCGAGAAAGCACCTGATGTTGCAGAAATACGCGAGCGGTTGATGAAGGCCTTCGTAGCTGTCGACACTCTCTCGGATGCGGCCGAGCAGGCGGAGAAACTGGCAAGCCTCGAAGGTACGGCCAAAGCTTATCTTCGTGCAGCCAGCATCCGCGCGCATGCCAAACAACACCAGCGGGCAAGGGAAGTCCTCAATCGAGGAATAGCGGTATTTCCCGATTCCACCGAACTCCGCCAGGCCATCATGCGAACTATCTGAAGATGTGGAGGCCCATCCGTAGTGCCGGCGTTCCTGGGCAGTTTGATGATCTAACCGTTTGTCAGGCGGTGCGTCCCGTTCTGGTTTGTGCGAGAAGTTGATAAATCGTAGCCCGGGATATTCCTAAAATCTCCGCAGCTTGAGACTTGTTTCCACCCACACGCTCTAAAACCCGCACCGTGTGCCGTCTTTGAAGTTCGTCCAGCGAAATCATGCTGTCGTCGGGACTGCTAACGTCCCTGGACTGCGCCCGTATCGACTCCGGTAAATCCCGGACGTCAATGACGATTCCATCCACCATCATGCACGCATTGCCAATAACGTTCTCGAGTTCGCGGACATTTCCAGGCCATGAATACATGGCAAGGCGGGTTTGCGCGCGGCGGGTCATACCGCTGACCGGCTTCTTATATTCCGCTGCGAATTTTTCCAGAAAATACCGCTCCAGCAGTGGCAAGTCCTCGCGTCTCTCAGCCAGGCCCGGTAGCCTGATCTCGACCATGGCTAAACGGTAATACAGGTCTTCGCGAAAAGTGCCGTCGTTCACCATTGCTCGCAAATTTCGATTGGTAGCCGCAATCACGCGCACGTCAACGGTTCGGGGCACAGGCGATCCAACGCGCTGAATCTCATGATTTTGCAACACGCGCAATAGCTTGCTTTGCGCCGTTAGAGGAAGTTCACCAATCTCGTCGAGGAAAACAGTTCCATGGTTCGCGTACTCGAACACCCCAAGCTTGTCTTGAGTAGCGCCGGTGAAAGCGCCCTTCACGTGACCAAACAGCTCACTTTCCATCAGCGATTCAACGATCGCCGAGCAGTTTCGGACCACAAAGGGACTCGCGGGGGCTGGACTGAGATTATGCAGTGCGCGGGCCACTAACTCTTTTCCCGTCCCGGTCGCTCCGGTGATAAGAACCGTGCGGAAATGTGGCGCGACCCGCCGGATTTTTGCGAACACGTCCAGCATGACCGGGCTGCGCGCAACGATCCCCTCGAATTGGCAAGCATTAATCAGTTCGTGATCGAGGCGGTAGGTCCGTTGTCTTTCCTCGGCCTCTGAAAGGAGTTGGGATATCCGCCGACGAAGTTTTCCGGCGTCCAAAGGCTTGCTCAGGTAGTCGCAGGCTCCGTTCTGAACCGCTTCGACCGCGGCCTCAGTAGAATACTGACCGGTCATAAGCATCACTTCGGTGCCTGGATCTATGGCCAGAATAGACGCCAGCATTTCGGCGCCTCGAAGGCCCGCCATCATCAGATCGACCAGCACGATTCGTGGTCGTACGCGTTTTAGTGTCTCGAGACCCTCTTCCGCTCCGCTGGCGGTAAGAATCTCCAGTCCGCTATCCGATAGGGCGTCTTTGATGAGTTTGAGGCTTTGGGGTTGATCGTCGATGGCCAGGAGCCTGGGAAGATTTGGTTCGTCCATAAATGGCGCAGGTGCTAAGTTGCGCCAGCGTAACAAAAGTTTTGCGGCCTATGCTGAGCCTTCGAAAACGGGTCGGAATTCCGACGCCCCAATAACTGGCTTCCACGGCTTACCTCGAACAAACTTAATCCGGGCGACTTTGCAGCCAAGAACCTGCTCACTCGGGATGCGACGATTAGCGAGCCAAAACCGTTTTTGGCCGCCATTCCGAACCAATTGTTCATGAAATAAAACACCTGTTTCCTCGGGGGTACTCAGGTCGGCGATCCTGGTACGACGGCTGCAGTCCAACCGGCTGTTTCCAGGGTTTCGATGTGCCTTTCTCGTTACAGGAGCAGCTAGTGAGTCTCTTGTGGGACGGACGGTTTTAGCAGGAACAGCATTTCGCACAACCTGTGCGAATTTCGATCGCAGGAGAAGCCAGAGCTTTCTTATCGACAGCACATGTCTTGGGGCGTTGATACGGAAGTGCTCCGTCCTGTCGTCGTGTTTATCGGCTGATGCTCTCAAAACCATCAACCCGGATAGTCGACGGCAACCATCCGAGAACTAAATTCAAAGATGCGGGCGAGTGGGATCCGCGATCGTTCGTCTTTCGACCACCCACCCACTGAAGAATCCCGATCCAAATACCGATATACGCCCCGCGAAGTTCGACCAAGAAGGCAATTTGGCATTCGTTGGAGGCTGGTTCTCATGCGCAATACTCTGTTACTTCTTCTTGTGATGTTGGGTACGGTGAGCACGCAAGCATTTGCTCAGAACGCGATATTGCCCACGTCAGCCCCGGATTCCGGCTTTTCATTTCCGAAATTGACCTGGCCAAGGCCGTTTATTTACGGCGGGTTGGGATTGAATGGCGGCGGCTATTCTCCCGCGTCCATGAACGTTGGTACCGGGTTGAGAATAGACACGGATCGTCTGATCTGGGTAGCGAACGCCGCTTATGACAATGCCCACAAGACGAACGACAACACCATCGACAATTTTAAAGGACATGACCGGTCGATCGATTCGTCGATCTACTACCGTTTTCATACCGGCTGGTTCTTGGGCGGAGGAGCAGGTTGGAGTCAGCTGTCGACGACCAACTACAGCAAGCAGGAATTCCATCCATCGCTTGGCGCGGGTAAGGACTATTTCCACAAAGAGTGTGCCGCAGAGGATTGCGTGACGCGCTGGTCATTCCGTCTGCAAGCTGATTACAAACTGAAAGGTTCGGAGCATGTCGACGCAAGGGGATGTTCGGTTCCCAACGGACAATGCACCAATGCTCTTCAGGGACCGGAAGTGAGCTTTTATCTCCCTTCGCCAGCCGGCGCCGGACATCTGTTCTGGCGCGAGACGGTGGGGATTTATAGCTTCCACGAGACCGTGACTTCGACGGATCCAGCTTTGACCGCGTTGCAAGAGAGCCATCGGTCGGTAACGTCATTCGTGGAATTCACCATGATGTACCGGTTCTAAGAGAACGACCGCCTAAGGCTGCCGATCATGACGAACAGAACTGAAACGCCGTTCGCGGACGAACGCCCGAAGCTGAGCACAAACCAAAAGGCGCTCAAAACCAATCTTGATCCGCTGCGCTATGGCACATTCGCGGAGATTGGCGCCGGACAGGAAGTGGCGCGCTGGTTCTTCAAAGTGGGCGCCGCCGCCGGAACAATTTCCAAGTCAATGTCGGCGTATGACATGGCTGTGAGCGACGCAATTTATGGCCGCTGCAAGCGGTATGTGTCCCGGGAACGGTTACAGAGCATGCTCGACCACGAGCATCGGCTGAACCTGGAGAGATTGGAATCATCACGCGGTGGCAGCACAGCGTTCTTTGCATTTGCCGACACGGTAGCCGCTCGCAACTATCAGGGCACGAACGAGTGCCACGGTTGGATGGGTGTGAAGTTCCAGACCCATCCGCGCGACGCAGACAGCCAGATCATTATTCATGTCCGGATGCTTGACCACGAGAACGCCTTGCAACAGGAGGCCCTGGGCATTGTCGGTGTCAATCTGCTTTACGCGGCGTTCTTTCTGCATCACAAACCCAGCTTGATGGTTGAATCCCTCCTGGACAATCTCACCACCGACCGCCTTGAAATCGACATGATCGAATTTTCTGGCATCGAGTTCCGCCATGTGGACAACCGCGTGATGAGTCTCAAGCTGGTGCAACTCGGTCTAAGCGGAGCGGCGATCTTCGGACCCAGCGGTGAGGTTCTGCAGCCGTCCGAAGTACTGCGGAAACGCGCGATTTTGGTGGAAAGGGGCAGCTTCCGCCCAGTGACCAAAGTCAACATGGATATGGTCCGTTGTGCGCACGATCGCTTTGCTGGTGAACCGGAGGTCAAAGATAAGCAGGTGGTGGAACTGATGGAAATCACCATGCGAAACCTGCTCTCGGACGGCGAGATCGACCTCAGCGACTTTCTGGCGAGGGCGGACGCTCTTGGCGCAGTCGGCAAGACCGTGCTGATCTCGGATTACTTCGAATACTATCGCCTGGCAGCGTACTTGACACGATATACAGCCGAGCCAATCTCACTGACGATGGGAGTAGCCAATCTGCTGGACCTTTTCAACGAGGCATACTACACGCAGTTAGAGGGCGGCATTCTGGAGGCATTCGGGAAGCTCTTTACTAAGGACTTGCGGCTCTACGTATATCCGTTGCGGGATAATGCCACCGGACTGATGAAGACAGTGGACAATGCGGAAATCCCTGTCGCCCAGCGCAATCTATTTCGCCACCTGGTGGAACGGGGAAGAATAAAGTCCCTCGACAACTTCGACGAAAGCGTGTTGCACATCTTTTCGCGCGATGTGCTGAAACGAATCAAAGAGCACGACATCGCATGGGAAGGTATGGTGCCTCCGGAGGTTGCGCAGATGGTCAAACAACGCCAACTTTTTGGCTATCGCAGCCCGGAAATTGCTGACGACGCTGCATTCGCGGCCGCAAGTCGATAAGTCAGCCGCAGGTTATTTTCATTTCAGACCGTGGTGTTTAACAGAGAAGTCGGTTTCTGCGGATTCCCCGGCCAGGGCGCTGTTCGTCGTGAGACTGCAGTCCCACTACAATGGTGTCTACATGCGCACCCGACTTGGGATTCTCATCGCTGCCGCACTGTTGATCTTGCTCATCGCCCTCGCGTGGCACTTCCGACCGAGGAAACAGACCGCTCAACCCCAGCCTTCAACCGTTCCGACATCAGCGGGCGAAATGTCTGGAGCGTTGGCGCCCAAGGCCGACTCTGCCTCAGAGTCCGATCCAACGAACGTGTACGCGCACAACCTGATGCTGCGAAAGGGCCCGGACTTCCGGATTTACGTCCGATGGTTGCGTGGACAAATGGTTCGCACCAGCCGCAACGTCAATCCCTCGTTCGACGACCCCGAATCGTTTTTCATGGATATCAAAACTGGCGTCATTCGAGCCAATATGGGGGACATCAATAACTTTCTCAACGCCACCCCTGTCCCAGGCGCTCCCCTAAAAAATATAAAGCTCACTGGCGACGGAAATCAGATCAAGCTACAAGGGGACTTCAAAAAGGTGATATCCCTGCCGATTGAATTGACTGGAACAATCTCTGCCGCCGCAGGCAATCAAATTCAGGTACACGTCACAAAAATCAGTGCCCTAAAGATTCCGCTGAAAGGGGTTATGGGCGGGTTGCACCTGAGCGTCGCCGACCTCTTTCACCCGCAAGGCGATTCCGGAATTCAGGTCTCAGGGGACGACATCCTGCTCGACACGCAAAAGCTGGTGCCACCGCCTCATATCCGCGGACAATTAACCAAGGTGCGGATCGTTAATCCGGATCTGGAAGAGGTTTACGGAAATGGCGAAGATACTCTGACCCGAGTCGAACAATGGCGCAATTTCTTACGGCTTCACGATGGTACGTTGGACTTCGGAAAGCTCACCATGCATCATGTCGATCTCATCATGATTGACCTTTCCAACGATACATGGTTCGACCTGGATCTTAATCACTATCAGGACCAACTGGTGAACGGTTATACACGCATGACTCCTCAGGCCGGTTTGCAGATCTTCATGCCTGATCTCGACGACCTCCGTCAAAAAGGGAAGTCGGTGCAGAGCATCGGCCTGGAATGGCTCAAGAACCGCAATCTTCCTCCGCCTCCTGACGTGACGGTGAAGTAGTCTGAGAGTCTGGATACCCTCCTTATATACTCATCGTGTGACATTATCCGCGCGAATCAGGGTGTTTCAACCACCGGCAACTCGATAAAGCTCGCGTGATCTGGCGAGTGATAAACGCGCTGGGTCGCTTTGCGATAATCAGTCGGCTTCGCCCAGAAGATGTTCGGAACGAAAGCTTGGGGATTGCGGTCGTAGAGCGGAAACCAGCTCGACTGGATTTGCACCATGATTTTATGCCCGGGCAGGAAAACGTGGTTCGCAGTGGGCAGCAAAAAACGATACTGCAGGGGTTTATCCGCGGCAATCGCTTTGGGCGTCTCCAGGCTCTCGCGGTAGCGGCCTCTAAATATGTCGGCCGACACCATCAACTGATAGCCGCCCATCTTTGCGTCCCCGGCAACCTCGTCAGGATAAACGTCGATGACCTTGACGACCCAGTCGGAGTCGGTGCCGCTCGTAGAGGCGATGAGATTTGCAACCGGCTGGCCGCTGATCTTCAGCGGCGCGGTCAACAGCTCGGAGACAAACACCGCGACATCAGGGCGGCCCGAAGCTTCGCGTTGGTCGTCCACCAACCAATCCGCCCACGAATAGCCGATCCCATATCCGACCGGCTGAATGGGGCGCGCGCGAAATGGCACTGGCTTCGCGGGGTCGGAGATGTATTCGTCGAATGCCTGATCACCGGATTTTGGACCAGCGAAGCTCACCTTCAAACCAGCGGTGAGATAGAGCGGCTTGGCATGTACACTGCATTCACTCGCGCAGCCTGCCGGCCACGAGGGAAGCCGGTCCCACTTGTTTGTACCGGTTTCGAACGCGCTAACAGGAGGCACGTCGGACTTGGGCGAATCATTCTTGAGATATTGGTCCAGGAAGGGGCGCAGAATGTTCCGGCGGAAGTAGAGTCCAGTGTCGCTGTTGAATTTCAGGGCTCCGAGTGAACTTGCGTCATCGATTTCCTGCCCGTGGTGCCATGGGCCCATGACGAGGAATACTTTGTCGTTATTAATGTCTTTCGGCTTGATGGCTTTGTAGACCGCTATCGCACCATAGATATCTTCCTGGTCCCAGAGGCTGGCTACGAGCATTACCGGGATGCTCAGCGGTTGGTTGGCGAGAATCCGGTCGACGGCCTGGTCGCGCCAGAACGCGTCGTAGCTGGGATGCTCGAGTATCTTGCGCCAGAATCCAATCTGCTCAAGGCCACGGCTGCGTCCAAGGTCGCCCGCTGACCCTGCTTCCATATACATGTCGTAATCGTCAAAGTTGCTGGTCCACCACTTCGCGGAGTTGTTCCGTGTAGCCACCTGCTCGTAGATGTAGGGCAGATTTTGTTGACGGAAAGCCCCATTGTGAAACCAGTCATCACCCATCCAGCCGTCCACCATTGGATTCATCGGCACGGATACTTTGAGCGCCGGGTGCGGGTTCACCAGCGCCATCAAAGGTAGAAATCCGTCGTACGAAATACCCAGGATGCCAACCTTTCCGTTACTCTCGGGGATATTTTTTACCAGCCAGTCGATGGTGTCGTAGGTGTCGGTCGAATGATCGACGGGCGTCGGATTCTGCGGTCCGTGCAGGGGGCGATTCATGACATAGTCGCCCTCGGAGCCATACTTTCCGCGCACATCCTGCACGACCCGAATGTAGCCGCCTTCCACGATCACTTCGGTAGCGTTGTCATAGCCGTTCAGAATCGGTCCTAGGTGTTTGCTGGCTGCCGCGTTGGTCTCTTGTCCGCCGCGCGGGTCGTGACTCGTGAGCTCATCGGCACTATATGGCGTTCGAGTGAGCAGGATCGGCGCATCTTTGGCATCCTTCGGGATGAGAATTACCGTATGTAGTTTTACGCCGTCGCGCATGGGGATCATCACTACGCGCTTGGTGTAATCGAAGCTGTCGGTTTTGGGTACGAAGGTGGCCGGTGTTTCGCTCGGTAGTGCGGGATATTGCGGTGCTGTCTGCGTGGCCAATGGTTTTGTGAATAACAAAGCGCTCGACAGGACGTACAAGCAGCTCACGGCGCGAAGCCACGAAATCATATTTCCCGTACGGCAGAATTTGTAGCGAACAGGCCTTTTCAACTTTTTCATAAGGTCACCTTATGCCTCGAAGAGTGTAAAGGCGAAGAGTCGAGCCGACAACTCAGCTGCGCGATTTGTTGGCTTACATTTCTTTACATAGTATGAGCAGGTTGTTTAGGTTTAGGCGCTTTCCGATAATCCGCATTTCAAAAACCCGGTGGCCGTTCGCTGACGACGCCAAAGCTGCGTTCCAGAGCGACACCAGCGCGCACCAAGGTGCCTTCATCAAACAGTCGTCCGATCAGAGTCACGCCATGTGGGACCCGGCGCGGCGGCGAAAACTTTGGCAAGGGATTATTTGGATCCGGCGCCCAGTCGCTGCGCGCTTCCGACACTTGAACGAAGCCTGCACGCAGCGTGAGCGAAGGATGTCCGGTGAAATTGGTGATGGTTAGCATCTCGTCGCGCAAGGAGGGCACCAGCAGCAAGTCCACTTCGGAGAAAACACGAGCCATTTCATTGGCCACCTTGCGCCGGAAGCGGTCGCTCTGTACGAAGTCCACCGCCGAAAGGAAGCGTGATTGCCGGAAAGTGTTGGGCCATGCATCGGGCACTTGCGCTTTGAGCTGGTCAACCTGATGGCTGAGTGTCAACTCTTCGAATGCCGCTGCCGACTCGGCGAACAGGATTACGTCGAGGCAGTCATAGGGCCAGTCTGGTATGGAGACTTCAACTGGCAGCATACCAACTTTCTTTACTGTCTCCAGCGCGGCGCGATCAACGTCGGTTGCGGGATTGGTCTTCATCCACTCAGGAAAGTAGCCTACCCGCAGGCCTTTCACTGGCGCATTGGCATCGTAGTCGAGCTTGCTGGGTACGCTGCAGAGGTCACCAGGATCAGGCCCGGATATAGCATGTAATACCAGCATGGTATCTTCCACGCTGCGGGCCATGGGCCCCAATTTGTCGAGCGACCAGCAGAGAGTCATTGCGCCGGTGCGCGGGACCCGGCCATAGGTAGGCCGCAATCCGTTTATGCCACAGCGCATGCTCGGTGCAACAATGCTGCCACCGGTTTCGCTGCCGATGGCAAAGCCAACCAAACCGGCCGCGGTCGACGCTCCAGGACCAGCGCTCGATCCGGACGCTCCTTCTTCCAGAAGCCACGGGTTCATGGTCTGTCCCCCGAACCAGATATCGTTGAGCGCCAGCGCTCCCAGACTTAGTTTTGCTAGCAGCACCGCACCAGCCTCGCGCAGACGCGTGACCACTGTGGCGTCGGTCGCAGGCACGCGGTTCCTGAACGGCTCCGCGCCGTAAGTGGTGGGTATGCCGGCGGTGTCAAGAAGATCTTTAACGCCGAATGGGATGCCGTGCAATGGACCGCGATACTTGCCCGCAGCGATTTCCTGATCGGCATTTCGCGCCTGTGTCAATGCCAGATTTTCGGTCAATGTGATTACGCATCGAAGAGTGGAATTGAATTTCTTGAGACGTGCGAGATAAATATTCGTCAAGCGCTCGGAGCTTAGTTGCCGCTTTTCAATCCAGCGTGCCAGATGCGTTACCGGAGCGAAGGCGATGTCTTCATCTTTCGAAGGTAGTGGTCCGGGATCAGCTTTGCTCCAGATAAATTGGTCGCGTTGAGGAACGGGCTTTTCGTTTGGCAACACAGGATCCCACCGAGAATAGGGAGCGAGAGTCGGCTCCATTTCTACCTTCCGCGGCCCGGTGCGGCGCTCGTAGAGCGGGGCCATGGCGCTCCGCCAGTTTCCCGCTGCTTGGGCGCGGTCGGCCTGGGTCAACTGCACCTGCATCAGTTTCTCTGACTCGGCAAATGTGGAGGCCGTGACATCGGGTCCTACCGGGGGTGCGGTCCCATACACGGGTGGGGCGCCAGCGGGCGGCTCTGAAGTCTGTTGCGCCTGTGCGGACGAAGCGACGGCGGCTGCCCCTAAAAGGCTGATCGATGCGTGCGTCAGAAATTGTCTTCGCGATTTCGACATTCATTTTCTCCGCCGCAGATTATAGCGTTAGCGTTCGCGTGGAGTGTCAAGCTGGGAGTTAGAGCAGGCCATGTCCCTTTCCGCATGCGACGTGCACGCCGACACCGCCTGAAAAGTTCCGAGACGCCCGCGGCAGATGTTTCGCAAGTTTGTAGCGCTGCCGTCCCGGTGGCCGTCCGGTTGGGCGTCGCACCCACAGTCCGGAGGCGGGACGCCCTCGAGCCGGCCGGCAAGATGCCGGCGCTACCAGGCGTGCACACACCGGCACTGCCTGAAGACTTTCGCAGCACCTCGCGCCAGATCGTTCGCAAGCTCAGGATGACGCCTTTTTTTGATAATGATTTTCTAGATGTCGAACTGAGGCACTGCCACCGCGCCCACGCCTTTGGCTAATATCTTGCAAGTGATAGACTGGCCAGCCTGCACAGGGACCTCATCTCGTCGATTTCTTGTCCCTTAAATTGGCGGCGGCTATATCTTCAGGAGCTCTGTTCATGACTTTACGTTCGACGTGCTGTGTCCTGCTCGCGGTGGCTCAGATAACTTTGGCTCAATCCAAACCAGAACAAGCCAGCCCTTCAAATGTTCTTCCACTCGCGGGATTCAGCGCGCGGACCTCACCGGGCGAACGCGATTTGGAAAAGAAATATCTGGACGGAATTGTTCCGGGAAATATTCGGGAGAATATGCGCCGGCTCAGTGCGCGCCCCCACCACGTCGGATCGCCCTACGATAAAGAAAATGCGGAGTGGATCCTGGCCAGATTCAAGGAATGGGGATTCGAAGCAAAAATCGAAACCTTCAACGTCTTGTTTCCCACTCCGAAAGAGCGTGTTCTCGAGTTACTGGAGCCGACAAAGTTCACGGCGAAACTGCAAGAACCCGTTCTGTCGTCCGACCCGACGTCGAATCAAACTGCTGAACAGCTTCCTACCTACAATGCATATTCGGCCGATGGCGATGTCACCGCTCCCCTGGTGTATGTGAATTACGGCAATCGCGAGGACTACGAGCAACTGGATCGCCTGGGAATTTCCGTCAAGGGGGCAATTGTTATTGCCCGATATGGACATGGCTGGCGCGGCATAAAGCCGAAAGTTGCCGCCGAACACGGGGCGCTTGGATGCATCATCTATTCCGACCCGGAGGGCGACGGGTTTGCCAAGGGAGATGACTACCCAGCGGGCGGCTGGCGGCCGCGAGAGGGAGTGCAACGCGGCAGTGTCATGGACACCGATTATCCTGGCGACCCTCTGACTCCCGGCGTCGGCGCAACGCCTGACGCAAAGCGGCTTTCGATTAAGGAAGCCAAGACCATTATCAAAATTCCCGTTCTTCCTGTCTCCTATGCGGACGCGCTGCCGTTTCTTTCCGCGCTAAAAGGTCCGATCGCGCCGGAAAATTGGCGCGGAGCTCTGGCCATTACTTATCACGTCGGTCCAGGGCCAGCCAAGGTGCATCTGAAGGTGACTTCCAACTGGGACATCAAGCCGATCTACGACGTCATTGGAACCCTACACGGCTCGGAGGATGGGCAATGGGTGATTCGTGGCAATCACCATGACGCCTGGGTCAATGGTGCCGATGATCCGATTTCGGGACTGGCCGCTGTGTTGGAAGAAGCACGGATGCTGGGCGAATTGCATCGCCAGGGATGGAATCCGAAGCGCACGATCATCTATTGCGCGTGGGACGGAGAAGAGCCGGGATTGTTGGGTTCTGTCGAGTGGGTCGAAACCCACTTGAAGGAACTTCAGGAGCATGCCGTCGCGTACATCAACTCTGACGGCAACGAGAGAGGATATTTTTTCCCGGGTGGAACGCAGGATCTGCAAAGTTTCATCAGCGGCGTTGCCCGCGATGTTCAGGATCCGGAAACTCACATGTCAGTCTTTCAACGCTCACACCTGTTCAGCATTTCCAAAGCGAAGAACGCCGAAGAGCGCAGCGATCTTCGCAAACGCAACGATCTTGTCGTTACCGCACTGGGAGACGGCTCGGACTTCACCGCGTTTCAGGATCTTGCCGGCATATCAACTCTAAGCGTCGAATTCGGTGGTGAAGACGATGGAGACCAGTACCATTCGATTTACGACGACTTTTACTGGTACACACACTTCGTCGATACCGATTTTGTCTACGGACGGGCACTGGCACAAACCGGCGGGTATTGCAATGATGCGTCTGACGGACGCTGATTTGATTCCTGTTGATTACGCTCCGCAGGCGGAAGCGATCGGCAAATACGAAACCGAGTTAGAGAAGCTGTTGAAGGACAAGCAGGATGAGTTTGCTGAGCTTGACCTTCAATTAAAAGAAGGCGTGTTCGCGGCGACCGCCGACCCGAAAAAGCCGTCCGTACCGCCGCCATCCGAGACTGTGCCGCCTTATATGAACTTTGCGCCGATGAAAAACGCAATCGACTTGCTCAAGAAAAACTCGGAACGCTATTCGAAAATACTCTCTGACTGGAGAGCCAAGGGGTCGCCTGCACTTCCCGCGCAATCGCTGGACTTGGTGAATGCGGATCTGATCAGGGTTCCCCGTTTGTTCCTGAATGAGAAGGGACTTCCAGAACGTCCGTGGTTCAAGAACCAGATCTACGCGCCCGGAGCGTACACAGGTTACGGAGCCAAACCGATTGCGGCGGTTCGCGAATACATGGACGAGAAAAAATGGAAAGAGGCGGAAGCCCAAGTTCCGCAGGTTGCCCAAGTGATCGCAAATGTCGCCGGGGGAATCAACAAGGCCGCGGATGACCTTGAAAAAGCGATCGCCTCCGTGCCTTAGTACGGGCACGATGGTGGGTCTTTGTGATGCGACTACTTTGGCCCTGCAATCAATGGGAGAAGCCAAGCCTCCATGCTTGCAGGGCGTTCTTTTTGGTGCAATCATCCAGACGCTGAAACAGCCACGGTTTGCATAAGACCTCGGAACATCAGGCTCGGCTTGCTATGGCCTGAGCAAAGGACATGATGACTAAAAAAGCTTTCAGGCTTTCGATATTGGCGATCGCAAGCTTGGGATTGCTCACGGCTGCCCTTGCCTCCGATGCTAGTCCCGAAGGTCTGGCAACTTCCTCAGGTGCTCCACTTACGTTAACTGTGTTTTCCGGACACACAGCTTTGCCGAATGGTTTGCAAGTGAAGAGTGGCGCGGCGATTCTCGATGTGCGTGCCCTGCGCGAGGATGTGATCCGGGTGCGTGTTGGCCCTAAGGGCAGTCTTCCGGAGGATGCTTCCTGGGCCGTGCTGCCTAACGCCCGTACAAGTTCAGAAAATGTCATCGCGGAAAACATGTCCGATTCGGTCGGATTTCGTACTGGGTCGCTACGAATCAAGGTGGGACGAAACGATCTGCGTCTTTCGATATCGGACCTCGAAGGCAACATACTGCAGGAAGACGCTGAGGGATGGCCCGTGACCTTTCACGGCCAGGATTTTCGCCTGTACAAAAAAATGCCGGGCGATGAACATTATTTCGGCCTGGGAGATAAAGTTGGTCCTCTTGACCGGCGAGGACAGTCGTTTGCTTTGTGGAATACCGATACCTACGAATTTCAGGAATCCACCGATCCTATCTATAAGAGCATTCCTTTTTTTCTTGCAGTGCGAAAAGGGCGCTCGATTGGCGTTTTTCTGGATAACACCTGGTACAGCAAATTCGATTTCGGTCGGGCGTCGGAAAACATCTACTCTTTCGGGGCGGACGGCGGTCCGGTCGACTACTACATTATTTATGGTCCCGATGCGAAACACGTATTGAACACCTATGCCTGGCTCACCGGCACGCCGCCGTTGCCGCCGTTGTGGTCACTGGGTTATCAACAATCGCGGTATAGCTACGACACTGAAGCACGGGTACGCGAGATCGCCGCGAAATTGCGCGCCGACAAAATTCCTTCCGATGTAATTTATCTGGATATCGATTACCAGCAGCAGAACCGCCCCTTCACCGTAGACTCTCAAAAGTTCCCGCACTTTACCGAGATGATTCGCGACCTTCGCCGGCAGCACTTTCGTCTGGTCACGATCACTGATCTTCATATTGCCCACTTGCCCGACAGTAACTATGCGCCCTATGACACCGGCATGGCGGGCGATCACTTCGTCAAGAATCCCGACGGGTCAGTGTTTGTGGGAACTGTGTGGCCGGGGCCGTCGGTCTTTCCCGATTTCACGCGCCAGAACACGCGCGACTGGTGGGGACATCTTTACAGCGACTTTGTTTCCGAAGGAGTGAGCGGGTTCTGGAATGACATGAATGAGCCTTCAGTCTTCCTTACGCCTACCAAGACAATGCCGCCTCAAACACAACACCGCATTGACGAGCCGGGGTTTGCCAAACGTACGGCAAACCATTTGGAAATTCACAATGTGTACGGGATGGAGAATTCTCGCGCGACTTACGATGGGCTGCTAAAGCTGGCTCCCAATGTGCGCCCGTTTGTACTTACCCGAGCCACCTATGCTGGCGGACAGCGCTACGCCGCGACCTGGACCGGGGACAACAGCAGCACCTGGAACCATCTGCGACTGACCACGCCCATGCTGTTGAGTCTTGGCCTGAGTGGTTTCGGAATGACGGGCGCCGACGTCGGCGGTTTTGCTGGCACTCCCCAACCTGATCTGCTTACAAAATGGATTGAGCTGGCAAGCTTTCAGCCCATCGATCGCAATCATACGACGAAATATACAGCCGATCAGGAGCCCTGGGTGCACGGCCCGGAACATGAGGCAATCCGCCGTCGGTATATAGAGGAGCGCTACCGCCTCCTTCCTTATCTTTACACCACGGCTGAACAGATGACTCATGACGGCATTCCGATTGTCCGTCCTCTCTTTCTGGAGTTTCCGTCCGCCACTGAGGATGGTCACCCACTCGATCTTGATGCACCGAATGAATTCTTGTTCGGGCCGAGTCTTCTGGTTGCACCGTTTCGTTATCCTGAAGAACTCGATGCTTACGATGTGATTTTTCCGCCTGGCGATTGGTTCGACTACTGGACCGGGAAACGTGTAGCCGCCGCGACCCAAACGGGACTCGCGCGGGTAAAGATCCAACCGAGTCTTGAGGTCTTGCCGGTGTACGCCAGAGCCGGGTCCATTATTCCGATGCAGCCGCTGACGCAGAGCACAGACGAAGCGCCACAGGGACCGCTCACGCTCCGTGTTTATCCAGGCCCAAACTGCAACGGCAGCTTGTATCAGGATGACGGTACGACGATGGACTATAAAAAAGGCGACTTCCTGAGGCTATATTTCTCTTGCGAGGCGGCCGCAGACTCGCTGCGTATTCATATCGCCACTCAGGAAGGAAGCCGCCAGCCGTGGTGGAGGCAGTATGAAGTCAAAGTCTTTGGCTGGAATTCGGACAAGGCTCGGGCTTTGCTGAACGGTAAGCCGGATCTCGTCCAAGCCAGCGTGGAAAAACAGAGTCATGTGCTTGACCTTGGATTTGCCAGCAAGTCGTGTAATTGACCTGCAGATAAACTCTTTTCCCTAAACTTGTGTATGAAGAAGTAGCCATCATTGTTCGTGATTTCTTGAACGCGGAAACTCCCGAGAGTCATTGATGGTTTGGTTGACATCAAAATCTCTTAACGACAGGAGGTTCGAATGTCCATTCGACCGGTAAAGCGGCTCATCAAATCCAAACCTACGATGGAAGGGGCTGGCGTGCATCTGCGCCGCGCTTTCGGCTTTGGAAATACGAAAGAGTTCGATCCGTTTCTGTTACTCGATGACTTTCGCAATGATGTTCCGGAGGACTATCTGGCCGGCTTCCCGTGGCATCCGCACCGCGGCATTGAGACCATTACTTATGTACTTGCCGGAACAGTGGAACATGGCGACAGTATGGGTAATCGCGGCGCAATCGCTGCTGGTGACGTTCAATGGATGACGGCGGGAAGCGGGATCATTCATCAGGAGATGCCCAAGGGCGACCAGACTGGCCGGATGCACGGCTTCCAGCTATGGGCGAATCTCCCTTCAGCCCTAAAGATGACCGCGCCGCGCTATCAGGAAGTGAAGGCGCTGGAAATCCCGCAGATCACCGACGACGATGGCACGCATGTACGGGTCGTATGCGGAACATTTCTGGGGCAAGAAAGGCCCGGTTGACGGAATCGCCGCCGAACCCATCTACCTCGATGTGTCCGTGTCTCCCGGAAAGAGGAAGACTCTACCGGTCGAAACCACGCGGCATGCGTTTGCGTACGTTTTTGCAGGAGGAGGAAAGTTCTGTAACGCCTCCGGCCCGCTCACAGTCCCGACAGAAGGGGTGAAATGGCTGGATACGGAGCCGCCCGTCGAGGCCGATAACCGCTCGCTCATAGTCTTTGACAGTGGGGACGAGGTCACGGTGCAGGCAGGTGACGATGGAATCCGTTTCTTGCTTGTCTCCGGTAAGCCGCTCGAAGAACCAGTCGCCTGGTACGGACCTATTGTCATGAACACGCAGCAACAACTGCAGCAGGCATTTGCGGAACTTCAGGAAGGAACGTTTCTGAAAAAGAAGTAGCGAATAGCACCTCGGATTGCCTTTCCACAAAACCCAATTTCTACTTTTCACCGATTGTCGTTTGAAAAGGGTACAGGCGTTATACTGCCAGCCGGTAAACTGAGGCGACCGGATTGTTAAATCTGAATGAATCAGTCCCGACGAAATTCCTTCTGCTCATTCTGTTTATCGGAATCCTGCTGACCGACGGTAACGGTCAGGCTCCAAACGTCCAGGACAAATACAAGCCCCTGATATTCAATCGTCAAGAGGTCATGGTCCCTGTCCGCGACGGCGTAAAGCTGCAGACTGTCATCTTCACTCCAAAGCGATCAACCGGCCCTTTGCCGTTTCTGATCATGCGGACTCCGTACGGAGTGCCAGAGAAGGAGAGCTTGTTTGAGTCGGGAAGCTACGATGAATTGATCGCAGACGGTTACATTTTCGTTGTGCAGAACATTCGCGGACGGTTCAAGTCCGAAGGGGACTTCTTGATGAATCGGCCGCCGCGAGACCGAAGTGATTCAAAGTCAATCGATGAGGGCACCGACACATACGACACCATCGAATGGCTGCTGAAAAATGTCCCGGAACAACAACGGCAAGGCTGGAATCTGGGGCATCTCCTATCCTGGATGGCTGGTGGCGCAAGCCTTGATTGAGCCGCATCCCGCCCTCAAAGCCGCGAGTGAGCAGGCTTCGCCCGATGACATGTTTGTGAATGATGATTTTCACCACAACGGAACCTTCCGGTTGAGCTACGGCTTTGAGTATTCGGCCCTGCTCGAAAGCGCGAAAGAACAAAACACTAATTTTGCCTTCGATCAGTACGACACTTATTCGTGGTATCTCAACCTCGGCGCACTTGTCGAATGCCAACAAATTGTACTTCCACGGGAAGATGCCCACCTGGACTGATTTCGTAGAACATCCCGATCATGAGTTTTGGAAGCAGAGGTCAGTCACTTCGCACCTGAAACATACTTCGGTGCCGAACCTTAACGTCGCCGGCTGGTACGACCAGGAAGATTTCGTGGGGCCAACGCACATCTACGCAACCCTGGAAGAGACTGACAAGGACCATCTCAATTATTTTGTGGCAGGGCCATGGAACCATGGTGGCTGGATGGGCGGTCCGGGCCGGACTTTGGGAGACATCGATTTTGGGAGCGACACAGCGAAATACTATCGCGCCAACATTCTCGCGCCCTGGTTTGCCTATTGGCTTCATGGTGAAGGGCCTCTGAAGGAAGCCGAAGCCGTGACATTTCAGACAGGTTCCAACGTTTGGAGAAGCTACGATGAGTGGCCGCCCAAACGAGGCATCGAAACCAGAAAGCTGTTCTTCCGGGCCGATGGCAAATTGTCCTTTGACGCTCCGATGGAGGCCGAGGAATTTGATAGCTACGTTTCGGACCCGGCCAATCCCGTGCCTTATCGCCCGCGGCCGATCACGCCGACGTATCCGGGAAAAGGTTGGCCAGTCTGGCTAGTGCAGGACCAGCGTTTTGTTGAGCATCGTCCCGACGTCCTGACCTGGCGAACCGACCCGCTAACGGACGATGTAGTCGTTACCGGCGACGTTGTCGCTGACCTATTCGCATCCACGAGCGGATCTGACAGTGATTGGGCGGTGAAGCTGATCGATGTGTATCCGGATGACTATCAAAAAGTGACCGACACGGACGCTGAGAAGGGAACAGGGCCAGTTCTGAATGGCTTTGAATTAATTGTCGCGGATGACATTCTCCGCGGCCGTTATCGCAACAGTCTTGAGACCGCGGAACCGATTACTCCCGGCAAAGTAACGGAATTCAAGATCGACCTCCACCCGAATGATCATGCATTTCTCAAGGGGCACCGGATCATGGTGCAGGTACAAAGCACATGGTTTCCGCTGTACGACCGAAACCCGCAAACCTTCGTCCCGAACATCTACAAGGCTAGCGATTCGGACTACAGACAATCAACTCAGAAGATTTATCGTTCCAGGGACGCAGCTTCGAGCGTCATCCTTCCAATTGCCGTACATTAAAGGCGAAGGACGCAGAGCGATATTCTGCTCTATCTGAATGCGACCAAAGACCTGGGTCTGGTATCTAATAGACTTATTCGGGCGGCGTCCCCGGTCCAATAAAATTTTCTTATACGCGGCCCAATATTAATCATGCCGAAACCAATACTTCTCAGTGTGGATGACGACTCCGACGTTTTGCGGGCCATCGAGCGCGACCTGCGGTCGAAATACGGCGCTGAATATCGCGTCATTGGCAGTGACTCTCCCGAGGGAGCTCTGGGTCTGTTGAAGCAGTTGAAGGTTCGAAACGACAGCGTAGCCCTTCTGCTAGCCGACCAACGTATGCCTCATATGGATGGCGTGGAATTCTTGAAGGAAGCAACTCGCGTTTTTCCGGACGCCAAGCGTGCTCTGCTTACTGCATACGCCGACACCACTGCGGCGATCAGTGCCATCAATCAGGCCAATATCAATTATTTTTTCATGAAGCCGTGGGATCCTCCTGCGGAAAATCTTTATCCCCAGTTGGACGACCTGCTCGATGACTGGCAGGCTTCCTACCATCCCGCGTTCGAGGGAATTCGCGTACTGGGTACGCGCTGGTCGCGCCGGTCGTACGAATTGCGTGATTTTTTGGCACGAAACCATGTCCCATATCAGTGGATCGATGTTGAGGTTTCCGCCAATGACCCGGAGACCAAGCGGCTTCTCGAGGCCCTCGGGTCGGAGGGCACGAGTCTCCCCGTTGTGCTTTTTCCTGACGGAACGAAACTCCTCGAGGGCATACCAACCGATGTGGCGCAGAAGGTGGGACTAAAAACCCGGGCGCAAACCAGCTTTTACGATCTGGCAATCGTGGGCGGAGGCCCGGCGGGTCTGGCTGCCGCAGTCTATGGCGCTTCGGAAGGGTTGAACACCGTCATGATCGAGCGCGAAGCTCCGGGTGGGCAGGCGGGAATGAGTTCGCGTATTGAGAACTACCTGGGATTTCCCAATGGCCTGAGCGGCGGAGACCTGGCCAGGAGAGCCGTAGTGCAAGCGCGTCGGTTTGGGGTCGAAATCCTTGCACCTCAGGAAGTCGTCGGCGTCAGAACGGAAGGTTCGTACCGCATTCTTAAATTAGCGGATGGTGTCGAAATCTCCTGCCATGCCCTTATGATCGCGAGCGGAGTGCAATGGCGGCGACTGGAAGCGCCGGGAATCGACCGCCTGCAGGGATCGGGAGTCTACTACGGAGGCGGTGCAACTGAGGCATTCTCTTGCAAGGGTGAAATTGTCTACATCGTGGGCGGGGCTAACTCTGCCGGCCAGGCAGCGATGAATTTTGCCAAGTTTGCCGACCGCGTGGTGATTCTGGTTCGAGGCGACTCTTTGGCCAGTACCATGTCACAGTACCTGATCGATCAGATCAAGGAGATGCCCAATATTCAAATCTGGGCGCACGCCAGCGTTAACGAAGTGCATGGCGAGACACACCTGGAAGAAGTGTCGGTGATGTGTTCCGATACCAACAAGATCGAACGTGTGCCGGCCAGTTCGATGTTCATATTTATTGGAGCGCTGCCGCGTACCGATTGGCTGGGAAATCTGGTTGAGAGGGACGAACGCGGTTTTCTGCTCACTGGTCCTGATCTGATTCGCGACGGACAACATCCGAAAGGATGGAACCTGGAGCGGGATCCGTATCTGTTGGAAACCAACATTCCCGGCATTTTCGCCGTCGGTGATGTCCGCCACGGCTCCGTCAAACGCGTAGCCTCTGGAGTTGGCGAAGGATCGGTGGCGGTGCAATTCATCCATCAATACTTAAGCAAGGTGTAATGACAGAATGATCGATAAATCAGAACTAGTTCGGCGCGTCTCCGTGTTCGCCGATCTGCCTGACGACCAGATCGCGTGGTTCCTTAGCCATACCGAAGAAGTACACCTTAAGGCCGGCGACATTTATATGCGCATCGGCGAGCCTATCCTGTTCATGGCTGTAGTTCTCGAGGGCACGCTTCAGGTGCGGGGCGAGATCAATGGCGAAGTGATTTTGTTTACGATAAATCAGGGCACGGTTACGGGAGTCCTTCCTTTTTCGAGGATGAAGCAGGCGATCTTGACCGGCCGAGCCGTCACCGAAAGTCGCGTCCTGCGATTTCCGTCTTCTTTATTTCCAGAACTGATCCAGCGAATGCCGGAGTTGACCCAGCGCCTGGTGGCCCTGATGTCCGACCGGATTCGCGAGACCACCCGGATCGAACAACAAAAAGACAGGCTGGCTGGTTTAGGGAAACTCTCCGCAGGCCTCGCTCACGAGCTTAATAATCCGGCTTCCGCGGCGAAAAGGGCAACCAGTCAGCTTCGGGAGATGCTGAAAAAAATTAAGGACGCCAGTCACGACCTGGGAAGGCGCGAACTCACGCCAGCCCAGAAGGCCGAAATCGATAAGCTTGAAGCATCATTCGTCCAGAAAGACGGAGCGCCGGCAGATGCGTTGGCTATCAGTGATCTGGAGGAGCAGATCGATTCTCTCCTGCGGAGCCACGGTCAGAGCGACCTGTGGCAACTCGCGGCCGATCTGGCTCGAAAGAACATCAAACCCGAGGCGTTAGAGTCACTGTTTTCAATCCTTGATGCGGACACCGCTCGGGCCGCACTGGTGAGGATTGCTGCCTCGGTGGAAGTGGCTGGCCTGTTGGGCGAGATCGAGAGCAGTACATCGCGAATCTCCGACCTGGTTTGCGCGATCAAGGAATACACCTACATGGACCAGGCGCCAGTGCAGAATGTCGACATCGTAAAGGGCCTGGAAACGACACTCACGATCTTGAACTACAAGCTCAAGAAGGGAGTTGTTGTGAAGCGTGATTACCCGAAGACTCCTCTTCTTATCAACTCATTCGGGAGCGAGCTGAACCAGGTGTGGACCAATATCATTGACAATGCAATTGACGCGATGGCAGGGAAGGGCGAGTTGCGAGTTCGAGCCTATCGCGAGGATCCCTGTGTTGTGGTCGAGATTGGCGACAATGGTCCCGGCATTTCGCCCGAAGTCAAAAATCACATTTTTGAACCGTTTTTTACCACCAAGGGCGTGGGTGCGGGAACAGGCCTCGGTCTCGACACGGTTCAGCGTATCGTTAAAAAGCACCATGGAAATATTGAAATAAGTTCAAAACCCGGGGACACCCGGTTTCAGGTGTATCTTCCACTTGCAGAAACTCCGGCCTAGAAAAAGAGTTGTTTCTTCGATTGCGATCTGACTGACTCAGGAACTCACGTCTTAAGGCGTGTACTTGAAGTTGCTGATGTACATGTACCGGGTCGGTCCGACCGTGGCCATGCCTCCCCACGTCGATTTGTTGGTTCCCCACATGTTGAACAGGAACGGGGCCGGAGCACTGGGTACAGCCTGGGTGTGAGAAACAACGAGTTGGCCATCCACGTACCAGTCGACATTTGTGGCTGTCCATACAATCTTGAAATCGTGACTGTTTCCCTGGTGGAAGCCAGTAATCTCGGTGTCCTGAAAGTTCGATACTCCCTTCCAGTTGGTGCAATCGACCGCGTCGGGTTTGTTGCCGACCTGTTCCATATCAATTTCGGTCGAGGAGTTTGGGGCGTACAAAAATCCGGACGAGTCGGAGCCGGACAGAACGTTGTCCACTCTGGAAGTGAACTCAAACGTCCCATAACTGAACGTCTGCTTCGTCATTACCTCAGATCCGCTAGATAGAATCTGGCTGCCATTCTGGGTTTGCGTAAGCGATAGAACCAATTCCGAGCCGACCGACACGTTCATGGGGTCGAACGTGCCCACGTTTCCGTTCACGTTCCCTACCGGTGGAGCGGAGCCATTGTGAGTCTCCCAGTCGTATCCGCTGAAGGTAAACTCACTGGGGCCGGTGACCGAGGCTGGAGTAGTGCCCACAGGTGGCGCACTCGAAGGTGGCGTAGTCGAAGTGCCAGTGCTCGAAGTGCCCGCTGCTCTTGAAGGTGCCCGCTGCTAGACGTTCCGCTAGTGGACCCTCCGCCAGAAGATCCACTGGCCGTGCCACTTCCAGACGATCCATTGCTGGACGTGCCGCTGCCAGACGACCCGCTGTTAGAGTTGCCGCTACTACCCGATGTCCCGCTGTGAGCAGGCGTGAAGGGCATGGTCCCTCCGCCGCATCCTGCCAGAAATAGAACTAGAAGCAATAAAACCGGTATTCTCGGCATGAACAGATCCTTTGCAAACGATGATGAGAACCACGAATCCCCGCCGCCGGACTACGGGGACCAACTCTCTAAAGCTCGATTGATTTCTTCTTAATAATCAAAACTTAACACTGCGCCGATGCAAATCCGCCGTTACGGAAGGCCCTGTTTAAGCCCGGAACTACCGAGGAATACGGATTGGCGGCCCTTGATTCGACAGGCTTATGACTGGCAACCACAGTCATTGAGGGCAGAACGACGCGCCCCAATCAGGTTCTTCAAGTTCGCGTTTGGGTCGAGCTCGGAGGGCGAGTGCGTCGGAAAAATGATCGGGTGGCGGGAAACATCTCCATTAGCTATTCGTGCCTCTGGTTGTTGCCGTGCGCTCGGGCATCAAGCAATCGTTTGCAGGCAGTACTTCAGACTGCATTTGCGTGGCTCGCGATAGTGGAAGATGTTTTCCTCTCCGGTCGAACACTGTTCCCTCGATATCGGCGTCCGCGATTACTTCAGTAATCTAAATCGGTAATCAATCGCCGGTTACGAGCCATCCTCCAGACGCCGCTTTCGGCGCGGCATTCAGCTCAGTCAATCCCTCTAAGTCCTGTTGCTGGCAGTGATTCCGGGCAATTGGTCGAACATCTCGATCACTGCGTTCCCGTCATGGGCTTTGATCGCAAAGCGTTGGCACGGCGTTTGCAATATCTGTCTGTGAAAGTTCACAAACAGAAAATGAAAAAAAGTGTCAATGCGATCTTGATGGTGAGTTTGCTGACAGGCTGTTGCCTCGCGCAGACATCCACACTCAAGCTTCTGCCGTGGAACAACCATACTGCGGCGTTGTCACTGACATTCGACGATTCCCGCATTGTGCACCTGGATGTAGTGGTTCCTGAACTTAACAAACGGCACTTGCACTCAACATTCTTTCTTATCGTCTCCAAAACTACCCGGCTGGACGAGTGGCGCAAGGCTCGCCTGCAGGGGCATGAAATCGGCAATCACTCGGTCACCCATGAGCATCCAGCCGATTTGAGCAAGGCAACCGAAGAACTTCAGGTGGAAGATGCAAAGAACTTTCTGGACAGCAATTTTAATGCAGACATTCTCACTTTTGCTTATCCCTTCACTGAGATCTCACCGGGATTGGCTTACTGGGTGAAGAGATACGACTTTGCGGCTCGTGGCGGCCGCGGCGACGGCAGCGCAGTTTACATCACGGCGGACAAACAACCCGACTGGTACGAACTGCCCAGCCAGCCGAGCTATACCAAATATGATGCGGCAACGTACCGGGGTTGGGTCGACAAAGACATCGCACTGAATGCCTGGACGATCCTCCAGATCCACGGTATCGGCGACCCCTCGACCGGGTTCGAGCCAATTCCTTCCAACACCTTTATCGATCTTCTTGACTACGTAAAAAGCGCGGAGAACAAGGGGCTATGGGTAGCGCCTTTCGGAGAAGTAGCGGCCTACTTCCGCGCTCAGAAGATCGTGGAAGCGGCGCTGCCTCTGGCAATAGCCGGAGAGACCAGGTTTACCTGGCAGGTCCCAACACCTTTCCCGCATGGAGTTGTTCTCAAGCTGGCAGCCAAGGGTTCCAGTGCGCGCCTTTTTCAGGCAGGTCACGAACTGCACCGGAATAAAGATGGGGTCTATTTGATTTCGTTTGATTCACGCGAGTTAGTTGTGAAAGGTCAACTGTGAAAAAGCTTTGCGTGCTGCTTCCGGCGAAAGATGAGGCCGTGGGCATAGCCAAAACGTTAAAGAGCATTCTCAACGCCGGCGTTGCGCCGTCGGACGTTTACGTCATCGACGACGGTTCAAGCGATGGAACTGGAGATATTGCCCGCACCTTCGACGTGAATGTGGTGAGAAATCCCAAGAACATCGGAAAAGCACATAGCCTTGCCCGGTTGGCTGCAGTGTCCGATCTCAATTCACGTTACGACTATATCTGCCTGATGGATGCTGACACACAGGTCTCAGAGGACTACTTCGAGGCAGTCAGGTCGAGCTTCGAAGAACCCGGAGTGGCAGTGGTTTGCGGACGGGCAAAGAGCACACCGCATAACTGGCTTACCGCATATCGATGCCTGGCGTACTGGATCTCCCACGCGATCTACAAGGATGGACAAAGCAACATGGGAGTCATCACGGTGACCCCTGGGTGCGCCGCCGCTTTTCGGGCGGATGTGTTCGCGCAACTGGAATGGAGCAGCGACACGATCGTTGAAGATATGGACTGCACCATCCAGGTGCACCGCAAAAAACTGGGCAAGATCATTTATCAGAAACGCGCCGTGGTTTCCACACAGGACCCGAGAACGATTCGCGACTACATCAAGCAAATGTACCGCTGGCACTCCGGCGCATGGCAGGTTGGTTTGAAGTACGAGATGTTAACCGGCCTGAGCAAGATCGACATGGAATACAAGCTACTGATGGGGGAAGGATTAATCTTTGCCACCTTGTTCCTGTTATTGCCGGTCTGGTTGGTGGTTTCTCCCAGACTCGCGTTTTATGCGGTCGGTATGGACATGGTGGTTCTGGTTTTCCTGTCGATGTTTTGTGCGGCATGCGATCGTCGCACAGATGTTTGTCTTTATTCGTTGCTGTACCCGGTCTTGCGCTTTCTTGATTGCGCAATCTTTCTTTACAGCTTCTGGAAAATTGTAGTTCAGAAAAAACAGGTAAGAGGTTGGTTCGCAGTTAAACGGTACTAACGAGAAAAGTGGAATTATGAAAATGAAGTCCTTGTTAACGATCTTCGTGGTTCTGGCAATGACGGCCCTTGCGGCCGCCCAGGACGGCGCCAAGTCCGCGCTCGAAGGCAGCATGGTAGATGCTGTTGGGCTGCCTGGTCAAGGTTGGACCTCGCTAGGCAACCTGAGCCCGATTGAGCATAACAATTTCTACACTCAATCCTACTTCGAACAGAGTGCAGCGATTTTCTCCACCTACTCCGGATCAGTTACGGTAACCCCCTTTGTCGGGCTGGGCATGGTCCTCGATACCAAGGGATATGAGTGGAATAACAAAATCCAGCCCCGGATCGGCTTCAAAGCCAATAAGTACTTTCGTAAGGGTGTGGTCAGCATCGGTTCCGCCTACTCTTATGAAGATCGCTTCAAGAGCTTCACTAGCAGCGGACTGTCCCTTTTCGTCCAGGATTGGTTCGGCTGGCAGCCAGTTGCCGAAAAGTCGAGCCGCTTCCCCGGATCTTCATGGATTGAGGTTGGAAACCTGTCACCTGTCGAACACGGCAATATCCTCGGACTGGGTTACATCTCGCAAGGTGTGGTAGCCAAGAGGTTCCGCAGGGCCACACTCGTGCCGTACGTCGATGCCACGATCTTCCGGGATAGCCAGGGATTCGACTGGGACAACCGGGCCACGGTAGGCGCCGGTGTGAAAGCGATTATCCCGCGGGAACAGGTTTATACCGAAGTCGGCCTCGCTTATCTCCATGAGAGCCGATTCCAATCAGGTTTGTCGGCCGGTGGTGTCTCGGTGTTCACAAATTTCTCTTTCAACTGGAATCTTCTAGGCCGAAAGGTAGGGCGATAACATGCCGGTCCCTGGATTAGGAAGTATCTCGGCAATCATTCACATGTTAGCTAAAAGTCCTGATGTAACGAGGTCAAAAAGTCTTATGCGCGTACTTGGAACGATTCTTCTCTCAATGCTCGTATGTTTGGGTGTGACGGTTTCCGTCTCTGCCCAGGATTCAGCCGTAACCCTTTCTTCTGTGAGCTTGAGCTCAGCCAGCGTAACCGAAGGCCACTCGCTGCAGGGCACGGTGAAGTTGAATATGGCTGCGCCCGGCGATGGAGTAGCGGTCTCATTGGCTGCCGATCCCGCAGGCGCGGCGGTCGTGCCTGCCAGCGTAAAGGTCCCTGCGGGCGCCACCAGCGCGACCTTCGAAGTAAGCGCAAACACGCCGACAGCCGTCACTATTTATGGAAACTACGGAGTCACCAAGAGCGAGTCGCTCTCGGTGGTGCCCCGCATGTCGATCGATCAGATGGTGGATCGTGTGATCGAGCGCGAGCGCGCCGTGGTGGAACAAATGCAGCATCTGCACCCAATCGCTGAAACCTACATTCAGAATCTGAAGACCGACCACGATTCGCTGGTCGTGCCTGCTAGCGATCAATACTTCCTGGGACGCCTGGACCTGAGCGACGGCGTCGGAGATAAGTTGTTCGAAAAGGAGACTGGTCTTAATCTTCACGCGTTGAATCCGTTCCCGGGTCTTTTTTCACGGAAGTTTCTGCCGGTCGGTTTTGCACAGATGGTTATGCTGGATCGCGACTTCCAGAAGAAGAACTACGACTTTAAATATGTCCGCCAGGAATTCCTTGGGGAGGTGCGCTGCACGGTGTTGGATGTTCAGCCGAAGGACAGCACCGGTGGACGTTTTCTGGGAAGGATATGGGTTGAAGACCGCGAGTACAACATCGTCCGCTTCAACGGTACGTACTCTCCTCGCTCCCGTTACAGCTACTTCCTGCACTTCGATAGCTGGCGCCTGAATCTTCAGGCGGGTTTGTGGTTGCCGTCATATGTCTTTATCGAAGAGTCGAATCTTAAAAACGCCGGCCCGCTGCTTCCTGGCCTGCACTTCAAGGCACAAACCCGTCTCTGGAGCTACGATCCGGAGCCGCTCAAACACAACGAAGAGTTTTCGGACATTCAGATCGACTCCGTCCAGGACCATACTGATGCTGCAAAAGAAGCTGGACCGGTTGAGGCGCAACGCATGTGGGAACGGTCGGCGGAAGACAACGCGCTGGATCATCTCCAGAAGGTTGGCTTGCTGGCGCCGTCCGGCGATGTAGACAAGATTCTGCAGACAGTCGTTAACAACCTGATCGTCACCAACAATCTTGAGATCATTCCGGACGTTCGCTGCCGCGTTCTGCTGACTTCACCGCTGGAGTCCTTTACGGTGGGACACACCATCGTGATCAGCCGTGGCTTGCTCGATGTTCTTCCGGATGAAGCTTCCTTGGCGATGACTCTTGCCCATGAGCTGAGCCACATTGCCCTCGGTCACCGCATCGACACCAAGTTCGCTTTTAACGATCGTTTCTTCTTCCCTGACACGAACACTTTCCAGCGCCTGGATTTTGCCCGCAACCCGGCAGAGGAAGAAGCAGCTGATGCCAAAGCGATGCAATTGCTGGCAAATTCTCCTTACAAAGACAAGCTCGGCAACGCCGGATTGTTCCTGGCTGCTTTGCAGAACCGGGCGCCGGAACTTAGCAGTCTGATCCGCCCACATCTGGGCAATCGCATGGAGAACAGCAAGTCAATCCGGATGTCTGCGCTGTTGACAGGCGCTCCAGCGTTGGACACCAAACGCATCGATCAGATCGCGGCCCTTCCGCTGGGCGGCCGGGTAAAGCTGGATTCCTGGAGCAACCGGTTGGAAATGATGAAGAGCCGACCGGTGGCCTTGCTGTCACCGCAGGAGAAAATGCCGTTCGAAGTTACACCGTTCTTTCCTTATCTGAGCCGCCTGAACAACGCAGTCGTTGAAACGGCGACGGCTCAATGACAGTGCATTTCGCTGCCTTGAAACGTACGAATTCACAAAACGCAACTAGCCCTGGGAATTTGAGCATGGAGACTTTGAAAGACATGAGACCGAACAGCAAGAAATTGACGGTAGCGATGATCGCAGTGATCACTCTGGTGTTGGCCGGATGCGGAGGTGGAGGCACGGCGGGCTCCTCTTCGGGTACGGGTTCCACCTCCACCCCGCCGGCTGGGGGCAATACATCCACCGGTCATCCAAATGGAATGTGGAGCACGCTGCCCAATACCATGCCGATCAACCCGATCCATGCGGCGCTTCTGCACACTGGAAAGATTCTTCTGGTCGCAGGTTCTGGCAACTGTCCTCCACAGCAGGCGGGCTGTCCGCAAGGCCCACAGTATTCACCAGGTGCAGCGATCATGGACTTGTCCAGCAACACTATTACGACGATGAACACAAGCTGGGACATGTTCTGCAACGGAATGTCGATCATGCAGGACGGCAGGGTTCTGATCAACGGTGGTACAAAAGGCTACGGCGCACTCGCGGTCGTGGGAACCCAGGGCGATATTCCTTTTACGGGTCTGGCAAACGCTTCGATCTTCGATCCAGCAAGCGAGTCATTCATTGACGTAGCTCCTACGGCTCATGGGCGCTGGTATCCGACCATGACCGAACTGAATGACGGTCGCATGATGACCACCTCAGGCCTGAATGGCACCGATGGCTTGAACAACAACACCAGCGAGATTTGGGACGGACAGCAGTGGGGCGCTGAGATCCCGGGCAATCCGCACATTACAGACTTCCCAACATTCCAGTTCCCGCTGTATCCCAGGATGCACTTGCTTCCTACGGGTCACGTCTTTTACTCCGCGCCTTCATCGGCGACGGTGGATTTCAATCCTTCTAACCAGACCTGGACATTAGTCGCGTGGACGATTTACCCCGGAACCGATCCAAACGGAGAGCGGACTTATGGCACATCTGTTCTTCTGCCGTTGACACCGCAGAACAACTACAGCCCGAAGGTCATGATCATGGGCGGCGACAATCCGGCTACGGACACCACCGAACTGATTGATCTCAGTCCGGCGGGCGCACAAACCTCGGCTGCCTGCCCAACTTATGCTCCGTGTTGGGTTGAGGGGCCGAAGATGGCGCAAAAACGCGTTGAGATGGAAGCCACGATTCTGCCAAACGGCAAGTTGCTGGTGGATGGTGGTTCGGCTGCGGATGAGGATGCAACCACAGCCAGCCTCAAGGCGGAAATTTACGATCCGGCAACCAATTCATTTACTTCGGCGGGATCGAATACGTTTCCGAGGCTCTATCACAATACCCAGCTTCTCTTGCCGGATGCGACGGTCGCTCTGGCCGGGGGCAATCCCGAACAGGGCGTCTTTGAGAACCACATCGAGATTTACCAGCCGGCCTACCTCTTCAACTCGGACGGTAGCGCGGCTACTCGGCCTGTCATCGGAGCAGGAACACCGGGCTCCATCACCTACGCTCAACCGTTCAATGTGCCAACTCCGGACGCAGCTAACATCGCGTCCGTGGTTCTCATGAAAGCGGGTTCGGTCACACACTCGTTCGATATGGACCAACGGTATGTTGGGTTGACCTTCTCAGCGAGTGCGACCAGCCTGACGGTTACCGGGCCGCCGGACTCGAATATTGCTCCTCCCGGCTACTACATGCTGTTCCTGGTAAATAAGGCCGGTACGCCGTCCGTTGCCAGCTGGGTTCAGGTTTCAGGTGCGGCCGCTCCGATTGCCAACGTTGAAATGCATCCGGAACGCATACCGACACCGCGTTACATAGTGCAGCGGAAACATGTGACAGAGTCGCCACTGCCTATGCGTAAGGAAATGCATATTCACTCGAGCCACTAAAGCTGGGCTCGTCTGCGAAGACTGCGTAAAGAGGTCTGGTCCCAACGGGCCAGGCCTCTTACGGTTTACTGATGGGTTTTTTCGCTGGCAGATATGTCTAACGGCAGTGTTTTCAGACGCCTTAAAGAAACGCGAGGTACGCTGCACTTCCGAGTTGCCCGACTGAGTTCCTGACAATTGCATTCCTGTATCATGGAGATTCTATGGCTATTTACCTCATCACGGGTGTCGCAGGTTTCATCGGATCGTCGCTGGCCCGCGCTGTTCTGGAGCGTGGTGAAGAGGTGGTGGGATTCGATAATTTTTCCACCGGGAAAAAGGAAAATCTGACCGACGTGCTGGGCCGAATCAAGTTTCATGAGGCTGACCTGCTGGATCTCGATGCACTCCATCGTGCGTGCCAGGGGGTGGATTATGTTTTCCACGAGGCTGCCATGCCTTCTGTCCCCAGATCGGTCAAGGATCCGCTAGGAAATAATCGAGCCAATGTAGATGGCACCGTGAACCTGCTGGTCGCAGCCCGGGATGCCAAGGTCAAACGCGTTGTCTATGCCGCGTCCTCATCCGCGTACGGCGATACTCCGACTCTTCCCAAGCGGGAAGATATGCTGCCGAACCCGATTTCCCCATACGCCACGGCGAAGTTGGCGGCCGAATACTACATGACCAGTTTTTATCGCTGCTATGGCCTCGAAACGGTGTGCCTGCGCTATTTCAATGTCTTTGGGCCGAGGCAGGATCCTTCTTCGCCATATTCCGGAGTGCTGGCCAAGTTCATCACGCAAATGCTCGCCGGTGAGCAGCCAACGATCTTCGGAGACGGAAAACATAGCCGGGACTTTACGTACATCGACAATGTGGTCGAGGCGAATTTATTGGCTTCGAAGGCGGCGAGCAGCGAGGTTGCGGGCCGGGTGTTCAATGTGGCCACGGCGCAGCGCACGGACTTATACGAAACTTTCCAGATGGTTAAGCGGCTCACCGGATACTCAGGCGACGTGAAGTACGCTCCGGAGCGTTCTGGAGACGTGAAGCATTCGCTGGCGGACATCTCCAGGGCAGAAAAACATCTTGGATACAAACCGAAGGTTAATTTTGAAGAAGGCCTGACACGGACGATCGCGTGGTACCGCGGTCGTTAGCCGGGCTGATCTACTCAGATAAAGCTGTCGCTGTGAACTTTCGGAACCACAATTAGAACCTGCCAAGGCGCGTTGCCGATGTGCGGGACCACAGGAGAAGTGCTGGTTGTCTTCGTTCCCGACGCGGCGAAAATTCTTGCAATTGAGTGCAGCTGGAGCGGCTTTTGGAGGGCTGGCCATCGCCGGTGATGGCACCCTCTTCGAAGCGAACCGGCCACAGCTTGTTTCCATCGACATCCAACTGCCCCGTCTGGCCGATTCGTTCGACGGATTTCGGATCGCGCAACTCAGCGATCTTCATTACGACGACACCTTCTCCGTCGTGCCGCTGCGGAAAGCCATCGATATCGTCAATGGACTCAACCCGGATGTGGTCGTGGTGACTGGAGACTTTGTTACCTCGCCAGGCAGGCGGGTTCGAAGACAACGCGCTGTCCGAGCAGCAAGAGCCGTTGAACCTTGCGCCCAAATGCTGGCCCAGCTCCGCGCACGCTTCAGAATGCTGGCATCTCTCGGCAACCACGATGTGGATACTGACCCGAACCTCATTATTGAAGTTCTCGAGTCGCACGATATCCCGGTTTTGCGGAATCGGGCAGCATCGGTTGAGCGCGACGGCACAAGGCTTTGGCTTGCCGGAGTGGACGACGTCCTTCGGGGAAAACCCAAACTCGATGTTGCGCTGCAAGGAATTCCGGCAAATGAAGCTGTCGTTTTGCTGGCTCATGAACCGGACTGGGCTGACTACGTAGCGAACTTCCCCGTGGATTTGCAACTGTCTGGCCACTCGCATGGCGGTCAAATTCGAATTCCAATTCTGGGCCCTCCGTATCTTCCACCATTAGCGAAAAAATATCCTCGCGGGCTTCGACAGATCGGCCGTCTCACGCTGTACACCAACGTCGGTGTCGGCACGATTGCAATACCCATGCGGATTGACTGCCCTCCGGAAGTGACATTGATCACACTGCGAAAGGCGCCTGTCGCCGCGGCTACCTGAGAACAGCCGTAACTATTTCCTGTCCTACATCACTCGGCATCCCCGGCTTTTGCGGTATCCTAGAATCCGAACCATGGATGAATTGGAATTGGACGGCCCGAGTTTCGAATCAGTTCTCCGCTTTCCCGAGGATTTTCTGTGGGGTGTTTCCACCGCGGCACATCAAGTCGAAGGCAACAACTGCAATCAATGGTCTGACTGGGAACAGGCGGGCCGGATCAAGTCGGGAGATTCCTGCGGTCACGCATGCGATTGGTGGGAGAACGCCGAGCGTGACTTCGACATCGCCCGTGATCTCGGCCTGAAAGCATTGCGGCTCTCACTGGAGTGGAGCCGGATTGAGCCAGAAGAGAATCGTTTCGACGCCAAGGGATTGCAGCGCTACCGCGAGATGCTGGCGGGGTTGCATCGGCGGGGCATCGAGCCAATCATTTGTTTGCATCATTTCACCCATCCGTGCTGGTTCGAACAGCGCGGGGCGTTTCTGCGGTCTGATGCTCCAGAACTGTTTGAGCGATTTGTCCGCGAGGTGACGAAAGCAGTCGGAGATCTTTGCAGGCTGTGGGTCACCTTCAATGAGCCCAACGTCTACGCGGCGTGTGGCTATGTGCTGGGCGAGTTTCCGCCTGGCCGCAAAGGCCGATTACTGGATGCTCTACGCGTAAACATTGTCCAGGCACGAGCTCATGCTCTTGCATATCGTGCCATTCACGAAATGGTTCCGGAGGCGCAGGTAGGCTGGGCCCAGCATTACGTTGTTTTCGAGCCAGAGCGCGGACTTGTGGATCGCTGGGTTGCGGGTTTGCTCGACCGGTTATTCAACCAGGCGTTTTTTGAGCTGATCGAGGATGGCCGGTTATCTTTCCCTTTCAATCTATTGGGCGGATCTCAAGGTGACGCGAAAAGCTGTTGCGATTTTGTTGGTCTGAATGTTTACAGCCGATTTCACGTCGCTTTTGATTTGAGGCATCCAGGCACACTCTTCACCAGGCTTTTCGTTCCCACTGACGTCCCGCAAGGAGACCGAGGAGTTGAGAATCCTTACGGCGAAGCCTATCCCCAAGCCATAACCCAAGCGGTAAAGCGTGCCGCCCGGCTGGGCAAGCCCATCTACATTATGGAAAATGGGGTGCCTGACGCCGCAGACCGCATCCGGCCCTGGCTCATCGTCAATGTGCTTCGGGAACTGCACGGGCTCATTGAAGGCGGGAACGATATCCGCGGTTATCTGCATTGGACACTCACTGACAACTTCGAATGGAATGAAGGATGGAAGCTGCGCTTCGGTCTGGTTGCGCTAGACCCCGCGACGCAAAAGAGGACGCCGCGGGGCAGTGCCAAATTGTTCAGCGACATCATTCGCGACAATGGTCTCTCCACTCCACTTCGCGATGAAGACGCGTTACTTTCGAAAACACCGGTTTAGTCTGGTCGAATGCGCGGAGCGCTTCGGTAACCTGCAGTAACCATTTTGCCTCCCGTCGGTTTTATTCACACAAAATTCATGGAACGTTGATCTGCTGTTAAGGGCTGGTTGCGATCCTAGTGATGGAAACTGCCTTTGCGGGCGGTGGGGAGGTTGGTCATGCGAAACCTCACGATCGTATTTCATGATGGTGGCGGCGGTCACCGGAACGCTGCCGGAGCCCTGAAAACCGTCCTTGAAGGGCAGGATGATCCCTGGAACGTACGCCTTTTGAATGTGCAGGAGCTTCTGGATCCGATTGACCTTGTTCAAAGGGCCACAGGACATCGACTGCAGGACGGGTACAACCTTTTGCTGAGAAAGGGCTGGACGCGTCTGACGCCTCAACTCCTGGTGCTGCTCCAATGCACGATCAGGTTGCATCATTCGCGGATTGTCCGCATCCTGCGAAATTTCTGGTCGCAGAATCCAACTGACCTGGCTCTTTCGGTGATCCCGCATTTCAATGCTTGTCTTGCGGAGAGCATTCGAAAAGAGATTCCTAATGCTGCATTCGTCACCGTCCTCACTGATCTGGCCGATTATCCGCCGAACTTCTGGATTGAACCCCAGTCGGAATACATCATTTGCGGAAGTGAGCGAGCGCGGCAACAGGCGTTTTCCATGGGCCACCCGGCGCAGCGAGTATTCAAGACTTCAGGGATGGTGTTGAAGTCCTCGTTTTATCGAAAGCCGGAAATCGATCGTTGCCAGGAAAGGCAACGCATTGGCTTGAACCCTGACCTGCCAACTGGGGTTGTCATGTTCGGCGGCCACGGATCAGCTTCGATGCTTGAGATCGCGAAACGAATGGACCGCGGCGCAAGCAAAGTGCAGTTGATTTTCCTTTGCGGACACAATGTCGAGTTAGCGGCAAAAATACGTAACTTGGGACTGACCATGCCTGCTGTGATCGAGGAATTCACCACCCGCGTCGATTACTTCATGTCGCTGGCGGACTTCTTCATCGGAAAGCCGGGTCCCGGGAGCATCAGCGAGGCTTTGCAATTTGGTCTTCCCGTAATCGTTGAGCGGAATTCTCGCACCATGCCACAAGAGCGCTACAACGGAACCTGGGTATTGGAAAATCAGCTCGGGGTTGTCGTGCCGGATTTCGATGAGATCGCGACTGTGGTGGAGGATCTACTTGCGAACTCGACGCTTCAATAAGCTGCGCGAGAATGTCAGCCGATACGAAAATTATGCTGTCTTCGAGGTTCCATTAGTCCTGGACCGAGTAATGGCAAACAAGGCGATGGAATCCTGGCAGGCTCCTTCGACGCTATCGAATGTGGACCCATTTGCCAACGTGGCATGGGCCGGTCTGACCTAGACTTGAATCCAGGCCAGTTGAACGGTTAAAGATCAACCAGTTTCGGAGACGCGAAAGCCGGCAGGAAGCTTGTGCAGTCCTCTTCGCTGCTTTCTGCGCGGCAGGTACATCCTCTGCCTGTTTACCCCCGCCGATTTACAATCTCTTGCGACCAAAGCCCGCAGATCGCAATGGTAGAATGCCTGACGGCGTAAGCATACATTCTGTCTCTCCTCATCGATATGAAACGGACATCTCCCAAGCATGCAGAGTCCATTCGAAAAATGACGGATTTGATACGTCAGGCCTGTCTGGTAGCTAAAGATTCAGCATTCAATATCGGGGAGTACACACGCGATTCGTCGAAGATGGCTTTTCTCGCCGTCAAAGACTGTGAAAAGGAACTCGACCGCATTGAACGAAAGGTGGATGAAAGCATTACGGGCGCTATCACCGCCGTGAGTGAAGGTGAGGCAAGGGAGCTGCTGGCGTGTCTCAAATTCATCATCGATCTGGAGCGCATTGGAGATCTTCTGTGGTCGGTCGCGAAGCGGCTACAAATCCTCGGCACCCAACTCTCAAAAGAAGACAGCCGGGAAGTGGGAGAGATGGCTGGAATTCTGGAAAGCATGCTGGAGCGAATTCACCAGGGCTTTCTGAATCGCGACGTTCAAGCCGCAGGATGGGTATTGCAAACCGATGCCCGCATCGACGAGGTCTGCCGGGCAGTCTTTCGTCGCCATCTCGAAAAAAGCGACCGCCACAATCGGGAATACAGCACTAACTTGCTATTTATCGCCCAGGCTTTTGAACGCGCGGGAGATCACTCCAAAAACCTGGCGGAAGAGATTTTCCAGTTGGTGGAAGGCAGGAGTCTTAGACACGAACTTAAACGCCGGTCTCCCGGAGGTTAACTGCGGCGTTAGTTTTGAAGCGGCGGAACTAGGCTGCTGTGGCTTCTCGGTCTCGCACTGCAGCTGCCTGCATTTTGCTTTGAAGGCGAATCTTGAGGCGTTCCAGTTGCAGTTCCTCGGCGCGCCGCTCGTGGAGTAATAGTGCTGCCTTGGTTTCGTAGGAAGACCATTCAGTTTGAGGATTCGTCAGGGGGATCATTACGGGCTCCGGGAGAATTTGGACTGGAAAGAGGAGTCTACAAGTTCGGTAGAGTTAGTTCAAGCGCACCGCTCCATCATTTTGTGCAAGATGATTCCTTTGGAAATGAATGATAGCAATGCAGATAGGAGATGACTGTTAGTCACTGCGTTGCCCGTCCGAGTCATTCGAACCCATGATGCGACGTGCAGCGAAAAGGTGCAAAGTATTGTCTGTGGGGTGAATGCCAAGACCCTAAATGTTGTCATGAATCGAATTTAGTCCACCAGAAGGAATTGAGAATAGCGAAACATGCGAAGACAACGCGGCTCATTCGTTCATTTTGCACTACGTTGCTCTCTAACGCTTCTGATTGCCCCTCTCGCCCATGCTCAGTGGGCTCCTATGAATCCCGTCACGGCATTCCAGCAACAGCCTGACGGGGTAGTTCTTAGCATGAAGTCAGGCACGCTCAAGCTGCAAGTCTGCACAGATTCCATTGTTCGGGTTCGCTATTCGGCAACTTCTTCGTTTTCCACTCTTCCAGACTACGTTGTCACCAAAAGCAGTTGGCCTACGACAACGTGGAAGATGCGGTCCACTGATGACGATATCACCTTGACTACCCAAGAGTTGAGCATCACCGTGACTCGAAAGGACGGTGCGATTACATACAGGGACTCTGGTGGGAAACAGTTAGTCCAGGAAGGTTCAAGGAAGTTGACGCCGGTGAAGGTGAATGGCGAAGACACATATCGCGCCGAATCATTCATCAACATTTATGGCTCCCGCGAGGGTCTCTACGGGTTGGGCCAGCATCAGGCGGGCGTCTGGAACTATCGTGGAGAATCCGTCGACATCTCGCAGGATAACTCCAACATCTCGGTCCCATTGCTGCTTTCGAGCAATGGATACGGTATCTATTGGAACAACGATTCCCGAAGCCGTTTCAACAACCGATTCGCCAATTACCTCTACATCAGTTCCGAAGTGGCCGACAACATCGACTATTACTTCTTTTACGGTCCCGACTTCGACAAAATCATTGCCGCTTACCGTGAACTGACAGGGCAAGCGCCAATGTTTGGCAAATGGGCTTACGGCTTCTGGCAGTGCAAGAACCGCTACAAGTCGCAAGAAGAAATTCTCGGCATCGCGCGGAAATATCGCGACCTTCACATTCCCGCGGACAATATCGTTCAGGACTGGTTTTGGTGGAACCGCAAAGGTGAGCACGTATTTAACAAGAACTATCCCGACCCGAAAGGGATGGTGGATCGAACTCCACAACGAGAATTTTCACCTGATGATTTCGGTGTGGCCCTTCTTCGAACCAGGCTCGACCGTTTATGACGACATGGAAAAGCAGGGCTGGTTCGTGGATAAATTCAAGTTTGCCAAGCCGCCTTACCACACCGACGGGATGGCGGTGTACGACGCGACCAATCCGGAAGCGCGCAAATATTACTGGCACCTGATGGATCAGGCTCTGTTCAAGATCGGGATCGATGCCTGGTGGCTGGACACAACCGAGCCGGAAACCGAAGGCCAGGAAGAAAATATCCTGCTGCACCACAAACTCGCCGTCGGCAGCGGCGATCGCTACGTGAACATCTATCCGCTGATGACCACGGGTGCGGTCTACGACGGACAGCGCAGCGTCCTCGGACAAGAAGCGCGTGTTCATTCTGTCTCGCTCGGCATTTGCCGGGCGATCAACGCTATGGGGTCACCGCATGGTCAGGGGACGTAAATTCCGATTTCTTGACCTTCCGGCGCCAGATTCCGGCGGGATTGAATTTTGCGCTTTCCGGCATTCCTTACTGGACCACCGACATCGGCGGTTTCGTCTTCGGCGATCCTGACGATCCCGCATACCGGGAATTATTTGTGCGCTGGTTTCAGTACGGCACGTTCAATCCGATCCTCCGGGTACACGGAACCCGCAAGACCGACCAGAACGAGCTTTGGTCGTACGGCCCGGATGCGCAGAAGATCCTGGTGAACTTTGACCGGTTGCGTTACCGCATTGTTGCCTTACATCTACTCGCTGGCATGGAAGACGACGCAGCGAGGCTACACGCCGATGCGTCCGCTGGTGATGGATTTCCGATCCGACGTGCGCGCACAGAACATTGGCGACCAGTTTATGTACGGCCCGGCATTCCTGGTGAACCCTGTCACCGAACCGGGGGCCACGACTCGTCGCCTCTATCTGCCCGAAGCGAAGTGGTATGACTTCTGGACTGGCATCGCCGGTCGCGGGCGGAAGAACGGTCGATGCCGATGCTCCGATCGAGAGCGTTGCCCCTTTACGTTCGCGCGGGATCAATTTTGCCGTTGGGACCGGATGAAGAATGGTCGACGCAAAAGCCCGCCGATCCAATTGAACTGCGCATCTACCGCGGCGCGGACGGAGACTTCACGTTATACGAAGACGAGAATGATAATTACGACTATGAAAAGGGCGCCTATGCGACCATTCCGATTCATTGGGATGACGGGAAGCAGGCGCTGACCATCGGGGACCGGAAAGGACAATTTCCGGGAATGCTGAAAAGCCGCAGCTTCCGGATTGTTTTCGTCGGTCAAAATCACGGCGTAGGAATCGACCCAGAAAATCGACCGGATAAGACTGTGCAGTATTCCGGCAAGCAGGTCAGCTGTGGTTCCGTAGGTCCGCCGCCTTTAGCCCTATTTGTATCCCGCAACGCTGTTACCGGTCAGCTGCGATGGGGTAGTCGCAGTAATTTGATAATTGCCGTAGTCAATCGTGAACGAGGCGCGACCACCCAGGCGAATCACACTCGTACTGCGGTTTGACTGCGGGAGCCAAAAATCGCCGACCTTCGTATAAACCTGCTCGATTTTTGTTTCCTTCGTCCAGAAGGAAGGATTCTTGGAAGGCTCTCCTTCAATTCTGGTGACAGCAAAATCCAACGCATCGACCCAGATTCGCCCGCGATATAGGAGCTTGTTCTGGGTGCGAGGTTCAACGGTAAGTACGTAGGCGGGACCGCCAGTAGTCTGTTCTTTTCCCACCAAAGAGAAGGTGTAGTTATCAGGAGTTAGGGCCACGTCGCGCTGGTTTTCTTCGGCGACTGCCTCTCGTTCACTTTGCAACATTCTCTTGAATACACGCTCGATCACCAGCTTGGAGCCGGTCTCAGATCGGACGGTAAATTCCTTGGTGCTGGGAGCCTTGTAATCTACGTCCACCACCATTTCCGCGGTCCTGGTACCTGGGAAGCCGTGATATTCCAGCCGATAGGTTCGGGTTCCTCGATAAGCCGCGAGAGCCCGCGACCGCTCCAGATTTCGTCGGACCAGATTGCCAACGATTTCTTCCACACTCATCGTTGGGGTTTCGCGTATAGTGGGTTTCGACGGTTGAGCACCGGCCATCTGCCACGCCCCAATGCAGATCAGGATGGGCAGTCCCAGCGACGCAGTGTGAAACCACATGTTCATTGCCTACCGGCAGAATAGCTTTCCCTGTCTAACAGAAGTGTTCAATTTTGACCAGTCTTTGATTGCTCCAAAATACGACAATTTCTGAATTCCCGCCTAATTGGGGCGACGAACTTTAGATCTGAATTCTTAGTCCAGAATTTCTCGACTGATGCGGTTCCGGGCGCGTTTCCTCGCCCTGCTTATGCAAGGCCGCCTGAGGAGGGCACAACCGCTTGCGCGTGCACCTGATTAATCCGAGCGAAGTCTCTTTCGGTACCGCCGTTATTACGCCCCGCTGGTTGTATGTTTTGGCGGCCGCAACTCCCGCAAGCTATGGCGATCCCCACCTCGTCGATGAAACGTTGGAAGCGCTGGACCCGCTCGACATTCAGGCTGGCGATATTGTTGGCATCGGGATTCACACGGCCAATGCATTGCGCGGATACGCAATAGGGAAAATGGCTCGCGAGCGTGGTGCTTACGTGGCCTTTGGCGGGATTCATGCCACTTTGTACCCGAGCGAAGCCCATGAACTGGGTGGCGCGCATGCGGTAGTCAAAGGCGATGGTGACGTAGTGTGGGGCAGAGTGCTGGCAGATTGTTCAAGTGGAGCGCCGCTGCCAGTCTATGAGGGCGGGCGGATTGAAGCCTCCCAATTTCTGCCCGCGCGCTGGGACCTGGTGCCGCGGAAAAGCTATATGTGGGCTTCGGTGCAGACGGTTCGCGGCTGTCCCAAACATTGTTCTTTTTGCTCGGTCTGGCGGACGGACGGGCAACGTCCCCGGCAGCGCACATCCGATGTGGTAATCGAGGAAATCGTGCAACTTCGGCGCCTGGGCTTCCGCTTCATCGCCCTGGCCGACGACAATTTTTATCCTGTGACTTTGACCGACTTGCGTCTCGCGGAGCAGCAAAACAATGCGACGCGGCTGAATGAACTGAAAGCGATCCGGGCGGAGCGCTTCGAGTTGATGGCGGGTCTGGCCCAGCTCCCGGCAGACATGATTTTCTTCACGCAAATCACTATGGAAGCAGCCGAGGACACCGAGTTTCTTGATGCCATGCGCAAAGCCAACATCAAGGGAGCGCTGGTCGGGGTCGAGTCGGTTACGCCTGAGGGTTTGAAGGACGTCTACAAGGAGTTCAATGCGTCGGGCACCGACCTGGTCGAGCAGTTGAGAACATTCCGCAGACATGGAGTGTATGTGCTCGGGTCCTTCATTTTTGGCTTGCCGAGTGACCGACCTGAAACGTTTGATGCTACAGCTACGGCTGCGGCGCAGGCGGAAGTTGCGTTTGCCCAGTTTGTCATGTTGACGCCGTATCCCGGGACGGTTGACTTTAACCGCTGGGAAAAAGAGATGGCTGATTCTCCGAAACTGATCGGGGGAATTCCAATCACCAGGCGATGGCTTATTCCGCCTGCACTAAGGCCCAAACTCTATTGGTCGCATCCGACGATGTCAGCGGAGGAAGTTCGCGAGCGAACCCAGTCTGTCTGGGACACGTTTTACAGCCTTAAGTACATTTGGGCGCGATCCGGCTTCATAAAGTCCATGCGGGCAAGGCTGGCATTCGTCCTGATCTCTAAAATTTACCGGCAGATGTATGCCGATACCGGCATCGCCACTGATAGCGCCCGAGTCTCGCGATCCGCGCAGTGGGCGCGCTGGCTGGCAAAGCCTTGTCAACGGCTGTTCGCGGCGCCTCCGATGCCACACCTGAAGCTGCCGGCGGCCTGGGTTGCACCAGCCCCGGTTGAGCAGGTGAGTTCCGCCAGCTAAGCAGCTTTTGGAAATCCGCCAACGGAAAAGGCACTCCTCGGTTGAGGAGTGCCTTCTAGTGTGAACGTTTCCGACGTCTTCAGATTGTCTTTACTTCCACTGCACTACTGCGGCATCCTTGCAGGCTTCGAGATAGTCAACGACGAGTTCGATTGCGATTGGCCGGTATTCGGCGGAGACTGCGTCGCGGATTTCTCCAACCGTTCGCTTACCGTTCACAAAATTAAAGATCTCATAGGCGTAGAGGTCGGAGAGTTCCTGTTCGTTGAGCAGCGGAGTTGCTTCGCTGTCCAGCAGCTTGATTTTCGACATCCGCTCAGGAGACAACCGAGCCTTGAGGACATCGTCGTTCTGATAGGTGAGCGGCCCAAAGTCGCCGACACGAACCGGAATCTTTCGCGCTGCAGCGTCCTTTGACCACGGTGCTGTCGGCTCCGTTCCCTGGGCGCCGCGTGCTTTCGCCTGGCGGTCGAGCCATGCATTGAAAGGTACGGTCTGGTCTGCAAGTGCTTTCTCAGTCGCGGTGTCGAGCGTGCTGGCCTGCGTGAAGTCGATGAGTGACTGCAGAGCCAACATCTCGCGATGAAGACCCTGCTTCATGAGATTGCGGGCCTCATACCAGGCGGTACCGGGGTCGAGTTTGGGATCGGTTACCAGTTGGTTGGCGTGCTGGAACAATTGCGCCAGGCGCATTTCAGACTGCGCGGCGAAAAAGGGAAGCACCGCTTGTGAGCGCTCGGCGTCCAGCGAGGCGTAAACGTATCCCGCGGCGGCGCCAAGCAGCGCCACCCGGCGCAGCTTCGTGGGATCAATCTGTTGCAAGGTGTCGTGATCGGTGTGGATATAAATGTCAGGCCAGTCCCGCAAATAGAGAGACGGCACGGCGACGGTTGACGAGTCATAGTCGTCGTGATCGCTGCCTGCGGAGTACGGCGTCACGTCCGCCAGAAACTCATTCCGTGTGCCCAGGTCCCCGGCGCGATTTTCGACTACGGCTGCTTCCGGCGCGCTGCCAGTGTCCGCATAGTTCGTCGCGCCAGAGCGGATGACCTCGGCGAACGCAGCGCCCACGTCGGTGACAAAGCTTGGCAGTGACCACGGGGTCGCGGTCACATGGAAGATGGACTTGTTCTTAAACGGATCGCCCCCCACCATGTCCATATGGATATTGGCGCGCAATTTCTTTCGAATTTCCGGATGGCCGCTGAGATATGCCATCGTGCCCTCAATCTCCGGGCCCCAAACGAAGCGGAGTGTGCGTTTGGGACGTGCGAGCTGCCCGTTCGCGATGAGTCGCGCGATCAACCGCGCGGACTCGAGGATGGTTACGCAGCCACTGCCGTTGTCATTCGCTCCTGGCCGCTCGTGATCCAAGTGGCAGCTGTAGATGATTTCGCCACTGTTGGGATCTGTGCCAGGAATAATTCCGCTCACCACGGTCCAATTTCCGGGGCCGACTTCGGCTTTTACCTTGGCAGACAAGACGATCGGTTCTCCCGCGGCGAGATGCGTCCGCAGTGAAGTAGCAGTTTCCTTCGAGATCATGAAGGCGAATCCCGCGGGTTCTCTGGCATCGAGATGGCCCCATCGCACGACAGTGCGATCAACCCCAGACCAGGCCGTCGACTGGTTTGGCATGTCGTTGACGATGCCAACTGCGCCATGCTGCGCCACCGCTAATTGCTGGACTCGGGCAAGCACTCCGTCGGAGAGGACAATCTTTCCGCGCACGTCCTTGCCGGTGTAGTCGGCTTCGTGCGATCCGTCCCCTACGTCTACCAAAGCGGCTTCTACCTCGGCGGAGTGGCTGTAGTCTGCCAGCCGGATCGGGTCAGTGGCCCAATCGCCAAGCAAGAGATGCTGGGGCCGTATTTCCCATAGTTGTCCGGCTTCGACTTTCCAGCCGAGATGTGAACGCATGAGGCCGTAAGAAACTTTTCCGTCGACCGGGAACTGTTCGCTCTGAACGTCGGAAAGACCATATTCCTTGGCGCGCTGCAGAACGAATTCCGCTGCCTGGTCAAACTCCGCTGTAGCCGGTACCCGATGGAGACGCGTCAGATAGCGAAGATTCTCGTAAGGAGCAGCGCCGTTAGCCTCATCGCGTAGTGTGACCCATTGTTCAGGGGATAAAAAAGGTTGTTGGGCCAGGGCTGAAAGAGCAAAGAGCCAGCAGAGAGAATGGCAGGAGAATAAAACGAAAGGAACGCACCATGGAGGGAGAGCATACCTTTGGCTCGTACTTTTGCGCAATGTTCGCGCTGGCATCCCTGGCAACGCTGCCGGGGAGACTGCAAGACGTTTCTCGCTCATCGTCCGGCCATGCCTCATGCCTCCATCAGACAAGGTCGGCCATTCGCTAAGCGCTGAGGGCGGTGCTTCTCGATGAACTCAGACCGGGACGAGGCATGAAACGAATGTTGTTAGAGCAGTGCCGGTCGTAAACCCGGTTCGCAATGTTCCAGACGCTTTCAAACTCGCTGTCGGCAGCTACGATGGCGGTTGCAACCTCGGAGATGAATTGACTGAACTGGCTCAGTTGATTTAACTGGCTTGCGAATCGGGCGTTCTCGATGGGGGAAATCGGGGTCATGGCGCGGGCTCCTGAAAGTATTTTCTAAATCTATAGATGTTTTATCGCGCTCAGATGAGCTGCACCATCCGTTAGATTTCCGATTACTTTGGTGCTAGACCTACTGGGGTTACCGCGTCAGCATGGCTACTGCCCGTTTGCGGTGGAAGGATGCGAGTCGACTCTCACAACCGGTAAGCTTGCGGAATTCCAGCCTCCGCCTAAGGCTTTGATGAGGGAAACACTGGCGGTCATGCGCCGGCGCAGGATGTCGACCGCCGCTCGCTCGTCAGCGAGAGCCAGGCTTTGCGCCGTGGTCACTTCCAGATAGCTCACAACTCCGCCTTTATAACGGTTGGTAGATAGATCGAGCGAGTGCTCTGCTGCGGCCACTGCGGCCTGTTGCGCTTTGGCTTCGTCGTTGAGAATCCGTAGCTCCGCCAGATTGTCTTCGACTTCTTGAAGAGCGGTGAGGATTGTCTGGCGGTAATTCGCTTCAGATTCGTCGTAGGCTGCTTTGGCTTGGTCGGACACCGCACGGCGGCGACCCACGTCGAAAGCGGTCACTACAGCGGAAGCTCCTGCGCTCAGGAATCCGCTGGGACCCTGAATCAATGTCGTAATGGAAGTGCTTTCAAACCCGCCAGTGCCGCTCAGGCTAAACACCGGAAAATATGCGGCCCGAGCTACTCCAACCTGGGCGTTGGCGGCTGACACGCGCCTTTCCGCAGCGGCGATGTCAGGGCGGCGCTCCAGGAGTTCTGACGGCAATCCCGGCGGAATCACCGGCGGAGGTGTGTTCCACGGCAAAGCGGGGAACGTTGAAAGTAGACGCTGGTTGACCAATCAGGACCGCGATTGCATGTTCGTTCTGCGCGCGTTGGACAAGTACGTCGATTGCCTGGGTACGCGTATTTTCAAGCTGGGTCTGAGCCTGCGCGACGTCGACCCCCGAGGCCACGCCACCGTTGTACCTGCTCTGTGTCAGATCCAAAGCTTTTTCGAAAGATGTGACATTCGAGAGAAGCAGTTGTTCTTCGGCGTCTAACGTACGCATCTGGAAATAATCGACGGCAAGTTCGGCACGCAAACTAAGCCTCACGGATTCCAGATCGGCCGCACTCGCCTGAGCGTTGGAACGTGCCGCTTCCACTGTATGGCGCACGCGTCCGAACACGTCCGCTTCGTACGATACATCGAACGGAATTGATAGATCGGTGCCATTGGTCGATGTCGATGTGGGGACGAGGGGACGGCTCTGCGAAAGGTGTTCGCGCACAGCCGAAGCGCCCGCAGTCACCGTCGGATAGTAGGCAGCACGGTTAAATTTTACTAGCGCCCGCGCCTGCCGGAACTGCGCTTCTGCCGCTTTCAGATTTTGATTGGAGACATTGACCTGTTCTTCCAGCGTGTTCAGTTGCGGATCCTGGAATATCTCCCACCACTTTCCTCGTGCTATTTCATCGGCAGGTTGCGCTGTCTTCCAATCCTGCGGTACCTCTTTGTAGCCCGGAGGACTTGGCACATTGGGCTTCGAATAGCGAGGGCCGACCGTACAACCAGTGGCCAGAAGAAGGCCTGCGAGCAGCCCCAACAGCAGGCTTACGGTGCCGGGCGTCAGACCAAGGCCCCGGAAACCAGGGCTGAAGAATTCAAATTCGACGTCGGAAAACAGGCGTCTGAAGCTCGACGGGCGCTCTCTCACTGCCCCCCCTGCTGGTTGGTTGGAGCGATACGGACAGTTTCACCGGTGGTGACCGAGTCGGGAGGGTTCACGATTATCTTTTCGTTTCCGTTCAGGCCCGCTACTACTTCAATCTCGCTTCCGTAGTCATGGCCGAGGGTGATCTGCTTGAGTTCAACTTTTTGATCGTCACCCACTGCGGCGACTCGCAACCCTTCAGAACGGAAGAGCAGAGTATTGACCGGCAGAATAAATGCCGAAGCCGCTGTGGGCAGCTTCAGATGCACTTCGGCGTAGGAACCGGTAAAAAGCTGTCCGGTTGGATTGTCGACCGCGATTTCTACCAGCAACGTGCGGGACGTTGGGTCAATCGCATTAGCAGTGCGCACCAGTTTGCCTTGAAAAGGACGGCCAGGAAACTCCGACAAAGTCAGATCCGCTGTGAGTCCTGGCTTGGCAGCCTGCGAATAGACTTGTGGGACGCTCACGTACACCCGGAGCTTGTCGGGCTGCACGATATGAAACAGTTCTGTCCTGACTCCTCCACTGCTACCGGAATCGATCAATGCGCCCACATCGGTATTGCGGGCTGTAATGACGCCTGCGAACGGCGCATAGATTTTCTGAAACGCTTGCAACTCCTGCAGCCGTTTCACGTTGGCTTGCGCGGATTGCAGGTTTGCCTTCTTGGCCTCGAAGTCTCCGGCGGCGTTATCAGATTCCTGCTTCGAAACCGAATCGGTTTTCAACAGCCCTGAAAACCGGTCAGCTGTGATTTTTGAGAGGTTGAGGTTGGCTTGCGCGGTCGCAAGGTCGGCGAGCGACTGCCGCAATTGCTGGGTTACTTCTGGGGTATCGATTTCGGCAAGAAGTTGGCCTGCTTTCACATGGCCACCGATATCCACATACCATTTTTTCAGGTAGCCGTTGGTACGGGCATAAATCGGGGCGTCGGCAAAGGCTTGCACGCTGGCTGGCAGAATAATTTCCTGAGCTGGCGCCGAGCGCTTGGGTTGAATCACGACGACCGCAGGCACGGCCATCTCCGCAGTCTCTTTACGTAAAGCCGTCCGGGCCTGAATGCGAGGCAAGGATGCCGGCGATCACGATCACTACCGCTGTAACCACCGCAAGCAAAAGAATCCACCACTGCGAACGGCGATGTTTCGCTCGGTCATGCACCGGAGGTCCGACTTCCCTGGCATTTTCTGTAAATGTACGGTCTTCGTTTTCAACCCTCATTGAATCTCCCGACGATCAGTTCGTTTTCTACTGAACTACCATAAAAAAACGCTTAAATATTTTACCTAGGCGACGCCCGGCTCGGCATTGACTTGTTTTGTCTGTTCTTTGGCCTCGCTTCGTCGTCCGTGTAGCACGCTGAAGAAAACCGGAACGAAAAACAGAGTCGCTGCCGTGGCAAATATCAGCCCGCCAATCACGGCGCGACCGAGCGGCGCATTCTGCTCTGCGCCTTCACCCCATCCAATCGCCATTGGCACCATGCCGATGATCATGGCCAGCGCAGTCATCAACACTGGGCGGAAACGGGTGAATCCCGCAGCCAGCGCGGCCGTCAGGGCGTCCTTGCCCTCTTCCATTTGTTCTTTGGCAAAGCTCACGACCAGAATGCTGTTGGCGGTAGCTACGCCCATGCACATGATGGAACCGGTCAGCGCCGGAACGCTGATATTGGTGCCGGTGATAAACAGGAACCATACGATCCCAGCCAACGCGGCAGGAAGTGCCGCGATGATGATGAAAGGATCCAGCCAGGACTGAAAGTTTACGACGATAAGGAAGTAGACCAGCAGGATGGCAAAAGCCAACCCGGAAATCAGCCCTGAGTATGAAGTCTTCATGGTCTGGACTTGTCCGCGAGTTACCAGCTCAGAACCACGCGGCAGTTCCTTGCGGCTGTCATCAATGATCTTTTGAATGTCATTGGCAACTCCGCCCAGATCCCGTCTCTGGACCGAACCATAAATGTCGATCACGGGCTGAATGTCGTAGTGCGAGACCAGCGCCATCCCGGTCCCTCGCTGGATGGAAGCGAGCGTTCCCAAAATCGTCGGAGTCGACCCAACCGCTCCGGTGATGGGAATATTTTCCAGCTTCTGCAGCGAATCCAAACGGTACTGCGGCGTTTGGGTAGCGATCGAGTAGCTCACGCCATTCTTGGGATTGAGCCAATAGGTCGGGGTAGTTTGAAAGCTGCCGCTAAGAGAGATCAACAGGTTATTTGCAACATCCCGCTGGGTGAAGCCGGCCAGTTGCGCCTTGGTCCGGTCAACATCAATATGCAGGTACGGTTCATCGAAGGGCTGTTGGATACGCAGATCTGCAGCTCCCGGAACTGTCTGCATTCGCCGCAGCAGCTTGTTTGCGAATTGACGGTTGCCCTCCAGGTCATAACCGACGACTTGGATATCAATGGGAGAAGGTAGTCCGAAGTTCAGGATTTGGCTGACAATATCGGCAGGCAGAAACGAAAAATCCACGCCGGGAAACTCATCCTCCAATTTCAAACGCAAATCATGAACATAGCCTTCAGTTGGACGATGTTCCGGAGTCAACGCGATCATGATGTCGGCATCTGCCGGACCCGTAGGAGCGGAGGTGCTGTACGAAAGATTAATGCTGCTATAAGGCAAACCGATGTTGTCGATGATGCTGGAGATTTCGCTGGGGGGAATCTGTTCGCGAATGAAGCCTTCTACACGGTCACAAAGATTTGCCGTCTCTTCAATGCGAGTGCCGGCGCGTGCCCGCAGGTGAAGCTTGATCTGACCAGCGTCGACTTTGGGGAAAAAGTCGCGACCCAGCCAGGGCTCCAGAACCACGAAAGAGGCCACACAAATAATCACGAAGCCCCACAAAAAGGCTTTGCGGTAATGCAGGCACCTGTGCAGCAACTCGTGATAGCGGTCGCGGAACCTTTCAAAAGCCTGCTCGAACTTCACCTGCATTCTGACCAGCGGATTGCGGCTGGTTGTATTCAGATGCCCAGTCTCCTGCTCATGCCCGCGTAGTAAATACTTGGCCATGGTTGGCACCAGGGTCCGCGACAGCAAATAAGACGCAAGCATGGCGAACACTACCGCTTCGGCCAATGGAACGAATAGGTAGCGAGCCACCCCCGTGAGAAAAAACATTGGCAGGAACACGATGCAGATAGCGAGCGTCGAAACGAAAGCCGGCACGGCGATCTGCTGGGCTCCGTCGAGAATCGCCTTCTGAATTTCTTTGCCTTCGGCGATATTCCGGTTGATGTTCTCAATCTCGACCGTGGCATCGTCCACCAGGATGCCGACGGCGAGCGCCAGGCCTCCCAGCGTCATGATGTTAATGGTTTCCCCCAACGCGCTCATGACAATGATGGAAGTAAGAATCGACAGCGGGATCGACACAGCAATAATCAAAGTACTTCGCCAGCTCCCAAGGAAAATCAGAATCATGAGGCCGGTGAGTACCGCGGCGATAAGACCTTCGCGCAATACTCCGTTGATCGAGGCGCGCACGAAAATCGACTGGTCTGCCAGGGGATGGATCTGCAGTTCCGGCGGTAGCTGTGCTTCAATTCTGGGCAGGAGCGCCTTGATGCCTGAAATGATATCGAGGGTGGAGGCGTTTCCCGTTTTCTGGATAGTTAGCAGCGACGCTCTTTGCCCGTTGACCCGGACGATATTGGTCTGGGGTGGGAATCCGTCTCGCACGAAGGCGACATCTCGGATGTAAACCGTGGTGTTCCCGACCTTCCTGATGGGAAGGTCGTTCAGCTCTCCCACGGTTTGCGGGCTGCCGTTCAGATCCACGTCGTATTCAAACTGTCCGATCTTGGATGTCCCAGAAGGCAGGATCAGGTTTTGCGCGCTGATGGCGTTGACGACGTCCATCGGCGACAGGCCCTTCGACTGCAGGGCATTGGTATCGAGATCAACTTGTACCTGCCGCTGTTTGCCGCCGTAAGGGTAGGGAATGGCCGCACCGGGAATCGTCACCAGTCGTGTGCGGATGAAGTTTACGCCGTAGTCGAAGAGTTGCTGTTCAGAGAGTTTCTGTCCCGACATCGCCAGCTGCAAAATCGGAACCGTGGAAGCGTTGTAGGTAATGATCAGCGGCGGCGTGGTTCCAGGCGGCAACTGGCGCAACTGCGTTTGTGAGATCGCAGTGATCTGCGCGATCGCTTTTTCAATGTTTGCGTGCGGCTGGAAAAATACTTTTACTACCGCAATTCCATTCAGGGACTGAGATTCACTGTGCTCAATGTCGTCGACCGTAGTTGTGAGCGTGCGTTCCGTGAGCGTCACAATTCGGTTGGACATGTCCTGCGAATTCAAACCGGTGTAGTTCCACAAAATGCTGACGACGGGAATGTCGATGTTCGGGAATATGTCAGTCGGGGTTCGGTAGATGACGATCGGGCCCAAAATAAGCAAAAGAAGAGCAACCACGACGAAGGTATAGGGCCGGCGAAGAGCCAGCGCGACAATCCACATGAGGGCCTCTTAGAAGAATCTCCCTGAACGTCATTGGATGAACCGACGAGAGCATTGGGTTTAAATTTTCAGTTACCCGTTTGATCCTGATGCGGAAATGCCGAAAGCCTTGCCGGGAGCCGGTTTCGACCGGTAATGCGAAAAGGCCAGCCTCATCAGGCTGGCCTCTTCAGTCAACTTTTACAAAACTTTACTGATTCGGGTCTGACTGACCAGGATTTGGGCCTGATTGGTTCGGATTTGACTGATCAGGCGTCTGGTTGGGATCCCCATGATTCGGAGGTAGACGGTGACGTCCTTCACGTGGGCCCTTGTTCGTGGCAATCACGGTTACCGGAGCCTGCAGCGTAAAGTTTAGGACTGTTTCTGACGGCAGCTTGATTTGTTGACCCTTGGTGGCAGCTTGCACTCCGCCGCCCAATCCACCGCCAGCTGCCGCGCCGATTGCCGCTCCCTTACCACCGCCGGCAATTGCGCCGATGATAGCTCCGATTCCCGCGCCGGCGCCGACCTTTTCGGCCGTATTCTTCCCGCGCGAACTGCCTTTGCGGGAATATTGATCGGTCTGAATGTTGTAGTACTTGCCTGCCGCGGAAATACGATCAAGTTGCAGCACAACCAGAGATTGGCCGGCAAACTTTCCAGCACTCTGCACATTGACGATGTGACCTTCGACGTCATAGCCGGCGGGAATCGCAGTTTCCCCCTCCACGGCTAATGGTGAATCGAGCGTGGCGTGGAAGGTCTGTCCAGTCTGGCTGGCTTCAGAGTCGATGGCATCGACTAGTCGAACGGCAAGCGTCGTTCCCGAAGGGATCGTCACCTTCTGCGGAGGTGGCGGAGGTGGCGGCGTCGCAGGAACCGACGGAGCCGCTGGCGGAGGCGTCATCGCGGCCACCGGAGCGGAAGATGTGTCGTTGTTATTTGAGGCAGACGAGGACTGCTGGTCGCGCTCGCGCTCACGCGGACGATGCCGCGGCCGGGACACGGGTGCGGGAGCGGGTGAAGGCTTAGCCTCTTCCACAGGCGGCGGAGGCGCAGTCTGTGCTGCCTCGGCTGGCGGCGGAGCCGCAACCTGCAAATTGTTTATGACCTGCTTGACTCCAGGCTCGGAGGCGGCATAACGGCCCGCAGCTTCGCGCTGGGCATCATTGTCCACTGTGCCGGTCAGCGTTACCGTACCAGCTTCTGCCTTTACTCCTAATTGTTTGCCCTGCAGACCCGAGTCTCCAACCAGCCTGTTCTGGATATTACTGGTCAGTTGGGCATCATTCGGGACCTTGGTACAAGCCACCCCTAGTGTCAACGCGGCGAAAAGCGCAATCGAGGTGACGTAAACAGAAAATGTCGCCTTCATAGGATCACTCCTAATTGGGTGTTAAGTCCGGTCGCTAGTAGTTTAGATGCAGAAGGGCTTTGAATCTCGGCAAAATTCTGGCCGAAACGGACTGCGGTAGTAGCTAAGCAGTTCCCCAGGCACCACTTACTTTCTCGGGGGTGTACAGCCGAACCTTGATCGTCCCAGTTTTCCAGCAGTTATTTCGACTCGTACGTACGGGTCACTGCTGACGTAGAAACTTGTAATCCAGAATCGAGGCCGCCAGTCCTACGGATTCTGAGTCCCCAGCCTCTTTGCGACGAATAATGCGTCCCTGGCAGAGCACTGTGCTATTTTTCTGGCCGGAAATCTCCTCCGGCATCTCAAACACCATTTCAACCAAAGTATTTTCTGGCAGTTGCTGAGGGCCAAAGAGTAAAACGCCCGACTGGCTGAGGTTTTCAACGGTTCCCTCGTGCCAGGTACCCAAACCCTTGGGACGATAGCGAAGCGGTGTCTGCAAGGTCAACCGGCGGGCGCGCGGCACCCACGTCGTTTTTTTCTGATTTCGTCCGCGTGGCGTTTCAGAGTCCATTTCAGTTCCACTGTCCACGCGTTTGATGCGCTTCATGGACTGCCAGTCGTACTTGTACTCTACAGCACAAAGTGTGCAGACCTGGTAGTAGTGACCGTCGGCAGCGCGCCGAGGCCATGAAAACTCGTGAGAGCATCGGCCAAGCATGAGCACATCCAATATCTTTTGTGGCATGGTTAATATCCCGCAGGGGAAGAACGGGACGAACTATCATCCAACGACAGTTGCCAGTTGCGAAAGGTTACTTTCGTGTAATCAAATTATCGTCCTGCAATGGTCTGGAATTGTTGGGGAAATTGTGATTCAAACTGACCTTCCCGGCATTGATATGTTGTTTGACGCAGGGTGTTTGCTCTAAAAAGGGTCTGTAAGACTCAGAGAAGCAATGAGTTGGAGCGTATGATCACTTTATGGATCGGGTAACGGCGTTCATCCTGGCAGGCGGTAAAAGCTCGAGGATGCGCCAGGACAAGGCTTTTCTACGGTTCGAGGGCAGCACTTTGCTGATGCGTGCGCTTGAACGGGCAAACGAAGTGGCGCCCAATCCGTGGATCGTGGGCAGCTCCGCGAAATTTGCCGCTTTTGGACCGGTCGTGGAGGACGAATACCCGGAACAAGGTCCACTAGGTGGAATTCACGCTGCTTTGGCCCGGACAGCCACGGATCTGAACCTGATGGTCGCAGTCGATATGCCTTTTCTGCAGCCCGATTTCCTGAGATTTCTAATTGCGCGGGCTCGGAGTACAAGCAGTATGGTGGTTGTGCCTAAAACGAGCAACGGCTTGCAGCCTCTGTGTGGAGTTTACCGGCGCAGTGTCGCCGAAATCGCCGAGCCGGCCTTGCGCGATGGAAGAAACAAGATCACTTTGTTGTTCAGCGAAGTCCAAACCCTGGTCATAGAGCCCGAAGAATTGGAGCGAAACGGTTTTGCCGAGGAGATGTTTCGCAACCTGAATACCCCCGAAGATCTGGAGGAAGCCGGGCTCGAAATTCCTGCGCATCCGGGAGCCAACCTCGGAAGGATTTAGAATTGCTACCGTAAAACAATGGCGGCCAATCAAATAACGGCGAATGAGACCGGAACCTCCGACGGCAAACCGGGGCCTTACATCGAGTTCAAGGATGTTTCCAAGGCCTTCGGCGACAACAAGGTGCTGGACCACGTCAGCTTCAGTGTCATGGATGGCGAAACGGTCTGCATTTTAGGTCGAAGCGGCGTCGGCAAATCCGTGTCCCTAATGAATATCATGGGATTTTTGAAGCCTGATTCAGGGCGCGTGATTGTGGCTCATGAGGACATTACTGACTACGGGCCAGCCGATCTGGAGCGAATCCGCAAAAAGGTCACTATCGTATTTCAGAATGGGGCGTTATTCGACTCCCTCAGCGTCGGCGAGAATGTCGCATTCCCGTTGCGTGAAAGGCGGCAACTTTCAGAAGAGCAGATTTTCCAGATCGTGGACGGCTTGCTGGATATGGTCGGGGTGAAAGAAATGCGCGACCAGTTGCCTTCGGATTTGTCCACAGGCATGAAGCGCTCGGTTGCGATCGCCCGGGCACTCGCTGCCCAACCCGAATGCGTCCTCTACGACGAGCCCACTACAATGGTCGATCCACTGATGGCGCAACTCTTAGGGGACCTGATCAAGCGGCTGAAGATCCAGCTGCATCTGACCAGCGTGGTGGTCACGCACGATATGCGCCTCGCTAAAAAGCTGGCCGACCGCGTGGTATTTCTTCACGAAGCGAAGGCAATCTTCTTTGGCACCTATGACGAGATGGAGAAGTCCGAAGAGCCGATCGTTCAGGAGTTTCTGAGGCTGGATGAACCGGGAATCGAAGCGTCGATTGAAGTGAACACATAGTCTGGAAAAGGGGTGGTCGCGAGGTGATCTTCGCGAGATGGTCTAGAATCCCTCGCCTACCAAGCGCTCGACCGTAAGCGCTGAGCTATTGGATGCGCCCTTCAGCATCTTCTCAACGTACTTTGCCACCATATCCACTTCGAGATTCACTGGGTCGCCCGCTTTCAGCGAGTTCAGGTTGGTCATCTTAACCGTGTGCGGGATGATCGCGGCGGTCACTTCGGTTCCTTCGACTTTGGCCACAGTGAGGCTGATGCCTTCAATTGAGAGCGAACCTTTGAAGATTACGTAGCGCGCAAGTTCCAAAGGAATTTCAATCCGCAACCAGTAGTCGTCCGCCCGGCCAACGCGATCAAGTCCGAGAAATTTTCCCGTTCCGTCCACATGGCCTTGAACAATGTGGCCGCCGAATCGTCCGTCAGCACGCATCGGGAGTTCAAGATTCACCTGCGCGCCTTTTTTGATGCGAGAGAAGGAGGTGCGTTTCCAGGTTTCATCGGCAAGATCCGCAGCGAAGGATTCGCCCGTGATTTCGAGGGCTGTCAGGCAGACGCCGCTGACGGAAATGCTGTCGCCTTGCTTGAGTTCCTGATTTAGTTGCGTCGCCGCGACCGTGATGCGGCGATTACCATTCTCCTGCGCAATCCCAACGACGCGCCCGACTTCCTCGATGATGCCTGTGAACATGAATTGTATTGTAGCGCCGGCGTTACGGCAGTGGTCGGTGGTCAGTGGCTGGTGGTCAGTCGTTGTGAGTCGATTTGTCGGCCGGGTTTTAACTTACCACTAGCCACTGCCGTCACGCCGGCTCTACTTTTTACAAGTCTCCGTAAGGATCGCGCAAGTATCCTTCTACTGCAAAATCTTCGCCGAAGCGGTGCAGCTTGATTGCTTTCACGTGTGCTGCGTCGCTCATACGGTCGAATCCGACGCCGGTAGCGAATGGGACGGAGCCCATGCCGTCAAGGATTTTAGGTGCGTAATAAAGAAATACCTTGTCCACGATCCCGGAGCCGAGCGCCGCTCCATTGATCATGGCCCCACCTTCTACCAGGAGGCTTGTAATCTCCATGCCTCCCAGCCGGCGTGCAATTCCTCTCATGTCCGGGCGTCCGTCTCCCACGCCCACCTGGACTTGCTCTACCTGGATTCCCTGGTCCAACAGTTCGCGCTTCCTTTTCTCCTCGGCGAAGGAGCAGAGGACCAGCACATCATTCTTCGCGGTCTTTACTACCCGCGACTGCGGATGCAGGCGAAGGCGGGAGTCGACAATTACGCGCAAAAGGGGCTTTCGGCGCGGAAGCCCGCTGCGATCGGTCAGCAAAGGATCGTCGGCGATGATGGTGCCAACGCCAACCATGATGGCGTCATTCTGATGACGTAGTTGCTGCACGTGTGCGCGCGCGATCTCGCTGGTGACCCAGCCTCCGGTGGCGCCGCCACCCCCAAGAGCGGTGGAATGATGCGATTCGCTCGGAGGAGGCGCGATCTTTCCATCGAGTGTCATGGCGGCTTTCAGCGTGATCAGGGGCGTTTGATGGCGAATAAATTTTGCGAAAGCCTCATTCAGAACTCTTGCTTCTTCTTCCAGGATCCCCGAAGCTACGGAAACTCCGGCGTTACGCAGGCGCTCGAAACCTCTTCCGGAAACCAGGGGATTAGGATCCTGCATACAGGCGACGACGCGACGAACTCCAGCCGCAATAATGGCGTCGGCGCAAGGTCCGGTGCGGCCCTGATGGGAACAAGGTTCGAGGTTTACGTAGAGAATGCTCCCGCGAGCTCTTTCTCCGGCTTGTTCCAGCGCGAGAACTTCTGCGTGCTTGACTCCATCAAATGTGTGCGAGCCCTCGCCAGCCACTTTGCCCTTGTTGTCCACGACAACCGCCCCCACGCAAGGGTTGGGCGACGTCAAACCTATACTCTGGCGAGCCAAGTCCAGCGCGTGGCGGAGCGATGTTTCATCGCGTTCCCGGCTGCTGGTTGCATCGTCCGGTCCCGGAATCGTCGAAGCCTTTGTCGCCTTTGTTCCGGACACGCGGTTACCTGTTTTTTTTGACGGCATCGGTTTTTAGAAAGACTCAACTTCCGGAAAGATTCAGAACCAGGCTAGATGCGTCTAAAGCGCCGGATAATTATGCGACCCGATAATCATGCGAAAAGAGAATCCACAAAATCCTTGGAATCGAAAGGCAACAGGTCTCCGATCTTTTCGCCCACCCCCACGTATCGCACCGGAACACCCATCTCGCGAGAGATCGCGACCACAACTCCACCTTTGGCTGTACCATCCAGCTTCGTCAGCACAATGCCGGTTACACCAGCCGATTGAGTAAACTGCCGGGCTTGCTGCAAGCCGTTTTGTCCGGTCGTGGCGTCCATCACCAGCAAGGTCTCGTGCGGAGCGCCCGCAATAATGCGATGCGCCGTGCGCCGCATTTTCTCCAGTTCGGCCATCAGGTTGGCCTTGGTGTGAAGACGGCCGGCCGTATCAACGATCACGTAATCGGTGTGCCGCGCCGAAGCCGCCTGGAGCGCGTCGTAGAGCACAGCGGACGGATCTCCGCCAGCCTTGGTGCGAATAACTTCGGTGCCGGTGCGTTGTCCCCAGACTTCGAGTTGCTCAATAGCCGCCGCCCGGAATGTATCCGCCGCGCACAGCAAAACCGTCTTGCCGTCGGAACGCAAAACCTGTGCCAGTTTGCCGATGGTCGTAGTTTTGCCCGTCCCGTTCACTCCAACCACCAGAATCACTTCCGGACTTCCTTCCACTTTTGATACGGGCTGAGAGTCAACGGCAGCAAGAATCGCAAGGATTTCTTCCTTGAGCAGCCGCTTGAGCTCATCGACGTTCTTGATCTGCTTGTAATTGGCTTTTTCGCGAAGCTTACCGAGAATTTCCTGAGTGGTGGAGGTGCCGAGGTCCGCGCTAAGAAGAATGCCCTCAAGGTCGTCCAGGGTGGACTGGTCGATCTCCTTACCAAAAGAAACTACCTCCTCGATTCGCTCGCTCAGGTTTTCCCGCGTGCGAGTTACGGCTTCCTTCATGCGCTCAAGGAAACTCGGTTTCTGCTCTTCGTCCAGGCTGCCAAAAAGGGTTTGAATCATGAAATTTCCGGGACCGTAATGGTACAGAAGTCAATTATAGCGGTCGGAACGCGCGAGCGAGCGCATCGGGCTCTGATTAATCCTCGAAAATTATTCCGTCGAGAGCAATTACCGGAAGATCCGGCAAGCCGTTACGAAATGGTGGACGAACCGGAGAGAGATTATCTGGCCGAAACTTCTACGACAGCAGCGACAACAGCGGCACGGGCTTCAGGAGAAGATGACGGCGTGGTCAGAGATTTACCCGGAGTCGATGCGGCCGTAGCGGAGGCAGCCTGCACATTCGGCTGCTGGATACGGATTTCGCCGCGTTCATAGATCGCCGCCAGGGCTGCGACGGCCGTGGGATCGAGCCGTTTGCCGGAAAGGTTGTGAATGATGCGCAGGGCGCTTTCGGGATCGTGGGCCTGCTGATAAGGGCGGTTAGTGGTCAGGGCGTCGAACGTGTCCGCAACTGCAATAATCCGCGGTAGCAAAGGAATTTCCGCGTCCTTGAGACCCCGTGGGTAGCCGCGTCCGTCGAGCGATTCATGGTGCAGTTCGATGCCCGGGATCATGTCCTTCAACTGGGCCACAGGGCGGAGTATGTTCGCGCCCTTGGTGGTGTGGGTCTTCATGATCTCAAATTCCTCCGGCGTCAGCGCTCCGGGTTTCTTGAGAATGCCGTCTTCAATTCCGATCTTGCCCACGTCGTGCAACTGCGCAGACACACGCACGATTTCAAGAAATTCTTCCGGATGCCCCATTTCCTTGGCAATCAGGAGCGAATAGCGCGTAACCCTGTCAGAGTGTCCACGAGTGTAGGGGTCTTTTTCGTCGACCGCGCCGGCCAGCATCTGGATGGAATTCATGAACAGCTCGCGATTTTCCGCGGCGGCGCGCTTGAGATCGAGCACGAAATGCTCAAGTTCCTCGGACATGGTGTTGAAAGTCGTAGCCAGCTCGCCGATCTCGGTGCGGCTGGCAAGCTGAACTCGCTGCGAGAAATCTCCGCGCGCGATGGCACGACTGGACGCTGTAAGCACTTCCAGCGGGTTGGTGATCCGGCGCGCAGCGAAAAAGCTGATGGCGATGCTGAGCAGAATGGCCAGCAACGCGAGAAGCCGCGCCGTGTGCTGCATCTCAAAAACGCCGCGATAGGCTTCATCCCGCGGCTTCTGAACGATTACCGCCCAATCCAGATTGCCGACAGGACTATATGTCCCGAGCATCTGCGTGCTCTTCTTGCCTTGAGTGACTTTGAATTCGCGGGTGGCGGCGACAAGCTGTGCCTGTCCACCTTGTTCGAGAAAGTTTCGTACGATTTCCGAGTTGGTCATGTCCTGCCCGGTGGCGTACTCGGGAGTCGCGCCCGCGACCAGCCTGCCTTCGCTATCTACTACGTACGGGGTCAAGCCTCCGCGATTAACCTCCTGCAAGCGCTTGATCAGGAACTGCAAATCTTCCACTGCCCCGATCATCCCAAGGAAGCGTCCGGCATACATGACGGGAGTGCTGACCAGCATCACGGTGCGTGCCGATGTTCCACTGCCTATGACCAGTGCCTGTCCGCTATAAGCGCGGCCTTCCCGCGCCGCATCGTAAGCGCGAACCAGATCTCGCTGCAGAAATGCGTCGGGAGCGATACGGCCGGCAGAAATGCCCTTCGAATCGGAGTTCAGCAGCGTGGCATAAGCCAGGTCCGGCGAAGAGGACACGAAGTGTTCCAGCAGGGCTCGGAGTTCAGGCGCTTCGACGTGCTCAGCCGTGACATCGCCTCCGCTGGCTACCTGCAGAGCCGAGGACAGATTGGCCAACATCATCCGCAGGGATTCCTGATGCTGTCCGATGTCGTCGGCGAGGGAGCGCGTCACCGTGTTCTGCAACAAACGCTCGTTCGTAATCAGGCGCTCGCGGTTGATAGATTCAACCTGCTCCGAATAGAAATACATCGGCACAACACTGATGAGCGCAAGTACGCTCAAGATGACGTACAGAATAGGAATCCGGGATGGCAGAGGTAATTTCAAGGACGAGTGGCTCCGCCGCTAATTTCGCCGCGGCTCGGCGGTTACAGTCTTCCTTGAAATTTTACTGGGAAGAACGACCGGCAGGATTAGAATCCGCGGCTCAGTAAGTTACGAAAGTCCGATGAACTTGTGGCAGCAAAGCCTAGATTCGACGCGTCCAAATAGCAAGACGCCTCCGCCCGATTGGCTTAAGAAACCAGCGGTGAACATGATTGTCCCAGAAGGGAAAGTCAGAGTGGAATATTGCAAAAGATGCACGTCTAAAGTGTGAAATGACCGAGGCTGGGAGCCAGGAGCCAGGAGCCAGAAGCCAGAAGCCAGGAGCCAGAAGCCAGAAGCCAGAAGCCAGGAGCTAGATTTCACTCTTCGCGCTACGCGTCATCAGATCCTGAATCGCATCGGCAGATGACTTGCCCCGATGCAGAATCGCATCCATCTGCTCGGCGATAGGCATCTCCACTCCGCGGGCGTGGGCGAGTCCAACGGCTGCCTGGGTGGTAAAAACGCCTTCGGCGACAGCGCCGTGCATGTCGGCGATGATGTCAGGAAGTTTGCGCCCACGGCCAAGTTCCACTCCCACGCTGCGATTGCGGGAAAGGCCTCCCGTGCAGGTGAGCACCAGATCGCCTAGTCCGGCCAGTCCAGCCATGGTTTCTGGGCGCCCGCCGCAAGCCACCGCCAGGCGCGTGATCTCCGCCAGTCCGCGCGTAATGAGGGCGGCAATCGAATTGTGGCCGAGACCCAAACCGTCGCAGACACCGGCAGCGATGGCAATGACATTTTTCAGCGAGCCACCCAGTTCGACTCCCGCCACGTCGTCATTGGTATAAACCCGGAAGCGCGGATCGCTAAACTCACGCTGCACAGTTTCAGCTAGTCCGGCGTCGTTTGACGCAATTGTGACCGCGGTGGGATCGCCTCGAGCGACTTCTTTGGCGAAAGATGGGCCGCTGAGTGCGCCAATACGCGGTGAAAAAGCCTCACCGGACTTGCAGTCTGCCGGTTTCAGCACTTCGGTTACGACTTCCGTCATTCGCAGAAGAGTTTTCTCTTCCAGTCCCTTGGTCGCACTGACGAACAGCATGTCCGATTTCAAGTGAGGCCGCATCTGCTGAAACAAGGAACGGCAATGCTGCGACGGCATAACGCTGACAACAATGTCCGTTTCACTTAGCGCTTCCTTCAGACTCCCGGTCGGCAGGACGCACTCAGGTATCGAATGCCCGGGGAGAAACAGTTCATTTACCCGGCGGCTTGAAATTGAGTCGCGGACTTCCTTTTCGTGCGCCCACAGTCGGACCTCGTGAGTTCCGCGCCGCCCCAGAACAATCGCGAGGCCGGTCCCCCATGCCCCTGCCCCGATGATCGCGATCTTGCTCACGATTTTCCACTCCATGTAGTGAGGCGGGGCTCTGTGCCGGAGAGAAGTCGCCCGATATTCTGGTGATGTCGAGCGACGATAAGAGCAGAAGCGGCAGACATCAGAACCAGCACCTCAGGGATGTTGCCATATTCGTGCAGCATCCACGCGAAAGCAGGGAAGAGCGCGACGGCCACGATCGATCCCAGGGAAACGCGGCGAAATAACAGGACCATGACCACAAATACGCCCACGGTCAACAGTATGCTCTTCGGGGCCAGGATCGAAAAAGATCCCAATCCAGTCGCTACGCCTTTCCCGCCTCGAAATTTGAGCCAGACTGGAAACATGTGCCCTGCGATAGCGAAGAACGCAGCTACTACCGCCAACAAAGTTTGTCCGGGGAAAAACGCGCGAGCTAAGGCAACTGCAGCCAGTCCCTTCAGCGCATCGAGTATCAATGTCAGAACGCCTAGCAGGGGAGATGAACGGGCTACGTTGGTCGCGCCGATATTGCCGCTTCCCGTTCGTCTGACGTCTTGTCCACGAAAGGTACGCAGCAACAGAAGACCGAAGGGTATCGACCCCAAGAGGTAGCTGAAGGCGGCAATAAGAATGAAAGTCATCGGTCGCGGATGCTGTCAGCAGCGCTAATTAAGCTCAAAACGCGCGATTTTTGTGTAGCGCGCGCCGCCGCGCCCGAGCTGACTCTCGTACAGGAAGAACTCCAGGGCAGTCATCGTACCAAACTCAGGCGCGCGCATCGTGGCCAATCGCTCCTGAAGGGTTTGAAACGACAAGTTGAATTTATCGCCTTTGCGCCAGCGTGGCTCACCCGAGCTTCCGCGACGCGCCAAAGTTATATGAGGACTGAACGAATGTTCCTCCCGAGGAACTCCCAGAGAAGCCGTACGTTCATCAACAGATTTGGCGAGATCGCCAAGCTGCGATCCGGCTTCCACCCCAATCCAGAAAACACGCGGTGCCTTGGAGGTCGGAAAGAACCCGAACCCGTGAAAGGAGATCTCGAAAGTGTTCGCCGAGATCCGTGTGAGGGCCTGTTTAATGGCCTCGACCTCCGCGGCCGACTTGTTCCCAATAAATTTCAGAGTGACATGCAGCGACTCAGGACGAACCCAGCGCGCGTCGGGAGCGAACCCGCTCACACCCTCCATAAAAACTTGAACGCGCTGACGAATGGCATCGTCAATGTCGAGAGCAATAAAAATCCGCATGAAAAGGTTAAAAGCTAGTGGTGGTTAGTCAGATGGCCATTAGGTTTGGCCAACGACCAACGACGAACGACCATCGACTGCTCTACATCAATTTTCTTCTTACCATGTCCAGCGCCTGCTGGCTGGCGTACCAGCGGATTCGCTTGCGGTCGCCAGGGAATTTTCGTTCAACGACTTCAGTTCCTTTTTCAGACGCCAGCGCATGAAAGACGAGGCCTACGGGTTTCTGTTCAGTTCCGCCATTCGGACCGGCAATTCCGGTAATTCCTATCCCCAGAGTTGCATTGCAACGTTTGCGAATTCCTTCGGCGAGCGCCACCGCGACCTCGCTGCTGACTGCTCCGTGTTGCTCTATTAATGACGGCGGAACATCCGCGAAAGCCGTCTTCAATTCGTTGGAATAAACTACCGCGCCACCCAGAAAGTGGCGGGAACTGCCGCTGATCGAGGTGATGCGTTCCGCCAGCAATCCGCCAGTGCAGGATTCCGCAACCGCCAAAGATGCGTCGCGCATTTGCAGGTAATAACCGACAATCTGTTCCAGCGAATCCCCGTTATCGGAGAAGACCGCGTCACCAAGTTCTTCTTCAATCTCTTCGGCAAGTTTGTCGACACGTGCCTGGGCGGCGGCCAGCGAAGCCCCGCGAGTTTTAAGGTGCAACTGTATCTCCCCGGCCCCTGCCAGGATCGTGGTTTGAACATCGGTATACCGTTGGTAGATGGGCGCGACCCGGGCATCGGCCTGCGACTCGGCAATCAATCCAATTTTCAAAACACGCGTCGCGATGAATTGGGCCGGCAGCTTCGCCCGTAGACGTTCGACGCATTGCTCGTCATAGAGAGCTTTCATCTCGTGCGGAGGCCCCGGCAGAAGAATGACAATTTTTTCGTGCCCTTCGTACTTCCCGCTGACCCACTGCCCGGGTGCGCTGCCGTTTGCGTTAGGCAGGACTACCGCGCCCGCGATCACGTCTGCCTGTTTCAGATTGTTGGGAGACATTTTCATGCCGCGCGAGGCGAAGCGGCGTTCCAGTCCAGCGATAATTTCCGGGTTGCGATGTAGCTCTAGTCCGAGTGCATCGGCTACAGCCTCGCGGGTGAGGTCGTCTTCCGTAGGTCCCAGACCTCCCATGAAGATGACAATGTCGGCACGCGACAGGGCAAGAGTTGCCACTCCCGTCAGATGTTCCCGACTGTCCCCCACGATGGTCTTGAAGATTACTTCGACCCCAAGTTGATTTAGCTTTTCCGTGAGATAGAGTGAGTTCGTGTCCTGGCGGAAAGGGGTCAACAGCTCCGACCCGATGGCGACAATTTCTGCGTTCACAGATAAGAGTCTAAATGATGCAGAAGGATTAGAGCGCGATTTGAGCAAGCCTAATGTTATGAGTATCTAAGGGGTAAGACCTAGACCGAAGCTCAAACCGCCGCTTCCGGAACCAACGGTGCGCCCTGCACATCCCACAGAAGGCGATGTACAGCGCCATTAGTGGCCAACACGGCGGAGCGTCCGGGGGCAAAGGCGAGACCAACTAATCCATGGCCCGCGACTTCAAGCGACGGCTTCGCGTCAGGACGTGATCTTGACGATGCCGCGCTTGCCCGAAAGCGACGCCGCGACGTAAAGATTGCCTTGCACATCGAACGCCAGACCCTGAGGGCGCCCCAGGCCACGGTAAAAGGTGGAGACGCTGCCGTGCGCATCAATCTTGTAAACGGAATCGAAACTGGAAGTCGTGGGCCCGGTCACGAATAATTCTCCCTGCGGGCCAAACGCCAGGTGATAAGCCGAGACGCTGGGTTCGATAGTGGCGAAGACAAAAATCTGGCGGTCTTTGCCGATCTTGAAAATCGTGCCGCTGCGATCGCCTACATAAAGATTCTCGGCAGAGTCGAATGCGATCCCGGTGGCAACGCCCATGCCCTCGGCATAGGTCGACATCGTGCCATTGCTCGCGACGCGATATACGGTGCCATCGAAGCGCGATGAGACATACATCTGGCCGGCGCGGTCGAAGGTAATAGCCGTGGCATTGGTCATTTCCGACAGGAAGGGTTTGACGTTGTAATTGGTATCGATCTTGTAGATGGAAACGGGCACCTTCTGTCCCCGCGAACCGGAGAAAGTGACAAAAATATTTCCCTCCGCGTCGACTGCGGGGTTCGTCACCGGATGCAAATTCTCCGCGATCGTGGCCGCAACCTTGATTTCGAGCGGGTTACTTGCGGCGTCATTTGCCGAAACAACCACCGGTCCGGAAGAAGCCCCGGCGGGCACGCGCGCGATGAGAAAATCGTCCGAGCTGATGACCACTGCACCCTCGACCTCGCCAAAACGAACTTGCGGACGGCGCAATTCGTGCGGCCGCAGACTCTTGCCGACGATGCGAACTTCCCCTCCAGGCAAAGCAGCGCTGGGATGCACCGCCTCAATGTGCGGGTGGCCATTAATGTTTTTCTTTCCCAGCAGTCGGTCGGAAATTCCCATGAAATCTCAGATTTCTCACAACGCACTTAGAGTTCGATTATCGCAGCAGGCCAAAGTGCAGCGCCAATTGCATTAAGACCAGGCCGTAAAGGCCAGCCCCGACGTCATCGATCACGATACCCAGACCTTCGGGAAGTCGTTCGAGACGTCGTATCGGAGGTGGCTTGACGATATCGAACCCTCGAAAAAGTATAAAGCCCAGAAGCAGAGATTGCCACGTGAGTGGCGCCGCGATAAGAGTGACGAGTTGGCCGGCGACTTCGTCGATCACTACAAATTGAGGGTCTTTCACACCGCTGCGCGCGGGCAACGCGAGTCGCCGCTGGAATGCCGACGAGTACAGCGATGGCCGCTAACGAGATTGCCAGCCAGGGCCGCCAGTTGGGCTGTAATCGATGTGCGAGTCAGCCACCACAGAGAGGACAGTCGCCGCCGAACCCCATGTCCCAGGTCCGGGGTGAAGCCGCCCAATGCCGAAGAATGTTGCGTACAGAGTAGCCCAGAGCGGAGCAAGCGGGGATGAACCCGTCCGAGTCTGCCGGGTATTTGTCGGCGCTGCGCTCACGTTATTCGTTCATCGCTGGCTCTCGCGGTAGGGAACTCCATCTCGTCGCCCGTATCCTGTACCGGCGACGAGATCACATATCCGCCGCTGGCCCACTTCCCCAGATCAATCGTGCGGCATCGCGGACTGCAGAAGGGGAATTCCGCGTCTGTGGTTTTTACCAGCTTCTTGCAGATAGGGCACTTCACGGTGAGGTTTCGCTTGCGGGCCATTTACTTCCTACACAATCCTCGCGACAAGATCGTAATCGTGGGCTTCGGTAATCTGGCAACGATAGAATTCGCCGGGTTTTGGTTCGATACCATCCGGCACGTCATTCACGAATACTTTGCCGTCAATTTCAGGCGCGTGCATCGGCGTGCGTCCTTCGAGAAGGAGATCGGTCTCTTCGGAAACTCCCTCGAGCACAAGATCAAATTCCTGGCCAACCAGTGTTTTCTTCTTCCGTTTGCTGATCTTCCGCTGAATCTGCATGAGATGTTTGCGGCGGCGCTCGATCTCGCGCTCCGGCAGTTTTCTCTCCAGCGAGAATGCATCCGCGCCGTCCTGATCCGAGTAACCAAATGCGCCCATCCAATCGAACTCGGAGTCGCGGACAAACTGGCAAAGCTCTTCAAATTCCTGTTCCGTTTCGCCGGGAAATCCAACGATGAAAGACGTTCGCAGGGTAACTCCGGGAATGGTACGCCGCATTTTCTCGATCGAACGCAGGAAGATGTCGGCACTTGCGCCGCGCTTCATCCGTTTCAGAACAGTTGGCGAGGCGTGTTGCAGCGGCACGTCTATGTAGGAGCAGATCTTGTCGTGGCTGGCGATCGTGTCCAGCAGTCGTCCCGTGATCTTGTTGGGATACGCATAGAGGAAGCGAACCCAGCGCAACTGTTGGATCCCCGCCAGTTTCTCCAGCAGAAGCGCCAACCCATCTTTCAGGCCGAAGTCTTCGCCATAGCAGGTCGTGTCCTGGCCAATCAGCGTGATTTCACGCACGCCTGCCAATGCCATCTGTTCGGCCTCGGCGATTACCGATTCAAAGCGGCGCGACCGGAATTTGCCCCGCAACTGGGGAATGATGCAGAAAGTGCAGGGATGATCGCAGCCCTCCGCGATCTTGATGTACGCGGTGTGTCGCGGCGTAGCCAGAATGCGCGGCGTTGCTTCGTCATAGAGATAGTTTGGCAGATCGGCGATTGCGCCATCCCAGTTTTCGCGCGAGAAACGCCCTGCCGCAGCCCGGGCGTCTCCTTCAGGCCGTGACTGCAAGATGTTGAACAGGGAATTCGAAGGCCGCGCAGGCGGCGATGCCTGCTGCCGCGAGAATGCCCTCCAGTTCGCCGGTGCCAACCACGGCATCAACTTCCGGAATATTCTCTTGAATCTCGTTGCGGAAACGTTCCACCAGGCAGCCAGCCACGACTAGTTTCTGAGCACGTCCCGTCGTCTTGTGTCTTGCCATCTCCAGAATGGTATTGACCGATTCCTGTTGAGCACTGGCAATGAATGAGCAGGTGTTCACCACGATGACGTCGGCTTCTTCGGCGTTCGAGTACGAGCGTGGCACCAGCCTGCGCCAACATGCCCATCATGACTTCGCTATCCACGAGGTTTTTGGGACATCCCAGACTCACAAAACCCACTTTGGTGGCACCGGAAGGTTTTGGGTTTGGGGTTGCTGTCGCGTCCTGGATCGGTAACGATAGGGTTTTTACAGGCATGAACTCTACTAATTTTAACACTGTTGCCAGATTGGCACCGGAACGCCGACTGGTCGTCAGACATGGCAAGGGTTTCGCGATTTCCCCGTCCGGAGCGTGCTAACCTAAAGGCACCCGTTCCGCCGCTTTGCCAGGAGATGAAATGACCCGCAGACCGTTTTCGGCCGCATTTCTGGTGTCCTTGATTCTAGTAACGTCAGGAGCCATTGCGCAGGAGAGGAACGAGATCGCTGTCACTGTTGGCCGCAGTTTTGTCAGCGACCAGACAGTGAACGGAGTGCCCTCATTCGATACCACGCTTCACTTCGGTAACAGGCTTACCCTTGAAGGGGACTATGGCCGGCGCTTGATGAACTTCGGGATTGTCGGCCTCACCGCCGAGGTGCCCTTTGCGATTACCTTCCATCAGGATGTCCTTTTCCCAGTAAATCTCATCCCCAAGAACTACCAGGCATTTTTCGTTACGCCTGCACTTCGGGCAAATCTGTTTCCCGGAGCCGGACTTTCGCCGTGGGTGAGCGTCGGCGGAGGAGTCGGTCACTTCAAAGAAAGCTCTACTCTGGAATTTGGCGGTACCAACCCTGGCGCGACTGGCACTACGACCGGAGTCTTTCAGGCCGGTATAGGGCTCGATGTGCGACTATGGCGAAGTTTTGGAATACGCGGTGAAGCTCGTGACTTCTACTCAGGCGTACCTCAATTGAACGTGGATACAGGCAGAAGCCGCCAACACAACTATTTCGTGGGCGGTGGAGTGGTCTGGCACTTCTAGCTGCCCCGGCTAGCGGCGGCGCGTCGCCGAAATCTCATCGTACAACTGAGGCAGGCGCCTGGCGTCTTCAACCGAGTCATCGAATCGGGCGCTCTCGTAGTGCCGGGTAAACTCCGCGACCTTCGCGCGGACAAGTGTGTCCTTAATCACACTCACAAATTCTCCCGGCGTCTGTGTGGGTGATTTTTGCCAACCGCGACTGGCGACGTCATTTGTCATACGTTCATACCAAATCGAGGCGGCCCGCCGAGGAGACCGCTCCGGCCGCGCTGCAAGCCGGCGCGTGGCCACGATTTGCCACAACAACCTTACGTTTCCCGCCATAATCAGCAGCATTATGGTGATCGCTCCGGTTACTCCCCAGCGTAGCGGCGAACCCGCCATCGCGTGCTCGGCGCGGCGCGCGGACACCAGTAGACTTTCATAGTGGCGGCGCCACCAGTGTTGTCCTGACGAAAAGAGTTGGCGGCTCCCAATCCTTGCGCCAACTGCCAACGCCTGCTGATGACTCGCGTCGTAATTAACTACCCAATCCCGCCAGAAGGACGCCATCGCGTCAATATAAAGAGCCATCCGACTCCAACCGGTGCGAGGGGCAGCGGTTCCGCCCGGAGTTGGATCGAAAGCAATCCACCCATGACCCGGGAAGAAAGCCTCTACCCAGGAATGAGCGTCGCTGGCGCGAACCACGTATTGGGATGTCAGGTCGTTGAACTCCCCGGTGGTAAATCCGTTGACGATGCGCGAGGGAATCCCCAAACTTCGAAGCATGACCGCCATCGAGGACGCAAAATATTCGCAGTGGCCCTGTTTGCGGTCGAAAAGAAACTCGGCAAGGGGATCGTGAGGCACGATACGCGATAGCTGGAGCGTGTATCGGTAGTGCGTGCGAAGGTAGCTTTCGATCGCTGTCGCTTTGTCGTAGTTATTGTCGGCCTGAGCGGTGATCTGTCCAGCCAGGAACGGAATACGAGGATCGAGTAACGAAGGCAATTCAAGGTAGTCGGCGTCGAAATCTGCCTGGTCGTGGTCGCTCATTCGCAGCTCGCGGGCTCCGGGCTGCGAGATATCGGAAGTTGCCTGGTAACGGCTCACCGGATGTTGAAGGTCAAGGTTTAAAACCCCGCCGCCGTCATCCACTCCCACGTTCTTGTAACTGCCTTCCATGCTCTCCGGGGATCCGGCGAGGAAAAAAACGTTCATTCCCACAGGTTCCATCAGAACCCGGTAGTGAACTTCTTTGGCCGGCCCACTCCGAACATGTCGTAAAGACGGCGGGAAAATAAATCGGCCGCCCATTTGAGGCTGGATCGGGTGCAGAATGCGATTATTCGACCAGTTCCTGCCATCAAAGTGGCTGAGCGTGATCCCACGCCATTTCAGATCGAAGCTGCCATGATCATCGCCATCAATCTGAACGTGCATTACGACTGAACTCGACTGCTGGATCTCGCCGATTCGTCCCAGTTCAACCTGGTCGCTGAATCCGGTGGAAATTTCACCGCTCGGAGAATAAGCACTCAGATAGCCGGCGGAAACGCGCGGCAATACAAAGAAAATGGCTGCAGCCGCCAAAAGAATGCAAAGCACCAGAGCCGGCGAAATCAGGGCCAGGGACGTCGCGATGCTGCGAGAGGTCGGATCACCGTGTAACCGAAGCGAGTGAACCGCCGTTTTCGCGGACGCATGCCGCATCTCCATGAGAATGAACGCAACCACAGCCGTCAGGATGAACCCGACAAAGGCCATCAGGAAAATGCTGTCCACGGTAAGCAGAGCTGCCGAAAGCACCATCAGAAAAGCGATGACGGAGAGGAAGTAGTAATCGCGTTCCCGGTGAGCGGAGAACAATCGCACCACCATGACAAACAGCACAAGGTGGACAGTGGCGTTAAGAAATCCGCCCGAGAGCAGAAAATAGTCCACTACATAGAAAGCCACATAGCCGAGCGTCAGAAACGAAGTCCACCGTTCATTCATCAGCCAGGTGCGGCGAGTGATCAGCAGATAGCCCCGAAACAGCAACGCGGCACCGACCAGCAACACGGTGAGCGTACTCAATCCGCCTGTCGAAGCCAGGGTTGCAAAACCTGTGAAAACCATCAGATAGAGCGCAACCTCAAAGTGACGCTGCATGGCAGTTGGAGGCGCCTGGTCGGGCTTAACTTGGCGGTCGAAGGACATGAATTCTGCCATTGTTAGCTATACCGCCAAAGAAGAAAAGAGTACTGAAGGCAGCAGTCGGTCGCCAGTCGTCAGTATTCACTCGTGATTAACGCCACGCAGAATCGCGACTGTTTGAATCTTCCAGAAAATAGAGAATCCAGGGAGTTGGACGGAAGCTGCCAGCTGAAGACTGTCGACTGTTGCCAACGACGAACGACCGCCGACCAACGACGAACGACCGATCCACAATGTTAGAATTGAAACTGGTCAGGCATCGGTCCCGCGCAACGCATTCCCGCCAACCCCGCCAGGTCCGGAAGGAAGCAACGGTAACGGGCTCTTGTGTGTGCAGTGGGTCTCCGGTGCCTGACTTTTTTGTTCGAAGGAGTCAGGTCCCGTGAAGACAAGATGTGAAAGTCTTTCGGATCGATCCTTTAGCCCTATTTCTCGCTCCGGTACTGGTTGATCCGCGCCTGCTTTCTTCGGATTATAATGCCCGCACCCTAATGGCGCTAGCTTCTGGAACCAAACTCGGGCCCTACGAGATCATCTCCCTGATTGGAGCGGGGGGAATGGGTGAGGTTTACCGGGTGCGCGATTCCCGCCTGGGCCGCGATGCCGCTTTAAAGATTCTTCCCGAGTCCTTCGCCCGTGAAGATGACCGTCTCCGTCGATTTGAGCAGGAGGCGCGCGCAGTCGCCGCTCTGAACCATCCCAACATTCTCGCCGTGTTTGATATCGGCCAGCACAATGGCGCTCCGTTTCTGGTTTCTGAGTTGTTGGAAGGCGAAAGCCTGCGCGAGGTATTGGACGCGGGCGCGCTGCCTCAACGAAAAGCCATCGACTATGGGGTGCACATCGCCCACGGCCTGGCTGCAGCGCATGAGAAGGGAATCATCCATCGGGACCTGAAGCCCGAGAATGTTTTTGTCACGAAAGACGGGCGCATCAAGATCCTGGATTTTGGATTGGCCAAGCTCGCCCAGACGACCACCGACGATCCAGACGGAATCACCCTCACCGGTTCGCACACGGCGGCGGGTGTCGTCATGGGTACTGCGGCCTACATGGCGCCCGAGCAGGTACGTGGGGCGGCAACTGATCCTCGTACCGACATCTTCGCTTTTGGCGCCGTGCTCTACGAAATGCTTACAGGTGTACGGGCATTCCGGCGTGACACCCCGGCGGAGACCATGACTGCGGTTTTGAAGGAAGAACCGCCGGAGTTGTCCGCTCCGCTTCGTCCGATCCCTCCTGCCCTCGAGCGAATCGTAAGACGTTGTCTGGAGAAGAATCCGGAGCAGCGTTTCCAGTCGGCTCGCGATCTTTCTTTTGCATTGAGCGCGCTCTCCGGTACTGACGCCAGTGGTCCGGTGCGCGTGACGGCCGCACCGCCTCGCCGTATTCCGCTCCTGTTATGGGTTTGCGTCGGTTTGGCGCTCGTCGCAGTCTCCGGCGTAACTTGGTGGATTGCGCGGCGTCCCCTTCCGACAACTCGTCTTCAGTTCGCCCTGGCCGTTCCTGATGAAATGAGCATCAGCCACATGGCGCTTTCGAGCGACGGCTCGATGCTGGTATTTGTGTCGCCGGAAGAAAACTCCGCGTTACCCATGCTCTACACTCAGCGCGTTGGTTCGTCCTCCGTCACCCTCTTGCCGGGGACACAAGGCGCGAGTTATCCATTCTGGTCGCCGGATAGCGCCTACGTCGGATTTTTCGCCAATGGCAAGTTGCAGAAAATAGCGGTCGCGGGCGGGACTACGCAAGTGCTAGCCAGTCGCTCCGGCTGGACGCGGCGGGAGTTGGGGAAGCAAGGGCGTAATCATCTATTCTCCGGATGCTCAAAGTCCGCTGCAACGCATCAATCCCGATGGGACGGGAATAGCCGCCGGTCACACTGGGAATCAGGGCCGCTGACGATCAATCCCACCGCTGGCCCGTTTTTCTTCCCGACGGCGATCATTTTTTATTTTGGGCCGGTAACTTCGGAAACCTTAAGGACGATCGCTCGAGCGGCATCTACGCGAGTTCTCTCGAAGCTAAGGAAAGAAAACTTGTCGTCCTCGCCCATTCGAGCTTTGGCTACGACGCCCACAACTTGTTTTATGCCGACGACCAAAGGCAATTGGTCAGCATTGCTTTTGACCCCTCTGCTGGCAGCGGTCTCGGGAAGTACGTCCGTGGTTGCGAATGCCGTCGGATTCCAACCTTCCACTTACTGGGCGGCATTTACTGTGGCGCAGAATGGGACATTGATTTACAACACCGGCGTCGGAGCAGCCCAGTCCGAGCTTACCTGGATGGACCGCTCAGGCAAGGAACTCGGGCGCATCGGTGATCCCGGGGTGATGGCAAACCCGACGCTTTCTCCCGACGGCACCCGCGTCGCCGTGGATATTAGCGACCAGAAGGCAAACAATGTCGATATCTGGATCGAAAGCACAACCGGAGCCGCCAACTCGCGTTTCACCTTCGACCCCTCAGAAGAAGTCGTGGGCGTGTGGTCGCGAGATGGAAGCATGCTGGCCTACCGTATCGCTGCCCCTGAGGGCACTGGTTTGTATTTAAAGTCGACGACCGGTCTGGAGCGCGAGAAAAAACGATACACCACTCCGAAGTCGGCGATGGACGACATTCTGGCGAACTCATGGTCCTTGGATGACCGGCAGATTCTATGTACCCGTCAGACCTCGTTGGGCGACCATCTGGAATTGCTGCCCGCGGACAGCGGAGAGCCAACCCGATTCTTGACTACCACCGGCAACACGAACAATGGTCAGATTTCTCCCGATGGAAAGTGGGTGGCCTATGCTTCCGACGAGTCCGGCAATTGGGAAATTTACGTCACGTCGTTCCCCGGGGCCGCGGGAAAGTGGCAGGTATCACGTGGCGGCGGCACCGAGCCGCGCTGGCGTGGAGACGGGAAAGAGATTTTCTATATATCTCCCAGCGGCACATTGATGGCGGTATCAGTAAACGGCGAAACTACGTTCGCGACCGGCACGCCCGCGATGTTGTTCCAGGTTCATGGCCGCGCGCCGATTTCGAGCACCGACATCTTCACCTACGATGTCGCCAAAGACGGGAAGCGATTCCTGGTAAACCGCTACGTAAAACCTGAACACATTCCGCCGCTGACCATCTTGTTGGAGACGCCAGCCAGTCCATCATCGCGTTAGCCGCAGGCGGCTAAGCAATTCGCTACCTCAATTCCCATTCTCCGCCAAAAGCGTCATCCTGAGGGACTTCAGTCCCGAAGGATCTGGCGTGCACACCGACACAGCCCGAAGAGTTCGGAGATGCCACCCGCCGGATCCTTCGCAAGCTCAGAATGACTATTACTCAATGAAAAGACATGATTCCCAGCGATCTGCTGGATTGTTAGTCGACGGTCAACACACGTACGCTGCTCGTGCCGCCGCTGGAACAGCCAACGTCGCTCGTATTACCGCCAGGAGTCTGCACCGTGATGTTGAAAGACCCGGGCGCCGAGATCATCGAGGACGCAATCGTGACTGTGAGTTGGGTCTTACTGGTGACCGTAGTGGGAAGAGCAGTGCCGTTGAAGACCGCCACGGACGAAGAAACAAACTGGCTGCCGGTGGCGGTCACGACGAAGTCAGGCGCTACTTGTGAAAAAGCGATGGTGTTTGGAGAGATCGAATTAAGGAATGGTGCAGGGCGAGCGCTTCCGCACAAAGGATTCAGTGCGTTACAGCCGGACAGAAACAAGAGGATACCCAGCAGCGGGAAAAGGCGACAGATCCCAGCGGACAAGGTCATGAATGTCACGAGTGGAAACTATTAATCCGGAAGGGTGCGAGGTCAGTATAGCAGTCAGTAAACAACATTCTTAGCAGTCTTGTGAGGCTCTATTGGCTTCCCGAGCACGGGTGGTCGAGCCGGCAGAAGCACCGCACAAAATTCACGGCGCTCCTTGAGCAGAGCGCCGTGACCTTTCGATTCGTCCGAGCTCAACTTTCTCTATCCCGACGAAACTTAGCGTTTGAGTGGTAAAGTTCGCCAGGTTCGGGAAGATGGTCGGCAGATCAGCCGTTGGCACTCCGAACCAGTTGGCTAACGTTGCCGCGTACTGATCGAGCGAAGTTGTTGGAATCCAGCGTCCCTCATTGGTAGCATCGTCGGGGCCGCCGAGCGCGAGTGTCGGAAACGTACCAAAAAAATCTCCGCCGTGAACTCCTCCGCCCATGATGAGGTGATGGCCTCCCCACGCGTGGTCGGTGCCGGACGTGCTGTCTGGCTGGTAGGTGCGGCTGAAATCCGACAAGGTGAAGCTCGTGACTTGCGAGGCCGCGCCAATTTCGACCGTCGCCTGGTAGAAGGCGTTCATCGCCTGGCTAAGCTGTGCATACAGGCTATTGTGAGCATTCAACTGATCACTGTGTGTGTCGAAGCCGCCGAGCGAGACAAAGAAAATCTGCCGTTGCAGTCCTAGCGCTGAGCGGACAGAAATAATCTGCGCCACCTGCTTGAGCTGGCTTGCGAGACCGTTGTTGGGGAATGCCGTTGCCAGCGCCGGTGCGCCCGCGATAGCGTCGGCTAGAGACTTGCTGTCCTGGAGCGCATTCGTAGTGGTGCTGCTGGCTGCCTGAATCAGCGATACACCTGTATCGAAAGTCAGCAGATTCTGCAGAGCCGACATCCGCCCTTGGGATTCCGCCGAATTGTCAAAGCCCGAAAGCAGTTTTGTGGGATTGCCGCTGGACTCAATCGAGCGGGCCGACAGCCCTTCACAAAAGATGTTCGTCCCGGCCAGCGAAATAATGATCGGGAAGTTGCCCCCGTAAATGGATTGGATCTTGTCTGCGGTTCGTCCCGCCCATCCGGTCTGTCCGTCTCCGCTAAGCGCGGCTGTCTGCATCTGTGCCTGCTGGTCCTCGTGTGAGAACAGGTTCTGGGGAACTGTGACTTGTCCGCCGCGAAATTGTGTACGCGTAGTGGGACGCACCAGGGTCCCTACGTTGGCCATCACTGCCAGATGCTTCTGGTTATAGAGTGCTTGAAGTTCCGGAAACTTCGAATGGAACCCGAATGCCCCCGCACTGGGGGCAGTGATCGGAAGCAGGCCTGCCTGCGGTAGCGCCAGCACTGAGCGGACCTGCTGGTAAGAGGCATATCCGCTGCTGCTCATCGGGATGACCATGTTGTTGCTGTCATTGCCGCCGAACAGAAAAATGCAAACCAGCGCCTTGTAGTCCTGTGTGCTCTGCGCCATCGCATTAATCATTCCGAATCGGTTGAAGCTGGCTGCCGCAAAGCCGGCGGCCGCCGTGCAGCAAGATCTCTTGAGAAAGTCCCGTCTTGAAAATGCCATGGCTGATTCTCCCCTTTAGTGTTCGACCTGAAACTGCGATGAACTGCCAATCAGATAAAAGGCGGCCTTGGTGCGCCGTGTGTTGTCCGAAATTCCGGTCAGGGTTGTGACCAGGGTGCTCCGCATGTCAGTCGGACACCTGGCCGTGTAGCATCACCGCCGCCACCGCATCAACCAACTGGCTCGGAGCCGCAGCCAGCGGAACATAGCCCCCAAGATTCACCACTGTCCCGGTGTTCACCTGGCCGTAAACCAGGTCGTTGACGAAATTCGTCCGCGATATTGTGGTGCTGGTGTTGAAAATTGCGAATTCGGGGCCAAGAAGATTGGTGCCCTGAATCACGAAACCCGGCGGAAAGAAGTTAAAGACGCTCGGAGCAAAGAACGGCGACTGCTTCATATCCGAAGCTCGATCCGAGAGTCCAGCGCCGTCCGAAGTAGCATTGAACGCACGCAATAAATTGGTGATGAAAAGGATCGGTTCTTTGAGGTGGCCATCGCCCGGTTGCGCCTGGGCTGGATCGTCGCCGCGTCGTGCCTCGGTATCCAGCAAGATTGCCTGGACCACCGCTTTCAGATCGCCGCGAACGCCAGTGCCGTTGTCATTGAACACACCGGCTACCCGGGCCACATATTCCGGGCTGGGATTGCTGGTCACCAGATGCTGGATCAGCTGTTTGCAAATGAATGGACCGACATTGGGATGACTGAAGATGTTCTGGAGTCCAGCGGTTAAGTCTGCCTGGGCGGTTCCACCACCTGGAATTGTCGTCCCGCTCAGTACGAGTTTCGGGTCGGTGTCGTGATGGCTGTCCACTGAAACCATCGGACCGCCGTAAAACTCTGGATTGCCGAAATGAGCTGTCGCCCCGGGTTTGGTGGGATAAGTCCATCCCGTGAACACGCGGGCAAAGCCGGTGATCGTGTCCTGCGTGTATGTGGGAATGGGATTTCCCGAACCATCCAGTTGCGGCGTGCCGTCCGGGTTCAGGACATCCAGGCCCACGGTAAACAACTGCAACACTTCTCGAGCGTAATTCTCGTTGGCCCTTGAGTTTGTAGTTGGATTGGGTTTGTCGTTGTTCACCATGTCCAGGTAATTGCCCATAACCGGGCTCAACGTGACGTCATTCAGCAGAGCGGAGAAGTTGCCGAACGCGTCTTTCTGGAACATGTTGGCCCACAACACAAACGCGCTTGGGTTGTTCACCTTGTTGGCGGAGGCGACCATGATCTGCGAAAGAGCAAAGCCTACCCGCTGCCGTAACTGGTCTTGGCCGAACGAGAGCGTTGGTGAAAAAGCGCTTCTGCACGACCGACATATCGTCGTTCGCGCCCGGTGACGGATAGGTTGAAGGTGCCATGGCGAACTGTTCGTTCAAAAAGGCCTGCATTCCTACCGCTTGCACGTGCGAAAGCGTTTGCGGATTTCCACCCCACGTGGACTGCTCAAGTAGGCGTGCGGCTGCCGTGGCGCTGACGGCATTGGCTGAAGTGCCCACCTGCAACGCGAATTGGTTCGAGGTCGTCGACCCGGGGTCAGGATTGATCACGGTAACTTCGACCGTTCCGGTTTGTGCGGCGGTAGAAGTACCGGTAGCGATGAGTTGGGTAGACGAGACAAACTGCGTGGCAAGGAACGTCCCGCCAAATGACACAACCGCGCCGCTCGCAAATTTCTGTCCGCTGACGACCAGGGTGAAGTCCCCGACCGGAATGTCTGTGGGAAGAACTGCCGTGACCACAGGCAGAGGATTACTGAGGGTGATTGTGCCAGTGGAGCTGGCGGTCGTGTCCGCCATGCTGGTCGCAGTCACCGTGATGGTGTTAGGCGTGGGAAGTTTCGCCGGTGCGGCGTATAACCCTCCTGCCGTAATCGTGCCGACGGTCGCATTGCCGTTCGGGACACCATTAATCGCCCATTTCACTGCGGTCATGCCGCTGGTGCCATTCACGGAAGCGGCAAAGTTGAATTTGTCCCCGGCATGAAGTTGAACCGTGGCGGGTACCACGAGCACCGATACCAGGCCGGTCGCACCGATCTGCACGTTCAATGAGGCCGTCGACGTGACCTTTCCTGGGTCAGGGTTTTGAACTGTAAGCTTGGCCATGCCCTTTTGTGCCTGGGTCGTGTTTCCAGTGGCAGTGAGCTGAGTGCGAGAGACTACCGTCGTGGGGAGGGCCGTGCCGCTGAACAAGATTTTGGCACCCGGCACAAAATTCGTTCCGGAAACCGTCACGGAAAAATTGCCCACTGGAAGGAAGCTGGGGCTCACGGACTGTGGTACCGGGATCGGGTTTTCGAGTGTTACCGGACTCGTGGCGTTAAGAGTCTTGTCAGCCACGCTGACCGCTTCTATTTTTACCGAGTTCGGAGTCGGTAAACTCGTCGGCGACTGATACATGCCCTTCGAGTCGATCGTCCCCACTGTCTTGTTCCCGGCCGCAACTCCGTTCACCGACCAGGTCACAGCCTGGTTCGCATTTCCCGTGACCGAAGCCGCGAACTGCAGTTTGTCGCCCGCGCGAACCGTGTTGTTGGTGGGAGTGATCTTCACCCCGTTGGAGGTTGCACCCGAATCGCCCGTGGCCCCAACATTCATGCCGCCGCAGCCTGTCCACAAGGAAATCGCGAACAACAAAGCCATAGTGCTGGCGAATTTCACGCGAGAAGATTTGTTTGCCCCAACCATCTCTGATCCCCTTTCCCTGAAGATCCGAGCTCCAAGCAATATTTGTTTGGCGCATCGAATTCAGGGCGCCGCATGTTTTCGAGTGGCTGATGCAGAGTAGTGAAGAGATGCTTCTATGCGAAGGTCACAGGGGTTCCATTTCGGGACTGTGCCAATACGGGTTTCGAGACTGTGCAGATTCGGATTGCGTTCTGCTTTTCGGAAGTATCGTCGCGGCGGTTTCGCCGCTGCGATTCTTTCTGTGAGTACATGTCCGCAGGTAATGACGGAGCCATCGGCCGCACGTTGCGATTCAACGCTCGGAATTGGGCAACCCTATAGGCTACTTACAGTTGGACATTGATGCGGGGGTGCGTCAAAATAGCCAGTTCATCTCACGTCAGGAGAACTCATCGAGTGAGCCAGCTCGCGCGCGTCAAGATAACTGCTTTGGGGACCTACGTTCCGCCTCGCCTCTTAACCAATGACGATCTGGAAAAATTGGTGGAAACCTCGAATGACTGGATCGTCGAGCGCACAGGAATTCGCGAGCGCCACGTCGTAGATCAGGGAGTCGCGACCAGCGACCTTGCGACTGAAGCGGCCAAGCAGGCCCTAGTACGAGCGAGGTCTGGCTCCTTCCGATCTGGACGCTCTCATTGTCGCCACCGTCACTCCGGACATGTTTTTCCCCTCGACAGCCTGCCTGGTCCAGCACAAGTTGGGCGCAAAGGGAGTCTGGGGATTCGACCTCTCGGCGGCCTGCTCTGCCTTTCTTTACGCTTTACAGACAGGCGCCCAGTTCATCGCCACCGGAGCACACAAGAAGGTGATGGTGATCGGAGCCGATGTGATGTCTTCGATCATCGATTACACCGACCGCGCCACCTGCGTGATTTTTGGCGATGGAGCGGGCGCGGTGCTACTGGAAGCCGCGGAGAATGACTCCGAGGGTTTGATTGATTTCATCCATGAAGTAGATGGTTCCGGCGGCTGTTCGCTATACATGCCGGGCGGCGGAAGCCTTCATCCCACCAGTCACGAGACCGTGGACAAGCGCATGCACTACGTCCACCAGGATGGGCAGGCTGTTTTCAAGTTCGCCGTCCGCAAGCAGGCCGAACTTTGCGAGAAGATTCTGACCCGCAACGGCCTGAAAGGAAGTGACATCGATACCTTCATTCCCCACCAGGCCAATCGCCGGATCATTATCGCCACCGCCGATCGGCTCGGACTCAAGCCGGAGAGCGTGGTCATCAACATCGATCGCTTCGGCAACACCACCGCCGGAACCATCCCGCTGGCGATGAGCACAGCCCGTCAGGAAGGAAAGTTAAAAAAGGGCAATCTCGTATTGCTGGCTTCGGTGGGTGCTGGATTCACCGTAGGTGTAACTCTCCTGCGCTGGGCATACTAAATATTCAGTCCCTGACGAAATCGATTTGAAGTCAAACTGAGTCTTCACGAATCGCTTTTAAAATCGCGCTCTCTACCTTATTTTCCAGCTTAATTATGGATGAACTGAA
>CAVXXN010000012.1:0-358628 GCA_963765715.1 Terriglobia bacterium
GATGAACGTCGCGTGGCCGGCGACGGCTTCGTCCATCGAATTGTCGATCACTTCCGCGAAGAGGTGGTGGAGGGCATTGGAATTGGTCCCGCCCACATACATGCCGGCGGCGGCGTACTGGTTCCAAGCCCTCGAGCACTTCGATCGAGGCCGGCGGTGTAGTTCGCTTCGTCCGGCGTTCCATTGCGGGCGCCAGTCTTGCCATTGACCGGCGCGGGCTTGCCGCGTCGGGGCGATGCTGCGCCGAAAAGATCGTTCATGTCTCTGTCACACTCTGACGAATTGCTTTTGCCTTACGCTACCACGAGCATAAGGAGAACGAAAATAGAACGCGCCGCTCGCGCGAGGAGCGTATTGGCGTCGCGAGGATCCAAGAGGGAGCCTACATTCCCGTAAGCAGCGTCCGGGTGGCGGCGGCCACGTCTTTTTGCCGCATCAGCGCCTCGCCGACCAGGAAACACTCGATCCCCGCCTGGCCAGGCGGCGGCAATCGGCGTGGACGTGAAATGCCGCTCTCGCCGACCACCGATCGTCCGGGACCAGCGGCGCCAGCCGCTCGCAGACGGCGAGCGAGGTTTCAAAGGTCTTCAGATCGCGATTGTTGACGCCGATCAGGCGGCCTTCGAGCGTCAGCGCGCGGTCGAGTTCCTTCTCGTCGTGAACCTCGATCAGCACGTCGAGGCCGAGGTCATGCGCGGTCTTGTTGAGCGTGCGCGCGGTTTCGTCGTCGACCGCGGCCATGATGATGAGGATGCAATCGGCGCCCCAGGCGCGCGCCTCCAGCACCTGATAGGAATCGTAGAGGAAATCCTTGCGCAGGATCGGCAGAGCGTCGCCGCCGGGCGACCTTCAGATGATCGGGGGAGCCGTGGAACGAGGGCGCGTCGGTCAGCACGGACAGGCACGAGGCGCCGCCGCTCTGATAGGCTTTGGCGAGCGACTTCGGCTCGAAATGCTCGCGTATCATGCCTTTCGAGGGGCTCGCCTTCTTGATTTCCGCGACCAGCCCAAAGCGGCCTTCCTCGCGGGCGCGCTCCAACGCCTTCAGGAAGCCGCGCGGCGGCGACTGGTCGCGGATTTCCCGCTCCAGCGTTCGCGCTGGGCACGCGCACCTTCGCCTCGGCGATCTCACGGCGCTTGTAAGCCCCGATTTGCGCAGGATGTCGCTCATCGCGTTCGGCTCATGCGTTCGAGACCGCGATCAGTTGCGCCGAGGTCGAGGCGCGCGCGCCTTCGTCGAGCGCGCGCGCCCCTCGCGCGACGCCGTCGGCGAGGTCGCGCGCGGTTCCGGCGACGACCAGCGCCGCGGCCGCGTTGAACAGCGCGATGTCGCGATAGGCGTTGCGGGCGCCGTCGAGAACGGCGCGCAGCGCCTCGGCGTTGTGGGCGGGGTCGCCGCCCTTCAGCTCCGCCGGCGCTGAGCGGCGCAGGCCGACGTCTTCCGGGGTCACGTCGAAGTTGCGGATCTCGCCGTCCTTGAGCTCGACGATCTCGGTTGAACCGGTGGTGGTGATCTCGTCGAGACCGTCGCCGCCGTGGCACAGCCACACGCGCTGCGAGCCGTGATTGCGCAGAACCTTGGCCATGGGCTCCAACCACGCGGCGGAGAACACGCCGATCACCTGCCGCTTGACGCCGGCGGGGTTGGAGAGCGGCCCCAGCAGATTGAAGATCGTGCGCGTGCCAAGTTCGATGCGCGCGGCGCCGACGTGGCGCATCGCGGCGTGATGGGTCGTCGCCATCATGAAGCCGATGCCGGCCTCGGCGACGCAACGCTCGACGCCCTCCGGGGGCAGCCCGATCTTCACGCCGAGCGCGGCGAGCGCGTCGGAAGAGCCGGATTTGCGACGAGGCGGCGCGGTTGCCATGCTTGGCGACGGGCACCCCGCAGGCGGCGACGATCATCGCGGCGAGCGTCGAGACGTTGTAGGAGCCGGAGCCGTCGCCGCCGGTGCCGACGATGTCGATCGCGTTTTCCGGCGCCTTCACCCGCAACATGCGCGCGCGCATCGCCGCCACCGCGCCGGTGATTTCCTCGACCGCCTCGCCGCGCACCCGCAGCGCCATCAGGAAACCGCCGATCTGCGCCGGCGTGACATCGCCCGAGAGCATGGCCTCGAAGGCGTCGAAAGCCTCCGCGCGGCTGAGTTCGGCGCCGGCGGCGACTTTGGCGAGAAGCGGCTTGAAAGCTTCCATTCGTGCGGCCCGTCAGTGCGCGGCGGGCGCGTGAAAGGCGCGCCAGATCGAGAAAATTGCCGAGGATCGTCTTGCCGTGCTCGCTGGCGATGCTTTCGGGATGGAACTGCACGCCATGCACGTTGAGGCGCCGGTGCGACACGCCCATGATGAGCCCGTCAGCCTCGGCCGTCACTTCGAGCTCGTCCGGGGCGGTCGCGCGGTCGACGACGAGGCAGTGATAGCGCGTCGCCTGGAACGGCCCATTGACGCCGCGAAACAGGCCGCGCGCATTGTGGGTGACGGTCGAAAGCTTGCCGTGCATCGGCAGTGGCGCGCGCACGACATGGCCGCCGAACACCTGGCCGATCGCCTGATGGCCGAGGCAGACGCCGAGCAGCGGCGTGCGCGGCGCGCGCCGCGCGCACGAGATCGAGGCAGATGCCCGCTTCGTTCGGCGTGCAGGGGCCCGGTGAGAGCACAATAGCTTCCGGCTCGTCGGCAATCGTCTCCTCGAGGTGCGCGCGTCATTGCGCCGGACGCGACCTCCGCGCCCAGTTCACCGAGAAAGTGGACGAGGTTGAACGTGAAACTATCGTAGTTGTCGATCAGCGTGACGCGCTGCATCCTGGCTCCCGCGCACCCGAGGTGAGCCGTCTTTTCCGATGTGAGCAGCGCCCGTCAAGTCGAGCCGGGCAATGCTGCGGGTGAGGGTCGTCGGGAGCCCGCGCAGTCGAATGTCCAAGTCAAAATTAAGAAAGGCGCTGCGTAGGCCAGATGTTCGTCATCACCCTCGGGCTGGGCAACGTCGACCTGTCGCTGCCTGCGAATATCGGGCTTGCCAGCGCGGTCGCGATGACGACGATGGGCGGCGACGACCGATTGCTCATCCTCGGCCTCGCCGCCGCAATCGCCTCTGGGCTTGCCGTCGGGCTCGCCAACTACCTCTCTGATCTGGGCGTTGCGCATCCGCCGATCATCGCGACGCTGTCGGCGAGCTTCATCATTCAATCCATCGCCATCTCTTACTTGCGGGGGCTTGCAGATCAAGCCGCCGTCCGGCTTCGCCGACTTCACCAACATCGTGGTCGCAGGCGTGCCTCTGTTGGCGATCCTGACGGTTTTGTTCACGATCGCCGCGAGCATTGCGCTCCATCGGACCATCTGGGGCCGGTCGGTGGTCGCGATCGGGCAGAACCAGCGCGCGGCGCGGCTCGCCGGCCGGCAAGGTCGAGCCAGTGCGTTGCGCCACATACGTCTTATGCGGAGCGCTGGGCGGGCGCTACGCCGCTCTGCTGGCCGGCTATTTCCTCCGTGTCGGCGATGTTGACATCGGCAATGAGTATCTTCTGGCCTTGATCGCCGTCGTCGTGATCGGGGGCACGTCGCCTCAGCGGAGGGCCTGGTGCACCTGCCTGGCGGGTTTGGGGCGGCGCTTTGTTCCTGGTGCTGCTCTTGACCATGCTCAACACGTTCGGCGTCAGCGCTGGCGTTCGCCTGGCTCTTGACCTGGCTGTATCATCGTCGCGGTCATCACGGCTGCAGGGGGGCGAGAAGCCGGCGCGCTGGGGGCCGCAAATCACAACCACAAACGGCACCAGCGCCGGCACACGGGTTGGCGTATCGGGCGTAGGCCTCGCCGAACTGACGGCGCATGACGGTCTCCTCGAGCCTGAGCTTGCGCCAGAACCGAGGGCGGCGACAATTACGACGGCAAGCACGCCGCGCCACTCGCCGACCGCCAGGGCCGAGCCCACGAAGCGCCAGAAGAAGGCCGGTATAGATCGGATGGCGGACCCCATCGTAGGGTCCCGTCGATGATCAGCTCATGGTCTCTGCTTGAGCTTCGACATCAGCTGCTCCAATTGCCGGCGATGACGAAACCGGGGCCCAGATGGCGAAGGCGAGGCCGATGAAAAAGCTCAGCGCCGCGCCTGAGCCGTAGCGGATCCAGAAGCGCGAGCGGGGACAAACCGCTCGTTGAAAGAAGGGCAGGGGGGACATGCGGCGAAACGAGGAGATAGGCGGCGATGAGCAGCGGCTGCGAACAGCGTAAAGGCGCGAGACGGCGCTCTCCTGCTGCGCCATCGACTTTCGCCTCGGCGGGCCATGGACGTCCAGACGGCCAGCCAACAGCCCCACATCAGCCACGAAGAGCGACAGAAAGAGCCAATGAACGAGCATTGGGCAGCCTTGACAGAGGCTCGCGAAGGCCTCAGCCTTCGAACGCCTCCACTGCCTGAACATCCGGCAGGAAGTGCTTGAGAAGATTTTCGATTCCGTTCCTCAACGTGGCCGTCGAGGAGGGGCAGCCGGAGCACGCGCCCTTCATCGTGAGATAGACGATTTCCTCGCGGTAGCCCTTGAAGATGATGTCGCCGCCGTCGCCAGCCACCGCCGGGCGGACGCGCGTCTCGATCAGTTCCTTGATCGCTTCGACCTGCTCGGAATCCTTGGGATCGAAGAACTCGCCGGTCGTGATGGAATGGCGCTGCCCGTCTCGATCACGGCTCGCCGGAGAGATAGAACTCAGTCACGACGCCGAGCACCGCGGGCCTTATAGTGCTGCCACTCGCCATCGGTCTTGGTTACCGAGATGAAGTCATTGGCGAAGAACACGCCCCCCACGCCCGGCAGTTGCATGAGCGCCTTGGCGAGCGGCGAGCGCTCGGCCTGAGCGGCGTCGCGCGCCTCGAACGTCCCTTCGTCCATCACCGGCCGTCGAGCCCTTTGGGGCGCCCGCGGCTGCCTCCTGGCGATCGCCGTCCGCATCCGATTGAGCCGCCGGCCCAAGGCGGCTACGTACTAGTACCGAATCACCACCCCTTGACCCGTTGCCGACTGTGCCTACTACAGGAAGGATGAACGTCTTGCCCCTATTCCGCGGCTGGCATTGGCGGGCCTTGCGTTGTGCACGGCCGCTTCGGGCTTGCGCGCGCAAGCCGTCTCCGCCGCGCTCTCCGCGTTTGCCTCCGATGTGCGCAATTATAACCTGGTCGCGACCAACAGCGCGACCCTCACCAATGTTGGCGACACCCAGGGTCCCTTTGGGGGGTTCAACGAGCCTGACCTTGTCGGGTGGCTCGGCTTCCATCGCCGACCAATCCGGCACGTTTGGCCTGACCACCGACCCGACGCTGTTTGTCAGCGGCACGCTGAACCTCTCCGGCTCCTACCAACTCAACAGCGGCTATGCAGCGTTGCCGGGCATGAGCAGTTGGAATTGGGATGCCGCGAACCATGTGTTCGCCCCCACGTTGGGCAGCTCGAACAACCTCAATACGACCAACTCGGACGGGACTTCCAGCCATCCGAACACCGACCCGGCGAACAACCCCGGACCCGCGAACTGGAATTGGACAACACTGACATCCAGCGCCGCCTCGATCGCCAGCACGCTGGCATCCGCCACGCCGCAAAACGATACCGGCGTCGTTCTGGGGGACAATCTCCGCTTCGAACAATGCCCTGAACTTCACTTCGGGCACGGTGACCAGCGGCACGGTGGTCTTCACCCTCGATATGAACCTGATGAACACGACGGGCACGGCCTACGGCAGCGGCACGCCGACCTCGTTCAGCTCGATCACGATCGACGTGCCGACCAACGTCAATTACGTGGTCGATGTCGTCAACAAGCTCGTCGACGAAGAACACGATTTTCGGATCCGGCGCGAACTTCAATTCCGGCACGAACGACAACCAGCTGCTTTGGAATATCGAGGGAACGAATACGCCCACCACGACAGTAGGATCGAGGCCGCCGCCCGCAAAGAACCGCCGCGACCATGGAAGTCGTCGTGGTCTTGCCGTGCATGCCCGCAATCGCGATCCCGTACTTCAGACGCATTAAGCTCCGCCAGCATCTCGGCGCGCGGGATGACTGGAATGTGGAGCCGGTGCGCTTCGATCACCTCGGGGTTATCTTGCGCAACCGCAGAACTGGTCACCACAACTTCCGCCCCGCTGACGTTTTCCGCCGCGTGCCCTTCGAAAACGCTGGCACCCAGGCCGGCCAACCGTTGCGTAACGGGCGAATTCTTCAGGTCGGAGCCGGAAATCTTGTAGCCAAAATTAAGCAGCACCTCGGCAATCCCGCTCATGCCGATACCGCCGATCCCGACAAAATGAATACGCTGAATTTTGGCAAACATAGTAAGGAAAGCAGGCCAGTGATCCGAAAGATCAAAGCCCATGAAAAGATTCACGAAGAGAATCCGACGTCTAACCCTCAAATCCGTGGCCGGCTCTTCTTCCATTCCCGCCAGCCCGCGGCCATGGCGGCAATGTCGCGGGCGGCGTTCGGATGTGCCAGCTTTCGTGCCGCCTGGCTCATGCGTTGCAGCCTTCCAGAGTCGCCAATCAGGGCCGCGATCGTGTCAGCCAGCCACACACGTTCCAGCCTGGTTTCTTCCACGACTACAGCAGCGCCTGCTCGCTCCAGAGCCTGCGCGTTCACTCTTTGATGATCGTCCGCCGCGCGTGGAAAAGGAACGAAAACCGCCGGCTTGCCCGCTGCCGTGATTTCCGCGACTGTACTCGCACCAGAACGGCACAGGATCAAATCGGCTCGCGCAAAAAAAGCCGGCATATCCGTGATAAACGGGAACACTTCGGCTGAAACGTGCGATTGCTGATAGGCAGCCTGCGCCTCATTATATCCGCGCTCTCCAGTCTGGTGGATGATGTGGATATCCGGCACCTGCCTCACCAGTTCAGGCAAACACTGAATCATGGCCTGGTTGATGGCATTCGCTCCCTGGCTTCCCCCGAACACCAGCAGCGTAGGTTTGTCCCTTGCGGTCGGCTTGCCCGCGATTTGGAAAAAAGCCTCGCGAACCGGCACGCCGGTAACTGTCGCACGTGGGAAATATTGTGCCGTTTCCTCAAAATGGACCGCCGCGCCCGAAACCATTCTGGCCACGATGCGGTTCGCGAAGCCAGGGACGACATTCGGCTCGAACGCCAGTGTCGGGATTCTTTTGAGAACAGCCGCCAGCATGGCTGGCCCCGAAGCATATCCGCCCACCCCGATGACCACGTCGGGACGGAACTCGGCGAGCATGCCGCGCGCATCCCATACCGCCGGGGCAGATCGAACAGTGTTTTGAGGCGGGTTTTCAGGCTGACCTTGTTTAGGGCGCCCACCTTCACCAGCCGAAGCGGAAATCCTGCCGCCGGAACCAGGCGATTCTCGATACCACGCGCCGTCCCAATGAAAAGCACTTCGGCGTCGTATCGCTTTTGCAGCTCCTGGGCAATGGCAAGCGCGGGGATGACGTGCCCGCCTGTCCCGCCGCCCGCAAGAATTGCCCGCATCATATGACTATAAACCGGAAGCTAGCGGTGGAAGGCTTCAGCGAGTTGACGCTTTAGGAGCGGCCTTACGAGTCTGGACGCAGATTGAAACTGCAGAGCGGCTTACTAATCCGTTTGCTTCGTAATGTTCAGCAGCACTCCTACGCAGGCCAGCGTCACAAACAGCGACGATCCTCCGTAGGACACGAATGGTAGCGGAATGCCCTTGGTTGGCATCATTCCCAGCACTACGCTGATGTTGATGAAGGCCTGCACCACCACCATGCTGGTAATTCCCACGGCCAGCAGACGGCCAAACATGTCCTGCGTGCGCAGTGCGGTACGAACTCCGCGCCACAGGAAAATTCCAAAGAGCAAGAGCAGTACCAGCGAGCCCAGCAGGCCTAACTCCTCCGCGGTCACGGCAAAGATGAAGTCAGTATGCGGCTCGGGCAGGTAGAAGAGCTTCTGTTTCCCTTCCATGAAGCCCAATCCGGTGATGCCTCCGGTGCTCACCGCGATCAGCGACTGAATGATGTGAAAGCCCTTGCCCTGGGGATCCGAATACGGATTCACGAAAGCCTTGATACGGTCCCAGCGCCAGGCAACGCGGAAAATCAGAAAATACAGTGGAACCAGTGACGCCACGAACGCGTATCCCAGATAGCGCAGATCCAGGCCGGCCACAAACAGGATGCAGGCGGTGATCGCGGCGCATGCGATCGCCGTCCCCAGATCCGGCTGAAAGACGATCAAGACCAGAAACATCAGCGTAGGCAGAACGGCCGGCAAGCAAAGTGTTCCGCCAGTCGTTCATGGAGCTGGTACGGTTCTCCAGAAAATAGGCGAGGAAAAGGATGACCGCCACCTTGGCAACTTCCGAAGGCTGAAAGGAGAATCCTCCAAAGTGGATCCAGCGGTGAGTGTTGTGGGCGCGGTCGAGGAAAAAGACCGAGATCAGCAGCAGCGTCGTCCCGCCCAGCACCGAGAACACCACGCCAGGATGCTTGTAGCGCCGGTAGTCCAGCTTCATCGCGACCACCATGGCGACGATTCCCGCAGCCGCCCAACCGACCTGGCGCAGCAGGAAAAAGTAGCCGGACCCGTAGCGCTCTTTCGCCATGACCGCGGACGCGCTGAATACCATCACCAGACCCACAAATACCAGGATCAGGGTGACGGTAAACAGCCAGCCATCGACGCTAACGCGCTTTGCCATGGGAGATTTATTTCACCACGGAGCCGCGAACGTGCCGAGAGGAATGTCAGTGAATTTCTAAGTGAGTTGTAACTATCTTGGTTCGCGCAGGTGCGGAGCGTCTTAATCGTGCAGGTTTAACGGTGGACGAGCGGCCTGCGACCGAATTAACCCAATTCAGGAATTCCGGGTATCCGCGGCCAGGGCGCTACCACTTCCTTGAACACTCTTCCCCGGTGCTCATAATTCTCAAACTGATCGAAGCTGGCGCATGCTGGGGCCAGCAGCACAACATCTCCAGGCTCGGCTGTAGCGGCCGCATGCTTAAGCGCTGTCTCCAGGGTGCCCGCATGGTCAATCTCCGCCGCCTTGATTTGCGACTCGATCTTTTCCGCCGCCGCGCCAATGGTGTATACGCGTTTCACCCGCTGCCGCAATAGATCGTTGAGCAGCGAGTAATCGCTGTCCTTGTCCTTGCCGCCAAGAATGAGGTGAATGTTTGCCGGGAAGGATTCCAGAGCCTTGATCGTGGCGTCTACGTTGGTCGCCTTGGAATCGTTGTAGTACTCGACCCCGCGAATCGTGGCCACGTATTCCAGGCGGTGCTCAACCGCCTTAAAGTTCTGCACTGCCTGCCGGATCCGTTCCGGTTCACAACCCATGAGCGCGCCGGCGCAGATTGCGGCCAGTGTGTTCTCCACGTTATGAGCGCCCTTGAGCGGGATTTCCGCAGCCAGCATGACCTCGCGCTGCCCTTTCGCATCGCGAAACAGCAAGCGGCCATCGCGAACATACGCGCCCTACTGGACTTCCGTTTTTACGGCTGAACCAGAAAACCTGCGACCGCGTGCGACTCGCGAGTTCCACGCAGGTGGCATCATCGGCGTTCAGGACCGCGAAATCGTCCGCGTCCTGGTTCTCGAAGATCCGCGCCTTGGCATCGGTGTACGCCGCAAACGTGCGGTGCCTATCAAGGTGGTCGGGTGTGATATTGAGCACGACGGCGATTTTTGGACGGAAACTTCTGAATTGTCTCCAGTTGAAAACTGGAAACTTCCAGCACCACGACAGTATCGGGTTTTGCCTGCTCCACCAGAGAGATCGCGGGCGTGCCGATGTTGCCACCGACAAGCGACCGGGAATCCACCCGCCGCTATGATTTCTCCCGCCAGCGTGGTAGTCGTGGTTTTTCCGTTGGAACCCGTGATCGCGACAATATTTCTCGGAAGAAACAAGGACGCCAGTTCGATCTCGCCAATTACCGTCTCGCCCAGGGCGCGGGCCTGGACGAGAGGGGCGAGTCCACCGGGACTCCGGGGCTCACGACAATCAAATCCTGTCCCCGGAAAGTCCGCTCGCCGTGTCCGCCGGTCTCAACCGCGATTCCATGATCGAGCAGGAAAGGAATGTCGTTGCCAAGTTGGTCTTGCGGCTTCGCGTCGGAAACCGTTACCCGAGCGCCCCTCGACTGGAGGAATAATGCAGACGCCACCCCGGATTTGCCCAGGCCCACGACGAGCACGCGTTTGTTGGCGAGTTCCATAAGAACGCATCTGGCTTCTAGCTACTGGCTTCTGGCGTAAAGATTTTGGCTTGAAACTCCCACCTAAAATTTAGCGACTGTCTTTACAAAGCCTCCATAAAATCACTACTCGCTCCTCGCGCGAAGCTACTGGCGTAAAGCTCTAGCCTGAAGCCAGGAGCTAGAAGCTAGAAGCGGTCTTTTGCAAAACTATCTTAACTTTAGTGTGGTCAGCGCGAACAGGGCAAAGACCAGCGACGCGATCCAGAAGCGCACGATGATCTTGGATTCCGACCAGCCGAGGAGTTCGAAGTGGTGGTGAAGCGGCGCCATTTTGAAGATGCGCTTCTTGCGCAGTTTGTACGACGTCACTTGCAGAATCACCGACAATGCCTCAATCACAAATATTCCGCCGATGAAAGGCAGCAACAGTTCCTGCTTGATCATGACGGCGACCGTGCCAATGGCGCCGCCCAGTGCCAGAGAGCCCACGTCTCCCATGAAAACTTCGGCAGGATGAGCGTTATACCAGAGAAAGCCGATTGCCGATCCCACCATTGCTCCGCAGAAAATCGTTAGTTCTCCGGCCAGCGGCATGTGTTCCAGACCGAGATAGTCGGCAAAGGTGGCATGCCCGCTCACGTAGGTGAGAACCGCCAGCGCCCCAGCTGCGATCACCGTGCATCCGATCGCCAAGCCATCCAGACCATCCGTTAGATTTACCGCATTGCTCGATCCCACGATCACCAGCATGACAAAACCGATAAACGGAAGAAACGCCAGCGGCCAAATCGCAGGATTGCTTACCAGATTTTCAATGACCAGGTCGGGATGAAACTGCTTCAGGAATGGCACCAGCAACCGGGTGGAATACATGCCCCGGGTCTGCATCGTGATAAGCGCCACCGCGATGAGAATGCTGGTCGCGATCTGCAAGCCCAGTTTGGCCTTTGAGGTGAGTCCGAGGTTCCTGCGGTTCACTACCTTGATGTAATCGTCGGCAAATCCAATCGCGCCGAAGGCGCAAACCGAAAAAACCGCGATCCATACGAAGCGGTTGCTGAGATCGGCCCATAACAAGGTTGGAACCACGATTGAAATAGCAATCAGCAGGCCGCCCATCGTGGGCGTGCCGGCCTTCTTCTGGTGGGCTTTGGGGCCCTCTTCACGGATGAACTGGCCGATCTGAAATTCGCGCAGCCGGTTAATTACGATCGGTCCGATAATGAGAGCAGTGAAAAGGGCGGTGAGGCTGGCGAATGCTGTACGGAAAGTCAGATACCGAAAAATACGGAATGGCGGAAAGTAATGAAAAAGCTTCAGGTACAGCAGCCAGTAGAGCAATCACCCTCCATGTGCGGTCGTCAGTCGTCAGCCTTCAGTCGCCAACACAAGTCGTCACCAGGCAGCAATCAGCCACGTTCGTCGGCAGCTTTAGATTTGCCGACGACCGAAGACTGACGACTGACGACCGTCTCCAAAGCTCTTTCCAGCTTTACACCGCGCGACGCCTTCAGCAGCACGACATCACCCTCGCGGCTTTTGCTTACCAGCCATTCGCCGGCTTCTTCGGGCGTAGCCACGAATTCCGCCTTCATTCCAGCTGCGGACGCGGCCTCGACCATCGGCTTCGCCAGCCCTCGCACACCAATCAACATGTCGATTCCCTTTTTCGCCATGTGCCGGCCTGAGTCGCGATGCAGTTTCTCGCCCGTTGGCCCAAGTTCCAGCATCTCTCCCGCAATCACGATTCTTCGTTTCGCCGGCATCGCAGCCAGCGTATCCACCATTGCATTCAGGGCCGTTGGATTGGAATTGTAACAATCGTTGATGATCGTGATGTTGCCCACTTGGACGACCGCACCGCGTTTGTCAGCCGGAACCAACGTGGCCAGCGCGCCGGCGGCTTCCGCAAGGCTTAAGCCGTCGTTCCAGTCCCGGCCGCGACCGCCGCCAGCGCGTTATAGATATTGTGAGTGCCGACCAGGCGTAACGTCGCCCGTTCTCGCTGCCCGTCGGCCACGACATCGAAGGTGGACCCCTCGGAACCATGTTGCTCGATGCTTTCCGCGCGCACGTCGGACGAAGCGTAAAGACCGTATCGCACCACTTTGCCACGAAAATTCTTGTCGAACTGGGACACGTATTCGATCATCCGCGTTGAGTATCGCCGTGCCGCTTGCAGGAAGGGACTCGATCAGTTCATACTTGGCTTCGGCGATTTCTGCTACCGACTTGAAAAACTCCAGATGGACCGGCGCCACGTTGGTCACGACGCCAATTTCAGGCTGTGCGATTTTCGCCAGCGCAGCAATCTCGCCGCGGTGCGACATGCCCATCTCGATGACTGCGGCTTCATGCTCTGGCTCGATCTTCAGCAGCATCAAGGGCAATCCAAAATGATTGTTGAAGTTGCCTTCGGACTTCAGAACTCGGAAACGCGCGGACAGGACATGGGCAATCGCATCCTTGGTCGTGGTCTTGCCGGTTGATCCAGTCACGCCCACCAGAGGCTTTCCCCAAAGACGGCGCACTGCAGCGCCCAAAGCCTGGAGGGCGACCAGAGTATCGTCCACCGCCATCAATCCGGCCTTCACCGGATACCGCGCCATTTGGTCCTTGCGAATGATGGCAGCCACGGCGCCCTTCTCCAGCGCCTGCTGAACGAAGTCATGGCCATCCATTCGTTCGCCCTTCACCGCAAAAAAAAGTTCTCCGGGCTGGATGGTGCGTGAATCGATGGAGTAGGCCTGGGCGATCGCCTGGGGATTGAAATCGCCGGTAGCCGACAGGAATATCGGCGACCCTGGCAAGCGGCAGTTTCATCTGCGCTTTCCAGCTGCTGCATTCGAGGTCTTGCAGTCGTAACCCACGGTCCGCAGGATCTTGTGCGTGACTTCCGCATCGTCAAACGGAATTGATCCGGTCGCGCGTTACCTGAACTTTTTCGTGACCTTTGCCCGCGATGAGAACGATGTCTCCGGGCTTGGCTTCCTGGGTAGCGAGGGTGATGGCAGCTTTCCGGTCAGGTTCGGTCTTGTACTTCACTCCCGAACGTTGCAGCCCCACCGTGGCATCGTTGATGATGGCCAGCGGATCCTCGCTGCGAGGATTGTCGGAGGTGAGCACTACGAAATCGCTTCCGCGTCCAGCGGCTTCTCCCATGAGCGGACGCTTGGCCCGGTCACGGTCGCCGCCACAGCCGAAAACCGTGATCACTCGCCCCTTCTGTCCCGCTTGCTGCACGAACTCCCGCGCCAGCGCGGTCAGGTTTCGCAAGGCATCGTCGGTGTGAGCATAGTCAACCACGACGGTGAACGGCTGTCCGCAGTCCACACGCTCAAATCTTCCCGGCACGCGGGCGAGTTTCGCTACTCCCTGCGCGATGATCTCAGGCGTGCAATTCCTCGCATAAGCCGCGCCTGCCGCCGCGAGTGTGTTGTACACATTCACCTTGCCGATCAGCGGGGAAAATAGCGGAAGGGTTTCTTTGGGAGTGACCAGGTCAAACCTTGTCCCCAGCCGCGTGATCTCGACTTTCACGGCGTGGAAATCACCTTTAGTCAGCCCATAAGTGAAAACTTCAGAGCCGCGTTTCTTGCTGATCTTCACCAGCTTCTGGCCATATTCGTCGTCGGTATTGATTACCGCCGCCCGGGGCGCTTCGGTCCCACAGCCTTCGAACAGTATTTGCTTCGAAGCGAAATACTCTTCCATAGTGTGGTGATAATCCAGGTGATCGCGTGTCAGATTGCTAAAGACTGCTACGTCGAATGGAATGCCGTGTACGCGACCCTGCTCCAGCGCGTGCGAGGAAACTTCCATCACAACTTCGGTCGCGCCCAGCCCAAGCGCTTCCCCGAGGATGCGATTCAGTTCGAGCGATTCAGGGGTGGTGTGGGGCGCAGGCAGAGTTTTTCCCGCAACGTGATATTCGATGGTCCCGATCAGCGCGCTCTTGCGCCCGGCGGCTGCCAGGATAGATTCGAGCAGGAACGCGGTCGTGCTCTTTCCATTGGTGCCGGTGATGCCAGAAACGGCGAGACGTTCGGCCGGCCTTTTATAGAAATTCGCGCTCAGTCGCGCCAGTGCTCTTCGCCCGTGCGGGACCTGCGCCCAGGCTACACTCTCACGCTGTTTCTCGGTCGGCGGAGTCAGTAACGACGGCCACCGCCCCTGCCGCGATTGCCTGATCTATAAATTTGTTTCCGTCGCTCGATTCACCCCGCATGGCGACGAACAAATCGCCGGGCTTAATCCGGCGCGAATCGTATTCCAATCCGCTGATCCCCGGGTTGCCGCTCTGGGCAAGCACTTCCGCGCCATAGAGGACGTCTAGAAAATTCATCTGATTCGATTCTAGTGCACCCTGCGATTCGCACAAGTGCATCGTTAAATACTACCGATTCGACAGGTTCAGCGCCCGAATTTCACCGTTACCGACGAACCCGACGCAACATGGGAACCCGGCGGCGGCGATTGTTCCCGCGCCAACCCGTTGCCGACCGCATCCAGGTCGAGGCCGTTCTCCTGGGCCATTTCAATCGCCGCCCTCACGCTCTTGCCTAGAAATGACGGGACCAGAATCCCCCCCTGCTCGACATCCAACACGACTGTCCCGCTGGATGGCAGATGCACTGGGGATGCGCGGTTCTCCTTGTTTTTGTCCCGGCTTTGCGGCCATGAGGCTCGCCGAGACGCCGGGCTGATTTGGGTCCGCATCAGCGGCAGATGATCTCTCGTGCGCCCGCAAAGCCGCGGGCATCACTACGCTGGCAGTCGTGTCCGGCGCCGGTTTGGCGGGAGCTGCTGCCGGTTGCGGCTTTGACTCAACCGTCGCTGATTCAACTTCTGACGCACCGGCGTCGGCAGCTTCCAGAGTGTCGCCCAGGCGGTCGGGCGATCCTTCTTCTATGTCCTGTTCTTTAACCTTCCGCTCGGCCAGAAGAACCTGGCGGCTCGGCGGCAGTTCGACGTCGTGCGGAGTGTGCAGATATTCCAGCACCTGTTGCGCGACCCGCTGGAACACGGGCGCCGAAACCTGCCCTCCTTGATGCAATCCAACCGCGGAGTCGAGAATGACCGCAACCGTGATCGAGGGATCGTTGATCGGGGCAAATCCCGGCGAACGACGCCACATACTTGGTTCGCGAATACGACTTGGTCGAGGGATCAACCTTTTGTGCCGTGCCGGTTTTCCCGGCCGAACTGTAGCCTTCCAGAATCGCCTTTTTCCCCGTGCCGTGCAGCACAACTCCCTGCATCATCTGTTTCATCTGGGCCGCCGTCATCGGCGATATCACCCGCCGCTGCACTCCGGGATGAAAGGCCACCGTCTGCGGAGCTGCCCTGCGGCACCGGTTGTTCCCGCAATAATTCGCGGCGCCACCCAGACTCCATCGTTCGCGATTGTCGAAACCATGGCCGCGAGCTGGATGGGAGTAATGCCGATTTCCTGTCCCATCGAGATCGCCCCGATGGAAACTTTTGACCAGCGATTGAGCGGTTTGGTCAGGCCCCGCGTCTCGCCGGGCAGTTCGATCCCGGTCTGCTGTCCGAAACCAAAGGCCCGAATGTACTTGTAAAACCGCTCTTCTCCCAGACGCAGCGCGATCTTGATGGCTCCCACATCGCTGGACTCGGCGAGAATGCCGGCCACCGAAAGCAGGCCATGAGGCTTACTGTCGCGAATCCGCATGCCATTGATCACGATCGATCCCATCTGGCAATCGAAAACTTCTTCCGGATGCGTAAGTTTCTCTTCCAGCGCGGCGGCGATGGTGACCAGTTTGAAAGTTGAACCGGGCTCGTAAACGTCACTGACCGCGTGATCTTTTAATTTCTGCGGGGTGATCTCGCGGGCAAGGTTGGGATTGAAAGTGGGACGGTTTGCCAGTGCCAGGATCTCTCCGGTGTGCGGATTTTCCACGACAACCGTGCCTGCCTCGGCATGAGTCTGCTGCATCGCTGTTTCCAGTTCGCGTTCCGCGATGTACTGGATTTTTTCGTCCACGGTCAGGACAACGTTCTCGCCTGGGTCCGGCTGTTTCTCAACGCTGCCGAACCATTTGCGCCGGGCGTCCACCGAGATCAGCATACGGCCCGGTTTGCCGCGAAGGTCGTCATCGTCGGCGCGCTCGATCCCACTCAATCCCTCGTCGTCCATGCCCACGTAGCCAAGGACCTGCGCCGCCAAATCGCGTTTGGGATAGAAACGCTTCGATTCTTTCTGGAAGTGGATGCCGCTCAGATTCAGCGACCGGAGACGGTCTGCGGTTTCAGCGTCGGCTTTACGCGCCACCCAGCAGAAAGTGCGCGCGGCCTGGCATTTGGCTAACAACTCCCGGGGATCGGACTTCGTGATCCGGGCAATCAGAGATACGGTTCCCGCCAGATCGGGAATTTCCGCGGGCACGGCGAATACCGAATCCACCGCAATTGACATGGCCAGTTCGCGGCCGGCGCGGTCGTAGATGATTCCCCGTTTGGCGGCTACTTCCGTGGTGCGTTGCTGCTGGTGTTGAGCTCTGGCTTCGAAATCGCCATAGCGGAAAATCTGCAGATAAACCAGACGAAGGCAAATCACGCCCGCCCAGAGCAACAGGATTGCTCCTAGCAGGTAAAGTCGTTTGTTCGCGCCGTTGCGGGGTGTGCTCGCCACCTTCAAGCCCCTTAGACAAGCATGGCGGCCCACTGTGCGGGGAGCCGCCAAATGAAATTCTCGTGGAGACGGGCCCGCTAAGCCGGAGTAGCACGAAGCAGGAACTACCTGGAACTGGAGTTGCCCAGAGAATGACCCGTCCAAGCCGGATGTAACCCGGCAATTTGCTGCCAAACTTCCTAATATGTTGCTGAGGCCACCGGCGCCGTCGTCACACTTGCCATCACTGGCGTTGCGCTGTCGGGAACTGCCGTATCCATGTGCAGGACCTGGCCGGCTGTTGGGGATTGCAGGCCCAGCTTGCGCGCCAAGGTATCAATACGCTCGGGATCCCGCAGCGATGCATCTTCAAGACGCAGAGCCCGGTTCACTTCCAGCATCCCGTCGCGCTGCACCCGTAATGCCTCGATTTTGTAACCGTATTCGATGGCCCGGAAATGCTGCCAGGCAAAAGTCATCACCAGCAAAAACAGACAGGCCAGAGCAACTCCAAACTGCTTCATCTCGCGGCTCTTCTGCGGATTTTCCACTTTGATCAGGCGCGAATTATCTATCGGCCGGGAAAAGTAAATTTCAGGGGTTCCACTCCAACTGGTTTTACGCCGCACTACCGGAGTTACGCTCTGGGCCGCCGCCATTTATGCCACCCCTGCCAGACTGGAGTCGAGTTGCGCGACTTCCTGCTGCGCTACCGCGTACCAGTAAGCGAGTTTTTCTTCCTGGGAGCGGTTGGCAAGCAAGCGGAGTGAACGTGAATCAGAGCGGGCTTCCGTCCGCTCCACAGTGGCAATGAGCTGGTCAATCAGTGTTCCTGTGTACATCTTTGGCCTCCTTCTACCTTCCGTCTCTCCGGGACGGCATCGAGAGAAGGTAGAGGTTGTATTTCGCCCTTGTTTAAGAGAGGCGATGCCGTCCCGGAACTTTATCCCGGCCCATCCGTCAAAGGCTGTGGCCGGGTCCCTGGCTGGTTTTCCAGGGTTAAACTTGTTTCGCTAAACTCTTTCCGCCGCGCGCATCTTAGCGCTGCGCGACCGCGGATTGCGATCCATCTCTTCTTGCCCGGCGGTTACTGGCTTCTTTGTCAGCAACTCGTAGTGACCCTGCTTCGCTCCTTCGCGGAAGGCATCTTTCACGATGCGGTCCTCCAGCGAGTGGAAGCTGATGATCACTATCCTTCCGCCCGGCTTTAACACCCGCGGGGCCGCGTTCAGCAGCTCCCGCAGATCGTCCAGTTCATGGTTTACGAAGATTCGGAGTGCCTGGAAAGTTCTTGTCGCGGGATGAATCCTTCTTTCGGCCTGATTCATTGGCCGGGCCGCGGCCGATACCACATCTGCAAGTTCCGCAGTTGTTCGTATTGGCCGCGACCGGACAATGGCTCTGGCGATTCTCCGCGACCTCCTTTCCTCACCGAATTCGTAAATCAGGTTGGCGAGTGTGACCTCGTCGACCTGGTTTACCACTTGTTCGGCGGTGGGCCCGGCTTGCGGATTCATCCGCATGTCAAGGGCTCCTTCCGCCTGAAAACTGAAGCCGCGCGATGGTGTGTCTAACTGCAGGCTGCTTACGCCGAGATCTGCCAGCAGTCCGTCGGCGGACGCCGGTTCGAACCGCTGTACAATCTCCGCGAAAGAACCGTGCAGCAGACTCACCTCAGGCTGATCCTCCCCCCCGGAAGAACTCAGCCGTACGCGCGTCTCATCGAGCGCCGCAGGATCTTTATCGAGCCCAATCAAATGTCCCGGTGCGCCGAGGCGTTTTGCGATTTCTAAACTGTGCCCGCCCAGGCCCACCGTGGCGTCGATATAGGTCCCGCCACGCTTGATAGCTAAAAAGTCGATCGCTTCTTTTAAAAGAACCGGGACATGGCCAATCTTGCTTCCTCCATGTCCACCCCGCTCGGGGGTGTTTGTTAAACCCTCGTCCACTAGATGCCCAGATCGTCGAGCGTCTTCTCATCTTCAGGTGTGAACGATTGCTCCTCGATCTCTGCGCGATACCCTTCCAGGTTGCGAACGATCAGATGAGTAAGATTGCCAGTCACCGCGACTTCGCCTTTGAGCTGCGCCGCTTCCCGCAATAACTGCGGTAGCAGCAGCCGCCCTTGACCGTCGATCTCGACCATCTGTCCGTAGTAGTTCACCCGGTCCAAGAACTTTTTCTTCGTAGGATTGAAAGTGGAGAGCCCAGCCAGCTTCTGCTCGATCCGTTCCCATTCCTCGAAGGGATACACTTGGCCAACCTTTCCATCCAGGCTGGTGATATAGAATTTCTCGTTGTACTTCTCGTCGATCACCCGCTTGAACTCCGCGGGGACTTTGAGCCGTCCCTTTTCGTCCACGCGAGTTGGGTGATTGCCGCGAAACATATGCTTTGCCCTTTAGGGCGGGAAACTTGTTGAATTCAGGTGCTGCCACAGCAGGGGAGATAAAAAAGGTCAAAATGCCGGTTATTTCTGGTTCGTTCGGGCTATTTTTCGGGGTGTCAGTTTGAAAATCCACTGGCGCCTCTCAAAGTTTGTCTGCTTGCCCACGACCACCACCGTCTTGACCACTTCGTACCACTTTTGTCCACATCCTACGCCTAAAGCATTTGTTGTCAATCAGAAAGTTGCAGGTCGCTATAGGGAAGAATGAGCTCTTTTGGAAAGCGCGATGGGTTGTGGCTAACTTACTTGATGACCACAATAAGAGGGGTTAATGCTTGAGGTTCTGCTGGCATTACCCGATTGAATTCAAAGTCGTCCGAATTTGTCAGCCGGTGGAAATCTTGTGGAAATTGTCTGCCGTGCCGAGTTTCGAGCACAAAAAAGCCCCGGATTTCGCCGGGGCTTGATGGTTAGAGGGCTTCTTACCAGATTATCTTCGCGCCCACTTGGATATGCCGGGAGCCGCCCGACCCAATCACGGGATTGGACTCGAATACGTCCGGAGTGAATTGCGCCAATCCCACCGTACCTAACGAGCCATCCGACAGATCATGATCCGGATCGGCGAAGTTCGGGTGGTTGAGAACATTGAAGAACTCACCTCTCAGTTGCACAGCGAAGCGTTCCCCCAACTTGAAATCCTTGATGACCGAGAAGTCCAGGTTGACGAAACCCGGCCCGTAGACTTCATTACGTCGCATGTTGCCGAAAGCCCCAGGCGCGGGAGGTGTCAGAACCGTGCCTCCCTGAACATAGCATCCAAATTCTAGCCAACTGATCGACTGCGGCCTGGCCGCCTGCCGCAGAAATACATTGCGGATTACCGCCAATCACATGGTCGTCCGCATCCGTCGTGAACGTGCTCGGATCGATGAATGGGATGGGAGTGGTTTTCGACCAGTGAAGGTTGGAAGGGGCTCCCTTGATGTTCCAGTGGTCGTTGAATTCGCCGGTGCCGCTGATGTCGTCAAAACTGTCATAGAAGAAAATCGGCGTTCCGCCTTGAGCCGTGAAGATGCCGTTAAAGTGCCAGCCTTCAAGCATCTGGGCGAAGCCGTGTTTTCCCGGCAGTTCGTACGTCAGGGCGAAGGTGAACCGGTTGCGGATATCTGAATCGGAATTGGAACGTTCGAATGCCGGATCGTAGCTGTTCTGAATGTTGAACTGGCGGTTACTGCCCGACGTGTCGATGGAATGCGCCCATGTGTATCCGGCTACGAAATATAAGCCTTTGGTGGTGTTCTGCCGGAGTGTGACCTGTAGTCCGTGATAGATCGAGTCAGCGCCATTGGCCAATTGATATATGTTGCTCAGGGTGGGAAACTGCGCAACGAATGGCCTGCCGGACTGCTCATCTCCCGCGGTATCATTCGCGAAGATGTTCTGGTTGATATCGCGAATGTTGTAAAGCCGAGTGCCCTTATTCCCTACATAGGCAATAGTCAACGCCGCATTCCTCCACATCGCCTGCTGAACATTCGCGTTCCAATTGAAGATATAGGGCGTGGATAAGTCTTTCGACAATCCGAATACCGGACATGGCAGGTCCGCAGTGCAGGAGACATTGCCGAGCGAGAGGTCGCCAAACACCGGCGCGCCGCTTTTCCAGGCCGCGCTCATCGCATCAGGATCGGGCTCCAGCGTCGCGGCCACGATCGTGCCCCCGCCCGGTCCCACTGGAGCGCCAGGCACGCCGGTAGGATTCAGCGAAATGCCGTTCGCGTTGGTGTTGTTCTGACCGATAAAGACTGAGATATGCGGAATCTCATAAATCACGCCGCCGCCAACCCTGAATACGGTGTTGCCGGTGCCGCGCGGGTCCCACGCGATCCCCAACCGTGGGGCGAAATTGTTGTAATCGGTATGGTAAGGCTGATCGAGTCCACGACCGATTTGAACCAGGCCAACCGACGGATCGAAATTGGCAAGCTGATCATGTTGTTCGTGAATCGGCATGCTGACGTCGTAACGAAGCCCCGCGTCAATCGTCAATCTCGGCGTCATGCGCCAATTGTCCTGAATGAAACCTCCGAAAGACTTCTGATCCACAATCCGCCGGCTGTTACCTACGAATACGAAACTGCCACCGGAGCTGCGCACGTCGCCCGTCGTGAAGCTTTCCAGGTCGCTGAACCGGATTTCACCCGAACCAAACGTGTTCCGCAAGTTATCGGTACTGCCGGTGCGGAACTCACCGCCAAATTTAAGATTGTGCTTGCCGATGACATAAGTCGCGCTGTCGGTAAATTGCAGAGTCTGATTGGGCGTGGTGTAGAGCGGCCAGGACTGGTTTCCGCCCAATGTGTGCTGGTTAAATCCGGAAATGCGAATTTCCGGCATCCCGAAGTTGGTCGGATCGGTGACACCAGTGTTCAGGCCATAGGTGGTTGCCGGATCGCTATTGTGATCGGCCTGCACCACCTGTTGCCAGAAACGGTTATATCCGACCCTGAATTGGTTGGTGAGGCTCGCGGTGGGCGTCCATATCCAGCCGCCGCCAATGACCTGCGCCCGCGTCTGCGACTGTGAGAGAAACAGCGGGTTTACCACCGTCGTGTCTTCTTCGGTCTGTACGCTGTCCCCGATGAAATAGGTAGCGACCAGATTGCTTTTCTCGGACAAGTGGTAATCCAGCTTCACAATTCCGTTGTCCTCGCGGTTGCGATTGTTCAGATCCAGATTCAGACTGCTGTCCGGTCCAGGATTGAACGGCAGGAAGGTTGCAAGTTTTTGACTTGTCGCACTGCAATTCCCGTTCGTCGTACACAGGGCAAACGCATCCGCAATGCTGGTGTCTGGATCGCCAATCGGGACGGAAACTGGAACGTTTACGCTCCCAGGGTTACCCACCACATCGCGCACCCCTTCATAGTTGCCGAAGACGAAGAGCTTGTTTTTTAGAATGGGACCGCCGGCAGAAGCGCCGAACTGATGAAAATTGAGCGCAGCGATGGTATCCGGGGTTGGATTGAACCAATTGCGTGCGTCCAAAGCGCTATTCCGGTTGAAGTAATAAGTTGAACCGTGGAAGGAATTGGTGCCGGACTTGATTCCAATGTTGATGATGGCACCGGGCTTCCAGCCGTAGTCGGCTTCCGGGCTGGATTGTACGTTGAATTCCTGAATCGCATCGATGGGAAGATGCGTAGCTGGCGTGCCTTCCACGCCTTCCGCGTTGATCACGGTCGTCCCGTAATATGCGTCGTTATCGTCGAGTCCATCGACCACGTAGTTGTTATCTTCCGGCCGGTTTCCGTTCGAGGTTGTATGACAGAAATCCGCCGCCCGGAGTTCGCTGAATTCCAGGTTGCAGGATGGCCAGGTTCTGAAAGTCGCGACCCAAGCAGCGGCAACTCATTGATGGCCTTATTGGAAAATGTTCCGCCCAGCACATCGTTTGTGGTAGTCACGATCGGGGCTTCTTCAGAGACGGTCACCGTTTCGTTCACTGCGCCCGGTTCCAGTTTAATATCCACACGAATGTCTTTCGCAACCTCAAGCTGAAGCCCGGTCCGTTGCGCTCTTTTGAAACTGGGCGCTTCTGCCGTTACCAAATATGGGCCCGGTTCAAGATTCGGCGCGTTATAGTCTCCCGCTTCGTTTGCGGTCAAGGTGCGGGAGATTCCGGTTGCAGTGTTCTTGATTGTCACCTTCGCGCCACCAACCACGGCTCCGGATGAATCGGTCACTGAGCCCAAAATTCGGCCTTGGTAGGTTTGCGCGGAAAGAAGACCGCTCATGGTCACGACAGCCAGAACCAGAATCAACCTAGATCGCAGAGACTTCATACGCTTTTCCCCATTCATTTCGTTGTCGCTGAGTATCGCGCCGCTCCGGCGAAGTGGCGTTGACCGCTTTGGAACTCGTTGTTGGGAGGGCTGCTTGTGGCAAATCACAGCCCGGATTCGAGTTTGCCTGCCTCGACAAGACGGACGATCTGCTCGAGATTGTCCGCGGTCTTGGAGGAAAGAAATAAATTCTTGGTCATCTACTGAGACTGCCGCCCCTAAATGCAGACCGGAGTGGAAGTTTGTCAAAGAAGAATGCGGAAGTCAATTACCAAAATGAAACAAGCGTTTCGCGGGAACAAACATTAGTACACAGCATTGCCTTGACGCGTAGTGCTCACGACTCCGTTTTCGACTGAAATTGAGTAGCTTTCCCCACCGTCACCGGTCCATGACTTCAGATCAAAATGCGCGCCAGTCGGAACCCGGTAGGCCGAGATATTGCGGATCGTCAGTGGAACATTCGGCTTGCATACTTCGGGAGCTGCCGTAACCTGCAGAAAATAAGCGCCCCGCCCTGACCCAACCACTACGGCTTTGCCGTCCGGTTCAACCAGAACCGCCGACTTCTCATCGATCGCAATGTCTCGAGGGTTTTTCGACCAACCGTCCTGCGCCAGCCGCGCGAGAAACCCCAGCGTTCTTCCCATTCGATCTCGCTTGGCGAAGTGGCTATCCGTGATGACATTGTCCAAATATGGGACTTTCAGAAAATCGCGGACCAGGGTGACCCGTTCATGATAAGGGTTGGGTAGCACGTCCTTGGAGGCAAGATCGTTGTCGTCCTCTTTGTCCTTCAGGCACCCATAACTGAATTGGCCCAGGACGGCGAGGCCGGCGCTCGTGCCTCCGATAGGCCTGCCGCCAGCGATGTTGGCATTGAGAGTGTCCTGCACTGCTGTACCTTTCCAGAAATTTACATAGCGCGCCTGGTTGCCGCCCGCGATGAATACTGCTTCCGCGTGGCGGATGATATCAACCACAGCGGGATCGTTGGCTGCGGCCGTGTCGGGAATCACCAGTGTGGCTACCGAGTTCAGCTTGCAGATGCCGTTCACGTAGGAGTTGTAGGCATCATCGCCGATCGCCCGTATCACCAGGAAATCGCCGCCATTCGCTTTGCTGCACAACCAGCGAAAGGCATCGTCGAGATCTTTGCCACCGCCCATCAGGGCGGTGCCACCCGTGGGAACGGCCGGGCTGTCGGCTTTCGCGCCAATGCGAATGTATTGGTAGGAGGAAGCCGATGCCGCGCCTGACCAAAGAATCGCTATGAGGAGAAACAGGAGAGTAAAAAATCGAAACGTTCTGAAATTAACGAGAGATGACATGAGAGTGCTTAATCTATCGCGAACTTATCGCGTCGTCCACTGTCTCATTGCGCCGGTGATGTCCAGCCGTTAAGGTTGATCTGGAATTACATGATGCATCGCGTACAGTTCGAGCAATGGGTGCCCGTTGCGATCGAACGCGTTTTTCTCTTTTTCGCCAATTCCTCCAACCTTCCTCGCATTATGCCTCCGGAAACTGGAACGGAATTGACGAAACTGAAATTGGTTCCGCCTCCGAATCCTTCGATGGTGAAATCGGGCATCGACCGGAGTTCCCTGGCGGGCGTCGGCTCAGAAATTGTGACCTCGTTTCGCGTGCTTCCTTTTCTGCCCCTTCGTGCCGAGTGGGTCGCACTGGTGACCGAATTCGAATGGAACCACCACTTTGCCGATGTGCAAAAGAAAGGCCCATTCAAAAGCTTCCACCATCGCCACGAACTTGATGCGGAAACACGAGAGGGTGTAACAGGCACCGTCGTTCGCGACGTCATCGAATACGAGGTGGGGTTTGGCTGGCTGGGAGATCTGGCGGAAAAACTTTTTATCGGCCACCAATTGCAGCGAACTTTCGCATATCGTCAGCGGGCGCTTTTAAAGTTGCTGAGCTAGTCCCGGCCACGTTTTCACCCGTTATCGCCAACCCAAGCAAGCTCAGGCGGGATACTAGCGGCTGGGCTCAACTACTACCGCTGTACCGTATGCCAGCACTTCGGTCACGCCCTGCATCACCTCGGTCGCATCGTAACGCGCGCCGACCACCGCGTTTCCGCCCAGTTCCGCCGAGTGTTGCAGCATCAGGTCAAAAGCTTCGGCACGGGTCTTCTCGCACAGATTCGTCAACAGAGTGATGTTGCCGCCAAGAATGGTTTGCAGGCTCGCGCCAATCGTCCCGAAGATGGAACGCGAGCGCACCACAATACCGCGCACTACTCCCAGCGTGCGGACTACGCGGAATCCATCGAGTTCGAATTGCGTGGTCACCATGTTGTGGGCAACCATCCTTCCGTGCGCGCCATAGCCTGTGGCCATCGAATTCATCCTTCCTCCAGAAGTTGGCTTGCCTTCGCAGTTACTATATCTATTCCAGTTGAGCTGTGATCACAAATTCCTGTGCGGTCGTGTCGTATCTGACATCAAGGACATTTGGCTTGCAGCAAACCTGGCAGTCTTCCACGTACGACTGACTTCGCCCGGCGGACTCGTCCACGGTCGTCTGGTTCCATTCGCCGCAGCCTGCACACTGGAATCCGGTCTCCATCACCAGTCATTTTCAATTTTTCCAATGCCGCTTGCCAATTGGAAACGGGAGACCCCCTATAATGGCGGGTCGCAGTCGACTGCCGGTTATTCCAGTCGACTCAGTGAGGTTCCATGTTTTCAAGACGCCGTTTTTTGCAGGCCGGCACCATTACCGTTGGAGCTGGGATAGCCGCCCTTTCTCCGTTGCTTGGCGAGGCGGAGACTGGCTGTTCGCTGCCGCCGTCGATCGCCGCTCTGAAATCCATGAAGGATCAGGCCAAGCCCATCACGGCGGATGAACGAAGCGGGAGACAGGAAAAGGCGCAGCAACTGATGCACGCGAACAATCTCGACGCGCTGCTGCTGGCCGACGGAACTTCGCTCGAATATTTCGCCGGAGTGCACTGGTGGGGAAGTGAACGTTTTTTCGTCGTGGTGCTGCCGGCCAAGGGGCGCGCCCTTTGTGTATGCCCTGCATTTGAAGAAGGCCGGGCGCGGGAACAACTCGCCTCAACGCCGGAAGGCAAGAACGCCGACGTGCGCACCTGGCAGGAAGACGAGAATCCCTACGAACTTCTCGCCACGGGACTGAAAGACCGCGGCATCTCAACCGGCGTCCTGGGCCTGGAAGAAACTGTGCGCTTCGTGTTCGCCAACGAAATTGCAAAAGCTGCGACACAACTGAAGATCGTCAGTGGAACGCCAGTGACCGCGGGCTGCCGCATGGTCAAGAGCGACCATGAAATTGAACTGATGAGTCTGGCGAACAAGGTTACTTTGACGGCGTATCGGGCGGCCTGGCAGGCTGTTCGCGACGGTATGACGCAGCCCGAACTGGAGAAGCTCATCACCGCCGCCAACGAGCAACTCGGCTTCCCCGGAGAAGTAGACATCGACATCGGTGAGAACTCTTCGTTCCCCCACGGCTCAATCGTTCCGCAGGTCATTCGCGAAGGTACGCTGGTATTAATCGATGGCGGCGGTCCGGTTGAAGGCTATCAATCCGATATCAGCCGCACTCTCGTCTTTGGCAAGCCTTCCGACAAGATGAAAAAGATTTTTGATATCGTGCATCGTGCCCAGGCCGCCGCCCTTAAAACGGCAAGACCTGGCGTTGAGTGCCAAGCCGTCGATGCAGCCGCACGCAAGGTCATCACCGACGCCGGCTTCGGTCCCGACTACAAATTTTTTACTCACAGGGTCGGTCACGGGATCGGAATGGATGGACATGAATGGCCGTATCTGGTGCGCGGCAACACCACACTTCTCAGCCGCGGCATGACATTCAGTGACGAACCTGGAATTTACATCAAGGGAGAATTCGGAGTGCGTCTGGAAGACGACATGCACATTACGGAGAACGGAGCGGAGCTATTTACTCCGCAAAGCCCATCCTTGGAGGATCCATTCGGCACCGCATGAGCTGCTTGCATCGAACACCTGGGTAGTCATCTAACCGAAGTTCTATTTATGAAGCTGGCATCCTGAGCGGAAATTCTGTCATCCTGAGCGTAGCCTGTTCATTTGCTCGCAGATGAACAGGCGCAGTCGAAGGATCTCTAGCACCAAAAAGCACTTTCGAGGCCCCAAGGCTAACCCTCCGGCACCGGGGGACACCCATTAAAACTCAGCAGATAAGTATTTCCCACATATCCTAGATACTTGATTCCGATCTCGCTGGTGAAAAATCCGTCCGCAGTCAGTTCCCGCAATAAAACGAAAAACTCTACGCCCGGTCGCAAGCTGGGATATTTGTCGCCATTTTTGGCATAGGCAATAAGATCGAGAATTTCCTTCTGCTGGTCCGGTGCAGATTCCATATAAGGCTTTCCGTAGCGGTCCGTACATTCACCATCCAGCCACATCAGGCCGCCGCCGAGTCCCAACTGATACTTGGGGTTTTCACTGGTGAGCAGATCGATGAACTCCGGCGCGCCTGCTTCCAAAGCGCCTCCGGATTCAGCGTCGGCTGGAATGATTGTTTGGCAAAGAGTCTGAAGAGTCTTGTAATCCCTGGCAGAGAAAAATTTCGGAGTGTAGGCGCCCGACGGAGCGGCGGCTTTTTCTGCTGCCACCATATGGTGCGCATATTCGGCCGCCTTGAGCGGGATCACTCGCAGCACGGAAGTAGCCACTGCTCCCATGCCCAACGATTTAAGAATGTCGCGGCGTGATATGGAATTGATGGACATATTTCTCTCGCCTACAAACTTCCGCTTTTCGCCTGCTGCAGCAGATATTCCGAAGCCCGCCACGAGAGGGCCATGATAGTCAGCGTCGGGTTCTTGTCCGGATTCGTTACAAAGGCCGCCGCATCGGTCACGAACACGTTCTTGACCTCATGCGCCTGGCAGTATTTGTTCAGCACCGAAGTTTTGGGATTGTTTCCCATCCGCGCTGTGCCCAGCTCGTGAATGATCACTCCTCCATCGGCAATGCCGTAGGGATGGCGACCGTCCGGCTTTGCGTCACTGACGAAGCTGCCTCCAGCCGTTTCTACAATCGAACGGAAGGTTTCCTGCATATCCTTCGCCATCTTGATCTCGTTGTCGCTCCATTGCCAGTGAAAACGCAGCACCGGAATGCCCCATCGATCCACAACTTCGGGATCGAGGTCGCAATAGCTGTTGGCGTTGGGAATCATTTCGCCGCGTCCAGCGAAACCGATGTAGGTACCGTACGTGCTTCGGCATCGCTGTTTCAGGGCACTGCCGTAGCCTTCGTATTTGGCGCATATTCCATCGAACTCGCCCACACTCGGCATTCCGCGTCCGCCGCCGAACTCGATGTGGTATCCGCGCAGAAAATCATTTTTCCGGTCGAACTTCCACCAGGGCATGTACAAGTGCATTCCGCCTACGCCATCGTGGTTGTGCGGCGGCATTTTCTCCAAGTGCGGAAAATATCCCCCCGCGGAACTTCCCACCGAGTCGGTGAGATAACGCCCCACGACGCCGGAAGAATTAGCCAAACCGTCGGGAAACAGCGTGGACTTGGAGTTCAGCAACAAACGGGCTGACTCGCAAGCGCTGGCGGCCACCATAAATGACTTGGCATAGACACGCTTTTCGGAACGCGTAGCCTTGTCGATGTAGGAAACCGATTCGGCTTTTCCGTCTTTCCCTACCACAATTTCCCGAGCCATCGCCCCGGTGATCAAAGTGAACCGCCCGGTGGCTTGCGCCGGCGGAATCATCACCTGGCTCGAACTGAAGTTCGACGCGGTAAGGCATCCGCGCCCGCATTGTCCGCAATAATGGCAAGCCGCACGCCCGTTCAAAGGCTTGGTCAAAATGGCGAGGCGCGACGGCACACAGAGAATATTCAGCTTGTCACATACTTTTTTGACGATTGTCTCGGTGCACCGTGGTGGAGGCGGAGGCAGAAAAACTCCGTCCGGAGCGCTGGGAATGTTTTCCTTGGTTCCGAACACCCCGATGTAGGATTCGACCTTGTCGTAGTACGGAGCAACATCCTCGTACGTGATCGGCCAATCGTCGCCCATTCCGTCCGTTGATCGGGACCTGAAATCTACCGGCGCGAAGCGCAATGCAATTCGTCCCCAATGATTGGTGCGGCCGCCAACAATGCGCGACCGGAACCAGTGAAAGTTCGAGCCGGGGGCGGACGTGTACGGCTCGCCCTCGATCTCCCATGCGCCGTTGGGCGCCATGAATTCGTCGCCCACTTCATGCTTGAGTTTGCCGCCAACACCGCCGCCGCGGTGAGGAACCTGATAAGGCCAGACGTGTTCCTTGAAATCCTTCTCTGGATTCAGTGCAGGACCGGCCTCAAGCATGACCACATTCAGGCCGCCTTCGGTCAGGACCTTCGCGGCAGTACCACCTGCCGCGCCTGATCCGATGATGCACACGTCATACACTTTCGGAGAACGAACTACTTGAGGCATCAAACTCTCCCGAAAACAGCGCGCTACACGATCATTGGAGAACTGCTAAAACCGCACCGTTGAAAGGTATTCGTAACTGGTTTTCGCACTTTGGAATGGGTCCTTAGGATGATCGTGCTCCACAAAATAATGCTTGATTCCGGCCTTGTCCGATTGTTTGAAGATGGTCTTCCAATCGAGGATCCCGCTTCCTACGTCGGTCATCTCCGGTAGCGAATCGCCGAAGCTCTCCCCGCCCGTGGCATCCACCTTGGGAATTTTTGTCAGATCCTTGACGTGAACCAGAGGAAAGCGTCCGGGGTATTTTTTGAAATACTTCAGCGGATCCTGGCCGCCAACATAAATCCAGCACAAGTCCATCTCCATCTTCACCAGCTTCGGATCGCACTCTTCCAGCAAAATGTCGTAAGGGAGTTTTCCGTCCACTGGGGCGAACTCGAACCAGTGATTGTGATACGCGAACTGGATTCCGGCCTTCTGGCTCGCTTCCCCGGCACGATTGAAAGTTTCAGCCGCCCGTTTCCAGCCGTCTGGGCCCTTGCGAACCTCGTCGTCGATATAAGGATTGACAATATATTCATGTCCGACAATGTGCGCCGCTTCAAGAACACCCTGAAACTGATCGCCCAGACTCTTGTACGGCACGTGCGCCGACGGACCGGTGAGGTGATGCCGGTCCAGCATGGCGCGAATTTCCTGAGGAGTGTGGCCTTCGTATCCAGCGAACTCGACCTCGCGATATCCGATCTCGGAGACCTTGGCCAATTTGCCTTCAAAATCGTCCTTCATTACCTCCCGCAGGGTATAAAGCTGAATGCCAACTTTATCGATCTTGTGCGTTTCAGCCGCCCAGGTAAGCTTGTTGGCCAACACCGTTGCTGCAGTCATCGTGCCCAGAAAAGTTCGTCGGTCCATATTTAAAGTTCTCCTCGCTTCATCTGATCGACAGCATAATCGCAGGCCCGCGCAGTTAGGGCCATGTAGGTAAGCGACGGGTTGACACATGACGACGACGCCATGCAGGCGCCATCGGTAAGAAAAAGGTTCTTGGCGTCATGCGCCTGATTATGCGCATTCAGCACAGACGTCTTTGGATCGCGCCCCATGCGCGCCGTTCCCATTTCGTGAATGGTAAGTCCTGGAGCATTATCTTCAAGGATAGGCTCGATGTCTCTCGCGCCGGCGGCGGAAAGCATCTCCGCTGCAGTGATTGACATATCCTTCAATAGAGCGCGTTCGTTTTCACGCCATGCACACTTGATCTTGATGGTGGGAATGCCCCAGGCATCGACTTTCCCTTTGTCGATCGCGATGGAGTTCTCGTGATTCGGAAGGCACTCGCCGAATCCGTAAAACGTCATCCTCCACGGCCCCGGACGACTGAGCGTGTGCTTGAAGCTCGCGCCAAAGCCGCGCATCTCTACACCACGTTCCCACTTGGGCCGGGCTGCGCTGCCCTGAAAACCGTATCCTCGCAGAAATAACGGATGTTTCTCTTTCACATTGCGGAAGCGAGGAACATAAATTCCGTTGGGGCGGTTTCCAAGGGCGATGTGATCTTCGTTCCCTGGGATACGGCCGCTGGCGCCTCCGCCCATGCAATGATCCATTACATTGTGCCCAAGTTCTCCACTGGAATTTGCCAGCCCGTCAGGAAATTCCGGCGTGGCCGAGTTCAACAGAATCCGAGCCGACTCCAGTGCTGACGCACACAGAAATACAATTCGCCCGCGAAACTCTACGGTCTGCTTGGTTTGTCCATCGATGATTCGTACGCCGCTGACTTTCCGCGTCTTGGCATCAAACATCAGGCTGTGCACTACGCTGTGCGGACGCACCGTCACTTTGCCGGTCGTCAGTGCCGCCGGCAAAGTAGAGTTCAAACTGCTGAAGTATGACCGCGTAATGCATCCGCGGGCACACGGACCGCAGTAATGACAAGGCGCGCGGCCGTTGTGCTTCTGCGTGAGAATGGCGGTCCGTCCGATGGTCATCATGCGCTCGCCTGGAAAATATTTTGCGATGGCATCTTTGACGACTAGTTCCGCACAGTTCAGCTCCATCGGCGGCAAGAATTTTCCGTCCGGAAGTTGCGCCAATCCCTCAGCCTGGCCAGAAACACCGATAAAATCTTCTACGTAGTCGTACCAGGGCGCGATTTCCTGGTAACGGATCGGCCAATCCACACCGACGCCCTCACGCACGTTTGCCTCAAAATCAAGATCGCTCCAGCGATACGACTGCCGTCCCCAGATGATGGAACGGCCACCAACTTGTCGTCCACGAATCCACTGGAACGGTTTTCCTGGTTCCGTGGCGTAGGGGTTCTGCTTGTCATTGACGAAAAATTTGCTGTTCCATTCGTCCATCCCGCCACAGGTTTGTTGAACAGCCTGATCTTCGTCCGTCTTCTTCCGGTCACCCATGCCGCGGTATTTCACTTCCCATTCGGGCACATGCTCGGCGTAGTCGGTATCAGGATCAATCGGTCTTCCCGCTTCGAGAACGAGCGTTTGCAATCCCTTTTCGCCCAGTTCCTTCGCGGCCCAGCCTCCCGTGATACCTGACCCGATAACGATTGCGTCATAAACCTTGGTCGCCATGTCTATTTCGCGGCCTCCTCTTCGAGAGGGGCACAACCTGCATGCCGCGATGGAATAATCTCACCGTGCAGTTCTTGCTCAAATCCGATCTGTGATGTGTAGTAACCCACCAACGTCAGCTGTTTCATCATGAAGAAAAAATTCTTTTCCGGCGGATGAGTGCGCCTGCGCCTTGCATCCTCCGCGCGCGAAGCCATGTCGTCATCCAACGCCCCCAAAATCTCGATTTGCTGCTTCTCGCCGCACTGAATGAAATCTTTGCCATGCAGCTCTCTGGTGCGCACATCAACGTTCGCAAGGCCGGTCATGAATGTCGATTTTTCTTCTTCGTCGTACCAGTCGGTGAGAATCAGATCGATGAATTCATTGACCCGCGCTGCTTTAGCGCCGGGAGTGTTGGTTTGTGGAATGATGATCTCGGCAATGGTGGTAACGGTATCGTTCTGGTGCGGATTGAGTGTCTTCAGTACCGTCTGGGCAGGAAGTTGGTCGTGCACTTCCTGAAACAACGAAAATGCCTCTCGCGATAACAGGGGAAGCGCCGCAGCCGAGGCGAGGAGCCGTAGGGCTTGACGTCTATGCATGCTTACTCCAAAAAAAGATCACCTTGGGCAGCTTACGCCGTAGCGGAAAGCAAGGTCAACGCTTAACGTGGGCCAATGCGGGCCACTCGAGTCGTGGCAGCGCAAAAACGGAGGTCCGCATGAGCTGCCCGCACGCCTCACGCTGTTCCCAGCAACTCGCTCCGCACATTCTTCAGCACGTAAAGCGCGCGCTCCACTCCGACTTCGCCTGAGAGAATTGGGTCTTCGTTTTCGACACTAAATATGCCCTGATACCCAACTTCCATGTAGGCTCGCATGATCTCTTTCCAGGTTCCGGCGCTATGCCCATACCCGACGGCGCGAAATGTCTCCGAGGCTTGTGACAAATCGTTTTTATCGAAAGCAAAATTCAGCACGCCGTATCGATCGACATTATTCTTGTAAAAGGTTGTGTCTTTCATGTGCGCGTGAAAAATAGCATTTTGCTTGCCAAGCATGCGAATGACTTCAACCGCGTCACATTGTTGCCAGAAAAGATGGCTAAGGTCGCAGTTCGCGCCGATTTCTTCGCCTACAGCTTCCCGAAGGCGCAACAGCGTCATTGGGTTATAGACCACAAAATTGGGATGCATTTCCAATGCGATCTTGTGGATTCCATGTTCGCGAGCAAACTTGGCCGCCTCCTTCCAGTAAGGAATCACCTTTTCTTTCCACTGCCAGTCAAGCATCTTGCCGTATTCAGGAGGCCAGCGATACGTGATCCAGTTGGGCATCGTGTCGGCGGGGCTGCCGCCCGGGCAGCCGGAAAAACCAACAATGACGGTCACTCCGAGGCGTTCGGCCAGCAGCACCGTGCGCCGGAATGTCTCAGCGTCACGCGCGGCCACGTTCGGATCAGGCGACACCGGATTGCCGTGGCAACTCAGCGTGGCCACTTGAATGCCACGATCTTCAAATTTTTTCTTCCACGCCCGCGCCTTGCCTTCGTCTTCCAGCAGTTCCTTCACCGGACAATGGGCCGAATTCGGATAGCCGCCAGTTCCAATCTCCACCGCCTCCACGCCCCAGCCGGCAAATTTCTCGATCATCTGGTCGGTAGACAGATCGGGGAACGCCGGATCGAATACGCCAATTGGAATCTTGCGCATGGCGCGCGGCGACATCGTCTTCTCGCCAGATTCTGACGGGGCGTTGCGGGCCAAGGCTGAGGCGGATCGGGGCGTAGCGGCTGCCGCCGCGGCCAGCAAACCGGTGGTGGTCAGAAAATCCCTTCGGCTGCGGGAGTTGAGCACAGCCTTCGAATCTACAGAGTTCGGATCCATGACACATCCCCTTGACGGAAGATTTTGGCTTCCGCGGAAAATCTTTTGTGGCGCCAGCATTATAACCATCCCGGACACCGCCAAAACAGAAACAAATGTTGACTGTGCGAAAATCGAATTTGCTGAACTGTGCTGCCCATGATTTTGCGGCGGTTGACAAGAACGTTGCTTTCCAACATGCTTTGGTGCCCGATGAAGAAACGGCGGAAAGCTACGCGTCCACTACTGTTGCTGAGCCCTTCGGCTCGACTCAGTCTTTTGAGTCCAAAACGGCAAGCCATCATTCGTTCCACATTCGAACAGCCGCGCGAATTCGTGCTTCTCAGCGTGCGAGCTTTGGCGCAACGCCTGGGTACGGACCCCGCCACCATGATCCGCATCGTTCGTGGAATGCAGTTCGCTTCCTACCGCGAATTTCAGCACTACGTGCATGAGCTGTCGATCGCTCACGCGACGTCGCTGGAAACGATGCAAACCGGACCAACCGGAAAATCCGCTATGTCGGCCCAGACACGCGCATCGCTCGAGCAGGACGTAAAGAATATGAACCGTCTTGTTCAGAGCCTGGACCCGAAACGGATCGCGGCACTGGTTCGGCGCCTCTACTCGGCCCAGCATGTGCTTCTTCTCGGCGGCGATCTGGCTGCCAACTTGGTGAAGTTCCTGGAGCACCTGCTCATTATTTTGGGACTTCCGGTCAGCAGTGCGATCTCACCTGCCGAAGTAGTTCACAAAGTTCGTCTGCTTGGAAAGCGCGACCTGGTAATCGCAGTCAGTTATGGACGGGGTTTGCGCCAAACTGTGGAAGGGCTGCGCCAGGCTCGCGAAAACGGCGCGTATTGCGTGGGAATTACGAATACGCTGGTTTCTCCCATCGGCCAGTTTGCGCATGAATCATTTCTCACATCCATCGAAACTCCTTCTTTTGGATCTTCCTACGTCGCCCCCATGGCTCTGTTCAACGTGATCGTGGTCGCTTGTGCCAATCACCGCCGCAGCCGAACCCTGACTTTGATGAAGCAGGTAGAGCAGGAGCAGCGTCACGGCTTCCGCTGGTACGAATCATAAACGCGTACGAATCATGAACGCCTGATCGGCGAATCCGAATCATGCGATTTCATTTCCAAGTTTCCCCACTGGTTCTCATCGTTCTGCCTATATTGATGGCGATCACGACGGCGCCGGCCCTCGATCCTCCCTCACAGCCCACGTACACCGTGCGCATGGAAGACACCTGGATTCCGATGAAAGACGGCGTCCATCTTGCTGTCCGGCTGTATTTGCCGGATGGAGCCAAGGCGGCGGCGAAATTTCCCGCAATTTTGGAGTATCACCCGTATCGAAAGGACGACGGCAGCGCCGAGGGGGACTACTCGCTGTTCTCATATTTCGCACGGCGCGGATACGTGGGCGCCCGCGTCGATATCCGCGGCTTCGGAAGCAGCGAGGGCGTCCCTCCGGATCGCGAGTACTCGGAACGGGAGCAACTCGACGCATTGCAGATCATTACCTGGCTGGCGCACCAGCCCTGGTCCAACGGCAACGTTGGGATGATGGGCATCTCCTGGAGCGGTTTCAATTCATTGCAGATGGCGATGCGCCACCCGCCTGAACTCAAAGCCATCATTGCGGTCGATGCCACCTCCGAACTCTTCCACGATGACGTCCATTACATGGATGGGATGGCGCACGTCGATGAGTTCGAGTTGAACATGGATCTGGCGCTCGGCATGACCGGCGCTCCCGAATATACCCTTGACGAAAAAACTCTGGGTCCGCGCTTCGAATCTGCGCCCTGGTCGCTTCTTTATCTCAAGCATCAGCGTGACGGTGCCTTTTGGCGCAGTCCAGTTCGCCCTTATAGTGAAATCAAGATTCCCTGTTTTCTTATCGGTGGTCTGCTGGATGGTTATCGCGACAGTGTCACTGACATGCTCCAGCAAACCAGGGCGCCACTGAAAGCGATCATCGGTCCGTGGAACCACACCTATCCAAACCAGGCGGTTCCTGGCCCGAAGATCGAGTGGCGGGATGAGGCTGTCCGGTGGTGGGATTACTGGCTCAAGGGGCGAGATACCGGTGTGCTTCAGGATCCGAAGCTGGTCATCTACATGCAGCACTGGCACCCACCGGACCCGAATCTGGAAAACGTTCCGGGGGAGTGGCGTCGCGAAGACACTTGGCCGCCGCGTGATGTGCGCGAAACCGTCTTCTTTCCGCAAGCGAACCACACACTATCGGAAGCCGCTCCGGAACACGACGTTCACCAGCTCAAATACATTCCGTCGGTTGGAGTCGAAGCGGGATTTTGGTGGGGCGAACTGCTCAGCGATCCGCGGCCCGTGGATGCATTCAGCCTGGTATACGACTCCGCGCCGTTAAAAGAAGAGCTTGCGATTCTGGGCAGGCCGCGCGCTCTGCTCCACGCCTCAGCCACAGCACCATTGGCGGACTGGTTCGCGCGACTCTCGGACGTCGCTCCGGATGGAACCGTGACGCAAATCACCGGCGCCGGACTGAACGGCGCGCAACATGATTCGATGACAGATCCTCGCGATCTCGAACCGGGTAAGACATATTCGCTCGACATTCCGATGCATCTCACTTCGTGGGTATTCCCGAGAGGACATCGTATTCGCCTCGCCATTTCGAACGCACTGTGGCCGATGATCCTGCCAACGCCTTATTCCATGACCACATCGCTCGAGCTCGGAGAAAATGCCGGCTCTGGATCGAGATTGGTTCTGCCAGTCGTTCCCGTGAAAGGTACTACAGCTCCGGCGTTCGGCGCTCCACAACCTTCTGAGGAGCGCACCGACATTACCAGCATCGGCTATCCCTGGCCTGGGGAATGGACCCTGGAGCGCGACGAAGCGAACCAGAAAGCTACCGTGCACTGGAGAGGAAAGTCGGAGACGACCTATCCGTGGGGAAAAGAAAACGACTTTGAGTCTTTGACTTACGATGTCGATGATGCTCATCCCGAAGTGAGCACGGTTCGAGGCGAAGTCGAAAGCATCTACGCGCTCAAGGGACGCGAGTTAAGATGGCGCGGACATCTTTCCATCACTACCGACCAGAAGAACTTCTACTACAAGTACACTCGTGAGCTACTCAGAGACGGAAAACTCATAAGACAAAAAAACTGGGAAGAAATAATTCCACGAGACCACCAGTAGCAAGCCGGTTCCCACCGGCTGGATAGCAACGGCCTCTAGCCAAACATCGGGCGCCACCCAAAATTATTGCTTGTAGACTTTTCCATCCTTCATCACGAACTGCACGTGCTCCAGCACGCTGATGTCCTTCAACGGATCGCCGAGTCACCGCGATCACGTCTGCATACCTGCCAGGCTTGATGTCGCCTACAACGTCAGAGTGTCCCAGTAAATCAGCTGCGTTTGTCGTAGCAGCCTGGATCGCCTGCATCGGAGTCATCCCGTATCTCACCATAAAGGCAAACTGGTTCACGCTCCTGTCATACGGACATACGCCCGCGTCAGTGCCGAACGACATTTTCACTCCAGCCTTTACCGCCTTGCCGAAATTATCGCGCTGAATTTTTCCCAGCGCTGCATCATGCTCCAGAAAATCCTTGGGGATTTTCCCCATTCTGCCCGCCTCCTGGATGCACTCCTCGTCGTAGATATCCATGTCCAGGTAGGTGCCGTGCTGCTTCGCAAGCGCAATGCCCTCGTCGTCGATCATCGTGGCATGTTCCACCGAGGCAACACCTGCCCGGATCGCATTCTTGATTCCCTCCGGAGAATGCGCGTGTGACTCCACTCGCAGGCCAAAATGGCTGGCTTCGTCCACCGCGGCCTGCAACTCTTCCATCGTGAACTCTTGCGATTTGGGATTGCTGCCGTGCGTCAGTACCGCTCCACTCGAAAGAACCTTGATGTGGTCTGCGCCGTTTTGCACCAGCAGGCGGATCTTCTGTCGTACTTCCCAGGGGCTGTTCGCCTCTCCAAAGTGAAGGTCCCAGGGCAGCGTGACGTCGGGCGCTACTCCGGTCATGCCGCCGGCGCCGCCGGTAATGGTCAGGTAGGCCCCCGCGACATACATCCGGGGACCTTCAATGAAGCCCTGCGCGATCGCGTCCCGCATCGCAACATCATTCAGCGCCCGGTAAACACCGACGTCGCGGACAGTAGTGAAGCCTTCCCTGAGAAACGTGCGCGCATTGGGAACAGATTCATACGCAACCGCCGCTGAGGTTTTCTTCAGGAGAGCCAGGGGATCGCCATTCTCGTCAAAGACATCCGCGAGATGCGTGTGGCAATCGATAAGCCCGGGCAATACCGTCATCTGGGATAGATCAATGATTTTGGCGTCGGCCGGAATCACGATCCCCTTCCCGACATTTTCAATCTTGTTGTCGCGGATGAGAATGATCTGATCGTTGAGCACCGTGCCGGCCTGGGGATCAACCAGCCGCCCGGCCTTGATTGCAGTTACTTGTGCAGCCACACCCGCGGCACACGACAGCCACAACCCCAGCACTAATGCGAGAGCCCTTTTCACTGTTTCACCTCAATCCCTGGTTCTGTTGGACAGAAATTCAAGATGCAGATTCAGTTGTAGATTTGAGATTTGGATTACAGATTTTCAATCCGCCGCGATCGCCGTTGTACCGGCGCTACTCTTCAGGTCTGCCGCCAAAAGCCGGTGAAACAGATGTTCGCCGGCCTCGCGCCTTACCGACAACCTGCCTGCGCCATAAGCGCGCGACTTCAAACCCCGCTGAACCGCTTCGCAAATTCCCAGATCTTCGTCTTGCACTCGGGCTCCCACGGCCACGCTCTGTTCGTTGTATTCACGCCGCGCATCGCTCACATCTCCGAAGTAGAAATCGAAGATCACCCGGCAATGGTCCACGTCGATCGGCAACACCAGGTTCGTATCCATGTAGCCTTCGTAACAGTTGATCATCAGGTTGGGATGCTGCCAGAAGTACCATGCGCGATCGCCTTGTCGCGTCGTGGCCGTAGCGGCATCTTCCTTCCCCGCCACCATCGGGCTTGATTGCAGGCAGTAACGGTCTTCGTTCTCGATTGTGTACTCCTTGTAATCGAGCACGGAACTCAGCCCTTTGTGCAGGTGCGGAACGTGATATCCGCCGTCAAGGTAGTTGTCTACGAATACTTTCCAGTTGCAGTGGATATCGTAAGTGCGGCTGTCGAAGTAATTCAGCTTGCTGACCCCAAGCGGTGCCACACGCTTGATCAGGCCGCCAAGAAATTGCGCCAGTGGTTCCGCCTGCGGATCGAGATTTACAAACACAAATTTCTCCCAAGTCTCCGCTTTAATTGGGATCAGCCCATTCTTGGCGCGCTCGAAATTCTTCACTCCGTCGAATTCCGGCATGCCCTTCAACGACCCGTCCAGCCCGTAGTTCCAGCCGTGATAAGGACAATGCAGAATCGCCGCCTGCCCGCAAGGCTCTGTCACGACCGCCGCGGCATGGTGGCGGCATACATTGTAGAAGCCACGCAACACCGAGTCATTTCCCCGCACTACTACGACCGGTTCTCCGGCAATGCTGGCGGTAACAAACTGGCCCGGCTTTTCCACCTGGTCGACTCGCCCTACCATCTGCCACGTTTTGCTGAAAACCGTCGCCGCTTCGAGTTCCGCAATCCGTGCATCAACGTACCAGGGCGCGGGGATGGTCGAAGCATCCGCCAATGCGGCTTTGTCGTCGTACCTGGAAAGAATTTCCTCGACTGAAGTTTTCCCGTTCATGCCCCAATGGCCCTCTTCAGTACATCCAGAAATTGATTGATACGCGCGTCTTTCTTCTCCTGCGGATCGCCTTGTCGGCGGAACAATCCAGGATCCAGTTCTTCGGTAAGCAGAGCATCCTGAAAACGCTCCATCGTCCAATCGAGAATGGAAACGATCATGTCCTGATCAAGCTCGTGAAGAAGTTCCCCGCGCTGCAACCCATAACGCACAAATGCCACGGTTCCGTATGGATCTTCCGTGATCAGGAAGCGGTTGATCTCCCGTTTCAGCGTCAGGTCGGTTCCATAGTTACCGAGCAGCGATACCCGGTACGGAATCCAATCTTCGTGCACCAGATGTTCAGTTCGCACCAGCCAGTAACGCAGTACCTCGAAAAATCCTCCGTCCCGGACCTCAACTGGAGCGTCGAGATATCGGGGAAACGAGCGCACCGCTTTCTTGTAGACTTCGAAAAACAAGCCATCCTTGCTGCCGAAGTGCTGGAAGATTGATCCTTTGGCGATGCCAAGCAACGCGGCGATATCTCCCACCCGTCGCGGCATGGTAGCCTTGCTCGGCGAAATGACGCATTGCTGCGTCTACAATCCTGGTGCGCTTACCTTCCGACCGCGGCCTGGGCGGCATACTGCGATAACGCGGCGGAGACACCACACTACTTCCAATTCCACTCATTGACTGACCTCAAGTCATAAGACTGTACAGAAAACATACTCTTATTTCAATTCTATTTCTCAAGGGGATACGGTAATGTAAGCTGTCTTTTATAGAGAGTTGTGATCGCAGGTCATTGCTTGCAAGAGCTCTCGTAAAATCAGACTCCCCACGCTTAATGACCTCGCCGACGAAGATTTACGACGCCATCGTAGTTGGCGGAGGTCACAATGGTCTGACGGCGGCCGCTTATCTTGGGCGAGCCGGACTTTCCACTCTCGTGCTGGAACGGCGTGAGATCGTTGGCGGCTGTTGCGTCACCGAAGAAATTGCCCCCGGTTGCCGCGTTTCCACCACTTCTTATATTGCAAGCATGTTGCGCCCGGAAGTCATTTTCGATTTGCGGCTACGCGACTATGGCTTACGCATGGTTCCCTGCGATCCTGCCATTCAGGTTCCCTTTCCTGATGGGCACGTCGTCCCGTGGTGGGCGGATCGCGGACGCGCCCAGGCAGAGTTCAAAAAGATTTCCCCGAAGGACGCGGAAACATTCGTCGAAGTGGACGACCAGCTTAAAAAACTCGCGCGCTATCTGCAACCGTTCTTCATGGAACCGCCGCCGGAGATCGATACCCGAAGCATGCGCGGATGGTCCGATCTTTTTCGCGTCGGAAAGAAATTTCGCGGCATTTCGAGCGACGAGATATCCCAGCTGATTTCTTTCCTGACAGGAAGCCTGGGAGAATTTCTCGATCACAATTACGAATCCGAAAAGATCAAGACCATGTTTCTTGCCAACAACGTGTATGGCAAACATGGCGGACCCTATCAGCCGGGCACGGCGATTGGCCTTTTGTTTCATCTCCTCAGCGGCGGCGAGCATGAATTGCAGGGCTTCTACGGACATGTCATGGGCGGCATGGGAGCAATCACACAGGCGCTGGCAGCATCCGGACAGAAACTGGGAGTAGAAATTCGGACGTCGGCTCCGGTTGCCCACATTAACGTTCGTGATGGCCGGGCGCGCGGCATCGTCCTGGAGGATGGCACCGAGATTCGCGCCCGCATCGTCCTGTCCAACGCTGATCCGAAACGCACCTTCCTGAAACTGGTTGCAGCGTCGGAATTGCCGAACGAATTCTTGCATTCTATCCGCGGCATAAAGATGGAAGGTCCCTGTGCCAAGGTCAATCTCGTCCTCAATGAAGAGCCACGCTTTACGGGAACTTCACCGGACGCTTCTCCGCTGGAGCGAACCTTCTACACTCTGGTTCCGTCGCTGGCGTTTGCAGAGCGTTGCTACGACATCGCAAAGTTCGGCGATATTCCCGAAGAACTGTGGGTAGATTGTGTGGTTTCGTCCAACGCTGATGCGTCGCTCGCGCCTGCGGGCAAGCACATCCTGACCTGCTTCGTGCAATACGTTCCCTATCATCTGCGCGACGGAAACTGGGATGACAACCGCGAATTGCTCGGGGACCGCGTGATCAAAAAGATTGCCGAATACGCTCCCAACGTTCCCAACGCGGTTGAGGCAAGACAAGTACTCACTCCGCTCGATCTGGAACGCACGTACGGATTGACCGAAGGCAATATTTTTCACGGGGACCTACGCCTTGAACAGCTTTTTTTCATGCGCCCGGTTTCCGGATGGTCCCAGTACCGCACCCCGATTGACGGACTTTATCTTTGCGGCGCCGGAACTCATCCCGGCGGCGGAGTCACCGGAGCTCCCGGACACAATGCCGCCCACCAGGTTTTGCGCGACTGGAAAAAGGGACGCCTGAAAGAGACTGCGGCATGAATCCTGATCGGGAAACCGAGTTTCGGGACGGAATTGGGGCCTCCGCGAAATGAACTCCGACTCGAGAGCCGGTTCCGGTACGAGGTCGGCGGATATTGTGATCCTCGGCGCTGGTGTAATGGGCACGGCAATCGCCTTCCACCTCGCAAAGCGGAAGGCGGGAAAGATCGTGGTGGTAGACAAAGGCCACGTCGGTCAAGGCGGAAGCGGGCGCTCCTCCGCGCTGATTCGCATGCACTACAGCTATCCGCCCGAAGTGCAACTTGCCTTGGTGAGCTTGCGAATGTTTGAGAACTGGAAGGATGCGGTTGGCGGCGACGGAGACTTCCGCAAGACAGGTTTTGTCCGCATCGTTCATCCCGGTGAAGGCGACCGCCTGAAGCAGAATGTAGAAATGCAGCGCGGGCTCGGCGCCAACGTAAAACTGATTGACCGCGCTGAACTTAAGGAACTGGAACCAGATTGGATGGTCGACGAAGTCGAGCTTGCCGCCTACGAACCGGACTCTGGTTATGGAGATGGAGCCGGGGTGGCCAACGACTTCCTTGCTCGTGCCCGTGATCTTGGAGTGGCTTACCTGCCGAAGACTGAATCGTCACTTAGTCTGGAGGACGGAAAGGTGCGCGGGATTACGGCAAACGGGCACGAAATTTCCGCACCCGTCGTGGTGGCCGCGACTGGACCCTGGACGCGTCCGCTGTTTCAGAAGGCAGGTCTCGATCTCCCCATCGAAACCGAATATCACCAGGTCGCCATCCTCAAGAATGCCCCGGATATGAAAGGTGGAGGGTGCGCCTGCATTGATTCAGTCAGCGCAACCTACTTCCGCTCCGATGCTCATGACAAATTCCTGATCGGCGATTTCTACGGCCAACGTGGCGCCGACCCCGACAACTTTCCGCAGCGCGCGGCTGATCACGAGCTGGAAGAAATTATCGACCGGGCATCCCGTCGTATTCCCAAGCTGGAAAATGCCGAGGTCATGCGCGGTGTCACCGGAGTCTACGATATGACCCCGGACTCACGGCCGCTGTTAGGGGAAATTCCCAACGTGCGCGGACTGTATGCTTGCGCCGGATTCTCCGGCATGGGTTTCAAGATTTCCCCTGCCGTCGGCCTCGTAATGTCAGAACTCTTGCTCGACGGACGAGGCAGCACAGTAGACATCAGCTCATTCTCACCAACACGCTTTCAGGAGGGCAAACCAATCAAGGCAGAGTTCGAATACAAGGACGATTAAGGGTTGTAATCCTAAGATAGGGTGTCATCCTGAGCGAAGCGAAGGATCTCCGTCAGAAATGCGTTAGCGTAGAACGAGGAGTCCAAGAATAAAGGAGCCCATCATGCCCAAGAAAAAAGGCATTCTCGAACGTCTCCAGGACGGACCTGTCCTCGGCGACGGCGGTTACTTGCTTGAACTGGAGAAACGCGGCTGGGTGCGCGCGGGCCCGTTTACACCCGAAGTTGCGCTGCTTCATCCAGATGCGCTGCGCGAAATGCACATCGAGTTTCGCGAAGCAGGCGCAGACGTCCTGCAAGCCCTGACGTTTTATGCGAGCCGCGACAAACTGGCCACCGTCGGTCTCGATAACAAGCTCGAAGACTTGAACCGCGCGGCCGTCAGAATCGCTCGCGAAGTCGCAGGCGATAAATGCCTGGTCGCAGGGAATCTGAGTCTCACCTGGATGTATGAACCCAATAGCCCATCCGCCGCTGACAAAGTCCGCAAGACGTTCGACGAGCAGTTGAAAGTGCAAGTAGATGAAGGCGTCGATTTCATCATCGGGGAAACTTTCTCTTTCGTCGGCGAAGCACTCATCGCCGTCGAGCGGGCAAAAAAAACCGGGCTGCCGGTCATGGTCACCATTTGCTTCGAAAATCAGGACGAGACCGCCGAAGGCAAGTCGGCTGCTGAATCTGCCAAGGCGTTGCTCGATGCCGGAGCCGATATCGTCGGCATGAATTGTCTTCGCCCGCCCGAGCACACGCTCGGAGCCATGGAGCAGATGCGCGAAGCCGTGTCCGGCTATCTCGCCTGCCAGCCGGTGGCGTATCGCACGCCGAAGGACAAGCCCGATTTCACCAGCTTGCCGGAATTTCCTCTAGGGCTCGATCCGCTTCAACTCACGCGCAAGGAAATGGGAGACTATGCCCTCCGGGCTCGCGAAATCGGAATCAACTACATCGGTTCATGTTGCGGATCGGTTGCAATTCATGTGCGCGAAATGGCGCGCGTGCTTGGCAAGCTCCAGGAAGATGGTCGGGTATGGAAGAAAGGCGGCGAAAAACCGATGTCGGCGTATGAGTACTACGGACACGACGAAGTTTCCGGCAAGAAGGCCTGAGCATCGGCAGACTCAAAAAAAAGGCCAGCCATCAGGCTGGCCCAGGCTTTCTTGGGGGAAAGCGCACACAACCACTCGGCTGCTCGCTACGCAACAGTAGATCCCGGGACCGACTTCTTGAACGGGCCAGCAGCGGCTGCCCGCTCACGTTGTAACAAGCTTAAGAATATCCCGGCATCCACTTGTCACGACCATTTCATGGAATTGTCATTTTCTTGTAAGCCCAAGCCCGCCTGGCCGCGGGCGACGAGCCGGCGAAACCTCGCAGGCCAGGATGGAGCGATCCGCAGATTACGAGGCCTCGGAGACGCAATCAATGAGGCTGATTGTAGACAGGACTGTCCGGCGCCGGCGAATCATACTCCAGGCCGTAAAGGTTCTTGTGGCCGGTCGGCAGATCGCCTTCCGCCAGATGCAACACTCCCAGCGTCGAACTGTTAGCCGAGATTGTCACTTCGCGCGTCATCGCCTTCAAAGTGTCCGGGAGAGCCAATTCATGCCACACGCGAAGCACATACTTTCCTGGAGGCACCGCCGTAATGATGATCTGGCCGTCGCGCGTCCGAGATTCCGTAGTAAGGGGTATCCAACGCCACGACTACCGCACTCATCTCGGGATGGATATTGCAGAAGATGTAAGCGATTCCCGGCTTATCAAAGTGCACATCGCGAGTGCTTCCCGCTTCGTACAGGCCAAGATCAAAACGCTTGCCTTCGAACAGGGAAAAAACATTATGAAAGAATGGATCGTGATTGGGGAACGCCACCACCGATCCGACCGGTACAACCAGCAAGTGCGGATCGAAGCTTTTGTTCTTCTGCACGAGACGAGGCGGCTGCATCGATCGAAATGCCGCCGGTTTGACTACGGGGTCGGCCGGAGTGAGCCAAACCACCACATTATTTGCCTCACGCGATTTTGCCGGCTTGCCCTCGCTTGCCACAGTAAGTGCAACCCGAGCCGTGAGCGTAACGTCCTGTGCGCCGGCAATGCCGGCACAAAGCAGCAACATACACGCCCAGCGGCAACAAGTCGTCGTCATGATCAAAACAGAATTCCCATCATCAGGTTCACCTGGTCGGCAGTCGGGCTCCCAGCATCCAGGTCGAATGTTCTTAAGTGACGATACTCACCCGAAAAAAGCAAATCCGATCGTGGCCGGTAAATAAAATTCAGCAACGAACTCCGGTTCTGCAGAAGCGCTCCCGGAACATAGTTCGGGCTTAAAGAGAATCCTCGGACATCCCCGGCAAACGGGTTATCCACTCCTATTGCCCCGTTAAACTCCAGCTTATCGGTGGCCTTCACTTTCAGTTGCGACCACCCTCCCACCGAATTCAACGGTTGCACTCGCGCGCTAGGATTGGCATCGCTGAACAGCACGCTCCGCCCTACGCCACCACCCAGACCGCCGATGGCCCGCCCGCGATAAAATTCTCCGGTGAGGCTCACTCGCTTCGCCAGCGGGACGCTCCAGTCCGCCATTCCAGCCCAGCCATCCACGCGGTTGTTCGAGTCCCCAATTCTGGCGGCTGTGGAAACCCGCTGTGCCTAGGGTTAGCGGCAATCCGAAAATACTGCGCGTCCATGACACTCGCGCTGCGTAAGCTGGCTGTCCCGAACTCTCTCCTGCTTGGGCGGCGCGTTCGAAGGTCGCGGAGGGCAGTTCTCCGGTGACATTGTCCATCACTCCACCCTGGAGCATGATGTTCTGCCCCTCCGAAAGAACGAAGCGGTGCTCCACTCGAACTTGCGGGATCCATCCCCAGAGATTTCCTGCGTAACCAAAAGCTGGGATGGCCAGCGAGGCGAATGAAGTGGGAGATAGCGGCGAAACGAAAGCGTTGTCCTGTCCGGCCACGATCGAAGTATTGTTCCAGTCCATCCGCATAGTGGCGATGCGCAGGCGCACCAGCCCGAAATTGACGCCGTCCGGAGAGTCTGTAAATCCGCCTGAAAAATCTACCTGCAAGTTCCCCGAAGTCTTCGCCCCCGCCAACCGTGGACCGAACACTTCCAACCCAACCTCAGACTGCCGCAGACTGGCGCCCGACGACGTCGTCGGCAGATTCGCACTTGCCGGAATCGCCCAGGTCGGAAAGTCCACGTTGTCTACAGATCCGTGATTCCCGAATAAATTCAACAAGACAATGCCCGAAAGCCGTAGCCGGTATTTGGACGCTCCTTCAATTTTCGTCTGATACTGATCGTTGACCTTGCTGTTGAGCAACTGCGAGGATTCTTCCAGCGATGCAACCCTGTTTTCCAGTTGATCTGGCCCAGCCTCCGGAGTCGGGTTTGCCCCCTCCGCAGAACCGGAGCCCGTGGACACTTCGGGCGCCGCGCCAGTGTTGCGTGAGTCCAATTCGCGGCGCAACTGCTCCGTCTCGGCGCGATATTGCCCGGCTTCCGACCGCAATTCCACCACCGCATTGCGCAATTCACGCACTTCTTGCTGAAGTTCCTGGACCGCAGTGGTCATCGCGTCCGCAGGTTGCGTTGCTTGAGGTGCCGGGGTTTGCGCCAACCCGCAAATATTTGTCGCAAGCAGAGCCAGTCCCATCGTGCCGAACTTCTTCATCCGGCCAGGCAAACCATTCAGTCGTCTCACAAGTCGCCTCCCGAAAAACAATTCTGAAATGAAAAAGACCTTCAACAAAGCGTACTGAACACTCTAGCTGCTGATCATTAAGATGTTGGAATTTTGAACCATGAACGCTGTCGGCTTCGACTGCCTGGATTTCTGGCTTACTCCGGATGTGGTCTTTCTGTCGGTGCCAATGGCATCTGCGCCGTTCCTTCTTCCCATTTCTCCGTGGCTCCGTCAGGAGCTATACCGAGAGGCAGAAGGAGCCGGAAAACTGTTCCAGCGGGCGATGTTTTCTCCACCGCTACGTCACCGCCATGATCCTGCACAATTTTCTGTACTACAGTAAGCCCCAGCCCGGTTCCGTTCTCCTTGCCATGACTGACGAACGGCTCGAATAGCTTGTTCCGAATCAATTCCGGAATACCGCGCCCGGTATCGCTTACCCGGATTTCGACTCCGTTTCTCACTTCATTCAGTTTTATTTCGATAAATCCTGCCGCAGGGGTTACGGCTTCGCACGCGTTGAGCAAGAGGTTAAAGAGCGCCCGTTCCAGCTTCTTGGCATCGAACCATCCGGAACTGTTGCCCTCCTGGCTGACAGTGATTGCAACCTGGTGGAATTCGGGATGCAATCGAATCGTCTGCACGATTCGGCCAATCGAGTCGCGAACGTTCCCATACGTCGGATGCAGCGATTCGCGGGTACGCGAGAACTCGAGCAGGGAGTCGATGAGATCAGTCATCTGGTTCACCGCCCCTCGAATCTCCTGATAGAGTTCTTCCCGCTGATCGGAGGACAACTTGCTCTCACAAAGGAATTCCGCATTCGCCACGATGGCAGCCAGGGAATGCCGCAAATCATGCGAGATCGAACTCGCCATCCGTCCAATCGTGGCCAGCCGCTCGGCCTCCAGCAACTCCTGTTGCGTCGTTCTTAAACTGGACCGCATCCGATTGAACGCCCCGGTCACTTCCGCAGCTTCGTCCCCTCCACGAGCATCCAGTGCGTAAGTAAAGTCACCCTTTTCAAGCGCCCGTACCCCTTCCACCAGATTGGCCAGGGGACGCGTAAACGTATGCGAAATGAAAAACACCAACGCGCTGCCGCCCAAAACCGCGGCCAGGCCTAAGGCAAGCAATAAACGATTCAGACTGTCCAGAAATGCCGTCGCCTGATCGTAGGATTTCAAAACATTCAAACGTACGGATGAATTCTTGGCTCCGGCAAGCTCCAGGGAAGTGATAAGAAATCGCTCCTCACCCAGTTGAATCTGTTCCGGCCCTGACGCCCCGAGAGCCGCATGAGCCGCGCGTTGCCGGTTCAGCTCGGCTTCCTGCATCGGGCTCAGCGTACTCTTGACTACCGTGTCGCCGTAGTAGAACGCGACCTGGCTAGCTGCGATGCGGCTCACCTGCGCAGCCACGCGATCGTCGATCTCGTACCCAATCGACAGAAATCCCAGCAAGCGATTTTCCGACGCCGGCCCGAAATAAATAGGCTTGAGAAAAACTTCGTAGAGATGCTGACCGCCATACCACCAGTGTCCCGAACTTTCATCGTTGACGCTGTTGGCAAACGACTCTTGCGCCACCTCGCGGGTAAGGCCTGGCGACGAAGTATGCAAAGCCACTACCCTTCCCGCGCGGTCGGTGAGGACAAACAGATCGCTCCCTGCCAGCCTCCACAAATCACTGGACGCATCCTGAATCGTGGCCTCATGCTCGGTCGTCATCAACGCCCGCAGGTTGGGCAGGTCAGCCAGGAGTTCAGCCGAATGGGTAAGAGTCAGTTCGCGTTCACGTTGAAAGTTCTGGAAGGTGCCGACGGAGTTTCGCAGGTCTGCGAAAATTTCCCGCTTCACCTGTTTTCGTACGCTGTAACGCACCAGAAGAAGGCTGGTGCAGGTAAGGCCCGCGGTAATCAACAGCATGGACAGCAGAAACTTGGTTCGCATCCGAAGTTTCAGCATATCCATCTCCCGGCGCAGCCGGTGTCCTCTTGTCTCTCTGATCGTGTTTACGGCACGAACTTATAGCCCATGCCGTGGACCGTGCGAAAGTGTACCGGATTGCCAGGGTCTTTCTCCAGCTTCTGCCGCAGCTTCAGAATGTGGTTGTCCACCGTCCGCGTGGAGGGATAATTCTGGTAGCCCCACACTTCGTTCAGCAATTCATCGCGCGAAATCACCCGCTCCGCATTTTGCGCCATGAATTTGAGCGTCTTGATTTCCTGTGCCGTCAGTTGGACAGGTTCGCCATTGCGAATCACTTCCATCTTGTGGAAGTCGGCCGTAATTCCCCCGAATGCGATGACATCGCTCGACCCCGTGCGCGCCGTCCGCCGTAATGCCGCCCGCACCCGCGCCAGCAGTTCACGCGGACTGAAAGGCTTGGTCACATAATCGTCGGCACCCAGCTCCAGCAACAAAACTTTATCGGCGACATCACTAGCCGCGCTGAGGACGATCACGGGAAGCGCTGGAGCGTGTTGCTTGAGCTCGCGGCAAACGTCCCGCCCGGACATAGCTGGCAATCGAAGATCCAGCACCACCGCCGCTGGTGCCGTCGCCTTATACGCCTCCAGCGCCGACTTCCCATCCCCGCTGATCTGGACGGCAAATCCCTCGGCCTCGAACAGGCGTTTCAGCGCCTTCTGCACCGCCCGATCATCTTCCACCACCAGGATGCGTTCCATCGGCCTCCCCGTATAGGCAACACCCAAGGCCGAAAAACCCAGGTCGCGTTGAAGAACTGAATCCCGGCCGGCTTCCAGTCGAATCATCTCAGCTCCAAGTCCCCTCAACACAGGGCAATGTCAATAAGATTACTCCCACTACGAGGCGGATTCAGTCCTCTACCCAGTTGTTGACAATCTTTTTACAACTGAACTAGCAGGATGGTCGCCTATGTGCCGAGCAACTTGGCCTGAAAGTTAAGAGCGAAAGGGGATGAAGAATGGAGAGACTTGATAGGAGAAAAAAGAGTGAGAGAAAACATCGGGTGGGGAAAGCAAAAGGGCGGCTTGCGCCGCCCCTGTTTAGCCAACGACCAACGGCTAACGACCAACGGCCGCTCCTAAGTTCCTTCGCTCCAGCCCGCCAAATACTCTTCCTGCTCTGGTGTGAGTTTGTCGATCTTGATGCCGACTGACTCCAGCTTCAGCTTGGCTACGCGCTTGTCGAGATCTTCGGGAACTTTGTAGACCCGCTTCTCCAGGGTCTTGTAGTTCTTGACCATGTAGTCGACAGAGAGTGCCTGGTCGGCGAAGCTCATGTCCATTACCGACGGCGGATGGCCTTCGGCGGCGGCCAGGTTGATCAGGCGGCCTTCGCCCAGCAGGTTGATCTTGCGGCCGTCGCGAAGCGAATACTCTTCCACTGAGACGCGCGTGGTGCGCTTCGAAGACGACATCTTTTCCAGCGCCACAATATCGATCTCAACGTTGAAGTGTCCTGAGTTGGAGATGATCGCGCCATCTTTCATCAGGTCAAAGTGCTCTTTGGTCAGCACGCTTTTGTTGCCGGTGACCGTGCAGAACACATCCCCGAGTTTGGCCGCTTCGGTCATCGACATCACGCGGAAACCGTCCATGTGTGCTTCCAGCGCTTTCGTGGGATCGACTTCGGTGACGATCACTTCCGCTCCCGCCCCGCGAGCCCGGCTCGCCAAACCACGTCCGCACCAGCCGTAACCGGCGACGACGAATTTCGATCCCGCCAGAAGATAGTTGGTTGCGCGAATGATGCCGTCAATCGTGGACTGCCCGGTGCCGTAGCGGTTGTCGAACAGATGCTTGGTATCCGCATCGTTCACCGCAACGATCGGGAACCGCAGCACGCCTTCTTTGGCCATCGCGCGCAAACGAATAACGCCCGTGGTAGTTTCCTCGGTGCCTCCGATTACAAATTCGAGTGCGTCCTGGCGTTTGGTGTGCAGCAGGGTTACCAGGTCGGCGCCGTCATCCATCGTGATCTGCGGCTTGTGATCGATGGCCGCCAGGATGTGGCTGTAATACGTATCGTTGTCCTCGCCCTTGATGGCAAAGACCGGAATATTGTGGTCGCGCACCAGGCTGGCAGCCACGTCATCCTGCGTGGACAACGGATTCGAGGCGCACAGCACTACATCTGCGCCGCCATCGCGCAGGCAGATCGCAAGATTCGCAGTCTCGGCGGTTACATGCAGGCAGGCTGAGATTCGGATGCCCTTCAACGGCTGGTTCTTGATGAATTCCTTGCGGATGATCTGCAGAACCTTCATCGACTGGTTGGCCCAGTCGATCCGCTTCTTGCCAAGATCGGCGAAATCCAGGTTCTTCACATCACAAGTCACTTGCGTTGGTGTGGTTGCCATACTTCTCCTGTAGCTCGCGTTTATTGAACTTTAATTGAACCACTAAGACACAAAGTAACACCAAGGAAATCAAGCTCCGGGCTTCCTTCGTGCACCTTCGTGTCCTTTGTGGTTACAAGAATTATTTGCTGACACCCTGTGCGACCGGCTCGCGCAGCCCGGCGTCGCTCGCCAGTTTGGCGGCCTTGTCCGTTGCCTCCCAGGTAAAGTCAGGATCGTTCCGGCCAAAGTGTCCGTAGGCCGCGGTCTTGCAATAAATGGGACGCCGCAACTTCAGCGATTCGATAATCCCCTTCGGCGTGAGTTTGAAATTAGCCCGTACCAGGTCCGGAAGCGTATCGGGATCCACTTTGCTGGTGCCGAACGTATCTACGAGAATGCTCACCGGATCAGCGACGCCGATCGCATAGGCAAGCTGCACCTCGATACGGTCCGCCAGCCCCGCTGCGACGATGTTCTTCGCGATGTGCCGCGCCATGTACGCCGCCGAGCGGTCCACCTTGGTCGGGTCCTTGCCGCTGAACGCTCCGCCGCCGTGACGTCCCATCCCGCCATAGGTGTCGACGATGATCTTGCGCCCGGTCAGACCGGTGTCCCCCATAGGACCGCCGATCACGAAACGTCCCGTGGGATTGATGTGGTACTTGGTATCTTGATCGAGCAGGTGGGCCGGGATCGTGGACTGAATCACATGCTTCAGAATATCGCCGCGTAGTTCATCGTTGGTGACGTTCTCGGCATGCTGAGTAGAAATCACAACCGCATCCACCCGGATCGGTTTGTGGTTCTTGTCATATTCCACCGTAACCTGCGACTTGCCATCCGGCCGCAGATAAGGCAGCCGGCCATTCTTCCGCATTTCGGAAAGTTTCAAACAGAGCTTGTGCGCCAGCGAAATCGGCGTAGGCATCAACTCCGCATTCTCATTACAAGCATACCCAAACATCATTCCCTGGTCGCCGGCGCCGCCGGTATCTACGCCCATGGCGATGTCGCCGGATTGCTTGTTGATGCTGGAGATGACCGCGCAGGTGTTGGAGTCGAAACCGAAGAGAGCGTTGTTGTATCCGATGGAGGAGATGGTGCCGCGGACCAGGGACTGAAAATCCACATAAGCCTTGGTGGTGATTTCACCGGCGATAACAACCAAGCCGGTAGCGGTCAAGGTTTCGCAGGCAACCCGGCTGAGCGGATCTTCGGCGAGGCAGGCATCAAGGATGGCGTCGGAAATCTGGTCGGCGATCTTGTCGGGATGGCCCTCGGTGACGGATTCAGACGTAAAAAGATATCGGTTTTTGGATGACAAGCGGCTTCTCCTTCAAGAGAGATCGACGTTAGGGTTCGGCGGGGGAGTCAGGACGCAAACAGCCTATAAATGAACATTCTCTACCTATCAAAAACTACCAGAGAAGGCCGCCAGACGCAATGATTGGGGCGCCAGAAGCAGGAATCGGCAGCGACCGGAAACGAGCGTACGGTGGATGGCAACAGTCGCGAGTCGAGTGGGTTCAGAGCTTCAGTCCGTTTGGATCGAAGGTCAGCGTCTTAACCTCGTTGTGGTTGCCTTGAGGTGGCAACTTTTTGCCGTTGAATGAGATGTCCAGAGCACCGGCATTTCCGGTCTTGATCACGACCTGGTCGTGCGCTCCAATAGATTTTTCTATCGAAGCATGAAGAGTGTCCTGCATGATTTCCCGTCCGTCGGCGTTGATTGAGATCCATGAGTCCTCTCGCGCCTTGATCTGAACGAGAAATGCTCCAGGGTTCGCCGCCGGATCCGATGACGCGGGCGCTTGTGCTGAGCCCTGAATTTCGCCCGCCGGGGGCTTTGCCTCCGCGCCCTGTGGACTAGCGTTACTGACCTCAGATACTGGCGAGGCGGAAGCGGCAGGAGGTTCAGTGTCCTGGCCGGTTGACGTTTTCGCAGGTGGTGGCACGGCGAGACTATTACTGGCCGGCCGCATTACCCTGTTTTCGCGTGAGTAAAAGCCCCAAATCGCAAAGCCAAAGGCAATTACCAGCAGCGCAATCGCGAACCACTCCCAAGGGACACGCGAAAGGCCGCCATCACCCGGATCCTCATTCGGGAAGCCAGAGGGCGTGGTAGCCGAGGCCGCGATCGCCGCGAGTGTCGTGTCAGATTGAATTTCAGGCGTAACGGGGGTAGTAGCGAGTTCGTACTCGGCAACTGCCTCGGCCTCGTTGACCCCGACGGAGCGAGCATAGGCCTTCACGAAACCTTTGTTGAAAATCCCGCCGGGGAGCTGGTCGAAATGCTCTTCCTCGATCGCGATCAGGAAGCGGGTACCAATCTTCGTGGACAGGGAGATTTCATCCAGCGTGATCTTCCGCTGTTCCCGTTCCCGCTTCAGACGCGCCCCTAATGATTCCACGGACCTGTCTCCTGCCGCTTCACACGCATCCTGAAAAGAAGATTCCCAGCCGGGGAGCCAGGTTTCCGCGATTTGAGACCTTGACCCTGCAATTCGGCCCTCTTCCGTCCGGGCATTTCCTGTTAAGTCCCTACATAACTATATGTTAATCGTGCGATGACAGAGCCAGTTTTTTGGATCGCGGGAGAACCGGAGTGTTAAACGAGGTTGGTTACCTGTCGGCTTACCGGATTGTCCCAGCGTACGCTACGTGGCGTTAAGGGTTCTGGTTACTAAGGTTGATTGCCCCTGCTTTCCGCTGTTGCATATAATTTCAAATACTTCCTGCGGCATTGAGGACGCACCGTCCATGACCAAGGCCACCACCGCCGTCGACCGCAAGGTTCAAGAATTAAGCATTTTTCATGATGTGGCCAAGGCGCTGACGTCCTCGCTTGATCTCGATTCCATTCTTCAAACCATCATGGAAAAGATGGCTGAGTATTTCAAGCCTGACAACTGGTCCTTGCTGATGGTGGATGAGGAACGTGAAGAACTTTACTTCGCGATTGTCGTGGGCAAGGCAGCCGAGGCACTAAAAAACGTCCGGCTGAAGGTGGGCGAAGGAATCGCCGGATGGGTTGCCAAGCACGGGGAGCGGGTGGTGGTGCCGGATGTTTATACCGATCCACGGTTCGCCAAGCGCATCGACGAGATGACCAAGTGGGAGACTCGATCCATCATTTGCGTACCCCTGCGCTCGAAACTTCGCGTTCTGGGCGTGATTCAGCTGGTCAACGTAAAGATGGAACACTTCACCGATCAGGAATCATTTTTTCTGCAATCGATTTGTGACTATGCCGCCATCGCCATTGAAAATGCACGGTCGGTGGAAAAGATCCAGGAACTGACTATCACTGACGATTGCACCGGTCTCTACAATGCGCGGCATCTGTACAAGACTCTTGAGGCTGAGGTCTACCGCTCGTCACGCTACGGGTACGAGTTCACGGTTTTGTTCATCGACCTTGATCACTTCAAGCAAGTCAACGATACGCACGGACATCTGATCGGAAGCAAGTTGCTGATGGAGATCGGCTATCTTATCAAGGCGCAACTCCGCCTGATTGATTACGCCTTTCGCTATGGCGGCGACGAATTTGTAATCCTCTTGCCGCAAACAGGCAAAGACGCCGCACTGGTTGTCGCGCGGCGCGTGCGGGATAATCTTCGCACCAGCATGTTCTGCCAGGAAGAGGGGCTTAACTTGAACGTACGCGCCTCCATCGGCGTGGCTACGTATCCGCACGACGCGAAGTCGCCCCGCGAGATCATTCGCCAGGCTGACGAGATGATGTATCTGGTCAAGAACACGTCACGAGACAATATCGGAATTGCATCGCGCGGAGTGATGAAGTAGCAGTGGTCGGTGGTAGTGGCTGCTTTTAGTGGTTCAGTCTTAACGTGGAGGCCGGGCGTCCTCGCTGGCTAGATGGGCGGTACGCCCGTCCTCCAGCCTCTTCTCATTCATTCTCAGTTTTTAATTATTTGGCTGCGATGACTGCTGGGTGGGTTGTCGGTGCCGGCAGCAGATTTCTGCTCGGTTCGGCCTGGACCAACCACTTTCGGATTTCCGGAAGAGCGGCCCGGGTGGCGATTTCGCCGGCGCGTATCAGATCGGTGCTGCGCGCAAAATCATCGTATTTATAGCCGTTAACGTCGGGATCGATGACCAAGTCCGCGGCCGCCTTCCATACATTGCAGTTCATTTCCTGAGCGATCGCGAAACACTGACCGATAACGTCGAACAGATGTCGAGGACCGAGATCGGGATTGGTCCAGCTTCCCTTAAGATGCACCGCCAATACTTTCTGCGCGCCCATGTCTCGCAATGGGGCTGTGGGCACGGCATACGCCAGCATTCCATCCACCAGGAGACGTCCGCGAATTTTTACCGGAAGGAACATACCAGGGTAGGCGCAACTCGCACGCACGGGATCGACCAGAGGACCGGAGTGAAACACAACACCCGCGCCGGTAGAAAAATCCGTCGCCGTGACAGCTAGAGGAATCTGCAATTCTTCGAATGTCTTGACCTTCAGAACGCTGCTAAGAAACTTGATCATGCGCTCGTTGCTGGCGAATCCGTAACGCGATAATGTCCAGCAGGCAAAATCTTTGAAACGCACCCTCGCGGCCATTTCCTCGAGCTCGGGGATGGTGACACCGCTGCAATAAGCAGCGCCAACCAGCGCACCGACACTGGTGCCGGCGATCAGACTGATAGGGATATTCTCTTCTTCGAGGACCTTAAGAACGCCAATGTGAGCGACGCCGCGGGCAAAGCCGCCGCCCAGCGCCACGCCAATTGCGGGATAGTTCTGAACTTGCTCTTGCCCGGAGGTGCCCGACAACCCGCGCCCGAAAGCCTGGACGGAACGGATGATCCTTCCCAAACTCTTCACGGGACCCTCGATTCTCCCCGCACTCAGCAACCCGGCTACCTATTAAGATGCCAGCTCCAGGGCGGGCGTTCCAGACACCACGGTCAGGGGGTGACGGTTACTAACGGGGCGCAGAGCGACTCCGGTGACTAACTCCCGCAATCCTGATAACTTGGGGGCCATGGTTCGGGAAATTTCCGCTGGAGGAGTGGTAGTGCAGAGGGTCAGCGAGGCCTGGAATGTGGCCGTCATTGAGCCCCAAAACGAGGCCGGGGTCGGGGCGTTCCGTCCGGAAAGCCTCCCCAAAGTCCGTACTGGCTCTCCCCAAGGGTCTGGTAGATCCCGGAGAAAAGGCCGAACAGACCGCCCTGCGGGAGGTCCACGAAGAGACCGGGTTGGTCGCAACCATGGTCACAAAACTAGGCGACATAAAGTATGTGTATGTACGTTCCTGGGGCGATGGAGAACGCGTTTTCAAGATCGTTTCCTTTTTTCTCGCGAAATACCAGTCAGGCGAAATCGACGACGTGAGCCCGGCAATGCGGATCGAAGTAAAGCGCGCGTCGTGGATTCCACTGGAAGAAGCTCCGCGCAGGCTGGCCTATCGTGGAGAGCGCGATATGGTGAAACGGGCGCAGCAGTATCTGAAATCCCATTCCGAGGTTTAAAGCATGGCGCATGCCGAACACGTCGAGGCGCACTTCATGGCCACTAATGTTGTTCGGGACGTGGTCATTGGAATGGCGGACGGCCTTACCGTCCCCTTCGCGCTCGCCGCCGGACTTTCGGGGGCAGTGCAGAACACGCGACTCATCGTAATCGGGGGGCTGGCCGAAATTGCGGCGGGATCCATAGCCATGGGACTGGGCGGTTACCTCGCGGCGCGAGGCGACGCTGAACACTACGAACAGGAGCGGGCGCGCGAATACCGCGAGATCAAGGAAATTCCCGAAGAGGAAATGGCGGAAGTTGCGCGGGTTTTCCATTCCTATGGGATGACCGAACAGGAGAGTACGCCTGTGGTGGAGGCGCTCAGCCGGCGTCCGCAAGCCTGGGTCGATTTCATGATGCGGTTCGAACTCGGGCTGGAAGAGCCGGATCCGCGTCGCGCGTTGACCAGCGCAGCTACAATCGCCGCCTCTTATATCGCGGGCGGCTTGATCCCGCTTTCTCCCTACATTCTGCAGGCTAACGCGGTACACGGGTTGGTGTATTCGGCGGCTGTAACTCTGGCGGCCCTTGCCATTTTTGGCTATCTGAAAGGCCGTTACACTGGGACCGGCCCAGTCCGCAGTGCATTGCAGACAGTGATTATCGGCGGATTAGCAGCCACCGCGGCGTTCCTTCTTGCTAAGCTAATTTCATAGCATTAGCACGACAGAACCTCGGCTAAGGGTACCTTGATGGTGTCTTGGAACACGGCCCGTTTTCCCGGATAATTAATCGGTGAATTTTGAATCTGTAAAGCTGCGGGCGCCGGCAGGACTGCGCCTGCAACAGGCCGTCTGGTTGGTACGAAGACTTCCTGCCTTCCCTCTGCTGGTTTTTATTTGTGTTGCAGTCTTGTCGGTGACTGCGGGGACGAAGAGCAAGGCCTCGCTTTCCTTCGCGAGCCGTACGACTGCGACGCGCGCTGGTGCGGCGCATTCAGATCCTGGCTATGTTTCCGCGCTGGCCGCTGCCAATCGCTTTCTGCAAGCCTGGCAGAATCAGGACCACGAAACCGGCCTGCTGATGCTGACAGACGACGCCAAACAGCACAGTTCCGAAGACCGAATGGAAGCATTCTTCTCCTCGGGCACCGATGCCGCTTACGAAATCGCTCGTGGGAAGAAAACGAAAACCGGGCATTACATCTTTCCTGTCACGCTCTTCCCTGTCCATTCGGGCGCCACTACACCCGAGCACCCTCAGAAATCCGAGATAGTTGTGGTTCGGGCTGGTAAAGACGAGTGGGCAATCGATAGACTTCCCTAGCAGGATCACCACCGGCCTCGCCTCTACAGACAAGATCGAGGCCGGAGGAAGACTCTCCGCTACTCATCATGAAACATATTCATCGAGTTGCCGTTCTGGGCGCCGGAACTATGGGCGCACGCATCGCTGCGCACTTCGCAAATGCCGGAGTGCCCAGCTACTTGCTCGACATCGTTCCCTCCGGCGCGGCAGGACCCGCACGCAACCAGATCGCCAGTGCTGGATTGGAAGCGGCAAAAAAATCGAAGCCGGCAGCTTTTTTTGAACCGGGGCTTGCTCGCCTGGTAACGATCGGCAACTTTGAAGATGACCTCAAACGCCTGAGCGAGGTCGACTGGATCATCGAAGCGGTCGTCGAAAATCTGGAAATCAAACGGAACCTATTAAAGAAAGTGGAAGCGATCCGAAAACCGGGGACGATCGTGACCACTAACACCAGCGGTTTGCCGGTTGCCGAGATCGCCAAAGGGTTTTCCGACGATTTTCGAAAATCGTGGCTGGGAACTCACTTTTTCAACCCTCCGCGTTACATGCGTCTTCTGGAACTCATCCCGACGCCGGAAACAGACCGCGCAGCCGTTGACGCAATAGCGCAATTCGGCGAATTGCAGCTTGGGAAGGGCGTGGTTTTCGCGAAGGATACCCCGAACTTTATCGGCAACCGCATCGGAACCTTCTCAGTGCTGAATGTCATGAGGCTGATGCAGGAGATGGACCTGACAATTGAAGAAGTCGACGCGCTTACAGGAGACGCGGTGGGATGGCCGAAGTCGGCGACGTTCCGGACGATTGACCTGGTCGGGTTGGACATTCTTGGACACGTCGTCAACAACTCCGCCAGCATCGATGAGCGCAGCGACTTAACACTACCCGATTTCTACAAGCAAATGCTCGATCGTAAGTGGCTGGGCGATAAGACCAAGGGTGGTTTTTACAAGAAAGCGAAGAGCGGCGACAAAGGAAAAGAAGAGGAGCGACTCGTCCTCGATTGGAAGACTCTGGAATACCATCCGGTCAAGAAAGCGAAGTTTCCCGCGCTCGACATGGCGAAAAACGTCGATGAACCCGGGGCGCGGGTTCGAATGCTGCTTGGGACCGAGAATGGCGGACAGAAATTCGATAAGGCAGGGACGTTTTTGTGGTCGGCGTTGTCCGATCTATGGACGTATTCGGCAAATCGTATTCCTGAGATTTCCGACACCATCGTCGAAATTGATCGTGCCATGCGGCTGGGCTTTAACTGGAAGCTCGGGCCGTTTGAGGTCTGGGACGCGGCCGGAGTTGAGGCGACCGTGGACCGCATGAAGAAGGAAGGCCGGCCGGTCGCGGCCAATGTTGAGCAATTGATCGCGGGTGGCAAGAAATCCTGGTATCTGGATGATCCCAAGGCGGCGTCTGGCCGGGTGTACTTCGATCTGAGAACAGCGAACTATGATCCCGTGAAAGTTTCCAGCGGGGTATGGTCGGTGCAAGTGGCAAAAAAGTCCAATGGAGTCGTCAAGAAAAATTCAGGAGCGTCACTGATAGACCTGGGGGACGGAGTTGGCTGCATCGAATTTCATTCCAAGATGAACTCGCTGGGTGGAGACATCGTCAGTCTGATCAGTCAAACGCTTAAGCCAGGTGGCCTCGGGGATGGATTCGACGCGTTCGTGATTACCAATGATGCCGACAATTTTTCTGTCGGCGCCAATGTGATGCTGCTGTTGATGTCGGTCCAGGAGGAAGAGTGGGACGACGTGGATCTGGCCATCCGTCAGTTTCAGGGCATGACACAGGCCATCAAATTCTCGGCCAAACCGGTGGTGGTAGCGCCGTTTGGGTTGGCACTTGGAGGCGGTACGGAGATTTCGATCCATGCTGCGGCGCGTCAGCCGCATGCCGAGCTTTACATGGGGCTGGTGGAAGTCGGCGTCGGATTGTTGCCCGGCGGGGGTGGCTGCAAGGAAATGTTACTGCGCGCAGTCGATAGCGCGGCGAAGATTCGTCCGGGAGGACGAGGCGAGTCGATTGAATTAATGGAAGCGATGAAGAAGGCTTTCGAGACCATCGCGTTGGCGAAAGTTTCGACGTCGGCACAAGAAGCGCGCGGGCTGGGATTTCTGCAGTGATTCCGACAACATTACGATGAACCGGGAGCGGGTTCTCAGCGATGGCAAGACGCGAGCGCTTGAGCTGGTGCGCGCCGGATACGAGCCTCCGCAGCCGCGCAGCGATATTCCCGCCCCCGGGGAAAATATCCTGGCGGCGTTGAAGATGGGTGTTCACATCATGCGGCAGGGCGAGTACATCAGCGATCATGAAGTGAAAATTGCGACCAAGGTTGCGGAGGTTTTGTGCGGCGGCAATGTGACGTCCGGCACGCCGGTGAGCGAGCAGTACGTGCTTGACCTGGAGCGCGAGGCGTTCAAGTCGCTGTGCGGCGGAGAAGAAGACGCAGGAGCGGATTCAGTACACATTGAAGACCGGGGAAAACGTTACGGAATTGAAAGCTCGGCATTCTAGTTTGGTTTGCGGTTTTTTCCGTCGGAGAGGTAGCGTATCAGGGCGGCGTCGGATGCGGTTTTGAATTTCTCCAGGAATGATGTTTCGTGACCGAGGATCGAGTCCGCGGAAACTTTCTGGCGGATGGTTTGACGCAATTTTTCACCTGACTCGGATTCGTTGGTCATCACCTGCATGTAGAACCAGAGGAAGTGGCGCATCTGATCGACCGAGGATTTCAACATCTGAAGCGCATCCATCTCGGGCAACTGGCTGAGAGCTTCCATGAGTTCGGGATCGCTGGGCGCTTCCATGGCAGCACAATTGAGCTGGCGTTGAATGGCTCGCAGGTCTTCGGTCACACGCAAAATCCGGATGTGGATGTCCTGCAGATAATCTTCTCGTTCCATGGGCCCCGGCTCTTTTGAGATGACGACTATTCACCATCGCATCCGCTCTCAACAGCAGCCAGATATCCCATGTGCATGCGCTTTCGTAATTCAAGTTGTTACTTTGGTCTGGCGAGCCTCGTGCCGCTTGTTATGTCGGTCGATGACCTTGAAAACCCGCCAGGGACGCGTATTTCCGGGACTTCGACGATGCGCAAGCCCCGCGCCGGAGTTTCGACGGCATGAAGTAGAGCATGGGTCATCTGGTCCAACGTAACCAGTCCGAGGCGGGTTGCTCCTGCGCGTGTTTGCGGCAGCCATTCCATCAGCTTGTAAATGGGCATCAGAAAATATGGCCAACGATGGCCCGGCCCCAGCACGTACCAGGGACGCAGCACGGTGGCATTCAGCCCACTCTTGCCAATCATGGCTTCGCACTCTGCGCGTACTTGAATGTAGGCTTTCATCACAGGCGCGGGCTGGGCCACGCTGACGTAGACGAAATGCTGCACGCCGGCGGCAGCTGCCGCCTCGATCGCTCCCCGGCCAGAACCAGATCTACATTACGGAACTCTGCCGCTTTCGAAGGATTGGGATGGGAAACTCCCACCAATTGGACAAAGGTGTCGGCAGGCTTGATTTGTCCAGCGTAAGAGTTGCTTTCGAGGGCATCGCCCACAACCGGTTGACATCCGGCCGGAAGATTTCTCTCCGAGCCATGCCGCACGAGGGCCCGCACTTCGTGGCCCCTTTGCAGTAACAGAGTGATCAGCGGGCGACCAACATATCCTGTTCCGCCTGTAATGAAGACGCAACGCTGCATAGGCGCAGACCTCCGCGCCATTTTGCCGACATTTCAGGACAGATTCAAACTGAGAAAGCCAACCGCTGCAGTCGGCTGCGGTGTGACTGTTCCTCAGTTCTTCAGTTTCTGCCGTTCACAGGCGTCGACGGTTTTCGTAGGGTCTACGGCTTCGTCATCAACTTGTTCATTGATGATTTTCCCTGATTTGTCGATCAGGAATGTGGCACGCCTGGCAGTTTCCATTGGAACGCCCTGGATGTCGAACTTCTGGGTCAATCCGTACAGGCTGGTCACTGGGCCGCCCCAGTCGCCAAGTATAGGGAAGGTGACTCCATTTTGTTGAGCGAAGGCAAAGTTTGAGAAGGGACTATCCATGCTCACACCCAGAACCTGGGTGTCTGCGCCATCCAGCTTGGTGAGATTCTGCTGGAGCGCTTTCATTTCACGAGTTCAACCACCGGTGAAAGCGAAGACGAAGAATGCCAAGGCGACATTCTTCTTTCCTCTGTAATCCTGCAGGGATACTTTCTTCAGCCCTTTGCCGTCGAAGGCGAGCAGAGTGAAATCCGGAGCAGTGTCACCCACTTTCAACTTCATGGGTGCGGATTCTTTCGCCGCACTCTTCTGGGGTTTATTCTGGGCCAGCAGAGACGACGTTGGCACCAAAATAAGATTTAAAAGTCCCAAACAGAAAATGCGCTTCCATTCTCGTTTCATGAACGAACTCCTAACCGCGATGAGGTTACCGCGTTCCATTTTAAAATAACAGGAACATGAAACCGCCGCTCCCTGTGGTACAAACACGCGGTGCCTGAAACAGACAGAACTGGCCTGGTGCGCGCGATTGGACGATGGAGTCTGGCGGCGCTCGTGGTCAATTCCATCATCGGCAGTGGGATCTTTGCGCTGCCGGCCGACGTCGCGCGACTGATTGGTGCCGCGAGCCCCTGGGCGGTCCTGTTTGCAGGCGCGGCTGCGGGCGTAATCATGGCCTGCTTTGCGGAAGTTGCATCGCAGTTCAGCGCGGCAGGCGGACCCTATCTCTACACTCGCGCCGCTTTTGGGCGCCTGGTCGGAATTGAGATGGGATGGATGCTTTGGCTGGTGCGAGTAGCCGCACCCGCGGCTACCGCCAATCTTTTTGTAATTTACCTTGGCGAGTTCTGGCCGAAGGCGGCAATGCCGCTTCCACGATTCCTTATTCTGACATCTCTGTACGCAATTCTGACGGTGATCAACTATCGCGGCGTGCGCGCAAGCACGCATGTGAGCAATGTCTTTACGGTGGCGAAACTTGTGCCCCTGTTTGTGGTCGCCATTGCCGGCGCAGGTTATTTGATCGCGGGCCACGGGGTAACCACGCCGCTGACCATGCGAGCGGATGGGAGCGCATGGCAAAAGGCAGCTTTGCTTCTGGTCTTCGCCTATGGCGGCTTCGAAACCGCGCTTACACCTTTGAGTGAAGCGAAAGATCCCCGGCGCGACGCGGTATTTGCGCTGTTCACCGGCCTGATCACTTGCACAGTGCTCTACACGGTGGTCCAGTGGGTCGTGATTGGAGTGTTGCCGGATCCGGGCCACAGTGCACGGCCTTTAGCAGATGTGGCGCGACTGGCGCTGGGGCGTGGCGGAGCGGCATTCGTGTCGATTGGGGCCTTGATTTCGGTTTATGGCTACCTGAGCGCGAACATGCTGGGAGTTCCGCGTATCACCTTTGCGCTGGCCGAGAACGGAGACTTCCCTTCCTTCTTTGCCGCGATCCATCCGCGATTCCGCACGCCTTATGTATCGATCCTCGCCTTTTCTCTACTGAGCTGGCTGTTGGCGCTGCTTGGAAGCTTCACGTGGAATGCAACGCTGTCGGCGGTGGCACGACTCCTCTACTACGGGCTGGTGTGCGCGGCGCTTCCGGTGTTCCGTCGCAAACAACCCGAGGCGGCATTGTTTCGGCTTCCCGGAGGAGTCTATTTTGCTGTTCTGGGTTGCGGGATTTGCCTCTTGCTTATCACCGGAGTGAACCTGGGCGGATCGTTGATCCTGCTGGCGACAGCTCTGGTTGCGTTGGTCAACTGGCTGGTGGTACGCGGAAAAGTCGCGAGAAAACCTTCACGGTGATTGCTTCTCGTCGACTAATGCATGGATTTGTACGCAAGCGTACTCTGTCCGGCGATGGCCGACGAAATGCCACTGCGTGTGATATATACCTATCCGTTAAGCAGGTCTGTGCGCTGTTTGGTCTGGAATTGCGTTATGGATCTTTGCGGCCGTTCCGTTCGGGGGGGAAGGCGGCCCAAAATAGACTTAAAGCTCTATGAAGGAAATCGAACGTTGGCTGGAACTTTGTGAACAGGCTTCCAAGGAACAAGATCCTGAAAAACTGATGGCGCTGACGCAGGAAATTATCCGCGTCCTAGACGAAAAGGAAGCCCGCCTCAAAAATCTGCAGCGGCGTGAAGCCCCGTCAGAATAATGTTTTCCTTCGCGGTCTTTTTAGGACACAACGACCCTCTCCGATTCTTGTGTTTTACGCACTCAAGCTGCTAGGCTACGCCGTCCCATGGAAGTCAAACTTTCCCTGCAACAAGTCTTTCTTCCTATCATTGTGGCCGGAGCGCTGCTCTCCGGAACGACTTCGATCGTTGCGGCCTTGCAAGCCGCGCCGGCAGATCGAACTGCGGTCAGTGACCACAATGTCGCTGTGCCGATGCGGGATGGCATTACGTTACGCGCCGATGTGCTGAGGCCTTCCGGCAACGGCCCGTTTCCTGTCCTCGTGTATCGGACGCCTTACGGGAAAGAGTTCGCGCTGAAGGAGTACAAGACATTTCAGCATGCCGTGAAACGCGGATACGCAGTCGTGGTGCAAGACGTTCGCGGACGATACGCCTCCGCAGGCGAGTTCCGTCCTTATGAGAATGAAGGACGGGACGGGTACGACACGATCGAGTGGGCGGCGCGGCAGCCATGGTCCAACGGCGCGGTGGGAACTTTCGGACTTTCCTATCCCGGGGCGGTGCAGTGGCTGGCTGCGGTTGAAAATCCGCCACATCTGAAGGCTATGGTACCGGCCATGACATTTTCCAGCGCGCAGAATTTCTTCTACGCGGGCGGTTTGTGGGATATGTCGTGGATCGAATGGATCTGGGACAACATCGCGCCCGACATCCGGTCGAAGAGAAATTTGCCTGGTTCGAAGACCTCCAAAGAAGCAGTTGCGGCATGGGGCAATACGGGACCAAAGATGCAGAGCGAACTGCCCTTAGACCAACTCGAGGAGCTGCGTGGCATCGCTGGTTATTACTACGATTGGTTGAAGCATCCTTATGACGATCCCTGGTGGGACTGGTGCGACCTGCGCAATAGATATTCCCGGGTGCATGCCGCGGTGCTCAATTTGTCGGGCTGGTATGACGACAACTACGGCCCCGAAGGTGCCACCACGAACTTTGCGGGGCTGCTGAAGGTGAGATCTGGCGCCGACCCTCAAACACATCTGCTGATTGGTCCGTGGGTTCACGGCGTGGACTCGACGGCGAGCACCAAGTCCGGCGAACGAACATTTGGGGCGACCGCTGCGATTGACTATGACGAGGTCATCCTGCAATGGATGGACCACTATCTGCGCGGCGCGAACAACGGAGTGGAAGCCGAAAAACCCGTCCGCTATTTTGTGATGGGGACGGACCAGTGGCGCGACGCTGACGCTTGGCCACCACTCTCGAAAGATACTTCCTATTATTTCGTGAGCCCGGGTACTGGACAGAACCATGGTGGGCTGTCGAGCGATCTCCCTGCTGCGAAGGACGCCCAAGTTACTTTTCTATCTGATCCCGCCAAACCGGTAGTTAATTCTTTCAGCGTGTCGGGCGCTCACGATTATCGAGCACTGAGCGAACGAAGTGACGTTCTGACCTTCGACTCAGAGCTACTAGAACGAGATACGGAGGTGACGGGCCACATCCATGCACAAATTTACCTGGCGTGCGACTGCCGCGATACCGATCTTTGGGTCCGATTGCTGGATGTCGCGCCGGATGGAACGGCATTCAACCTGATGAGCCCTGGCCTGGATGTGTTGCGCGCAAGTTATCGCGATTTAAGGAAGGGCCGGCAGTTGCTGGAGCCGCATCGGGTTTATGAGCTCAACCTGGAGAACCTGATCACAAGCAATGTCTTTCCGAAAGGACATCGCTTTCGGGTGCAGGTTTCCGCCAGTTTTTTCCCGAATTTCTCGCGGAATCTCCACACTGGAGAACTTGAAGCCTCGTCCGAAAAGATGCAGAAAGCGAGTATCTCTATCTACACAGACAGCCAGCGCGCCTCGCGGATTGTTTTGCCGATCGTGGCGCCCTGAAGCAGTGTTGAGGATTCCCGCCTTGTCTCTCCCAAGCAGCGGGAGAGACAAGCACGAGGAATCCAGCTAGCGGGCAAGCGATTGTTCGTGTTCCAGGTCTAACAAGGTTTTCTTGCGATCCAGTCCCCAGCGATAGCCGCCCATTTCGCCGTCGGTTCGGACGACGCGATGGCAGGGAATAGCGACAGCGACCGGATTGGTGGCGCAGGCGCGCGCGACGGCCCTGGTGGCAGTTGGCTGGCCGATGGCTTGCGCTACTTCACGGTAGGAGTGGGTTTTCCCGACGGGGATGGATTGCAGGTATGTCCAGACCCGACGCTGGAACGCGGTGGCCTGGATGTCGAGCGGGAGAGCTGCATTGAGGCGCTGGCCGCGGATCTGCCGTAGCAGGTCTTGTTTCCAGGCCTGCAGGCCGGCATCGTCGCGTCGGCGGACAGCGAAGGGGAATTCATGGCGTAGGCCGTGTTCGAGTTCGTCGTCAGTGTCAGCGAACTGGATGGAGCAGATACCTTTTTCGGTGGCTGCAATCAGCATGCGGCCGAGAGGCGAATCAGTTAAGGTGTAGCGAATGGGGGCGGCGATGGCACCGCGGCGATATTTGTCGGGAGTCATGCCGAGTTGTGAAGCAGTGCGCTCATACAGGCGGCTGCTGGAGCTGTAGCCGGCGTCATACATCGCGCGGGTGACCGAATGTCCAGCCTGAAGGTTTTGCTTAAGCTGATTGAGGCGGCATGAGTCGGCGTAAGCGCGCGGCGAGATACCGAGCACGGCCTTGAACGAACGCTGAAGGTGGAACGGGCTCTGGCGAAACTCCGATCCGAGGCGCGCAAGCGTAATCGGCTCATCCAGATGTTGTTCGATGAAGCGGCAAACAGCCTTTACCATTTCAGTCTGGCGATTACCGCCGATCGCTTTGGGACGGCAGCGTAGGCAGGAGCGAAAACCGGCCTTTTCGGCCTCGTCCGGTGTGCGGAAGAACGTGACATTTTCCCTGCGAGGACGCCGGGAAGGGCACGATGGTCGGCAGTAGACTCCGGTTGAAGACACGGCAAAGACGAATTTGCCGTCGTGATTGGAATCGCGAGCCAGAACCGTGTTCCAGCGATTTTCGTCGAGACGACCGTTTTCGCCGCCGTTGTTGCCAGAACTCATTTTGCCGGGGCGCGTCATGTCGTCAGCTTCCGTGAAATTGAGTATCGCATTGGTTGTCATAATGGCCCAAGAGTAAGTCCGGGGGATTGCGTGGACTATCCGGATCTTGCGGTCAAAGTGAAATACCAGCTGGTCAGCGGCCGGTGGTTTGGTCGGTCAGTGGCTCGTAGGCTGGCCGTCGATTCTTGGCCACGAAGTTAAAGACTTATTTCGATTATCGGATTGCGAGCCATTCATGTTGATGACACAGGTCCCAAAGCGATTCATGCTGAGCGTTGCCATTCTCATTCTGCTATCTTCTCTGCGCATGATGAGCCAGGCGACGAAGCCCTCGCAGTGCGGCACGGAGTCGGCGGAGATTATTGCGGCTCGTGATCGAAGGCGAGATCAAGCTGGACGCAGAGCATCCGGCGGCAGAGTGGCAGAAGGCTCATCCGATCATTTTTTGTTCGGACTGGCAGGGCAAGAATTCCGATGAGCGAACGCGAAACCCAGGTGCGGGTCTTGTGGTCTGCGCAAACCTTGTATTTGAGGTTCGAATGCCGGTATCTCGACCTGTACGTGTTTGCCGACTCGGATCCGAATGGCCGCCGCGACCATCTTTGGGACAGGGACGTTGCGGAGGCGTTCCTTCAACCTGATCCGTCGCGCCAGCACAATTACCGGGAGTTTGAAGTGAGTCCCAACGGGATGTGGATTGATCTCGACATTTTTCCCGGAGGACTGGCGGATTTGAAGAGCGGTCTGACGAAGTCCGTGGTGCTGGACGACAAAGAGCACCGCTGGGCGGCGGAACTCGCCATTCCGATGAAAGCGCTTACCCGCGATTTCGATCCGAATGCGATTTGGCGAGCCAATTTTTACCGTGTTGAAGGGACGAAAGAACCGCGAGCTTATTTGGCCTGGCAGCCGACGGGCAGTCCGGAGCCAAATTTCCATGTCCCGGCTGCGTTCGGGAAGTTGCGGTTTGAGCAGGCCAGCGGAGAGCGGTAAGTAAATAATCTCAGTTCTCAGTTTTTGAGTTCTCGTTCATGGGAGGGATCGATGACGCGATGCGTAGGCTTGGTCCTGATTCTTTCGAGTTTGCTGCTCTCCGCACAGGAGCAGAAGGCAGGAGTGCTGAGCGCCGACGATGTGAAGAAGGTGGTTCCATCGGTTTATTTCTTTCGCGGGCAATCGGCCCCGGTCCAATTGCGTAATTCGGCTGGATTCAGCGGACCGGATGGAAAACTGGTTTTGGCCGGGCTGGTAGATACTTCCGGTTATGCGACAGACGTACAGGCCAAGTACCAGGGGTTTCTGATCACGGAAGTAAAGCTGAGTATCGAGGGATCGGACCTTGCACCGGGTGAGTACGGATTTGGATTTTCAAAAGAGGGAAAATTCCTGGTGATGGACGTGGGAGCAAATGACGTCCTCAATGTTACGGGCAAAGTGGATGAAAAGATGCAGCGTCCTGTGCCACTGAAGATCGTTGAAGACGGCGGCGCCTATCGATTGTGCGCCGGCAGGAAATGCGTCACCCTGAAGGCCCAATAGCCAGCGGACGCAGTGTTAGTGAGTCAGAGGCTGCAGCGATCCGAGGACCGGAGAAATGCCGGCGCGCCTGCGCAACTCACCCAGAATGGCGTGGGCGGCGTTGTGGTAGGTCTTGCTGGGATCGGACGGATCGGACCACACGGCGTCGTACACCATCTGAGTCGCTTCCTTCATATCCATGTGAAGTGCGGCTTCCAGCAGATCAACCCGCTGCTGCAGACGCGTGTAGCAAATCTCACAGATGCTGGCTGGCTCGAATGTGTCCTGGTGGCTCGTTTCGAGGCTGCAACCACGGCCTGTGGGAGAATCGATGTCAGCGTCCATTTCTGAATCGGAGGCATAAACCTGAGCTTTGAAGTCGGCGAGGAAGCGCTCACGCTCCGCTTCGAGCGCGGCATCATCTGGCGCAGGGGCAACGGCTTCCGCCGGCCGCGAAGCAGAACCTGCCGAAACCACAGGCAGGGGCGCCACGCGTTCTTCTGTCTTGCAGACCGGGCAAGCTGAGAGATCCGCCGCGTAATAGGTCTTGCACTTCACGCAAGGCAAACCGTATCCAATGCGCCTGGGACCGAGTTGCGACGAGGTCACGATATTCTCTGCAGGCGGCGCGGAACGGTGAAATCCACTATCACTGGGAAGTATGGCTGCGGGTATGGACGCTTCAATGACGGGCTGCGAAGATGGCGTGGAATTCATACGAAGTGACTCCCCGGAGCAAGACACGTTTCGCGGTCTGCATCCGCAAACATTTTAGGTCGGGCCATCCAAATGACCGACGCACGGCAGTGCATGTAGGGCATTGCCCTAAGGTGTATAGCAGCTGAAAGACCGTGGGTGAGGATTGAAACGAAAGGGGTTAGATTCCGATTCACGGCAATTCCCGTTCCGGTACCTCTCATGGAATCCTCCAGGAGCACGTTTCAGCGCTCTTTCGAGAATCTCTGAGGATTTTCTGGGCGCTGGAGGCTTTTCGTTACTGCGGTTCGGCGTCAGATCAGCACCGGAAGAGGGCCTGGGCACGAAGGTATGGTCCATCGGCCAGATCATGGCTGTCCAACAGGAAAGTTGACGTAAGTGGGCAGTTTCGATAGTGTTGGGCTTGCTGCCCCGCGTGCAGGCAGCGGAGGATTTTATGTTTGAAGGCCTGTTTCAGCCGATGCATCTGTTGGTCATTTTCTTCATTGCCTTGCTGGTGTTTGGCCCGAAAAAATTGCCTGAATTGGGCAAGGGAATCGGAGAGGGCATTCGTGCCCTGAAATCGGGCATGAAGGAGTCGTCCGACGAGCAGGCAAAAGTCGTAACCACTCCTGTTGAGACCAAGGCTGCGGAGACCTCCAACCCGGCCAGCTGACACGTTCCGGGGTCTCCTTTCGCGACCTTCTCGGCGGCTAAAGCCGTTACCTTAAAACAGGGATTTGCCACAGCGCGGGTTAGCCTGTGTGCGAATGATCATTTCGCCCATTGGGGCTCGGACTTTTCCACGTAAGGATCCAGGGCCTCGTCCTCGACTGCATTCTGGCTTCTCTGCAAAGGTGAGCATTTTGTTCTACCGCAGTTCCCTACCCTTCATCAGCGGTTGGCGTTCTCGCCCGCTGCCTGCAACAAATTCGATTTTTTTAAATCTCGGAGGAACGACGTGTCGAAACTACAAGCCCTAGCTGTCGCTTTTTTGCTTCTTTTCCCGGTGGCGCTGTTCGCCGATCAGATCGTGCTTAAAAATGGCGACCGTTTGACCGGCGTTATCGAAACCTCCGACGACAAGGCATTGGTCATCAAGACTGAATTCGCCGGCGAAGTTACGGTGCAGTGGTCGGCAATCCAGGACATCAACTCGACGCAGACTTTGAACGTAATCCTCAACGACGGAAAAACGGTGGCGGGAAAAGTGACAACGTCGGACGGGAATCTCAACGTAGCCACGACTAATGCCGGGACTGTGACAGAACCCAAAGACTCAGTCACGAAGCTCATGGGTGAAGCGCAACAGGCAGCCTACGAGAAAGCGCTGCATCCAGGTCTGCTCGAAGGCTGGCAGGGAGGGGCCAACGTCGGCTTCGGACTTACTCGAGGCAACAGCCAGACCAAGAACCTGGCGCTCGCTTTCACGGCTGACCGGAAGACGATGCACGACAAGTTGAGCCTTTACACAAATAGCATTTACGCAACGAACGACGCTCCCGGTGCCACTCCCGCGACGACCGCCAATGCGGTGCAAGGCGGAGCCCGTTACGATCATGACTTGACTCCCCGGCTTTTCGGATATGTCGGTGCTGATTTCCAGACCGATGCGTTGCAGACCCTGGATCTACGTTCCGTATTCGGCGGCGGTCTTGGCTTGCACGCAATCAAGAATGACCGGACCACGCTCGACCTGCTCGCCGGACTCGACTATACCCGTGAAAAATACACAGCCTTACCGAGCCGCAGTTTTGCTGCGTTCTCTGTAGGCGAGGAATTAACTCATAAGCTGGGGGCAAACACTCTGCTGACGGAGAAGCTCTACATATTCCCCAACCTCAACGACACTGGCGAGTATCGCGGAGTGTTCAACTTCGGAACCGTGACCAAGATCAGTAAGTGGTTGGGATGGCAGAATGCGTTTGGCGACATCTATGTCACCAACCCTCCAGCAGGGGCGAAGCAGAACGATATTCTGCTTACGACCGGGTTGAATTTTTCCTTTACCCATTGAGGCTTTGAGGGCAACAACCTCGTCTGATTTCTAGAGCGGACGTTGGCGTTCGCCTGGAGAGGTAGCGGCGGCGATGCGCATTCCTATCATTTCGGATGAATACTAGCGTTCCGGCAGCACACGCCAGATCCTTCACGGCTGAAGGCCGCTCAGGATGACGCAAGGAAGTGAAAAGGAAAACCTACGTCTCTTGTGCCAAACGTGGTATTTCTTCGTCTAGAGGCCGTGGGCGAGGCATTTGTTTTGCCGAATTCCCGCTATGGCGATAATGTTTACGAAACTTTACTGTCGTTGACCAACTTTTTACCCGTTGGGCTTGGTCGGCAGTGTTGAATATATTCATGGTCCTGGCAAATCATCGGAGCAGCGGCGCATGAAACACTGCTCCGAATTCAGCGGTAAGGCATTTCGGTCCAGGATCCGCTTTGCGGCACTAAGTATTGCAACCCTGATGCTCATGGCGGTCACTGCCATGACGCAAGACGCCCCAGCCGCTGAGTCTTTTTCTATCTCTGGAATCGTGAAATCCGGCAGTTCACTCATCCCCGGAGCGACGGTGACAGCCAGTAACTCCTCCACCGGCGACAAAGCGGTAACTTCCACTGACCTTAATGGAGCGTACACACTGCACGTAAGCTCGGGCGGGAAGTATCAGGTGCGCGTGGAAATGCCGGCGTTTGCTCCCATCACAAAGGATGTGGCGCTTGAAGGTCCGAGCGGTCGCGCCGATATTGAGTTGACTCTGGCCTCGCGCACGCAACAAGCAGCGCACACCCAGCCGCAACCTGCAACGGCACGCGGCAACCGGGGCTTCCAGAGTCTGGCGGTAATGCAGGGGATGGCTGCGGCAGCCGACTCCGGCGCGAGCGGGATGGACCAGATCGTACCTTCAGGAATGCCGGTGCCGGGCGTGGCGTCGGACGCGGCTACCGAATCGGTATCAGTCTCTGGCAACGGTTCGGGCGTTGGTATGTTCGGGATGAGCACGGACGAACTGGACCAAAGAATGCGGGAGCAGCAAGGCGGGTTCGGCGGCGGCAATGCTGGTCTGGGTGGTTTGGGTGCGCCCGGCGCGGGCCTGCCGGGCGGCGGAGGTGGCCCTGGGTGGTGGTTCTGGTGGTGGGGCCCCGGCGGAGGAGGCTTTGGCGGATTCGGAGGCGGAGGCGGTCGAGGCGGGGCAATGGTCCTGGGGCGCGGGGGCAGATTTGACGTCAATCGTCCCCACGGTTCGGTTTATTATTCGGCCGCCGATTCCGCGCTCGATGCCGCGCCCTACGCCCTCACCAACAGCCCGGAGGACAAGGCTGCATACATGAGGCAGCGATTCGGCGCCTCGATTGGCGGGCCGCTGAATATTCCAGGAATTTACAAGGGTGGGAGCAAGACTTTTTTCTTCGTCAACTACAACGGATCGCGCGGAAATTCGCCCTATACCGCGTTTTCCACGGTGCCGACGCTTGCTGAGCGCGCCGGAGACTTTTCCGCCGTCGGGGTTCAGCTGGTCAATCCAAACAATGGGCTCCCCATTCCCGGGAACAATTTTCAAAATGCCGGGTTGGCGATCAACCCGGTCGCGCAGGGGTTGTTGCCGTTCATCCCGCTGCCGAATGTAACGCCAAGCATCGGCAATCCGCAGAATTTCCGGTTCGTTACCTCGACCCTCAATGACAGCGATGATCTAAACATACGCGTAATTCAGGCGCTCGGCGCTGCCACCAACGGGCGTCAGCGGGGGCGGCGCAGCCCGAGAAACAATTTGAACGTGGGTTTTCATTACCACTCGGCGAGCGCAAACGTGACCAACCCGTTTCCCAGCGTGGGAGGCAACACCAGCACCCGCAGCTTTGATGTACCGATCGGATATACACGCACTTTCGGCAAGGTCATCAACAACGCGAGGCTGGACTTCAACCGCTCGCGCATCCGTTCGCAGAACCTTTACGCTTTTAATCAGGACATTACCGGCACACTGGGCATTGCTGGAGTTTCGACGAACCCATTCGACTGGGGTTTGCCGAATCTCGGGTTTACGAATTTCGGGAGTCTGAACGATACAAATCCCCAACTGCTGCGCAACCAGACCTGGACGTTTTCCGACAACATGATCTACAACCATGGAAAACACACCTGGCGCTGGGGCGGCGACTTCCGGCGCATTCAAACCAACACCGAAACCGACAGCAACGCACGCGGCACATTTACTTTCACGGGCATTAACAGCGGTTATGATTTCTCCGACTTCCTTTTAGGGCTTCCGCAGCTGACTTCAGTACAGTTTGGCGACAACAATTATCACTTTCGCGGGAATTCCTGGGATGCGTTCGTCCAGGACGAGTGGCGGCTGCGCGGCAATCTGACGTTGAACCTGGGCGTGCGCTACGAGTACATCTCGCCGTTTTCCGAAACTAACGATCACATCGTGAACCTGGATTTGCCGGTAGGCTTTACTTCGCCGCCAGTCCCGGTGCAGGTAGGCCAGTCAGGGCCGTACAACGGAAGCTTCCCGGTAACGCTGGTTCGTCCCGATCGAAACAATTTTGCCCCGCGCCTGGGCCTGGCATGGAAGCCTCTGCGTAATACCGTGGTCCGAGCCGGATACGGCATCAACTACAACACTGCCGCCTACCAAAGCATTGTTCAGAACATGGCGTTCCAACCGCCGTTCTCGACCACGGCCACCAACACTCAATCCACGACGACGCAGTTGACGCTACAAAATGGATTTCCACCTGTCCCGCCGGGCTCGATCACCAATAATTTTGGTGTAGATCCCAACTACCGGCTGGGCTACGTGCAGATATGGAATGTCGATGTTCAGCAACAAATTCTGCCCACGCTGATCCTGAATCTGGATTACACCGGCACTAAGGGAACGCGGCTCGACATTCTGGAGGCTCCCAACCGCACCGCTACCGGAGTTCTGTTCCCTGGAGTACAGCCGTTCTACTTTGAAGATTCAGTGGGAGATTCCACGGCGAATGCCGGCTCGGTAAGAGTGCGCAAGCGGTTGCAGGGCGGGCTGTCGATTGGTGGACGTTACACATTTTCCAAATCGTTGGATAACGCTTCGACCATTGGAAGCGGCGAGCCGCTGGTAGCGCAGGGCGGCGGGCGGACCAGCCTTTCCGGCACGACCAACGTGGCGCAGAATGCTTTCGATCTGGAAGCGGAGCGAGGGCTATCGAGTTTCGACCAGCGTCACCAGTTCACTGCTGACTATCTCTGGGAATTGCCGTTCGGGCATGACCGGCGGTGGTTGACGGCAAATGGTCCGCTGCGTGCGGTCTTTGGCGACTGGAACTGGAGTGGTGACTGGACGATCGCTTCCGGACTTCCCTTCACCCCCAGGATTCTCGGCGACCCCACCGACGTCAGCCGCGGCACCAATGGAACCATACGCGCGGACGTTGTGCCGGGACAGATGGTGAGCCTGCCTGATCCATCGGTGGCGCAGTGGTTTAACACTGGCGCATTCGTGACCCCGGCGACGGCGTTTGGCGATGCGCGCCGCAACAGCATCGAGGGACCGGGCCAGCGGCTTTTCGACATGGCGTTCACCAAGATTTTTCCCATCAGCGAATCGCGGACGCTGGAATTTCGGGCACAGTTCTCGAACATATTCAATACTCCGCAATTTTCGGCGATTGACACGATCGTGAACTCGCCCACGTATGGCCGGGTAATTTCGGTGGGAGCGATGCGTTCGCTGCAACTGACCGCGCGCTTCCGCTTCTAGTTCAAGGATCAGATATGGCTTGGCCTACAAATCACGTGGTCTGGACTAAGCGGGCGCTCGTCGTTCTGCTGGCGCTTGTGGTGACGCGGGGCAGCGTGGTGTCTCAGGACACACAAGACTACACATTCCATTCCACCTCGGAACTGGTGCTGGTGAATGTGACCGTGCGCGACAGGAATGGTAATCCGGTGCGGAATCTTAAACGCGAAGACTTCACAATACTGGAGGACAACAAACCGCAGCAGGTGATTTCATTTGACCTGGAAAATACGGATGCGGTGTTGTCCACGGCTGCGACTGAAGCCCCGCTATTGGCGGCGCCCAAACAACAGAAGAGCGCTGACGCGACGGCAGCGGTCGCTACGCGTCCGTTGAAGGACCGGCGGCTGATCATTCTATTTTTCGATCTCAGTTCCATGCAGCCGGATGAAGTCGAGCGGGCGACGACAGCGGCGCAGAATTATGTCGAGAAGCAGATGGTGCCAGCGGACCTCGTGTCCGTGGTCTCGTTGGGCGACACGCTGTCGGTAAATCAGGACTTCACGACCGACCGGGCACTCTTGAAAACGGCCTTGCAGAGTTTCAATCTTGGCGCCGGCGGAGGCTTTGAAGAAGGAAGCACGGGAACAACCGAGGGGACGGCGGAAACTGGGGGATCGTTTGCGGTGGACGATACCGAGTACAACATCTTCAACACCGACCGCCGGCTGCAGGCTTTGCGTTCGATCGCGGATAAGCTGGCTCACATTGAAGAAAAGAAATCGTTGATCTATTTCTCCAGCGGGATGGATCGCACCGGGATCGAAAACCAGTCGCAACTTCGTTCCGCGACCAATGCGGCGGTCAAAGCGAATATGGCAATTTACACCATGGACATTCGCGGCCTGCAGGCACTGGTACCGGGAGGCGAAGCCCAGAATGCCAGTCTGCGAGGGACCTCGCCATACTCCGGCAAGTCGGTATCCAGCGCTTTCGACTCGAATGCTACTACCCAGGAGACGCTGGTCACTCTGGCGGGCGACACCGGCGGAAAAGCGTTCCTCGATTCAAACGACTTTGGCAAAGTGTTCAGCGGGGTGCAGGCCGACACTTCGCTTTACTATCTGCTCGGGTACCACAGCACGAACTCCGCGCGGGACGGTCACTTCCGGCGGATCACGGTGCGGATCAACCGGCCTGGACTCAAGCTGGATTTCCGGCGCGGGTACTATGCTCCTGCTGACTTCCAGCACTCCACGCGTGACGACCGCGAGCGCCAACTTGACGAAGAGCTTGCTTCCGATCTCTCAACCACGGACTTGCCGGTATATTTGTCCGCTTCATATTTTCGAATTGCCGACCGGAAATTCTATGTGCCGGTTTCTCTGGTGGTTCCGGGTTCGCAGATCCCATTCGTCCGAAACAACGACCAGGACAAAGCTACGCTTGATGTTCTTGGCATTGTGACTGACACGGAGAAGCGGCCAGTTGGACAGATCCGGGACACGGTCAAGCTTTCAGTGAATACCAGTCAGTTGGTGCGGCGGAAGAACGTGCAATACAACAGCGGATTCGTCCTTCCGCCGGGCCAGTATCACGTCAAGTTTGTGGTGCGTGAAAATCAGAGCGGACGGCTGGGGTCATTCGAAACGGACCTTACTGTTCCAGACCTCAAGAGTGTTCCGGTGAAGATGAGTTCGATCGTGCTGGCGAGCCAACTGCAACCCAACACCAAACGCAAGAGCGACAATCCGCTGGTGCGCGACGGGTCTGAGGTGATCCCAAATGTGACCCATGTGTTTTCTGCCGGGCAGCATTTGTACCTCTATTACGAAGTGTATGACCCGGGTCACGCAGCGGCCAACACGGACGCAAAGGCAAATGGGAGCGGAGGTCCGGCGATCCATCTATTGACGAATGTCGCCTTTTTTCAGGGCAAAAACAAAGCTTATGAGACGCCGCTGGTGGTCAGCGATCTGTTGAATGCGCCCGACCGCAAGGCGGCTATTTTTCAACTCGACGTACCTCTTACACAGTTGAAGCCCGGGTTCTATACCTGCCAGGTGAATGTGATTGACGATGCAGCAGGCCAATTTCGGTTTCCAAGATTGGCGTTGCTGGTGCGCGAATAATCCAGGGGGCGCTGGACCGATTGAAAACTCACCAACATCGGCTGCAAAGTCGATTTTCTGGTGGGCCCTGTGAGCAGCGCGCGGAGGGTAATCCCGCTTTTGCGTACCCTTTCGTAATCTCCCAGACCATACGGGACGGGTAGGATACTGCGGTCAGGCGAATGACTCACCCGCCGCCACCACCGCTAGCGGCTCGAGCTCCACGCGTACGAGCCACGGAATACACTCCCGCGGTACTTCGCTTCCAGAGTGGTGACTGCGTTACCGGCAGCCTCGAGGTCTTTTCTTCCACGGGAGGTTTGCTCTGCTTGTCGAAACCTCTGATACGCGGCAGCCGCTTCAAGGTGATGTTCCTGACTCAGAAGGGTCCCGTACTTGGGAGTGCAGAAATGTTAAGTCCTGTTTCATGGACTCAACAGCCGTTTCGATTCGTGGCGCTTGCTTACGGGGACCAACGCAGACTGCTGGCGCTTACTGGATGCCCTCCGAAGCCGGAAGTGTCCACACCAGAGCAGATCGGCCTGATTGGCTCGGTCCCTGGCGCAGAACCAGAATGGATTGACAAATATCGGGCTGCAATAAGCCAAGCACCACCGCGCAGGCCACTGTTCGAGCGCGTGCTCGAAGCGATTACTTCAGGCACAAAATAACATCACTCGAATACGCCGATTTTTCCTAAAAACTCCCGGCCGCCGCTAGCGATCAAGGCGGTAGGTTGTCGCCTGATCCCAATTCGCCAAAATCGTCGCCGATCATTTCAGAAGACCACACATTCCGCTCGGGTTATAATTTGAACCTGAGTTGCAAGAAGGATTGCTTATGCCGCTTCCCCAAACAGAAATTCCAGGACGCCTGCAGGCTGAATTGATGTCTCGTGGACTGCGCATGACGCGTCAGCGCCGTACGATTCTCAGCGTGGTGGAAACCGCCAAGCAACACCTTGATGCGAGTCAACTCCTGCGGCGGGCTCGACGCCTGGATCCGCAGATCGATCGGGTTACCGTGTATCGCACCCTGGGGCTGTTGAAGCGGCACGGCCTGATTGACGAACTCGACCTGATGCACATGCAGGGTGAGAAGCACTTCTATGAGCGGCGTCCGCAGCGGGACCACATTCACATGGCGTGCCTTCGTTGCGGCAAGATTACCGAGTTTGAAAGCGACCTGTTCGACCGACTGAAAGGCCAGATTCAACGGGATTGCCGTTTTCACATCGTTGTGACCCGACTTGAAGTCGGTGGGTATTGCGCGGCGTGCCGCACCACGGAAAAGACCGACCAGTAGAACCTCGCCAGATTCCTGATGATGCCGGAGTTAGCTACACCGGAACATTTGCTGTTGCATCTAGTTGCAACCGGTGTGCAACAAAAAATGGCCAGCTTTATTGATTTCCCCCGGCAAAGTCGTTAAAGTCAATACATAGCAGTCAGTTGCAACCGAGTTGCAACTAAGAATATCGCGTTAACAACCCCTATGAAGCCAGCCATCATCTTTGCAATGCTTGTGGTGTTCTTTGTCCCGAGATGCAAAGCCCAAGAACGGCCGTACTTTGTTACCTATTCCCACGAAATGGAAGAACCGGGGAATCTGGACATTGAATTTTTCAACGCGGTGGGCAAACCGCCGGGGGGAAACCGCTTCATCGGCAGCAATATCGAATTCGAGTACGGCGCCACCGCCTGGTGGACCACCGAATTCTATCTTGATGGTCAGATGACACAGCACGACAGCACAATCTTCACCGGCTATCGCTGGGAAAATCGCTTTCGCCCTCTGTTGCGCGAACACTGGATCAATCCGGTGATTTACATCGAATTCGAGAACATCAGCGCGGACAAGGCGTTGCGCGAGGTGGTCGGCCACGACGGGAAAGACGACTTTCTGGAGTCAAATGCGATATCCCGGCAGGACAAAGAACGCGAACTGGAGCTGAAGCTGATTTTGGGCAGCAATTACCGGGGATGGAACATCAGCGAAAACATCATCGCGGAAAAGAATCTCTCCAACGAACCCTGGGAATTCGGATACGCCTGGGGAATGAGCCGCCCTTTAGGCCTGGCAGCCAGCGCACATAACTGCACTTTCTGCGGCGAGAAATTTCAAGCCGGCGTCGAAATGTACGGAGGGCTGGGCGACCGCTACAGCTTCGGGACCAGCGAGACTTCTCACTATATCGGCCCTCTCATCAATTGGACCGCGCCGAATGGAATGACGCTCTCCTTCTCACCCCAGTTTGGCTTGAATGACTTCAGCATCCCGCGGTTGTACCGGTTTGGGGTTTCGTACGAGATCGACCAGCTATTTGGCCGGTTTCATCGAGGCGCGAGATGACAAAAACGTTTGCTTCCATCCTGCTCCTGACTTTGCTTTCAGGGGCACTTGCGTTCGGGGTTGCAGACGGTGGCTGGTTAAAAAACGTTCCCGCACGTGACCACGAAAAAACCAATCCGTACCGCGACCAGCAGGATGCGATTGCCGCCGGCCGCAGGGTCTTTGTGGATCGTTGCTCCCATTGCCATGGTGAAAATGCCGAGGGTACCAGGAAGCGTCCCGCGCTGAAAAGCGCCCGGGTGCAACAACAGGCCACGGAAGGCGATCTTCACTGGTTGTTGGTCAACGGAAACATGGGCAAAGGCATGCCCTCCTGGGCAAAGCTGCCGGATCAGCAATTGTGGCAGGTCATTACCTACGTAAAGTCCCTGCACGAGTAGGCCGGTCGCTTCGCGCGCGATATCTACCGCCCTCCTGGCTAAAAAGACCCCGCCCGTTCCCTCCTTGATCGATTGCAGGGTTCACCAAGTCGATTGGTTTCCCTCCTGTCAGCCCTCCTACGCGTTTGGTGCACTTGTACCGTTCGCGGCGCTTGTGGCGATCCCACAGCACGCCAAAACACCCTCTATGCCATCAATGTCATCAAAGCTGAGTTTCCGCGTGCCGATATGGTTCATTGCTGCGGCCGTCTGGAATGTAAAGTCTTGTAAAGGCTCAAGATATAGCGCATCCGAGATATAATTTTTCTCGTCAAAGATGCAGCAGTATATTCGCTGAAGCGACCAAGAACGGTGTGCCAGGGGAAACGACATAGTGATGACACGCATTGAAAACCGCTACCGGAGGTCCCGCTCCGGATTGACTGGAACTCTCCCGGACCACAGATTATTTGCCCGAGACTTGCCGGTGGCTCTCTTTCTTCTCCTGGTGACGGTGAGCTTGGTCGGGTGCAGCAGCAACTCGAAAACCGGTACGGCGCGGGCGTCCACACAAACGGTTGTGCCGGTGGGGGTCGCGACCGCCCAGAAACGCGATGTGCCTGTCTATCTCAAGGGACTGGGCAGCGTAACGGCGTCCAATACCGTGAGTGTAAAGAGCCGGGTGGATGGCCAGTTAGCGCAGGTTAATTTTAAGGAGGGACAGAGCGTCAATAAGGGGGATCTGCTGGCGGTCATTGATCCGCGTCCGTTCCAGGTGGCCCTCGACACGGCACAAGCCAATCTGTTCCGCGACCAGGCCCAACTGAAAGATGCGCGGGTGAACTACGACCGGTTCAAAAGCCTATTTGACGATTCCGGTGCAATTTCCAAGCAGCAGGTGGATACCCAGAAGGCGTCCGCGGACCAACTGGAAGGAGCTGTCCGCGCGGATCAGTCACAGATCGACAATGCGAAGTTGAATCTGGTTTATACCCACATCACATCGCCAATCAACGGGCGAGTCGGGTTGCGACTGGTGGACGTCGGAAACATGGTGCACGCCGCAGACACCAATCCCCTGCTGGTAATCACGCAGTTGCAGCCGATCGCCGTCATATTCACCTTGCCGGAAGAGAACCTTCCCACGGTCTCCAAACACATGCATCCGGGCCCGCTCTCGGTCGAAGCGTACAGCTCAGACGATCAGACCAAGCTCGCCACCGGTGAATTGCTGACTATCGACAACCAGATTGACCAGACCACAGGTACTGGACGTCTGAAGGCGATGTTCACCAACCAGGACAATGTTCTTTGGCCGAATCAATTCGTGAATGTGCGTCTCCTTCTCGAGACTCACAAAGGTGCGATTGTCATACCTTCTGCCGCGATCCAGACTGGACCACAAGGGAGTTTTGTATTCGCCGTCAAACCTGACAAGACGGTGGATGTCCGGCCAGTTACGGTTTCCTTCACCCAGAATAACGTTGCTTCGATCGCCAGTGGATTGAATGCTGGAGACATCGTGGTAGTGGACGGACAGGACAAGCTACAGGCCGGCAGTAAAGTGGATCCGCACTCGGGGGGGCGGGTGGAAACAAGAATGGTCAGAGCACGGCGGCGCAGGACGCGTCGGGACAAGATTCGTCTGCGCAGGCACAGTCGGATCAGGCTCCGTCATCCCAACCTCTGCCATCACAGGCTCCCGCCCGACAGCGACGGCAGGCGCCATCCTCTGATACAGGAGCACGATGAGCCCGTCGCGGATTTTCATTCTTCGTCCGGTCGCGACGACCCTGCTGATGGTCGGTTTACTGCTGGTGGGCCTGGCCGCTTACACCCAGCTCCCAGTTTCAGCGCTTCCGGAAGTTGATTACCCAACCATCCAGGTGGTGACGTTCTATCCCGGCGCCGATCCGGACGTTATGGCGTCCTCGGTGACCGCGCCTCTGGAGCGCCAGTTTGGCCAGGTTCCTGGACTGAGCCAGATGACCTCGACCAGTTCCCTCGGCAGTTCCATCATTACTCTGCAGTTCAATCTCAACGAGAACATCGACGTCGAAGAACAGCAAGTTCAGGCCGCGATCAATGCGGCCACCACGTATCTGCCGAAAGATCTTCCAAATCCTCCGATTTACAGCAAGGTCAATCCCGCGGACTCGCCGATTCTCACATTAGCGCTGACGTCGGACACCTTGCCGCTTTCGAAGGTTGAGGATCTTGCCGACACCGCGATGGCGCAGAAGATCTCCCAGCTACCGGGCGTGGGACTGGTTTCGATCAGTGGGGGACAAAAGCCCGCGGTGCGTATTCAGGCCAACCCTACGGCTCTGGCTTCGTATGGGATGAGCCTGGAAGATTTGCGGACGTCGCTTGCTGCAGCCAATGTGAACCAGGCGAAGGGAGTGCTTGACGGACCGCGCCAGTCGTTCACCATTGGGGCGAATGACCAGCTCAATACCAGCGCGCAATACAACAGCGTCGTAGTGGCGTACAAGAATGGCGCTCCGGTCAGACTCTCGGACGTCGCTTCGGCGGTCGATAGCGCAGAAAACATTAAGCAAGCGGCGTGGATGAATACGACGCCCGCAGTGGTATTGAATATTCAACGGCAGCCCGGGAGCAACATCATCAGTGTGGCTGATCGGGTGAAAGTGCTTTTGAAACAGCTGCAAGCATCGCTGCCGGCGTCGGTAAGAGTTCAGATTCTGACTGATCGTACCGAGACCATTCGCGCCTCGGTGAAAGATGTCCAGTTCGAGCTGATGCTGACCATCGGGCTGGTGGTACTGGTCATTTTTCTTTTCCTGCGCAATCTGCGGGCGACGGTCATCCCCAGCGTGGCCGTACCCCTGTCGCTGGTTGGCACCTTCGGCGTGATGTATCTGCTGGGATACAGCCTCAACAACCTGACCCTCATGGCGTTGACCATCTCGACCGGATTCGTGGTCGACGATGCGATCGTGATGATCGAAAACATCGAGCGCTTCCTGGAGGAAGGGGAATCTCCCTTACAGGCGGCGTTGAAGGGATCATCACAGATCGGGTTCACCATCGTCTCGCTCACGGTTTCGCTGATCGCGGTGCTGATTCCTTTGCTGTTCATGGGAGACATCGTCGGACGACTGTTCCGCGAGTTCGCCGTCACGCTGGCGGTCACCATCCTGGTTTCGGCGATGGTCTCGCTGACTCTGACGCCGATGATGTGCGCCAAACTTTTAAAGCGTCATGATCCCGAGCATCAGACCGGTTTTTACAAGTCCACAGAGAACTTCTACAACCGGGTCATCGAGTTCTATGGACGAACGTTGAAGTTCGTTCTGAAGCACCAGACCACGACCTTGCTGGTGACCGTGGGAACACTGGTGCTGACTTTGTTTCTATACGTCGTCGTGCCCAAGGGCTTTTTCCCGGTGCAGGATACGGGAGTGATTCTTGGTATTTCGGAGGGACCGCAGAACACCTCGTTCACCTCTCTCGCGACCAGCCAGCAGGCACTCGCGGCGGTGATTCTGAAGGACCCCGACGTTGCCAGCCTTTCGTCCTTTATTGGAATTGATGGCACCAATACCACTCCGAACAGCGGGCGCATTCAGATCAATCTCAAGCCGCGAGACGAGCGCAAGTCCACTGCCACCGAGATCATCCGCCGATTACAGCCTGAGCTTGCCAAAGTGGAAGGCATCACTTTGTATATGCAACCGGTGCAGGATCTGACGGTGGAAGACCGCGTCAGCCGAACCCAGTACCAGTATTCGATGGAAGATACAGACGCACAGGAACTATCGCTTTGGGCCCCCCGACTTGTTGACGCGTTGCGGAAGTTGCCATCGATGCGAGACATCGCGACTGACCAGCAAAATGGCGGGCTCAAAGCTCAGCTGGTGATCGATCGCGATACCGCGTCCCGTCTGGGAATTTTGCCCCAGGCCATTGATGACACACTGTATGACGCATTCGGGCAGCGCCAAGTCTCGACCATTTTTACGCAGTTGAACCAGTACCACGTGGTACTCGAAGTCGATCCGCAGTTCGCGCAGAATCCTGATTCTCTTAAGAACATTTATGTTCATGCGGGCGCCGGCATACAGGTTCCGCTAGCGTCATTCAGTCACTTCGAAACCACGAACACCTACCTGGCGGTGAATCATCAGGGACAATTTCCGGTAGTCACACTTTCGTTCAACCTTGCGCCGGGAGTTTCCCTGGGAGAGGCCACGAAAGCTATCCAGGCGGCGGAGGCGGATATTCACTTGCCGCCCAGCATCCACACTGCGTTTCAGGGAACCGCTGCTGCATTCCAGAACTCGCTGTCTTCCGAGCCCCTGCTGATTCTGGCGGCGATCGTCACCGTGTACATCGTGCTTGGCGTGCTTTACGAAAGCTACATCCACCCCATCACGATTCTTTCCACGTTGCCTTCGGCGGGCGTGGGCGCCATCCTGGCGCTGCTGCTGACGGGCAACGACCTGGGCGTCGTCGGACTGATTGGCATCATTCTGCTGATTGGAATCGTGAAGAAGAACGCCATCATGATGATCGACTTCGCGCTGGAAGCGGAACGAGTGGAACACAAGCCGCCCGAAGAAGCGATCTTTCAAGCTTGCCTGTTGCGTTTTCGCCCCATCATGATGACCACGATGGCGGCCTTGCTGGGAGGCCTTCCCCTCGCGCTAGGGTCGGGAACGGGATCGGAGCTTCGCCATCCGCTGGGCATCACGATCGTCGGCGGACTGCTGGTCAGCCAGTTGCTTACTCTTTACACCACCCCGGTGGTGTACCTCTGGTTCGACCGCCTGGCGCAACGATTTTCCCATCTGAATATTGGTAACCCGATTGAGGAGCCGGGCACCGCGTCGGCAGACTAAAAGTCCTCGGTTGAAGCCATGAATATTTCGGCGCCATTCATCAAGCGTCCCATCGGCACGTCGCTACTGGCGGCGGCACTTCTCATGGCGGGGACGCTGGCGTTCAACTTCCTCCCGGTTGCGCCATTGCCGCAGGTTGAATTCCCGGTGATTCAAATTGGAGCCTCTCTGCCGGGTGCGAGTCCGGAAACCATGGCATCCGCTGTGGCGACACCGCTGGAACGCCAGTTCGGTCGGATTGCGGGAATCAACCAGATGACTTCGACGAGCCAGTTGGGGTCGACCAGCATCGTGTTGCAGTTCGACCTCAATCGCAACATCGATGCCGCGGGGCGCGATGTGCAAGCCGCCATCAATGCCGCCCGCAGCCAGCTTCCGACCAACTTGCCGGGCAATCCTACTTACCGGAAGGTAAACCCGGCTGACGCGCCAATCCTCATTCTGGCTCTTACATCCGACATCATTACCCTGCCGCAGATGTACGACGCAGCGGACTCAATCCTTTCTCAGAAGTTGGCCCAGATCGAAGGCGTAGGGCAGGTCTTCGTGGGCGGCGGCGCCCAGCCGGCAGTACGCGCAGAGTTGAACCCTACCCTGCTGAACAAGCTGGGAGTGGGTCTGGATACGGTACGCACGGCATTGATGTCTGCGAACGCCAACAGCCCGAAGGGATCGATCTCGGATGGGGTGAATAGCTGGTCGCTGGATGCCAACGATCAGTTATTCCTCGCTGACCAGTACCGCAGACTGATCGTTTCCTACAACAATGGTGCGCCAGTGCGTCTGGGCGACGTGGGGGTGGTGCAGGATTCGGTCGCAGACATCCGCAATATCGGGCTATCGGAGGGCAAGCCGGCGGTGCTGGTCATCGTCTCCCGGCAGCCGGGCGCAAACATCATCGCCACCGTCGACCGTGTACGCGCGGCCTTGCCCACTCTCAAGTCGTCCATCTCGCCGGCAATAGACGTAAACGTCGTCCTTGACCGTACTACGACGGTGCGGGCCTCGGTGCACGATATTGAAGTCACACTATTGATTTCGGTCCTTTTGGTCATCCTGGTTGTATTCGCATTTTTGCGGACGTTTCGGGCGACCCTGATCCCAAGCGTGGCGGTCCCTCTATCGCTCATTGGAACCTTTGGCGTGATGTATCTGCTGGGTTACAGCCTGGACAATCTTTCACTGATGGCTCTCGCGATTTCGACTGGCTTCGTTGTAGATGATGCCATTGTGGTGCTGGAAAACATCACTCGGCACATCGAGGATGGAGTGGCTCCGGTGCCGGCGGCGTTTCAAGGAGCCCGCGAAATTGGCTTCACCGTTCTTTCCATGTCAACTTCGCTGGTGGCGGTGTTCATTCCACTTTTGCTGATGGGAGGAATTGTTGGCCGTCTGTTCCGGGAGTTTGCAGTTACCCTGAGCATAGCCATCGCAGTTTCACTTCTGGTATCGCTTACCGTGACGCCGATGATGTGCGCGAAGTTTTTGCGGTCAGCAGATAAGGAAAAGCACGGACGTATCTATCGCTTCAGCGAGAAGATCTTCGACACTATCCTGAGTGGCTACAGTCGCACCCTGAGACTGGTACTGCGCCATCAGCCCCTGACACTGCTGATTACGATCGCGACCGCGGCCCTGAGCGTTTATCTCTACATCATCGTTCCCAAGGGCTTCTTTCCGCAGCAGGATACGGGTCGCCTCAGTGGCTCGGTGCAAGCGGCGCAGGATATTTCATTCGCCGCCATGAAGCAAAAGATGACTCAATTTGTGACCCTGGTGATGAAAGATCCAGGAGTTGAAACCATCGTGGGTTTCGCGGGCGGGAACACCTCCGCTAACCAGGGCCGTATGTTTATTACGCTGAAACCGCTCAATGAACGCAAGATCAGCGCGGACCAGATCATCGGCCGACTGCGCCGGAAGCTGGCGGTGGTGCCGGGCGCTACGCTGTTTATGCAATCCGCTCAGGACTTGACCATCGGAGGTCGTCAGAGCCAGGCGCAATTTCAGTACACGCTACAGGGCGAAAACCTGGATGACCTGAACCATTGGGCGCCCCTTCTTCTGGCGAAATTTCGCTCGCTTCCTGAGCTTCGCGATGTAAACACCGATCAGCAGGACAAGGGTCTGGAAGCGACGGTTGTCATCGATCGGGTAACGGCCTCGCGTCTGGGAGTGGCTGCCGCAGACATTGACAACGCTTTGTACGACGCCTTTGGACAACGCCAGGTTTCGATCATGTACAAGCCGCTAAACCAGTACCACGTGGTCATGGAGGTTGCGCCGGAATTCTCCAAGAGCACCGAGGCGCTGCAGGAGATTTACGTGCGTGCTGCTAACGGAACCCCCGTGCCGCTGGCCTCGTTCGCTAGCTTCGGTCCTTCGAACACGCCACTGGCGGTCAGTCATCAGGGCCAATATCCCGCGGTAACGCTGTCTTTTAATCTGGCGCCGAATATTTCTTTAGGCCAGGCGACGGAAGCCATCAACAATGCCCAGCATTCGATCAACTTCCCTGCCACGATTGACGCCAGTTTTCAGGGGACGGCCGCTGCTTTCCAGTCTTCTCTGGCCAGCGAACCTCTGCTGATTTTGGCTGCGTTGGTAACGGTCTATATCGTTTTGGGCGTTCTTTACGAAAGCTACATCCATCCCATCACAATTCTTTCGACACTGCCCTCCGCCGGAGTGGGCGCGATTCTCGCGCTGATGATTACCGGCAGCGAGTTGAATGTGATGGGGCTGATCGGAATCATTCTGTTGATCGGCATCGTGAAGAAGAACGCCATCATGATGATCGACTTTGCTCTCGAAACAGAACGCGCGGGCAAGGGTTCCGCTGAGGCAATTTACGAAGCGTGCATTCGCCGTTTCCGGCCCATCATGATGACAACCATGGCGGCTCTGTTGGGCGGATTGCCGCTAGCTTTGGGTACTGGTACTGGCTCAGAGTTAAGGCGTCCTCTCGGTATTACGATTGTTGGCGGACTCATTATGAGTCAGGCACTCACTCTTTTCACCACTCCGGTAATTTATCTGTATCTCGATCGCATGCGGCTCCGCTTCGGAAGCAAGCGGAGTGAGTTGGACACGAAACAATTGTCTCCGCGGCCCAGCGGAGCAGACTAGCCGCGCTTTCGTTTCCAAAAGGAAAGCGCTGGTGGTACGTCATTCGCGAGAGAGTGTTCCAACTCACTTCCGGGGGAGCACGGGTCTATTTTCCCAACTAGATTCTCAGTGATTGTGATTGTGACCGTGCCTGTGCGGATGGGCGTGAATCTCACCTGAGGAATGAGCATGACGATGGGCATGGACGAGATTTGTCTTCAGGAGCAGTTCACGGTCATTCAATATTTCAGACGGCGTGCCTGCGGCGACGATGCGGCCGCGTTGAAATACGTGACAGTAATCGGCAATATCTTCGATCAGATCGAGGTCGTGTGTAGCCGTGATTACCGTCTTCCTCCCTCCGCCACAACTTACAAGAAAGTCGATCATCTGGCTCTCGCTCTTGGGATCAAGCGCGGCGGTGGGCTCGTCCAGTAACAACACTTCGGGATCCAGAATTCGGACAGATGCCAGCGCAACCCGTTTCTTTTCTCCCGTGGACAACTGGTGAGGCGAGCGATCTTTTAGATGGATGATTTCCATTTGCTCGAGGATTTCGGAGACTCGACGCAGAATCTCTTCCCTGGGCCAGCGCATTTGCAGTGGTCCGAAAGCAACTTCGTCAAACACGGTTGGGTTGAAGAGCTGCACGTCGGGATTCTGAAAGACGAGCGCGACTCGCCGTCTGAACTCGAATTCAATTTCTTCGGTCTGGAGCCGGCTTTCGGTGAGAGCTTCGCCGCAGAATGTGACGCTGCCTTTTTGCGGAAAATAAAGGCCGTCCAGGACGCTGAGCAAGGTTGATTTGCCGGAACCATTCGCCCCAAGCAAAGCAATTCGCTGGCCGGCCGTTATAGTGAGATTCAAGCCTTCCAGCGCTGTCACATCGTTGTAACGGAATGTGACCTCGCGCACTTCGAAGATCGGGATACTCACGAACGATCCTCTTCGCGGCTTCGTCGCGGATTTCTCATTGTAGGGTTTTCACCGGCCTAACCAGAACGCGAGTGCCGCGATTACGGTAAAGCAAAACAGCGCAGCCCAGTCGAACCAGTGAGTCTGGAACTCATCGAGGACGTACACTTCGCCTTGAAAACCTCGTGACCGCATGGCCAGGTAGACATCGTCACCAAGCTGAATGGTTTTGGACATCAATACTCCAGCACTTGCGGTTGCTATTTTTCGAAGATCGCGGCCATCCAATCGCCCAACCATCCGGCTCTTTCGCGACGTAAACATATCCTGGGCGGTGCGGAGGAGCAGAAAAATATAGCGGTAGGTCATGCCTAAAATTACCACCAACACCGCCGGCAACCGTAATACCCGAAGGGCCTTCAGCACGTTGCTCCACACCGTGCAAAGAATTAACAAAACTGAAAAGGTCGCAGCGGTCTCGGCGCGCATGATCAGGTAGGCTGCGGCTCGCAGGCCTTGCGCAGTAACACTCCAGTGGACAAGAGGCAAGCTGCAAATGGTACGTCCAGGGGTAAGGAAAAGAGCCGGAAGGGCGATTAATCCTGTAAACATGAGCACCGGGACCCAAACTCTTTTCGTAAGAGTAGCGAGGGGCACTTTGGAGAGCAGCGCGATCAGGACAGCGATAGCGAAAAGCGCGAAGATAACTTGCAAGTGCCGCGCCAGGGCGGCGACGATGATAAGTGGCAGGATTGCCACAATCTTGACTCGCGGATCGAGGCTTTGCAGAAGTCCTTTTTTCTGTGCAAGCTTTTCAGCTTCGAAGGTATGTTGAAGTGCGTCCACAAAAGACGCGAGACTGCGCTCAATTACTCCGCGGGGTTTCGCGCTCACGATGAACCTTTCACCGCTGCATTCGCTCGCCGCGTCGCAAGTCCATCCCATCAGCAGGAACAATCCCATGATTAGGCCGCTTCCGAATACGGCGGACATTACATATCCGAAGGCAGGCCGATGAACAAAAGGGGGCGCATACTGGGGAAAAGGCGCGCTCCATACTGATGAAAGACGCTCTAATCCCCCAGGCTGTCGGGCTGGAGGCGCGATATTGCCTGACGCGGCCGCGATTTTCTGGCGCATTTCGGGATTAGAAAAGTCACGCACGCTCCATTCTCCCCAGGCTGCGCCAGCCGCCAGAATACCAAGCGGGGTGAGCAGCATGAGCAAGGCCAAACGAATCCACAGCGGACCCGCCGCTCCCCATCCAGTTCGTGAGGGCGTCTCTTGTCCGGATGCGTATTCGGTGCCTCGATTGAAGGCGCCTTGATTCAGCAGCGATGGATTTGAACGCTGTAGATAAGCCACTACGCCGCCCGAGACAACCAGTTCCGCAATGCCAGCGAAAGTGAGATGGCCGATCATCATTGCCGGAATCGCAATGTGCAGTGCGTATGGAGCGTACAAAGGGGCTCCGCCAGCGTCTTTGAAAAAAAGAGGCTGAATTCCAAGTTCGCAGGCAGTAAGAAACGCTGAAGCATTGATCGCCGCGTAGCCTGCCAGCGCGGCCGCGACGATTCGGCGCGAGGAACTCAATAGCGTCCTTCCGGCAACTACCCGGTAAACCAGGTAGGCAATCAGCGAACCAACGATCGCCATGTTGAAGCAGTTCGCCCCCAACGTGGTAATTCCCCCATCCCCAAAAAACAAAGCCTGGATCAGAAGCGCGATAGAGACCGCGAGCATGGACGCCCAAGGCCCCAACACGACAGTGGCGGCCCCTACTCCAACTGCGTGTCCCGTCGTCCCGCCAGGCAGCGGGATGTTAAACATCATGATGACAAAGCAAAACGCGCTGGCAAGCGCGAGGAGTGGAACAACTTTAGTGTGGAGCAAGCGTTTGATCCGCCTGAACGCTCCGTACCAGAAAGGCACTACGGCACCATAGAGGGCAGCGCAAGTGGAAGGACTGAGATAGCCGTCGGGGATATGCATCGCTATCGGCCGTCACAAAGAAACACGGCGATCCAGTTCGTCAGGGTAGCACAGCTGTGGAGTCCGTGTTATGGGCAAGAACCCGTTCTGATTGGGCTTCCCACTTGGATCGCCTCAGCCGGCACACGCCATATCCTTCGCTTCGCTCGGGATGACACAACGTGCGGTACGAACTAACTAGGAAGTTTGACCGAAGGTCTCCGGCTTCCAACCTTGTGACGCGATCCGTTTACTTACGAACTGCTTTCCTTGCCGAACGGCGTGAATCGCGTGAAGGAGTTCCGCTCCCGCATCTATCTTTGCAACGTATGCGTGTCCGCCGGTATTCAACGCGTCTTTCACCATCTGCAGAGAGTCGTGCTGGCTCAGGAAGATAATCAGTGATTGCGGCGACACTCTTCGCATTCGCCGGGCGGCTTCGATGCCGCTAATTCCAGGCAGGCTGATATCCAGAAGAATTAAGTCTGGCTGAAGTTCTTGGCTTTTTTGAACCGCCTGTTCGCCATCCGCAGTTTCACAGACTACGTTCAGAACGGGATCGCTGGAAAGAAGCGAACAAATTGCTCGTCGCACAACGGGGTGATCGTCTACCACTAAAATTTGAACTGAAGGCATTGGCTTCCCGAGCGGGCGTCGCAGCAGAACTTAACCAGCCAGTATTTTAGGGTAGATTTTCGATCTGTCCGATACCCAACACTATGTACCTTACCTACAGAAATCGATGTAGTAACCATTTGTAAAAGCGTATGCGGAGTGTTGTGAAAAAGACATGTAGCGTCCACTAAGCTCGACAGATCCACCGTCATGGTAATTTCCCTGTCCTCGGTACGAAATCAAGCGATGTAGATTGCCACAGATAAATGCAATGTATGCACAATATATTGTGTTGACAGATTACCCTACCCATCATATGCTGCTTTTCGTTGCTGGCGCGCTAACCAGCGCTTAATAGGGAACCTGGTCAAAATCCAGGGCTGCCCCGCAGCGGTAAGCGAAAACGACCGCCATAATTTCAGCACTGATCTGATGTTGGGTCGAGATCGGGAAGCTATGGCCTCTAGGAACTCAGCCCAAAGCTGAAGAGTTCGCAAGCCCGAAGACCTGCCGGCGATACATGCATTTTTGCATGTTGCCAGGACCTCCGAGGGGAGGAATCCGGTGGGTCGTTTTGTCTCACGGCCTTTCCTGTACGTCTCCTCAAAATCCTGAGCCTTCGTCGCCGAGGAGAGAACTATGTCCGCCCACAACTCAGAAAGTGCTTTGTCCGGGATTTCCCTTGTCCGGCCGGTGACAACCAGCGAGCCAGAAGTTCGCACTGCTATGCGTGTGCGCAAACGCAACGGGTCGTTCGAAGCCGTGGATGTGAACAAGATCGTGCGGGCTATTGCGCGGTGCTGTGTCGGCCTCGTTGAAGTTGATGCGATGCGCGTGGCCACCAAAACCATTAGCGGGTTGTATGACGGTGCAACTACGAAAGAACTGGATAGCCTTTCCATTCAAACCGCTGCATTGCTGACCGCCGAAGATCCAGAGTATTCGAAGCTTGGGGCTCGTTTGCTGGCAACCTATATAGACAAGGAGGTGGCCAACCAGGAAATTCATTCTTTCTCGCAGTCGATCGCTATGGGCCAGCGTAACGGCTTGATCCATGAAAAGACGGCCGCGTTTGTCGCGGCGAACGCCCGCAAACTTAACTCGGCCATCGTTCAAACCAACAACGACCTATTTGACTTCTTCGGGTTGCGCACGCTTTATGATCGCTACCTGCTGCGGCATCCGGAAACGCGGGACGTGATCGAGACGCCACAATACTTCTTCCTGCGAATCGCCTGCGGGATCTATCAACGCGTTCCCGACGCGCTCGATTTCTATCGGTTGATTTCGTCGCTCGATTACCTGCCGAGTTCGCCAACACTATTTAACGCAGGCACGCGGCGGCCACAGCTCTCTTCCTGTTTTCTTCTTGATTCACCGCTGGATCAACTCGACGCCATCTATGCCAAATACACGGACGTGGCGCTGCTGTCGAAGTATGCCGGAGGAATTGGAATTGCTTACCACCGTGTCCGCTCCCGGGGATCGCTGATCCGAGCCACAAACGGCAAATCCAGTGGCATTACACCGTGGTTGAAGACGCTGGACTCCTCCGTGGTAGCGGTCAATCAAGGAGGCAAGCGGAAGGGCGCATGCTGCGTTTACCTGGAGACATGGCACGCAGATCTCGAAGAGTTTCTCGAACTTCGCGACAACACCGGCGACGAAGCCCGCCGCACTCGCAATCTGAACATTGCGAACTGGATTCCCGATCTATTCATGCGCCGCGTTGACGAAGACGCGCTCTGGTCGATGTTCGATCCCAAGGTGGTTCCCCACTTCACCGACTTATACGGCGACGCCTTTGAAAGCGCCTACCTGGAAGCAGAATCAATAGGCTTGTTCGTCAAACAGGTGAAAGCGCGCGAAATGTACGCCCGCATGATGAAGACCCTGGCCGAGACCGGTAATGGCTGGATGTGTTTCAAAGATGCGAGCAATCGCAAGTGCAATCAAACGGCGATGCCAGGGCGCACAGTCCATCTTTCAAATCTTTGCACAGAGATCATTGAAGTCAGTTCGAAAGACGAGACAGCTGTCTGTAACTTGGGTTCCATCAATCTCGCCCGGCATGTGATGGACGGGAAGTTTGATTTCGAAAAGCTGGCGGCAACAACTGTGGCAGCGGTCCGTCAACTTGACCGGGTCATCGACATCAATTTCTACCCCATCACGGCGGCGCGTGACTCGAACCTGAAATGGCGTCCTGTGGGGCTGGGCATCATGGGCCTGCAGGATGTTTTCTTCTCGCTGCGACTTCCTTTCGATTCATCTGCAGCGCGCGAGCTTTCACGCAAGATACAGGAGGACATTTATTTCTGGGCACTCAACACCTCCGCCGATCTGGCAGAACAATCCGATCCTCACCTGGCGTTCGCTGAGACCCGAGCGTCGCAAGGAGATCTCCAATTTGACTTCTGGAAGGTGCAGCCCAGCGATCCAGCAAGATGGGAGAAACTGCGCGAGCGCATCAAGCGCACCGGGTTGCGCAATTCCCTGCTCGTCGCGATCGCGCCGACTGCGACCATCGCTTCGATTGCGTCAGCCTTCGAGTGTATCGAGCCGCAGGTGTCGAACTTATTTAAGCGAGAAACGCTCTCGGGCGAGTTCCTGCAGGTAAACCGATACTTGGTGAAAGAACTCAAATCTCTTGGGCTGTGGACAGACGAGATTCGCAACAGAATCAAGCTGGCCGAGGGATCAATTCAAGCCATCAGCGAAATCTCAAGCGAGATCCGGTCTATTTACCGCACGGTGTGGGAGATTCCCATGCGTTCTCTGATCGATATGGCGGCTGACCGTGCACCTTACATCGACCAGAGTCAGTCGCTCAATCTGTTTGTGGAAAGCCCGTCCATCGGCAAGCTCTCGTCGATGTACTTTCATGCGTGGAAGCAGGGGTTGAAAACTACTTACTATCTGCGGTCGCGACCTGCGACAAGGATCGCAAAAGCACCGGTGAATCAGTCGTCTGCTACGGAGGCGGAGGATGTGACTTGTTCGCTGGAAAACCCGGAGAGTTGCGAAGCCTGCCAATAATTACACAATCAAGACAAGGAGCTTTTAATGATTCTCGATCCAGGATTCAATCTCACTCTCAGGCCGATGGCGTATCCCGCCTTCTACGAGCAGTATCGCAACGCGATCAAGAACACGTGGACGGTCGAGGAAGTGGATCTTTTTTCCGACATCACCGACCTGAACCAGCGGCTTGCCCCGGCCGAACGGCACCTTATCAATCGTCTGGTTGCATTTTTCGCTACAGGAGACTCCATCGTCGCGAACAATCTGGTTCTCAATTTGTACAAGCACATCAATTCTCCCGAAGCGCGGATGTATTTGTCGCGCCAACTTTATGAAGAAGCTGTACACGTCCAGTTCTATCTCACGCTGCTGGATACCTACATTGCGGATCATACTGAGCGGGCGGCGGCGTTTGCCGCGGTCGAAAACATTCCTTCGATTCAGAAGAAGGCCCAGTTCTGTTTCCGTTGGATCGATTCGATCAATGAACTACAGGAAATCCGGACACCAGAACAGCAGAAATCATTTCTGCTAAATCTCGCATGCTTCGCCGCGTGTATCGAGGGGCTTTTCTTCTTTGCGGCTTTCGCCTACGTATATTTTCTGCGGTCAAAGGGCTTGCTGAACGGACTCGCTGCCGGAACCAATTGGGTCTTTCGTGATGAGAGCATGCACATCAATTTCGCCTTCGAGGTGATCAATACGGTTCGCGCGGAAAGCCCGAAATTGTTCGATGCCGAGTTCGAGCAGCAAATCGTCGCCATGCTCGAAGAAGCCGTAGATTGTGAAACGGCTTTCGCCGAGGACCTGCTCGGTCAAGGAGTGGCCGGACTTTCCTTGAAGGACATGCGCGCCTATCTGGAATCGGTTGCTGACCAGCGATTGCAATCGTTCGGAATCAGCAAGCGATATGGCACACGCAATCCGTTTTCCTTCATGGAACTGCAGGATGTACAGGAGTTGGCCAATTTCTTCGAACGCCGAGTCTCGGCCTACCAGATTGCGGTCAGCGGCTCAGTCGCGCTGCACGAGGAATTTTAGGCCGGGGACGATTTTCAACGTACTCGCGCTTGCGAACACGGTATCAGACGTTATCGACGTGTCGAGTGCGCTTGAACGCGCGGCTCATCCACTCGCTCCAGGGCAGCGCCTCAAATTCAGCGAAATAGGAGTATGCGACCGGGACCACCAGCAGGGTCAAGAGCAAACAAAGAGTCTGGCCTCCGATGATAGTGACTGCAATTGATGCGCGTTGCTCTGAACCTGCGCCGATGCCGATTGCGACCGGAGTTAATCCGGCAATAATCGACAACGTAGTCATGAGAATTGGGCGCAAGCGAACACGGTTGGCTTCAAGAATGGCATCGCGCACCGGCATTCCTTTCGCCAGCAAGCGGTTTGTATAGTCCACCTGCAAGATTCCATTCTTTTTCACGATTCCCAATAACAGGAACATGCCCAAGGCACTCCACAGGCTTAAAGCGCGGCCAGTAATCCACAAAGAGAACAACGCGAAGGGCACGCTCAGCGGAAGCGTCAACATGATGATGAACGGATAGGAAAAACTCTCAAACTGGGCTGCCAGAACCATGTACATGAAGACAGAAGCGAGCAACATGGCAAGCAGCAGGTTCCAGGTTGTCTCTTCCAGAACCTTTACCTGCCCTGAAAACAAGTAGGAGTAGCCCGGCGGCAAGCCAACTTCGCGGATGGATTGTATGGTGTGTGCTGCCGCGAGATCGAGAGGATAGCCGGCACTGACGTTCGCGTAAACGCTGACCTGGAATTCGCGGTTGTACCGCCAAAGGCTGGCAGGTCCGAAACCCTTTCCAATATTCGCCACGCTTTCCAGGCGCACTTGGCCCAGCTTCGAGGAAGGAACCATCATCCGGTTAAGAACGTCAGGATTGTCGCGCTGTACTTGCAGAAGCTGCATCGTAACCGGATACTGCTCAGACCCTTCCTTGAAGCGGGTAATCTCGTCTTCTCCGGAGTAAAACAGCCGCACGGCATCACTAATATCCGTCATGCGGACACCAATATCGGCGGCGCGCTGCCGGTCCACCTTTACCTGCAACTCGGGCGTGTTGAGATTCAGGTTCGGATTGACGTCGACCAGGTCCGGGTATTTCCTCATCCGATCGGCGACGCGTTTGCTGATCTCAGCAAGTTCATTAAGGTCTGGGCCCCGAATCACCGCTGAGATCGGGAAATAGATTTCGCCTCCCAGGACCGATGGCAGCCGGACGTTGTAAGTGACATTGCGGTAGTTTGCGAGAATCCCGCGCACTTTGGTCGCTAACTGGGCGTGGCTCAACTTGCGCTGGCCGCGTGGCACGAGCCCGATAAAAAGGTGCGCGTGGTTGGTAGGCCCGTGGGTATAGCTCTGCACGAACGCCACTTCGGGCAGGTCTGCAATGTGCCTGGCCATGTCTGAGGCCATCTGGCTGGTCTTCTCCAGCGAAGTTCCTTCGGGCAAGGTGAAAGAACTCTGCAACTCCGACTGGTCGTCGGCGGGAATCCAGTCGCGTCCGACTAAATGGTACAAACCGAATGTGGAGAGGAATGTGACAACGCAAATCATCACCAGGATCAGACGATGTGCGAGCGACCAGCGCAGCATCGTCATGTAGATCTCTTCCACAGAGTGTAAAAACCCTTCCGTGTGCGATTTCTTGCTCCTCCCGTCCACTCTCAAGAGGCGCGAACTCATCATCGGCGTCAGCGTAAAGGCCACTAGAAGCGAGACAAGAATCGCCATCGCCATCGTCCAGCCAAAAGAGTTCACATACTTCCGGGCGTATCCGGTCATGAACGCGATCGGGAGAAAGATAATGATCAGCGAGAGCGTGGTAGCCGTAACCGCCAGTCCAATCTCCTGGGTGGCTTCAACCGCTGCCTGGACGCGGTCGCGGCCTTTCTCCTCCATGAAGCGGAAAATGTTCTCGAGGACGATGATCGCATCGTCGATGACAATTCCCACGGCAAGGGTAAGCGCGAGAAGAGTCATGTTATTCAGAGAAAAATCCATCGCGCGCATCAGGGTAAATGTCGCAATAATCGAACTGGGAATAGCAACAGCTGCGATCAGAACTGCTCGCCAATTGCGGATGAACAGCCAAACGATAGCGCTGGCAAAAATACTTCCGAGAATGAGATGTTCGATGAGGGAATGAACCGACGCTTTAATAAAGTCGGAAATGTCATGGACAATCAGCAGACGAACACCGGGCGGCATCTGCGAGCGCAACTGTTCAATCTGGCGCCTTACATCGTCAGCGACTCGAACCGTGTTTGCACCTGATTGCCGCAAAATCTGAATGCTGACAACATCTTCTCCAGGATTTCCCTTGGCGAACAAAGCCGACCAGGTTCGAAGCTCCTGCGCTCCGTCTTCCACCTCCGCCACATCGCGAATGCGCACTGGTATGCTGCCATGCGTTCCGACAACGATCTGGCTGAACTGATCAGAAGAGGTAACGCGGCCCAGCGTTCGCAATCCGAGTTCCTGAGGGCCGTTGATCACTCGCCCCCCGGGCGCTTCGATATTCTCGCGCTGCAGGGCGTTACGAACATCGAGCACAGTGAAATTGTGCGAAGTGAGTTTTTGGGCATCGAGCAGCACGCGGATCTGGCGTGCTTGCCCGCCATTTAATTCCACGCTGCCGACACCGTCCACTGTCTGAATGGCGCGCCGCACTTGTTTGTCGGCAATTTCCGTCAGCTCTCGCCGGCTCATCGAGCCGCTAACTAACAGCGTCATGATCGGATCAGATTGGGGATCTTCTTTGGTAATGACTGGGGGAAGAGTTTCACGTGGGAGGCGGTTTACTGCGGCCGCTACCTTCTCCCGAATATCCTGTGCTGCGCCGTCGATATCACGTTCCAGGACGAAGGTACAGGTAATATCCGCCAGTCCCTCCGACGCGTAAACACTCATCTCGTCAATCCCACTGACGGATGAGATCGCATCTTCCAGCGGCAATACGATTCCAGTGACCATCTCCTCCGGCGTGGCACCGGGGAGTTGTACCTCCACATTCACTGTGGCAGGATCAGCTTTGGGAAACAGATCCACGGCCAGCCCGCGATAGGAAAATGCGCCGAGCGTAAGCAAAAATGCGATCAACATCACGGTGAACACGGGATGTTTTACGCAAGTCTCGGCGATTTTCATGGGTGGATGGCGATGCTCACACGAGGTTTCACTTGGCTGCCGGCGTCGCTCCAACAGGTTGGTCTTGTATAGCGTCGCCGTCGTGCAAATCTCCGGAGATGGGCACAGCCACCCGGTCTCCGACTTTCAATCCTTCGGCTACTTCAAAGCGCTGGTCTTCCGTTTGTCCCGCGGGACGGATCTGTTTCTCGGAAACACGATTTCCAGTGACCACAAAGACTTTGTAGACACCGTAACGGTAATTCACCGCGGTTTCCGGAACGAACATGGCTTTGTCTTCTTTGTCGCTAGGCATCGAGGCCTGAACGAAGAAACCTGGTTTCAGCCGGCCTGTCTTGTTATCCAGCAAAGCCTCGACTTCGAAGGTACGCGAGTCCTGCGATACCGTGGGATTGATCCGCGAAATGTGCTCTTCGAAGGTCTCCCCCGGAAATGCTTCCACGTGCAGATCGACCACGCCTCCATCTTTGATCCACCCAGCCCATCGCTCCGGAACGGCAAGGCGGGCGCGAAGGTGGTCTGTTCGCACCAGAACGAGGATGGGGCTTTGGAGCCGCAAATATTCTCCAGGATGCACATTGCGCGCCTGCACGGCGCCCGGAAACGGAGCTCGAATCGTGGAATCTCCCAACTTCTTTTCCGCGAGTGACGCACTGGCCTGGCTTGAAATCAATAATGCCTTCAGGCGATCGACGTCTTGCAGTGCCAGATTGTAGTTGGCTTGGGCACTTTGATCGCGGCTCCCCGCCTCGTCGAATTGCTGTTGCGAGATCAGGTTGTCCTTAAACATTTCTCTGGCACGGCCGTACTTTCGATCCGCATCGAACAGATCCGCCTCAGCGCGCTGTACGGAAGCCATTTTTTGCGGAGTCGCGGGTGGCGGATCGTTGGGACCAATTCCGAGCTGCGCTCGAACCTGCTTTACCACTCCCTGCTCGCGCTCCACTTCGAATTGGAGCTCGCGTTGGTCGAGGAGAACCAGAGGTTGGCCCTCGCTTACGACGTCGCCGACATCGACCAGTACCTTATCGACCCGACCCTCGACTTGCGCACTCAATGTGCTCTCTTCGAGTGCAAACAAGGAGCCCACAGCCTGAACCGGACGGCGGGTAGTTTCCTCATGCACGGAATATATGTGCACTGGGACCGGCTTTGAGAAAGCTACCTTCGCGCCATTTGCCTGAGAGTTCGAGCAGCCAGTGGCAAAAATCATGGCCGCAGCGGTTGCCCAACAGGCCGACTTCATTCCATGAACGTTCATCCAGATTATTGGCAAGTTGAGAGATATCCTGCCCTCCGCACGAGTTGCCGTCGGTAAAAGGTTGGACAGGGAAGAGCCCCAATGCCCGCCCGAGCATTATAGATTGAATCGAGGGCAATCCGCCGAGAGCGGGCTAGCGCATACAGAAAGCTAGAACTCATTGTTCTTGAGGTAGCCGCGATTGAAATTCATGCGCCGCATGGCACCAGGTCGGATGAGCCAGCGATCTTTCTCAAGCACTAAATGCTTTTCCGGTTACGATCTTCGTCAGACTTTTTTGCTTGTGAAGTCGAGGGCGGTTCGGATTCTCAACCTCAGACATAACACGCAATGAATGATATCTCATGAGATCAAGTCGTAAACAAACCCTAGCCGAGGAAGTGGGCGAACCGGACAAAAGAACAGCCTCCGCATATGACCACATCAAAGCGCTAGATTCTGGTCACTCAGAACTAAAAAATCATCCATTCGCCGACTCGCAGAATCAATAACACCGACGGACTCTGCCTTCGAGGTGCTCGCATGCAACTCAAGCCCTTCCTGCTCGATGCCTGGCTCGACCAGTATGAACATGATATTGAATTCAACCTCGCCGCCAGCACGGGGCCAACGTGGACCGTGAATGAAGTCCTCGCCCTCTCGGACGACGAAACGCGCCACCGCTTCCTGAATCACGAACTGGTCTACAGCCGTCCCGCCGGAGCCGACAGTCTGCGTGAGGCAATCGCTGAAATGCAGGGTGTCCCGGTAGAGGCCGTCCAAATCGTGACCGGCGCCTCGGAGGCACTTGTAGCCCTTATGTGGCTGGCCGCCGAGCCTGGTGCAAACGTAATTATCCCGCTGCCTGGATTCACTACTTTCTCAGCACTCCCGGAGTCGCTTGGACTGGAAACCCGCTTCTATCGCGTGCGGCGCGAGAACGGCTTCCGCATCGACCCTGACGAGATCAAGAAGCTCGTGGACTCGAAGACCAAACTCATTCTGGTCAACTGTCCACATAACCCCACGGGCGCGACCATCAGCGACAGCGATATGGAAGCCCTGCACGACTTTGCCGCCGAGCGCGGAATCCAACTGGTGAGCGACGAGGTCTATCATCCGATTTACCACGGAAGGCAAACGAAGTCGGCGGCACGTTTGCCGCATGCCACCGTCATCTCCGATCTATCAAAGGCATTTTCGATTGCGGGCGTGCGCACGGGATGGATGATCGAGCATGACGCCCAGCGCCTTCAGCAATATTGGAACGCACGAGCCTACTTCTCGGTCTGTAATACCACCACGGGAGAAATTCTCGCGGAAATCGCGATCCGCAAACGTGACGTCGTGCTGGGCAAGGCTCAGGAAGTCGCCAGCCGAAACCTCAGGCTCCTCGATCGATTTATGGCGGACCACCGCGACGTCCTGGGCTGGATTCCGCCGCAGGGTGGCATGACCGCGTTCCCCTGGCTTCTAAGCGGAGAGAACGCCCGCGTGTTCTGCCAGGCCGCTACTGAGCGTGGAATCCTGTTGGCTCCCGGCGACTGCTTCGATACGCCATCACATTTCCGCCTGGGCTTTGCCGCGGCCGGAGACAATTTCTCCAAGGCGCTCGACCGCTTCGGAGCATTCGTAAGGAGTTGGTCGGAGAAGATGGCCACAGCATGACGAGAACTAGCCCGGCAAGGTCGAGGAAATGACTCGGCGCGGATCACTAAGGAATTTGGTCGACAGAAGGTGAGTCAGTTGGTCTTAGTCTTATTCCAGTGCAGGACTAACGACTTGATGTCGGGTTTCTCGAGGTTGTTGGAATCTGCGTAATAGACGACAAAGACTGTTCCATCGGTTTGGAGTAACGGAAAACAGTACCCACCGTCTATCGCAAGTCCCGTGTAGGTATCCAACACCATGCGATCTGTAAAAGTAGATCCACCATCGTAAGAAGCGAAGACTACAAACTCGTGCGGAAGCTTCACAGAATCCCATTGGCGGCCAAACAAAAGTAAAACGTTCCTCACCTGAAGGAGTTCCGGCGCTTGAAGAATCCCGATTTGAGGCGTGTAGTCGATCTGGGCGCCCCACGATCTTCCCGAATCTTCGGAGAAGTGCGCCCACGTATTCGTGATGGTGTCATCTCTGCTAATTCCTAGAAATCTGCTGGGGCCTACCTTGGCAATCGAGGTTTCGTTTATCCGCGCATCGTCTGGTTGGCCGATGGGGGACACCTTAATCCAGGTGTAACCGTCATCTGTAGAATCCCAAATCGTTGCACCGTCGGGGCCATATCCCAAACCGAACATGGTTGCATTGATCCCGTACACGCGTCGCCCCAAAAGCATACGTCGTATCAGCGGGATTGCTGATAAACGAGAATCGCTGCCATGTTAAGCCGTTGTCTTGTGAATGGCTGTATGCTGCACCATTGGACCCGTTGGAATCTTGCTTGACGAGGGAAACGAAAAGATCCCCATTGGGAGTGTTGGCCAGTGAGGGATCGGGCTTGGACTGTATCAAAGTACTGCACTTCAGGACCCCAAGTTTTCCCAAAGTCCTGGCTTCGACGCATGATCACAATGCTGCTGCTGACATGGCCGATTCCCTTCAGATAAGTAAGGACCCAAGTTCGGTTCGTGGCTTCGACCACGCTGGGAGTGCTGTTATACATTCCGTCACTTTCAATGACCTGTCGATCTGTGATCTTTATGCCAACCTCGTCTATCGGCGCTTGGGGAACGACTAAGGTCCCACCACCGCAGCCGATTAACAGAATGAGGACCGTCGATAGGATGATTGTCCTCACTGCCGTCACCTTCTCCTCTCGCAGAACGACAATTCAGCCAGTTCCTGACGGAGGCCAGTGGCCGCCAGCGGACCATGTAACGAGGGTATACTCGGCCTGCACTTGCTTCTAGGAATTCTCTTCAACCATGCCGGCACGAATCCTCAAACGAAATCCGATTCTGATTCGGGACGGGAGTTCGTTCTCAATGGCAACCAGGCCCAGCCGTTATTCTGAAATCTGATTAAAATGCCGAACGCACGTACCAAGGCTCCACTCCGGACAACCAGCCTCCGATCCCTTATTCAATGGTTTGTCATCGGCGTGGTGGGCCTTTGGTCAACCGCCGCGCTGATCCTTGTCGCCGGCCGATGGATCGACCCACCGACTACCGCGGTGCACATAGAGCGCCGCCTGCAGGCATGGATTCACAACAAGCCTTATCGTGAACGATACAAATTCGTTTCGCTCAGCCAAATCTCGCCCGATCTCCAACACGCTGTGGTCGCGGCGGAGGACGCGCACTTCTACCAGCATCATGGATTCGATTGGCACGAGATCCAAATCGCTGCCGAAGACGATATGGAAGGGGATCGCACCCGCGGAGCTTCCACCATCACGCAGCAACTGGTAAAAAATCTATTCTTCGGAACCGGCCGGTCAATCCTCCGCAAAGGCGCAGAGGCCACACTGGTACCGGTGGCAGAAGTTGTCCTCGGCAAACGGCGAATTTTGGAGATATACCTCAACATCGTCGAATGGGGTCCTGGTATCTATGGCGCGGAGCCGGCCTGCCGTTACTACGATGAAACCGCAGCCCGGAATATCGGCCGTGAACAGGCGGCACGGCTCGCCGCAATTCTGCCGGCTCCCCTGAAGCGACACCCCGAGCGCATGAATCAGTACAGCGAGATTATCCTTGAGCGGATGCGCCAAATGGGTTGGTAATCATGGATAACATTTAAACAACAAACAATAACGCTGATAGTCGGATGTTGTTTAGCCGCTTCCGGTACCCGGGCTGAGGTGAGCACGAAGAGACATGAATTACGTTTCATTACAAAACTTTTCACGTGTCATCAACTTTGCCTGCGTCTGTTTGCACCGAATCCGCATCGAAATGATTAAAGGGCACGCATGATCTCGTTCAGACATGATTCGCCCGATCGATCTTTATTGCTGTCAGCCGCAGTCTGAAGACGTCCATTGAGTTCTTTTTTTGAAATACGTGAAAGTGAGTCTGAGAGCATCGGCCGGCGCGCTGCCGATCCGAGTTTTGGTATCCGAACCCGACGCCGCGAGTCGCAGGCTTATTTGCTCACTGCTCGAGTGTGAATCAGGGATGACGGTGACTTGCGTGGACGACTCCAGGCTGGTTCCTCAATTCAGGAGAGTGCTCCCGGACCTAGTAATACTGGACGTCCATACATCCGCGATTGGACGAGCCCCAAGCTGGGAGGCTGTAGGGATCAAGCGTGCGCCAGCAACTATCGTCACCGCATACGATTCTCTGGTAGTGTCCGCATTTGCTTCTTCCGCTATCGACTTTCTTATAAAACCATTTGACGCCGAGCGTTTCCAGGCTGCGCTGGATCTGGCAAGATTGCGAATTGCTGGTGCTCGGACGGAGGTTCGAGGTTGAGGAGAGGTCAAGTGACCACGAGCAGCGAAGACCAGCGCCGCGCTTTCTGCAGCGACTGGCAGTTGAAGAAATGAAACGATCGTCACTTATAAAAGTCGACGATATCCGATGGATGCAGTCGTCGGGGAATTATATTCGACTGCATGTTGGGAAGACATCGCACTTGATTCGGCAAAGCCTGAAAAATCTTCAGGCGCAGCTTGATCCGAATCGTTTTCTCCGCGTGCATCGCAATGCGATCGTGAATCTCGACCATGTCGAGGAGTTCCATTTGCCGCCGAATGGCAATATGTTCGTCAAGTTAGACGACGGACTTTGCCTGCCTCTTCGAAAGGCCAGTCGAGCGCTACTGCGAAAACTGCTGAAAGATATTTCGTAATTTAGTTTTTGGTTCGATGATTGTCCTCCGCTTTTTCACTCATCGGGAATTCTCCGTTCCCGCGCGGGGCTTTCCTCTATTCCATGACGTCGCACTGCAATCGTTAAACCGCAGTTTCACCACCACCGAAGACCCTTCCCTTATTAGTTGTCGTCCAGTTATTTCCTCCGACAAACCATATGTCGACTGCGCGCTCGTTCAGTTTTTTGTAGCACTCGATCACGACCATCCTCGATCTTGGGTTTACCCCATCCACGTAGCAGTTCATCACATCATCGTTGGTTATGGCCGTGCTCTTACCAGGAGAGGATTTCCAGGAGAACCACTGTGAACTTGAATGGAGTATCGGCCCGTCGCGAAAATGGAAACAAAACATTACAGAGGCTAACGAAAATTGGCAATTACAAGACTGCCGGAGTACCGGCCAATCGAGCGGGCAAACACTTGCTCCTATTCTCAATGCTCCTGGGTGTGCTTCTGGCATTGCCTGTGATGGTGAACGCGCAGCTCACAACCGCCGATGTAGTAGGAACGGTAACGGACGATACAGGCGCAGTGGTCCCCAATGCCCATGTAACGCTCTTGAACCAGAGGACAAACGAGACACGAAACACGCAAAGCAACAGCGGCGGCCAGTATTCTTTCACTCTCCTGTTGCCCGGAAGCTATTCGGTGCGGGTCGAAGCGCAAGGATTCACGACCTTCACTTCCAGCGTGAGCATCTCCGCTGGCGATCGCACCCGCATAGACGCATCCATGCACGTAGGCCAAAGCTCGGAGACTATAGAGGTGGCGGCGCAGAGTCCTCTGCTTCAAACGGAAACTTCCACAGTCTCGAATACCGTGCCCGAGCAGCATGTGGAGAATCTGCCCCTTAACACGCGCAACTTGACGACATTGGTAACATTCGTGCCAGGGGCCAACGAGGGTTCGAGTGTTGACTCACTGAGTAGCGGCCAGCGCCCTGACGATCGCCGTCAGACCAGTTCGTTTTCGGTGAACGGGCAGGACGTTGAGCTCAACAACGCTCAGATTGATGGGACCGACAACAACGAACGCATCATCGGAACAATCGGCGTTAAGCCGTCGATCGACGCCATCCAGGAAGTAACTGTAGAAACCAACAACTACACTGCCGAAAGCGGACGAACGCCGGGTGGTCTTCTCAGTGTCATCACCAAGAGCGGAAGCAACAGCTTTCACGGTTCGCTATATGAGTATTTTCAAAACAACGCATTCAACGCCCGAAATCCCTTTAACCCGTCGCCTGAATTCCCGCAATCCGAGTTTCGCCAAAACGACTTTGGCGGCAGCGTCGGTGGACCTATCATTAAGGACCGGACGTTTTTCTTTTTTGCCTACGAAGGCTTCCGCCAGGTTGCGGGTGTCCAGAATCCCATCACCAGTACTGTACCCACCGCTGCTGAGCAAGCTCTAGGTCCCGCGGGAATTGTCGCTGCAGACCCGGCTACCGCCGGGCTGGCGGTGGATCCAATTGCCGCCAACCTTTTCAAGTTGTATCCGCTGCCCAACTTCGGGGCGCCCGGACAGGAAACCAATAACTTCCTATTCGATCCGAACAGAACCCAGTTCAGTACCACGTTTGACGCGCGCGTCGATCATCGCTTTAGCAGCAACGATCTTTTCTATGCGCGATTCACTTCCAACAATGTCAGCTCAGTCATTCCGACGAATTTGCCTAATGTCACCGTCAACGGGGTGAACATCAATCCTGGCAACGGCCAGTTTGGCTTTGCCGGGCCGGCAAAAGACATTGCGTATAACGGTCAGCTCAACTACACCCATATCTTCAATTCAAATCTTTTGCTTGAGTTGAAGGCCGCTTATACGCGAATCGACAACACGTCCAACTCGCCGAACTCCGGCACCAATGCCGCGACCGCCGTGGGTTTTCCGAGCAATATCAACTTCGGCCCATTGGCAAGCTCAGGACTACCTCTTATTAACGTGGCTGGTTTTGCGCCGCTTGGCGATAGCAATTTTGTTCCGATCGTCGATATCAGCAACACTTTCGAATACAACGGGGCCGTGACCTATAACCGCGGAAACCACAGTCTGAAATTTGGAGCAGCTTTGATTCGACGACAGGCTCAGAACCAACAAAGCAGCAACGGAGTTGGGAACATCAATTTCGGGCTACCGGAAGATGGCGGATCGGCGTCACTCAACAATCTAGCCACTTTCCTGGTTGGCGCATTTACTGCCGAGGGCCGTAACACGGATCTATTCACGCCCAACTATCGATCGTGGGAGCCCGGCTTCTACGCTCAAGACAGCTGGAAGGTGAAACCGTGGCTGACGCTCAACTATGGCCTTCGTTACGACATATTCACCCCATTTACGGAAGCCGATGGCCGCATCTCCAACTTTGACCCGGCGACCAACACGCTCCTGGTCCCGGCACATGCGCTTGCCGTTCTCAACTCCCAGGGCGTTAACACCACTGGGATCGTCGCCTCATCCGATACTGCTGGCCTCAAAACTACCTATTCCAATTTCGAACCCCGCGTTGGCTTTGCCGCTTCGCTGGGTCATGGGACAGTGCTTCGCGGTGGCTTCGGGATCGCCGACTTCCCCGGAAACTACACCTCAAACGCGTCTCTGAAAAATGCACCGTTCAATGGAGTCTATGCTCCAAGCATCAACGGTCAGGGATGCCAATCAACTCTCGCTACCCAAATTGAGGCCAACTCGACGGGTTCCTCTACTCTGCCAAGCTGTGACACCGGCTTGGGTCAGACCACGGCATTGGGACAAGGTATCCCAATACCCGTTCCCCAGGCCTTGAACAGTCCCAGCCTGTCTCTTCCCGATAACGTCGCGCTGAATTTCAGGACGTCGTATGTAGAGCAGTTCAACCTTCTGCTGCAAAAGCAGTTTGGCCAGAACGTGGTCACGATAGGATACGTAGGCTCGGTGGGACGGCATTTGCCAGTCGTCATCAATGACATCAACGTTCCGAATCCGCTTACTGCTCCTGCCTCTTTGCGTGGTCCTGACGGGCGCTTTGACACTCGCCCAACCGCCGGTATTCTGCCGGGTCTCGGTGGGGTCGGCGAGTACGAGAGTTCAGGCAGTTCCAGCTACCACTCATTGCAGACATCGTTCCAGCGCCGTTATCACAACGGCCTCACGGTATCGGCCAACTACACTTACTCTCACTCAATCGACGATGCCACCACTCTCAGTTATGAAGGACAGGAGGGCTTCGGAAATGCAGATCCCTTCGCCATCAAGCAATTTGAAACCGGCAACAGCGACCTTGATCTCCGCCATCGCTTTGTTGGTACGGTGACTTATGAGTTGCCATTTGGCAAGACCTTCGTCGGAGCCAAGAAACTGGCGCTAGCCGGGTGGCAGGCGAACACGGTTCTCATTTGGAATTCCGGTAGCCCATTCAGCATCACCGACAATTTCACCGGATTTTCGAATTCCATCTTTAACGGCATCGGAGGCGGTCCAACGCGTCCAAACCAGGTCGGCGATCCCAACCTCTCCAGTCAAAGCATCAGTGAGTGGTTCAATCCGGCTGCTTTTGCCATTCCGGCCTTGGGCACGATTGGAAACACGCCCCGTAACAGCCTGTATGGGCCGTCCTTCCGGCATTTTGATCTTTCAATGTTCAAGGACTTCACTCTGACGGAGCGGTTCAAGCTGCAATTTCGAGCGGAGGCTTTCAATCTGACGAATACACCAAGCTACTTTGTCGCTAACAACCAGAACGACGCCCCGACAACCAATGCCGTTCAAGGCGCAGGGTTCGGAAAAATCGTCATAACCAATCCCAACTACACGCCGCGCGCGCTGCAGTTGGCGCTGAAACTTATTTTCTAAACCGGGAATGCTGGCGGATTGGACACCAATACGATTGGTTCAATCCGCCGGATTACTGTTGAACGATCGCCATTGCAGTGATTGGCTGGACGGTGAGTGTGGTCGCTCCTGAGGTTGTTTCCGCTCGGAAGCACCCCAGAGGAGCGTTCCGAATTCAAATGTAAATGTTCTGCAAATCCCAGTCTGGCCCGCGATGGTCCATGTTGCTGAACCGTTCAATCACTCCGAAAGTGTTCATGTCTGCCGGTTCCGTGGTCTTGCAGACGGTGACCTGTTTACAGTTCCGTTTGACTAAATTGCGGTAGAGCGAAGAGCGGATGAAGGTTAGGTACTCGCGCGCGGCGTTGGGACGGCACAGGTAGCACTTGTTGTAACCGCACAAGATTAGCGCCAACCGGCCAGGGTTAGCCTCCATGAAGCGAAACAGGGCCAGCGTGATTTGCGGATAGCTGGGAGAGAAAAAGTCGTCGAGCGTCAAAATGCCCCGATCGCTCAGTAGTGTTTCCGCAACCGCTAGGTCGTTGCTCACGGCTTGGGCAGTGTGTTCCCCATCAATGTGTATCCAACGAAAATCCCGTGCCGCTTCTGTCAGGAATGAATATCTTGGAAGGTATTGTGATCTTTCCTGCAGATACTGACATTGTGTTTCCGGCGCCAGGTGTTCGATCCGCTGGCGTACCTCGTCGAGCGGCATTGGATCGACCAGCACGCAGGTCTCGTTGGTATGGCTGTGCAGCGCAGCCATCGTGGCTGACTTTCCCTTGAATACCCCGATTTCCATCAGATTACCGCGGATATTGTTCTCCGCCTGGTAGCTTAGAAGCGTGTCCCAGATGGCCACCGACACCGGGAAAAACCAGCCCGGTATGATTGTGCACGATTGCAGATACCGCTCGTAGATTTCCGTCGAGAATTCGATGGCTCGGTCGGTAGTCACCTCCTGGGATGACTCCGAAGTGGCTCCAGATCGTCCATCAGGCAAGGGTTTGTTCTCTATCAGTCCTTCAGCAATTCCGCTGGCATTCATTTGGTCGCCTTCTGTGGGAAGGGTTTTCCCCGAATTCATCGGCAGCAGATGCCATTCCAAACGCGGTGAATTCTTCAGCTTAGGAAGGCTTTTCGCGGGATGGCGCTCCGGGTGCTGGATTTGGCGACTTTACTAAGGTAATAGAAATCTTCTCACGAGTGGGAACCGCGGCGGCATCTTGGTTCGTGCGTCCGATTTCTCATCAACGTCTAATCGTGAACGGCGCCTGTCGCTCCAATCAGACGCAACTTCAGACGTTTGCCGGCAGAGGTAAATGAGACGTTGACCGCGAATCGGAGACTTTGGGAGGCAGGGTGATATTCGCCACCCCGAAATTTCAGGTCAGGGGATCTTTGTATGGTAGGCCCGAATGGACTCGAACCATCGACCTCCTCCGTGTCAGGGAGGCGCTCTAACCAACTGAGCTACGGGCCTACATGCAAACAATACAATTCTACGGGCGGTTGGCAATTCCAGCAACGTGTGAACGACGTAGGCGAAATCACGGGCCGATCAAGGGCTGGAGAATTTTTGTGGTTCTCCAACGCAGCTACCACGATTTACAACTTTATCAGCGAACATTGGAACCAGAAGTCACAAGTCCATTCCGCAGCCATCAACCTCGTTGCGATGCGAGCGCCTGCTGAAGATCAGCGATGAGGTCCTCCACATCTTCAATTCCGGTTGAATAGCGAACCAGCGCCTCCGGGATCCCCATCGCTAGTCGATCCTTGGCGGACACTTCAACGTGGCTGGTAGTAGCCGGTGGTCCGACCGTGGTTTCGACCGCGCCGAGATTGGCTGCACGGTGCGCCAATTTCAGTCTCGGGAGAAACGACTTCACCGTTTCATACCCACCTTTTAGGGCAAAACTCATGACTCCACCGAACCCGCCGGGCATCTGCGCTTTGGCGATCTCGTGCTGCGGGTGCGACTGCAATCCGGGATAGTGAACACTCTCGATCACTCGATGCCCTTCCAGAAATTGCGCGATCTTCAGCGCACTCATGTTCTGGCGCTCGATCCGGAGTTGCAACGTCTTCAGTCCGCGAATGAGCAGATAAGCCGCGAAAGGATCCAGCGCCGCCCCAGTGATCTCGCGATAGTGGAAGATTGTCTTGATCAAGTCTTTCGGCCCGCAGATCGCTCCGCCTAACGCATCGGCATGTCCGCCAAGAAACTTTGAGGCACTGTGAACAACCAGGTCGGACCCCAGACGCAATGGCAACTGGTTTATGGGCGTGGCAAAAGTATTGTCTGTAACTACGATCGCGCGAACAGAGTGGGCGACAGATGCCAGTCGAGCGATGTCGACGATCTTTAGGGTTGGATTGGTCGGCGTTTCGAGATAGAGAAGGCGGCAACCTTTCCGGATTTCGGCCTCGATCTGTCCGGCATCGGTGGTCTCGCACAAACAAACCTCGATGTTGTTGTGTGGCAGATATTCACGAAACAATTGATTGGTGCCGCCGTACGTGTCCTTTACCGTGACGATACGATCACCCGGACGAAGCAAAGCGAAGAGGGTTGCGCTGATTGCCGCCATCCCGGAGGCGAAGCTGGTGGCGGCCTCCGCCCCCTCGAGAACGCAAACTTTTTCTTCAAACACCGCAACCGTGGGATTTGTGTTTCGGCTGTATATGTGTCCCGGTGCTTCACCGGACGCGACCTCTTGCCACTCATCAACATTGTCGTACCCGAACGCGACACTTTGAAAAATAGGGACTTGGGTTGCTCGTTCAGCCAGCGATTCTTCCTCACCTGCCCACAACGCCTTCGTACCCATTCTCGCGCCGGCGACAGTTTGTGCGATTGCGTCCTTGCTGGATGGTGGCAACGTGCCTCCTGTTTGCGACGGTTAACGATGCGGGCTGATTCAGGCCAAAGTTCGAGCGATGATGATCTGTCGGATATTCAATTTGCAGCTAGCTGACGTTTCAATTTGCCTGGCACAGTCTACGGTGCCGCCAATTGTATCGGCCCAACTGCCAGCCCCGCAATGCCGCGACAGGCGCGTGAATTGATTCGCACGGTTGCAAACTAGGCTTGCCAAGGCGACAATCTTCTGTGCCGTCTAACCTTCCGATTGTCGCTATAGTGCGGGCCGGAGATCTCGAATTGCCTGGAGAGCGTAATTGAAGCTCTCGCAATTACTCACAGCGCCCAACCAACTGACCCTGCTGCGCATGGGGTTCGTGCCATTCATCGTGATCAATCTGGTTGCGGGTCACTACAAATGGGCGCTCATATTATTTGTCTTGGCGGGAATGAGTGACGGTCTTGATGGACTGCTGGCCCGCACTCTAAAGCAGCAGACCGTGCTCGGCCAGTATCTCGATCCGATTGCCGACAAGATGTCTGCTCAGCACCATGTTCATGGTGCTTGCCATTCTGCACAAGATTGCCTGGAAGTACACCGTGCTGGTGTTCAGCCGCGACATCTCGATTCTGTGCGCCAGCGCCGTGCTCTATGCTATCGCCGGCCTGCGCGACTTTCGTCCCAGCATCTTCGGCAAGGCCAATACGTTTGCCCAGGTGGCCGCGGTTTTCTTCGTCCTGCTGTTTCAGGTGCAGCACACGCGCTGGGTCTGGATTACGCAGACCACATTTCTTCACGCCACGGTCGGCTTCACGATTGTCTCGGCGATGCACTATGTGCTCCTTGTCGGCCAACGGTTGCGTGCGTCGAACCACGGCCCGTTGGACGGCAAGCCGGCGAGCGTCCATTTGACCCTTTTTCTCGTGTCCCCCTAGAATTAACGATTCCGTCTGCAAACTTCCCTTCTCATGGCCCTGCATCTTTACAACACGCTCTCCGGCAAGATCGAAGAGTTTCATCCACTGCAGGGCAATGAAGTTCGCATGTACGCCTGCGGCCCCACGGTTTACGACTACGGCCACATCGGGAACTTCCGCACTTTTGTTGCGGTGGACATTCTGCGGCGCTTCCTTCTACAGAGCGGATTCTCGGTGCGTCACGTCATGAACATCACCGACGTGGACGACAAGATCATCCGCAACTCTGCCCAGGAAGGCCTCAGCGTCAAGCAGTACACCGCCAAGTATGAAAAGGCTTTCCTCGAAGACAGCGCCACTCTGAATATCGAGCAGCCGATTCTCGCTCGGGCCACCGATCACATTCAGGAGATGGCCGAATTCATCGCCGAACTCGAACGAAAAGGGATTCGCCTACCGCGCGGACGATGGCTCCTATTACTTTCGCATTGCGAAGTTTCCCGGGTACGGCAAGCTTTCAAAAAAAGATTTCGCTGGCATGGAAGATGGCGCGCGGGTGGATGTGGATGAGTACGAAAAAGATAGTGCCCGCGACTTCGCTCTGTGGAAGGCGCCGAAGCCGGGAGAGGCGTTCTGGGAAAGTCCGATCGGACGCGGGCGGCCAGGCTGGCACATCGAGTGTTCCGCCATGTCCATGGGGGAACTGGGAGAGACCTTCGATCTGCACGCCGGCGGCGAGGATCTTATCTTTCCGCATCATGAAAATGAAATCGCGCAGTCCGAGGCGCTGACCGGAAAGCTGTTCGTCCACTTCTGGTTTCATGCCCGCTTTCTTCTGGTCGAAGGCGAGAAGATGTCGAAGAGCGCGGGTAATTTTTTTACGTTGCGCGATCTCGCGCTAAAAGGGTATAAGCCGTCGTCCATCCGTTTGTTGCTGGCTTCCGTGCCCTACCGTCATCAGCTGAACTTCACTTTCGACGGACTGAAGCAGATGGCCAGCAACGTCGACAAGCTGCGAAATTTCCAGCTGCGCTTGACGACGAGCCAATTCCCCGCCGGCGCATCCGATTCCACGCTTGCCAGCGAGACGGTTGAACGCATGACATCGGCCCTGGATGACGATCTCAACACGGCCCAGGCCCAGGCTGCCATCTTCGACATGGTGCGCAAAGCCAACGTCATGATCGACAGTGGACAAATCAGGAAAGATGACGTCGCGCCATTGCTTGCGGCGCTTGACAGGTTCGACGAAATCTTCGCTGTCCTTCGGGATGACGACACTCCGAAGATGAAGGCGATTCTGGAATGGGCGAAGGCCGAGGGCCGCGAAAAAGATATCAGTCCAGGAATTGCTCGAAGCGGCCGAACGCAAGTGGTCTCTCCGACGCTGAAATTGAGAAAAAAATCGCTGAGATGGAGGCCGCCCGCCGCGCCCGCAACTTTCAGGCTTCCGACGCTATTCGCGCCGAATTGACTTCCGCCGGGCTGCTGGTTGAAATCACCAAGGACGGCGTACGCTGGCGAAGAAAATAGAGGTCGGTGGTTCGCCGCGAAGCTCGCTCCAAACGTCACCGAGAACTTTTTCTCCACTCTGTTTTCCTCATGGTCCGCCGCTGCCGCCTGCTTCCCACCGGCACTGCTGTTATCGCCCTGCGCTGCAGATCTGCGTCCAGCCGCCTGCATCAAGCACGGAGATGTACCCACCGGAGGCAAGCTGCAGCGGCTTCGAGATGTCGCCGTTTGAAATCGACGCGATCAGCTTGTGTCGGGTTCGAACCATGATGGCGTGACGAAATCCGAAACCAGCACACCGTCAATCTCGTAACCTAGCGCATCAGCCTCAACCGCGTCGCAGACTTCCAGAGCGTAAACTCTTACCGTCCGATCCCTGAGCGCACCAGTTGATCCAGGGATCGGCAAGCATCTCGAGCAGTTCATGACTCAATGTAACCGTCCACGACCCTCCACTCTGTAGATCAAGCCCGGCAAACACTTTGCCCAATGGCGTTCCCTGGCTTGTGAGTTCGTGATAGCCGAGCGCGCCCGCCTGATCCGGATTATCGACGACTAGAGATCTGCCACCACCCGGCGATCAATGATTTCTCTTTGGGCAAGAAAATCAACTCGCAATCCAGATCCCAGTACGCCTTGAAATCGAGACTAACCTGCCGCTGCAAAGCTGGCAGCACGGCCTCCACCTGCTCGTCAGTCAGGCAGGTGGAGACATTCGTAATGGCGATAACGCGGCAAACTCATTGCGATAAACTCGTCCGTGAACTAAAACTGCGCAGACTGGAACTGAGTTTCTGCTTATCTTCAAGGTTCGTGCCGCGAGCGCGGCATCGAGTGCAGCTGTTCCCGCTGGGAGCACAGACTTGCTGGTTCCATTGCTTCTTCAAATCTTTGGGACGAGGAACCGACTGTGTTCTTTCGTGAAGTCGTCCGCGTGGTTGACCGGGTTGAAGATTGGGCTTGCGGAATCAGCGAGGCGAAGCTGCTCACGGTGGTCAGGATCAGATTCACTGCCGCCGCAATTCGTGCGGAGAGCGCCGGATCGCTGATATGCGCAGCTTGCAGCAAGCCGGCAGGTTCTGACTCGTGTCCTGAATTAATACTTCGATCTTCTGCAGCGTGTCCGCGCTCGGGTTGGCTTTGTACTGGTTGTACAGCGACTGCAAGAGCGTGAGGTCTTTGTTCGCTTCCGCCGAAATATTCTGAATTGCCAGGGCTTCGGTGGGATTGAGCTGTTTTCCGGTTTGCAGGGCGGCGGCAAGCGCTGCGACGTTCAATGCCATCTGGGTAAGCACCGGCAAATCGGCCAGGGCCACGCTGACCCATTGCGCACTGCAACCTGTGGCGATCAAGGAAATACTCAAGCAATGGCCAGCATGATTCTGCTCATCGAATTTAATTTCATGAGTGCTTCTCTCCTGAGAAGATGTTTGAGTTGGTGGATGAATTGGAGGTACAAACAACATCGCCACCGGCGGAGGCCGATGGCGACTGTTTTGGAAACGTTGTGGGGCAGTGCTCAGTGATTAGTGGTCAGTGGCCAGTTTCCGAAAGAGGATTCACCACCACTGATCAATGTTTACTGACCACTGACCACTATCGCTGACTACGCGGCGTTCTCACTTGCCTGCGCGACCCGCAGGATTGTGCTTTCGTCAAAATGCCGGCCGAGAATCTGCAGTCCGATGGGCAATTTCTCTTTCGTCTCGCCGCAAGGCACGGAAATTCCCGGAATACCGGCCAGATCCGCGGTCACGGTATAAATATCCGCCAGATACATTGCCAGCGGATCGTCCACTTTTTCGCCCAGCTTGAACGCGGCCGTGGGACTGACCGGACCGACAATCGCGTCCACTTTTTTGAAAGCCTGTTCAAAATCGTCGGTCAGCAGAGTGCGAACCTTCTGTGCTTTCAGATAATAGGCGTCGTAGTAGCCGGCGCTGAGAGCATACGTGCCCAGCATGATGCGGCGCTTTACTTCCGCGCCGAAACCCTGATCGCGGCTGCGACGATACATTTCGGAAAGCGTCCGCGCATCTTTCGCGCGATAGCCGTACCGTACGCCATCGAAGCGAGCCAGGTTCGATGACGCCTCCGCTGTCGCCACAATGTAGTAGGTCGGAATCGCATACTTGGTGTGCGGCAGCGAGATGTCGACAATCTCGCATCCCTGCTTTGCCAATTTCTGAATGGCCGCTTCAACGGCCTTGCGGACTTCAGCGTCCAGTCCTTCGCCGAGATATTCTTTGGCGACGCCGATTTTCATTCCGCGAACCGGCTTCTCCAGTTCGGCAACATAGTCCGGAACCGGCACCTCGGCTGAAGTCGAATCCATCGGATCGCGGCCGGCTATGGTTCGCAACACCATCGCCGCATCTTTCACCGTTTTTGTCAGAGGACCGATGTGATCGAGCGATGAGGCAAACGCGATCAGTCCATAACGTGAAACTCGCCCATAGGTCGGCATGAGTCCGACCACGCCGCAAAACGACGCCGGCTGGCGAATCGATCCGCCGGTGTCGGAACCTAGAGTAGCCACCGCCATGTCTGCGGCCACCGCCGCCGCCGATCCTCCCGAGGAGCCGCCAGGAACGCGGCTCAGATCGCGCGGATTATGCACCGGCTTCCAGGCGGAGTTCTCGTTCGACGAACCCATGGCGAATTCGTCGCAATTCAATTTTCCCAGCACCACTGCGCCCGCCGCTTCCATGCGCGCCACAGCGGTGCAATCGTAAGGCGGAACATAATTGCCAAGAATTTTTGAACCAGCGGTGGTGCGAACGCCCTTCGTGACCATCACATCTTTGATGGCAACCGGAACTCCGCCCAGCGGTGGAAGCTTTTCGCCCTTTGCGGCCAGACGCGTCCATTTCCGCCGCCTTGGCCATCGCACGATCTTTAGACAAGGTGAGAAACGCGCCAATCTTCGGATCGTCGCTCTCAATCTTGGCGTAGAAAGACTCCGCCAGCGCCGCAGCACTGATCTTGCGCTCCTGAACGGCGGAGCGAGCGGCGTCGATGGTAAGCAAGTTCAGATGCATAAACGCGGTCGTTGGTCGTTGGTCTTCGATCGTTGGGTTTTGCCTTTGGCCAAGGGCCAACGACCAACTGGCCAACGACCGGCCGTTTCCTATCTTTCAATCACTTTCGGCACTTTGAAGAACGTTCCATCTGAGTCAGGAGCATTTTCGAGCGCCACTTCATGCGGCAACGATTTGCGCAAGCCTTCGAGGATATCCTCGCGGCTGGCGTAAGCGAAACGCTCGCTTCCCTGCTTCGACTGGTCAACCCCATAGCGGTCTGACACTTGCGCCATGGGTTGAACGTTCGTCGTATCCAACTCGTTCAGGCTGTCGATATGACCCAGAATCGAGTTCAGGTCGCGCACCATGCGAGTTCGCTCTTCCTCGGTCAGTTCCAGATTGCCGAGGTCGGCGACATACGCAACGTCTTTTTCGGTGACTTTCATATTCGCCTTGCCGATGTGGCGCGGGCGCCCTCGCCATCGGTCTTTCCATTTTTTTCGTTGTGGCTATCCCCGACAACGAACTCGATCCGCTTCACGCTCTCGGCAACGTAGCGATTGATCACCGCCAGATACTGCGGCGCCAGCGCCTGCAATTCTGCCCGCCAGCCCCGGTCTGGCACTTCTACGCGCAGAATGCCCTGCGCGAAATCGAGGGATCGGGTCCGCATGGCTACCGCATGTCCACAGGCGAGCGCCCACGCTAACACCGGCCCTTGTCCGGCAGGTGCGCGCCGCAAGCCGGTGGCAACGATCTTCTCCAATGCTGCGCCGGCTTGTTCCATGGTTCGGCTCATGTTTGTTTGCAAATCTCTAATGCGTGGTCAAATTGCCTGGAAGAATGGAATTGATTCTAGCATTAGCCTGCTGTCAAGAATCCGCAGCCCACCCGCAGCGTTTTCAAGCTTTCTATATTTCCAGAATATCAACTTGCGTGGGGGAAATGGGACATGCCTCCCGAAAATATATTGCGTTTGTCTTCTGATGCTTAACGATAATCCGGCGTATGAGAGGGGCTTGACAACAATTTCTCGCGCGCCTTCATTCTACAACGAGAGATTTGTCAGGCAGGTACCGGAAATTTTTGTTTTACGTAATCCATTGCGCTTTCTTTCGATATGAGGTTGCCCTCAAGCTGCGCATCTTCCACCGAAGAAAGAATTTCCTTGAAGCGCGGGCCCGGTTGATAGCCGGCCGCGACCAGGTCGTTTCCGGAGACCAGCGGCGCGGGACGAATGGAATCGGGAGGAATGGACGCAATCCGCTCGCGGGTGTACTGGTACGACGTCAGATCACCATGACTGGCCAGGCAATCCAAGCGATGCAGGTCAAGGTGTTCCTCGAAGCGCGGCTGGCGCACAAATCTCTTGAAGGTTGATTCCTTCATCTGCGGGCGCATCGGCAAAGCGCATGTGATTGTCGATCAGTGCAAGAATCTGCTCGGTGTCGTCGTTGGAGAACCGCAACCGCCTGCAGATTTCTTCCGCCATCTTCACGCCTATCGCAACATGACCATCGAAGCGGATGCGATCTGGCGCCACCCGGAACGTCGGGGGCTTGCCGACATCGTGCAGAAGCGCACCCCAGGCAAGAGCCGGCGGACAGGGATGCGGCAAATTCTGCAGCAGCAACAGAGTGTGCACGAAAACATCGCCTTCGGGATGAAACTGCGGTGGCTGTTGTACACCCTTCATAGCGGAAATTTCCGGCAGCACTTCCCGGAGCAAACCAGTCTGGTCGAGCAAGAGGAACGCCTCACGAGCGTGGCCTTCGGTCAGCATCTTGGTGAGTTCATCCCGTACTCGCTCATGTGAGACTTGATGAATTCCAGCGGCCAGCTTCTGGATCGCGGCAAGTGTCTCGGGCTCAATGCTGTAGCCGAAGCGCGCGGCGAAACGAACGGCGCGAAGCATTCGCAGCTTGTCTTCCGAGAAGCGCAAGTCAGGAGAACCGATAGTGCGGACGATTCCCTCTTGCAGATCTTTTTGGCCGCCCACGTAGTCGAGCACCTGCCCGGTCATGGGATCGAGCATCATGCCGTTAATTGTGAAGTCTCGACGTCTCGCATCTTCCCTCGGCACCGTCGTATATCGCACTTGATCGGGATGGCGTCCGTCGCTGTAGCCTATGTCACAGCGAAAGGTCGCCACTTCCACCACTCGTTTTCCATCGTCGTTCCCGAACTCCCCTGGAACGGGCACCAGAATTACTCCGAATTGCGCACCTACCGCGTACGCGTCATGGAAAGTATCGCGCGACTGCATCGGGAGTGGCGCTGGTGGCAACGTCGTAGTCGTCAGGCTCGCGACCGAGCAAAAGATCGCGCACGCATCCACCAACGAGATAGGCCTGATGGTCATGCTCGCGGAGGGTGCGAATAACCGAGATGGCAAAATCTTTGAGCCCTGGCATTCGAACGACTCAGCTTCCAGCGTTCCAATTCTTGCGGAGTTGATCACGTTCATCCTCGCTCAAACCGAACCATGATTCGGCGACATCGCGGACACGTTCGAGTGCGGCCTGCATTTCGGCGTGCTTGCGCTTGAGCTCCTCCGCGTCGGAATCGGGCGAAACCAGGATAAACGGGGCGCCTACCATCACCGCGCGCGAGAAGGGATGAGGAATCTGCATTTTGTCCCAGGCTTTTTCCAGGGTGTGCGCCTTTTCCACTCCAATATGAAACACGTAAATCGGCCGGCCGGTTTTTCGGGCAAGCATGACCGGTCCCGGTTTTGCGATATAGCGAGGCCCTCGAGGGCCGTCGATGGTGAAGCCTGCGTCAAAACCTTCTTCAATGCGTCGCGCCATGACAGCCAGCCCTCGTAGACCTCCGCGAGTGGAGCTGCCCTGCGCGGTACCAAAGCCGAAGTGCTCGATCACACGCCGGGTCCATTGTCCGTCGAAGTTTGTGGTGTTCATTATCACCACGCCCCGGTTGCGCCAGAACCACGTGGAGGAAATGATGCAGCGATGCCAGAACGCTGAGATCACCGGACCCTCAGCAATGCGGGACCGGTCGAAGTAATTGCCCACGGTTTCAAAACGCAGAGTGGGGCCCAGCACACGAATGATTGCGATCGCGGCGGCAGCAATGACCGGAATTTGCATGCGCCGTGAGAGAGGAAGCTGCGGTAAACGGCTATCATAGAGTGAACTCACCGGCTCGGCAGCGGTTTCGATTTGAGATTCGCCGGGAGCGCCGCTCTGAGGTTCACTCCGTCCGCCTGATGTTTCACTGGACATCAGAGTTATTGTAATCGTCCCGCAAGCGGACAGCCGTGAACTGTGGTCTCCCCGCAGGTCGATTAAACTAGAATCAGTGGCCGGCACCTACATTCTCGGCATTGAAAGCTCCTGTGACGAGACTGCCGCGGCAGTAGTGCGTTCGGGTGAAAAACTGGTGTCGAATGTGGTGTTCTCGCAGATTGCCGCTCACCAGCCGTATGGCGGAGTGGTTCCGGAGCTGGCTTCGCGCGAGCATCTGAAGGCGATTGTTCCTGTCGTACGAAGGCGCTTGCCGATGCCGGTCAGACTTACAAATCGATCGACGCGATAGCCGTCACTCAGGGACCGGGACTGGCGGGCGCTCTACTGGTCGGAATCAGCTACGCCAAGGCGCTGGCATTCGCGCTCGACAAGCCGCTGATCGCAGTGAATCACCTCGAAGGCCACATCCATGCCGTGCTACTCGAGGAGCGGCAGAAGGAAAATCGGGAGATTACGTTTCCGGTTCTGGCGCTGGTGGTTTCCGGCGGCCACACCCATCTTTACCTGGCGGAGCAGCATGGAGATCAGCTGGTCGTACAAGAATATCGGCCACACCCGCGATGATGCGGCCGGCGAAGCTTTCGACAAAGTCGCGAAGTTGCTTGGGCTCGGGTATCCGGGCGGACCGATCATCGATAAATTGTCCACTCACGGAGATCCCACGGCGGTGAAGTTTCCGCCTGCCCAGCTCAAGCATCGCGATCGGAACGAGAAGAGGCGCCGTCAGCGACGAAGCCCTCGCTTTGATTTCTCCTACAGCGGAATCAAGACTTCGGTCTTGCGGTATGTCGAAATTCACGACATGCAATCGTCGATTGAGGCGTCGCGAAAAGCGCTGGCTGATATCAAGAAGCCGAGGATCGAAGATTATTTGCCGCATTGCGACACCAAGACGCTTGAATCTGGTGGCTTCATTTCAGCGGGCGATGGTCGAAGACCTGGTGGCAAAAACTCTGGCGGCGGCGAGGGCCTGCGATGTCTGCGACTCTGTTTGTCACGGGCGGCGTGGCGGCGAACAACGAATTGCGTCGGCGGTTCGAGCAGGCTGGCAGCCATGGAAGGCTTGCCGGTGTATTTCCCTTCGCGTCCGCTCTCGACCGACAACGCCGCCATGATTGCGGCCGCGGCGTATCCCAAGTTTCTGGCAGGAGATTTCGCGGCAGGGATTTTTCCGCGGAGGCAGGGATGAAGCTGTAGACCGGCCTAACCCCAACTTTTGGAAACCAGTTTCCAGTTTTTGATATTTGAGCGCTCAGGAGTTATTCGGCTGCAGCTTTGCTTTCGCGGCTTCGCGTTCCCAGAACCGCCTCAAGCGCCTTTTCGAGTTGGGCTTCGATATCGATGTCCTTGAAGATAGCGAAGTTGGCGCGGTGTTCCTGGGCCTCAAATCCGCTATTCTTGCCTGCGACGATGATGATCGGAATGTCGGCCGTCCCGGGTTGGGCCTTGAGCGCGGTAATGAGTTCGGTGCCGCTCATCTTGGGCATTTGCATATCGGTGATGATGATGTCGGGATGAATCCGTTTGACGATGGGAAGCGCTTCTTCGCCGTTGGTGGCCGACTCCACGGTAATGGCCACGCTCTTCAAGAAACCGGCACACCGTATGCCGGATGAGCATGGAGTCGTCTACAACCAAAGCCACCAGCGGCGTTTGACTTTCCGCAGGCAAAGTATTCCCCGGGCGACATTAACAAACTGTCATGGAAGCGGCAAGGAAAAAGGCCCGCGGCGGGTTACCTTTGTCACGCGCTGGCAGTGATCAGAAGCACTTCAGAATTCGTTCTTCGGCAGTTTCGTGTCTTCGATCGCCATGTCCTTGAATTCGCTGGATTCGAAGATCTCGCCGCATTCCAGGCATTCGACGAATTCTGCGTCTTCTTCGCGGGCCACGATTTGCACGCGAGGGTGCTTGCACTGCTGGTTGCGATACTCTTCTCGGGAGGTTGGGACGACGGGGTTGGAGTCATAAACCGGGCGCTGAATTTCCCTGGCTTGAGTAGCTGCAGGAGATTTCGCCGGAAATTGGCGGTATTTTAGACCGTGGCTCACGGTCTTGTCAAGTCCCTGCGTTAATCTTTTTGTCGCATTCACCAGAACCAAGTGAGTCCGTGGTACAGCATGCTATAGCGATGCGATCCAGATGCAATTCTGTCTGAGCACTCTGACCATCGCATTTCCGCCATTGCCTGTAACGGCTTGCATTTAAGCAGGTTGGACCCTAAAATAGTGATATCCGACTAAAAAGAGTCGGATTTACCAGGTCAATGCTGAAGCTCACCAAGAAAGCGGATTACGGGTTAATGGCCATGAAACATCTGGCCGAGCATGCCGAGCATGGGGCATGCAGCGCCAAAGACGTGGCGGATGCGTATCAGCATCCCGCAAGAGGCGCTGGCAAAGATTTTACAGCGGCTGGTGAAGGCTGGATTGTTGCAGTCGCAGCATGGGACGAACGGCGGATATACGCTGGCTCGCGATCCGGCGACGATTACGGCATTTGAAGTTATTCGGGCGATTGATGGTCCGCTTTTCATTACTTCTTGCGTCACGGTGCGAGGCGAATGCGACCAGAGCGACCGCTGCAACATTCGCGAGCCGCTGCGACGGGTAAGTCATAGCATCGAAGAGGTTTTGCGGCGCATCACTATCTCAGAGATGAGGGAAGATGCAAGCGCCAGGGCGGATCGACCGAACTGGTGACGATCGGATAGAATACTTCCGGTCTGCGGGCCAGCCGGCATGAGCAAGGATGCTCGAGCTCACATTAAGTTTCAGGTTTGAGGAGAGCAATTATGAGCACGGATGTAAAGACAATCCCCCAGGGGACAAACGGACACGAGAGCGCGCCGGGGCAGGAAAAGCGGACTACTGCGGACGGAATCAAGCTGCCGGTCTACATGGACAACCACGCCACCACGCCGATGGATCCGCGGGTGCTGGAAGAGATGCTGCCGTACTTCATGGAGAAATTCGGCAACGCCGCCAGCCGCAATCACTCGTTTGGCTGGGCCGGCGAGGAAGGCGTGGAAACCGCGCGCGAGCGCGTGGCAAAGCTGATCGGCGCGACTACCAAGGAAATCATTTTCACCTCGGGCGCGACCGAGAGCGACAACCTCGCGATCAAGGGCGTGGCCGAGATGTACCGGGAAAAGGGCAACCACATCATCACTGCCGTGACCGAGCACAAAGCTGTGCTCGACACCTGCAAGCGCCTGGAGAAGTACGGCTACCGCGTTACTTACCTGCCGGTGCAAAAAGATGGCTTGATCGATCTGGAAGAACTGAAGCGCGCCATGGATGACAAGACCATCCTGGTCACGATTATGGCGGCCAACAACGAAATTGGCGTGGTGCAGCCGGTTGCGGAAATTGGCAAGCTTTGCCACGAGCGTGGCGTGATCTTCCACACCGATGCGACCCAGGCCGTAGGCAAGATTCCGGTCGATGTGAACAAGCTGAATATCGATGTGATGTCGATCTCCGCGCACAAAATGTATGGCCCGAAGGGGGTTGGCGCTTTGTACGTGCGCCGCAAGAATCCCCGGGTGCAGATGTCGGCGATCATCGACGGCGGCGGCCACGAGCGCGGCATGCGTTCTGGAACCTTGAACGTTCCCGGAATCGTCGGACTTGGCAAGGCTTGCCAATCTGTATGGAAGAGATGGCGAAGGAAACTGCCGCATGGCAGGCCTGCGGGACCGCTTGCGGGACAACATCATGGGCCGGCTGGACGAGGTTTACATCAATGGATCGTGGGAGCATCGGCTGCCCGGCAATTTGAATATCAGCTTCGCCTATGTGGAAGGCGAGTCGCTGCTGATGGGCATCAATGATATTGCAGTTTCCAGCGGATCGGCATGCACCTCTGCGACGCTGGAGCCATCTTATGTATTGAAGGCTCTGGGTACAGGAGACGATCTGGCGCATAGCTCGATCCGTTTCGGCATAGGCCGCTTCAATACGCGAAGCGGAAGTGGATTATGTGGCCGATCGGGTCGTGGAGACAGTGCAACGACTGCGCGAACTTTCGCCACTGTACGAAATGGCGAAAGAAGGCGTGGATTTGAAGAATGTGAAGTGGGCAGCGGAAGCGCACTAAGTTATTCACGGCGAAGCGGTGAAAGAGTAGAGCCCAAGGCACAAGCCTGAGGTAGAAGCGGAGAAGTAATGCGCTGAAAGGGCGAAAGAGGGCTGGCACCCCGAACTTCACTGGTGAAGTAGGGGTCCTTCGACTTCGTTGACCGGTTGCTTTGCAACCGATCGAGCTCCGCTCAGGATGACAGTTTCAGGTTGATGACAGTTTCTATTTTTCAGGAGAGGGCAAAAATGGCATATAGCGATAAGGTTCTCGATCATTATTCAAATCCGCGCAACGTGGGTTCGATGGACAAGAACAGCTCCGAAGTCGGCACTGGTCTTGTGGGCGCGCCGGAGTGCGGCGACGTCATGAAGCTGCAGATCAAGGTCAATCCGCAGACCAACATCATTGAAGACGCCAAGTTCAAGACATTCGGCTGCGGATCGGCGATTGCGTCGTCTTCGCTGGCGACCGAGTGGGTGAAGGGCAAAACGGTTGAAGAGGCGCTGCAGATCAAGAACACGGAGATCGTGAAGGAACTGGCGCTGCCTCCGGTGAAGATTCACTGTTCGGTGCTGGCGGAAGATGCGATTCGCGCGGCGATTCACGACTGGAAGAAGAAGCAGGAGTAGCGAAGCCGGTAAGTTCGAGCGCGTTAGCCGTTAAGTATTGCGCGAGTGTTGTAGGCAAATACTATGACTCCAGTTGCGGAACAGAACAGCTTCGAAGCCCGCGCCCGCGAAGGGCATCCAGGTAACCGATAAGGCTTTGGCCAGGATTCGCACGGCCATCGTCAAGGAGGGCATCTCGCCCGAGCAGGGCGGATTGCGGCTGGGAGTGCAGGGCGGAGGATGCTCCGGATTGAGCTACAACATCCGCTTCGACACGCAGCCTCGCGAGCGCGACCGGATATTCCAGTTCGGAGATGTGCGCGTGTTCGTGGATCCGAAATCGTTCATCTACCTGCACGGCATGATTCTGGATTATCAGGAGACGCTGATGCAGCAAGGATTCGTCTTCGTGAATCCGAATGCGTCGAAGTCGTGCGGATGCGGAACGTCGTTCTCAGGGTAGAGTGCGGTCAGTGTGGCCGTGTGGCGCAGCTCGCCCTCGAGCTTCAGGTAGCAGCAAGGCTCGTCGTGATCCGGCTTGGCTTATCAGTCGAATACGAACTGCTGAGCTTCGCTTCGCGGCACAGCCGAGGCGGCTGTGCCCACATGACCACATTCATACTGCCGATTCATCAAGACAGGTTCATGGCGGAATGAGACCATCCAGGTGCTGGTCGTGCGGCGACATGCGCGCGGCCCACTTCTGCCAGTGCCTGCGGCAAAGTGCAGCCACCGGCTCCGGTGGATTATTTCTCGTTTTTTGGGTTGCCTCGGAAGCTGAACGTGGATGTGCCGCGACTCGAGCGCGAGTTTTACGAATTGAGCCGAAAGCTGCATCCCGACCTGAACGCGCGAGCGGACAAGCGGGAGCAGGAGTGGAGCCTGGAGCAGAGCTCGCTGCTCAATGACGCGTATCGCACGTTGAAGGATCCAATCAAGCGTACCCAGTATTTGCTGCGGCTCGAAGGCGTGGAACTCGAAGAGCAATCGAAGAGCGCCACCGAGAAGGCGCGTGCGGCGGGCGAAGTCAAGAAGCAGATTGTTCCTCCCGATCTTCTCGAGGAAGTTTTCGAGCTGAACATGCAGCTCGAAGAAGCTCGCATGAACAAGAAGATGGGCGAGGACGACCCCGCGCTGGTGAAAGATCTGGAAGGCCAAAAAGCCGCAGTTCGAGAAAAAGTACGAAGCACTTGGCGGAAGAACTAAAGGATCACTGGGATCAGTGGGACCGGGCGATTGACCATGGACAGCGACAGAGCGCCGCGGAGCGCTGGACGGAATGGTGGACCTGCTGAACCGGCGAAGCTACATCAGAAATCTGGTAAGGGATGTGAACGAAGCGTTGGAGAATTGAGGAATTGGTAATCGGGTATTGGTAATTGACGAATTGCTGATCACAATTGTCAAATTATTCAATTCCACAATCTGAAATCTTACAATTGCAAATGACATACTGATCGCATTGTCGGAATCGATCTCGGGACCACCAATTCCCTGGTGGCATTCATGCAAGGGGATAGCCCTGTCATAATTCCGGGAGAAGATGGGTTGAACCTCGTGCCCTCGGTGGTGGCGCTTGATGACAAAGATCAGATCATTGTCGGCAACGCCGCGCGAAAGTATTTGATCGAGACTCCTGAGCGTTCAGTCTACTCGATCAAGCGACTGATGGGACGCGGTGTTGAGGACATTCAGCAGGAACTGAAGCTGTTTCCCTTCCACCTTGGCCAAAGATCTTGAGTCAGGCGAAGTAATGCGCATCCAGCTTGGGCGAGAAGACATTTACTCCTCCCGAAATTTCCGCGTTTGTCCTCCGGCAACTCAAACGAAATGCGGAGCGATTTTTTAACGCGCCAGTGACGAAGGCGGTGATCACCGTTCCCGCTTATTTCAACGATGCGCAGCGGCAGGCGACAAAAGATGCGGGGCGCATTGCCGGACTGGAAGTTTTACGCCTGGTGAATGAACCGACCGCCGCTTCCCTCGCTTACGGCCTGGACAAGAAGCAGAACGGCATCGTTGCCGTCTACGATCTGGGTGGCGGGACGTTCGATATTTCCATTCTCAAGTTGCATGACGGAATCTTCGAAGTCATTGCCACCAATGGCGACACGCACCTGGGCGGCGATGATATCGACAATCTGCTGATCACGATCGCGCTGGATGACATCCGCGGCGACATGGGGCTGGATGTTTCGCGAAATGGCGAAGCCGTCGCGACGATTCGCAAAGCGGTGATCGAGGCCAAGATCGCACTGTCATCGCAGCCTTCGACAACGCTCGAAATTGAACTGCCGGGCGGCAAGCACTATCAGCGAGAGATCACGCGGGAGCAGTTCGAGCAATTGATTCAGCCGATCATCGATCGCACGGTGGGCCCCTGCAAGCAGGCGCTCAAAGATGCCGGCCTGAAGCCGGAGCAGATTGATGAAGTCGTGCTGGTCGGAGGCTCCACGCGAATTCCCAAGGTGCGGACACTGGTCGAAGGACTCTTTCAGCGCAAGCCGCACACCGATTTGAATCCGGACGAAGTTGTGGCACTGGGCGCGGCGGTGCAAGCCAATATTCTTTCCGGCGGCTCGGAAGCCACCGAGAACATGCTGCTGCTGGACGTAACTCCTTTGTCGCTCGGCATTGAAGTCGCAGGAGGCGTGACCGACAAAATCATTCTGCGCAACTCGACCATTCCGGCCTCGGCAACCCAGCACTACACCACGCAAGTGGACGGACAGGCGAATGTTGCAATTCACGTGCTGCAAGGCGAGCGAGAACTGGCGAAGGATTGCCGCTCGCTGGCGCGTTTCGATCTGAAAGGAATTCCTCCGATGCCGGCGGGAATTCCGCGCATCGAAGTGAAATTCCTGATTGATGCGAACGGCATTCTGCACGTTTCGGCCCGCGAGCAGCGCAGCGGCAAAGAAGCGGAAATCGAAGTGCAGCCCAGCTATGGACTGACCGACGAACAGGTCGAGAGCATGATTCTCGATTCGTTCGATTCTGCGGAAGAAGACTTCCGCCAGCGGCAGATGATCGAGGCGCGCAATGAAGCGGACACGATCATTGCGGCGCTCGAAAAGGGAAAAAGAGTCCTGCGTGGGACAGCTCACCAAGCAACGACGAGAAGAAGCAGATTGCGAAGCTGGAGAAGGCGTTGAATCGAGTGAAGGACGAAGACGACTATCAGGCGATCCGCAAGGCCATCGATGCGCTGAATCAGGGGACGATGCGGCTGGCGGAACTGATGATGGATACGCGCCGTGTCCACTGTCCTTAAAGGTAAGACGATGGATCAGGCGGACATGGGCGAAGGGCCGAATGCGCCGCATCCGGTGGCCAAGGCGGAGTTTGAGTAGAGCAGGTCGTTAGCGTCGGTCTCAGTCGTCAGGAACGTCGAGATTAGGAGGGCGAATGGCAGAAGAGAAAAATCAGGCGCGGGAACAGCGACGTTGAAGCTCCGGGCGAGAACACGGTGCAAGTCACGTTCCTTCCCGAGGGCAAGACGGTTCAGTTCGAGCACGGCAAGTTGCCCTACAAGGATCACGGCAAAGAGGAATCGTTGCTGGACGTCGCGCTGAACAATGGCATCCGGCTCGATCACGCCTGCGGCGGCAATTGCGCCTGCACCACCTGCCATCATCTGGGTGAAAGAAGGCGCCGAAATATTTCCGAAATGGATGACGACGAAGCTGACCGGCTGGACATGGCCGCCGATTTACAGTTAAACTCCCGACTCGGATGCCAGGCGGTGATTACCAAGCCGGCAAGGTTGTGGTCGAGATTCCGGCGTGGAATCGGAATTACGTGTCAGAAGAACACTAGAGCAGTTGTCAGTCGTCTAGGTTGACCAATGACGACGCAGGACTTTTCCATGCGCGAACAGAATTCACATGGGATGATGCAGAAGATATCGGAATCCTGCTTTCTGAGAAGCATCCTGAAACTGATCCGCTGGCCGTGCGCTTTACGGATTTGCATCGGCTGGTGATCGAATTGCCCGAATTCAAGGACGACCCCAAGAAGTCGAATGAGGGCAAGCTGGAAGCCATCCAGATGGCGTGGCACTCGGAGTTTTTGGACCGCACGCAGGCTTGAAGCAGACCTCAGCGGCTAAAGCCGCGCCTCCTGCGGACTTTGGCGGCACGACTGAAGTCGTAGCCCTCCTCAAACTTCTTCGCTGAACGGAATTATTTGGCGGCTTCGAGTTCCCGATAATATTTCTGCAAGACGTAGAACGCCTGCTTGTGCTGTCCTTGAATCGAAACCAGCCCTTTGCGGTTGTAGTAGTCCTGGACGCCTGAGAGCAGGCGCCGGGGCGAGTGGAAATCCATCAGGCACCCAGGGCGATAGCCCGGCCAGTGACGGGATCTTCTTCAGCATGGTGATCTGATGCATGGTAGATGCTGGCCTGATATTCTTCAGTCCACCGTTCATCGGCGGCTCCGTGCCTGCCGTAGGGCGCACCTCCGCCGAACTCGCTCATGATGAGCGGCTTGTTCCAGGTATTTTTCCATTGCATGCGATCGGCATCTTCGGGACGCCCCCAATACCAGCCGAGGTACTCGTTCAAGCCCAGCACATCAAGATATTCGCCGACGGGATCATTCAGGGTGCGGGTGTCGGGACCGGACTCGTCGACATGGTTCAGCGCGGATGCGATCAAACGAGTGGAATCGAGTTCGCGAGCGGTGTCCGCAAGCTGGCGCAGGAAAACCGTGGCGCTCGGGTTTTACCGGGGTTTCGTTGGAGAGCGACCAGAAGACGATTGAGGCGCGATTGTGGTCGCGGGCGATCATGTCGTGAAGCTGGTTTTTGGCGTTCTGCAGTGTTGCAGGATTTTGCCAGTCAATGTCCCAATAGACGGGGATTTCAGACCAGACCATCAGTCCCATGCGATCGGCGAGCCGGGTCATGTTTTCGCTGTAAGGATAGTGGGCGAAGCGAACGAAGTTGCAGCCCAGTTCCTTTGCCCATCCCAGAAGGGTCTCTGCGTCCTGCTGGGTGAAGGCCCGGCCCCCGCGAATGGGAGCTTCTTCGTGCATGGCGATGCCGCGCAAGAAAGATGGGCTTGCCGTTGAGCAGGATTTGCGTGCCACGAGTCTCGATGGAGCGGAAGCCGATGGAGTCGTGTATTTTGTCAGCGCCGCTCGACAACACCACATCGTAGAGCTTGGGATGGTCCGGCGACCACAGCTCGAGTTTGGCGGGAAAGTGAAACTCCGCGTGGCCGTTGGCGCTGGTCACGAACTTCTTACTGATTCCCGCTTCCGGGATTTCCAAAGTGACTTGCTGCTCGGACGTCGAGGGCGGTTATCTGCACCCACCCGGACACTTCCTGGTTCGAACCTTTGGCGAGTTGAACTACGTAGTCCTGGATGAAAGTTTCGGGTTCTTCCACCAACACTACATCACGGGTAATTCCTCCATAGTTCCACCAATCGGTATTGAGGGACGGAACACGCGTCGAGCCGGCGGGCATTGTTTACTTCTACAACCAGAAAATTGTCGCCGTCGTGAATCTTGTCCGTGATTTCGAAGTTGAAGGCTGTGAAACCGCCCTCGTGTTCACCCAGTGCTTCCCCGTTGAGATAGACGCGGGTGAAATAGTTGGCAGCGCCGAAGTTAATGAAAACTCGATTGTGTTCGTGCTTGTGGTAGGAAAATGATTTCTCGTACCAGATGGGGCCTTCGTAGAAAAACAGCTCTTTTTTTTGCGTATTCCAGTCGCCGGGAACATTCAGCACATCGGACTTGTCAAAGTCGTATTCGACTAATTCCTGCTTGTCCTTCGGCTTGGCAGTCCGGTAGAAGCGAGCCTTCAGGCCGGTTTCATAGGGGTCCACGATGTAATGCCATGAACCATTCAGGCTGATGGTTGTGCGGTTGGGAATGTTGTTGATCAACGATAGACGGACCCGCGAGCGGCATAACAGGACGCAACCGAGGCGAGTACGAACAGAAAAAATAACAGACGTCGCATCACGGCTCCGAATCAAACCAGATTTAGCCAATTCGTGGAGGGCTCTTCCACATTTGCTTCGCGCAAGAACTTTGCTGCTTCTTCCGGCGGCGTGGGATTGATGTAGAAACCGGTTCCCCACTCGAATCCCGCTGTCTTGGTGAGCTTGGGCATGAATTCGATGTGCCAGTGATAATGATCGTTGGTCGGATCCTGCACCGGTGACGTGTGGATCACCAAATTGTAAGGAGGGTTATCCAGCACGCGTTCGGCCTTGGTGAGCAGCGTTTTCAGTGCCCGGGCGAGATTCTCGAACATGTGTGTAGAGGAATTTTCGAATGCCGACTCGTGCTGTTTGGGCAGGATCCAGGTCTCGAATGGAAAACGCGGAGCGTAGGGAGCCAGCGTGATGAAGTCGGGATTTTCGGCCACTACGCGGGTCCCGGTTTCGGTTTCCTGTCGAATCACGTCGCAGAACACACAGCGTTCCTTATAGATGTAGTACTGCTTCGCACCTTCGATTTCTTCCGTCACATAAATCGGCAGAATGGGCAGCGCAATGAGCTGTGAGTGTGCGTGCTCGAGCGAGGCGCCAGCTGCTTCGCCATGGTTCTTGAAAATAAGGATGTATTTGAAGCGACGGTCTTTCTTAAGATCGAGGATGCGGTCGCGGAAAGTCCAGAGCACATCTTCGATGCGTTTGGGCGGAAGGTTAGCCAGGCTGGCATTGTGATCCGGCGTCTCGATAATGACTTCATGCGCTCCGATCCCGTTCATGCGGTCAAACATGCCTTCGGCCTGGCGGTTGAGATTGCCTTCGATGCCGAGCGCCGGAAATTTATTGGGAACTACGCGAACTGTCCAGCCGGGCGAATCGCGCTGGGGCGGTGGCCCGCCATTTGGATTGGGACGGTAAGCCTGAATCTCAGGCGGAGTTTTGGACTCGTTGCCGTAACAGAAGGGACAGAAACCGCCTCTGATTTTTACCTCCATCACGAACGAAGTCCGACGGACGCTTGGCACGGTCTGTCGAAATGATGACCCAGCGGCCCACAATGGGATCTTTTCTAAGGTCAGGCAACTCTGTCCTTTCCACAATGGAGGAGTGGCGAGCGAATCAGACATTTTACGCTACAGAGGAAATATTCTGGAACAGTTCAATCTGCGGCTGGGCTGGATTCTGGTCATAGTACACACTTACGACTTCAAGGCGCCACTGGCACGAAGGCGGCATGTGGCGAAGGTATTCTCGGCCAACGGCCAGAAGTTCTCGCTGCTTTTCGCGATCCACGGCGGCTTCGGCGGGCTTGACGTCCCGAGTGGTACGCGTTTTGACTTCGATAAAGCAAAGTACGTCCTTGTGCCAGGCGATCAGATCGATTTCACCGCGACGATTGGGCGATCGGAAATTGCGGGCGACCATCACGTATCCAAGCTTTCGCAGGTGGAAGTAGGCGGCTTCTTCGCCGCGCCGGCCGGTCCGCAAGTGATCTGGAATGACTTCCGGCGGCAGAGTTTTTGCGGCGATCCAATCCAGAGCCCGAATGGCGACGTGGGTGAGGCGTCCAGAAAACATAATCATGCCCGTATTGCGCGCTTTCCGATTGTAGGTGGAAGTGCTCGAAGCTGGCTGTGACGAATGTCACAAGCTCTCCCGTAAGTCGCTGTCCTAATGTGCCCGGCACCCGGCACGAATAGAGCGTACTCTTAGGACATGTACATCACGACTCGAAGCGCTGACGGCGGCACCCTTATCACCTGCAAAGACTGTGGACACGCGGTCACCATGAACAAGACTTGTGAGAGGCCGCTTCAATCGGCCACGGACATGTTGAAGCATATGGCTGCGCACAACGCCTCTCGTGCGTTTGCCCCCGCAGCCCGTGTCATCGAGCCGTCACTGATCCCGGAGGCTACGCCTGTGAGCGAGCCGATACCCGAACTCCCGGCGACGCAGCACGAATGGATTCCGTCGATCCCCCAGTCTCCCAATTAGCCTGGCCTTGCCAGGGAGCTTGGCGGGCACACAATACTTGTCCCTCACGCGGCCTTTCATGGCGGGTGATCAATTTTTACCATCCTTCAAGGTATTTTCGTTCAGGACTGACAGAGGCAGCTTTTCAAACCGCCGGGCAGAAATCCTACCCTCCGGCGAGCGCAGGACACATGCAGTCACTTCTTTGGATTTTTCGATTCGTGTTTGGCTGCCGACACAAAGACATCAGCCGGGTCTTCACTATCAATCGACGGACGTACCAGGTCTGCTACAAATGTGGCCGAGAGTTCGAGCTTCCTGCAGTGTGACGGATTAATAACCGCAGAATGTTGATCTCCAATTTTAGAAGATCTGAATTGAGAAGACTCTAGTGTTCTTCGCGGGCGCGCAACCAATCAAGAAACATCTGCTCGATGGGTTTGTCGTAAGTCATCAGAACGTGGCGGACAGTATGGCCACTGACGAAGTGGCACACTTCCTCGGCGAGATTCTTGGCGTGGTCGCCGGCACGTTCCAAGGATTGGGTCATAAAGATGACCTGAAGGCTGGCGTGTCTCTGCAGGTTCTCCGGGTTTTCGATGTGGCGGAGAAAGATGAGATTGCGCAGCCGGTCGATCTCGGCATCGGCGCGCAACACGTCAACCGCTTTCTTAACATCGCGAGTCGAGAACGCCGCGCCTGCGTCCGCGAGCATCTTTTCGAGCACGGTAGCCATGTGGGTCAGATCGCGAATGTCCTGCGGGTCGAGGCGTGAGCATACAGACTGCGCACTGCTGGAAAAGCTGAGCAGCAGGTCACCGATGCGCTCCAGGCTGATCATGAATTTCATGCACGCCAGCAATTCACGAGCCTCGGTTTCGGTGACCGAGTAATGATCTGGGTCACGCCGGCGTCTATTTCCATGGTCCAGACGGTCGAGTTCTTTTTCACGCTCGCGAAGAGTATTCAGCAGGGACGATGATGCAGTGGCAATGCCTTCAGCGGCGGTAGCGGCTGCCTCTTTCGCGACCCGGCAAGCCTCGATCGTGCGCTTGACCAGGTGAGCGTACGGAGATTCCGGTTCCGGGCTTCTCAAAATGGCGGTACTCATACGCGCATTCCTTCCGGAAGCGACCCGCGATGGCCGCAGCCGACTTTGCCTGGTTCTCCGGTTGCTGGCATCTGTGGTCAATACGGCAGCATAGGCTGTTTTTTCAAGGCTTTGGTTAACAGGGCATGAATTTAAGGGTCGATCAAAGTTGAACCTGTCGTCGGGGACAACCGTCGGCTACAGCGGGAGCTACGCAGGCGAGCGGTAGCGTGAACAGAAAAGTGGATCCATGGTTGAGTTCGCTTTGGGCCCGGATCGTACCACCATGAGCAAGCACGATGTGTTTAGCGATGGCCAGTCCAAGGCCGGTGCCACCGGACTCACGGGAGCGGGCCTTGTCCACCCGGTAGAAACGCTCAAACAGGCGATCGAGGTGTTCGGAAGGAATGCCGGGACCGAAATCCTGAACATAGAACTCGACGCCTTGGGGGATCGGCCTCGCTCCCAAAACAATGCGGCCGCCCGATGCCGCATATTTCAGAGCATTGTCCAGCAGATTCGAAAATACTTGATGGATGGCCTCGGAATCGGCGCCCACCGGGGCAGGGGCGTCGTCCTCGACTTTCAATTCCACATTTTGTGCGCGAGCGAGTTCGCGAAAACTCTGCACCGCTTCCTGGAGAAGATCGGCTGGCGCCACGGACTGGATGTCAAAACGCTGTTCGCCGGATTCAACCCTGGCAAGCGTGAGCAGATCTTCGGTGAGGCGCGACATGCGAAGGGCGCTCTTGCGAATGATCTCGAGAAATTCCCGGGTATGGTTATTTTCCGGCTGCACTATCGAGCAGGGTTTCGGTGTAGCCCTGAATGGAAGTCAGCGGAGTGCGAAGCTCGTGTGAAACGTTCGCAATAAAATCGCGCCGCGTTTTCTCTACCCGTTCGGTCTCGGTCAGATCACGCAGCACCGCCACCGCGCCGCCGCCGGGCATGGGCGCAGCGGTCACATCGAAAGTGCGTCCCGGAATGATGGAAGCAGCCCGCGCCATAAACACGTTCGAGCTTCACTTGCTCCATGAACCGCAGTCAGGAAATCAGGATCGCGGACGGTCTCGACAAGCGGTGCATCTTGCGCGCGTGCCCTGTGGAACCAATTTGTCCATGGCCTGGTTCGCCCATTGGACGCGATCGTCCGCACCGATCGGCGATGACGGCATCCTGCATGCTGTTGAGCAGGGTTTCGAGTTGGCGCTGGCTGGTCTGCAGGGCGGCGAAACTATCCTCCAGATGGCAGCGCGTTCTTGTCCAGAGAAGCCGACACCTGTCCGATTTCGTCTGCCGAAGCTTCATCGATGCGTGCGGCAAAATCTCCGGCGGCGACTCGATCGGCAAACTGCACGATCCGCTGCAAGCGCGGCGCGGTCAAGTGCGCGGCCATGGCAGAGAATACGAGGATCGCGACAACAAAAGCGACCAGCAGACCCAGCCAGACTCTGTCCGCAGAACATACGGAAAGTCAGCATGGCCGCTGCGATCACGATAGTGAACGCGGCCAGCAGCTTCAGGAAGATCCGATTTATCACTTCGGAGCCTCAAAGCGATAGCCGGCGCCTCGCACCGTCTTGAGGTAGCGCGGGTTTTCAGGATCGGGCTCGATTTTTTCGCGAATGCGGCGGACGTAAACGTCCACGGATCGCGGGGTGACGTAGGCAGTGTCTCGCCAGACCGAATCAAGCAGTTGGTCGCGGGTAAATACGCGGCCGATGTGGCGGGCGAAATAGTCGAGCAAGCCGGAATTCCGTGGCGGTAGTGGTCACGAGGTTGCCGCCGACGTTGAGGGTCATCGCGCCGGGATCGATTTCGATTTCGCCGATCTTGACTGGCGCTTGCGACAGCGGCCGCTCGAAACGCCGCAAGCACCGCCTTTACTCGCGCCACCAGTTCACGCGGACTGAACGGTTTGGGAATATAGTCGTCGGCGCCAAGCTCCAGGCCGAGAATGCGATCAGCTTCGCCGCTTTTGGCGGTCAGGAAAATGACCGGAGTAGCCGCCAGGGCCGGGATCTGGCGGATCTGACGGCACAGTTCAAGACCGTCTTTACCCGGAACCATAATGTCGAGGATGAAAAGAGCCGGACGCTGCCGTTCCGAATCGGCGATGACAGTATTCCCGGTGGAAAAGACTTTCACCGCAAATCCGTCCGCCTCCAGATGGTGTCGTACCAGGCGAGAAATGTCGGGGTCGTCTTCGACGACAAAGATGCTGGGTTTCATGGGGAGTATTGTAGCGGGGGAGCTGTAGCAGACTACCCGGAAAGCGTCGTGCGCCGCTGGCCGGCGCCGGTATTCCGCTTAGCGTCTCTCGATCAGCGAGGAACACATTCGACTTTTATCTTGAGAGAATCGATAGCCCGGCGGGAACGATCGTCGTGGCGCTGTATTCGGCAATAATGGCAGGCCCGAAGCATTCTTCTCCGAACCTGAGCGAATCACGTCCATGGATCGTGGCGTTGGTCTTTTTGCCGCCGAAAAAAACTCCGGTACGAGTTAATTCACCGTTGTGGTCTGGTCGGTTTGAAACATCCGTCGCTGCTGTTCTTACGGAACTGGTTGTTCGCGCCGCTCGTATTGGTCGCGACTTGATGGAAGAGCGCAGCCGGAGGGTCACGAGTTCCACATCGCGCGTGGGATAGCTGTAACCGTAGCGGCGTTGGTGCTCCAGCCGGAAATCTCGGATCAGGTTCGGGGTATACGGGATGTTGAGTTCATATCCCTGGCCCTGATAGCGGACGTCCACGCTGCATTGGTGAGTGATTGCGCCGCCCAAGTCTTCATTTCTGAACTCCGCTTCCGCACGCCGGCGGAGGGTTGCGAAATTCCGCTGGAGGCGCTCCGCAGGAATTTCGGCTGCGGCACGCAAAAGGACGGTGCGCGAATAATCCTTAACGACGTCACTTACCAATATTCCGAAAGCTGAAAGCGCACCGGGAAGTGCGGGGATCAAGACGCGTGGGATACTGAGCGCCTCCGCCAATTCACAAGCATGGAGACCTCCTGCGCCACCAAAAGCGACAAGGGTAAACTCGCGAGGATCGTAGCCGCGTTCAATCGAGACTACGCGGATCGCTTTTTCCATGGTGGAATTGACCACACGAATTATTCCGGCGGCAAACTGTTCGCATGTGAGCTTCGAGCCGCGTGCCGCTTCAACCAATCGCCCACCAGGCTCCGCGTCCGTTCAAGATCCAGGATGAAGTCTCCACCGAGGAACTGTCTGCGCCTGCAGCCGACCAAGAAGGAGATTGGCATCGGTTACTGTGGGCTGAGTACCGCGGCCGTAGCAGATCGGACCGGGGTCCGATCCGGCCGATTCAGGTCCTACCCGAAGTGCTCCGGCAGCATCAAAGCGGGCAATGGACCCTCCGCCTGCCCCGACGGTGTGAATGTCGAGCATGGGCACACCGATTGGCAACCCGGCAATCTCGGCCTGACTGCCAGCCCTGATCTTCCTATCGACCAATGCGACGTCGGTTGAAGTGCCACCCATATCGAAAGAAATGATTCGATCAAATCCGCTGCGGCGAGCCATGGATAGCGCTCCGACCACGCCACCGGCGGGACCGGAGAGCACGGTTCGCACCGGCTCGCGAGCGGCCGATGCCAGGCTGGTGATTCCTCCGCTCGACTGCATGACGAAGATCCGTGGCTTGGCGGCCCTCGAGTCCGGCAAGTTGCGAGCGCGCTTTCGAGATTCTCCAGATAACGCTGCACTACCGGTTGCAGATACGCGTTTACAACCACCGTACTGGTGCGTTCGTATTCGCGGAATTCGGGAAGGATTTGATGTGAGACTGAAAGCGGAACGGCGAGTTTCTCTAAGGCGAACGCGACTGCAGCCTCATTCTTCGGATTGGCGAACGAGAACAAAAGCGAAATCGCGATTGCCTGAGGATGGTTTTGACGAAGTTTGTCCGTCAGCGATTGCAGATCCTGTCGCGATGGGCCTTCAAGGATTTCTCCGTCGCTGGCGGTGCGTTCTTTCAGGCCGAAGCGTAAGTCTGCGGAGACCAGCGGGTCGATGCGGTCGAAGAAAAGATCATAGAGTTTAGGGCGCGCCTGACGCCCGATCTCGATGACATCTTCAAATCCAGCTGTTGTGACCAAGGCCACCCGCGCGCCTTTGCGTTGCAGCAGGGTGTTCGTGCCCACGGTGGTGCCATGAAGAAGAACTACCGGGCTGCCCGGGCTGATTTTTGCCAGAGCTTCAGCAATCGCTTGCGAGGGATCTTCCGGCGTGGAAAAAACCTTCAACATCCGGACTTCGCCGCGTTCTACCCAGACGCAGTCGGTGAAAGTTCCACCGGTGTCTATGGCTACGTGAAGGAGCGGACTTTCGCGACGGCTGGCCATGGATGTCAAGCGGGAAGGGTAACATCAAGACCACTGAGAATGCAGAACGCCGACTCTCGCTGAGTTTCAAACCCGACGCAGCGGTTTACTGGCTACCGGCGATTTTCTTCAGCTCAGTGCCAGAGATACCAATGTTTTTTGCTCGACCTCGTGGGCTTTGGCTGATCCGGTTGCGGGACTTGCACTGGCAGAACGTTTTACTGAGAGAACGGCGCGATCCCCCGCGATGCGCCTCAGGCGCGGCAACACGTAAAAGAGCGCGCCCATGTTGGCCGGCTCTTCCTGGACCCAGACGATTTCCCGAGCAGAGGGGTATTGCGCAAATATTCGTTCCAATTCTTTTTCCGGGAACGGATAGATCTGTTCCAGGAACACGATCGCGTTTGATGAGTCTTTTCTCTTCCTGCGTTCGGCGCGCAGCTCGTGGCCAATCTTGCCGGTGCAGAGCAGGATGCGAGTCGCGTCGGTTACTTCGGCGTCCGGCAACACAGTCAAAAAGCGCTGGTGGGTGAAATCCTCGATCGGCGACGACGCATCGGGATGCCGCAACATACTTTTTGGCGTAAAGACCACAAGCGGTTTACGCCATTGGCGCAAAGCCTGGCGGCGCAGTAAATGAAAATATTGGGCGGCGTTGGACGGCTGGCAGATCTGGAAATTATCGCGCGCTGCCAGCTGTAAAAAGCGTTCAATGCGTGCGCTGGAGTGCTCCGGACCCTGACCTTCATAGCCGTGAGGCAATAGCAGAACCATGCCGGAAAGCAGTCCCCACTTGTCTTCGCCGGCGCTGATAAATTGATCAATCACAGCCTGGGCGACGTTTACGAAATCTCCGAACTGCGCTTCCCATAGCACAAGCGCTTCAGGATAGTCCCGGCTGTAGCCGTATTCGAATCCGAGCACTCCGGCTTCGGACAACGTGGAGTTGTAGATTTCGCAGCGGGCCTGATCCGGGGAAATATTTTCCAGCGGCACGTATTCCTGCTCGTTTTCTATGTCGAGCAGCATTGAGTGACGCTGATTGAAAGTGCCACGTCGCGTATCCTGCCCACTGAACCGGATCGGTATTCCAGATTTAGCGAGGCTAGCCAGAGCAAGGGCTTCCGCCATCCCGTAGTCCACCAAGCGCTTGCCCGCGCCCATTTCGGCGCGCTGGTCAAGTAATTTCTTGACCTTCGGATGGATGTGAAAATCTTCGGGATAGGTCGTGAGCTTCGACGTAATTTCGGTGAGTTCGCCGGTCGACACGCCGGTATCTACTTCATAATCCGGTTTGTAGCGGCCACCGAAGTAGTTGTCCCAGTACTTGGGCAGAGCGCGCAGCAATGGTTTTTTGCGGACAGACTTAGCCTTCTTCTGAGCTCCTTCAAATTCAGCACGGATTTCGTCTACTCGGGCCTGGACATTCTCGGCACCGGTATCTTCGGCATAGATCTCCCACAAGGGCGGATGGTCTTTTATGGCGCGATACAAGAGCGGCTGGGTGACAGTCGGATCGTCCACTTCACTGTGTCCGTGACGACGATAGCCAATCAGATCCACGACCACATCACCCCGGAAAGTGTAGCGGTATTCAGTGGCCAGGCGAGCGACGCGAACAACTGCGTCTACATCCTCCGCGTTGACGTGAAAAATAGGTATCGACTGGCGGCGGGCCAGTTGTGCAGAAAAACGGGAAGAATGTTCTTCGTTGTACAGCGTTGTGAACCCAAGAAGGTTGTTGGCAATAACGTGAACCGTACCGCCCACGGTGTACCCTTTAAGGTCGCAAAAATTGAGGGTCTCCGCCACGATGCCCTGACCTGCAAATGCTGCATCGCCGTGGACGAGAAGGGTTAAGTACTTGTCCCTGCCCTCTTTCCCTTCCCGATCCTGTTTCGCACGAGTACGCCCCACGGTTACGGGATCGACAGCTTCAAGATGGCTGGGATTTGAAACCAGGTGAATCTGAACCTTTGCTCCGGAGCGAGTCTGATACTCGCCAGTGGCGCCCATGTGGTATTTCACATCGCCGCTGCCCAGGACGCTCCTCGGATCGACATCTTCAAACCCTGCAAAGACTTCTTCAGGAGCGCGCCGCGCAACATGCACGATCACATTGAGCCGGCCGCGATGGCTCATGCCCATAACCAGATTCACCGCGCCGCGCTGACCGGAAGCTTCAAGAATCTCGTCGACCAACGGGATAAGGGCGGTCACACCTTCGAGAGAAAAACGCTTGTTGCCTAGATAACGCTGCTGCAGTACCTGCTCGAAGAGATCGGCGCGGATGAGTTGATCCAGAATATGTTTCTGATCCACCGCGGCCTGGGGTCCTTCAAGGCGGTCCTGAATCCAACGGCGCCTGACCGGGTCGGTAATGTGCATGAATTCCGCGCCGATGGTCCCACAGTAAATCCGGCGAGCCTCTTCGGCGAGTTCCCCCTCAAGCCTCAAGTCCGGATGGGCCACCGGGGGCAAAAATCCGAGTGGATCTAGATCGGCCTCCAAATAGCCCCAATGGCGAAAAGGGTCGAAAACACGATCACGGTCACCGTTAGGAGTGTCCAATAGTCCGGTTGCGGTGGATTCGCCAGCAGTCTTGGTTTGGGTTCCCATATATGCACTACTAGAATATCGGATGAGATGGGGTGTGCGCTGGATTCAGGCTGGGTAGTATCCCGCGATGCAAATGGCTGGATTTAGGCGCAAATCAGGCGGCTGGCGATGTTTTGGGCAAAGCCTTCATCAGCAGGCCATTCAGGACGATAGTGATCACGGACGCGGCCAGGGTGGCATGGTAGACATCCTCGGTCACCAGTTGGGAGTCCCGAGCCACCCGCACCAGCACATAGGAAAACTCACCAATCTGGGTGAGACCGACGCCAACCATCAACGCGGTACGCACCGGATAGCGAAACAGCCATACCACCGAAGTCCAGACCACGAATTTCCCTACAACAGTCAACAGCACGATTGTGATCCAAAGAGAAGGCTTGGAAACCAGGACGCGCGGGTCGACAAGCACCCCAATCGTGACAAAAAACAAGGCGACAAAGGCATCGCGTAGTGGGAGGAGCTTGTCCAGCATCTTGTGGGTGGTCCCGGATTCACTGACGATAAGGCCAGCCAGGAATGCTCCCAGCGCCAGCGACAAACCAACCGCCTGGGTCACCGCGGCTGTCGCGAAGCCCAGGGCCAGAACGACCAGCAAGTAAAGCTCCTCGTTGCCCATCCGTGCCACTCTGGTCATGAGCCTGGGAACCAGCTTCGACGCCACGAACATCACCGGGACCAAAATCAGGAGGGCCTTGCCGAAAGCGATGGCCAAAGCGAGAAAGCGGTGACCAGTCAGGTTGCTCAGGGACGGTAGCAGAACGGTAAGTACCACAACCGCCAGGTCTTCCACCAGAGTGATACCAATCATGACATGACCGTGAGAAGAACGCATTTCTCCCCGGTCGGCGAGAAGCCTTGAGAGCACCATCGTGCTCGCAACCGACACAATTGCTCCAACTGCAATTCCCTGGGCAGTATTCCAGCCCAACAGCCATCCTGCTCCCGCGCCCAGCCCGACGGAAAGCAATATACCCAGCGGCCCGCCGAATATCGCCACCCACTTCACCTGCATCAGTTCACTGAACGAAAACTCCAGGCCGATCGAGTACATCAGAAGGATGACTCCCAGCTCGGCCAGAACTTCAAACTGATGAACTTCCGTCAATGTGGGCCCGGGAGTAAACGGGCCGATGAAGAATCCACCCAGAACATAACCCAGAATTAGCGGTTGCCGCAGTGCCTTCGCAATCCCGCCGCCCACAACCGCGGCTCCGAAGATGTAAGCGAGATCGCGAAAAAAGGTGGTTTCCATTGCCATGAGCGACTTGGGTTCGGACGATACAGTCTACCCTGATCGCTAAAGGAGCTGGCGGGATGGTGTTGCCTGGGGAATCAAGATCAAAAGATCGTTACCGAAGATCATGCGTTCCATCTCCTTGTCTACCGGACCAAGCGAACGGAAGCCCTTGCGCATGGCGCGAAGATCGAACATCGTTAAACCCTGGCTTGCAAGGTTGTCGAACATCGGCTTAAGAAACAGAAAATCCGAGTCTTTGTCTTCTGCGAGATTGAAGTCGCCGGGCTGAAACGGACGCCCAATGCCCGCAAAGCGCAGTTGCGATCCTTTTGCGCCGAGGATCAGGATGTGCAGAGATTTAGTGCCCTGCTGGTCGGCCAGCTCGGTTATGAAATTTCCCAGATCGTTGTTTCGTAGAGGGTTGAAGCCCTTGTAGGTATGGTCTCCACCAAACTTCAGCAGGACCTTGGGCGGTTTTCCTTCGGTATGTGTCGCCCGCGTGTATTCACGTTCGAAGGTCCTCTTCATCAGAAGGGCGCGTTCGCGATTGGATTCATATCCCGCCGTCATATTCTTAAGATAAATGTCCCGGCTTTCGATCAGGGCGTCTATCAAGGATTGAGAATCGGCGTTGCCGTTCTTGCGCAGCAGGTCTCTCAGACCAGCCAGTTCCTCTTCGGATGATGTCATCATGAACGTATCGGCTGGGCTTCCGCTCTTCAGCGCCGCAGCATGGGCTTCATCATCTTTTTTCAGCAAACGCTTTACCTCATCCGACGCCGCTTTGGCAGGATGGGTCTCCAAAATGCGGGCGAAGATTAGGCCAGAAGAACCCATAAGTTCCTGATCGAGTCCCCAAAGGCGAAATTTGCCACCCGGTGCCGAGTGCGCGCAACGCGATAGCAAATCGTACTCTTCGCGAAAATTGTAAAAGGCGATGGTTTCCGGATATTGCTTCTCAAATTCAATGAGGCGTTGCGAGCCATCGGCTTGCGTGATCCAGGGCTGCAACGCATCCGCCGCAAGCGGGCCAACCTCAATCGCCATGGTGTTAAAACCCGCAGGACCGACCATCTCGCAGACCGCGCCGGCGAATTGGGGGATCTCCGATATTCCGTGGTCCTCGCCGATCAGCACGAACTGGGTTCCAGACAGTGCGTCTTGCAGAACCGGTAATGCCGGTCCAGCAAGCTTTCCGTCTCGCAGGTCTAGCTCGTAACGGTTCTTTAGCAGCCTGTCGATGAAACTGTCTTTATCTGGTGCGGCCGAGCCCTGCTGTGCCCCAGCAGCAGTCAATAACGCCAAACTGATGAAGACACTCATCAATATCCGCCTCATCCTTAGTTTCATCGCGTATTCCTCAATTTCGGTGTCGCTTCAACAACTCGTGATAGTACGTGCAACACAAGCAGTTTGTTTCACTGTTTTCGTTATGTGTGTGAGTTTTGACGTGATTCCTGAAATTGAACCCTTCCCGATCTGGAACGCTCGAACTGCTTCTGCTCAGAAGAAGACCAACCAAAACCGTGCCAAACCCACTGGTAACCGATGAAGCAAGTAATACAAACGAAGATCAGTATGCAGAGCAGGACAGAATCCGCAATCAGCAGCGCGCAGATGCAGCTGCTCCTTGTCGGGGACAATGAAGACTTCCGCTATCTCCGGGAACTTCTGAACAGGCCGGGAGACGGTTTTTTGGCGCTGGACCACGCCCGCTCTCCCGAAGAGGCGTTGGCGAGGCTGGACCAGACGACATATGACTTGTTGCTCTGCGAATACAAGTCTGGAGACAGCGACGGCTTACGCCTGCTGCATGAGGTTCGGAAGGTTGACCAGGGCCCACCGGTAATATTTCTGAGCGATCACGTCGAGGAAGCGACAGTCGACGCGGCTCTCAAAGCTGGCCGTGGCGGTTTCCTACAGACACCGAATCCTGATGAGCCATCCGCCAAGCGAACCATCCAGTACGCGATCGACGTGTACTGCAAGGAACGGCAACGCCAAAAGGCAGAGGACACGCTTCGCAAACTCTGGCGCGCGGTGGAACAATCGGCAGACATGGTCATGATCACCGACCGCGCCGGACTGATTGAATATGTGAATCCCGCATTCGAGGTATTGACGGGATACCTCCGGGCCGAAGTGATCGGTCACAATCCTAAGATCCTTAAGTCCACGCAGCAGATCCCTGAGGTTTATCAGGAGCTCTGGCAAACTCTTCTAGCCGGCAATGTTTTTCGTTGCACTATGGCGAATCGCAAAAAGAACGGAGACGTTTTCATCGCCGAAAAAACCATCACGCCGTTGCGTGACAGTGATGGAAAGATCACACATTTTATTTCCAATGACCGTGACATTACAGGCCGGCGCCGGTTGGAGAACCAGCTTCAGCAGGCGCAGAAAATGGACGCGATCGGATTGCTGGCCGGCGGTGTGGCGCACGATTTCAACAATCTTCTGATGGTGATCAGCTCTTACGCCGAGTTGATGCTTGATTCGCTAGCCCCCCAGCACCCTTTACGCCACAATGTGGACGAGATTCAGAAGGCCTCGCGACGCGCGGCTGACCTGACAAGACAACTGCTGGCGTTTGGACGAAAGCAGATGCAGGCACTCCAACTACTCGATTTGAACTCAATTATCGAGGACATCAACAAGATGCTGCCTCGCCTGCTCGGAGAGGACATCGCACTCGAGTTCGTTCCGGCAAAAAAATTAGGAAGAGTCAAAGCGGATCCAGTGCAGATCGAACAGGTCATTATGAATCTGGCCGCTAACGCGCGCGATGCCATGCCGAAGGGCGGCAAGCTGGTTATCGAGACCGCGAGCGTACACCTGGACGAAACCTACGTTCAGGCGCATTCCATCGTCCCTCCCGGAGAGTACGTCCTGCTGATGGTCACGGATTCCGGCGAGGGCATTGCGCCAGAACATCTTTCGCATATTTTCGAGCCCTTCTACACGACCAAGGAAGAACGCGAAGGCACAGGACTTGGTCTGGCTACTGTCTATGGCATCGTGAAGCAGAACAGCGGGTTCATTTGGGTCTACACCGAGCCTGGTATGGGAACGACTTTCAAGATCTATCTCCCGAGAGCCAAGGATGCGCGGGTCCTGCCGCAGCTTTCCCTTCCGCTGGTTGGCTATTGCGGGGGCTGCGAAACGGTTTTACTTGCCGAAGACGAAGCGGCAGTCCGCCGCTCCACTCGAGAATTTCTCAGCTTGAACGGCTACATCGTGCTCGAAGCGAAGAATGGCACCGACGCGCTGACGATGGCAAGAGAGTACAAGGGTCCCATTCACTTGATGATCACGGACGTAGTGATGCCCGAGATGGGCGGTGCGAAGCTGGCGGGAGAGTTGGCGGCAGAGCGCCCGGACATGAAGGTGTTGTTCGTCTCGGGGTATGCGGAAACCACCGTCCAGCGGCATGGCACGATCGATGTGACCACACGCTTCCTGCAGAAGCCATTTTCTCTCAGAACTCTGGCGCACAAAATCCGCGAGGTTCTTGACGCTGATCCGCCGGGGCTGGCAGTCGCCGCTTCCGTCTAAAAGAAGTCTCGCCGCGATATTTACGTGATGCCTCTCGTATAATTGGCGGCGGTATCGTACATGAATCTGCCAGGCAATCCAATCCTGCTTGTCCTCTCCATTCAAGAGCTGACGCCGTGACTGCTGTAGCTGTAGTCCTGGACATCTTACTGGGTATTGCCGTGGTCGGGGTATGCAGTTCAACCATTTTTCTTTTCATGGTTTTGGCGGCCGCACTCCGCTGGCGTAGCGGCGCTTCTGCGGCCAGAAAGATTGCCGCCGCGACGTCAGAGTCTTCCCTGCCCCCTGTCACGATTTTCAAACCCGTCCACGGGATGGAAGTGGGATTGGAAGAAAATCTGGAGAGTTTCTTCCGGCAGGACTACCCGGCGTTCGAAGTCATTCTGGGGGCTCGAAGCGTAGACGACGCCGGGCTCCAGGTAGCCGAGAAAGTTCGGCGGCAATACTCTCACATAAAAAGCCAGGTCGTCATCTCTGGTCCGCCAACCTGGCCCAACGCCAAAGTTTTCTCGCTGAACAAGATGATCCCACTTTCGTCGAATGATTACTTCGTGATCAGCGACAGCGATGTGCGGGTTTCACCGGACTTCGTGCGCAACGTCATTCCAGCGCTTTTGAATCCAAAGATTGGTCTGGTGACTTGCCCCTACCGTGGAGTGCCAGCCGGCGATTTCTGGTCGACCCTGGAAGCGCTGGGAATGTCCGTGGAAATGCCCTCCGGCGTTATGGTCGCCGATATGCTTGAGGGGATTCGCTTCGCCTTAGGCCCGGCGGTTGCATTGCGCCGTGATGGGCTGGATAAAATCGGGGGCATCGCGGCTACAGCCGACTACTATTCGGACGATTTCGTTTTGGGAAACCTGATATGGGCGGCGGGATACAAGGTGATTTTTTCTCATCACATTATTCAGCATGTCCTCACCCCTCGCTCGTTGCGACGAACTCTGGGCGATCAGCTCCGATGGATGAAAAGTACCCGATTTTCACGCCCACTCGGCCATGTGGGCACCGGCCTGACCTATGCAGTACCGTTTGGGTTGCTCGGGCTTATAGCAGGAGTAGCAACTGGACACTCCAAGCTGGGTATAGGCTTGTTCGCCACGGCTTTTGTAAATCGAGTTGTACAGTCAATAGCAGTCGGCTGGGGCATTATTGGCGACCGCCGAGCCCTATACCTATCAGGGCTCTACCCTGTTCGCGATTTTCTTGGTTTTCTGACCTGGATTGGTAGCTTCAGTAGCCGCACTTTTTTTTGGCGCGGCGAGACCTATCGATTCAGCAAGGGCGGCAGAATTATTCCGCAGAACCGGGCCGCCGAAAGCGCCGTGGGAGCGCAACTGTAGGGCTCACCGGTCTACGTTGCGACTCCTCAGGAATCGATTCGAATCAGTTTTCCATTTTTGAGTCTAAAAGTATCGCCTCGCCAGATCACCGTGTCACCCGCCAGGCTAGCAATCCATACCAGCAGAGCCATTAAGTCGCGGAACGGAAGCAGGGGCAGTAAGGCGAATACCCGCCGATCGTCGAGAACCGACCGCCCTACAATCAACGCAACTGCTATCCGTAAGCCGGCAACGGCGGCGAACAGACCCCCGGCCAGGAGGAAGCCAGGGTTCGACCACAAGCTCATCAATAGAGCCAGCAGCGCCCACGGCACGCCAAAGGTCAGCACTAATCCCAGGTATCCCCAGCGACGCGAGTCGCGGACGGTTCGGCCCCAGCGAAGTTGGTGGTCGACGAATTGACGCAGCGTGTAGGCCGGGAGGAAAGTTTCAACTACCAGATCGGACAGCGTCACTGTTAGCTTTTGCGCCGCGATACGCCGGCCGATTTCGTAATCGTCAGCCAGGTAGTCCACGAACGCTTCGAATCCGCCAATCGCTTCGAGATCGTTGCGACGGAAGGCAAGTGTGGATCCGAGTCCAAAGTGGATACTGCCTTCGAGCTGCTTCGCGGCGAGCACTCCTGCAGAAAAATCAGTGCTGATGCCAAGCGATTCCAGACGTGATCCCAAAGTGTTTGCGGGAACGCCTCGATACAGACAGGTCACGAGTCCAACATGCGAGCTGGTTAGCGGTGCCGTGACCCTCCGCAGATAGTCAGACGAAACGCGAATATCGCTGTCGTTGACCAAAATGCTCTCGTGCTTCGCCTCAAGCAACATCTGCGCGAGGTTGCTGACCTTGGTATTTGTACCTAGCTTCTTCGAACAGATCACTACGCGGATGGTACGAAGTGGAAACTCTAAGACCAGGCGTTCGATGAGCTGAATTGCTGGATCATCAGCTTGGCTGACCCCGAAGATGATTTCGAAGTCGGGATAGTCCTGAAGACAATGGCTGCGAAAGCTTTCATACATTTCAGGGTCAGTACCCTTAAGCGGCTTCAGAATAGAAACCGGAGATACAGGGTTCGCGTGGGCTTTCCCGCCCGCCGCCCTTCGCTCGCGCAGAAATACAGCCGCGCTCCAGAGGCACAGAACGTAGTAGGCCATGCTCGCGAATGCCGCCAGGGCAGCGGCCAGCTCAATGATCGTGGCAATGCGGTGGATCAACAGTGGAATTCCTTAGCGTCTTTTATGCTTCAAAAACATATGAACCACCAAGGACACCAAGTTACACGAAGGTAGCTACTCGTAACGCAGAGACTCGATTGGATCAAGATTCGCGGCCTTCCATGCCGGATAGATGCCAAACAGCAGCCCTTCGGCCACAGCTGCCCCCAATCCAAAAGATGCCCAGAAGAAGGACATACGCGCGGGCAGCGAGCTCCAGATCGCGGGAATGGTCCAGGTAATGATCGCTCCCAACACCACGCCCAGAAGGCCGCCCATTGCGGTCAGGGTGATCGCCTCGAGAGTGAACTGCAGCAGGATGTCGCGCTTGCGCGCGCCGATCGCTTTACGCACCCCAATCTCCCGCGTCCGTTCAGTCACGGAAACCAGCATGATATTCATCACACCGACGCCGCCGACGATCAATCCCACGCTGGAAACGGCAAACATAAAGATAAACACGGCACCGGTCACCTGGTTCCAGACGTCGGAAAGCGAATCCTGGGTAAACACCGCGAAGTTGTCTGGCTTATTGGCGGCTACCTTACGGCGGCGACGCAAGAGTTCCCGGATCTCGTCAATGGCCTTGGGCATGTCGTCGTGCGACGTGGCCTTAACGCTTATCCAATATTGTTTCAGTTCGGGATGCAGTTTGCGGAAGGTGCTTAGCGGGAAGTAAACGATGTTGTCGTCCGGATTTTTGCCGCCGGCGAACACGCTCTTACGCTTGGCGGCCACGCCGACAACAGTAAACAGCTGGCCATCAATATTGATCTCTTTGCCGAGGGGTTCTTCGCTCGGGAACAACTCCTCGGCCGTGTCCGAACCCAGAATGATGACAGGGGAGTGGTGCTCCTGATCCGTCTCGTTCATCCAACGCCCTGAAGCTACATCGAGGTCGAACACGTCTTTCCAGGTGCCGGTATCTCCCTCAAGGACGACGTTCTTGACCTTACGTCCGTTGTATTTCACCTCGTAAGTTCCGGTACCGAATTCCTGTCGAAAATAACGCAGGCCAGTGGTCGCCAGCTTGACGTGGGGTAGTTGCTGGATCGCTTCAAAATCGTCGAAGGTCAATTCCTTGCGCGTACGGATCTCTTCAGTCGGCCGGCCGAAAGTCAGGGGCTGATGATAGGCGAAAATGATATTTGATCCGAGGCTGCTGATGACTTGGCTGACATTGTCGTTCAAACCGCGCACCACGGAGGAAATGCCGATCACGACAGCGACACCGATGACGATCCCCAGCACAGTGAGCGCCGACCGCATTTTGTTGGTGCGGATGGTGTCCAATGCCATCTGGACTACTTCGCCGTAATCGCGCCTACGCAGCATAGGGAAACTTGGTAACTAAGTAATTGTAATTGAGGAATTTTCAAGCCGGCCCGTCACGCGTTCAAATTACTCAATTCCCCACGTTCTCAATTGCTCAATTCTTTTTTGCTCAATCTGTTCACAGTTCAAATCTCAAGGCGGCGATCGGTTCCAGGCGCGCTGCCCGCTTCGCTGGATACACTCCGAAAAACACGCCTACGCTCGCGGACACCAGCAAACCAGCCCCCACCGCCCACAGCTTTATTTCCGAAGGCATGCCGATAATCGCCGTGATGCCTTTGGCAAATGCTATACCGAAGAGGACGCCCAGCAGTCCTCCCACCAGAGCCATGGTTCCGGATTCAATGAGAAATTGCAGCATTACGTCCTGCCGGCGCGCTCCCATTGCTTTGCGGATGCCGATCTCGCGGGTTCGTTCGGTCACCGAAACCAGCATGATGTTCATAATCACGATGCCGCCTACAACTAGAGAAATTGCGGCGATTGCAATCATCGCGATGAAGAATGTTCCGCTTAGATTTGACCAGATGCTTAGAAAACTGGCGTTGGTTTCGGCCGCAAAGCTGTCAGGACGGCCGGGAAGGTCGTGCCGCCTGGCCCGCAGAACGGCACGAGCTTCGTCAATCGCGGCGTCCAACTCCGTGCCAACACCGTTCGCCTTGCCTGAAATTCGGATACTGGTGTGCGACCCGAACTGCTTTAAATACGTGGTGATCGGAATGGCTACATAGTTGTCGCGGCTTTGACCCAGGGTCGTTCCCTGTTTTTTTCCAACACCAATCACGCGATACACTTCGCCCTCGACCCGCACCTCTTTGCCGAGAGGATCGACCGTCGGGAAAAGATTGTCCACCACGTCGGTACCAATCACTCCAACTTGTGAACGATTCTCCTCGTCGTTCTCGTTGATCATGCGGCCCGAAGTGAGATCGAGGTCGAGAATGGGTGCCATCTGAGGTGTAAGCCCGCGGATCCATGTATCGCTGATGGACTCTTCCCCATATCTCACGTGCCCGCTGGTGTTGGTAACGGAGGCGCCGATCATGGCGCAATGCCGGCAGGACTCCTGCACGGCCTGATAGTCCTCCATGGTCAGGTCCTTGCGTTTCTGGCCTTCGAGAAGCTGGTCCACATTAGTCACCACCGGGGTCACTTTGCTGATGATGAAGACATCGGCGCCAAGGTTAAAGATCTTCTCGGCTACGTAGCCGTTGATCCCGTTGACAAATGTGACTACCGCAATCACCGCAGCGACGCCAATCACCACTCCGAGGAGCGTCAGAGCGGAGCGAAGTTTGTTCGCCCAGAGTGAAAGGAGAGCAATGCGGATGGCTTCAAGGATGGTCATGAATCAGTCGTCGGTCTTTGGTCGTCAGTCGTTAGCAGAACCTTGACTTCATCAAGTCTAGCAGCTTCCATTGACAGCCTCGGAAGCCAGCCGTCCAACCTCGAAGGCCCTTTTGGGGTGTGATAAGGTTCGTACCGCAATCTGCGGGAGGAATGCCGTGATGAGGCTCGCCGTGATTCGTATGGTTGGGATTCTGGTGTGTTTGTCAGGTTTAGCTATGGGGCAGCGAAACGGTCCACTAGATGGTTTGGCCAATCTTAGCGAGGCGACTTCCCGGCGGGCTTCGAGTGCGGACCGTTCCGGTGGCAATGCGGACTGGGTGGAAGTAAAGTCCAATTCCACGGTCACTCTTGCGGACATTAAGGGCCCAGGATCCATTCGCCATATCTGGTTCACGATCAACTCGCCCAGCGCGTTTCATTTGCGCGAACTTGTACTACGCATGTATTGGGACGGGGAGAGCGAGCCTAGCGTTGAAGTTCCGATTGGAGACTTCTTTGGCACCGGATTTGAGTACGAGGATGTCCCGGGCGGCCACCAGGGGCAGAAATACCAATCGTGGGTATCGTTGCCAATCACAGTCCAGGACCGTGCCATGAACTGTTACTTCGAGATGCCGTTCGGAAGCGGCGCCCGGGTCACCTTGAGTAACGACGGCTCACAAGATGTACCCAATCTCTACTTCCACATTGATTATCAACAGTACCCCGACGAACGCGGGCTAGCCGACAAAGGCCGCTTCCATGCCCAGTGGAGGCGTGAGGTAACTCATGCCATTCCGCAATCAGAATCCGGCGGCAAGAATGTGGATGGCAAAAACAACTATGTGTTTATGGAAGCGAAGGGCAAGGGCCAATATGTGGGAACGATCCTGAACGTGTTTGGCCTTTCGACCGGATGGTGGGGGGAAGGCGATGACATGTTCTTTGTTGATGGGGAAACTGGCCACGCCACCATCAATGGAACCGGAATGGAAGACTACTTCAACAATGCGTGGATGTTCCAAAAGGAGTTCAGCTATCCGTTCATTGGATATTCGCAGCAGGGCAACCGGGACTGGACGGGAAGTCACACCATGTACCGCTTCCACATAGAAGACCCAATCTATTTTCAAAAGTCACTTCGCGCCACCATTGAACATGGCCATGCAAATGACCGGGAAGACGACTACACCAGCGTAGCCTTCTGGTACCAGACCGAGCCGCACCAGAAACTATCGCCATTGCCTCCAGTCAACGAACGCATCCCAAATGCTTTCTGGAAGATTCAGAAGCTTGAGAAGAATCTGCCTAACTGAGGAGAGCGGTCGGTGGCCAGTGGCTAGTGATCGGTGGTTGGTGGTGGGTAGCTACTGGCCGTGGTCAGTGTTCATTGGTTCGTCGCGCTTTGCTGCTGGCGCTGTTAGTGTTCTTCGTAGGGAAGGACCGAAATCAGGACTCTAGCCCCTTCGACGATTGACCAACAATCACTGGCCACTGGGCACCGAATACTGATCACTGATCACCAGCCACCGGCCAACAACCTACGACTGCTACAATAAACGAGTTGGCAGCTGGACCGGACGGTCGCTCGTCGCAAGACGGGAGGAAAGTCCGAACTCCGCAGAGCAGTGTGCCGGATAACGTCCGGGAAGCCTGGTTCAAGCCTGGCTGACGGAAAGTGCCACAGAAAATATACCGCCCCGATGGCAACATCGAGGTAAGGGTGAAAAGGTGCGGTAAGAGCGCACCGCTGTCGCAGTAATGCGACGGGCAGGGCAAACCCCACACGGAGCAAGACCAAATAGGGAGGGAGCCTCGGGTTCGCCTGAGGCGCGTGCCGGCTCGGTGCGCCACAACCTCCGGGTAGGTCGCTTGAGCCGCCCAGTAATGCGCGGCCCAGAGGAATGACCGTCCTGCTGGAGCAATCCGGCGGACAGAATTCGGCTTACAGGTCCGGCTGCCACAAACTTCATCTTCTGAAGAGTTTTCGGCTCGCTCCGTTGGCAATTCTGGTTGCGGTACGCGGTTTCTACAACGGCGCTGGAGTCATTCCCTGAAATGAGGTGCCGGTGAATTTTCCCTGGACGTCGAAATTCCAGGTAAAGATTGCGAAGCCGGCGCGTGCGCATGCGTGACAGCCATTGATTAACGGATAGCCGACCACATATTGGGTTCCACCATTCGGCCCGGCCTGGGCATTAGGCCAGGTCTTTCCGTCCCGATCGCCGGGCCAAACATCGACTTGAGGAAATTGATTCTTCAGATCCTGAAACTGGGGACTCTGTTTCATTGTCTTTGTGTCGAGCAGCTTTAGATCCTCGACATTGACCATAGGCGGTCGTCCATTCACAAACAAAAGGCCGTAGTTGGTATTCGCGCGCAGGGGGTAAGTTATCCACGCGAAGGAAACCGGGCCCTCATGGCTCTGGAACCCGGTCATAATTCCAAACTCTCCATGGCTTTCCTTGTACAGTTCGCGAGTGAAGGTCACCGCCGCAGCCGGAGCCCCCGCTTTGGACATCTGGCCGACCAAACATTCGACGTCGCCGGGATGGGAATCGCAGGCGGCGTGGGCCGTCGTCATAAACTGTTGTGTCACCGTCCATACGGCGGAAGCGTCAATCTTCGCGGGCTCGGAAGTTGACTGTGCAAACAGATATCCAGCGAAACAGCCGACCGCAAGAAGTAGACGCGCCTTGACCATATTCTCCCCTTGGAGCCGACATTCTATACTTTGCCGGGATTCATCGCCGTGCCATTTCAGTGCTTCCATTCCGCAACCAACGAGCCTCCACGATCGGGAAGATCCCGAAATCGAGGCCATTGATATAGACTGGGTTGTCGATTCAGCAACTCAGGAGAACCCATGTCTGCACCCAGCCGTCGCCCCGAGATACGCCGCCGCCGCACCCGCAATGAAAAGATCGCCAAACTGAGAAAACGGCATAGTGCCGCTTCGACCGAGTCTGACAAGACCCGCATCGCGGCCAAACTGCATCGTTTGGGATTGATTTCTCCGGGTCAACCGCTTCTCAAGAATGCCTGAGGTCTGCGAACTTCAAAAGTCGACATCCCATAGTTACGGCGTTGCCGCTCGTGAAGGAACTGCTTCTTCCGCAAACTGCTTCCTAACTGGCCGTTTGTCCGCCACCTCGTGATAAATACGGAGAATCTGTTGGGCGGAAGCGTCCCATGAGAAGCGCTTGGCCTGGTCATAGCCTCGAGTCTTGAGCTTGACGCGCAGTGACTGGTCGAGCAGCACACGGTGCAGCGCACGCATAATCTCAAAAACATTTTCCGGATTCACCAGCACGGCGGCGTTGCCTACAACCTCGGGTAGCGACGAAGTATTCGACGTCACCACCGGCGTGCCATGCGCCATGGCCTCAAGCGGAGGCAGCCCGAATCCCTCATAAAGAGATGGAAAGACAAAAATCTTGGCCGCATCGTAAAAGATGCGCAGCATTTCGATGGGCACAAATCCCATGAACCGCACGTCGTTCTGCATTCTGCTGCGAACCACCGTGCGGCGCAAATCGGGATGCTTGGAAAGCTCATCGCCGATGATGATCAACTTCAAACCCGGAAACATCGCTTCTTTTTCCAGCTCCGCTTTCAGGGCCGAAAAAGCTTCAATGATCCGCACCACATTCTTGTGCGGGCTGATTCGTCCCGCGTAAAGCAAAAAGGGATGATTAACCACGTAGCGCTTCGCCAGCACCTGGCGGTCCGTATCGTTCGCGTGTCCGCGCAGAAAGCGCTCGTCAATCGCGTTGTAGACCACCTCAATGCGTTCGGCGGCAATGCCAAACAACTTCTCCACTTCACTCTTGGTGAAGTTGGAAACAGCGAAGAGCCGGGCCGCCCCTTTTAGTGCCCGATGGGTCAGAAAAAAATGCAGCGAGCGCCTGAATCCGGATTGGTCGCGGGCCCGGTACATGTGATCGAGGACGTCGTGGACCGTCACTACATACGGACAAGGAAGGTTTCGGGGCAACCAGAACAGGTTCGGAATATGCACGAGGTCACAGTCCAAACGCTTGAGAATGGCGCGAAAATCAAAATAACTCTTTATCGTTGTGTCGCTTCCGAGAAGCGGAACAGTCTGAAAGTTCGGTGGCAGCGGAGAAATCTCCGAAACTTTTTCAGGAGGGCCGATCAGGAAGTATTTGCTCTCGCTGTCTAACCGTCCCAGCGCGCGAACGATGTTTCGCGTGTAGGTGCCGACGCCAAATTCAGTCATGCGCCGGATGTCGATTGCGACTCTCACGGCAGGAATTTAATCACAGAGTGGATAGTGGCACACAGGAAATTCTCATTCCCGCAATCGTTGGTGCTTATAGGTCATGTCGTTAGGTTCTGGCTCGACATCATCCTTGGCGGCCCTTCAGGACGTGAAGGATCTGGCGTGGACAACCGGGACCGATTGATCGGACGACGACAGCGCGACCAGAACTCTGAGTCGTTCACACCAGATCCTTCACCGGCTGAAGCCGGGTTCAGGATGACGCAAATTTTGCGCAAAGGTCGTCCGCATCGCTATGTCAAGTCGTTAGGCTCTAATTTCAAGTTGGGCCTTGGCTCTACGTTCGGGATACAGGGGAAAGGCCTCGGCCAGATTCAAAACCTGCTTCCGGATCCTGCTGAGTACCGGCGTTTCCGTGCGGTGATGTAGTGCCTCGGAGATCCAGCGCCCGACCTGTCTCATCTCTTCTTCCTTCATGCCGCGGGTCGTAAGGGCCGGTGTGCCGATGCGGACGCCGCTCGGTTTCATCGGCGGATTGGCGTCAAACGGTATGGCATTCTTGTTCACGGTAATGCCTGCTTCACCCAACGCTTTCTCGGCCTCGCTGCCAAACATGCCTTTGGAGAACACATCCACTAGCATGAGGTGAGTGTCAGTACCGCCGGAGATGATGCGGAAGCCTTCGGCGGCAAGAGTTTCGGCCAATACCTTCGCATTGGCGACTACCTGGCGCGCATACTCGCGAAATTCGGGCTGCATGGCTTCCAGGAAGCTGACAGCTTTTGCGGCGATGATGTGAACCAGCGGGCCACCTTGCATCCCCGGAAACACAACCTTGTCGATCTGAGCGCCAAACTCCTGCCTGGCCAAAATCATGCCGGCGCGAGGCCCGCGCAACGTTTTGTGTGTCGTGGTTGTGACAATATGAGCGTGCGGAACTGGAGACGGATGGGCACCTCCGGCAACCAATCCGGCAAAGTGCGCCATATCTACCAGGTAGAGCGCCCCTACTTTGTCCGCAATCTGGCGCATGCGGGCAAAGTCGATGATCCGCGGATAGGCGCTACCGCCCCCAATGATCAACTTTGGACGTTCCTTCTCGGCGATTTTCTCCAAGTCGTCGTAATCGATCGTTTCCGTTTCCTTCGTCACGCCGTACGGAACAATGCGATAAGTTTTTCCGGAAAAATTCAAATGGTGGCCGTGAGTGAGATGCCCACCGTGCGCCAGATTCAATCCGAGAATAGTGTCGCCCGGTTGCAGCACGGCGGCATACGCCTCCATATTGGCTTGCGATCCGGCGTGGGGCTGAACGTTGGCATATTCTGCACCAAAAAGTTTCTTGGCCCGTTCCCGCGCCAGATCCTCCACTACGTCAGCGAACTCGCAGCCGCCATAGTAGCGCTTGCCCGGATAACCCTCGGCGTACTTGTTTGTAAAGACCGAGCCCATGGCTTCGAGCACAGCTTCGCTGACAAAGTTCTCGGAAGCGATTAGCTCCAGACCTTCATGCTGGCGGCGAACTTCGCTTTCGATGGCAGCGGCTACTTGCGGATCCGCTTCGTAGAGCGGGCGGGACATGGGATCGTTTTTCATAATGTATTCAGCTTCCAGCTGCTGGCTTTTAGCCCCTCATGTCAGTTTTGTCGAACTTGTAGACGTCCGGATTGTGCTTTTCCATATACTTTTCTGGCGCCTTGAGCGGGGTAAATCCGAACTTGGTGTACAGGCCATGCGCGTCGGCCGTCACAAGGCTCCATCGTCGCAGCCCCTGTAATCGGGGATGAGCCATAATGCACTCCATCAGCCACTTCCCCAAGCCATGGCCGCGATGCGAATCCAGCACAAACACATCGCCGATGTAAGCGAAGGTCGCGCAGTCAGAGATTACGCGGGCGAAACCAACCTGCTTGCCGTCACCATACACTCCAAAGCATAGCGAATTCTCAATGGAGCGGGCCACGACCTGGCGTGAGATTCCCTTTGCCCAATAAGACTCCGTCAAGAAATTGTGGACGACATCCAGATCGATCCGATTTTTATCCGTGCTGACAACAAACTCGCCTTTGCGATGCTCGGTAATTTGCGTCCCGCTGACTTTCACCGTTCGGCCATTCTATCGCTTTTGGCTATTAACTCTTAACCGGATAGTCGTCCAAACTTGCAAGGCACGCGTCAGAAGCTAGCAGCCAGAGGCTAGCAGCTAACGGCTAGAAGCTTTTCAAACGCTTTCAAACGCTGTGCGCATGAACGAAGCCAACTGCCATCCATCCATATATTTGTATGGGGTTTCTCCGGTGGTGTAGTGGCCGCAGGGGAGCACGACGACTTTGTGGTCCAGGCTATGCCTCTCGAACTCTTCCACCGCATGGCGTGAAAATTCTGGCAAGAAGGTGAGGTCGTACCTGGCGTAAATAATGAGCGATTTCCTGCGCCAGCGGGCGAACTGATCGAAGTATGAAATCGGACTTATACCGCTCCAAAGCGATCGCAACCGCTCGAGATCGATTTGCGCTTCCAGTCCCTGGCGAATGTGGCGGGTGGATTGTCCGTGCCAAACCACGTCGGCGACGTACGTAGCAGCATGATTGAAAGCCGCCACGCTAATCCGCGAGTCATGAGCGGTTGCAAGAAACGCATAACAGGAACCCAGACTGGTACCCAGAATTCCAAGGCGGTTGTACCCCTGTTGTTCGAGCCAGTCCAGGCAGCAACGCACATCAATCACAGCCTGACGGCACGCGTCGAGGGTGCGGCCAATGTTTGCAGAGACTGCGTAGTCGGCACGCCGGGTGTCGGCCGGCATTCGGATGTCGTGATAAGGCATGCTCAGGCGGAGCACGGAGATCCCCATCATGTTAAGGACGCGACAGAGCCCGGTATAGGCGAGAGCATCGGAGTTCCAATGCGGCAACAACACTACGGCGCGCCGCCCTCGGGCAGGAAACCAGCGGGCGTTGACGAGGTTATTTTCCGGATAGGGTGAATCAACCGGCGAAGTGAAACGCAGAAAATCTGCGTAGGTTTCGTGAACTTTGGCGTCTAGAGTGGGGTCTGGCACTTCCCGCGTACTGAAGACCTTGACTTCGCGACGCTCCAGGCGAAAATCCGCTGGCGAGACATAGGAATAAAACTCATCGCTCGATTTCACAATGCGCCGGTTGTACTCGCGAAGGAATTTCTCTACGTCACCGTTTTTCTGCGGATTTGCGGGAGCAAAACCGTTGCGGCATGGCCAGTCCCGCGCCCACTCCACCCCCCATTCCATGGGACGTACTACGCGGTTGTTGTCCACCGACGTAAGTCGAGTTTCCCAATCGTACATCCATTGCTGATAGCGCGAAGACATCTATCTTCAGCATAGCAAAAGGATATTCGCAGGTCAGTCCGCACGCAGTGGAAGGTCAGGAATCGCCATTCAAGGCTTCCATTCGGCTGGTTAAACGATCAACGCCGTTCTCCGGAAATACGTAAAGAGCCGAAAAGGCGACTAGGCTGGGCATGAGAAAACGATCTTGGTGGCCAAAGACCAACGACAATCGACCAACGACGACCGGCCAACGACTAACTGTATTTCCTGGGCACGCGTTTCGAAATCGCACAGAGAATTTCGTAGACATTGGTGTTCGCGAGGACGGCATGCTCGTGAGCGTCCACGCTGAGACCGTCCTGAGAACCGAGGAGGACTACTTCATCACCTACACTGACGCCGGGCAGACCAGTCACATCCGCCAGCGTCAGATCCATGGAAATGCGGCCCACGATCGGAGAATAATGCTCGCGCACAATCACCCGTCCGCGCGAAGAAAGCGCGCGATTCAATCCGTCGGCGTATCCCACAGGGAGAACTGCAATCCGGGCCCGAGCCTTGGTAACGTATGTGCCGCCGTAACCCAGGGGCTGGTTGGCTCGTACTTCGCGCAGCGAGAGAATGCGAGTCTTCCATGTGAGTACAGGCTTTACTCCAAGGCGTAGTTTGCTGCCGCTGACTTCCCTTCCTGCACGCTCAAAGGGCAAATGATAGCCGTATAACGCAATTCCCGGACGCACCATGGTGTTCCAGGATTCTCGTTTCGAAATAACAGCTCCAGTATTAGCCGCGTGGATGAGTGGCGGGTCGAAGCCCTCGTTCTTTAGAAACAGGCGCGCTTCCGAGAATCTTTTCAACTGCTCGTCAACTGAAGGCGCGTCCAATATTTCGGAAGACGCCAGGTGAGTCGAGAGACCTTCCAGCAGCAAATGAGATGACGATTTCAGGGCTGAGCAGACCTGAGGCAGGTCTTCCAATGCGACTCCCAGACGCCCCATACCGGTGTCGATTTTCAAGTGAACCGGATGCCGCGGAAAACCCTGAGTTGCAGCAGCTCTCTCCAGCAATTCCACTTGCCCCGGTTCCCAAACTGTGGGAGTCAGTTGCTGACGAATAATTTCCTCTTCTTCACCTCGCCAGAAACCGGTCATCAGAAGGATGCGGGTACGAATACCGGCGTCACGCAGGGGAATGGCCTCGTCAAGGGAGGTAACACCAAGCCAACGCGCACCCTCTTCTTCCAGCGCTCGTGCACATTCAATCGCGCCATGGCCGTAAGCATCAGCCTTTACCACGCCACAAACAGTGATTCCCGGCCCAATATGGCGTTGTACCGCATCGAAATTTTGTCGCAGGTTAGCCAGCGACACCTGGGCCCAGGTGGGGCGGGTCGCGGTTCTCTTCAGGATTTCGGCGGTTGCCACTGAGGCGATTATAGAGGCCGAGTCCGCCACAGGGACGTTACCCCTGTGCTACTCCCAAGTCGCAAATACGAACTCTCTATCCGCCAGATAGGACAAAGTTCACTGTCACCTCGGTTTCGACTTCCACCGGCTCGCCATTGAGGACATAAGGCCGGTAACGCCACCGTCGCACGGCATCGACGGCGGCCCGCACCAGCATGGGATGGCCTCTGAGAACCTGGAGATTCTCGATCGTGCCCTCGCGACTAATCACAGCTCGCAGAACCACTTGTCCCTGAACCCGTACTTGCCGTGCCAGTGACGGATAGTCCGGTTGAATGCGAAGGATTAGATTCCCTTCCATCATTCGCGAGACTGGCAGCCGCCTTACAGCCGTCGGTGGCGGCGGCAACACCTGGACCGAACCTGGAATTGCGTCGAAAACTGAGCCGGCGCGATTGCCGATTCCGTGGCTGATGCCGATTGCACTGGCATCGACCATTGGCATCGAGGGAGCGACTTCGCTGAGCATCTCGACGCCCTCGGGAACTCGAGCCGGGCTGACTAGCCTCAAGCCGGTGTAGCCCTGGAACATTGCGGCGGGCCTGACGTGAAGAGTAGTGGACTGGGCCGCTGGAAGTGGCGCTGGAGCGAGCAACGGCGCGAGCACCGCCAGCCTCGGCAGCCCCTGAGTGTAAAGCAGTGGCAGCAAGAGCAGGCAACCGACTGCGAGTGCTTGCACAGCAAATGAAATCAGAGTTGTCCAGCGGCGATGCGAGTGATTGGCCCAACCAGAGTCGCAGAAGGAATCGGCAAACATAGCGTCTTCTCCAGGGTGGTGCGGCTATGTTTTTGGACACCAATGAGTGCGGCTTCGGGCTGTCGCAATCGCGAGATAGCAAAAATAAAAAAGCCGCGTTCTGAGCGCGGCTTCTGAAACTTTCTGTAGAGTCAAGGTGTCGCCGAAATCTACTCCAACTATTTTGGTTGAGTTGGCGGCGCCTTTGGCGTAGTGGTCGCAGGCCTTGCCGACGGCGTCGTCGGCTTGGCCGCGGCGGGTCTCGTTGGCGCGGCAACGCCGGACTGCGCGTTGTAGAGATCGACGACCGATTTGGTGATGTCTACCGCCGGCCCAGCCCAAAGCACCGGCCCGTTGGGCCACGGATTAGACGTGTCGATGATCACACCGAAGCCCTGGTCCGCAGCGTACTTCACCAACATCGGACCCATCTTCTGCAGGATCCGCTGTGCGATTTCGTTCTGTTGATTTTGCGCGTCGTCACGGGCGTCCTGAACCTGACGCTCCAGTGATTTCTGTTTCTGCTCAATCTGCTTCACAAGCGTACCGCGGCTGTCATCGTTCAGCTTATCGCCTTGTGTGCTGAGTTGCTTTTTCAGTGCTTCGACTTCATCGTTCGCACCTTTTAGCTCGTTCTGCTTGGGCTCAAGCTTCTTGCTCAAAGCCTCGAAATCGCGTTGGCCTTCATTGGTAGCAAAGATGGCCTGTTCGACATTAATCGTCCCCATTCTGGTTCCGGTGGCGTTAGTAGCTACGGGAGCAGCGGCGTTGTTGGCAGCGGCGCTCGGAGCCGCGGGAAGCGCGGCATTCTGGGCCAATGCCCCAACTGATACGGCGAGTACGGCAGGCATAAAAAATCGGGCAAGCTTGCTTGTCATGTGGTTGGTTTGAACTCCTTGGAAATTTGTCCCGGGAAACCGGCTAGATTCTCTGTGCAAGCCTACGCCTCAGAACGAACCCGACCGTTCGTTGTCAACGGAAGAGGCTGGGCCGGAGTTCCCAGCGCCTCACGCCGAACCTGTACGGCGTGGTGACCACCCCACGGAATTCCCTCGCAGGATGTCGATACTACCATTATAGGGACAGGCTGCGAGGAAGGTCAATCCAGCGGACAAACTGAGTCATCAGCAAAACAATGGCGGAGAACGCCTTCTGACCGGTTAAACGGGTTCTTCCGGACGATGATGACCTAAGGAAGTTCAGAATGTTGTCGCCACGCTGAACCGGAAAGTCTTCCGCGGCTCTCTCAATTGAAACTGAGGAGCCAGACTTCGCGAAGCTTGTTGAAATGTAAAGTCTCCCGCAGCTCCCGGCGGAAACATGTCACGCGTGATGGGTACGGGACCCTGGGTAACACTGTCTAAACGCAATGGGTTATAGGCCCAGTAGACGCGAAACGGGGCATTGATAATCGGTAGAAATACCTGCACTTCCAGTCCCGTAGACATCCGGGGAATCCAATTGGTCGAGCCTACAATCTGCAGATCATTGGAGAATTTGGGAGTCTGGGGATGTCCGCCCGTGCAATTTAGAGCAATATCGAGCGCGGGACAGCCAAAGACGGTGTTATTGATGTCGGCCAACTGACCATCGTTAATACGCAGCTGTGAACCTCTTACGACGGGGTTCATGCCCACGTCGACAAAGGGCGCCAGGGCAACTGGTCCCGCGATGGTGAATCGGTATTCCAGGTTTGTTACCAGGCTGGCATCGCCACCTGGGAAAACGATTCGCTCAACCGGGACGGGTATCGTGTAAGCACCGCGTAAAGGATTGCTGGGGTCTTTAGGGACAGACGTGCCATCCGGGTTCTGGAGAGTGATCGCCGATTTGTCGGGCAGAAACGCAACCGGAGAGACGGAACGGATGTCGAATCCGCGTATGTCATTTTCTCCGCCGAGATAAAAACGCTCGAAGGGTGGAGCGACCACTCCACCATATCCCGCCAGGAAAGAACCCTGGAAGTTGAATCCGATGGTGTTGCGGCGTTTCTGCATCGGAATGAAGTGTTTGTACTGAACAATTGGACGAATCGAACGGACCGTTCCTCCAAGTCCGGCGATTTCACCACCTAGAAACACGCTGGTTCCTCCCTTGGGGGAGATTGCGCTATCGATGGTGCTGAAAGAGAAACTGGGGAGAATCTTGCTGGTTATAATTCCGTTCAGCGAATTGGGTCCGCTGATGCCGCGGAATGCAAGATCCGTGAACAATATCTTCGATGCATTGCTGACCGCAACGATTGAAGAACTATCGAACGAATACGTGAGACCGACACGCTTGAAGGAGTGGTGCAGCTGGTAGCTGACCGAACTGGTAAAGCCTGAGCTCGACTGAGTGTAGTTCTGCAGGTTATTAAGAAAAGTATTAGGCAGGTTGATCTGTTGACCGGTAAGGATGGCTTCCTGCCGAGCTTGGTTGTAATTGTATTTCTGCGTGAAGACGGTAAACCCACCCTGAATGGGGCGATCAAAGAGATAGGGTTCAGTAAAACCGAATGACAGGATCCGTTGACTGTTCCCGATGCTGGCCTGCACGGAAAGGGTCTCGCCCAAACCCAGGAAATTGTTGGTGCTGTAGTTGATCCCTACGAATGCGCCCGCCAACCCGCTGACGCCGCCATTCAACCCAATGCTGTTCTTGCCTTTCTCTTTTACTTTGAGCGTAAGATCCACGGTACCGTTTTTTTCGTCCAAATGCGTTTCGGTAACGTTGGGGTCATCGGGCTTCAACGCCTCGAAATATCCCAGCTGATTGAGCCGCAACAAGCTGAGTTTCCACAGACGCTCGTCATAAACCTGTCCCTCTTCCAGTGCTACTTCCCGACGAATGACTTTGTCGCGAGTTGTGGTATTTCCGGCGAATTCAATTCTTCGCACATAGAACTTCTTTCCCTCGTCAATGTCGATGGAAAGGTTTACCAGTTTCTTATCCTCGTCGAAAGTGGTGTTGGGGATGGAAGTGAAGTTGATGTGTCCCAACTCGCGATATGCATTGCGCAGGTTGTCCAAACCCTTCGCCACCTTCTCGCGGGAAAAAATCTCTCCGTCCTTCATGGGGAAGAGCGAGCGCAAAGCTTTGACGTTGGTAACTTCCTTGTTTCCGTTGAAGGTGATCCCACCAAGACGATACTGCTCGCCTTCGTCGATCGGAATGGTGATGTCCACTGCCTTCCCGGGTCCCTTCATCAGGAGGGGAATGTGGAAACCTGGGCGGCCGGTATCGTGAATTTCGGTTTTTGGATCCTGGACCAGCACTTTGAAATATCCGCGATTCTGAAATTCCGCCCGGACCCTTTCTGTGTCTTCGTCGAGCTTGGTAGCGTCGTAAGTCTTGGCGAAGATATTTTCCAGGAAGATCGAATGTGGTATGCCAATCGGCTTCAGATTCTTCATTGACCCACGAAGAATCCGGGAGTTGACGTGATTGTTACCCACGAATGTGATCTTGCCGACGCTCACCTTGGGACCTTCCTTCACTACGAACGTTACGCTGACCTTGGCAGGGGGAATCGGGCGAACTTCCGTGCGTACCGTGGCGAATTGCCGTCCATGCTCCGATAGCAATTCCTTAATCGTGACCTCGGCTTTTTTTACCTTGGTAGGATCGTATTGGCTCTCGGGAGAGAGCCCGACCTTACGATCCTTGAAACGGTCGAGGACGTCGCTTTTTGAGACAGAACTCAGTCCGAGGTATTCGATCTCGCTGATGGTGGGGCGTTCCTTTACATAGACATGGATGCGCCAGCCTTTCGGCGTCTGTTCACGTTCGAACCTGATGTCCTCGAAGTAACCGGTATTCCACAGGGAGTTGAAATCGCGCTCCAGAGCTGCGGGGTCATAGACATCCCCGACGCGAGTAAAGATCCGGGCCTTGACTGTCTCCGCGGGTATACGCCGCTGCCCATGCACCTGAATATCCACGATCAGATCCTGCTGGCTTGATCCGACGGGGCACAACAAAACCAGACCAATAAACACGCACGCGACAACGCGTCCCCATTTACAAATCTTTATGATTGAATGAGATGGGAGCGGTGGCCAAGCCGGTTGGGGGCGGACGCGGCCCGACCTGCTCTTCGTCACTACAGGGCTATCCTGATGAAAACGAAGAATCGTTACTACCTCGGATCCTGGATCTATGGAAAGTGGCAATTATACGGTAGAGAAGCGAAGACCGTCCAAACCACACCCGTCGCGTTAAGGAAACAATTTAAAAAGCTCCATCTCAAACAAGACGGAATAAAACGTGGCGGAGTTGCCTCGGTCTCTAAGTTTTTCTGAGCTCAGTGCAGTTATTGTCGGTTTCCGGCGCTCGACATAGCCCGTTGCAGTTTGGCCGGGACTATCATTGCATGTACTGCTCCGTCCACTTGGGCCCTAAGTTGTACGTCGCTACGAAGGTTGAAGAGACTTGCCATGTCGCCATTACGATTCTCGAGAAGACATCGGTAACCACAATCTCCAGCAGACCAACTTTCTCCATTCTTTGGACCGGCGAAGGTGGGCGTGAGCCAATAGCGTTATGTTTGCGATTATACTCACCGGCGCCCATCAGGAAATTCATCGGACTTTAACCTCCGAGTAAACCTTTTCAATTAAATTTTTGGTCACGTGAAGCGACGAAATCGGCGGCCTGCACTTCCTACCCCAGCCAGGCCGCCGTCGGAATCAGCCGGTCTTCGAGATCCAGTGAAACTGATTTCATTCCAATTCCTGTTGATCGCGCTGGCCCTGCTCGTCCCTCTTTCCGCGGCGCAACCTGACTTGCAACCCTGTCCGCGGCCGCAAGCCGGAGCAGACGTACGATCCCCTGCAGAACTGCGCAGCACGAACGGAGTCTTGCGGGCCAGTCTTTCTCTTGAGAACTCGCCAGGCGCCGATGGACATATGCGTTACTGCTATATCGCCGAGGGTGGCGGTCAGGCGCCCACTCTTCGCCTGAGTCCAGGCGATCTGCTCATCCTGACACTCAAAAACAAGATTTCGCTCTCCGACAGTAGGCTGGGGACTAAGCACACAGTGTCACAATCCGCTTCGTGCTCCGGCAGCATGAGCATGATGGATCCATCTTCCACCAATCTCCATTTTCACGGTCTGGCAATTCCTCCCAAGTGCCACCAGGACGAAACCGTAACCACGCTGGTCCCGCCTTCCAGTACTCCGTTTGAATACCGCTTTCAGGTTCCGCAAGATGCGCCGCCGGGACTGTATTGGTATCACCCGCATGTACACGGGTTCAGCGAGGAACAAGTGCTGGGCGGAGCTTCGGGCGCTTTAATTGTCGAAGGCATCGAGCGCTCGAACAAGTTGATCGCCGGGCTTGCGGAAAGAATACTGGTGATTCGCGACCAGAAACTATCCAACTTGAAACCGGACCCCAACCGGCCGGGCAAAGATCTGTCAGTGAATTTTGTTCCGGTCGTCTATCCCGATTCGAAGCCGGCCGTTATTCAAATGCGGCCTTCGGCACGGGAGTTTTGGCGTGTACTTAACGCCTCCGCGGACACTTATCTCGACCTCAAAGTGCTGTTCGACGACAAAGCCCAGTTTTTAGGCGTGGTTGGTCTCGACGGCATTCCAATTGGCTTCGCCGACGGCAGCGCTCGCAATCGCGTTCTTTGGGAAAGTCACATCTCCCTGCCTCCTGCGGGACGTGCTGAATTTGTTTTGAACGGCCCGCCCGAAGGAGTGAAGGCAACACTGGTAACGCAGGCGGTCGAGACTGGTCCGGTGAATGATAATGACGCTCCGCCACCGTCTGGCTCAACTACCGTCAAGAACCCCACCGGCGACGATGACAACACCCCCGCTCGCACGTTGGCGACGATTGTCTCTTCTTCTAATGCCCCCGAACTAGCCTCAACGCTGCCGGGCCCGGCTAGTCCGGCGGGCTCCCCCTCGCTTGCCCCGCCGACACTCACTCCATTGTCTGCAGTCACTCCCATTCGACAGCGCAAATTCTATTTTTCGGAGAAGGTGATAGACGCGAAGGATCCAAACAGCCAGACGATTTTCTATATCACCGAGTATGGCAAAGTTCCCGCTCCGTATGATCCTGCGTCGACAGTGCCGAACATCATTGTGCATCAGGGAGACGTGGAAGACTGGCTGATCGAAAACCGGTCGCAGGAAACTCATGCGTTCCACATCCATCAGACCCACTTCCTAATCCTCGAACGTCACGGAGTGCCGGTACAGGAATCGTATCTTCGCGACACCATCAATGTGCCCTACTGGGATGGATTCTCTCCGCAATATCCCAGCATCAAGTTGCGAATGGATTTTCGCGATCCCAATATCGTCGGGACTTTCCCGTATCACTGCCACATCCTGCAACACGAGGATGGAGGAATGATGGGCACAATCCGGGTCGAACCCATCGATGCCGGGCCAAAAGCGAAAACTGCTCGTGCGCCCAAGAGCGAAGGCGCAAAGTAGCCTACAAACAAGGCGCAATGCCCGCTACGTAGTCGATTCGGCCCGGGTTATCCACATCGTTAACCGATTGAAACATTCATTTCATCGGACGTTCACACGACTGTAACGAAATCCGAATACCGTTCCCGCAAGCGGTCAACCCACAATTCCTGCACGCCAACAATCAACCGGCATTTTGCCGTAAAAAATGACACTCTCGAGAGAGGACACTGATGATTCGCATGCGTATTCTCCGCATAACCTTTTTGCTCGCCTTCGTCCCACTGATGCTGGGGTTTAGCGGTATTGCCCGGGCTGATCACAAGAGCGACGCGGATAGCGCTCAAACCACCACGCCGATCAAGCACGTCATTGTGATTTTTCAGGAAAACGTTTCGTTTGATCACTACTTCGCCACCTATCCTCACGCCACAAATCCCATGGGCCAGCCGTCTTTCCACGCGGGGAGCGATACTCCCCGGGTCAATAACCTGCTCAGCGGTGGCTTGCTGGATGAAAACCCGAACTCTGCCCAGCCATTTCGTCTTGACCTGACTCAGGCGGTCACCTGCGATCAGGACCATGATTACGCGGATGAGCAAAAAGCGCACAACCACGGCCTGATGGACAAGTTCCCAGAATCTGTCGGCTTCGGTGGACCCGGTTGCCCTGATTACGGTCATGGAACCGGAATCGTGATGGGCTACTACGATGGCAATACGGTTACGGCGCTGTGGAATTATGCTCAACACTTTGCTATGAGCGACAACTCATTCGGAACCACCTTCGGGCCGTCCACTCCCGGGGCGTTAAATTTGATTGCTGGAAATACCGCAGGTGCGACCCTAACAGCCGGAAGTGCGGATGGAAATATCGCCGGCGGAGCTTCGAGCGGCGCGGTGATTGGCGATCCCAGGCCGGATGGGGACGATTGCAATCCCGCCACTGCGGCGAATCACGTCGCCATTATTGGCAAGAACGTTGGAGACCTTTTGAACGGCAAAAAGCTGACTTGGGGATGGTTCCAGGGCGGCTTCCGGCCCACTAGCGTGGATTCCAAGGGGGTTGCCACCTGTGCCGCCGCCAGCAGTAACCTGGCGGGAAGCACCGGGGACTACATCGCCCACCACGAGCCCTTTCAATATTTTGTCCAGACGCAAAACCTGCACCACGTTCGACCAAGTGATTCGTCTCAGATTGGCAAAACCGACCAGGCTAATCACCAATATGATCTGGATGACTTCTTTACCGCGCTCGACGAAGGCGAGCTGCCGGCAGTCAGCTATCTGAAGGCAAAGGGCGCGTTCGACGGTCATGCTGGATATTCCGATCCGCTGGACGAGCAGACGTTTCTGGTGCAGACAATCAACCGGTTGCAGCGCAGTCCGGAATGGCGGCACATGGCTATCATCATCGCTTATGACGATTCCGATGGCTGGTATGACCATGCAATGGATCCGGTGGTAAACCAGTCCGATGTCTCAGACGATAACCTTACCGGTCCTGGAGCTTGCGGAGTAACGCCGAGCGGAGCGACACCTGGCCGTTGCGGTTATGGCCCGCGACTTCCTCTACTGGTAATCTCTCCATTCGCGAAAGAAAACTACGTAGACCACAGGATTACGGATCAGTCGTCAATTCTGCGATTCATCGAAGACAACTGGGACCTGGGGCAGTTGGGCAACGGTTCTACGGATGCGAAAGCCGGCAAGCTTGACGGTTTCTTTGATTTCGGCAACCCAAGGCACAATCATCTGCTTCTCGACCCGCAAACTGGAATGGTGATTTCCAACCACTAAACCGGTAGAACATGCAGGAAAAAGCTGGCGGTTGCAAAGCCGCCCGCTTTCTTTTTCTAGCCGGCGTTTATTGCTCAGCTATTCGCACGCGATGAGCCCACAATACCGGATTTCCGCTCACCGAGTCCTTGAGCACCAATCCACGGGCCACAACCGGAACGGACACCGTTGCGCTTGCAGTCTGCAGATCGGTAAGGGTGAGTGTGTTGCTGTTGCCCTGGAAGAACAAGGTTCCAGCTCCGGTATTTACCGACAGTGGCGCAGCGAGCGATAGTCCGAGAAGCCCCGTGTTCAGCAATTGGAAGTTGCCCGCATTCGCGCTGGTTACCGTTACGCTGCCGGGCACAACCAGACCATAAACGCCCTGCCGCCGTAAGGAGATAAAATCGGCGGTAAATGTAGGGCTGCTGAACGACCCGCCAATGAAAATGCGTTGACCCGCCACCATCGACAAATTGTTGAACATGCTGTTTGGACTGAACCATGTATTGTTGAAGAAATTTACGTCGAATGCGCTGACAGCGCTGACATCAATCGTCTGCACGGTATCAAGCAGACCGGAAGCCCCTCCTCCAGTTTCATTCACCCAGATACTTACAGTCTGCGCTGGGCCTGAGCTCGGATTGACCGCCAGAATAGAGCCCGAAACGAAAGCTGCGTCAGTGGTGATGAACTCTACGTCACTGGCCAAAATGCTGCCGTCCTGCTGCACTGTGCCCTGTAGCGAGACAAATCCGCCCGATGAAGGCAACGACGACAGCGCCAAGCCCTGGTTGAAGTTCGTGCTGCCGTTCACGTCAATGGTGAACTGATGGCCAAACGGACCTTGCAACACAAACGAATTCGATGAAAGGTTCACGGACGACGAGCGTACCAGTCAGCTCGGTAATTTGACCTTGCGGATCGGTAGCGGTGACCGCCTGGATGAACACGACCGGCGTGATAAGGCCTGTAATCTGACCACTGCCATCGAGTGCTAGGGATTTTCGGATATCAAATTCGGTGTGAAGTCCCGCGAGTCCGTTCGCACCGACTACCATCGGAGTCGGAAAAGTCACCGTCACTGACGTGGTCTGAGGGTTCGTGCTCGTCGGGTTCGCGAAAGTGCCGTTTAACGTGGTTACCTGTGGCGGAACAACAGCGGTGGTAAAGCTGATCACCGGACTCGCCAGCACAAATGTCGCGCTCGTATAAGTATCCGCCGGCACCGCGCTGAACCCGAGCGGAGTACGCAAACCAAGTAATCGGGCAAAATCCACGGTGATCGGAGACGATACCAGTTGTGGCGAACTGTTCGCTCCGGTGAGCGTAATCGAGTTGATTGTCAGGTTCAAGCCCACAACGGAAGAGAGCGGAGCATCCTCGCCAGTGACATAAACAGCGCCACTTTGCGCACCGGAGGAAAAGCTGGTGGAACCATTTCCCCCTCCGCAACCCGCCAAACCAAGCGCGATCAAAGCGAAAAATGCAGAATACGCAAGAAAACGTCTCATGAACCACTCCTGCGGTGCGAATAGCCAGGGTAAATATCTTTGGATTCGTTGTACCGCTATGAAAACACACTCAGTGTAGGGAAGTTGCGTTACTTTTGGACAGAGTACGGAAGTAATTCCCGCTTTGGACGCGGCTTTTGCGAGGTTTTTGGCAGGTGTTCGACAGTCGGGGACTACTTGATCTCCATCACTTCTTTCTCTTTCGCTTTGCTCATTTCTTCCATTTTCTTGATCTCGTCATCGGTCAGTTTCTGGATTTCTTCCATTGCGCGTTTTTCGTCGTCTTCCGCAATTTTCTTGTCCTTCATGGCCTTCTTGATCGCGTCGTTGCCATCACGCCGAATGTTGCGTACCGCGGTGCGGTGCTCTTCCAGAATCTTATTCAAATGTTTGACCATATCTTTGCGGCGTTCCTCGTTCAAAGGCGGCACCGGCACGCGAATGATCTTGCCATCGTTCATCGGGTTCAAACCGAGATCGGCGGTCCGTATGCCCTTCTCGATTGCAGGCAACGAGCCGGGATCAAAAGGCTGCACCGTGATGAGTTGCGGCTCTGGCGCATGAACCTGGGCGATCTGGTTCAGTGGCATCTGTGAACCGTAGTAATCCACGCTGACTGCATCCAGCATGTGCACTGAAGCCCGCCCGTGCGAGTGGCGGCCATCGCTTTGCGGAAGTCTTCCACCGCCTTGTCCATGCGGGTTTTGAGCTGTATGTAGGTGTCTTTAAGGCCGGGTACCGATGCCATCGTGGATTGCGCCATCTTCAGCTCCACCGAGAATTAGGATCAAAACGCTGAATTATAAACCTTGCAAAAATAAAGGCAGCCGCCTTGGGATAGTGACGCCGCTTCTTTCTTCTACAATCTCGATCTTACTTTGCGATCTTTGCGGTTAAAAGCTTTTGACCGCTGAGAAACGCCAAAAGATCGAGGAGAGCGCGGAGCAGATCTTCAAGCACTAACCAGCGAACCGATCTTCTCTCCGATTACAACCTTCCGGATATTTCCCCGCTGATTGAGATTGAAAATGATGATGGGTAGATTGTTGTCTTTGCACAGTGAGATGGCGGTTGAATCCATCACCTTTAGTCCCTGCTTCAGCACTTCCATGTAACTGATTTCGCTAAATTTTTTGGCGTCTTTCACCAGCATGGGATCGGCGTCGTAAATGCCATCAACCTTCGTGGCTTTCAGAATCACGTCCGCCTTGATCTCCATGGCGCGTAGGGATGCGGCAGTATCGGTCGAAAAGTAAGGATTTCCCGTCCCTCCGGCAAAGATCACCACTCGTTCTTTTTCCAGATGACGGATGGCGCGCCGGCGAATAAACGGCTCAGCCACCTGGTTCATCTCAATCGCGGATTGCACTCGTGTGTGGATACTCTGCTTCTCCAGCGCGTCCTGCAGGGCCAGGGCGTTGATCACCGTGGCCAGCATACCCATGTGGTCGGCGGAAACCCGATCCATTTCGCGCGCCTGCTGGGCAACGCCACGGAAGAAATTTCCTCCGCCGACTACGATGGCAATTTGAATGCCGAGCGAATGAACATCCGCCAGTTCGGCGGCAATCTCGTGAATGCGCAGGGGGTCGACGCCGAAGCCCTGGTTTGCGGCAAGGGCCTCGCCGGAGAGTTTGAGCAGTATGCGCTTGAATACCGGAGTTGGCATGTTTTTGTGACCCACGCGTCGCGCCGGCTTCGTGCGCGCATCTCACCGGGCGCTTTAAAGCACAAAAAGGGGGCGCTTGAGGCGCCCCGTGAATCACTCGCTCTTCTGTTCTGGTTTGGTGACGGCGATCGTCTCGCCGGCCTCGCCCACTTTGAAGCGCGCAAACCGGCGCACCGCAATATTTTCGCCCAGTTTGCCGATCTTGGTGGCGATGAGCTGGCCAATGCTGACGGTCTGGTCGCGGATGAAGGGCTGCTCGAGCAAGCAAACTTCTTCGTAGAACTTGCTCATCTTGCCTTCAACAATCTTTTCCACCACTTGTGGCGGTTTCCCGGTGGCGGCAGCCTGCGAACGATAGATGTCCTTTTCGCGCTCGAAAGCCTCGGGCGTAACGTCTTCCTTGCGCACGAATTTCGGGTCGCTGGCCGCGATATGCATCGCGATGTCGTGTACCAGTTCTTTGAAATCGTCGGTGCGGGCTACAAAGTCGCTCTCGCAATTGACTTCGACAAGAACTCCAATTTTGCCGCCGGCGTGGATGTAGCTCGCGACCGCCCCCTCTTTGGTCACGCGGCTGGCCTTCTTGCCTGCGACGGAGATTCCCTTCTTGCGCAGTAGGACAACAGCCTGCTCCAGATCACCTTTCGCTTCGGTGAGAGCGTGTTTGCAATCCATCATTGGCGCCCCGGTCTTTTCCCGGAGCTCTTTCACTTGAGTGGCAGAAATGTTCACGGTAGATGTACTCATGTCTAGATTATTCCAATGCCTATTCTATTTTACGTCGTTGGTCGTTGGACGTTGGCAAAATCCAACGAATGATTCGACCGAAGTGGTGATCGACGATAAACGATTCGTCCTTACAAACGTTGACCCGCGCCGGACGACCCGCGCGGGTCTTAATTTCCCTCGGAGGACTAAGGTCCTGGCCAACGACCAACGACGAAGGCCGACAACGGTTTTAATACGTCTGTGTTTCGACCTGCGGGACTTCCTCTTCGACGGCTTCTTTCGCCGCAGCAGGCTGTTTGCGCACGCCAGCACCCAGCACGTCTTCCATGCTGATGTCCTCGGCACCGGCTTCCGCGGCGGCTTCAGGCGCAGCCTCGGTGCCAGCCTCAGCTTCGGGAGCTGCCGGCTCGGCATAGACGGCCGCAGCCATATCAGCCGCTTGCTTGTCGGTCATCAGTTGCGCGCCCTCGGCAACCGAGTCGGAAATCTTCGAAGCGAACAGACGGATCGCGCGCAACGCGTCGTCGTTGCCAGGAATCACGTAATCGACTTCGCTGGGATCGCAGTTCGTATCGACGACCGCAACCACAGGAATGCCCAGCTTGCGCGCTTCGCGCACCGCAATCTGCTCCTTGTTGGAGTCGATCACAAAGATCGCATCCGGCAGGCGGCTCATGTTCTTGATGCCGGCAAGATTCGCTTGCAGGTGCTTGCGTTCGCGTTCGAGCTTGATGACTTCCTTTTTGGGGAGCAACTCGTAGCGGCCATCGGTGGCCATCTCGTCGAGTTCCTTCAGCCGCTTTACGGATTTCTGAACCGTAACCCAATTAGTGAGCAGTCCGCCCAGCCAGCGCTGGTTCACGTAGAAGCCGCCACACTTGGTGGCCTCTTCCGCGATGGCGTCTTGCGCCTGGCGTTTGGTGCCCACAAAAAGCACAATTTTGCCTGCGGCGGCCAGATCGGCCACGAATTTCGACGCTTCCTTGAACATCTTCAGCGTCTTTTGCAGGTCGATGATGTAAATGCCGTTGCGCTCTCCGAAGATGTATTCCTTCATCTTGGGATTCCAGCGCTTGGTCTGATGCCCGAAGTGAACACCCGCTTCGAGCAACTCCTTCATGGTAATGTTAGCCAATTAACCTCCTCATTTGGTCTGCATCCCGGGCTTTCTACCGCCACCCTGGATTGCCATTCCCGCCCCGCACCGAGGCGCGGGAAGAATTTAACACCTTAAAAACACCAGTCGTCGGTCGTTGGCGAAACCAACAGCGAAAACCAACCTCTCCACTTAGCGCTTGCTGTACTGGAACCGCTTTCTCGCGCCCTTCTGACCGTACTTCTTACGTTCCTTCGAACGGGAGTCGCGGCTGACCATACCTTCGGCCTTCAGCTTCTTGCGAAACTCAAGGTTGAAAAGCATGAGCGCGCGAGCGATGCCCAGTTTGACTGCATCGGCTTGGCCGTTTACTCCGCCGCCAGTCACACGGACCACGACATTGAACGTGGCCGCGGTATCGGTCGAGAGCAAAGGTTGACGTGCGCTCGAGCGCTGCGACTCGGTCACGAAATATTGCTCAAAAGCACGCCCGTTGACTTTGAAATCGCCACTGCCTGGACGAAGATAAACTCGCGCGATCGCCGACTTGCGGCGTCCCGTTCCGTAATATTGCACTTGCTCTGCCATTTAGCTCTCAGCACTCAGCCGTCAGCGTTCAGCCAACCGGTGCTCAACCTTTCAAAAATTTCCGCCTACAAAAACGATCTCTTTAACTGTAACTCTATGCCAGCGCCAAAACTTCCGGCTTCTGCGCTTCATGCGGATGCTTGTCGCCGCGATACACCTGCAATTTGGTGATCATGTGCCCGCCGAGTTTCGTCTTCGGCAGCATGCGCTTGATCGCATCTTCGACAATCAGTTCCGGCTTGCGGTCGAAGCGCTTGCGAAACTCTTCGGTACGCAATCCGCCCGGATATCCGGTGTAATGCTGATACACCTTCTGCTCCGACTTCATTCCGGTGGTCTTGATCTTGTCAGCGTTGATAACGATGACGTGATCTCCGGTATCGAGAAACGGCGTATAGCGCGGATTCTCTTTACCCATGAGGATGCGGGCGACTCTGCGAAGCCAGCCGGCCGAGCGTTTGCCCGGAGGCATCCACGACGTACCACTTGCGCACAATTTCCCCCGCTTTGGGGAAATAGGTTGACATTACGAATCTCCCAGAAAATTAAAAAAACTAAGAAGACCGCTGAGTACCCACTTCAACGCCGAAGGCGCAGGGCTACCAGGCGGGCAACCGCAGGACTACCAAAGACTTAAAGATAACGTACGGTAGCGGATATTGTCAACGGTAGAGGGCGTCTAACCCAACCGCTACAGACCGCACTCTGCGCTCTGCGAAGTTCAGATCAGGCCTAGGGGTCCTTCGACTCTCAGGATGGGGTCTGAGGTCCGGTATACGAAGCCGCTCTACTACTCGTAGGCCAGCGCGTCGATGGGATCCTTCTGAGCCGCTTTGTAGGCAGGGTACAGCGCCCCCAGGATCGCGCCAATGATCGCGATAATCGTGGACCGCAGAATCCATCCGCCAGTGACAACGACAGGAAGAGTCGGCAAGCGGTATTTGATTCCGGCGCGCGCCGCCAGGCTGAACAGCACTCCAACAACAATCCCGCCAATCGCCAGCAGAACTGTCTCGCGCAAGATTACATTGACTATATAGAGCTTCGACGCGCCGATGGATTTTAGAATCCCGATCTCGCGGGTGCGTTCCATCACCGCGGTGTACATCGCCTGGAAAATTACGATGAACCCGATCACAACTGAGATACCAATCACCACATTGATGAAGGTCGACAAGCCTGGATAGCTGTTTACCGTCATCATGGAGAGGTATTCCCGCATGGAGCGTACCGAATAGGTCTCCATTCCAGGAACGCTCTTGACTTCCTGTACCACTGCATCCGCGTTGGCGGGGTCGTCCAGCTTCACGTAAAACACCGATGCCTTGCCTTCGCTTCCAATCAGGTCCTGGAGCGTGTTTATCGGCAGAAACTTCCGAGCTCCCCGGCCGTGCTCCACGATCCCGGCCACGCGGAAATTGTGGTTCAGAATCTCAATGCTCGAACCGACTTTTACGTGCTGCGACTGTGCGAAATAGTCGTCCACCAGGCAATCGTTAGGCCCCTGAAAAGGACCGCCGTGAAGAAAGTGAAACGGCACCAGGGCCTCGAAGCTCTTAAGATCGATGCCATAAATAACTTCGAGATTTTTCGCAGTCGACAGTTGCCAGATGACCGGGGCCACCGTCTTTACGTGCGGTAGCTGCGCAAGCACGCCTCCGATCTTGATCGACATCGGCGCATTGCTTACCCCCGCCATGAAAGAAGTGTTGGGCGGCTGCACAATCACATCGGCACCAATCCCGGCCTGCCGCTGCCGCGCGTCGTTCAGCATGCCGACCGATAGTCCGACGATCAGCAGAATGAGCGTGACTTCCAGCGCAATGGCCACAATGCTGATCAGCGACCGGATGGGCCGGTGAACCAGATTGGCGACGATCATTTTGTTCATCATGGAGTTGATTTCTTGATCTGGCTGCCGAGTTTCAGTTAAACCGCCGCAAATGCTGAATGCCTACTTCGGGCTCTCGCTCACTTGGCTTGCCTGTGGCTGGTCCAGATGCACTACCTGAGCTCCGGGCGGTTGCTCGAGCACGAATTTGTCATCGGGAAGAGATTCGTTCAATTGCAATTTCACGATGGTGATCGTGATGTCGTACTCTTCCTGCGGCCGCCAAATCTCGATCTGCGACGGAAAATTCAGGCCGTTGTAATTCTTGTAGTTCTCATATCGCGAGTCGGTCGCGAGATTTCCGTTCTGATCATAAACAAGCTCACGATGGGGCAACAGATCGGTCCGGCTGAAGATGATCTTGCGTGAAAGAAACCAGCCGTGGTCGCCCTTGCGAATGACCGCCATTTCATAATCGGCTTGCTGCACCTGGTGTTGCTTGGCGTCGGTAACGATTTCGAAACTATTTTCCATCACCGCGATTTCAGTTTGCGGATCAATCTCGCGCAGGATAAGGGCGTCATAAATATGCTGCGGGCGAAGATTCTCCAGCGGCTGATCCACGTTGTGGGTCTCGATGTCGTTGCGGCCCACTACAAAGCGATTCCTGGGAGGGATCCATAGTTTGAAATCGCGGCCATCGCTGACCATATCAAAAGCATGGTTGCGGACGATGGGCATCAAGCCGATCATGCGCAACATGGAGGGTTTTCGGGCCAGAATGTAACCCCGAATCTGCTGATAGTCGGTGACTTTGCCCTTCTTGATGCCGCCAACCGAGGTGTCAATATCCACCGTCGCCTGCAGGGTCTGGATCTTGGCCGCCTGGGAATTCACGTATTCGATTAGTTCGGCTTGGGTAGCGGATTTTAAAGGAGCAGTGCTGACCTGGCGCTCGACCCGGCGAGAACGGAACAAACATCCCGAGAGGGGGAAAATAAGTAACAGAATCAAGAATGCCCGAAAACGGGGAAAAATCTGCATTAGGCTGTTTTGGATTCCTTAGGGGGCAGTTAAGTTTCTCAGAATTGCAGTATATGCGAATTTGGAGGCTGGCTGAGGACTTAGGGGTGTCGGATTAGCGCCCTTCGGGCACTACAACGACAGGAAGCTTATTCTTGCTTTGCATTGCCTGCCGCAGCCTGGCGACATTCTGATTGTGTTCCTCAAGGCTGCTGCGAAAAGCGATGGTGGCCGCTGCCGTCGCTAACAAAGTACAAGTACTCACTTTTCGCCGGATGCATGGCCGCTTCGAGAGAAGTGCGTCCCGGATTGCCGATCGGCCCCGGGGGAAGCCCGGTATGGAGATAGGTGTTGTACCCCGACTGAAACGTCATATCCTGGTGATGTAGCGCTCCGCCATAACTTCCATCGAGCAGCTCGGCATAAATCACGCTTGGATCAGCCTGCAACGCAACGTTTCGCCCGAGACGGTTGTAATAAACACTGGCAACAACCGGACGCTCTTCCGGCACGGCAGTTTCTTTCTCGATGATGGAAGCCATCGTGACGGTCTTCTGCACGTCAATCGTCAATCCGATTTGCTCCGCGACCAGTCGAAACTGCTTCACCATTGCTCCGACCATGTCCTTCATGGTCTGTGTGCGAGTGAACTCGTAGGTATTCGGGAACAGATATCCCTCAAGGCTTTTCGCGTCGGGCGACAGATCGGAAATCAATCCGGCTTCGGATCTCGCCACTTCAAGAAATTGCTGGCTCGATCCGAGTCCCGCGTCCTGTATCGCCTGTGCGATATCGAAGATGGTGTATCCCTCGGGGATTACGACCGTGTGCACATAGATGTCGCCGCGCACCAGGCGATTGTGAACCTCGAAGGCTCTCGCCGGCTTATTGAAAAGATATTCGCCGGCCTTCAACGATTGCTTGGGATGCGCGCGGTGCCAAAGAATAAAAGCGAAACTGTTTCGAATGACGCCGGCAGATTGCAATTCAGTAGCGATGCGGCGGGTCGAGTATCCTGGCCGCAACATGACGAATTTCTGCCCATCCGGCGTGACGGGCATCCAAAGTGCCCACGCCAGCCAGCCGCCCGTGGCGAGGACGGCAAGCAGCACGAGTGTCAGAAACGTGCGCAAGTTGGTAACAGTTTAGATGAAGATCGTGGTTTGGTCGTAAGCCGGTGGTCGTTGGACTTTAGAAGCAGTCGTTGGCCGGTGGTCGTTGGTCTTTGGCCGGAATCCACGCGAAGCAAAGGCCAACGGCCAACACGCTAGCTGCCTAACGAGCTGCCCTTAGAATCCATCCAGGATTGCAAAATAAGCACTGCGGCCATTTGGTCCACCACTTCCCCACGCCGTTTTATCGACATTTCGGTTTCCCGGAGTAATCGATTCGCTTGTACGGAGGTCAGGCGCTCATCCCACAGGTGCACCGGTAGCTTGAAGCGGCGGCGTATTTCTTCGGCGAAGGCTTGCATTTTCTCAGCCTGGATTCCCTCCTCGCCGCTCATACGCAACGGCAACCCCATAACAACGCCGGTCACGTCGTGTTCTCTGATAATGCGTTCGAGTTGTGCGAAATCCGTGCGTTTGTTTCGGCGCTGCAGGGTTTCGAGACCTTGAGCCGTGATACCGAGGAGATCGGAAATGGCGAGGCCAATTCTCCTCGTACCCACATCCATCCCCAGTATTCTCGGGTGCTGGCTGCTCCCGGAGTTATTAGTTTGGTGATAAGGCACGTCGCGATTATATGTCCGCCTCGTGCTTCAAGAGTTACGCTACGATACCGCTATGGCCGTTGACGAGGCTGGGATCATGTTCGCTCCAATCCAAGCTGCAGCAGTCCCGCAGCCAAAGCCGCGAAAGCCCCACTGGGCGTTCACGGCGATTGGAATCGCGACGGTTCTGGGCTTGTGTTATTGGGGCGAACTGGTGCTGGCGGTCATGCTGGTGTCGGTACTTCTGGCGTTTATCCTCGCGCCTGTAATGGATTTGCTCATCCGCGCCCGCTTTCCTCGCGGTCTCGCCGCAGCGGTTGCGGTCATCCTTTTACTTGCAGTGTTGGCCGGTCTTGCCTACTACTCTTCCAGTCAAGCCATCGTCTTCGGACACGATCTGTCGAAGTACACGCGCAGAATTCAGCAGGAGATCTATCAAGTCCGGCAGCAAGCCGAAAACCTCGGAACGCTGGATCCAGACGGATCAGACAAAGAGCCCTCCACATCCCACCACCAATTTGGACGACCTTCTGACACGCGGGTTTCGGTTCGCTATGGCAGGCGATACTGGCAGCCTCGTTCGTTCCATTCCTGGTGTATTTCATGTTGAGTTGGCAACACCACGTCCGCTCAGCGACAGTGATGCTTTTTACACTGGAAAACCGCCAGACGGCCTATGTCACCCTGGGACTGATTTCAGCCATGATCCGTACCTTCATGGTGGGAAATCTGTTGATTGGCCTTTTTCTGGGCACGGCAAGCACCATTGCCTTCGGTATTCTGGGTCTGCCATTCTTCTATTTCATAGGCTTCATCAGCGGATTCCTGAGCTTGGTGCCTTATTTGGGTCTCGTCCTGGCTTTGGCGCCGCCCTTTTTTGTCAGTGCTGGCCACATCAGTTCAGGCGACGCGGTCGTCGTCGTCCTAGTCGTTCTGGGTCTGCACTTGACCGCGCTCAACGTGCTTTACCCGAAATTTTTGGGCAATCGCCTGCAGTTGAATCCCCTCGCAGTGACGATTGCGTTGCTGGTCTGGGGATGGCTATGGGGTGCGATGGGCCTCGTCCTGGCAGTTCCCATTACCGCTGCCATGAAAATAGTCTTCGACCATATTGAGTCGTTGAAACCGTACGGGGCTTGGCTGGGGGAGTAGTCGTCAGTCTTCGGTCTTCAGTCGTCAGCAAAACGAAGTTCTTTAACCCCCCGCCGAGTTTGGTCATCCATCACAGACAGGAACCCGCTCAGCTTGCTACAAACCTGGCAATGAGCGGCTCTTATCGGGACATCAAAGCGTGGCAAAAAGCTATTGACCTGGTGCTTGAAATCTATATCTCCACTCGGAATTTCCCGAAGGAGGAGTTATACGGGTTGGCCAGCCAGTTGAGGCGGGCTGCAGTGTCCGTTGCCAGCAATATCGCCGAGGGGAAAGGCCGATGCACTGACAAAGAATTCTTGCTCTTTCTTCATCATGCTCGAGGGTCAATTTTCGAAGTTGAGACTCAACTCGTCATTGCCGGCAGCCTGGGTACATCACGAGAGCCGAAGTCGAGCGAATGGGTAGCGCGGCCGGAGAGATTGCACGGATGCTTAACGGCCTCATCAAAGCAATAAAATGTGGGGGTGGAGAATTGGCAGCCTGAATGCAAACACCGGGTTTGCTGAAGACCGACGACCGACGACTGTCACTAAGCTACAAAGTCCGAGGCTTCGGGGAATGGCAGTTTGCTTTTGGCTAGCGCTTTGGCGAGCATTTCTTCAATCTGGACTTCTTCAGTGTTCTTGGCCATGGCTAGTTCGCTGACCAACAAGTAGCGGGCCCGTTCCAGCATCTTCTTCTCGCGGAACGAGAGTGGCTTGGACTGACTGAGGAGCAGAAGGCCTTTTAGGACGGCAGCCACTTCCAGTAGCGAGCCAGTCCGCATCCGTTCAGAGTTTTCCTTGAAGCGGTATTTCCAGTCGGCGTTATTGTCACACTCGCCATCTGTAAGAAAATCCACGATTTTCTGGATTTCGCCGTTCTTGACAACCCGGCGCAATCCCACAGTGCCTACGTTATGGAACGGCACCATGACTTTCAGGCTGCTCGCATTGATTTTCAACAGGTAGAATTTTTCCACAGTCTGACCAATTGTCCGACTGCTGATCTGTTCGATAACTCCAACGCCATGATTAGGATAGACGACTTTATCGCCTATGTGGAAATTGCCGTCAACGCTGATCATGAGAGAACACCCACGAGCGGAGGGCACTTGAGGAACTGCACTCCTCTATTCTATTCCAAGCAGGCACGAAAGGCAACCTGGAAGCGGCCTTGGAGTCGCCGGCTCCAGGCTTTCATCGCTCTGCTTTTGTGACAGATCTAATCTCAACTTTTGGCTCGATGAGGCCGTCCTCGCGTTGAAGTATTTGAATGAAAACCCACGTCAAACGCTTATAGCACCCGGTACCCGCCCGCGCGGTCCGACTTGCGGGTTTATAATCTTGGGGCAATGACAGAGCAGATCAAGAGAAAACTCCAGGAAGAGATGAACGCGCTGGAGCATGAACTGGTCCACGACCTCCCGCAGGAAATAAAGAAGGCAGCCGCCCTTGGGGATCTCAGTGAAAACGCCGAGTATCACATGGCTAAGCAACGGCAGGAGTTCGTCAAGGCGAGACTCCGGCAACTGGGCGCGCGCATGGCCGAGCTGGCCCTCATCAACATGGACAACATCCCTAAGGACAGGGTCGGACTGGGTTCCTCCGTCCGGGTGCACGACGATTCGAAGAACGCGGAAGTCGAGTACAAACTGGTGACCAGTGAAGAGTCTGACGTGACCGCCGGCAAAATCTCCACCAGTTCGCCCATTGGGCGGGCACTATTGAACAAGAAGGTTGGGGACACCGCCACCGTGGTCACCCCTAACGGGAAGCGCGAGATGGAGATTCTCAGCCTGATCACCATCCACGAGCAGCCCGAAGCAAAGTAATGCGCAGATTGACTATGAGCCAAGCCGACACCAGCGCGTCGCAACCGACGGGTGGTAGTGGGAACAGGTCCCAAGACCTGGACCAGTGCCTTTGGACGCGCCTGCGGTGTCTTGCTTGACGCCATCGTCCGGTGGCTGGCCTTGGCCCGGATCAATCCAAACGTCCTGACGTTTCTGGGCCTGGTGGTAAATACCATCGCCGCCTTTTTATTCGGTTATGCGAATGCCGATAATCAGGCGCGGATGTTTCGTTACGCGGGCCTGGTGATTATCGGGTCCGGGTTTTTCGACCTCGTAGACGGACGCGTGGCTCGCGCCAGCAATCAGGTAACCCGCTTCGGCGGCTTTTTCGATTCCGTGATCGACCGCTACAGCGACGCTTCCCAGTTCTTCGGATTGCTGGTCTTTTACTCCCGCGGAGATCGATTCTTCTACGTAGTTCTAACCGCGTTTGTGATGGTCAGCGCAATCATGGTCAGCTATACCCGCGCTCGCGCGGAGTCACTCATTGGCTCCTGCCGCGTCGGCTTTATGGAACGACCCGAGCGGCTGGTGCTGGTAATTATTGGTGCTCTGTTTAATCGCATGGCGCCGGTGCTTTGGCTGATCGCCGTTCTGTCGACGATCACGGTGATCCACCGCATCCGCTACACATGGACGCGAACAGAAGGCGTGGACGCGATCCCGGCGAAGGCCGGACAGGCAGCCTAGAGCCGGGTGTTCTGCGAAACTGGACCAATCTCTTACCAATCCAATTAATACTTCGAATCCTCGGGGGAGTCTCTTGAAAAGACCGACTGCCAAAAGAGTGAGCGCGGTTTTCGCGTTGCTGGGAGGATGTTTTTTTTTCGCAAATACCGCGAAAGCGCAGACGATCCTGGTTGACACGACGCCAGCGCACGCGACGAACCGTTTCATCCCAAACCAAACGCTGGGTGCGGGGATCGACAGAATTCCGGCGGCAGCCATCGACAAAGATTTCATGCCCGACAGTCTGGACCAGGTGTTCAAAGCGGGATGGCAGCCGGTCACATATCGTCAGAACACTGAACTCGCGGTCGAGGCCTGGCACTGGAATCCAAAAGGCACGTGGAGCGACCCCAGCGGCAAAGGCTACTTTACTGGATCAGCGACGCCCACTGAGACTATCCGCTACTCCTACGGCTATTCCCTGCCGCGTCGTGGATTCACCCGCAACGACGGAACCGATACGGCGGGCTTTTCGCGTCTCACGGATGGAAATCCGGCAACGTTCTGGAAGAGCAATCCCTATCTCACGCAACATTTCACCGGCGAAAGTGACTCTCTGCATCCGCAGTGGATTGTGATTGACCTCGCACAGGTACAAGACGTCGACAGCATTCGTATTGCCTGGGCCGCTCCCTACGCCACTCACTACCTGGTGCAGCGCTGGACGGGGGACGATCCGATCCGGATTCCGACCCGCGGTGTCTGGCAGACATTCGCGAATGGCACAGCGACGAACGGCAAGGGAGGATCGGAAACAATCCGCTTGTCCCCCGACGCGGTGGCGGTGCGGTTTCTCCGCATCCTGATGACCGAATCTTCCAATACTTGCGATTCGCACGGAATGTCGAATTCGGGCTCAGGATCGTCGGATCCTAGAGATTGCGTCGGATACGCAATCAGCGAAATATACGTTGGCACCACCACGGAGGACAGAAAGTTTCATGACATCGTGCGTCACACACCGGATCAGGAACAGACGACCACCTACTGTTCTTCTGTCGATCCGTGGCACGAGCCTTCGGATTTGGGATCCACCACTGAAGCGCAAGTGGGATTTGATCTTTTTTATACCAGCGGCGTAACCCGTGGACTGCCCGCGATGATGCCGGTGGCCTTGCTTTATGACAATCCCGACAATGCCGCCGCGGAAATAGCCTATCTCGAGAAACGCAACTACCCGATCTCCTATGTCGAAATGGGCGAAGAAGCGGACGGGCAATTCATGCTGCCAGAGGATTATGGAGCGCTCTATCTTCAGTGGGCGACAGCGCTTCATCGCATCGATCCTGCACTCAAGCTGGGTGGGCCATCTTTTACCGGAGAGAATCACGACATCGAAGTTTGGGCGGACTCGAACGGCAAGGTTTCGTGGACAGGACGGTTTATCGATTATTTGAAACAGCACGGCCGGATGAACGATCTGGCATTTTTCTCTTTCGAGCACTATCCCTATGAGCCTTGCAAGATTCCCTGGGGCAGTCTTTATGACGAGCCCGCTCTGGTCAGCCACATCATGCAGGTGTGGAGAGAAGACGGCATTCCAGCCGATATGCCGATATTTATTACAGAATCCAATCTGTCTTCTGGGGCAAGCGAGACGTCATCGGATATATTCTCCGGTCTCTGGCTCGCCGACTACATTGGATCGTTTCTCAACGCGGGAGGAAACGGAGTTTATTTCTTCCACTATTTGCCGCTGCAGATGGAGCACGGATGCAACGACTCTCCCGGAACTTTCGGAATGTTCACGGTGGATGCCGTTTACAAAATCCAGCAACCGCTCGCCCAGTTTTTCGCGTCGCAGCTCATCAATCTCGAGTGGGTGCAGCCTGGCACCGGCGAACATCAGATGTTCCCCGCTCAGAGTGACGTCACTGATGGCGCTGGCCACGCACTGGTTACTGCCTACGCCTTACGACGTCCAGACGGCCAATGGTCTGTGATGGTCGTCAACCGCGACCAGGAGAATCCACACAGCGTGCGCATTGCATTTCGCGATCAGGAAAAGAAGGGACAACCTCCGAATGCATTCACTGGGCCGGTCGCGATTTCCATTTTCGGAAAAGACCAGTACCAGTGGCATGCGGGGTCAACGCGTTTTATGGCGCACGCGGAGCATGCCGGAGAACCTTCCGTTGTGGCTAACACCAAGGGCTTCGCCGATCCCGACGGACCGGCCGTTCACCGTGAGGAAAATGCGGGGAAGGACACGTCCTTCGAGTTGCCCGCTGCATCCATCGTTGTAATTCGTGGCAAGGTCGGCGATCGGTAAGGCCGCGAGACATCGCCGTCGATACATCATGGTGATGTAGTTATTTACGCATCTACTACGAATGCTAGACTGACTAGTAATCCCATTCGAGGATTTCCTTGTCTACCAATCCCGTTCTGGTGGTTCATGGCGGCGCCTGGGCTATTCCCGATGACATGGTGGAGGCGCACCTCGCTGGTGTGCGAAATGCGATGGCGGCGGGCTGGCGCGTGCTTCAAGCCGGCGGCAAAGCACTGGATGCGGTTGAAGAGGCTGTCGTCATCATGGAAGACGACGAGACCTTTGATGCCGGTCGCGGCAGTTTCCTTAACCGTGACGGCAAAGTACAACTCGACGCCCTCATCATGGATGGTTCCACGTTGCGAGCGGGAGGCGTAGGCTGCGTGGAGCGGCTGCGAAATCCGGTTCGCGCAGCGCGCAAGATTTTGAGCGACAGTCCACATGTGTATTTCGTCGCCGAGGGCGCGGAACGATTTGCCGAGGAGCATGGCATCGCGTTGTGCCGCAACGAAGACTTGATTATTCCGCGAGAGGTCGCGCGGCTCCGCGAATTTCAGGAACGGGTTGCGCGCGGTGATGAAGACGAATCCAGCGCTCAGGACCTTTTCGCCCCCACCATCTCACACGACACCGTCGGCGCGGTAGCGCTCGATGCCGAGGGCAACATCGCCGCCGCGACGTCAACCGGTGGAACGCTCAACAAGGCTCCGGGACGTCTCGGCGACTCTTCCCTGATCGGATGTGGGTGCTACGCCGACAACCTTTCGGCGGCTGCGTCCACCACTGGATGGGGCGAACCAATTATGAAACTGGTACTGGCAAAGTGGGCTGCGGACAGAGTTTCTACGGGCAGCCTGCCGGAGTGGATCGCCGCCGAAGCCATCAACTATTTAAAAGATCGAGTAAACGGCCATGGCGGAATGATATTGCTCGACGCGCAAGGGCGCTTTGGAATCGCACACAATACCCCGCGCATGGCTTGGGCGTTGAAGACGACAAAGCAGGAAGCTTCCGGTATTCAACGGCCGTGAGCTTCCGCTCCCGAAATCCTGGAGTACAAGGCGGAATGGCTCGGGCTGTGCAAAGTTCACTTTGATGTTCTGATTGAGCAACGACGGTGGTTCATGAGCCGTCTGTTAAACTTGCGCTTCTACTCTTCGCGATTGCCGGGAGTTCCTCTAAATGTCTGAATCCCATGCGCCCACGGCGCGCACGCGTGTGGTCCGGGAGTCTCACCGCGGAGACTACGACCGGGCTACCGCTTACGAAATTCTTGACGAGGCTTTCATCTGCCACGTCGGCTTTGTCGTGGACGGCCAACCGTTTGTGATCCCAACCGCGTTCGGGCGCGTAGGTGACCACCTCTATATTCACGGTTCGGCCGCCAGCCGCATGTTGCGCAATCTGGATAAGGGCATTCCGGTCTGTGTGACGGTCACGTTGCTCGATGGACTGGTGCTCGCACGCTCGATTTTCAATCACTCGATGAATTACCGATCGGTGGTTGTGCTTGGCACCGCAGGGGCAGTGCTAGAACCTAAAGAGAAGTTGGAAGCTCTGAGGTCGCTTTCCGAACATATTATTCACGGTCGCTGGAGCGACTCACGTCTGCCCAACGAGCGGGAACTCAAGCAGACTCTGGTGTTGCGCTTGCCGATCGAAGAATTTTCCTCCAAAGTCCGGCAAGGTCCGGCGATTGACGACGAGGAAGATTACTCATTCCCCACCTGGGCTGGAGTGATTCCGTTAAGAACGACTGCGGGCGCGCCAGAAAACGATCCGCGGCTCGATCCGAAGACGCCGGTACCGGCGTATGCCAGCGGGTATTCGCGGAAGAAGTGAGAAAAGCGGTCGTTGGCTCTTGGTCGGTGGTCAGACAAGTTGGTCGTTGGTCCTTGGCCGGTGGTCGTTGGCCAAAATCAAAATCGGTATACTCGCGGTCGGTTGTCGATCATCGTTTAAAAACAAACTCAACTTTCGTGTTAATTCAGCAGTCCGTGGCCGCACGGTTTTGACGTTGGCCAACGGCCAACGACCAAAGACCAACCACGAATTACCTTCCTGCTACTTCCCATTCAACCAATTTGCATACGCGTCGAACGAGTACGGACGTCCCAGGAAATCGTGGACCAGATCCGCGGCTGGCTTGGTCCCGCTGGCTCCGAGCACTGAGTTGCGATACTTCGCCGCGACTTCTGGGTTCATCAACCCGTTCTTCTTGAACTCGGTAAACATGTCCTTCGCGATGACCAGCGACCACATGTATGTGTAGTAAACCGCTGAGTATCCGTTGAGATGATCAAAAGCGGTCTGCATGTGCGTGCCCGGCACGAACTGGTACGGTGTGTAGCGCGTTTGTAATTCAGCCACAAGTTTGTCCTGATCGAGTCCCTGCGGATTGCGGTTGTAGAAATCGAGACTGATGGCAGCGTAAAACATTTGCTGTCGCACATTCAGGGCGCGGCCGAAATCGTCGGCTGCGCGCGCCTTCTCGGCCAGTTCCACCGGAATGGGCTCGTTGGTTTGATAGTGGCGTGCGAAGGTCCGCAAAATTGTGGGATCTCTGGGCCACTCTTCGAACATCTGCGAAGGAGCCTCGATGAAATCGTTCTCCAGATCGCCAGTCGCCCATTTCGTATTGCCCCGCATGATGCCGTGAACCAGATGTCCGAACTCATGGAAGAAAGTGACGACATCGTCCCGTTCCATCAGCCCAGGCTGGCCCGTGGCCCGTGGGAAGTTGCAGACGAGAACGTATTCGGGAAGCCGGACACCATCTTTACCCGTGGCAAGAGTAAACGTGGCGTAGTGCTTGTATTTGTTTTCGCGCGGAAACATGTCGAAGTAAATCCGACCGATCCGGTTATCGTGATCGAAAACGTCGTACACACTCACTTCCGGATGCCACACCTGCGCATCGGTCACAGGCTTGTAGGAGATGCCATACATTTTGCTCGTGATATCCAGAATCCCCTGCAGGACGCGTGAATACTCGAAGTAGGGACGCATCACCTGCGCGTCGTATCCAAATTTCTTGATCTTCGCACCCCGAACGAGATGGGAGACATCCCATGCGTTGACGCTCTCCGCTTTCGGATCCTCCTGTTTCTTGAAAGCCAGCAACTCTTCGTAATCCCGCTTCGAACCGATCTGCGCCGCTGCCGTAATCTTTTCAATAAAATCCGCGGCGTTCTGCTTGGTTTCAACCATCTTGTTGGCGGTAATGTAGGCCGCCCAGTCCGGATATCCCAAAACGTTCGCCAACTCGTAGCGCTTCTGCAGAAGCTGTGCCATCACGTCGATGTTTTTGGGATAGGCGCGCTGCCGGTAAAGAACGTAGAAAGCCTTTCGGGCCGGCTCGCTGGTTGAGTAATCCATGAAGGGAAAATAGTCGGTGTTGTCGGTAGCCAGCGTAACTTTGCCGGAAGCATCGGGGGCGTGCGAATGTTTGAAATCTTCCGGAAGCCCGTCCAGATCGGAGGGGTTCACCTGCAGTTTCCGCACATCCCCGGCGATATTTTGCTCGAACTGCTGGCCAATTTTTACCAGGTCGTCCTGCAGTTGGCGGATTTTCGCCCGCGTCGGATCATCACGATCGACACCGCCGAGGTGGTAGTCACGCAGTGTGGTCTTGAAGAAGTATGTGCCGGCGGGATCAAGCTTAGAACCGTCCAGAGCCGCCAGCAGGTTATACATTTCCTTGTCCAAAGAAATGTCGGTGAGGACACTGCTGCTCTCCTGTTCGCAAACCTGCGCTGCATCACGAAACGGCTTCGCAGGATGCACCTGCTCCGCAAGGCCCGCACGGTTTTCTGCGTCACTGGCAATGAGTATTGCGGTGTCGAATGCCTGCAGGGTCGCCATTGCATCGCGCGGTGACGAACTCGCCTTGATCGCGGCAATTTGTTTCTTGGCATCGGCGAGGTCGCTGCGGCAGGACGCCAAGAAGGCATCGGCAGTTCCCGCCAGATAACTGGAGGCGCCGGGCGTCAAATTCTGAGCGTGCGCGTTCAGTGAAATGCAAGCGAGTACCAAAGCGGTCAGCAACCCGACAGACTTACGAATCATGTTTTCTCCAATCGATCTAAAACGCACTGTCAGCATATAGCTATACGGAATCACGGAAGCAAACGGGTCAGCTTAAACAGTGTGCGTGATTATCGTCAAGAAAAAGGGCTCGCCCGCTGCGCCATCTCTGCCAACTCATTATCCTCACAAGCAACAATTGTTAAGCCGGGCGGCCTCCGGAGAACAGAGAAACAGAGAAGGACCGAGTCCTTGCTGGCTCTCCAAGTTTGATGCGACTTCCAGTGGATTCATTTCGACAGACTGCGCCGTGGTCGCTGCTTGGCAGAGATCGATCTGATAATGGTGCGGCCTTTACCGGTTGACGGCAACGGCACCCTGGCTTGCCCGGCCGCCGCGCGCAGAAGATCCTCCACTTGGGGGTTTCTCAGGGTCGCGGCGCTTCCCAGGCGGATAAATCGATTCTGATTTCCGCTGCCCTGCAAAAGTTTGTGTGGGTCGGGCAGCGTGGCTCCATAGTAGAACGAGAGCGAGACGCCCTTCGCCTGAGCAGCCAGCGAGACGATACAGTTGGAAGGCCGCTCAGTACTGCAATATCCGATTACGAAAAAGTTGTAGTTGTCGTACACCAGTTCATTTGCGGTCGGAAATCGCTTGCGTAACGCAGAGCGCACGGAAATTATAAGCTCGGCCACCGCCGGATCGAACTTGGAAATAAAACCTGCAATCTGTTCGGCGGGGGACACAGCCGCGACAGAGTTCGCTTTCTGCTTCATCAGAGTTTTCTTCCTGTCACGCAGCGTTCCAAACTTCGATACCATACTAACCAAGCAAGGCTGGGCGCAATCGCAAGAATCTCCTCCAAAACAATCTTCCTTCAAACGGTGCAGATATGGCAGTCTCCGACATTGAAAAGCCGCAATGTTACATCTGCGTCACTTGCGGTACCCAATATGCTGCTTCACCTCGACCGCACGAGCAATGCACTATCTGCACTGATGCACGCCAGTTCGTGGGGCTGGATGGGCAACAGTGGATAACCTTGGCGCAACTTAAATCCACGCACCGTAACAACATCCGTAAGGAAGAGTCGGGTCTCTACTCGATCGTCACCGAACCGGCCTTTGCAATTGGCGAGCGGGCCTTCCTTCTTCAAACACCCGGTGGAAACGTGTTGTGGGATTGCATCACCCTGATCGACGACGAGACAATTCGCGCGCTCAACAATCTTGGTGGAGTCGCGGCGATTGCGATTTCCCATCCCCACTACTACACCTCAATGATCGAGTGGAGTGTAGCGTTCAACGATGCCCCGATCTATCTTCACTCGAACGACAGCAAGTGGGTCATGCGGCCGCATGAAAATATTCGATTCTGGTCCGGCGATAGCAAGCCGCTTCTCGATCACACATCCCTGATTCTCACTCCAGGACACTTTGACGGATATCAGGTTCTCCATTGGTCCGCGGGTGCCGACGCGAAAGGAGCATTGCTTTCCGGTGACCAGCCGCAGGTGTGTATGGATTTGCGCTGGGTGTCTTTTATGTACAGTTACCCCAATTACATTCCGCTTCGAGCAGCAGCTGTTAAAGAGATTGTGCGCCGTCTCGGTGCCTGGCCGTTCGATCGCATCTATGGAGCGTTCCCACGTCGAACGGTTTCCACCGACGCCCGGCAGGTCATAGAGCAGTCGGCCGAGCGCTACCTGAAGGCGATCAATGCTGACTGAGTTCCAAGTATCCGAAGAATGACTCTTTGGACGTCATTCTGAATGGCCTTCAGGCCATGAAGGATCTGGCGTGCACGAAGTTAGCGTTCCGCTCACGCGGTGTTTTTAGATTCATTGGGATGGATTGACTTCAAGGCTGACAGGAATAGGCGTCACCGAGCAATGGGCTTCCGGATAATCCACGCCAGATCCTTCACCGGCGGAAGCCGGGGTCAGTACGACGTTGTAAAGGAAAACGCCGTGCGCGGTGAGAAAACAGGATTTACGAAGGCCCATGCCTCAGTTGGCAGGTCGGGTCTCAAACTCGTTAGCGGTGCTTCCAGGCATACCACTCTCTTCGCACTGGCGAATTTCCACGATTCGGGAAGTTACGATTGGCGTGCGATAGCCGGGATGGCGAAATTCAAGATGCATGCCGCGGCCCACGAACCGGATTTTCAACATCGAACCGCCCCATGACGACCCTTCAATTCTGACCAGCAGCGGCTCGGGACAAAAAGTAGGGTGCCCCCAAATCCATGCCTCGCCCTGCCCGCAATGCACAACAGTGTAGCGGCGGTGCTGAGTCTGGATTTGAAGCGTGGTCCGTGCGGGGAGATCGTCGAGAAAGGCTCCGCCTTCAATTTCCGACGCGACGATGTTGTTGTTCACGTCGTCGTCGAGATTGGGATGACAGCGAAACAGCTGCGGACAGGTGTGCACCTGGGTCCCTTTCGATCTGGTGAACGACTAACGCTTACAGTATAAACCTGCTGTCCATTCCCACTGGCAACCTCGAGGCAAAAATTCGCCTTCAAACCAGTCTGATGCTGTTTTAGCTCCCTTGAGTGCAGAAAGCGCCACGAAGTATCATCCCCGGCCTGTCTTAAGTAACGGCACGTATACCGTTTGCGGATTGACCCTGCAAATTGATGGGGATAGGATTCATAGGAGTGGCTGGGTTCGGTCTTTTGGGCGGAATTCCAGGGTCACGCAACAAGCTTTCCGTGAACGTGCAAGTGACAGATAAACATGGGAATGAGGAAGCTCAACCTTCCGATTGCACTCCTGTCAGCCTGGGTCTTAACCCTGGCAAGCACAGGCTGCCACAGTGACAAGCGACAGGCTGGTTTGCCTGCGCACCAGGCGAATGCCCCTGCGCTGGTTCCCGTGCCCGCACCCCTTCCCCAGTCCATACCAGATACGAAACCTGCGGCCGAACAGGAGAGCCAGGCCGCACCCAAACCCGACCCTGTCCTCGATTTGATTGCGAACGCCGAGAAGGAATATCAGGGCGGCGAAGAGAAGTTCAAAGCTGGAGATCTGGAAGCAGCCAAGCGTGGTTTTGATCGCGCGGTGGATGAGCTTCTGCAAAGCCCGCCTGAAATCCGGGCGGATGAGCGGGTACAGCACGAACTGGAGCGCGTTCTTGAAGCCGTGAACCGTCCGGAACTTGCAGCCCTGCAGTCGGACAACCCGGCTCCGCAACAAAAAGCCGAGCCCGCGCCGATTGACGAAACCAACGAAATCACTCCGCCGGTTGATCCCAACGTGAAGGCCAAAGCCGAAGCGGAGGTCAAAGCCACACATTCCGAGCTGCCGCTGATGCTTACTGACCCGGTAGCCGCCTACATCAACTACTTCTCTACTCCGCACGGACACGAAATCCTGCAGGACGCACTGGTGCGCGGTGGACGCTACCGCGAAATGATTGAAAGCACTCTGAGGGAACAGGGCGTCCCACAGGAGCTGATCTTCCTGGCACAGGCGGAATCTGGCTTTCATCCGCTGGCATTGTCACGGGTGGGGGCTCGCGGCATGTGGCAGTTCATGTCCAGCCGGGGGCGAGGTTATGGCTTGCAGCGAAATTTGTGGGTAGATGAACGTCAGGACCCGGAAAAATCCACCCGTGCCGCCGCTCACCATCTGAAGGACCTGTACAACCAGTTCGGCGATTGGTATCTCGCCATGGCCGCCTACAATTCAGGGCCGGGTGGGGTGCAGAGCGCAGTGAAGCGCACTGGCTATGCCGACTTCTGGGAGCTGTACAAACGCAACGTCCTGCCCAAGGAAACGCGTAATTACGTTCCCATTATCCTGGCAATGACCATTATGGTGAAGAATCCGGCGCAGTATGGTCTGGACGACATCACCCCGGAACAGCCGGTACCTTACGACACGGTCAAGATTGACTATTCGGTCGATATCCGACTGGCCGCACAATGCGTCGACGTGTCTCCGACGACGTTGCAGGATTTGAATCCCAGTTTGCTGCGTTTGGCTACTCCGAAAGATCAACCGTTCGAATTACACCTTCCGGCCGGAACTAGAGATCGTTATCTGGCGGCGATTGAGCCGATTCCGGCATCGATGCGGGAATGGTGGAGATACCATCCTGTGGCCGAAGGCGACACTATGGCATCAATCGCCCGTACCTACCGGACCACTTCGGACGCGATCGAAAGGGAAAACCACCTCTCGAGCGGGGATGACCTTAAGCCAGATAGCAAGCTGATTATCCCGATCCCGCCTGGCAAGCACGCGGCCACCGAAGACGGCGCCAGCTATGCCCGGCACGCGACCCGCTATAAGGTGCGCCATGGGGACACCGTCCAGACGGTCGCGGATAACTTCAGTCTTCCGCCGGTTATGGTGCGACGCTGGAACCACCTACGGGGAGACAGTCTGCGGGGACGCCGCATTGTTTATGTTCATCTGCCGATAACCCCAAATGCCCTCTCCAACGATCAGCCGGACGGACCTAAATCAAAGCCTGCGAATGCTTTACGTCCGGTCACGCAAAGAACGATCCAGCACCACAAGGTGCAGGCTGGCGAAACTTTGAACTCCATCGCAACCACACACCACACCACTGTGGCAGCCCTAAAACGAGATAACGGCAACCTGGCCATGCTTCGGCCGGGAATGATTCTGGTGATTCGCAACGCACAATAACTTCTCGCTTCTGGCCTTTGGCTGCTAGCTTCCAGCCATTGCGGTTTGGAACGGCATGCGATGTTGCGCTGCAATCATCCCTTACCTCAGGCAAACGCAAAATAATTTCCCGCTTCTACTCGACTTCAGCCTCTCGGTGTAATATGCAACCTGCGGAAGGCTGTGGCCGTCTCATGATGCGGTCGCGTGAAAAAGCCGTGCTATAATCGCGCCCCGTTCAGCCGAAGCATCTGTTTTTTGGCTTTCTTTTTATTTCCCAGCATTTGCAGCGCCTGCCCGGAGTCACGGCGCAGCCCAAAATCAGGAGGAAGAATGACTTTCGACGAGACCCTCTACGCACGCGATGACGAGATGGACGAATTTGGTGACAGCGGCGCCTACGGCGATTCGCTGGAAGAAGATTACGAGGAAGAAGAAGAGGAAGAAGAAGCGGCCGAGGTGCCAACCGTCACCGATTCGCAACCTAAGCCGGATCCCGCTCCGGCCGCGCCGAAACCTTCCGGGGGTGGTGGCTCGCCTAAGCCGCCGCGCAAGCCTGCTGCGAAGAAGCCGGCCAAGAAAAAGCCTGCTCCTAAAGTGACCCGCAAAAAGCCGGCCAAGAAGAAAACACCAACGCGCAAACCAGCAGCGAAGAAGAAAGTAGCCAAGAAAAAGCCTGCACGCAAAGCTAAGCCAGCAGCTCGTCGCAAGGGCCGCCGCTAGTCGAAACCCGAGGCATCCGCGCCTGCCGGAAGAAACGGCCAGGCGCGGATTTGTCTCTGGTAGGCCTCAAGGCTCGTGAGCACGCGGAACCTCCTCATCACTCCGCATGCCGGGGTCCCGCTTACGCCGCTTTCGGCAGCGTTGTCGTCGTGGTCAGCCGCCGGACCGCAGCTGACATCATCACCCGCGTTACTCCGCTCATAATCATGCTCACGCCGACCAGCGTGCCTATCGCCCAAACCGAACTTGAGGGCCAATGTACCCAGATCAGAAGCGAGAGTAGCAGCGTAACAACGCCATCGAAAAGCACCCAACCAGATCCAGGCGCTGGGCGGAGCTTGGCGTACAACACAATTTCAAGCACGGCTTCAATCAGGAACAGCGATGCCAACACCAGCGTCAACGACGCCACTCCCAACAACGGATGCATAAGGAGATAACCGCCAAATGCGATGTAGGCGATACCTACGAGAAGTCTCCAGATAATGCTGCCGGCGCCACGCGCGTGAAACGCCAGGAAGACGTGAACTACGCCGGCCAGAACTATCAGCCAGGCAATCAATGCATTGACAGCCACGGCCGCCACCAGCGGCGCAGCAATAGCCAAAACTCCAAAGACAATAAGTAGAACGCCCCAGCCGATCGACCAACCGGACGTCCTGTGCAACAACGAGGCCGGAGATTGCGAAGTCATACGTACCTCCACGATTGAATTTACGGGTCAAAATTCAGAGGTCAAAACTAAGGACGGGCACATTTTGCGCCTAGCGGATCATTTGCGCAATGCCCAACAGCGGGTTGGCCTGAACTGTCCGAAATGAAACGAAGCCGACAAGCAAAAAGCTTACGAGGTTAATCCAGCGGCGGTTATTTCTTCCCTGTGACGGACTGTAAACACTTTCCGTAAAGCTCCAGCAAGTGCGCCGCATATTCTTCCGGCTTGGCTGCGGCGCCGCTGCCCTGAAAGCCAACTCCTGACGAACTGGTCCGGCCGTAGCCCGTAGTCATAGCGACAAATTTCATGAGGTCGAGCGCAATGTCCTCGTTGCGTCGCGTTCCCGATGCTGCGGCGGGTGATTCGTCCATGGCACGCCTCCCTGGGTCAAATATTTCTTGCCGTACAGAAAACTAGTACGGCGAAAAACTGATGATAGCAGAAGAATTCAGGACCGCGGGTGGCTGGCCATCGTTCTCGGCGTGAAGGGCCCCGGATGTCAACCTGACGTTCGAACTCCGAATGCGTGGCATATCACGCTACAAACGAATCCTTCAAAACTGAACTGGTTGCCTCGGCACGAATTCGCCAGGCTTCGCTTAACACGCCTTGTGCAAATACGCGAAGGACAGACTCTGGGCAGGGGTAACCGTCTGTTGCCAAATCCCTTTTTAGTTCCTTGAAGAGCAGGTTGGAATCAAACTGTGCATTCTTGTGCGTTTGAAACTGTCGCTGTCGTCGTTCGGACCAAAGCAAGAACGGAGCGACCGCTCTCTCATGCCCTTTCGTCAAAACCCACCGACCTCGCGCGGGTCGCTCGATTTGGACCGATCGCGATGACCGGGACGGAGCGAGGCTGCTATCGCTGGGGTCGAAGATGACGGTAGCAATCAACCAGCGAGTTGCGCTATCCAACTCCGCGGTGAACAACGTTTGCTCCGGTGCAGCGTAGGTTTTTTGACCGTACTCGCCGAAAAAACTCAAGCCGAAAAGTAATGGCTCGAAGCAGAGAGTCAGCCATACGGCGTTTGAGACTTCATCAGACTCTTCTAATTGTTCAACGCAAGCCTGGTGGCGGCCCGCGACGCACCAAAAATACTCATGGGCGATTGCGCGTGCCTGTTTCTCCACGGCATGAGGTTCGCGGTTCATGACAGCTGTAATTGTAAATTAAGCGTGTGGAACCCGGCGGCTGTGCCGGAACGTTGCAAGCGAACACTAGTACGTCGGCGCATCTGCAGATGCGATTCATGCAGCGGTTGGACTCGATAGGTGGGCGAGACGCCCACCGGACAGCCGGCGGGACAACGCCCAAATTGTGGTTGTTTTTGACTAGTTCACATCTTGCAGCATGGTGTAAGAAAAGCCGCCAGTCTGGCTGTTCAGGCCGACAAAAGTTCGTACCTGGCCTGAGCTGAAGGTGAGCGATCCCGTATCTACCGCGGGAAATTTCTGGCCCGCTGCGGTAAGTACAATTTCATAGCTACCTCCGGTTAGTGACTGATATCCGGAAGCAGAATTGAACGCAAGACTTGTGATTGTGGGACTGACCGTATTCAGGTCGGTGAGGGGAGCGACGATATAAACATCGGCCGGTCCGAGGCCGGGAGCGGAATTTACGATTCGAAGTTTAAAGTTACCAGAGACCGGAACGGAGTTGTCGTCGGTGAGCACGTTTGCGGAAATGTTCGAAGAAAAGTTGGAAGCAATCACTGTGGTATCAGCACCGGATGGAAAACTGATGGACTGAGTGACCAGCGCGCTAGTCGATCCCGACGGTTCGATCACAACCTGCTGCGATCCTGATTTTACGGACTGATATCCATTGGTGGTGCCATATGCCACATTGTTGCTGACCGATGTGCCGTTCACCAGGACTTCGAGATTGGCTTCATCTGGCACAGCATTCATAAACCGGAAACGTGTAGCGCCAGTCCCACCGCATCCAGCAATCACCAGGACGCTCGCAGCACAAACCATCGCGGCAGAGGACTGCACCAAGCGCACCAATCGGCCCACAGTTCACCTCTTGAGTTTTGAGAATTGGAAATACGACGCTAAAGTTCGACTGATGCGAAGCCTTCATCACGAAGTTGCTAAGGAGAGGTAAAGAGTGTGTCAAGGGAGGTAAAGACTTGTAAAACAGTCGTGGCGTCCGCTGGGGGTCGTCGAGTGGGTAGAGCAATGGAAGGAAGATCGAAGCCAGGAGTGGAACAGCAATGTCTCTTTACGAACTTTTACTTGAATTTACGAAGTCTTTACTCTGCGGCTATGGGAGAGGTGTTCAAACTAGCAGTGAGATTTTCTTATCGAGAGCCGATGGCTTTCGAGAGTCACTGCAACACTGAATGGAGACTACATATGAATTCACTGATCCCCCAAGAACGTTCTCGCGGACGATCCGCAAGCAAGTCTTTGGTCACCACCACTTTTCTGGCGGCCCTGCTGAGCCTCGGCGTGGCCGTGGCCCAGAATGATCAGAATGCCCCACCGCCAGCGTCCGATCAACAATCGGGACAGCCGGCTCAACCCGGAATGGGACGGCACATGGGCGGGCGACAGATGCCCAGCGTGGACGATCAAATCAAGCACCTGAGCAAAAAGTTGAACCTGAGCTCCGATCAGCAGGCGAAGCTGAAGCCGATCCTCGAGGATCAGCGCAAGCAAATGGAAACGGTGCACAGCGACTCATCGCTATCGCGCGAAGATCGCATGAGCAAGATGCAGGACCTTCGAAAGAGTTCCGACGAACAAATCAAAGGCGTATTGAATCCAGACCAGCAGAAGAGCTTTGACAAGATGCGCGCAGACCAGCAGGAGCGTATGAAAAATTGGCACAAGGGCGGTGAAGGCGCTCCTCCGGCCGGCGACAGTCAGCAGTAGTAAGTCCGAATCAGAAGTTTGATGTATTAGTTTGAGTTTCTCCCCAGCCTCTGGGTTCGGTTGCTTCTTGCGTTGCCGCAGGAATCGCCGGGTTCAGAGGCCCCCTTTTTTCTGCTCAAGCGCCAACAGACATCTAGGTTTCAATTCCGACGTAACACACTCGCCCGATCAGGTAGTCGTGGGCCTTCTTCCCCGGTTCAATCGCCATGACTTCGACCGGGTAAGCGGTGTTGTGTGGGCGTAGAACCAGGTGGCTTCCCGCTACTTCGACATACTTCACCGTACAAGTGCCACCCCTGGCGACGGCATACATGTTCGACTCACCCTTGCGATAAGGCTTGAGCGAATTGTAGTGACGGTCAAGCAGGATAGTCGCTCCGGGAAGGAGGCGGGGGTACATGCTCATCCCTTCGCGTCCGTCAGCCCGGATGATCACAAAGCGCTCCCAATGTTCGCGATCACCCTCCATTTCTGGCCGAAGTTTTCGCAGGAAGCTCTTCTTGAGCTTCATCATGTCCTTTACTTTCATGCTCATGATCACGGACTGCCGGGCCGCCACCGCGCCGTCGACCAGCAGAACATTTTCGAAATCGTCCTGGCTGGGAGGTGCGATGCTGGCGCGCTTGTTGATCTCGCCGGGATCGAGTAAATCCAGCACAGAGAGGTGCTGGACATTCAATACCTTGTCCATGCCTTCGACGCTTAGACCGCGTTTGCGGTTGAGAAAATTCGAAATGTGAGCCTGCTTGAAACCAGTGTCCCGAGCCAAACCCAGGCCCGTCAGTTCTCCGTCTTCAATTCGCTCGCGGAGAGCTTTGCGCAAGTTTTCCTGCAGTGCGCGGAATTTCATGGGCAAAGTATAACATGCGTGCTATAGCGCAGTGCTATTCAACATGTACCAGTAACTGCTATAAGCGAATATAGTTCTTGACTGGGGCAATCTACGAGCTATACCATCAGCGCCTTGTATAGCTAGCAATCCAATTGAGGGGGAATTTATACCTGAGTGCACAGGCTTATGTTAAGTAATACACAATCCGAGAGTGAGGAGAACAGTTTTGTGGAATTCCGCCGCAAAGTACGAGCAGCGGAAATGTTATCGTCCGCCATGGAGCGGCTGTTACGGCAGCTCCAGTTTACGGGCCGGCTCAGCGTGGTGGTGCAAAACGGCCGCGTGCTGAAGTCCGGTTACGAGGAAGGCTATTTCCGCCAGCCCACGATCCTGTAGGTAAAGCGAAAGATACTTTCCCCTTATAACGCTGTAACGCATTCATAACTAAATAATCCAACAGGCCATCGTAAGAGAAACGAGCCCTGTGACCGAGCAATCGGCGCAGGGCTTTTTTTTATTTCTGTCATCGCCTCGGAGGCAATAATGGAAAGCGAAGATCCGGAAGTAACTCAGCTGGAACTCAAGTATTGCGAACGGTGTGGGGCTTTATGGTTGCGGCCGCGAGGTACGCAGGAGATCTATTGCGCTCCGTGCGATCTCGAGGTGCTGGATTTGCCTGCGCCTCGTAAAGTTCCCACCAAGCCACGCGTGCCCGGAAACCACAAGATCGAGAGCAAGTCACAACTATCTACGTTTTACGGGCAAGGAGGCACAGCATGATGGTCAATGCGAGCCTAACTGCAGCAACATCCGGGAATGTGACGGACGGCGAAATTCGCTCGCCTCCGCCATCATTCCCAGCACCGTCATCTGCTTCCATGCGCCCGACCGCAACGTCGCGGGGGGCGGGGCAGGTGGTCCCATCCATCCTGGGCAGCGATCCCGACCTGTGGTTATATCGAGATCGCACTCTGGCTCTGTTGAGACGGTACCATCGGCTTTCCGTGGAAGTGGGGCGCTTACCGTCTCTTTTGGGCCGGGAGTTTTTCCGAACGCGGGTCACCTCATATCGTGCAGGGACTTTCGAAGATGCTGTGATTTTTGTTCATGATGTTGCACGTGGCCTGACCAAGCTGGGATCATTCGAACACAAACTAATCGCGAAGATTGTTCTGCAGGACTACACTCACAACGAGACTGCGCGCATCCTGGGCTGCTGGCGGCGTACAGTCGGACGGCGATTTCCGGAAGCGCTGGACCAACTCACGGATATTTTTCTGGAAGCTGGTCTGCTTGTGCGACTACCGGTCACGGATGTTGCGCGGAAAAAAATGTGTCAAGAGGAGAAAGTCGTAACAAATTCGGTAAGTGACTCTGAACACTGGAAATAAAAATCTCGGATGCATGTCCCATTCACCCAGATCGATTTGCTATTCTAGATTCAGAGGTCAAGAAACTAACCTTGAGGGCGCGCTGCGAAGCGCGCCTTTATTTTTTGGTGACGAGCGAAGGTCATGAAGAAAGCAAAAGAGCGAACGGGAACCAAGCTGTCAAAGCGGGCTGTGCCGAAAAAAACAGCCCGTAAACCGGTGGACTTGGCGGAGATCCGGCAGCAGATCACGAACCTGGTGGGCAACGATGCCGTGGGCATGGTCGAGATCACGATGGAAGAAGTGGGAAAAGGCCATTACCTGGGAATGAAATACCTGTTCGAAATGATCGGACTTTATCCCGCGTCGGGAGAAGATGGGTCCATGGTGCCGGATTCGATGGCGGCGGTCCTGTTGCGCCGGTTAGGTCTGCCAGAGCCGGCGTTGGCGGAGGAGAGAGTTACCAAAGATCAGGAAACGGCGACTCCGGTTTCCGATGCACAAGGCTTAGAATGACAGTCGGTGGTTGGGCAACCTAGAGTTGGTCCAAATCAAGAGTGGCCAGCGAGAGCGCCCGCCGCACATAAGCGAGCTAAAAGGGGTCTTCCGGGATGGACATGACATGGGTGACCGACCGAATCGCGGTTGGGGGCGGCATCTGGAAAGACGACAGCATGGCTGAGGTATCGCGAGCGGGCGTCACACACATCATTGACATGCAAATCGAGTTTGACGATACCGAACTCGCCAAGCCTTATGGGATTGAAGTGCTGTGGAATCCGATCGATGATGACTTTCAGCCCAAGCCACCGGAAATATTCCAGCGTGGAGTGGATTTTGCAACCGACGCACTCGACCAGGGTGGGACCAAATTGTTCATTCACTGCGCTGCCGGGGTTCACCGGGCGCCAATGATGACGCTGGCCGTATTGTGCTCAATGGGCTGGACGCAAGATGCGGCTCTTAATTTGATTGAGAAGCGGCGTCCGGTAGCGGATTTCGCTGATGTTTACGTTCGCAGCGTAGAGAGGTTTCTGGATCAGCGAGTAAGTGCGGGCGAGTAACAACAAGTTCTCATTGGGAACTTTCGATAGTTCAGTTCTGAATCCATAACATTTGGATGGTTGATTCCCTTCGAGTAGAAGGAAGAGTCTGCAATGGAGGAATTATGTTTGACCGGCGCCACCCCCTGGGGTGGCTTTTTTATTTGCTGATCGCCGCGCTCGCGTCAGCGCAAACGCCGACGACCAGTACAGTCAGTGATTTCGTTTACAGGGCGGACGGAACGCTGGCTGGAGGAACGCTGCTGATCTCCTGGCCAGGGTTCAGCACGTTGACCGGACAAGCGGTTGCGGCGGGCAACAAAGAGCGTGACCATTGGGCCAGGTGGAACATTGTCCGTAGCGCTGGTTCCAAATGCTGGCGGCTCTTTTTACACTGTGGTGTACCAACTTGACGATGGCACGGTCAAGACCGAATTCTGGGTGGTTACGGCAACATCTCCGACCACTATTGCGGCGATACGCACGATATTAGGGTCAGGCAATTCGGCGAATCCTCCGGCGTCACAGCAATATGTAGATATTTCGGTTGCCAACAAAGCCAACGACGCGCTCGTGGTGCATAAAGCTGGAAGTGAAACCATCACGGGCGTCAAACAGTTTACAGTGCCACCCAACGTGCCGACGCCAGTACAAGCGACGGATGCCGTCAACAAGTCATACGTGGATACAGCGGTGACAACATCCGGCGGGGGAGCGTTCGTCAGCAGGGCTGGAGATACGATGACCGGCCCACTCCAACTGCCGGCAGATCCGTCATCACCAAGTCAAGCTTCGACAAAGCGATATGTGGACAGCGGCCTGGCGAGTAAAGCGGACGTGGTAAGTGGACTCGTGCCGCCGGCAGAGCTGGCGAATGGGACAGCAAACAACAGTCTGTGCCTGCATGGTGATTCAAGCTGGGGTGCATGCGGTGCCAGCGGCAATGCAGTCTCCATTCAAAGTGTTCCGGTGGATACGACCACTCCGACCGACAACCAAGTCATCACATACGTGGCTTCATCGGGAAAATATGTACCGCGGGCCGGCGGCGGAGTTACGGCAGGAATGGCCGGGGTGAAATATTCACCAGACTTCAACTGGTCGCAGTCGCCATCGGCGAGCCTCGTCGCGGCGGGAGCAAAGACGGTCAGCCTGACGGCTTGTCCTCCAGGGGTTAAGGCTTCAGAGCCAGCGTACTACGTCTATGTCTCAACGACCGGAACCGCAGAAGCGGTGCTGGTCACAGGCGGAACATGTGCTGGGGACGGACAGCCGGGGACACTCCAATTTACGACAGTCAATGCTCATCCGACGGGATACACGATCGGCAGCGCCTCGGGTGGTCTGCAGGAGACACTGATTGCTGCGCGATTCATTCCCACGAATCCAACAGGCGCATCGCAGTCCGGCAAGGTCATTGTTCCACCGGGAGAGTACAAGGCGTTCGCGCGGGTATCGATCCAGGCTTCCAACATGACTGTCGACTTCTCGGGATCCATTGTTGAGTGCTGGATGAATGACACCTGCTTATTTGTTGGGAATCCATCCAGCGCTAACGCCTACCAGGACATCACGTTGATCAATCCTCGCGGACGTCCGACGATCGTGAACGGACAAAAACCCTTTATCGAGGTGAATGCGCAGAAGACGCGGCTCTTCAATGTTTCTACACGCGTTGCTTTAGCAGGAGGAACCTTCAGTAGCTATGTACAAGTGGACGACGACGAGTCGTTTCTCCTGGATGGACTCGACACCACTCTGGGAAGTGCTGGCGGAAGCTTTGGAGTGCGATGCGACGCAACCGTGTGTAATCCAGCGATTTTCGCACCCGGACCTTTTGCGACGGCCCCCGCCGTAGGCTGGCTGAAGAATCTGAATATAGCGATGCAATGCGGCGGCAACGGAATTGACTGGCAGAGCGGCAACACGCTGCGGGTCTCAGACAGTGTGGTACAGGGCTTTGCGCAATACGGAATTCGGGCCGGTACACGCCGCGGCGGCTTTGGTGGTTTCGAATTGGATAATGTTTACGAAGAGGTTGGTGCCTGCGCCAATCCGCAAGGCGCAATCGGCCAAGCCGGGGTGATTTCGCAAGGCGCGTCAGTGAAGATACAGAGCGGCGAAGGACCGGTCGGAGCGATTCCGCAGTTTGCCGATACGGGGACGATTGACTACCGGTACTACGTGGTGGCACACCACGCGACAAATGGGCCGTCGAATCCGCTTTATGCGGGTACCGCTCTTAGCAACGGGTCGGGAACCATTACAGTCACAACGCCCGACATCGCCGGAGCGAGCACATTCGATTTGCTGCGCGTGAGTCCGGGGGCCGGTCTCCGCGAACAGGCACCCTTCGGTACCGGGACATTCGCAGTGGTGACGAATGTTTCACGCTCTTCGGCCTGCGCGAGTGGAGTGTGCACTTTTCCAGACACACAGGCGGCGTTGCAATCCTATAGCGTAGCATCGCCCACGTATTTCCCGCTGCTGGACTTCTGGCCTGGCAACCTTGTTCTGGGTACGAACCAGGATTCCAGCAGCGCGCTCGATGGAGGCCGGGCGTGGATGGACAGTACGACGTCCAATGTAGTCGCGGTTCAGGGCACGGCGGCGCCAGCGGTGATTGCAACCAACTGCGATGCTCTAGGAGGTTGGACTCCGTTGTGGGTGAGCTGTTATTCGGCAATGGCTCCGTCCACGTTTTACGAACAAGGGGCGTTTTTGCTGGCGGTCAAATCAAATACGGATGGCGGCCTCAGAACAAACCTTAAGGGCCGCGTGGTTTTTTCGAATCTCGGGACCGGGCCCGGACACATCATTACGCTCTCTGATTCAAACTTTCAGAAGACGATCGCAACCGCGAACAACCGTGCCACAAACGATGCGAATGACGCATTCATTGGATATGACCAAGGTGATGGAAACCCCGCGCACATCGGCATCAGCCTGGGAGCGCCGATCTCGATTTCCGCTTACATCGCAAATTCGGGAGATGGGACGAATTGGCTGGAGCGTCTAACGAGTGCGTCGAAAGAATTCAAGACGAATGTACAGATGGATGGATCGCTCACAGTGGCTGGGGCGGTACAGGCGAATTCGTTTGTCTTCGCGCAAACGCCGGCGCAGTGTACGGGCAGCTTCTCTACCGGCATTCAGCCGAATGGGGATGCGAACTGCAGTACGGCGGACGTGATCCAGATCGCAGAGACAACTGCACCAGCCGGGATTGCGAACTATGGCCTCTTCTGGTTTGACTCAAGCTGTCACTGTCCCAAGGTGATCAGTAACAACGGCCAAGCGATACAACTGGGACTACTCAACATTTTTAATGCCGACGCGAACACGCTGGAGGAATACAACGGCACGAATCCGCAGGTCTTACGGGTGTACGGCACTCGAACGGATGTCTCTGACTACGAGCGCGTGGGATTCAAGTGGGACAACGCGGACGGATACTTCGCAGTGGCCAGCGAGAACGGCGGCAGTGGAAGTCAGCGAGGGATCGCATTCTGGATCGGGAGCAATGTGCGCTGGGCGATTGACACAGCTTCAACCTTCAAACCTTTCGCGGATAACACCAACAACGTTGGATCGGCGACGTTGAGACCAAAGACGTACTTTGCGGGCACATCTTTTGACATCACCAGTTCAGGCGCCCTGACCTTTGAGCCGTGCAACGATGCGACGACAGGGACGAGCCTGAACTTTTTAGCGAAATACAATGGAGGGAGTTCGCCTTGCGCGATCAAAGCTGGTACCACCGACAGTGATGGAATTATTGGAATCGTAAGCGCCGGGAGTGGAACCAGCGGGAATGCCAGCGTTGTGTATCGAGGGTATGCGCAATGCAGCTTTGATGGCTCGACGACAGGCGGGGATTTTGTGATCGCGAGCACCAGCAATGCCGGCGATTGTCACGATGGCGGCGCCATCCGGCCGTCTGGAGTCCAGGTAATTGGCCGGGCAACGACCACAAATAGTGGTGCAGGAACTTACCAGGTGTTTGCCGGTCTGGAACCGCCGAGTTCGGGCAACGCGAGCTTAGTGCCCTGGTTTACGCAGTCATCCGCTGCGGGCAGCGTTTCATTTCTGACGACGGCGAACGTGGCAAAGCTTTACGGGGTGATTTATGGCAGCGCCACTCCGTTGCCGACGGCACAGGTTACATACAATGTACAGACTGCGGACAACACAACTAACAACTACGATATCGGCCTGTACAGCAGTTCGGGCACCCTCATCGCGCACATCGGAAGCACGGCCGGGACGGCTTTCGCGCCATCCACAGGATGGAAGACGTTGAGCTGGACATCCTCCGGCATCATCAGGCAAGGAAAGTATTACCTCGCGATCACTACGAATTGCACTACCGCTTGCGCGGCGCTGATCGGAAGTTCCACGGGAGTCGGATTCACTTTCGCGGGCGCAGTGCAGGAAAGCGTGACTGCAGGCGGCACACTGCCGGCTACCATCACAATTCCGGGCGATGCGTATACGGCCACAACGATTCCAACCTGGTCATTGCAATAGAAGGGTTGGAAACAAGAACATCGGGGAGCATAATCATGATCAAATTTCTTCCGGCGCTATTTCTCTTTCTAGTCGCGTCGCGCGCTTGCGGATCGACCGTCAACCTTTCCTGGAACTATGACTTCACGACTCTGACGGTCTGCAGTTCGACCGTCACAAAGAACTGCCTTGACCATTTTGAAATGAGCGACGCCACAACTGGCACACCGGTCCTCATTGCCGCGGTGCAGAATCCGGCGAACGCAAGTGGCAAGGTGACGGCGATCAGTGGAAGCTTTCAGACTTCGACACTTGGGCAAAGGGTATTTGCGGTGACTGCCGTTGGCCGGGACAGTGCCGGCAACTTTGTCTCGAGCGACTGGACAAAGTGCCAGGGAACATTTCAAGTGCCGCCGTCAGCGCCCTCCAGTCTTTCGGGCTCGGTGCAGTGATGGCTTTGTAGGGATCGATCTCAGTTGTCAGTTCCAGATTCCCATTTTTTGTTCCTGACTCGGTGCCCGGCTTCGGCCGGGCATTTTTATTACACAAGTTCCAGGACGTGGTCTTTCTTTCATGATCAAGAGAATTGCAATCATCGTGGCAGTACTCATTGCACAGGCATCGGCGACGACTTACTACGTCGATCCGTTGGGGAGCAATGCGAACGACGGGCTATCGCCAATCACACCGTGGCGCACGCTTCTGAAGGTGGGGATCTCGACGTTCCTGCCTGGGGACGTTGTCCTGTTCAAGCGGGATGGGGTGTGGAATGAGTGGCTGACTCCGCCATCGAGCGGTACAGCAGGAAGTCTAATCAAGTTTGATGCGTATGGAAGCGGACGACCTCCAAGATTCACCGGGTACTTCCCTACCACGGCTGCGCAATGGACAAACTCATCAGGTAATGTCTGGCAAACCACGTTGAGCGCGGTGCAGGCGATTTCACAACTGAATTTTGTCCAGTTCGGAACGATTTGGGGAAACTCGCAGACAACGTTGAGCGCGCTCGCGCATGATCGCGACTGGTTTTACGATCCCACGACACAGACTCTTTCCGTTTACTCTTCGGGCGGGAATCCGGTGACGGCTTACACGAGCGTGGCTCCAATCCTGCTGAGCGGACAGGCACTCATCAATATTAATGCGGTCAGTTACGTTGAGATTCAGCACATTCAAGTGGACTGGTACGACGGGTACGGAGTGCAGGTGCAAGGGGGCAGCGATCACCTCTGGCTGGCGAACATGGCGGCTGATTCGCAAGTGCCGAATGCCACCGTGCCGATTGGATTTTATGTCCATCCCACCGGGCCTGCGGGTGACATCCACATTTACAACACGGACGCTCACCGGAACTATGTGGGTTACCGGTTCGACGGCAGCGCCACAGCGATCGAGTTGAGGAATTGCCGTGGCTATGCGAACCGGACATATGGATTGATGGATAACACCGCCGCAGTGACGTTTTCCTATTGCCACTTCTACGCGAATAATCTCGCGACCGGCATCTCCACCGACATTACAGGCACGCCAGGACCGATTGATGGTGGGCACAATCTGATTGCGGATACGCCACCGGGAGTGCGAGGGTTCATGCGGTATCCGGCGCGGATAAGCATTACGTATGACGACCCAGGATTGATAGACGGGTCCCACCAATTTATCGAGTCGCTACTGCCGCTGTTTCAGGCCAAGGGCGTACCGCTCAGCATAGCTGTGGTCACGGGTTATGACCTTTCGCGACAGTTGATTCCCACATTTCAATCGTGGATCAATGACGGTTGGGACGTGAACTGCCACTCGGTGTCACACCAATATTTTGTGTTTCCGAATGCTTTCACGGTGGCCTACACAGGCACGGCGGCATCGAGCGTCACGCTTTCGATTTCGAGCAAGCACTTGGTTATTTCCGCTCCCGGCGACCCGAGCGCGCAGGTGAATTTCGATCTGGCACCGTCGGGTACCGACCTGGTGCCGAGCGGACTGGACACTTTGGGTGGAGTCATTGCCACGCTGAACCAACGCGGCGTCTTTAATGTGAGCGTAGATCCGAACATGAAGGCCGCGGTAAAGAGCGAGGACCTTGATGATGTCAGTTCGCAAGATATAAAGACCGCGGCTTACACACTTACCTTGAACAAGACCAGGCTGATGACGGACGAACTCAACTGGTCAAAAGCGTGGATGAGCGCCAACCTGACGGGTGGCGGCGGAGATCACTCGGTGAGTTTGACGTGGGACGCGCAGGCCGATGTTACTGGCTACAACGTCTACCGGTCTGGAAGTAGTGGTGGGCCTTATACGAAGGTTGCGGGACCGGTGACCAATCCGGATTATGTGAATTTCGGGGTGAGTCCTCAACAGGTCTGGTACTACGTCGTGACCGCATTGAATAGTGTGGGCGAGTCGGCTTTCTCGAACGAAGTGTCGGCGACGATCCCTGGAGGCTGGGTCTATGTGTATCCCGGAAGTTATGAGGATACGAGCACGGAAGCGATCGCGGTTGCTGCGGGTTATACAGGTGCGCGAGGAAGCGGAGTCATGCAACCTTCCCCCAATGCGGCGACGGTGGCGGGAACCGGGATCAACATTCAAAACATCCTGAGCCAGGGGATGGTGCCGAATTTCCAGAATCTCAGCGATATGCAACTGTCGAACAAGCTACGTGCACTGGTGTTCAAGTCCTCGGTGTGGGGTGTCCCGATAGGAATTTTCTTTCATGTGAACGAGCTTTCACCGCACCAGGTGAGCGTGATGATCGACACGTTGAGGGCGGCCGGTGCGACTCTGATGAGCAACACACAAATCGTGAATTACCTACAAGGGACTCAGCTTGATTCGGGAACCACCTATTACGCCGACTCGGCCTCGGGAACACCGGTGGATTTGCGGCCGGGAAGGACGTCACCGGTAGTGGACCAGGGGGCGGCACTGGCGGCGGAATACAAGTACGACTTGCTGGGAATTGATCAAACGCAATTTGGGTCGGGATGGGAAATCGGCGCAACCGTGTTTGTCCCAGAGTTCGCAGGTCGTATCAAGACGGGGCCTTAGATATCGGTTATCGATTTTCTTCGTGTGTTCAGTGTTCGGCGTTTCAGTCTGCTTCTTGTTGTGGGTTGGGATCGGGAATTCTTGGGAGATCTTTGTGAAAGGTGATCTGGATCTGCTTGGCGATTGGGCACCGTTCTGGACCAGCGAACGCTTGGGGACGCGACGGTGGAAGATCTGTTGATTGAGGGACTACTGAAAGTACGCAGCAAGACCAAAGGGCTAGTAAGTCTGCGACCGAACCGGGCACAGGCGGAATATTCGGCAAAGCGCACGCAGCGGAATGTGGTTCTGAAGGCCCGGCAACTGGGAATGACGACTTACATTGCGGCGCGTTTTTTCATCCAGACAATTACGCAACCGGGAACGACCGCCGTGCAGGTAGCACACAGTCAGGAATCAGCGGAGGAGATATTCAAGATTGTGCATCGCTTCTGGGAGAACCTGCCCGAAGGGATGCAGCGGGGCGCGCTGGTGACGTCGCGCGCCAACGTCCGCCAGATCGTTTTTCCGCGGCTCGACAGCGAGTACCGCGTGGCCACGGCGGCGGACCCGAACGCTGGCCGCGGGATGACCATCCACAATCTGCATTGCTCGGAGGTCGCCCGCTGGCCGCGGAATGCCATTGAGACGCTGGCGTCGCTTCGAGCCGCCGTTCCGGAACGAGGCGAGATCGTACTGGAGTCGACGCCCAACGGAGCAGGTGGAGTGTTCTATGAAGAATGGCAACGCGCTGGTGAGACAGGATATCAACGGCACTTCTTTCCCTGGTGGTACGACGACGACTATTGCGTCAAAGACGTCCCAGCGACAGTGGATGCTTTGACGCCGGAAGAAGAGCAGCTGATGATGCGAGAAGGATTGAACGAGGCGCAATTGGCTTGGCGTCGAATGAACCGGGCACAAATGCGGGGTATGGCGACGCAAGAATTTGCGGAAGATCCGGTCACCTGTTTCCGGGCGTCAGGCGATTGCGTCTTCGATCTGGAAGCGATCGAGCTGGCATTGTCTGCTTGCAGTGCCGAGGTCGAGAAGCGAGATAGCGGGCGAATGGTGATGTGGTTTCCTCCCCAAGCAGGAAGGCAATACATCGTTGGGGTGGATCCGGCCGGGGGAGGATCGGAAGGCGACTATTCGTGCGCGCAAGTGATCGAGCGCCGGACAGGAATGCAATGCGCCGAGTTGCACGGACATTTTCCTCCGCGAGAACTGGCCATGAAACTAATCGCGCTCGGAAGCACATACCAGGATGCGTTGTTAGTGGTGGAACGGAACAATCACGGGTATGGCGTCCTGGCTCATTTGCGCGCGGAAGGATGTCTGAATGTATTTCGTGAGGGCGGACAAGACGGATGGCTAACCTCGGCGGCAAGCCGTCCCGCAATGGTTGAGAACATGGCGGCGGTGCTGGCGACGGAACCGAAAATATTCCGAAGCTCCAGGCTTTTGAACGAATGCCGGACGTTTGTCCGGCACCCAGACGGGAGTTCCGGGGCGGCCGGAGGTACCCACGACGACTGTGTTATGGCGATGGCTATCGCCCTGGGAGCCAGACGCGCGGTCGCAGGAGACCTTACGCGAAGATCCATGCTGGAAGTAGCCAGTTTGCCGGGGCGAAAGTGATGTTCATACGTCACAGACAGGCGTGATACGAACGCTGTAGGCTGCGTCGGCTGTGAGGATCCGAGGGCGAAACGCCCGGCGACAACCGGCGGAACGCCGGCACTACGAGTGGCCATTGCCGGTGACCGCAGTACAGCACGTGCGACGGATGCGGGGAGGAGCTCAGGGTCACCTGATGCGCTGCTCGGACGGAAAGTTCTATGTCGTAAAGTTTCGCAACAATCCGCAGCACCTGCGGGTATTGGCCAATGAATTTTTGGCGACTCGACTTGCGGAAGGCGCCGAATTGCCAGTGCCGGCAACGGAAGTCGTGGAGGTTGGAGACTGGCTGGTTCAACATACGCCGGAGTTGAACATACAACTGGCTCCCGAACCATACCCTGCCAGCCGGGATTGCAATTCGGGTCGCGGTACGTGGTCAGCCCGCTCGAAGGGCAAGTGTTTGATTATCTTCCGATGAATATGCTTGAACGAGTCCGGAATCTGGAGACATTTGCCGGAATTCTGGCGATAGACAAGTGGACGGGCAACGCCAACGGACGGCAGGCAACTTTCTGGCGGAAGATGCGCGAGAAGAAGTATACGGTGGCATTCATCGACCAGGGTTATTGCTTCAATGCCGGGGAGTGGACATTTCCAGATTACCCGTTGCGCGGAGTGTATCCGCGAAATGAAGTCTATAGCGGTGTGCGGGGATGGGAATCCTTCGAGCCATGGCTATCGCGCATTGAGAATATGGGTGATGACATGATCTGGAGGGCGGCGGGTGAAATACCTCCGGAATGGTACAGCAATGAATGGGATGCGTTGGAAGCTTTGGTTTGCCTGCTGCTAGAGCGAAGGGCGAGAGTTCGGGAGTTGATAAACGCTTTCCGAACCTCAGTCAGGCAACCGTTTCCGAATTGGTTAGAAGACTAACGAGATCCGCAGGCTCTGCATAGCGATGGCTGATCTGAAACAACTCGAATATTTTGTGCTGCGTTATGTGCCGGACGCGGTAAACGGAGAATTCATAAATTTCGGTCTAATTTTGATGGAACCAATACCCGGCGATGCGGTCTTCGCGAAAGCGCGTTTTATTTCCAGACTGGAGGCGTGCCGTCTGCCTGTATCCCGATACGGACATGGATTATTTGCAGTCTTTGAGCGCAGAAATTCGATTTGCAATTGGCAGAGCCTCGCAACCGTGAGTTTCTATTGAAATGGTTGCGAGATTCATCTTCGACGTCGATCCAGATATCAGAGACGAAGACATATCTAGCTGAGGATCCCGAAAAGGAAATTGAGTTATTGAATCAGATGTACCTGGAGCACAACGCCAAGGACGCGGGCGGCGATGAAACTTTCTGGCAGAGAGGGTATTCGTAATCAGGTGGCGAACGCGTTCGAGAATGCCGGCGTTCTGAATCTTCTAATGGTGAATATTCCGGTCGCCCCGTATTCAAAGGCTGGCGATCCTCTGAAGTTTGATTTCGGATATCGGGTGGGAGACACGGTCAAATTCTTCCATGCGGTTTCACTGAAGAAGAGCGTGGACCAGGCCGTGATGCTGGCCGCACGCTATCCGAAAATCGTGTCTGGCATTACGCGGGAGGCCAAGGCGAACCCTTTGCTGACAGCGGTTATTGACGATCATCTGGACCGCTCGCGTGATGAGGTGCGGTTTGCACTGGGCGCGATGGAAGACGAAGGAATCCGGCTGGCCATTGTGGCTGATATGCCTTTGATTGCGGAGACAGCGCGAGTGGAACTGAGAGCTTGAGGCGTTTGTTTTTGAAATAGATTTTCGCGGGCGAGGGCGCCCGCGCCACACAATCAATTCAAGAAAACAATCATGAACATAAATGAGAAGCTGCGCGGCGCAATGCGCCGGATCGCCGGAGTGTCGGTAGCCAAAGGTGTGGAGGGAAAGAGGAGAACCTTGCCTTTGCCCTCCATTCTCAACACCTATGGACCTCGACCAGATGCTTTCCCAAAGCCTTCCCCGCGAACCTGCGGCGGTTTTCGGAAACACCGGTTGCCCGAAAAGCCATCAACACAATTAAGGACAGCATCGCCGGCATGAGATGGAGGATCCAGCCTCGACCGGGCAGGGCGGCGGCAGCATCTGACGTCGACTTGCGGATGCAGATTCTGACGGAGAATTTCGACACGCCGAATCCGGACGATTCCTTTCGATCCTTGGCGGAGCAGGTCCTGGAGGACGTGATTGTCGGCGGCTTCGGAGCGATCGAAGTGGAGAATACCGGCGATGCGTCCCACCCTCTCGTGTTGTGGCCGGTTGACGGTGCGTCTATCCGAATCAAAGGTGACTGGGATGGTGTTCCTGGCTCGCCGCGGTACGTGCAAATGACTGGACGACATGGACCGGATGCGCAGATCGCCCTGAGCGATGATGAACTCATCTACATTCGGTTAAACCCACGAACCCATACGCCATTCGGTCTTGGGAGACTGGAGGTTGCATTTGAAACTATCAATGCATTTCTGGGCGCAAACCGATACGCAGCCCGGCTCGCGTCAAATTCCGTGGTGGAATATGCCCTTTGGCTGCAGGGCCTAAGCCCGGAACACCATGAGCGCCTGATCCGGTGGTGGCAGGACGAAATCGAGGGTACGGGGCGAGTTCCGATTCTGTCGGTGGAAAATAAGCCAGAAGTGTTGCGATTTGGAGGTGGCACCGATGCCGATCTGAGATTGCAATGGCAAGAGTTTCTGCTGCGAATTATCGCGGATGCGTTTGATCTCCCGCCCCAATCGCTTGGCCTCGAGAGAGACGTGAACCGTTCGACTGCGGCGGAAATGACCGACCAGGCGTTCCGACAAGCGATCGTACCGACAGCCAGGCTCTTCGCCGAACATCTGACACGAGACGCGATCTGCAAGAAACTTGGATGGAATGACCTGGAATTTATCTTCTCCGATGTGGATTCGTCCGGCAGCGAGATGGAGCAAGCGCAAATTCAGGACATTCTGATAAAAAACGGCGTGTTCACCGTGAACGAAGTGAGACGCATGAGAGGGTTGCCACCGCTTTGAGGTCCGTCTGCCGCAATCGGTAATCGGCAGCATCAGATTCATCCAAATATTGTCATTTGAGATTCCTCCGACTGTCCGTATCTGGCGAGCGAAGGCACACGATCGCTCGAGGATGACAAACATAATGAACATTGAACTGGAATCGATGGCGATTGCAATGCCCGCAGGTGTCCGGGCATCCAAACCGGGAGCCATTTCGCGGAGTGCTGACGCTGGTGGATGTCACCTCAGACAGTGCGCCGTCAGGGGCGCGTGGACACAGAGTGGTATTGACCCGGGCCGCTGCCGAGGCCGGTCTGGCGTCGCTGCTGGGGATGGGGTTGGATTACGCGCCATCCCTCGACCGGCATGATGCCAGGCGCAAGATTGGTGTAATTACGCGTGCGGAAATTGTGGGCAGGAAAGCTGGAACTGGGCGGATATCTGTTCGGCAAAGATTTTCCCGAGATCGTGCGGGAAATCGGCCGTGGGAACAGAGCACATCAGAGTTCGGCGGATTCCGAAGGCAATGCACGCTCGCAGTCGCACTTTAGCAGCGAGCGGAATCACGAACTGTTGGGAATGTCGTACGAAATCACAGATGCGCGGGTTGCCGATATGCGCAGCACCATTTGGACTCTTACCCGTGTGACTTTCACAGGTGCAGCGGTTCTCCGGCGAAACAAGGCCGCTTACAGAGATACGTGCATCGAGTTGGGATAGCAATCTGAGGTTTGGCGATCGAGCGAGATAGTGACCGTGCAATTTACATCTTTACAAAGGAGAAGTCATGAACGAAGAATGACCGTGCAACTTGTGGCCACGGCGGAGAGACTGGCGAATGCCGCCGACGCTCTGGACCGTGTCCTCGGAAGGCTCGACGGACAGCAAGAAGCGTTGAACGCGAAAGTCGACAGGATCGTGGCAGCAGTCGAAGACAGATCGACGAAACTCACGTCAACAGTGGACGACTCGAACGGCTCGTCGAGAGCACTGACAACAACGGGTCGCGGAACTGAAAAGACGAACACCGAACTAAAGGCGCAGGCGGCCCGAATGGCTCGGAAGACGCTGCCACCACTGGTTACCGCGCTACTGAGCAAGAAGGAGCGAGATGTAGGAGACAAAGTGATGCGGCAGTGTTGGACAAGACGCTGCAGTCACTGAGCGTGGATCAGCGGATCGCAGTGAAAGCAGAGATGGCACGAGCAGGAATGATCGAGTAGCTCGCGTTGTCACGAACTGGAACCTGGGTCGAATTCCAGTTCCCGTCGTAGATCTTGCCTATTTGGTTTTACCGTCGGTTTTCAGGGTTGCACGGCGGCCGTCTTATTTGCTGCATTCTCGATGGCCGCGAATTTCAAGTAAATCTTTTTCCAGGAGAACACATGAAAGCACAATTTCTTGACCTGCAATGCGGCCGCCGATTTTCTCGGGCCGGGCGCGGTCGGAGGTCAACCGCTATCAAACCGAAATCTTCGACATCGTGCGGCGGCGAGGGGCGTTTGGGCAAAGAATTCGGCAGGTGCCTGCAACCGGGCATCCGTCACGGTTTTTTGAGCAGACGGCAATTGACTCTCCGACCGCTGCGCAGGCTTTCGTAGATCCACGGAACATCGTGGCCACAGTAGGCAGCCCAACGCGGGTGGAACGCAGGTTGCCGCTGAAGGCGCTGGTCTCGCAAATCAACTACAACCTGTTCGATATGGAAGTGGGTGCACAGCAAAGCCAGTTTGCATTACTTGCAGGCGAAAGACCTGGCGGACTCGGTAGAAGGATTAATGCGCACTCACGATGTTGCGTTGTGGAACGGTACCGATACGTCATTGGGTACGCCCACGACGGTCCAGTACTTCGGCGCGATCGGACAGATCGAAGCTGGCGGCAACTCCCACCACGGTCGCAACGACGGAGAGCATCGTGGATGGGATCAAGGGGGTGGTCGCCGGATGGTGGCGAATTCCTCTTATGAGGTACGCCCGACTGCGATCTATGCCAACCCGGTGCTTGCTGGACTTGATTGATCGGGAAGTGAAGACAGACTTCAACGTTGTGCTTTCGACCACTGAAGATCGCCGGCGGGCTGCGAGTGAAGACGCTGTCGACCCAAGCGGGTGATCTGCCGCTGATTCCGGAGTGGGCGCTTGGCTACACGGGAACACCCGGCAGCGGCACTGCAGTCTTGCCCTGCTACATCGTCACCGAAGAACTGATCGAGTACCACTGGTTGACGGATGCGAATCCTCGCGTGTTCCAGTTGGGGATGCCCGGGTCGCTGGCTTCGCAAATGGTAGTGGTGAAATTCGGTGGAGTGGTGGTGAAAGGTGCGTCGTACGCGCACTACGAAGTGAAAGTCGACCGGTAAGAGCAGTCTTCAGTCGTCCAGTCTCAGTCACCAGAAGCACGGTGACTGAGACTGATGTCTGACAACAAATTGAGAACCCTTATGAATTATCTCGCTCCTTCGGAATATGAATCGTATGGATTGGAAGCGACCACGCTGGCGGCGTGGGTGACCGCTGCATCTGCGGTCATTGACGCACATTGCCGGCGGGCAACTTTGGCGGTAGCGCAGTATGAAGAACGCCTGCGGATTACCGCTGGACGAAACACCGTGCGGGTGACGTATGTGCCGTTGGCGACGGTGGCGCCGGCGACTACGCCGATCATATCCGCGCGCGGACGATATGCGATTCCACGGCGGGGCGAATGGCCGTTCGATGACCTCAGCTCTGACGTTGCCCTGATGTTCGGACTACCCGGCACATGGAACACGGTCGATCCGGCGGGGATTGATGTTTACGCCGACACCGGCGAACTGACGTTGCCTGTGAACGCGGTGGGACTAGGTTACAGCGAGATTGATCTTGTCTATACAGCTGGCCTGGATACGATTTCCTGCCGCGGTGAAAGTTGCATGCGGTCAGATCGTTCGCAATGCACAAGCGACTCCTGCACTGAACTTGCGTTCTGCAAAGCTGGACAGCATGTCCTTCGATTATTTTTCCGACAGCCTGCTGGACTCAACCGTTAAGACGCTGTTGGCGCCATATGTGGCGCAGAAAGTCGGTTGAATATGGCGGAGACCGGGATCCAGTTCGGAATTTTCGGCATGGCTTTAGTACGCGCGGCAGAGGCGATGTTGCGATCGCTTGGCGGCTCGAGATCCGGCTGTTGCTGCCCCTATTTCAAATTACCAAATGATCCGAGCGCGCAACTGGGATTAGTGGATCCCGGCGTCGAAGAGGTCAGACTATCCCCCGTTGTCATACGTAACCTGCCAGCATCTGCTACTGGACCGCGGCGGCGGGTGGAATTCCTGATCCCTGCCGCGGCTGTGACCGAGGAACTGAGTTCCAGAAACGTAGCGTCCGCCGAGGCGTTTTTCAACGGCGTGATGGGCGTGGTGTACGACAGCGATCTATTTCACATCGAGGGATTCAGCACGGAATATTTTGGAGGTATGGCATATCTCTACCGGATGATCGCGGTGGAGTAGAGACAACTGTCGCCGGTCGTCAGTCTTCAGTCGCCAGTGAAGCTTTCCGCTCAGTTTATCGAGAGGTTACAAGGCTGAGGACTGACGCGACTGACTGACGACAGGCCTGACGAGCGGAGGAGTACTCATGCAATTTGCCAAAGACAGTTTCTACATGGCGCTGCGGGAACGGTTAGCGTCACTCAACCCGCTGCGCACCGTTACGTTGAACGGCGCAACCCGGCCAGCGGTGATCGTAGCCGAGAACGAACTGGTAATCCCGGTCGAACCACTGCCGGACGCGTTCTACATCGAGTGGGCGGCGGCACAAGCGGTTGAGAACCAGATGGGCAGCAGGGCACTGATGACCATGGATTGTGTGATTTCGCATCTCACTTTTGGAACTGTAGAAAGCGGTGTGGACAGAGGGCGGACACTGGCAGCCCTCGACATGGAGCTGACCAGTATTTGCCAGCCGGGGCACACCGCGAAGCGGGATTTCACGCAAGCGCCGAGTACAGACCTTGGCACCAATATTTTCTGGACCGTTCCGCGGTTGGGAGCGGTCACGGGAAGCGACGGGCCCCGCAACGAAACGATTCCAGGCAAGGGCCAGTCAGCACGTCTGGAGCGGAAAGCATTGCTGCAAGTGTTCTTTTTTACCGAGGTAAATACGATATGAGCACATCGCCATTGCGCGCCGCGATGGTCCCGATTACGCGGCGAATCCGCGCGTATTTCGCGCCAGTCAATCGGGAAACTGAGACGCCTGCGGTTTTCGATCCCGGGAAACACGGGGCGTTTCCGTTAGATGCGCCTCCGTCCCCCTGGCTCGATCTGGGATGGATTGACCACTTTCAGCGCTTCTGCAATACGAGTACGGAAGAGTTACGATCCTCCAATCGCAGCACGACGGTGGCGCAGTTTCGCGGTGCCCTGGACGCACGGGTGGAGTTCGATTTCCGAGAGTGGGGGAAGTTGCAGATGGCTTTGGCATCTGGAGCGGAACACATGAATGTACTTGCCAGCGACCCGAGTGCCAACGCGCGACCTTCGGGAGGCACTCCGGTTCCCGCTTTAGTTGTACTGTCGGGATCCACTGCTACTGAAGTCGTGGTGGGTACTGGCGAGGTTGACGCATTCGCTGATGGCGACATACTGGCTGTGGACGCTGACTACCAGCAACAGATTGGATATGTAGGAACAGGGATTGCCGCGGCTTATGTGAACGATCCCGCTGATGTGAATCGGGATCCGAACTATGTGCGGCGTGTGACTTTCAATCTCGGGCGTATCCAGGAGAAAACCGTGAACTCTCTGCTGCTGGCGCAGCCGTTGCCCGGCGGAGCACCAGCAACCGGGGTAGGAGTGCAAAAAGTGGTTGCGTTTGTTGACCGCGATGGCGGCTCCTTTTTTCAGGAGTGGTCAGGCCTGTTCGTAGCGGAAGAAGAATCAGGAGGTAGGGTTTGCTTTTACTATCCGCGATTGAGTCCGACAACCACAACTGGACTTTCTTCCATTCAGGGATTTTCGCGAGAAGACAACATTGCGATTTCAAAACCGATTGGTGCATTGGCATTGCGGGCGGTATTTGTGGCGTTGCCGCACATTGATGAAAATGACGCGCAATCAGTCGTTTGTTATCGCAGCTATTTTCCCGCGGCTTTAGCGGCGATCTACTAGCAATGCGGAGCTGGCATCGAGCCGTCTAAAAGGCGCCGCGGCGATTCTGTATTTCGCGTCATCGCCAACTTTACTCCGCTCTTCTTTTTCTGCAGTCCACTCAATACACAACTTGTCTAAATGGTGCGCCACCGACGGCAGGCGCATGCGCGATGCCTTTGGTAACCGTGCGGAATTACTGTGGATCGTCCATTCAACCTTTTAAGAGCACGCAACCAGTAAAGAAGGAATTCAAACTGTTGCAGGAAAACGTTTAGAAACTCCTCCTATTCGACATGAAGCTGCAAATCGACAATCTCGACGGCCATGGCCTGCGTGACTATACGCCCAATATTGATGGCTCGCGATCGCCACAACTGGTGCGACGCCTAAACCGGCCATCCGAACTGAAGTTCAGTTTGGTGGCAACGGCTCCCGATTTCGTGGTGCCGGCCAGTGGAGCACGCGTGGCGTTGGGAAAAACTAACGGCCATGACGTATTCACTGGTTACCTGGCCCATGCGCCGATATTTGAATATCTGGGCTGGGGAGAACGCGGCCCGGTTTATCGGTATGACCTAATCGCGCGAAGCGACGAGGCGACGCTCGATCGCAAGCGGCTTCCCAATCGTTCTCCATTTGTGAGCCGTGGCGGCGGCAACGCGCTGCGGCAGTTGACCGAAGATCTTCTTCCCGGCGGTTTCGACACGAGCGCAGTGCAGGATGTCGATCGCATGGTATGGTACCGCCCCGATCCGCAGAAAACCTGGTCTGAACATGGAGCTGAAATCGGACTGGAAGTGCGTGGCAGCTATCGCACGATGAGTGGCGCGCTAATTTTCTCCCCCATGGGAAGTACAGTGCATTCGATCAATCAGAATGATCCTACATTTTCACCGGATGGATTGGTGTTGATGCCGGTCGATGGGCTGATCAATGACGTTACGGTAGTGGGCCGCACCGAGCCGCAAGATTACGTAAAAGATTATTTCGTTGGCGATGGGCTCACTTTGAAGTTCTACCTCTCGCAAAATCCGTTCAGCCTGCAGACTCTGCCGCAGGTTGATGAAGAGTACGCAGGCGTCGCGCTGGATCCTACCCGATGGAAATTAATAGACCCTTCAGGCGCGGTGACCGTGACCAGCGGAAAATTGCAAGTAGCGGGGGGAACCGGAGTAGATGGACAAAGCACAGTGGCCTTTGCGGAGACGATCGAGCTCGGCGGAGCCCTGGTTCTGCAACACGGTGATATAGCTTTTAACGCCGCCTCCGACGGCGTGTTGGGCGGGTTGTATTCCGGCGATATTTCGATTAACGGCTGCCTCGCAGGATTCCGAATCACGCCGAACGGAACCCAATCATCAATTCACGCCCTGGTGAATGGATTGATTACGGGAACAACGGTCAACACCGTGGCGGGACATCACTACGCACTAACCACGAGATTTTATGCGACGGAAATTTACCGCGAGCAGCAGACTTACCATTCGGCTGGACATCCGGCGGGCAGCGGATTCGGAGGCGGCGATGTCGCGGCTGATCTTCGCATCGTGTTAGAGATTCACCAGACCGATCCCACAAATCCGGCGACGCAGGTTGCGGTTTCGACAGTCATCTATGACGGGTTGATCGGAAACGTGCCGGGGTTTTGCACTTACGCGCTGGTGAATGCTCTTAACCTTAATTGCACAATTCCGTTCACGCGAGTGCAGCAGCCGATTGACGCCGCGGTGCGAAGCGTGATTCCCGGGCAGAGTTACCGTACGAGGCTGGTTGGTTCGCTTACTGACGGCGCGGAATGTGCCATTGTGTCCTCGCCCGCTCTGAGCTTTTTTCCGCAATATCCGCCGGCCCTAAATGAATTGATAGCGGTGCAGTATCGAGGGCCCGGGCGATCGCTCGCTCGCGTCACCAACCCGATCAGCATTGCAGCGCAACAAAGCGGAAACGACGACGGTGTACGCGGATCAGTGCGGCAAGTGCAGGCTCCGTCGCCCCGTACGTCTTTAGATTGTGAACATGCCGCACTAGCTTTACTTGATGGAGCTTCCACTGGCTGGTCGGGCACATACGAAACCTGGAGCGATTTTCTTCCTGGTAACGCCGAGGATATCTTTCCGGGAGATGCGGTCAACGTAAATGTAGCTTCGCGTAACGCAGCGTTTCAGGCTGTTGTGCGGGAAGTACAAGTTGAAATTAAAAATCTGAGGGAAGAGCACAGCGTATACAAGATTCAGTTCGCAGACGACGTAGCAGCACCGCTGGCCTTTGAGTTTCAATCAGGAAGCGTTGTCCTGCCGCTCGGCTTGATCGCGATGACGACAGATCAAGTGGGCTCGCTCTTCCTCACCTCTTTGACCGGGGCCGAAATTACTCAGGCGACGTCTACGAGCGTGAGAGTTGATGCAGGGGTGGAACTTGGAGCGGGAGGCGGAATTGAGGTCAGATGGAGTGACTTCGGCTGGGGTAGGGACAACGATCGCAATCTCGCCGGCCGGTTCTCCACTCGGACTTTCAACCTGGCGCGGCTGGCCGCTGTGCAAAATTATTTTCTGCGCCAGTTCGATAATTCGGTGCCGCCACGTTATTCCCGATACACGACTGCCTTACACCTAAAGTTCCCGTTGTGAAACAACCGAGAAGGCGAGAACTCGCCGTCAGGGCGTTCGTAGCGACGCATGACCGCTGGGGAATAGAGTAATTTTCCGTTTCTCAAGCGCTGCAGTTTGAATTGGAATTCTCAGCTCGCAGTTCCGCGAGCTCACCACCCACAACAACCTTACAAATAAGGAGAGGCACTATGGACTTCGTATCTAAATTACTGCAAGGAATTGGTTTTTTGCCCGCCATCGTGAACGGAATCGAAAACTTGTTTGGCGGAAGATCGGGAGCCGAAAAGAAGGACGCGGCTATGTCATTTGTTACGGCCGCGCTGCAACTCAGCGATGCCGTGACTGCTCGTCATATCGTTGACGAAGATCAATTCAAAAAAGGGTTGAGCGGAATTATTGACGGAGTGGTCACTTGTCTCAACGCTTCGACGTGGTCAAAGCCCGCACAACCGTAATATCCTCAGACCTCTTCACTCCAGTTCTCGATGGTTTTCTTTAGCTGCGCCATGAACTGATCGGCCACGGCGCCGTCGATCAGCCGGTGATCGTAGCCTAGAGTCAAATGGACCACAGAGCGGATAGCAATGGAGTCATTACCCTCTTCGTCCGTGACAACCATTGGGGACTTGGTAATTCCGCCGACGCCCAAAATTGCTGCGTTTGGTTGGTTGATGATGGGCAATCCGAATACCGCGCCGAACTGGCCAGGGTTGGTAATGGTAAAGGTCGAGCCCTCCACCTCGTCTGGCTTGAGCTTCTTTCCGCGTGCGCGCTCACCAAGATCGCTAATGCCGCGCTGCAGGCCAAGGAAGTTCAGTTCGTCGGCGTTCTTTAAGACCGGAACTATCAAACCCCAATCGAGCGCAACCGCGATGCCGAGATTGATGTTGCGATGGTAGCGAATGCTGTCGCCCTCGATCGAGGCGTTAACGATTGGAAACTGTTGCAGCGTAATGATCACGGCGCGGGCAAAGAACGGCATGAAAGTGAGGCGGGCGCCATTACGTTTTTCGAATGCAGCCTTATTTCTATTGCGAAGATGTACGATGCGCGTCAGGTCCACTTCAAACATGCAGTGGACATGCGCGCTGGTCCGGCGCGATTCGATCATGCGCTGGGCGATGATCTTACGCATCTGGGTCATCGGCACCAGATCGCCAGGAATCGACGCGGTCGCTGGGACGCTGGAAGTCGACGTCGCGGTAGTAACCGCCTTTGTGGCGGAGGCCGAGGTCGCAGGTGTTGACTGCGTCGGGCTCGCTTCGCTTCGTTCTAGAAATGCCGTAATGTCCTGCTTGGTGATGCGACCGCCAAGACCGCTGCCGGAAACTTGCGCGAGGTTGATGTTATTCTCACGCGCAATCTTGCGCACCAGTGGCGACGAGCGTGCATGTTCATCGTCTTCGTGACTTGGTGAGGCTGAGGCGGATTGTTTAGGCTCGGACTCGGACTCGGGCATGGCCGGCCTCGCTGGGGCCGATTCTTTTTTTGCCGGCGCCGCCGGTGCAGCAGCAGCCTGGGACGCTGATTTAGGTGCCGCACTCTCACCGTCGGCGGCAATTGTCCCCACTACGGTGTTAACTTGAACAGTTGCGCCTTCGGCGACCTTGATGTCCTGCAGGATGCCGGCCGCGGGCGCCGGAATCTCCGCGTCCACCTTGTCGGTAGAAATCTCGAACAATGGTTCGTCGCGTTGGACCTTGTCGCCAGGCTTCTTCAGCCATTTGGTGATTGTGCCCTCAAAAATGGATTCGCCCATCTGGGGCATCACGATGTCAGTCGGCATAGTTCCCTTCCACGCGGCCACGGTGAGGAAATTCTGGGCTCGCGCAACCCCTCATTATATATAGTCGGCTATCACCCGGCGAAGCGACGACCGGCAGCAAGACGATTCTCTAGTCATGATGGTGGTCGTGATCTTCCCCTTCCGGGCCGGGTACCGGCGGCGCAGTCCCAACAGACTTCTTCCAATAATCCTGGACCGCAGGCGGCAATTTCTCGATGCGCGAAATGAATGCGGTGACTTTCCACATTTCCTGTTCTGTCAAAGCCTTATTCCAGGCGGGCATGCCTGTGTAGCGGATGCCGGTGCGAACGGCATAGAAAATGTGCCACTCCGGATCGTCCATCGGATCGATGATTACTTGCGGCGGTGGTGGATAGAAAGACTTCTCGAGCGCACTGGGCTTCTTGTCGAGCGTGCCGTGACATAGGGCGCAGTTCATGGTGTAGATCTTCATTCCCTCGATCAAATTGTCGTCGGTAGGCGGGACAGGATTGGTCACGCGCGGGGCATGGCGTTCCATGGACGCGTCCATTGCGGTCATTGCAAGATGAGTTTCCATCCGGGGAGGAGTTGAATCTGCCTTCGTGGGCAAAAGACCCAGCATCGCAATGGCCAGTCCCCCCACTACAAGGACGAACAGAGTTATGACCACCCCGAGGATGAAGTTGCGCATTTTACCTCCCATACCCACTGATTCTTTTGGAAAAACAAGCTAAGGATTGTTCTGCGGTGCTGTTTGGTGCAGGATGGCCATCGCATCCTGGGCTTCCGATTCGCGCACTTTCAATTTGATCCCGCCAAAAACGTGGGAATGCCAGCCGCCAATGCGAAGCATATTTTCATCATACGCGAACGATTCGATGCCAGCCGACTCCAGGCGCGTGCGAGCCAGAAGAAATTCCGGTAGACCGTGAAAAACGGCGACGGTGACCAGGCCTTCATGCATCGAATTAGCTGCCAAGCTTGCCTCAGTTGCAGATGGCTCAATCTAGTATGACTTTAGTCGTCGCGACTCTCGCACTAAGTCACCTACGTTTGGCAGGAAATATTCTTCCTGCGGCGGTGAAAATGGCACCGGAGAATCCCTGGCAGTGATGCGAACAATCGGTCCGTCAAGATCGTCAAAGGCATCCTCGTTGATCAGCGCGGCGATCTCGCCGGCCAAGCCGCCAGTACGTGAATGCTCGTGCAGAATAATGACTTTGTTGGTCTTGCAGACCGTCTGAGCGATCGCCTCACGATCAAGCGGAGAAATTGTCCGCAAATCCAGAATTTCGAGCTCGATTCCTTCTTTGCTTAGCAGTTCGGCAGCTTCGAGCGCGGTGTGCACCATGGCGGCATAAGTGATTACGCTGAGGTCGCGGCCGTCGCGGGCGATGCGCGCCTTGCCCAACGGCACAATGTAATCTTCCGCCGGAACTTCTTCCTTGATTCGTCGATACAGATATTTATGCTCGAAGAAAATAACCGGATTGTTGTCGCGGATCGCGGCTTTGATCAGACCCTTTGCGTCGTAGGCGGTCGCCGGGCAGACGACTTTTAAGCCAGGCGAATGAACGAACCACATCTCCGGATTCTGCGAGTGAAAGGGACCGCCGTGTACATTGCCGCCGCTGGGTCCACGAATAACGAGCGGCGCCGGCGCTCCCCAACGGTAATGAGATGTTGCCGCCATATTGACGATCTGGTTGAAAGCACAGCCGATGAAATCCATGAACTGGAATTCCGCAACGGGACGCATTCCGGTGAGTGATGCTCCAAAAGCCGCATCGACAATGGCTGCCTCAGCGATCGGAGTATCAATGACGCGCTCGGGGCCGAAGCGATGAATGAAGCCATCGGTGACTTTGAAAGCCCCGCCGTAGATGCCAATGTCTTCGCCCAGACAGAAGACAGTAGGGTCGCGTTCCATCTCCTCCCAGATTCCCTGGCGGATAGCTTCGAGATATGTGAGTTCGGGCATGCTCTTATTTGGTAACAATCATTTCAGATGCACTGCCGCTTCGGTCTGTTTCATGGTCGCGGCGGGTCGTACTTTCGACTTTGGGGTCGCGTACTTCGGCTTGATGTCGTGGCATCCGTTCTCGCAGTAGACACCGCCTGAGGCGGACTTGGGCTCGGGCATAGGACTGTTGACTGCAAATTCCCGGTCGGCTTCTAACCGTTGCTCAACACTGGCGATGAGTGCGTCATTCTCGGCAGGGCTTAGCCACTTCTTTTCGTTCATTAAATAATTCTCGAACCGGGTAATGGGGTCGCGCCTGCGCCAGTACTCGAACAATGGTTTAGGAACATAATCGGCCGCGTCATGAATGGCATGGCCTTTCATTCGCATCATCTTCGCTTCGATAAGAGTGGGGCCTTCGCCGCGGCGGGCGCGTTCGCAAGCTTCGTGGGCAGCGTCGTAAACCTGGCAGACGTCTGTACCGTCGACGATCACGCCGGGAATGCCGTAAGCGATGGCACGCTCGGCCAAATCCTTTACACGGAATTGCATGTCCGAGGGAGTGGAGTAGGCCCAGGCATTGCTCTCAACGATGAGCACAAGCCCCAGATCCTGAACCGCAGCAAAATTTATTCCTTCATACGTGACGCCGGTGGACTGGCCGCCATCTCCGATATACGTCATGGCTGCGATATTCCGTCCCTGGAGGCGCGCGCCCAAGGCGATTCCCGCCATCACAGGGATGAGGTCGCCAAGCATTGAGATGGGAGAAACCATGTTGCGTTCCTTGATGTCGCCAAAGTGCGAGGACGCGTCGCGGCCCATGGTGGGCGAACCGGCCTTCGCCATGTACTGCATCATGATGTCGCGAGGCGAAAAGCCCCGAACCAGGATGGCACCTTGGTTACGGATCATCGGACCCAGCCAGTCATCTTTCTTCAAGGCGTACGCAGAGGCACAGGAACAACCTTCCTGGCCGAGGCCGAAGTACACTCCGCCTACTACTTTGCCCTGCTTGTAAAGATTTTCAAGGGCAACCTCCATCTTGCGATTGAGAAGCATCCACCGGTAAATCTCAATGTGCTGCTTCCTGTTCAAATATTTTGATTCGCGAATGGGCGGGACGGGTCCATCGAGATCGCCATTCAGCTCGTAACTCACTCCGCCGTTTTTACTGATCTGGCGGACAGTGAACGCAGGTCGTTCCAAGCGGAAATCGGGAATTGTGTAGGTACGCTGACTGGAGTTCGAAGATTTGCCACTTGGAAGCCTGACAACTGCTCTTCCACCGTTGTGGTTTGCGACAGCTTGTTTTTTCTTCTTCCTGGCCATGGCACTATGCCCAAGAAGTATCTTCTTCTTTATGCAAGTCGCGCAACTGCGAAGGGGTTATAAGGGGAACACCGACGACCGGCGTGCTTGAGTAGAGCATCCAGGCTTTCCAACCACAGCATCTGGCTCTCGAAAATCAGTCCGAAGTGGCGGGAAACGGAATGCGCGACTTCCTCGGGTGAAAGTTCGCGGCCCAATTCCTTTGTCATGGACGTGACGAGCTTGGTACTGATTCCGCAGGGAACGATCAACTTGAAATAGTCGAGATTCGTATTCACATTCAGAGCGAAGCCATGCGAAGTCACGCTGCGGGAGATGTGAACGCCGATTGCGGCGATTTTAGCGTCGTTGTTATCAGTCGTCTGTTCCGTGCTTGATGAAGTCCAGACCCCAGTGAGGCCACAAATTCGCCTGGTGGAAATTGTGAAATCGGCACAGGTGCGAATCAACACTTCTTCCAGGCGGCGGACGTATTCGATGGCTCCCAGGGTCTTACGCTTGCCTTCGGGGGTGGCGAACCCACGAAGATCGAAAATGGGATAGCCGACAAGCTGGCCTGGGCCATGAAAAGTGACGTCTCCTCCGCGATCGGACTCAAATATTTCCACGCTCTGCTGCGTGAGGGAATCCGCCGAAGCGAGGATGTTGTTTCGGTTTGCATTGCGCCCGAGAGTGATGACTGGCGAGTGTTCGAGGAGTAGCAGAACGTCGCCGATGCGCCCTTCTTTGCGCAGTTCGACCAGACGCTGCTGCAGGCTCAGGCCGGTGGCGTAATCAGTCGTGCCGAGTTGGAGGACAGAGATCAAGGCTCTGGAATCAATTTAAAATTATTCAATTCCCAATTTTTCTATCTTCACGCGTTGACTGCCATTCCGTAGACGCTATTCGAAGCGTCCAGCATCCCTTCAGCCAGAGTTGGATGGGCGTGAATTGTCCACATCAAATCTTCCACGGTTGCTTCGAGTTCAATCGCCACGACCGCTTCGGCAATCAGCTCTGTGGCCTGTGGTCCGATGATGTGGACGCCGAGGATCTCTCCGTAATCAGCGTCAGAGACGATCTTTATGAAACCTTCATGCTGGCCAACGATGGACGCCCTCGAATTCGCCGTGAAAGGGAACTTTCCAACTTTTATGTTGTAACCTGCCTCTTCTGCTTTCGCTTCGGTCAATCCCACACTGCCGATCTCAGGGTGGCAATAAGTTGCGTTCGGGATATGTTCGGGATTGATCGGCTTGCCGGTCTTCCCCGCGATCTTCGTTACCGCCACGATCCCCTCCATCGCGCCGACGTGTGCCAGTTGCGGCGTCCCCAGCACAATGTCGCCGATGGCGTAGACGCCCGGCTCCGCGGTTTGCATCCAGCTGTCAGTCTTGATGAAGCCGCGATCGGGCTTGATTTTGGTTTTCTCCAATCCGATGTTCTCGGTGCGTGGCTTGCGGCCAACGGCGATCAGTATCTTCTCGGTTTCAAGCTTCTGAGCCTTGCCGTTCACGCTGAAGGTAACAGACACTCCAGCCTTCGTCTTCTCGATCTTGTCCACTTTGGCGCCGGTATGGAAGTTGATGCCGCGCTTCCGGTAAACACGGGCAAGTTCCTTCGAGACTTCCTCATCTTCCACGGGAACGAGACGGGGCAGCATTTCAATAAGAGTGACATCAGAACCAAAAGAACGGAAGATGGATGCGAACTCGACTCCAACAGCCCCGGCTCCGACGATGACCAAAGATTTCGGAACGTCCTTGAGCGATAGAATTTCGATGTTGGTCAGAACCTGATCGCCAGCATCAAGGCCGGGCAGCATGCGGGCTTCCGAGCCGCTACAGAGAATTACATTCTTAGCCTTGATTTGTGTGGCTTTTTCGTTGGCAGTGACTTCAACGGTCAGCACGCCACTTTGCGCCGGACCTGTCAGCTTGCCGTAGCCTCTGATCGTCTCCACCTTGTTCTTTTTCATCAGGAACTCGAGACCTTTGGCGTGTTTGGCCACGATCTTTTGTTTCCGTTCCTGAACGGCTGGCCAATTTAGTTTTGGCTCGTCAACGCCCTCGATACCGAATTCTTTGGCGTCCTTTAGATGGTCCCAAAGTTCAGCATTGAACAGCAGAGCCTTGGTTGGGATGCAACCCACGTGCAGACAAGTGCCGCCGAGCACGTTATCTTTTTCAATAAGAGCGGTCTTGAGTCCGTACTGTCCGGCGCGAATCGCGGCCGTGTACCCAGCCGGACCGCTCCCGATTATTGCAATGTCATAAATAGTTTCAGGCAAAGAAATGTTCCTCACTAGGAAGAGATGCGCAACGGCAAACGTTTGATTCTAGAACAGGATGACTTAAACATGCGATAGCAGCCGCCAGGCCGGCTAACTGTGGAGCCAAAATTCAGGGAACTTTCGCTCCAGGATCGACGTAATATTGTTCATAGGAGGTATCTATGCACGTCTTTGGGTTCTTCCTTTTTCCATTCTTCGGATTTGGCTTTGTCCTCTACTTCCTGCCTACGATTGTCGCAGTGCTGCGCGAGAAGCACGACAAGGTTTCCATCTTTCTTCTGAACTTCTTCCTGGGATGGAGTTTGATTGGATGGATCGTGGCCTTGGTCTGGGCATGCAAGAATGACCGGGTTATATACGTTCAGAGTCCGCAGCGCTACTAGCCCAGCAGTCTGGCGGCTTCCTTTGCGTAATACGTGACGATGATGCTCGCCCCAGCGCGGCGAATGGACAGCAGGGATTCCATCATGACCCGCTCGCGGTCGATCCAGTTGTTACGCGCCGCGGCTTCGATCATGGCGTACTCGCCGGAAACCTGGTAGGCCGCCAGGGGCAAATCAAAGCGTTCGCGGGCGGCCGCGATCACGTCGAGATATGGCATGGCTGGCTTCACCATGACCATGTCCGCGCCTTCCTCAATATCCAGTTCGATCTCGCGCATTGCCTCCCGCATATTAGCGCCATCCATTTGATACGAACGCCGATCGCCAAACTGAGGCGCGGAGTCGGCAGCTTCGCGGAACGGCCCGTAAAAACCAGAAGAAAACTTGGCAGCGTAAGAAAGGATCGGAGTATTGGAAAAGTTGGACTCGTCGAGCGCCTTGCGGATCGCGGCGACTCTCCCGTCCATCATGTCGGACGGCGCAATGATGTCCACACCCGCACGCGCCTGCGAAACTGCAGTCCGGGACAGCAGTTCGAGGGTAGCATCGTTCAGAATTTCAAACTCCCCCGCGGCGCGCACAGCCACAGCAGCCAGCGCGTCAATGGCTTTCATTTTTTCTTCCGGCTTTACGACAGTTACCGCGGCCATCGTGTTCGTCGCCGCTGCGCCCAGAGATTGTGGCAGCGCGCCTTTGCGGACGACGCCGCAATGTCCATGGGACATGTATTCGCACAGGCAAACATCGCCCATGATCATGAGATCGGGCACTTCTCTTTTGATGGCGCGAGCCGCCTGCTGCACGATCCCGTTCTGCTCCCAGGCGCCGGTAGCAACTTCATCTTTGGTTTCGGGCAAGCCGAAAAGTATGACTGCCGGAACTCCCAAGGAACGAGCTTGCCGTGCTTCTTTGACAGCCTCATCCACGGATAGGTTGAATACCCCAGGCATGGACCGCACTTCCCTGCGGACGCCTTCTCCCGGGCAGACAAATAACGGGTAAACAAAAGCGTCCGGAGTAAGCCTGGTTTCACGCACAAGACCGCGCAGTTGCTCGTTCTGGCGTAGTCGACGGAGGCGGGTGACCGGGAAGGTCATGCGTCGATTCTAGCAGAGCCAATTCAGGTGCTTCTCCAGCGCCCAAGTTGATGGAGGCCGGGCGTCCCGCCCGGCATCCATCCCGGGCAGAAGTTTCGGACTTGACCGCTGCTTCGGTCGGAATCGCTTGCAATCATGGTACTAAGCGGTACTTAAGTAATGTATCGACTGGCCTGGGAACCGGTGGTGTTCGGCCTCAGACACTAGAATGCCAAATACAGATGAGTTCAACGCGAAAATTGTGGATCGGGGGTTTAGTTTGCCTGGTCCTGGCATATCTGGTCGTGTCGCTCAGCGTAAAAGCTGGGGCCGCGTTGCTCGCGTTTGGTGACATCACGCAATTCCTTCTCCTTTTCTTTCTCTTTCTGCTGATGGTTGGCAATGCGGTTGCCAACAAGGGCCAGATTCGATTGTTCTGGGGACTGATGGCCACCGGCAGTTTGTTGTGGTCCGCCAACCTGGCACTCTGGACGCTTTATGAGGTGATTTTGCGGCGTCCTCTACCAGAGCCATTCATCGGAGACGTGATTCTGTTTGTTCACGTGGTACCGTTCATCGCGGCAGTTGCCCTGCGTCCCCACCTCGAAGAGGAGAAGAAGCTCTACTTCAGCACCCTGAACTTCCTGGTACTGCTTGTCTGGTGGGTTTTCCTTTATGCGTTCATCGTATTTCCCGACGAGTTTGTGGTGCTCAATGTTGCCGTCTACAGCCCCCATTACGACCTGCTTTATCTGGTGGAGAATCTGGCGTTGCTCGCGGTGTTGGGGATTCTGGCGTGGAACACGCGTGGTGCGTGGAAATCGATTTACTGGAATCTATTTGTTGCAATTGCTCTGTACTCCGCAAGCTCGATGGCACTGAATGCCGCCATCGCCCGCGGTCAATACTACTCAGGCAGCTTTTACGACGTTCCCTTTATTGCTTCGTTTTGCTGGCTGATCTGGTCTTGTGTGCTGGCGCGCGAATTGAAGCCGCCATGCGAGCCGATAACACACCAGAAATCTCGCTGGCATATGCTGGCGCCAAGACTCGCCATGCTGGCAATGTTGTCTCTCCCCTTGATGGGATATTGGGCGTGGTTTCGAGACGCCGCCCCTCCGAATCTTCGGCAGTTCAGGCTATTGGTGACGCTGGCAGCGACATTAGTCCTGGGTCTTTTCGTATTTCTTCGCCAATATTTGATGGACCGAGAGTTGGTCCGCCTGCTGGAGGAATCCCGCCTCAGCCTGGAAAATTTGCAACGCCTTCAGACCGAACTCGTGCAGCGGGAGAAATTGGCCTCGCTCGCCCAACTGGTGTCCGGAGCGGCGCACGAGATCAACAATCCCCTGGCTGTCATCCTCGGATATTCCGATTTACTGGCTGCTGACCAGGCGATGCAGCCCGAACAGGCCAACATGGCGCGCAAAATCGGACAGCAGGCACGCCGCACGCGCGAATTGGTTTCAGGCTTGCTGAGTTTTGCCCGACAATCTCCAGGAGAGAAAACCTTGCTGGACATGGGGTCATTGGTGCAGCGGGCCCTTCAAGTGAAAATGCTGCACGTCACCAACAAGAACATCCGAGCCCAGTGCCAGATCGCCCCTGATCTTCCACGGATCTGGGGAAACATCAACCAGCTCTTCCAGTGCTGCGCCGAAATCGTGGGGAATGCTGCCGACGCCCTCGACGAAGTTGGAGGCGGAACGCTGTTGATCAACGTTCACCAAGTCGGCGACGATGTATTGCTTGAGTTTTCCGACTCTGGCCCGGGAGTGCGAGAGCCGCAACGAATCTTCGATCCCTTCTACACCACCAAGCCGGTTGGCAAGGGGATGGGCCTTGGATTGAGCGTCACTTATGGAGTGGTACAGGAACACCAGGGCCGAATTACCTGCCACAACCTGCCCGAAGGAGGAGCGGTCTTTGTACTTCGCTTCCCTGTCGCCAATCAGCCAGTCTCAGCCGCGGTCGCCGCCGCAAAAGCGTAAGAATTTTTTTACTGCGTTAACTTCACCTGCCCGACTTCCATACCAACCAAAACTGATGGACTGCTGCTCGCCGATCACTCCGCTTCTTGTAACATTGATGCGATGCCCTCACCGCTTATTCGCACCAGTGACCGCGTACTGGAATTCGAGTCCCTGCGCAATCTCATTCACGGATACTGTGTCATCGCCTCTGGGCCAAAAACGGATTGTTTCCCTATCTCCATCGGTGGAACGTAGCTGGATAGAAAATCAGCATCAACTCGCTGACGAAATTCGCGAGTTTCGCCGCGTGGGCGGACGCTTCGAGTTTGCCGGACTACTCGATATTTCACAAGCGGTAAATAAATCACGTATTTCCGGAGCGGTGCTCGAGACCATTGAGATTCGCGATGTGATTCTCGTCGTCGACCGCTCAGCAGAGTGGCGAGAAATTGCTCTTAGTCCTCCCGCAGCCATGAAGTTTCCGTGGACTGCTGTCACACGTCTTTCGTCCGGGATCGTCGACTTTACCGAGTTTCTTCGCGCCTTCCGCAACAAGATTCAACCCGATGGCACTCTTGAAGACCGGGCATCGCCCGAGCTCGCCAGGATTCGTCGCGAAACCGAACGTCAAAAGAGATCGATTCAGGAATCGCTTCGCGGCTATCTGAAGCGGCTGGCGGAAGGCGGTGCGGTCCAGGATGAACTCATCACCATCCGTGGCGAACGCTTCGTCATTCCCATAAAAATCGAACAGAAACGCCGGGTACAAGGCGTGGTGCATGGCGCCAGCTCGAGCGGCCAAACCGTGTTCGTCGAACCGCTGGAAACAATCGAGCAGAATAATGAACTGGTCCGCTTGTTCGACGAAGAGCTGGCCGAGATCCACCGCATCCTTCTCGAAATGACGCGTCGCGTCGGGGAAAGCGCCGATCAAATTTTAGAAGCGGCGGAAATCCTGGCAGAGATCGAGTTGCAATTCGCAAAGGCCCACTTCGCCGAGGACTACAACTGCGGTCCAGTCATTCTGCTTGAGCAGCTCAGCACGCGCGACAACAGCCAGGGAACTGAGAGTCACCTCCAGCGTTCTGAGCCCGGGGCCGCCCGGCTAATTTTGCACAACGCGCGGCACCCACTACTTGAGCGAAACCTGCGAGCCAAAAAAGGACACGTCATTCCGCTCACCATCGAACTTGAAGGCGAAAATCTCGAACTGGTCATCACCGGCCCGAATACCGGCGGTAAGACGGTCGCATTAAAGACTGTCGGCCTGTTGGCCTTGATGGCCCAGTCAGGCATTCCCGTTCCTGCCGACCGCGCCGAGTTCCCAGTGTTTGACTCAGTGCTCGCCGACATTGGCGACTATCAATCAATTGAGCAGAATCTTTCGACCTTCTCAGCTCACGTCACCAACATCGACTTCATTTCCCGCACCGCGACTCCGAACTCGCTCGTATTGCTTGATGAGTTGGGGTCCGCAACCGATCCCGAGGAGGGAGCCGCATTGGCGGTGGCCATCGCCGAACATTTCCGCGAAATCGCATGCATCACAGTGATTTCCACGCACCATACTTCGCTCAAAGTTTATGGCGCGAATACTCCCGGAGTGGTGAATTCGTCCGTTGGGTTTGATGAAGCCACCCTGCAACCAACTTACGAATTGAAAATAGGCGTGCCCGGAGCGTCCGCAGGTCTCAATATCGCGCAACGCCTGGGGATGAATCCGACAATTATCGCCGCCGCCCGGTCAAAGCTGGGCACGCAGGCGCGAGACGTAGGCCATTTTCTCGATCGCCTCCATGAGCAATTGCGCGAAACCAAAGCCGAAGGCCTTCGCCTGAAGGCCCGTGAAGCCGAGTTGGAAAGTGAGAAGGCACGGCTGTCGGTGGAAGGCCGCAAAGAGCAGCAAACGAAAGTGAAGGAAATGGAGAAAAAGCTCGAAACCGTGTTGCGTGATTTCGAGTATCAGGCGCGCGAAAGTGTAACCGCAATCCAGGACCGGGCACTCGCACAAAAACTGACGAAAGATTCAGAGCGGCGTATCTCCAGGCTTCGCCGTGAATTCCGCGACCAATTCGATTCGACGGTGGTCGCGCATGCGTCGGGTGCGGACCAGGGTGATCCTCACGCTCAGCCAAAGCTCGTAAAACACGTGTCCGAAGGCGATACGGTCAAACTCAAATCTGTCGGACGTCCGGCGGTCGTCGTCCGACAACTGGACGACAATCATTTCGAAGTCGCGATCGGAGCGATGAAGATGAAAATTGCGCGCGACGATATCGCGGAAGTGATTGTCCATGCCTCCGATTCGCCGGTAAAAGCAGCCCGGGCGCGAGGAATTTCAGTTTCTCTGGAGAAAGAAGATTCGAACGTACCGTCAGAAATTAACGTGATCGGACGGACTGTAGACGATGCCACCAGCGAGGTCGAGAAATTCTTGGATCGGGCGTTCCTCGCGGGCCTGCCTCGGGTACGCGTGGTACATGGCAGTGGCATGGGAATTCTCCGGAAAGCGCTTCGCCAATATCTCCAAAAGCATCCCCATGTGGAATCGGTAACTGAGCCTCCGCAAAATGAAGGAGGGGGTGGTGCGACGGTGGTGGAGTTGCGAGTTTAGGTCCGCTCTATGCCACCGGCGCCAGCTTTTCCTCCACGATCAACTAGATAAACTCACCTTCCACAGCTTCTCCACAGCAAACTGCTTCCGTATATATTCAAATCAGCGGCTTCCGGCCTCACAATTCCAGCGGACAGATGTGCCTCGATTCATGACTGACTCCAGCGACTTCAAGGAAATCGTCAAGCAGCAAGCGGACATCGTTCGAATTGTCGGCGACTACGTGAAGTTGAAGAAGGCTGGGGCGCAGAACTATTCGGGGATTTGTCCGTTTCACAACGAAAAGACACCTTCATTTTCGGTGCATGCTACCCGTCAGTTCTTTCATTGTTTTGGCTGTGGCGTGTCCGGCGACGTTTTCAGCTTTGTTCAAAAGATCGAGAATATTACATTTCCGGAAGCCGTCCGCGCGATTGCGCAAAAGCTGGGAATCGCGCTCCCCAAAGTCAGTTTCTCAAGTCCCGCCGAGGCCAAAGAGGCGAAGCTGCGTACCGTGCTCCTTGAGATTCACGAGCGAGCTTGCACGTTTTTTCAGGAATATCTGAAGCGGCCGGAAAGTGCCAACGCCCGCGAATACCTCGCGGGGCGCGGGCTGGATGAGGGGACAATCAAGACATTCCGGATCGGCTACGCCCCCGATTCAGGATTTCTCCTTCGCGACCGGCTAAAAGGCGAATTTGACGAAGAAATGCTGCGTGAAAGCGGGGTATTTTCGTGGAAGCAGGAAAACAGCCGTCAGCCGTCAGCTCTCAGCCCTCAGCAAAGCGCAAGGTCCCTCGACTCCTCTCGAAATAACAAGACAGTCGCTGAAGGTAATCCCGCCTCCAGAGACCTCAAGCCAACGGCCAACAACCGTTTTCAGCCTGCCCTGAGCGAGAGAAGGGGCCAACGACCGCCTCCATGTATTCCAAGTTTCGCAACCGGGTGATGTTCCCGATCACCAATGAAGCCGGACGCGTAGTTGGCTTTACCGGGCGCACCCTTTCTACCGACGAAAAGGCTGGCCCCAAGTATCTGAACTCGCCTGAAACAGCGCATCTATTCGAAGTCACGGTTGCTGTTCAATCTCGACCAGGCGAAAGAGGCGATCCGCAAACTCGACTACGCCATCCTGGTCGAAGGCCAGATGGACTGTATTTCCGTATTTGCAGCGGGCTTTCATAACGTGATCGCCAGTTCCGGCACCGCATTTACCGAACTTCAGGCGCGGCTTCTCGGACGGTTCAGCAAAAATGTGGTGGTCAATTTCGATCCCGATACCGCTGGCGCCAAGGCCACCGAGAGAACTCTCGGCCTGCTGGTGGAGGAGGAATTTCAACTCAAGGTGCTGACCCTCGAACCGGGCTTCGATCCCGACCTGTTTATCCGGCGCAAGGGGAAGGACGCCTACGCCGGGGCGCTGAAGAACTCCCAGAAGTATTTTGACTACCTGATCGAACGGGCCCGTAACCAGTTCCCTGTCCGTAGCGCCGAGGGCAAGATCAAGGCTGTGAACTATCTACTGCCTCACATCCAGCGGGTTCCCAGCCGCATTGCCCGCGACGAACTGGCGCGGGAGATGGCCCAAAAACTTGGCATTGACTCGTCCGTACTGCGCCAGGAACTCAAGCACGCCGCCGCCAACCGTTCCACTGCCACCTTGAAGGCGCCGGCCGAGGTTCAGGTGACCGACGCGGAAAAGATCCTGATTCGAGCGCTGGCCTCCGCCACCGAAATGCAGACTTCATCCGAGCATGTCTCCGCCCGCGACGGCGCGGAGGAGGAATTCGATCCGTGCCGTCAGGCACGGTTCGCTCTCAAAAGCGAAAGCCTTCACGCGGGTCTCGCTACCGAGTCATTGATCGAAGTCCTGCTCGGGACCGAGTCAGAAACCATGCACATCACGGAACTTCCCTTACCCGATGCAGACCGCACCCTACTGGCATCCGTACTCATGAAAGACGACGAGGAGCTTACACCCGAACGCCTCGAGGGAGCGGTGCGAGGGCTGCGTCGCATCCAGCTTCGAAGAAAGCTTGAGCGGGTCCAGAGGGACCTTCAGACGACGCGGGGGCAGGAGACAGGACAGGTGCAAGCTCTGTTGCAGGAGAAAATGCGGCTGAAGCGGGCTCTGATGGATCCCAGCCTGGCCGACGAGGGCCCACTGACCGGCCAGCCTAGGGCAAAAAACACCCTGAAACTAATTGGAGGGCGGGAACATCTAATTTCCTAGTTGACCAAAGCATGGGCAGAGTGCGTCAAAATCCTGCCCGATGCTATAATTCAAAGGTTTGTGCCCGGCGCGCAGTTCGGCCGCTTCACGTTCCCACCGCCAAAAAACGTTTCCAGTCCTTTCCGTAGGACGAAAAGAAGGTAATCCGTCTTGGCTCTTGACGACAAGTACGACGACATTAAAAAGCTGATCGACACAGGTAAAGAGAAGGGATATCTGACCTATGACCAGGTCAACGACCTTATCCCGCACGACGTGCATTCTCCCGAGGACCTGGACGATCTGCTGACCACCATTGGTACGCAGGGAATCGATGTGCTGGAGGGACCCAAACTTCCCTCCTCCGCTCTCGATAAAAAGTTCGAAGAAGAGGGAGAAGCCGGCGAAGATGTCGAACTCGACCTCACGCCTGGCGCTCTCGAAAAAACCAACGACCCCGTCCGCATGTATCTGCGCGAGATGGGCACTGTGCCGCTGCTTACGCGCGAAGGCGAAGTTGAAATCGCCAAGCGCATCGAGCGGGGGCAACTGCGAGTTCTGAAAGCGCTCTCCCGCTCTCCAATCGTTATCAACGAACTTCTGGAGATGGGCGAGGACCTCAAGAAGGGCGTCCGCTCGATCAAGGAAGTGGTCACCTTCGACGAGGAGGAGATTACCGACGAAATCCTTCAGAACCGCCTGAAGGAATTCACCGGGAAAATCGACGACCTGGCCAAGGCCTACAAGAAAGTCGGCGGGTTGCTCGAGAAGTTCGCCACGGTTTCGCAGAAGAAGCGTCCCAAAGACTACCGTCGCTATCGCATCGCTCTGGCGCGCTCGGTGGTGGCCGTTTCATTGTGCGTCCGCAAACTGGGTTTCACCAACGCCGAGCGAAAGCGGTTGATCGATCGGGTCAATAAGACGGTCGACACTCTGCGATCGCTCGACCGTCAGTCTCAGAACCTGGAACGCAAGGCGGAAGCCACTCGCAGCGACGAGCAGAAAAAGGAATATCGAAAGCAGTCACGTTCCGTCCGCTCTGAACTGGAAAAGTTGGAGGGTGAAGCCGGAGTTTCCTTTCAGGAGCTCAAGCGAACCCAACGCGAAATCATCCAGGGGGACATGGATGCGGAGCAGGCCAAGCGGGAATTGATCGAGGCCAACCTCCGCCTGGTGGTTTCCATCGCCAAGAAATACACCAACCGCGGTTTGCAATTCCTCGATCTGATCCAGGAAGGCAACATCGGTTTGATGAAGGCCGTGGACAAGTTCGAATACCGCCGTGGCTACAAGTTTTCGACTTATGCCACGTGGTGGATTCGACAGGCGATCACCCGTGCGATTGCCGATCAGGCGCGAACGATTCGTATCCCGGTGCACATGATCGAAACGATCAATAAGCTGATCCGCACTTCGCGGCAGCTGGTGCAGGAACTGGGACGCGAACCTACTTCGGAAGAAATCGCCAAGCGCATGGATATTCCAGTCGCTAAGGTGCGCAAGGTGTTGAAGATCGCGCAGGAACCAATCTCCCTCGAAACCCCAATCGGCGAAGAGGAAGATTCTCACCTGGGCGACTTCATCGAAGATCGCGCAGTCGTATCGCCGGCCGAAGCCGTGATCAACGTCAACTTGAAAGACCAGACTTCGCAGGTGCTGCGCACGCTCACGCCGCGCGAAGAAAAAGTCATCAAGATGCGTTTCGGCCTGGAAGACGGCTCGGAGCACACGCTGGAAGAAGTGGGCCAGTCATTTGCAGTGACTCGCGAGCGCATTCGTCAAATCGAAGCGAAGGCCTTGCGTAAGCTGCGGCATCCGTCGAGATCGCGTAAGCTGCGGGCGTTCTTGGATGGTGTTCGCGACTAGCAGCTAGCCACGGTTTCACGGATCACACGAATTAAGGGCACGACTTTCTGTCGTGCCTTTTTCTTTTCTCATTGTTTCAAGTAATGAAGGGCCGCACATCCCGATTTCAAGATCTTCGAGTCGGCCAGTTTTAAATTTAGATTCTTCTGCAAGCTGGTATCTTCCAATAACCGTCTTCCTTCCCCAACGATGACAGGATGAACGACAAAATAAAATTCATCAACCAGGCCAAGCGCAATCAATTGCGCAGGCAGACTTACACCGCCGACTGAAATTTTCTTGCCTGTTTCCTGTTTCAGTTTAAGGAGTTCGTCCCCAGGATTCGCGCGGACAATTCTCGTATTTCCTTCAGCGCTGTCCAATGATCGGGAAAAAACAACTTTGTCAATCGCGCTAAATGTTTGCGCAAATTCAATCTCTGCTTTTGTCGAGGACTGGTCTTTTGCGGCATCGGGCCAATAAGGAATCATCAATTCGTAGGTTTTACGTCCGTAGACGATCAGGTCAACGTCCCGCATGAGGTCCGTAAAGTACTCCAGCATTTCTTCGCCACCACCAAATTTGGTATGGTCGCAGCAGCCATCGATGGAAAGGTTGATTGCGTAGATTAGATTTCTCATTTGATTACTTTTTGTTTTAATTTTGTTCCCTCCTGGTGATGCTGATCGTTTTTCACGATTTTTAACTATAAAGACGATTCCCGCTTAGCTTCAATGGGGGCTTCCCCGACCCCGCCAAATCCCAATCGTAGATTCCTCCCCCTTTTCCTTCTGTTTCCACAAGGAAGTCACATCCTCCACAGTTTTCGCACAACTGTAACATCAGTTTCTCGTTGCGATGATTTCTGTATTCGCGCAAAGTGCTGACAGTGCAAGCGTGAGTTGCATCGAGCCTGCTGGCGACTGCGGCAGAGCTGGCGGACCGGCGGTTCTCGAGGGTGAACCGGCGGGAGGGTTTTCAAAGATGCGTTTCGGCGCGTCACAGAAGACTCGGGCGTTGCGGCCTCCTCAAATGGTCCTTCTTAAAAAAAGCTGGACTTGAGCCGCCCGCTTCCGTGGTCACTGCAGATGACGATCGCGGATCTGGATCTTCGAATCACGATCTTCGGATCGTGAATCACGGATCTGGATTTCGCAGACAGCATCTGCAGCGTGCGCCAGAAACGTGTATTCCTCCGGGAACGCGGTTTCGCGAGCGCATACCTTGCCGCCAAGAGCGGCAAGCGACAGGCGCGGCACTCACGAGCAATGCGGCTCAGGTGGCTGGCCTGGGCCGCATTTATTTTGAATTCTTCTGTCCACGACGAAACGAATAGAAACAAAGGAATTGTCGCGTTGACCTTGGCAATTCTTTAACTTCGCTTTATATTCGCCTGTATAGGCAACCGATTAAATATCCGATCATCTTGGCAACTACTGACTACAGTCTCGCGCACACTCTTCCGGCAAACGTTGAAGCCGAACGTTCCATTCTTGGCGCAATTTTGCTGGACAATTTTTCCTACAATCAAGCCGCCGAAAATCTCAAGCCCGAAGACTTTTCTCTCGACTCCCACCGCCGTATCTATACCCGGATGATGGATCTGGCCGAGTCCGCCCGGCCGATTGACATGATTACTCTGGTCGAGGAATTCGACCGGCATAAGGAACTGGAGGCGATCGGCGACGTTGGCTACATCTCGGGCCTGGTGGATGGTGTTCCCGACCGTCCCAGCATCGAGCACTACATCAAGATTGTTCGCGATAAAGCGTTATTGCGCGGGCTGATCCACGCCGCCAATTCTGCCATCGCCCGCGCCTCCGACCAAAGCGATCCCGCCGAGGAAGTACTCAACGACGCGGAAGCTGCCATCCTGCAGCTCTCTGAAAAACGTATCGGCCGCGGCTTCATGGGAGTGCAGGAGATCGTCAAGGAGTCTTTCGGATCGGTCGATGCGCTGCTGCAGCGCGGTCAGCGTATCACCGGACTGGCCACACATTATCCCGATCTTGACGAGATGACCAGCGGCTTGCAACGCTCCGATCTGATCATCATCGCCGCCCGGCCTTCCATGGGAAAGACTGCCTTCGCCATGAACATTGCCGAAAACGCCTCGATCGAAGATAAGAAAGTGGTCGGCATGTTCAGCCTGGAAATGTCGCGCGAGGCTTTGTTGCTTCGCCTTCTGTGCTCGAAAGCCAGAGTCGATTCGCACAAGATGCGCACCGGCTCGTTGTGGCGTGACGACATGGATAAAGTTGTAGAGGCAATGGAACAGCTTGCCCATGCGCCTATCTTTATTGACGACACACCCGGCATCAGTCTCAGCGAAATGCGCGCCAAGGCAAGGCGCCTGCAGCAATCACAAGGCGGCCTCGATCTGATCATCGTGGACTACCTGCAGTTGATGTCCGGCGGTGGCCGGCGGTATGAAAACCGTACCCAGGAAGTATCTGCGATCTCGCGTGGCCTGAAGGCGTTGGCTAAAGAGCTGAAGGTGCCAGTGATTGCTCTGTCCCAGTTAAGCCGCGCACCGGAAAGCCGGGGCGGCGACCATCGTCCGCAGCTCGCAGACCTGCGCGAATCCGGGTCCATTGAGCAGGACGCTGACGTTGTGGCCTTCATCTTCCGTGAGGAAGTTTACAAGCCGGATGAGCCGGAATTGGAAGGCCAGGCCGAACTCATCATTGCCAAACAGCGCAATGGTCCGACTGGCAAGGTCAAGCTGGCTTTCGTAAAGCGGTCTACCCGCTTTGAATCGAGAGCTTTTGAGGGCGTCGAGCCCGAGGGATAGTCAGTTTTTCCGCGGTTTTCCAACTACATCTCGTGTACCACATCCCTGTGGAAAGGTTGTGGAACCGAAGGCAGCGTCGAGTTCTTCGTTGGATTAGAGCTCAATAAGGCTTTTCATTACAAAATGCACAGCGCCGTAAGTCCATTGATTGGCGCTACTTACTTCATGGTGAGGTTGCAACCACTGCGGAAGGCTCCGACGCGCGGAACCTGTACAACCTTTGGGATTTGCACATCCGCAAGTACATGTCCCATGTCCCGGGGACACTGATCGCCGCAAGGCGCTACACCTTTTAACCCTTTAATTTTTCCGTGATTTCTAAGAAAAAACCAACGTCCCAGACCCAGGTTCGAGTCTTGGGACGTTCGTTAACATTCCATGCTCAAAAGGAGGGTAGGTTAATTCCCCTCAAACGTAAATGGCCCGGTGGTGCCAGCCAGAGCCGCACTCAAGAGCCATTGCTTCCCCACTCGATTGGCAGATTTGTTGCAGAAGGAGGAAGGTCAGTATTGGAGGGAGGCTCATCCCAGTTGCGATATGCCGAGGCCCCACATCTCCCAGCTTCTTTCATGCGGGGCCTCTGCAGAACCACTGGCCTCATTGTGTCATCACCTGCTGAACAACTGACAAAAGTCGAGCCCTGGTCGGTTTACCGACGCAGGTGGTGGAAAGCTATGCATTTGTAACGTTTCTGGCGAGAGGTAGTTCGCGGATCCTTTTCCCTGTTGCCGCGAAAATTGCATTGCAGACCGCCGGAGCAAATGGCGGAACTCCTGGTTCGCCCACACCCGCAGGTGGCGCGTCGCTATCCACAATGTAGACGTTGGTTTTGTACGGGGCTTCGTTCATTCGGGCAACCGGATAATTGTCGAAGTTTGATTGCTCGATTACCCCATCCTTGGCGGTAATTTCGCCACTACGAACGATACTGGTTCCGAATACGGCCGCACCCTCAAACTGGGACCGCGTTGCTTCCGGATTCACCACCAGGCCCGCATCCACTGCCGTGTGCACGACAGGAATCTTCACTTCACCCTGGTCGTTCACTTCAACTTCGACAACTGTCGCCACATAGGTCAGGAAGCTCCGGTGGACCGCGATGCCCATCCCGGCACCTTTGCCCGGCTTTCGTTTTCCCCAACTTGATTTTTCGGCAGCGATTTGCACGACTCGGCTCATTCGGGCCGTGTCCAGCGGATAAACGGACGGCGACTCCCCGTAGTTGTCGTAGTCAGGGGCCGAAGCCTTGACATCGACAACGCGCGCTGGCCCGATGAGATCAAGCAGGTATTCCACAGAGTCGCGGCCCGCAGTATGCGCCAGTTCATCGGCAAAAGATTGCGCTGCGAAGGCGTGATAAATGTTCGCAACCGAACGGAACCATCCGATGCGCACATGGTTTTCCGCTGGACCATTCTCAGCGCGATGATGCGGAATATCGAAGGGCAAATCTGTCCACCCTTGTCCTAAGTCACCTCCGTCGCCGTACGTCGTATTCAATGTGAACGTCGATCCGATAGGCGGGAAGACCGAGCGTTGGAGCCACGCGGTAGGTTTTCCTTTCGCGTCCAGCGCCGCTTTCATATACATGGCGGACACGGCATGGTAATAGCCGAACTTGATGTCGTCCTCTCGACTCCAGACAACCTTCACCGGCCGGCCTAATGTCTTTGAAAGGATCGCCGCCTCAGCCGCGTAGTCCGGTTTGGATTTGCGTCCAAAGCCTCCTCCCAGAAGGGGCACGTGGCAAATCACATTTTCCTTGGGTATGCCAAGTTCGCCCGCTACCGTTTCCTGCACCGCCTGCGGATTCTGAGTGGATGCCCAGATCGTGACTTTTCCATCCCGAAAATCGGCAAGCGCAACTGGAGGTTCCATCGGAGCGTGCGTCAGCAAGGGGACGTAGTACTCCGCTTCGACAATTTTTCCACCTCTGGCAAACACAGCATCTACGTCACCGATGTTCCGCGCCACTTTCCCTGGCTTACGTGCTGTCTGCTGTAATTCTTTCTTATATTGGTCGGAGTTGTAGCTCGCGTTCGGGCCGTTTTCCCATGTTACGTTCAATTTCTTGCGTCCTTGAAACGTCGCCCAGGTGTTGTCGGCAATGACAGCCACGCCGCCCAGCGGCTGGAAAAGGTGAGGCGGCGTGAAAGGCTTAATCGGGATGGTTTTCTTCACCCCTTTCACCTGCAGCGGCGCCTTTTCGTCATAGGATTTGACCTTGCCACCGAGCACGGGAGGATGCTCGATTGACGCGTAGACCATGCCGTCAACGTGAGCATCCATTCCATAACCGGCTTTGCCAGTGCAAATGTCAGTTAGGTCATAGCTGGAAACACCCTTGCCGATGTATCGCCATGCGCTCTTCGGTTTGAATTGAAGTTCATTTTTCTTCGGGATGGGCAATACCGCTGCGGATGCTGCCAATTCTCCGTAACCGGACTTACGGTTGCTCGCACGATGGACGATTACATGCAGATCGGATTGGCACTCCGAGACCGGAACTCCCCATTGCTTAGCTGCGGCCTGAGTCAACATCAGGCGTGCTGTGGCTCCGGCTTCACGCATTACTTCGAAGAAGCTACGGACAGAATGCGATCCATCCGTGTCTTGATCGCCATAGCGCGGGTCGCCAATCGCCTGTTCCAATTTCACCCTCTTCCAATCAGCATCGAGTTCATCGGCCAGAATCAGTGGGACGGACGTACGGCTGCTAGTACCCATCTCTGACCGGTGGGCGACGATGTAAACGGTTCCATCGGTGTCAATTCCAACGAACACGCTGGGATGCAGAACGGCGCTATCGGCATGCGTACCCGCCGACGTCTCGGCAGCCCATAAAACATCGGGCACAAGTCGTACACTCAGAATCAGGGCGCCCGTGGAAAGCATTCCCTGAAGAAAACCGCGACGGCTGACGTTCAGAATGTTGTCGCTCATGCCTGTTCTCCCGCAGCTGCCTTGATCGCCGCCCGAATCCGCTCGTAGGTTCCGCACCGGCAAATGTTCCCAGCCATGCCCGCCTCAATATCCTCGTCGCTGGGTTTGGGTTTTTCTTTTAACAGGGACACTGCTTGCATAATCTGCCCCGACTGGCAGTACCCGCATTGCGGCACGTTGAACTCGATCCATTTCTGCTGTACGGGATGGAGCCCATTTTCTGAAATCGCCTCGATGGTGGTAATTTCCTTTCCCGTCAGCGTGCTCATTCTCGTCACGCACGATCGGATCGCCTTCCCATCCCGGTGAACGGTACACGCTCCGCAAAGAGCCATGCCGCATCCAAATTTAGTCCCAGTCAATCCCAGAACATCTCGCAGATACCAGAGGAGTGGGAGATCGGGATCACCATCGAAGGAGCGTTGTACTCCATTCACTTTTAGCGGAATCATGTCTGGGCCTCCAGGTTGCTTTCACAGCATTTTTCCAGAGAGTTCGCTGTAAGTCCAATGAGATAGCAGGAAAACGTCCAGCGAACTTCAGCGTTAGTCGGGACAAAACTTTCCGAACCTGATCCAATTCCTCCGGAGTAAAACGACGACGATTCAGATTGAAGCAGCTAACTTCGTTTGATGATGAACACCGTCTTGTCATCAATTCGATCCACTTCGCCGATCTGTTTCAAGTGCTCGTCTTGCTTGACCGCGTATTCCAGAACCACGTTACAAATGTCTCTCGCGCTCTCCCATTTGTGATCACGGATCAGGCGTTCGATTTGCAGACGATCATTCTGGTCGCTGCCATCGTAAACTCCGTCCGTGTAGAGGAACACAATATCTCCCGGACTCATCAGTGTGATTTCTGCTACATCTGAGGAGTTCACCTGCTTTTTCCGGAGGCTCATGGAAAAATACTTGTTACGGTCAGGATGGTCTTCGGGAATTTCCAGTCCCAAGGCAAGGAATTGCACCATGCGGGCATCGTCGATTTCCATGAACCTGCCGAATTCCGCAGAAAAGACTAGTGGCGGCGGATGACCAAAATTTACGAATCGGAAATGCCCTTCGGGACGCATTTCACCGTACAACATGGTAGCGATCTCCCGAGTGCTGTCGTGCGGATCCAGCCCCAACGCGTTGCGCGCGGTGACTGACTGCGCCAACCGGAGATTGACCTTTTCGAAAAAACCGGGGGTTGTTTTCCCGTATCGATCCAGTTCAGCAAGCATGAGTGCGTGAAAAGTGTCGTGCACGGTTGACGCAATTTTCGCCGAGATGATCCCGTGCCCCTCGGCATCGACTATTAAAACTCCTGCAGTTGTACGGAGTTCCTCGAGATCTTCGGCAATTCTCAGTTGCTCGGAGCTTTTTGCCTTTCGATACTCGACCGCCGCAGTAGAGTCGTGACCGGGTCTGGACTCCAACCACTGCACCTGATCGTCGACCGTGTTTCGCGGAGTTTGGCCCTCGGGCAGCGGCATCCAGAAATTGCTTGGACAACTTAAGGGCCCGCGCGATGCGCCCGTCAATGTTGTAACGCTGCTGAAAATTGATGTACTCAAAAAGGTCCCCGCCCACAATTCCAGCAGGGATGGAGTTGCCGTACATGTCGATTCCCGCGAGGTGCGGGATCGCCCCCTCCACTGGCATCAGTCTCCTGCGGAGGTACTCGTCAATTGTGGGGTCTACCTGAGGCCTCTCCATAGGAATCTCTGCTTACGTTTCGAGCATTGAAATTACTGCAACTGCTGCGCCCCAGAACTTGCTGTTGCAAAGGATATTGGTCGGGGCGATAGGATTTGAACCTACGACCCCCTGCGCCCAAGGCAGGTGCGCTACCAGGCTGCGCTACGCCCCGACTGTTAGAAGGACATCTGTTTTCAATTATATCTGACCTTTTTCCCGTTGGTCTCACTCGCAAATCCGCTGCCGTTAACGGCCACGGGGTATAATTTCGATGGGATGATTCCAACCTCGCGTTACGCTTTGGTGACGTACCTCAGGAATCCGGTCGGGGAATTCGTCGAAGACCTCCGGCGTCACCTGCATCCCGAACATCCTCATCTTGCCGCTCATCTGACTATGCTGCCGCCTCGTATTCTCCATGGCACCGAATCAGCCGCGCGCGAAACTCTCGAAGAAATCTGCAGTCAGGTGGAACCGTTTACCGTCACCCTTGGAGAAGTCGAAACGTTCTGTCCGCTGACGGCGACAGTTTTCATCCGGGTTGCCAGCGGGGCGTACCGGATGCGTGAGCTGCACGACCGGCTGAACACGGGAGCTTTGGCGTCGCCGGAAGACTGGCCCTATATGCCTCACCTGACCATCGTGAAGATGAGCGTGGAGTCGCAGGCACAACAGGCCTATCAGGTCGCCAGCCAGCGCTGGAACCACTTTGCGGGAAGTCGCGACATTTCGGTGAGCGAACTGATTTTTGTGCGCGAAGAGGAACCAAATTGCTGGGTAGACCTGGCAGAAGTTCGCTTGGGACGCCAGCTGGTGACACCACGATGATCGGTTATTGTGCAGAGGCTGGGCCCTTCACTCCCCACTTTTAATTCGCCCTTCAGAGGCCTCATCCTGAACCCATTCAGCTGTGAAGGATCGGGCGTGCACGACCCAGAGTTCTGGTCACGCTGTGACTCTCACAGACATGCATATGCATTTCGGATTTCGGTTCGGATCTAAGTTTCCGATTGGTTTACAAAAGATCCTTCAAGGCCTGAAGACCACTCTTCGCGAAACGCGAACGAACTTCGAACTCTCCAGACCTTCAATCAACTTCAAAGTGAACCAGTCCGCGTATCCATCTCACCCCAAAGCTGAAATTACCGCCTGAGGTACATGACCTTCCCGTCTATTGCCAATGCCTGCTTCGGGGCGTACATAAGATGTTGGGTAGCTGCGTAACGCCGCTTCCCACGCGGGTTTGAGACATCGAGCCGGGGGGCGCATGCAAACAGGGGTTTACGGATCTGGCTATCTGGGCACGATCGTTTCGGCCTGTCTGGCGGATTTCGGAACTCCAGTAACCTGCTGCCATCCCGATAGTTCTCGCATGGTCGAAATGGCGCAGGGGAATGTTCCGTTCTTTGAGAAGAACCTCACTGAAGTGATCAGGCGGAATGTGCGCTCCGGACGCCTCGCCTACTCCACCGACATTGAATCATTTGCCCGGAAAGCACAGGTGATTTTCCTGGCTGAGGATACGCCGGACCATCTCGCCGACCTGGCGATTCGAATCGCCCGCCTGGCGCCACATCCGCCCATCCTTTCCATCATGACGCCGGTGGGAGTCGGAACTGCCACCGGAGTGGAAAAGCGTCTGAAAGAAGCAGGATTGAAGGCGACCATCGTGTCGCAACCGGTTTTTGTCACCCCCGGCTGCGCCATGGAAGATTTCAATTGGCCTGACCGGATCATCCTCGGAAGCGCGTCGAACGACGCAGTGCTGGCGTTGAAACAGATACTCCACCCGTTGGTCATGCGCGGAGTTCCTGTCATCGTCACGAATCACGAGACTGCGGAACTGGTTCGTGAGTCGGCAACTGCATTTGTCGCCACCAAGATTTCTTTCATCAATGAACTATCGAGCCTCTGTGAGCACGTGAACGCCGATGCCGTAAGCCTTTCTCTGGCGCTGGGGCTCGACAAGAAAATCGCTCCTCGCTGCCTGCAGCCCGGCGCCGGCATGGGTGGATTATTCGCTGAATCCGACATGGACTCACTCGCCGAACTGGCCCGGGGCAAGGGTGTTTCTCTGAAGGTGCTCACAGCGGCCCGCGAAGTGAATTTCAGCCTGGCCGACCGGATCCTGGAAAAAATCTCGACGATGGTGCATTCAGTGCAGAACAAGGACGTAGGAATATTGGGTCTGGCTTTTAAGCCGAACACCAATTCCGTCGCGGGTTCTTCTTCGTTGCACCTGGCCAAAAATCTGGTCGCTCAAGGCGCCCGGGTTCGTGCTTACGATCCGGTAGCGATTCCTGAAGCGCAGGATGCAATTGAATGGCACCGTCCACTATTGCGAAACACCCTACGCTGCGGCCGAAGGAATGGACGCTTTGGTGGTCGGCACCGGCTGGCCAGAATTTCGCGGCCTCGATTTCGATCGCATCAAGCATTTGCTCAAGCGCCCGGTGATCGTCGACACCAAGAACCTTCTCGACTCGGTACGTCTGCGGGCCATGGGCTTCGAGTATGTAGGTGTTGGGCGTTCCTGACGGCTTTGCTTCAATCTTCTTGAGGCACGCGGGAATCCTGAGTCAACTCACCTGCAACCCAACGCGCAACTCTAACAGTTCTTGGGTCCTTCACCTCTCGTCGATCGAGTCCAGTTGCTATAATCTTGAGACACGGTGGGAGTAGCTCAATCGGTAGAGCACCGGACTGTGGCTCCGGACGTTGCGGGTTCAATTCCCGTCTCCCACCCCAATGCTTGAATCAGAACCATAAGAGAAATCGATACTCCTCCCACTGTCTTTTTAAATTGTCACGGCCTATTTTAAAAAGATAGTGCCGATCGTAGATATTCTGTCTGCAATCCATCCCGCGGTGCAGAGTTACATCGAAGCTCATCCTGAAGACGGCACTTCAGACCGTAAAGGATCCGGACCGCAGAATTCCCAAACGCTATTCACGAAGGTCCGCCAGTCGTGTCATTAACAATTAACACAAAGGAATAATGTTACGACCACCAAACCGTCCAGAGAAAAAGTCACGGCCGGAAATGACGACATGACGGAATCGCGGTTCGTCCACGCAAGATCCTTCAGGTAAGAAGTACTGGATTTGATCGAGACTCGAATCCGACCAAACTTTAGATGATCATCTTTCGCCTCAAATCAGGCTGGACGCTTTTTTCCCTCGTTTGAAAGAAAGACTTTGGATGGAGCGGTCCCTGGGCCAATGTTCCTCGCGGGATTATCGGGAGTGTGAACAAAAATCGGACGGAAGTGCCGCCGCTTCGCAGATATGGCACCTTACAAGCCGTAAGAAAAACATGGCAAAAGACGGTATCGCTGAACTTTAGGGATTTAGAGGCGTAGATCTTCGAGCATCCACAATATGGGCAATTTTTCAAACTGATTGGTCGCATGGTCGACTTCTGAAAACCCTTTGGTCGTAAAAAAATCCTGTGAAGTTTTGGATGCACATGGTTAGATGCACTCCCGCGCCCTAAGGAGTCTTAACATTCCACCCTTTTCGCGCCACAAACGCTCAAGCCAACGTGAAGCGGGAATTGCGGGCCGAACACTGTCATTCGTCGCAATAAGCTATTTTTGCTATGCTACGTCGCGCCCTTTCGACCTGTAAATACAGGAGAGTCCTGATGAACCCCGAGTTCCCGCTGGTGGTGGAATTGATTGCCGAATTTCTCGGAACCTTCGTACTGATTTTGCTGGGAACGGGAGTTGTCGCCATGGTCGTGCTATTCCCTTCCCAAACCCCAGGTGAAATTGTCCACGGCGGATACACCAACATCACTCTTGGATGGGGACTTGCGGTAACGATGGGCATCTACATTGCCGGAAAAATCTCAGGAGCCCACCTGAATCCGGCGGTGACCTTGACCTTGGCGGTATTTCGAGGATTTCCCTGGCGAAAAGTACTGCCGTATTCCATTGCGCAGACTGCAGGTGCGTTTGTAGCCGCGGCCCTGGTCTATCAAAATTATCTTCCGGCCTTTCATCAGGTGGATCCGCAACTGGAAAAAACTGCCGGGGTTTTTACGACATTTCCAGCGTTCCCCGCTTTGTTGCAGGCAGGGTTTCTCGATCAGGTAATCGGAACTGGCTTGTTGCTGCTCCTCATTTTCGCCATCACCGATGAATTCAACACGCCGCCGGGAGCGAATCTGGTCCCGCTGATGATTGGGCTTGTAGTGGTGGCGATTGGCATTAGCTTTGGAGGGATGCACGGTTATGCGATCAATCCCGCTCGCGACTTCGGTCCCCGTCTGTTCACCGTGGTCGCTGGTTTCCACAACAACGGTATAACCGACGGAGAGCGTATCTGGTGGGTTCCCGTCGTAGCTCCCCTGTTGGGAGGGCTTCTGGGCGCCGCTCTCTATGACTTCGGGATTCGCCGGTTTCTGCGAAGAGCCTCACAAGCCCCTCGCTAAGCCCTTTCATCCCCGCTCCGAGGGCAATGTCGCCCCCGGGGCGGAGGATGAAAATTCCCTTTAGAAACCCGGACCGAACGTATAACCGATGGAGACTCCAACCCGGCCCGCCGTCGGTGAGCTGAATTCCTGGTTGTTCTTGATCAGATAGAGGTCCGCTTCTGGTCGAACGAACAGGTGGCCGTGGATGTAATAACGGATGCCGCCTCCAAAGTGACCCATGAAATGATTGCTGCTTACGAAGTCAGTGCAACTGATGGCGCCACAACTGGTGAATCCCTGATAGAAGCGGATGCTTTCCCACCCGATACCCGCCTCAAGTTCCGCAGCCGCATGTTTGCCCAATTTTGGAGCGTAAATGCCGTTAAAATCATAGAAGAGCGGCCGTTCCGGCGCGAACCCTGCATAGAGATTCCGGCTGGCTCTCCAGGCGAGTTCCCCACTCACGCCAAACTGGTTCTTCAAAAGGATGTCGGCGCTGAAAACCGGATAGGTGCCGCCACTTAAACTCACCGGGGCATGGTTTCCAGTAGCACTGGATGCCGAGGGTGCCAGCACGGTGCCGAACCCGAACGCCGCGTCAAACTGCTGTGCATGAACGGTACTATGAATGAGAAAGGGCAACACCAGCACCATAAGTTGGCTGAGTTTTTTCAAAACAATCCTCCATGGGACATTGAATTAGTCGTTTAGATGCAACAGTATCCCTCCATGAAAAGCAAATTTTTGTAAACCTGGAGTGGTTCCCCGCCCCTTGGCCTCGACAAGCAATGGTTTGCATCTATAATGCCGCTCCGGGAATCAAGATAACTTATTGTATCGATTGCTTTCCGCACCTCTGCTCGCTATGGAAGAACCGAATTCCAGACCATCCTCCCGAACAGGACCGCAGATCGCTGCTGCCGCCGCGATCTTTTGCCTGGTAGTAACGTTACCTGGGCGAATGTCGGCACAAAACACTGGATACTCGTCTCCGACTCAGGAAACAACGCCGGGCGCGGCACAAATCAGCTCTCCCCTCGAATCAGAGTCCATATTCCGGGAGTGTGGCCCAGGGCAAAGTCTCACCCGAGCCGGTGTCCCTTACCTTCCAGGAAGCGATCGACCTCGCCTTGAAGAACAACCTTGGCGTACTCCTGCAAACTTACAACACCATCGCCGCGCGGGGGACAAAATGGAAAGAACTGAGCGCCCTGCTGCCGAATGTGGAGGCCCGGATAAGCGAAAATGCAGCCCAACAGAACCTCGCGGCTGAAGGTTTGCGATTCCCGGGATTCCCGACCATCGTAGGACCTTACGGATTCTTCGACGCGCGGGTGTATCTCACCCAATCCATTCTGAATCTGAAGGCCTTGAACCGGGAACGCGGCGCGTCTGAGGACGAGCGGGCAGCCCACCATAGCTACAAAGATGCCCGCGATCTGGTAGTCCTGGCGACCGGCAATGCTTACCTGGTTGCGCTGTCCGGAGCGGCCCGGGTGGAAACTGCTGAAGCTCAGTTGAAAAATAGCCAGGCGCTTTACGACAAAGCGTCGGATCAGCAGACCGCAGGCTTGAGTCCGGCAATCGACACTCTGCGCGCGCGAGTGGAGATGCAAAACCGGCAGCAGCAGCTGATCGTCTCCCGAAACGACTTTGCCAAGCAAAAGCTCGCTTTGGTACGCGCCATCGGATTGCCGGTCGGTCAGGAAATTACCCTCGCTTCCAAAGCGCCCTATGATTCTCTGGCAACCCAAGGAATCGAGGAGAGCCTGCAACGCGCTTATTCATCGCGCTCCGATTACCTTGCTGCGGTGCAACAGGTGCGTGCGGCGGAGCACTATCGGAAAGGCGCATTCGCCGAATACTTTCCGACGATTGATGTGAATGCCGACTACGGGGACTTGGGAGTTACTCCGGCAAATTCTCACGGCACATTTACCGTTGCGGGCCGGGTGAATATCCCCATCTTTCAGGGTGGCAAGGTGCACGCCGATGTTCTGCAAGCGGATGCGACGTTGCAGCAAAATCGGGCAAGTCTGGAGAATCTGCGCGGACAGATAGAATACGAAGTTCGGACGGCTCTCTTAGACTTGCAGGCCGCGGACGAACAAGTGCAAGTAGCGCGCAGTTCGGTCGATCTGGCGGAGCAGACCCTGACCCAGGCTCACGATAGATTTTCCGCCGGGGTCACAGACAATCTGGAAGTTGTGCAGGCCCAGGAGTCGGTAGCCGCGGCCCATGAAAGCTATATTTCCAGTTTGTACTCCCATAACCTGGCCAAAATCGAACTGGTACGAGCCATGGGCTACGCGGAAGAAGGCGTACGACAATATCTGAAGGGTAAGTAATATGGAATCAAGCACAGAAACCAAAGTGAACGACACGCCTCCGGTTGAAACTCGGGAACATCCTCCCTTACCCGCATCTGACAGGGATCTTCACTGGAGGCAGGCTTCGCGCAACCCGCGTTTTCGCCTTGCCATGATTGTGGGCGCGATTGTTCTGCTGGTGGCGGGATTTTTTCTATGGCGCTATCTCGGCAGTTACGAGTCTACCGATGATGCGCAGATTGATGGTCACCTGAACGCCATCAGCGCTCGCGTATCCGGGCACGTGGCCAAACTACTGGTCAACGATAACCAATATGTAACAGCCGGTACTCCTCTGGTCGAGATCGACCCCAAGGACTATGAGATTGCCGTGGCTAGTGCCAAGGCTGCCTACCAGGACGCGCTGGCGACGGCAGAGTCCATGCAGGTAAATGTACCCATTACCACGGTCAATACAGGCAGCCAATTGTCCTCGGCTCAGGCCGAAGTCGAAGGTGGGCGCGCCGGGGTTTCGATGGCGCGTCAGCAACTCGAGGCTGCGCGGGCACAACTGGAGCAAGCTATTGCCAATGACATCAAGGCTCAAAACGACGTAGGCCGCTACAAGCAACTCGTGGATAAGCAGGAAATCTCGCATCAGCAGTACGACCAGGCAGTCGCTGCAGCCCGGTCCAGTGCTGCCGGCGTAGCCGCTGCACGGGCCTCAGCGGCTGCCGCAGAACAGCAGGTAACGCAGGCCCAAGCCAAACGAGATCAAATGGATGCCAACCTGCGAGCGGCGGAGACGGGTCCGCAACAGAATGCTCAAATGCGGGCACGCGCCCAGGCAGCCATAGCCCAGGCGCAGCAGAAGAAGGCGCAATTGGATCAGGCCATACTCAATGTGCAATACGCGCGCCTGGTTGCGCCGGTCAATGGCATCGTGAGCAATCGTACGGTTGAAGTAGGGCAAAACGTTTCGATTGGTCAGGAACTGATGAAGATCATCAACCTGGACGACATCTGGGTGACTGCCAACTTCAAGGAGAGCCAACTACGGCTGATGCGGCCCGGACAACGAGCAACCATCTCAGTCGATGCTTACGGCAAGAAATATAACGCGCATGTCGAAAGCGTCGCCGGAGCCAGCGGAGCGCTGTTTAGCCTGCTTCCCCCGGAAAATGCCACTGGCAACTATGTGAAAGTGGTGCAGCGAATCCCAGTGAAAATTACCTTCGATCCGGGTGAAACCAAGGAACACATTTTGCGGCCCGGAATGTCGGTCGAACCCAAGGTCTGGGTGCGATGAGTTCGGCGGCCGTTACCATGGATGGCGCTGCCTTCCCGCGCCCGGCAATCAATCCCTGGATTATCGCGATAACGGTCACGCTGGCGACCTTCATGGAAGTGCTGGATACCAGCATAGCCAACGTCGCGTTGCCGCACATCGCTGGGAGTCTTTCCGCCGGCACGGACGAAAGCACATGGGTACTGACTTCCTATCTGGTTTCTAACGCCATCGTTCTGCCGTTGAGTGGCTGGATCTCTTCCATCATCGGACGCAAGCGTTTCTACATGAGCTGCGTCGCCGTCTTTACCATCAGCTCGTTTTTATGCGGGCTGGCGCCGAACCTGGGCATGCTGATCTTCTTTCGCGTTTTGCAGGGCGCGGGAGGCGGTGGACTGCAGCCCAGCGAACAATCTATCCTCGCCGACACATTTCGAACCTGCGAAACGCGGCATGGCGTTCGCTGTTTACGGCCTGGCAGTGGTCCTGGCGCCCGCCATCGGTCCAACTCTCGGGGGCTGGATTACGGACAATTTCACCTGGCGCTGGATATTTCTGCTGAACATTCCGGTGGGAATTTTGTCTCTCATCCTGACCCAGCGTCTCATTCACGACCCGCCCCGAATGGAGCGCAAGAAGCTCTCGGAAACAAGTATCGACTACATTGGCTTGGGTCTGGTGGCTTTGGGTTTGGGTACGCTCCAGGTTGTTTTGGACAAGGGACAGCGCGATGACTGGTTCGAGTCGAACTTCATCGTTGTACTTTCCGTGATCGCAGCGTCTTCCCTGCTGTTCCTGATTTACTGGGAGTGGAAGCACAAAGATCCAGTCATCGATTTGCATTTGTTCACCAACCGGACGTTCGCGGCTTCCAATCTGCTGATGTTCATGCTGGGCTTTGCCCTGCTCGGCAGCACCGTGCTGCTGCCACTCTTCATGCAGACCATGTTGGGCTACACCGCACAACAGGCCGGATTGGCATTGCTACCGGGCGGCTTCAGCCTGATGTTCCTGATGCCCGTGGTGGGCTTTATGCTCTCCCGTTTCGACGCCCGCAAGTTAATGATGGGCGGCCTTGTCGTGCTCTCTTTCTCATTGTTCCACATGACCAACTTCACTCTGGGAGTGGACTTCCGCACCATGGTCTACGCCCGGCTTATTCAGACCGCGGGTCTGGCATTCCTGTTCGTCCCCATCAACACCGCCGCCTATGCGTTCCTGCCCAAGAACAAGAACAATGCCGCGTCGGGTCTCATGAATCTGGCCCGTAACATCGGCGGAAGCGTAGGCATCTCGATCGTCACGACCATGCTGGACCGCAGACAGCAGTACCATCTGAGCCGCATGTCGAGTCATATTTCTGCGGCGAGTCCGCAAGTGCAGTCGATGATTCAGGGAACAACGCGAGCCCTTGAATCCAGAGGGTTTTCAGCTTCAGAGGCCGCGCACAAGGCATACGGGCTATTGCAGGGTAATTTCTTCCGCCAAGCCACCATGCTCGCCTACATCGATAATTTCTGGCTGTTGGGAGTGGCCATTCTCATTCTGGTCCCATTTGTTTTCCTGATGAAACGGCCGCCTACCGGTGGTCAGATGGCTGTCCACTAAGACACATCTCGGAGCGGAATTGATGCCATCACTCTCGCAAGAAGGTAGGGATCGAGTCGCTATATGAATCGCAAGATGGTCAAGCTCTTCCCTTGATGGTATCGAGCGGGATAGAATCCATCCTTTGCGGGGGGCACTGTGTTTCGCGTCATCACGGTAGAACGTGAATTCGGAAGCGGAGCCGCGGAAATCGCGCGCGTAATAGCCAGCCGCCTCGGCTGGAAACTCTGGGACCAGGCCCTTACCGCGGAGATTGCCAAAGAAGCTCAAGTCGACCAATCCGCCGTGATGTACTGCGACGAGCGGCTGGACAGCACCTTTCATCGTCTAGCCAAGACGTTCTGGCGCGGCAGCTATGAACGCAGCGCACCAATGAAGGGCAGCGAACCCTTCGATGCGGACCGCTTCGTCGCCATCGGTCAGCAGGTGATGACCCGGGCCGCCGCAGCAGGAAACTGCGTAATCGTAGGACGCGGCGCACCTTACTTTCTGCGTGCGCAAGGCGACGCGTTCCATGTTTTCCTCTATGCCCCGCGCGCCGAAAAAGTGCGACGGCTGGCTTTGATCGGACACAACCAAAGAGAAGCCGAAGAACTGGTCGATACAGTCGATCGCGATCGCATCGAATTTGTGAAGCACTACTTCGGCGCCGACTGGCCCACCCGCTGCCTTTACCACATGATGATCAACACCGTCGTCGGGGACGAGAACGTCATTTCGATGATTCTCGATAGCAAACATCAATTGGAAACCGGCCCATTGCCCCAAAATGAACCATGCCTCCCATTCGTCACCCGCCCATAACTCTTTGGTAATCCAGCTCTGCACCTTTTTCGTTGCACTTTAATACTCCTGAAATATCTTCGGACTAACATCAATCTTAGGATTGCTGTCGGGACAGTTCTTGGGAGGCCTCAAAAAATGGGTGCGGCACGGAATCCACAACACGCGTTACCCCTGCAAGTGGCGGCTGTCTGCTACCGCCGCAAGGGAACATCCGTCGAGTTTCTTCTCGTCAACACAAATGGCGGAAACAAGTGGACTTTCCCAAAGGGTGATCCTGAGGTCTCCCTCTCTCACGGACAGGCTGCCGAGCGTGAAGCCTGGGAGGAAGCCGGCGTCAGCGGCAACATCGGGTCCCGGCACTTGTGCCTTTACATCCACTCCAAGGGAGTTTTCTGGAAGCCTCCGGGCGTCCGCGAGTACGTCATCAAGGCGTTCCTGCTTGAAGTGCAGCGGGAAGAAGATCCTTCAGAAATGGGACGCAATCCCAGGTGGTTTAGCCCGGATGAAGCCAGGAAGATCCTGGCGAAAGGCCGCGAGGCCAAGTACGCCCGCGAACTGCAAGCGGTCATCGACCGCGCGATGGAAAGACTCGGCGCCTTGAAAGCCGTCGCCGCGCAATAAGCTTGAAACCGCGCCCGTCGTGAGGGCGTCCCGCCCTTTCTCGGGAAGGGCACACTTCAGTCCTGCCGCAAAAACCCACTCTCCATTTGTCATGCTGAGCGAAGTCAGGGCGGTCGCTCGCGACCGTTTCGACGCAGTCGAAGCACCCCTATTCCCTCCCATGCACTCTTGAGCGCGCTCTTTACGATCGCTGCCAAATCCAGCCCTCCCAATCCCCGGCGTCATCCTGAACCCGGCTTCAGCCGGTGAAGGATCTGGCGTGTACAACGATCGAACCTTCCACACAGTAACCGCCCGAAATCCAAGGCGCCAATGGTTAACTTGCACGGCCGCGATCCTTTCAACTCCGCTCAGAATGACACTTCCCAAAACAACAGCCCACCTTCATCAAATCCCCCACTCATGAGACGATTGAACTGTGATCCAGCTCTCCTCAGCCGGCAAGCGCTTTGGCCACAAGCTCCTCTTCGAAGGCGCCGATTGGATGATCACCCCTCGCGATCGCGTGGGATTGGTGGGCGCAAATGGCACTGGCAAGTCCACTTTGCTCAAAATCCTGGCGGGATCGGAAAGCCTCGACTATGGCTCCGTCAACCGCGCTAAGGGGATCAGCGCCGGATACCTTCCCCAAGACGGTCTCGCTCTCTCCGGACGCACCGTGTTCGCCGAGTGCATGTCTGTCTTCTCCAAACTGCGCGCCATGGAAAAAGAGATGGAAGAGCTCACCGGGCGCATGTCGGAGCTCGATCACGCATCTCCCGAGTATGCGCAAGTAGCGGAGCGTTATCAGCGCCTCGAACACGAATTCACCAGTCGTGACGGATATGCCATTGAGGCGCAAGTCGGTGCCGTGCTCTCGGGATTGGGCTTCCGCAAGGAAGACTGGACCCGGCAGACCGAAGAATTTTCCGGCGGCTGGCAGATGCGCATCGCTCTGGTCAAGCTCCTGCTGCAACAACCCAACCTGTTACTGCTGGACGAGCCAACCAACCATCTTGATCTCGAAGCCCGCAACTGGCTGGAGGAATATCTCAGCAATTATCCCTATGCGTTTGTGCTGATCTCGCACGACCGCTATTTCCTCGACGTCACCATCAACAAAATTGCCGAAATCTGGAACAAGCGGGTTCATCTTTATCACGGCAACTACGAAAAGTATCTCGGCGCGAAGACCCAGCGCCTCGAGCAGCTTGAAGCGGCTTATCGCAACCAGCGTGAGCGTATCGAGCAGCTCGAAGTCTTCATCAACCGCTTCCGCTATCAGGCAACCAAAGCCAAGCAGGTACAGAGCCGTATCAAGGAACTGGAAAAAATCGAGCGCATCGAACTGCCCGAGGAAGAAAAGACCATTCACTTCTCCTTTCCGCAACCCAAGCCCGGCGGAAGGATCGTCGCCGAGTTCGTTGGCGTCGCAAAATCCTACGGCGAAAAGGACGTCTTTCGCGATGTCAATTTCATCATTGAGCGCGGCGACCGCATCTCGCTGGTCGGAGTCAATGGCGCAGGCAAATCCACTCTGATCAAGCTGTTGTCGCAGACCGAGCCGCTCTCTCAAGGCGAATACAAGCTGGGCCACAACGTTCAGGCAGATTATTTCGCCCAGGACCAGTACAAAGAACTCGATCCCGATGCTCGCATCCTTGACGATCTCGGCGAAATCTCGCCACGTTCCACACAGACCGAACTGCGCAGCTTGCTCGGTTGTTTTTTGTTCTCCGCCGACGACGTCTTCAAACGCATTGGCGTGCTCTCCGGCGGCGAGCGCAACCGCTATGCCCTGCTTCGCATGCTGATGCATCCGGCGAATTTCCTTCTCCTGGACGAGCCGACGAACCATCTCGACATGCGCGCCAAGGACGTCCTGCTCAAAGCCCTGAGCGACTACACCGGAACCGTCGTCTTCGTTTCCCACGACCGCTACTTCATAGACAAGCTGGCCACGCGAGTCTTCGAAGTTGGCGATGGACGCGTCGAAGTCTATCCCGGCAACTACGAAGACTATCGCTGGCGCAAGGAAGGAGGCGCCGCCGAGTTGCAGAAGGCCGTCATCTCGGCGTCGAATTCTCAGCCTTCAAATGGCGCGAATGGCAATTCCAACATTCAGAAGTCGAATTCCGAGGATGCCGCGGGCAAGCGTCTCAATCCCATCAAGCGCAAACAGATGGAGGACCGCCTTCATGAACTTGAGGCAGAGATCAATCGGCTCGAGGATGCCATCGCCGAATACGAAGCCGGTTTGCAGACCTTCGTCAACGCTGAAGAAACCCAGCGGCTCAGCCAGGCGCTGGGCTCCACACGAAGCGAGTTGCAAAGCCGGATGGCCGAGTGGGAGCAGCTAGGCCAGGCGCTGCAGGCCTAAAAACGTTCCAGTCTTTCAATCTTCAACGAACGATTTCAGTCTCCCCAAAGCCTGGTCCCACTGCAACGAGACGAACTCAAGATATTCCTTCATCTCATCAATAGGCTTCGGAACAAATTCGAACAGGCTCTCCCGGCCCGAACGGATGTTGTGGACGATTCCCACCCCCTCCAAGATCCGTAGATGCTTGGTAATCGCCTGCCGCGTCAGCCGCGAGCCTTCGGTTAACTGGGAAATTGAGCACGGCCGCCCGCCGCTCAGCTTCACCACCAGCGACAACCGCGTCTCGTCGCCCAGCGCGGCAAAAACCGGTGCATGAGCTTGCCGCCTCGCAGCCATGCCGCTACGGTTTTTGTGCGACATAAGTCTCGATGTTCTTCATTTGCTCTGTCCAGCCGCCGTCATTCCGGCGAAACGCTTCAAGCTGGCGGTCGCTGGGGATCTTGTCGAAGCCGGACTCGGTTAGCAGAAGCAGCGTGCCCTTCGCGGTTTTCTCCAGCCGGAATTCGACTAGCGTGGGCGTCTCCTTGGAGTAATCGACTTTTGTGTCGACCGCATAAGGATGCCAGGTGAACGAGAACACCCGTTCGGGCTCCATTTTTTGCACCACGGCTTCCCACTTCAGATGTTCGTAACCGGGATAGGTAATGTGCCCGGTTGATACCGCGCCCGCAACAAACGGGCCATCAAGTTCCACCCGGAACCATTCGCCAAACTCTCGATAGTCCGTCAACGCGCGCCACACTCGGGAAACTGACGCCTTGAGCTCAATACGCTTTTCAACCCGATCGATTCATATCACGCAACCTCCAGGTTGCATATTAATTTGAACGCCAGCGAAAAGCAACCATTCGGTTGCACTTTTTCAGAATTGCTTCATCGAGCTTGTGGCAGATGCTTAAGAGGAATCAAAGCAGTCAAAAGGTTTGCGTATGAACACTTCCATCCTGCATGTTTAACTCGTAAGTTACTGGCAGTACATGGCCGACTTTCGCTCTTCCGTAACCTGCTCCATTTCGCGTCCCCATGCGATAGTCACATTAGAAATTGTCTAATATTCAGACACCCGCCGCATGCGGCATCGTCCGTTGTGCAGCCGCGCGGAAAACTTAAAGGAGCGCCGCACCCGATGCTGCAGCCATCAGATTCTCAAAAACAACAGCCTTCTTCGAACCAGACTTTCGCGCCGGCCAGAGCAGTCACAATTCCGGTAGATCAGGCCACCATCGGACGTTCGCTGGTAGTAAAAGGCGAAATTACCGGCTCCGAATCGCTCTACATCGACGGCAAGGTCGAGGGAACGATCAATTTGACCGATAGCCGCGTAACCATCGGCCGCAACGGCAGCGTCGCCGCCAGCATCAGCGCCCGCGAAGTAATCATCCTGGGCAAAGTTCACGGCAACATTCAGGTCACAGATCGGCTGGAGATCCGCAGCGAAGGTTCGCTGACGGGCGACGTGATCACACAGCGCATCAGCGTCGAGGACGGGGCCATTCTGAAAGGCAGCGTGCAGGTCCGAGCTGTCGAACAGAAGCAGGTACAGGCCAAGCAGGCTGAGCAACCCAAGCAGCAGGCTGCTCAAGAGCAGCCCAAAGCGGCCGCCGCGGTCGCAGGAGCTTAATTAATTTCACCAGAGTCAAATGTAGGGCGGGCGCCCTCGCCCGCCGCATTTGACTCTGGTTTTTTGCTTCGCTTCTTTATTTATTTCTTGTCCGGCCCAGCCGGCTTCAAATCCAGGGACGCGGAATTCATGCAGTAGCGCAATCCAGTCGGCGTCGGCCCATCTTCAAAAACATGCCCCAGGTGAGCGTCGCAACGCGAGCAACGAGCCTCCGTCCGCGCCATTCCATAACTCCGATCGGTATGGTTTACGACCGCCGATTCGTCCACCGGCTTGAAGAAACTCGGCCATCCCGTGCCTGACTCAAACTTCGTGTCCGAGCTGAACAGCGGCTGCCCACAGCAGACACACGCATAGGTGCCGGGATCCTTGGTCTTCCAGTATTTGCCCGTAAACGCCGGCTCTGTTCCTGCCTCCCGGGCGACGTGATATTGCTCGGGTGACAACTGCTTTTTCCATTCTGTTTCCGGTTTGACAATCTTCTTTTCTTCAGTCTTGTTTTCCATTTTCATTCTCCAATTCGTCTTCCACGCGGCGGAGTCGTTGCATCAATCATATTTCGATGATCATGTCCTCAAGCCGCGTGGGGTAGGTGTTTAATATTTCGCCCTTGTCCTTGCGAACCACGACCGTGTCCGAATGCCGGAAGCCACCCCATTCCGGATCATAGACACCCGGCTCGCAACTGAACGTCATTCCCTGGACAAGTACCGTCTTGTCCCCCTCGGCAATCCAGGGAGATTCGTGGCCTTCAAGACCAATTCCGTGGCCGGCACGATGCCTCAGAAACTTCTCGAACCCCGCCTTGCGGATTTGATCCAGGCTTTTCTTATCGACCTCCTCGGCTACGGCGCCCTCTTTCATGTTCTCTGCCGCCACGTCATGAGCCGCCAGCATGGCATCGTACAAACGCTTCGCATAGTCGGTCGGCTTACCCACACAAAATGACCGCTCACACTCGACGTTGTAGCCTCCCACTTGCGCGCCGAAACTCAGGATCAGAGCGTCACCCGATTTCAGCCGGTCCCTACTCGGGACCGCATGTGGGATCGCCGAGCGTTTGCCAAACGGCACCAAACCGCCGAAAGGCGCATCGATTCCAACACCCACCACATCGTTCAGTTCTTTTGACATTTTGTCCGCGACCGCGTCAGCGCTGGCTTTCAGGATTTGGTCTTCGGTCACGCTGCCATTGTTTTGCACGAAGTCGCGTCCCGCCTGCACGTTGAAGTCGGCGAAGTACATCGCTCGCCGCATGATGCGCAACTCGCCTTCATCTTTGACCCAGCGCAACTCCTCGATCAGGTCTCCCGCATCCACAATCTCAGCCTTGGGAGCTCCCTGCTTTATTTGATGCATCCGGCCCGGTCGAGGCTCCTCGACCCCAATCCTCCCGGTTGACAATCCGCGCTTCGCTACCCGTTCGAAGATCCAGCGCACCCGGTTCACCGGTCCCGGAAAATCGAAATACGATTCGTAGTCCTTCACCCACCAGAGTTGGACCTGATCAACCTCAAGTTCAGGAATGAATAAAACCGGATCTCCCGACTCCGGAATCAGGGCGGCAACAGGACGTTCCGTCGAAAGATGAAAATACCCAGTGGTGTAGATGATGTTGGTTGCATCCAGCAGAAGCATCGCATTGAGCTTGCGTTCCTTCATCTTCTGCTGCAGCTGAGCGATCTTCCGGCGGTACCACTCGGGTTGCAGGCGGTCGTGCGCGCCGGTGTCCGGCATGGTGGTGGCCATCCGTAGCCATCGCATCCTTCCCAGCTTGCTGACGTCGGTTGTAACCCCAAGCGCCGTCGCACCAGACAGTGTGCGCATGAATTGTCTCCGGCTTGCCATAAAGCTTCCCCCCTCAGTTCGGTGCTTGCTGGAAAGTCTCGTAGTGCCAAACGCTACTTCTTGGCTTCTTGAATGGCCCGGTATTGGGCCCGGTAGTAAAGCAGCGGATCGCCCTCCCGGACCACAACTTCTTCGACTTCTGCGATAAAAATCGTGTGGTCGCCCGCATCCTGCGATGTATGCAGCCGGCATTCCAGGTAAGCCAGGGCGCCATTAAGCACTGGAGTTCCGTGTGCCGTTCGGTCGAATCGTGCACTCGCGTCCCGCTCCGCGTGGCCATGATCCTGGGCAGCGCGCGCATAGTATTCCGAAATGATCTGTTGGTCCTCCGCCAGCACATTCACTCCAAACCGCTTCTTGGCATGAAGGTGGGCGTGAGTTCGTGCACGATGATCCACGCATACCAGCACCAGCGGCGGATCGAGCGAAACCGAGGCAAAGGCATTGGCGGTCATGCCTTGCACTTGTCCTTCATCATCCACCGTAATGACGGTTACTCCGGTCGCAAAACAGCCCAGAGCCTGGCGGAATTCTGCTGACGTAACGCTCATGAAGACCCTGATATCGCTATCGTCTTATATCACTCATGCGATGCTCTGGGAAAATGAGCGGACGCCGCGAGCAAGGCGTTCCCGATTGACCTCATGTATCATTCTCCTGTCGATTCTGTTCTTTTACGTGAGTGCACGAGCGAGAGAGCCTATGCAAACTCTGTCATCCCAAGCAGCCTGGAGCGCAGGAAACAGAGTCACGAAACTCACTTTTCCGTTCGCCGCATCAGCCCCGGCTGCCCACGAGAATTTCATACTCGCAACTGAGCGAGGTTCGCAGGCTTGAGCGCAAGAGACAACATCGCACCACAAGAAAAACTATCGCCGGCATTTCTCGACGAATTGCGCCACAGTCTGCCGCTCTCACGCCAAGAGGCCTGCCAGCTCATTGTCTGCTCAGATGACGAACTCCCATCGCTCCTCACCGCCGCCCTGGCGGCGAAGCAGCGATTCAAGCCCGATGTCATAACCTATTCGCGCAAGGTCTTTATTCCCTTGACCAATCTTTGCCGCGATTATTGCGGCTATTGCATCTTCCGCCGCGATCCCGGCGAACCCGGCGCCCACACCATGACGCCGGACGAAGTCCTTGAAGTCGCTAAGGCAGGCGAGAAAATGGGCTGTACCGAGGCCCTGTTCAGCCTTGGCGACAAGCCGGAACTACTTTTCCCCGAAATGCGGGCTACCCTTCGTCATTTGGGTTTCAACTCGACGCTGCAATATCTGGAAGCGATGTGCCAGAAAATTTTGCAGCGAGACCACTCTGCTCCCGCATCCAAATCCGGGCCTGCTGAGCGCTGAGTGGATCGCTCGCCTCGCCGCCGTTTCGCCCAGCATGGGCCTGATGCTTGAAACCACAAGTACGAACTCTGCTCGGCCCTGGACTCGCCCATGACAACGCCCCCGACAAAATTCCGGCGAAACGTTTGCGCACCATCGAGGAAGCAGGCAAGCAATCCGTCCCCTTCACCACCGGCCTGCTGATCGGCATCGGCGAAACTCCAGAAGACCGGGTAGACACCCTTCTGGCTATCCGCGAACTGCACCTCCGTTACGGACACATTCAGGAAGTGATCGTGCAGAACTTCCGTGCCAAGCCCGGTATTCCTATGCGCGATTGGCCCGAACCCACCCGTGGAGAAATGTTGCGCACTGTCGCGGTGGCCCGCCTCCTCATGCCGGAAGTGAACCTGCAGGCTCCGCCGAATCTTTCCGCGCCCTATTACGACGAACTTCTTGACGCCGGAATCAACGACTGGGGCGGTGTTTCGCCCCTTACTCCGGACTTTATCAATCCCGAAAAGCCCTGGCCGCACCTGGCGCAATTGCAAGCCCGCACGGAATCGAAAGGGTATCTCCTGCGCCAGCGTTTGCCGGTTTATCCTGAATTTCTGAACGCCATCACCACGCGTCCCGGCTTGCTTTCTGAAAAAGTCCGCGCCGCCGCTGATCGCGAAGGTTACGCAAAAAGGACAATGGCCGCATGATCGTCGTGCTCACCGGAGGCACGGGCGGCGCCAAGTTTGTTGATGGCCTGCGTCAAATCGTCCCCGCCAAAGACCTCACAATCATCGTTAATACCGGTGACGATCTCGAGTGGTGGGGACTCTACGTTTCCCCCGACCTCGATTCCATCACTTACGTTCTTGCCGGGCTGCTCAGCAAAGAACGCGGATGGGGCGTGAAGGGCGACACGTTTTTTTGTCTGCAAGCCATGGGCGAATTGGGCGAGCCCATCTGGTTTCACGCCGGAGATCGCGACCTCGCCGTCCACCTTCTCCGCACGAAATTACTCCGCGAAGGTAAAACTCTCACCGAAGTCTCCGCCGAAATCGCCGCCAAGATGGGTGTCCAATCGCGCATTCTCCCCATGTGCAATGCGCGCGTCGAGACCAGGGTCGACACTCCAATCGGCGAACTCAGCTTTGAAGAATATTTCGTGCAGCGCTGGTATCAGGATCCCGTCAATTCGGTCCGCTTCGCCGGAGTGGATAAGGCCGAACCCGCTCCCGGAGTGATCGACGCCATCCTCGTCCGCCACGGTCGTGCTCCTCGCCCCCAGCAATCCCGTCACCAGCATTGGTCCAATTCTTGCCGTGCCGGGCATCGTCGAGGCTCTGAAGCAAACCAGTGCCCCGGTCGTCGCGATCAGCCCCATCATCGGCACGAAAGCGGTCTCGGGACCTGCCGGATATTCTGATGGCCGCTCAGGGATTGCCCGTCTCTATCGCCGGCGTGGCTCAGGCCTACAAGGAATTTCTGGACATCTTGGTGGTCGACAACCGCGACGCCAAAGCCGCCGAAGACTCTGCAGAAGCCGGGGCTCCGCGTCCATTGCGCCAACACCATCATGAGTACTGCCAGTGAAAAGGCTGATCTGGCCCGCCAGACTCTGGCTTTGTTTTCCGCCGAAAGCGCCGCCCATGCCGGATCGGACCTGCTCATGATTCTGGTCCCGGTCAAAAATCTTTCCGGCGCCAAGCAACGCCTTGCCGCCATACTCGACCAGCCCACGCGCACTGAACTGGCGCAAGCCATGCTGCTTGACGTGCTGAAAGGCTGTGGCCGGATGGCGTCAGCGTCCCGAAGTTGGAATTGTCACAAGCGATCCATTCGCCATTCAGCTGGCCCACCAATTTCATTTCACCGTGATCCCCGACAACGCCAACCGTGGCGAAACCGATGCCATCGAAACCGCGACCCGCTTCTGCGAATCTCAGGGCGTCGATAGCACGCTGGTGATTCCGGGCGACATCCCGCTGATTCAGTCCTCGGAACTGGAAAGGATCATCGCCGCCGCTCCCACCGAAGGCTCCGTGCTGGTTCCCGCCGCCGACGGACGTGGCACGAATGCTATTTGGCGGCGTCCCGCAGGCCTGTTTCCCGCACGCTTCGGCAATGACAGTTTCAAACCTCACCACGCGGCTGCGCAGGCCACTGGCAAGCCTTGCGTCGTACTCCCGCTGCCCGGCATTGCCTTCGACATAGACAATCCGGAAGACTTGCGCACCCTGGCCTCCACTCCCGGCGACACTCGCGCCCAGCGCCTGGTCCGCCAATGGCAACTGGCCGATTTACCGTTGGCGGCAAACGAGTAAGCAGTCGATCGTCCCTCGACCGTGCGAACTCCAACCATCAACTCGCCAACGCAATCCAAACCGAAATCATCCCCGTTGGGGAAAGCCCCGCAGAAATCAGCCCCGAAGGGGCAAAAGAATAAAGCCCACGCCGTAAGCCGTGGGAAGCCATCCAGCAACAAAAAAGCCCTAAAGGGGCGAAAGAAACCGCCTGCGGAACTACGAATCATCCCCCTTCCCATCGCCACCGAAATTAACCCTGGCGACTCCATCACCACGATTCTTCTCGACGCACTAAAATCTCAACCACTCCTTCGCGGCGACATCCTCATCATCAAACACAAAATTGTTTCCAAGGCCGAAGGCCAACTGATCGACCTCCAAACCATCCGGCCTTCTCCCGCCTCCCGCCGGTGGGCCCAACGCTATGACCTTGACGCCCGGGTAATCGAAGTGGCCCTCTCGCAAAGCCGCCGCATCGTACGCCGCAAACGCGGCGTCCTTATCACCGAGACACATCACGGGCTGATCTGCGCCAACAGCGCGGTCGACGTCTCCAACGTCGACGGAGGCCGCCGCGCTCTCCTCCTGCCTAAGGACCCCGACCGGTCCGCCGCAAAAATCCACAATGCGCTGAAGAAAGTCCTGCGCCTTTCCATCCCGGTCATCATCACAGATACTTTCGGAAGGCCCTGGCGAGAAGGCCTGACCGAGGTGGCCATCGGCGTCGCCGGCATGAATGCCTTGCACGACTATCGTGGCCAACGCGATCCTCATAACTACGAGTTGCAGGCCAGTATTGACGCCGACGCCGATCAACTCGCTTGCGCAGCTGGCCTGGTGTGCGGCAAGCTGGCTCGTACGCCGGCGTGTATCATTCGAGGGTTCACTTATCAGCCCGGCCGCGGTACTGCCCGTGACTTGATTCGACCGCGCCGCGACTGATCTGTTTCGTTGAAGTTGCTCCAAGGAGGAGTTGTGACCCGCAGCCTGACCGATACCGAACTGGAAGACTTCCCCGCCCTTGAATGGTCCGGAGCTGCTGCCAATGCCTCATCCGAGTTGATTAGCACGCTCGAACAGGTGATGGCATCACAGGATGGCAGCGTACTCTCCCGCGAACAGTGCTTGTTGCTGGCCAATGCTGAAGGCGATGATCTGCTCGCCCTGCTGGTTGCGGCTGACATGTTGCGCCGCGATCTGGTCGGCAATCTTGTGACCTACGTAGTCAATCGCAATATGAATTTCACCAACGTCTGCTTTGTGGGCTGCAAGTTTTGCGCCTTCAGCCGCGGGCCGCGGGAAGAGGACAGCTACTTCCACAGTCTCGAAACCATGGCGCAAAAAGCCACCGAGGCCTGGGCCATGGGTGCAACTGAAGTTTGCATCCAGGGTGGACTTCCGCACGGTTTGCCTCCGTTCTATTACCGTGACATCCTGCGCGCCATCAAGCAGGCCGTGCCCCGCATGCACATCCACGCCTTTTCGCCGATGGAGATTGTCTACGGTGTGGAACTGACTGGCATGCCACTGCCCGATTACCTGCGAATGCTGCGCGACAACGGACTCGATACGCTCCCCGGCACTGCCGCCGAAATTCTCGACGACGAAGTACGCTTCGTGCTTTCTCGCAACAAACTCTCCACCGCCCAGTGGAAGGAGGTAATCCGCACCGCTCACCAGTGCGGCATTCGCAGCACTTCCACCCTGATGTACGGACACGTGGAAACCCCCGCCCACTGGGTCAACCAACTCATTGCTCCTACGCGACATCCAGAAACAGACCGGTGGCTTTACCGAGTTCGTTCCTCTGGGCTTCGTGCACCAGAACACGTTGTTATTTCATCAGGGAATTGCGCGCCCCGGTCCGACGCTGGCTGAGCACCTTAAGATTCATGCTCTCGCCCGAGTGATGCTGGCCGGTGCCATCAACAATATTCAGGTGTCCTGGGTAAAGCTGAACCGGCGCCTGTCACAACTGTGCCTGCACGCTGGCGCGAACGACTACGGTGGGACCCTGATGGAGGAAAACATCTCGCGCGAAGCCGGAGCCACCGCGGGACAGTACACCAGCGCGGAAGACTTTCAGTCATTGATTCTCGAGGCAGGACGGATTCCCGCAGAACGCAACACAACTTACACGCGCCTCAACATCAAGCTGCAACCTGAACACAGTACCTTCGAAGAATCACTCGAGCCGGAGTTCGCATGACGAGGCTTGACCCGATGGAGTTAGCCTAGTCATGTCAACCATCGCCATTCTCGGCGGCACCGGAGCCGAAGGCTTTGGACTGGCACTGCGCTGGGCTCGCGCCGGTGAGAGTGTGGTCATCGGTTCGCGGGACGCGGCTCGGGCGAAAGAGGCAGCGGCGAAGATCCAGGCCATGCTTGGAGGCAAGGCAAATATCTCGGGCGAAGAAAATATTGCCGCCTGCGGTGCAGCTCGAACTGCTTGTCCTGACCATACCGTTCGAGGGCCACTGCCCCCTGCTCAAGCAAATCAAAACGGCGATCCGTCCCGGCAGCATCCTGATTGACACCACAGTGCCTCTAGCCGCCAGCGTTGGCGGACGCGCAACCCGCACTCTCGGCATATGGGAGGGATCGGCGGCGCAGCAAGCCGCTGAACTCGTCCCCCAGGGGGTTTCAGTGGTGGCGGCGTTCCACAACACCTCCGCGGACGTGTTGAATAGTGATGCGGTCGTCGACTGCGACGTGATCGTCTGCAGTGATGACGCGGCCGCCTTGAAGACGGTGAGAACGCTGGCCGCGAAAATCCCCGGCGTGCGCGCCATCGACGGCGGCAAGTTGGAAAATGCGCGCATCCTGGAGCAGATCACCGCCTTGCTGATTGGGCTCAACATTCGACTCAAAGGCCACTCTGGAATCCGCATCACAGGCCTGCCGCCAAAAGCATACGAAGTTGACTAGCTAAGTAGCACCAGCGGGGTTGTGTACCCCCGGCGTCCCGCCGGCTGTCGTGAGGGCGTCTCGTCCTCACAAATAGCAGAATTCAGTCTGGCGGTCGAGAGAACAACGGAAACGAATGGTCAAGGATTCTTCGGATAACCGGCCGGCCATCCAGTTCAAGAGTGTCTCGTATCGCCTCGAAACCGGTTATGACCTTCTACACAACTTGGACCTTGATGTCCGGCGCGGTGAAACTCTCGTCCTGTTGGGTCGGAGCGGATCCGGCAAGACCACTACCCTGAAACTTATCAATCGCCTGCTGGTGCAAAGTGAGGGCGAGATTCTCGTGGACGGCCGATCCGTGGCCGAATGGGACGTAATTCGCCTGCGCCGCATGATCGGATATGTGATTCAGGAAATCGGTCTGTTTCCGCACTTCACTGTCGCCCGCAACATCGGCGTAGTTCCGCAGATCGAAGGCTGGGCGCCCGATCGCATTCATAAACGGGTAGAGGAGTTGCTCCAACTGGTAGCGCTCGAGCCTCAGCTTTCAACACGCTATCCGCGCGAGCTTTCCGGAGGCCAGCGGCAACGGGTCGGCGTGGCCCGGGCTCTGGCCGCTGATCCATCCTTCCTTTTAATGGACGAACCCTTCGGTGCACTCGACCCCATTACTCGCGCCGAATTGCAGCGTGAATTCCTGGCCCTGCAGCAACGCTTGAAAAAAACCGTGGTGTTCGTTACCCACGATCTGCGTGAGGCCTTATTGCTCGGCACTCGCATCGCGCTCATGGAAGCCGGTCAACTGGTAGTCACCCTCACGCCCGACGAATTCCTGCACTCGACCAATCCCATGGTCCAGGCCTACGTAGACGCTTTCAAAACCATCCCCGGGAGCCGCGATGCCGAATCAAAGTAGCTCAGGCGTCACAAGTAGCGCCAGCGTTCCACGTAGCGCCGGCGTCCCGCCGGCTGTCGCGAGGGCATCCTGCCCCCGCAATCGCAAGCAAATATCTCCGCGAGGCCCATCATGAACGTTTTCCAGTTCGTCGCCCAGAACCACACCGAAGTCCTCGAACTCACCGGCGAACACCTTTACCTCGTCGGAGCATCTATCGCACTCGCGGTACTGATCGGTATCCCCCTTGGCATTCTGATCACGCGCTGGCCTGTACTGAAAAAACCAGTCCTCGGCGGAGCCAATATCATCCAGACAATTCCCAGCCTGGCTCTTTTTGGATTTCTTCTGCCGGCCCCATGGATCGGCGCCCGTGCTGACCGCCTCGCCATCCTCGCGCTCACGCTCTATGCCCTCCTGCCTCTTATCAGCAATACCTATACCGGCATTAAAGGCGTCGATCGTGCGGTAGTCGAAGCCGGGCGCGGCATGGGAATGACCGATCGTCAGCTACTCTGGCAGGTGGAACTCCCGCTGGCGCTGGGAGTGATCATCGCCGGTGTACGAGTCGCCGCCGTGATCTCGATCGGACTCGCTACCATCGCAGCCGCGATCGGCGCCGGCGGCCTGGGCGAATATATTTTTCGCGGATTGGCCATGGTCAACAATTCAGTCATCCTCGCAGGAGCGATCCCCGCGGCAGGTCTTGCGATCCTCGCGGACGTCAGCCTCGGCTGGCTGGAGAAGCGTCTAAGCCCTCACCAGCCAGTACGCGTGTCATCCTGAGGGCCGTATCGCTCTGCGGTATTGCCTAAAATCGCGTCGCAGTATTTCACTCCACTTGCACTGCAGTATCGCGATAAAGTTGTCATCCTGAGCGCAGCGAAGGATCTATGCATTTAGCCCGCGCAATCCCCGTCCTCGCGCTCGTCGCCATGCTCGCCGCCTGCGGCCCACCCCGCGCGGATCGCATCGTCGTCGGTTCCAAAAATTTCACCGAACAACTGGTCCTCGGCGAAATCATCGCGCAGCAGATCGAAAACAAGACTCATCTTCCGGTCGAGCGCCGCTTCTACCTCGCCGGCAGCTACATTTGCCACCAGGCAATTCTCGGCGGCCGCATCGATATTTATCCCGAATACACCGGCACAGCCTTGACCGCAATCCTGAAAGAACCGCCCTCCAGCGACAAGGAGAAGGTCTATAACGAGGTCAAGACCGAATACGCGAAGCGATTCAATCTCGAAGTCGGTCAAACCTTCGGATTCAATGACACCTTCGCCATGGAGATTCGAGGCGAGGACGCGCGCCGCCTTGGCCTGAAGACGATCTCGGAAGCAGCTGCCTACACTCCAAAATGGCGTGCCGGTTTCGGTTACGAATTCATGGAGCGCCCCGACGGTTACAAGGGCCTTGCCGCAACCTACGGCCTGCGCTTCGCCGAGTCTCCGCGGATCATGGACCTGGGCCTGCTGGCTCGCGCTCTCAAAGAAAAGCAAGTAGATCTGGCCGCGGGAAACACCACCGATGGCCTGATCCCAGCCCTGGATCTGTTTGTCCTCGAAGACGACAAACACTATTTCCCGCCCTACGAAGCCGTACCCATCATCCGCAAAGAGATGCTCGCTCACCATCCAGAAGTGTTAAAGGCCTTGAACGAACTAGCGAATAAAATCTCCGACGACGAAATGCGTCAACTGAACTACGCGGTAGACGGCCAACATCGAGACGTAAAGGAAGTGGTCCGGGAATTCCTCCAGAAACAAGCCCAGTAGCCGCACTGTTTCCTTCGCGTACCCTGGTGTCCTTAGTGGCGGCAGCCTTTGCCTTGCATAAAACGAAACCACAAAGGACACGAAGTTACACGAAGGAAGAAGAAAACAACCCCCGAACAGTCGACAACTAACAACTGGCCACTGAACTCTGACAACCAGTTTTTTACATCAACCACACCGCATCCACATCCACGATGACCTGATTGCGCGGAATCTTTTGCTCTGCTGCATAGATCAACATCGATCTAAGCAGGGCATTCAACTTCTCACGGCTGGCCGACTTCACTACAAAATGATACCGGTAGTCCTGCTTCAGCCGGAGAATGGGAGCCGCCGCCGGCCCTAGCACCCGGATCCCTTCATGCCGTGTCTTCTCAAACCACTTCCCCAGAATGCCCGACCAGCGCAGCGCCTCATCCAGCTTGTTGCTGCGCACCAGGACATTGGCCAGCGCACTGTACGGTGGATAGTGCATCCAGCTGCGAAAGCGCAGCTCTTTTTCATAGAAGCCGGCGAAGTCATGCTGCGCCGCGTACTGCACCGCGTAGTGATCGGGAAAATAAGTTTGCAGCACAACTTTGCCGGGCATTTGCCCGCGCCCCGCGCGTCCCGCCACCTGCGTCAGCAACTGGAATGTGCGCTCCGCGGCTCGAAAATCCGGAAACCCTAACGCCATGTCGGCGCCGACCACGCCCACGAGCGTCACTCCGTGAATGTCATGTCCCTTGGCAATCATCTGCGTTCCCACCAGCAGGTCAAGCTCGCCTTCATCGAGCGCGTTGAGAGCGCGCTCGAAATCCTCGCGGCCACGCACTGTATCGCGGTCGAGACGACCGATGCGGGCCTGGGGAAACATTCCGTGCAAGCAGTTCTTCCAGCTTTTCCGAGCCAGTGCCGAGGAAATACACGTACTCACTTCCGCAATGAATGCAGGCTTTCGGTACTGGCGCGGTGTAGCCGCAGTAGTGACACTCCATACGCCGTGACCGCTTGTGATGCGTCATTGCGATAGCACAATTTTTGCACTCGAGTGTCTTGCCACAGGCGCGGCACAACACCACGGGAGAATACCCGCGCCGGTTCAGCAGGACCATGACCTGCTCTTTTCTTTCCAGCCGCTCTTTGATCTCTTCCGCGAGTTTGCGTGAGATCACTTGCTCACTGCCGGTTTCCTGGAATTCCTGCCGCATGTCGATGATTTCAACTTCAGGAAGCGGCCGCTGCTCCACCCGATCCGGCAGTTCGAGCAACATATATTTATGCTTCTTGGCGTTGAAGTAGGACTCCAGCGACGGCGTAGCCGAGCCCAGCACCACGACCGCATTCGACATCTTGGCCCGCATCACCGCCACGTCGCGCGCATGATAGCGCGGCATCTCTTCCTGTTTGTACGAGGGGTCCTGTTCTTCGTCTACGATGACCAGCGCCAGATCGGAGACGGGAGCGAACACCGCGGAGCGCGTGCCCACCACCATGCGGGTATCGCCGCGTTTTATCCGATGCCATTGTTCAGCGCGCTCTCTGTCCGACAATCCCGAGTGCAGGATGGCCACTTCTTCTCCGAACATCTGATGCAAGTCAGCCGCGACCGCCGGCGTCAGCCCTATCTCAGGGACAAGAAGAATCGCTGAACGTCCGGCCTCAAGGACTGATCGCATGGCAGCGAGATAAATGGCCGTCTTGCCCGACCCTGTAATCCCATGCAGCAACATCCCCGTGAACTTGCCTGCATTCACATGCTGCTGGATGCTCTTGAGCGACACCTGCTGCGCCGGGTTGAACTGGAAATCAAATAACTGGGGACGCGCTTTCAATCCGGAGAAGGTGAACTCCGCGGCTTCCTCGATGATCTCAACCATGCCACGCTTCACCAGCGTGCCCAGAGTCGTGCGCGGAACTTCCAGCGATTGCAGGGCACTGACCGGCGCTTTGCCTCCCGCGGCTGCGAGAGTATCGATCAGCGTTTGCTGGTTGGCATTCAGCTTGCCTTCAACATTTTTAAGCACCGCAACCTTGATGGTGCGGGACAGCGTCACGCGCTTCGGACAAGTCTTCCCGCGTGATCCATTTCTTGCGCACCAATCCCGCGAGCAGCGCCCTGGACACGCGGGTGGCGGACGCGCAGGCTTTCTTCCCGAGCTATTTCGCGCTTCGGACAAATATTCAAGCACGCGAAATTCCGCCAACTGATCCTCTGGAGTTTTTCGGGAACGGGCGGACGATCCTGACATGCCTGCGAGGTGCAGCGCCGTATGCCCCTGATCGGTTATCCGATAGCCAATCGCGCGCTTGAATTCGGCGCCCAGGGGCAGCATGGTGCGGAAGACTTCGCCGACGGGTGCGAGGTAGTAGTTCGCAATCCATTGGCCCAGGCGAATGAGTTGCTCATCAAGCACTGGCGTCGTGTCGAGAACGCTGACAAGGTTTTTGGTCGTAACCTTGGGCTTGCGATCATGAACGTCCGTGACTACTCCGGACAAACGCTGCTGACGAAATGGCACGAGCACACGCCCGCCAATCACCGGATGCATCCCGTCGGGAACGCTGTAGGTGAAAACCGTATCCACCGGAACTGGAAGGGCTACGTCGCAGAAGTCAGGCATGTGGAGCGCGCCTGCGCTTCGCGCAGACGCAATTTCATCGTAACACTTGGAAAACTTGCGAGTGCGGTTGGCGCGGCGGCAAATCGGAATAATGTTCCACGTGGAACATCTTGTACTGGCTCGATTGTATGTACAATGTGGGTATGTCCATGAAAACGAAGCGACGCGCAAAAACTGCAAAGAGTGGGAAGGTTGCCCGGATCAGGGCAGCGGCTGACGAACTGAGGCGGTCTCCAGAGATGGCGGAGATGTATCGTCCGATAAAGAAACCGGTGACGCTGCGGCTGGACGCCGACGTGATCGCTTGGTTCAAGGCCCAGGGCCGCGGCTACCAGACACGAATCAATCGGGCGCTGCGGGCGGTGATGCTGGGGGAGAAAAGCTGACCGGGTTCATCGTGCTTCCCCCCACGTCTCGCAGAAGGCGCGAGACATGGGGGCACACGACGAGACCTCGGCACCCTTCCAGAATTAATGTGCTTCCGCGAAGTTTTTACTCAGGCGCTTTTGCCGGCGCCTTCAGTCCCAACTCCTTCATCACCATCTGCAGGTCTTTCCAGGCTTCTTTCTTTTGGCGGGGATCGCGCAGCAGGAACGCCGGGTGATAGGTCACCGCGAGCTTGGTTCCACGAAAGTCGTACCACTTGCCGCGAAGCTCGGTCATGGGGGCATTGATCGCGAGCAGTGTTTTGGCGGCGACCGCGCCCAGCGCCACCAGCGCTTTGGGCTGGATGGCACCGATCTGCCGCATCAGGAATGGCGAGCAGGTTTCGCACTCATCACGCTCTGGCGTGCGATTTCCGGGCGGACGGCACTTGATAATGTTCGCGATGTAAATCTCTTCGCGAGTCAGGCCCATCGCCTTGATCATGTTGTTGAGCAACTGGCCGGCGCGCCCTACGAAAGGCTCGCCCTTCATGTCTTCATCGGCCCCTGGGGCTTCGCCGATAAACATCAAGTCGGCTCTGGGATTGCCCACGCCGAAGACGATCTGTTTGCGGCCTTGTTTCGCCAGACGGCAGCGGGTGCAATCGCCGATGTCTTCGCGAATGGCGATCAGGGCCTGAACCGGGTCGATCTGGACAAGGTTCGAAGGGCTGGCTCGGGATTTGGCAATTGTCTCTTCAGGCTCTCGGAACCGCTGCGACTGCTTTGGCTTTGGGCAATGGATCTCGCTCGTTGTGTTTGGGATTCAGTCAGCTGCGTCGAGTGTCGCGGCGATAGAAATCGTAGATGCCGAGTTCGTTGTAATAGCGGATGCGGTCGGCCAGCGCGCGTTTGAGTTGGGGATCAAGGGTTGGAGACATTGGGAACGCCAGAACGATTGCAGATTCAAATAAAAGATTTCAAATGAAGATATCAGACTGAGTTCTCTGGCTGGCAGGCTTCTGTGCAAATCTACGAACCGCGACCTGGTGGCTACCTTGCTTGCGGTACTTTTCTCAGTCGGGCTACCTGATCGAGGACGCGCTGGGCGACTTCCCACTTGGTGGTTTCGGGAACATCGACGACTTCGTTTTGGGTGATGATCGTCACCGCATTGCGGTCGGAATCGAAGCCGACGCCTTCGCGCGAAACATCATTGACCACGATGGCATCGAGAGATTTCGTCATCAGTTTCTTGCGCGCATTCTCCAGCACGTTTTCGGTTTCAGCGGCAAAGCCGATGATGATTTGCGAAGTCTTAGTTCGCGCGATCTCGGCGAGAATATCTATGGTCGGTTCCAGATCGAGCGACATTGCACCCTTGCGCTTGATCTTCTGTTCGGCTGTGCTCTTTGGACGATAATCGGCGACCGCTGCGGTCTTGATCACGATAGTCGCTTCGGGCAGCAGTTTCAGTGTTGCCTGGCGCATCTGTTCCGCAGATTCGACGCGGGTCACTTCAGCGCCGCCAGCCGGGGTCAGGTTTGTGGGCCCGCTCACCAGCAGCACTCGCGCTCCCCGCCGCAACGCGGCTTCGGCAAGCGCATATCCCATGCGTCCGCTGGAGCGGTTGGTGAGATAGCGCACGGGATCGATTTTCTCCCGCGTTGGTCCAGCGGTGATCAGAACAGTTTCGCCGGCCAATTCCTGCGAGGCTCCCAATGCTTCCATGGTGGCTGCGACTATGAGGTCATTCTCGGCCAGCCGGCCGGGACCAGTCATGCCGCAAGCCAGGTATCCGTCCCCTGGCTCTACGATCTTGACGCCACGCTTCCGCAAGATCTCCAGATTCGCCTGGGTTGCAGGATGGTTCCACATATTCACATTCATCGCGGGCGCGACCACGACCGGCGCGGTGGTTGCGAGATAGAGCGTGGTCAGAAAATCGCTGGCGATGCCCTGAGCGAATTTGGCGAGAACGTCTGCGGTGGCGGGGACAACCAGCAGCGCGTCGATGGATTGCGCTACCGCAATATGTTCGATGGCGGAATCAATATTCGGCTGGGCGTTCTCATCACCCGAGGCAAACATTTCGGTGATAACTTTTTCGCCGGAGAGCGCCGCAAAGGTGAGAGGGCGAACAAACTCTTGCGCGCCCTGAGTCATGACGACCTGTACGCGGATGCCGCGGTCCTGCAGCAGGCGAACAACCTCCGCCGCCTTGTACGCCGCAATACCGCCGCTGACTCCGAGAGCAACTTTCATACGAGGGCCACAGCTTTTGTAGCGCCGGCGTCCCGCCGGCTGTAGGGCTGACCGGGGGCCAGCGCTATGTAGATTGGATGTTTGTTTGCAGACTTCAGATTGAAGATTTCGAATTACCTGCGAGGCGCAGGCTCAAACCGAAATCGGCAATCTGCAATCGACATCGCGACGCCTTATTGCGAGTCCCTACGAGGGCTCTTTAGCCATTGCCTTCTCCAGAATTTCGCCGGCGACATCCGAGCGGAGCGGGGCATTTCGGGGATCACCCACTTCACTTTGCCCGCCCTGATTTCGTCCTGCGCAATCCGGCAAGGTTTGCGGGAGGGTGTTTCGATCACCGGAGGCGCACCACCCTGCAATTGCCGTGCACGCCGCGCGGCCACCAGGATGTACCGATAATTGCTGTCAAACCCTTCGATCAACTTCATTGTGTTCTCCCCTGCTAACGTCCGCTCGCCGCTTGCGCGAACGAAGCCAGAATCGGTTGCAACCGCTCCCGCACATTTTCCAGTCGGCAGCGTTCTGCCTTTGCTATCAGTTCAGCATCGGCAGTGGAGGTCTGTTTCGGCATCTGGGTTCCTGAAAGCTGCAGCCGTTCCGCGAGCAGGATCGATTTCAGTGCATCCACGGATTCTTCCAGGCGGTCGTTCACCAAAATATAGTCGTATTTCTCGTAATTCTCAATCTCACGGGTGGCCGTGACCAACCGGCGCTGGATCACCTGTTCAGCGTCCAGACTGCGCGTGCGCAGCCGCTTTTCCAGTTCCTGGCGATTGGGCGGCAGAATGAAAATACTCACCGCATCGGGGAGTTTGCGCTTGATCTGCGCCGCGCCTTGCACATCGATGTCGAGCAGCAGATCCTTGCCTTCCTGTTCCGCCTCGCGAAGAAACCGCCGCGCCGTGCCGTAGTAGTTGCCGAACACATTCGCGTGCTCGAGAAATTCATCCTTGCGGACCATCTCTTCAAATTCAGACTTGGACACGAAATAATATTCCCGGCCGTTCTGCTCGTCGCCGCGCGAAGCGCGCGTGGTGTAGGAGATGGAAAATTTCAGTCCGGGCACGATCTCGCGAACTTTATTCACCAGCGTTGATTTGCCCGAACCCGAAGGCGCCGAAATGATGTAGACGCCACTCATTCGATGTTCTGCACCTGTTCCCGCGCCTTTTCGATTTCGGTCTTCATCGCCAGTCCCATCTCGGTAATGTTCAGCGCCTCGCCCGCCAGGCCCGAAGTCTTCGAAAGCAATGTATTGGCCTCGCGGTTCATCTCCTGCAACAAGAAAATCCAGTTTCTTGCCAGCTTCGCCGCCCTGCTCAAGCAATCCGAGGAAATGCTTTACATGCGTATCCAGCCGAACCAGTTCTTCCTGAATGTCGCTGCGATCAACCAGCAGCGCCGCTTCCTGCAGGAGCCGTTCGGGTTCGATTTGGCTTCCAATCAATTCCTGCATACGCGCTTTGAGTTTGCCAACGTAGGTCTGCAACACCGCCTGACGATGCTTCTCGACCCCTTTGGCAGCCTGCTCCACCAGCGCCATGCGTTGCCGCAGTTCGCGCTCCATGCCGCGCCCTTCCTCTTCGCGCATTTGATTCAGGCGATCGAGCAACTCTTCCACCTTTTCAAGAACCGAAGCCTCCAGGGCGCCATCCGCAGGCAAGGGCTCCGTGTCCAGCGCGCCGGGCATGCGCAGAATGGCATTCAAATCAGGTTCCGCTGCCAGGCTGAACTCAGCAGCGGCGGCGCGAAATGCCTGAATATATCCGCCCACGATCGTGCCGGTTCAACGCAAAAGCTGTCGCAGTTGCCGCGATCGAGATTGAGAGTCAGTTCCACGTGGCCGCGGGCCATTTTTTCTTTGAGCAGGCGGCGCAACTTCATCTCCAGAGAATCACTGTCTGACGGAAGGCGGAAGTGACGTCGAGAAAACGATGATTCACGGATTTCAGCGAGAGGGTGAAGCCCATGGGAGTTCTGCCGGTGGCATCGTTCCGCGGATCGGCGACTTGGCCTTTCACCTGCGCGAAACCCGTCATGGAGCGTATCGGCATTGATTTTTTTCGGCTGAACCGGTTCTCAATGCACCAGCGTTATTCGGTTATACCAGCGTTGAAGAACAGCAGGTCCCTCCACTGCGCTCGCTTCGCTACGCTCCGGTCGGGATGACAAATGGTTACTCCCGAATCAGTCTTGCTTCCGGCTGTCTAACGGGCGTTCACCTTCGGCTGCTCCAAATCCGTGAATTGAAGATCATACAACCGCCGATAGGTACCAAGCTTCTGCATCAGATCTTCGTGCGGGCCGATGTCTGCGATCGTTCCGCCTTCCAGCACCACAATGCGATCGGCGCGGCGCACGGTGGAGAGCCGGTGTGCAATCACGAAAACGGTGCGGCCGGTCATCAGATTCTGCAGAGCCGACTGCACCAGCGACTCCGACTCGCTATCCAGCGCCGAGGTGGCCTCGTCCAGAATCAGGATGGGCGCATTCTTCAGCAGTGCCCGGGCAATCGCGATGCGCTGGCGCTCCCCGCCGGAGAGACGCACGCCGCGTTCGCCGATCATGGTGTCATAGCCGGCTGGGCAACTCCATAATAAAGTCGTGCGCGAGAGCCGCGCGAGCCGCCGCTTCAACCTGCTTTTGCGAGATAGCCGGCTGGCCATAGGCGATATTGTTGCGCAGCGTGTCGTTGAAGAGCACCGTTTCCTGGGTGACTACGCCGATTTGCGAACGCAGCGAGGACAGAGTCGTATCGCGCACGTCGCGGCCGTCGATGAGCAGACGTCCCGGCGGTCACATCAAAGAAGCGCGGGATCAAATGCACCAGCGTGCTCTTGCCGGCGCCGCTCGATCCCACCACGGCCAGCACTTCTCCGGCGCGCACTTCAAGATTGATATCGCGCAGAATTTCGCGCGACTCGTCGCCGTCGGTGGCATAAGAGAAACAAACATTCTCAAAGCGAATGCTGCGCGGCAAAAGGCGGCAAAGGCTTCGCGCCCGGCTTCTCTCTTACATCGTCTTCGGTATCCATGAACTTGAATATCTCGGACGATGCCCCCATGGCCTGCTGGAAGTTGTTATTGAACAAGGCAAACTTCCGCACCGGATCGTAGAGCTTGAAAACCGCGATAATAAAGGCGAGGAATGTGCCCGCGGTAAAGACGTGGTGATTGATCTGCTCGCGGCCGAGCAACAGAAGCAGTGCGATCGCGATGGCGCCAAAAATATCCATCAGCGGAGAACTGATCGCGGCCGCGGCTACCGACCGCAGGTTGGCCTTGAACAGCCGCTGCGCGGCTTTGGCGAAGCGCGCGATCTCCCAGGACTCCATGCTGAAGGCCTTCACGATACGGTTGCCGGTAATGGTTTCGTGAAGAATGTTCTGGATGTCGGCCAGCTTGTCCTGTCCCTTGCGCGTGGTCTGGCGCACTCGTTGGCCGATCCGGCCGGCGGAAAAGACGATGAACGGCACAAACAAAAGCAGTACCCACGCCAGTTTTCCGCCCAGCAGCACAACTACGAATGCAGTGAAGATAAGCGTAAATAATTGCTGCAGGAATTCCGCCAAAACGCTGGACATGGCGAACTGCACGCGCTCAATGTCATTCACGATGGTCGAAATCAGAGTGCCGGTCGTGTGCTTCTGATAAAACGCCGACGAACGCCGCAGGATGGAGTTATACAGTTCGTTGCGTAAATCCGTAATCATGCCAAATCCGGCGTAATTCACCAGATAGGTTCCGGCGTAATCAAAGATGCCCTTCAGAACTGTGGCGGCAACCAGCGCGAAGGCAACTACCGTCCAGGGATTGCGGAAGTGCGAGGGAACAAACTGTTGCAGATAAACCGTAGTTGCCGCTGAAGGGTATTTTGAACAGCTGCATTTCGCGTTCGGGCGAACCGGGGTTCAAAACGCGGTCGAAAATCGGCCCGATCAGCAAAACCCGGAAGGCGTCGAGCAGCCCGACCCCGGCCATCAGCACGATTGAAGACAACAGCTGCCACCAATACGGGATCACGTACCGTACAAGGCGCGTCAGTTGCCGCATCGGGGGCTCGCGAGGCGCAGCCGGCGACGGCCTGCACCTGATGGATTCGGCATAAATTGCAAGGCTCTATCTTACTTCAGTCGTTGGTCGTTGGCCCTTGGTCGTTGGCCAAAGACTGCTTACTTCGGACTATCCCGGTGCTCTACCTTCACCCGGTATTTCGCTTTGCGCAGGCGTTTTCCTACTTCTTCCGCAATCATGACTGAGCGGTGCTGTCCGCCGGTACAACCAAACGCGATGGTCAGGTAGCTTTTGCCTTCCTGGACATAGTGCGGCAGCAAATAGATCAGCAGCTCGGAGATCCGCTCGATGAATTCCTTGGTCTGGGGAAAGACCGGATGTATTTTGCAACCTTGGGATCGCGTCCGGTGAGGGCGCGAAACTCGGGAACGAAGTGGGGATTGGGCAGAAAGCGAACGTCGAAGAGTAAATCGGCGTCGTCAGGCACTCCACGCTTAAATCCGAAACTTACGCACGACACCAGAATGTTCTTGTCGGATTCGTGCTTGCGAAAGCGGTCGGTGATGTGAGCCCGCAATTCGTGAACATTGAATCTGGAAGTGTCGATGACCAGGTCGGCGATCGCGCGGATGGAGCGCAGATGGCGACGCTCGGCAATCAGGGACGCCTTCACCGACGCATTGGTGCCCAAGGGATGTGGCCGGCGGGTTTCGCTGAACCGGCGCAGCAGAATGGATTCGGCGGCTTCGAGGAAAATCACTTTGGTCGGAAGCAGACGCTTGACCGATTTGACGATTGAGGGAAGAGACTCCAACTGCGTGCCTTCCCGAACGTCCACTACCAGGGCGGTGCGGTTGATCTCGGAGGATTGTCCGACAAGTTCGGCGAAGCGCGGGATCAGTTCCACTGGCAGGTTATCCACGCAGTAGAAGCCCAGATCCTCGAAAGCCTTGAGGACGGAGGCTTTACCGGAACCGCTCATGCCGGTAATGATGACCAGTTCGCTCGAACTGCTGACGGCAGGAACGGCTTTGTGAGCCGCCTTCTTCGATACAGTTCTGACCTTTTTTTTAGACTTGGCGCGGGCCATCTGTTGCGATGTTAGCAGGCAGAGCGTTCACTCGCTAGTCGCATCCGGGTTGCCGGGAAGCGGGAGTGAGTTTGAAGATTTTGGGTGAAATAAAAAGAGGGGCACGCGATGTGTGCCCCTCTTTTCTCTCGGCTGCGCGAGAGGTTACGCCTCCCCCGAGAGCGCAATCTAACGCAGCGTCGCTACTACGACAACGTCTTGGGGGCGGCTCGTGAAATCCATCGCGACTTCCTTTTCGCGCTCGCTTTGGTAGAGTTCACTGCCCCGAGTGGTTCCCGCGGTCCATACCTGGGCGAGGAAGTACTGATCGCCGTAGCGATGAAAAACCAGCTTCGTCGTTGTCTGAGGCTGGGACGATTCGCAGGCAATTGGCAGAAACATCTTGAGCAAAGTGCGGTCGCTGCTCTCGATTGCCAGGGCGCTGTTGGAGGTCCCGATGCTCTGGAATCAAGTACTCCCCGGCGGGGATCTGAGTTTTATCAACGATGAAATTGAAAGGAACATTCGCTTTCACCACGCCAGTCTGAGCATATGCCGATGCAGTGGCCAGCAGCAGGCCCAGGCCGATAAGTGCAAACAGTTGGTTTTTCATAAATCCTCCTGGTATTGATGAGACGGTGAAACCATGCACGGTCAGCCTGTCCTGCCAACGCGTACTGCTTTGTTTCGCAATCTCTAACTTTTCGCAATGGCTTTAAAACCGTTGCCGCAATTGTTGAATGCAAGCCGTCGTGCCAGAGTCGGACGTGAGTGAAGAATCCGGATCGTGTATGAGCACAACTAGTCGGATTTGCTGGGATTTTGTGCGGGAGGACGTGAACTGGAAAGGATCGGAACTGCTCCCATCTGATTTTCGCTAACCCAACTGTTAGCGGCGCCATCCGTTCGGTTAGTTCCGGGCGGGCTGTATGTAGCTGACGGTCTGCATGTACACGACGACCCAATTTGTGCTAAACACCGAGGTATGGCGACGGAGACCAATCCCCGGCTTCTCGGAATTAGTGGACCATTGAAAGGGTCTGCCTTCCCTTTGCCGGCGGGCGAGGTGTCCATCGGACGGGATTCCTCGAATCAACTTTGGGCGGCCGATCCTGCTTTGTCCCGCAGGCACTGTTTGCTGGTTCAGGACGGAACCGGACAATTTTCCGTCCGGGATCTGAAGAGCCGCAACGGCACCCTGGTGAACGGGGTACCCAGTCGAACAGCAGCAGATACGCCACGGAGACCAGATCTTTATCGGCGATTCGGTTCTTCTCTTCCTGGTTGAAGAAGGTGGAAACCATTCCCAGAAAAATCCGGTGGAGTTCGCGGACACCGTCTCGTTCGACGGTCCTCCGCTGCTGCTTCGCGCCGAAGACTCGCTCTACCTGCGGCCCGAAAACGCGGTTGCCAGTCGGCCTCCCACCGCCCGGTGGGCCCGTGACTTGAATTCATTGTTGAAAATTGCCACCGGAATCGGCGGCATCCGGGACCAGGATTCGCTGCAATGGCAACTCCTGGGTTTCATCTTCGATGTCGTGCCCGCGGAACGCGGTGCCATCCTGATAGGTGATCGCCCAGACGAGTTTGCTTCCACCGCGGCGTGGGACCGAGTGCGCGGCCCTGGCCATGCGGTTCGGGTTAGCCGAACCGTGGTGGAGCGGGTCCTGACGAGACCGCGTCGGGATGGTGGTAAGCGACGTCTCCGGGCACGAAGCGCTTCGGCAGGTCAAGACGCTGACCGATCTGAAAGTGAACTGTCTGCTCTGCGTGCCGCTGATGTCCGCAGGCAAGGTTCTGGGGGCAATTTATGTAGACAGCTGCAATCCGGCGGCGCAGTTCGACGAAAACCATCTTCAGGTCATGGCGGCGGTGGCTGGCATCGCCAGCCTGGCTTTTGACAATGTTCATTACTGGGAACAATTGAGGCTGGAGAATCAGGAGCTACGGGCTGAAATCGAAGTGGAGCACAACATGGTTGGCTCCAGTCCCAGCATGCGGAAGGTATTCGAATTTATTCGCCGGGTTGCGCCCACAGATTCAACCGTCCTGGTAGAGGGAGAAAGCGGCACCGGGAAAGAACTGGTGGCGCACGCCATCCATCGCAACAGCACACGGGCGGAGAAGCCTTTTGTGGCCATCAATTGTGCTGCGATCGCCGAGACCCTTTTGGAGAGCGAGCTCTTCGGTCACGAGAAAGGTGCGTTCACCGGAGCAACTGCGCAGAAAAAAGGCAAAGTGGAAGTGGCGGAAGGCGGCACGTTATTTCTGGATGAAATCGGCGAGCTCGCGCCCGCACTCCAGGCCAAGTTATTGCGAGTTCTGCAAGAGCGGGAATTCGAGCGGCTCGGAGGGACCCGCCCGATCAAATTGAACATTCGGCTGATTGCCGCGACCAACCGAAGCCTGCAAGACTGCGTCAAGGCCGGTACATTCCGCAATGATTTGTACTACCGCCTGAATGTGGTCGCGCTCACCATGCCAGCTCTGCGCGAACGCCGCGAAGACATACCGTTGCTGGCGAACTATTTCGTAGCCAAGGCCAGCCGCAAATGCAATATGCGGGTCAAGACCGCTGTCCGCGGAGGCTCTGGCGTGCCTGACCGAATACGAGTGGCCGGGCAACGTCCGCGAATTGGAGAATGCCCTGGAGCGCGCTCTGGTGCTGGGATCGACCGACACGATTCTCCCCGACGATTTGCCTGAGACGATCCTCGAAGCCGGCCCCGCGGCCCCGGCGTCGACCGACAAATATCACGGCACCATCAAAGAGGCGAAGAAACAACTGATCCTCCACGCGCTGCAGCAAGCCAATGGCAATTACATCGAAGCGGCCAAGACGCTGGGAATGCATCCCAACTCGCTGTTGCGACTGATACGCAATCTGGACCTGAAAGCAGTGAAAGCAGGGATGCAGGCGCCCGGGGAGTGAGATTTTCTTCTTCTTCTCTAACCCTGTCATCTTGAGCGAAGTCGAGGGACCTGCTTTTTCCTTTGCTCATTCCAAAATTGGATAGTTTGATTATGGCGCACGCATCAGCAGGTCTTTCGACTTCGCTCAAGATGAAAGAGCTTGGTTAGTGACAGTTCCGTTGATGAGGCTTCTCAAGCCCGAAATGGCGCTCTCAGCAAGCGCGCGGGAAATGTGATCACTGCCCAGACCAACTCCAGAGCGCCATCGACGGCTATTCCGACCAACCGGAACGGCAGCAGCAAGATCCACACGAACGGATAAAGTACGAGCGCCACCAACGCCAGCGGCCAGCACATTACAAAAAGAACGCACCAGAGAAGAAAAGTGAACATAGCGGAGCCTCCTATCGTTTGCTCCTGATGTAGTTACGAAAGCGGCATGGAAAAAGTTCGATCAGGCGTGCGCAGAGACCTGAAGGAACGCGGGCGAGTCGCCTGCGACCAAACCGGCCACACCACCCGCGACCATCCCCGACCTACGCCAGTTTCTGTAAGGATTCTGTGTAGGGAGCGCGGGCTATTCCCTTCTCTGTCACGATTGCAGTCACATACTTCGCCGGCGTCACATCGAACGCCGGATTCTCTACATCCACGCCCGTCGGGACCATCTGCTTGCCTGCGATGTGCGTGACTTCCCTGCCATCGCGCTGCTCGATCGGGATGCCGCTGCCATCCAGGGTCGCGAAATCCACGGTCGAAAGAGGAGCAGCGACATAAAACGGGATGCCATGTTCCTTGGCCAGCACCGCTACCGTGTAAGTGCCAATCTTGTTGGCAACGTCACCGTTGGCGGCGATGCGGTCGGCACCCACCACGATAGCGTTGATCTTTCCCTGTTTCATCATGGCGCCGGCCATGTTGTCCGAAATTACCGTGGTCGGGATACCGTCTTTCATCAGCTCCCACGCGGTGAGGCGCGATCCTTGTAGAAACGGACGCGTCTCGTCGGCGAAGACGTGAATTTTCTTTCCCTGTTCAACGGCGGCGCGAATTACTCCGAGAGCGGTGCCATATCCGCAAGTGGCGAGCGCCCCGGCATTGCAGTGGGTGAGTACGCCTCCGCTGGCCGGCATCAGGGTCGCACCATGCTTGCCCATGGCCTGGTTTGCGGCAATGTCCTCGGCGTGCATGCGCTGGGCTTCTTCAATCAGAGCCTGTTTCATCTGAGGCAAGGGACGAATACGCAGCAATTCGAACTTGTCCTGCATCCGCTTGATCGCCCAAAACAGGTTGACCGCGGTAGGACGAGTCTTGCCAATGACATCGCAAATTTGATCGAAGTCCTGTTTGAACGCGCCAACTGTTTCCGCCTTGGAGTTCTTGGCGCCAATGGCGATGCCCATAGCCGCGGCCACGCCAATGGCCGGAGCGCCGCGCACCACCATGTTGCGGATTACGTCAGCAACCTCGGTGTACGTCTTGCAGGTGACGTAGAGCTCCTCCATGGGAAGCTTCGTCTGATCAATGAAGCGCACACCGGAATCGGTCCACTCGAGAGTTTGAATCATAGAATCAGTCGTTGGTCGTTGGCTCTTGATCGTTGGCCGGTCGGTCGTAGTTGGCCTTTGCCCGGTTCCTCGCTCGTCGTTGCCTATTTACGTGCCGTACCTAATAAGAATTTTGCGGAGCGCCTGATTCGCACTTGGGCCAACGACCAACGACCAACGACGCTCTTTGAACGCTCTTATACTTTATGCGCTTCGCAGCGGATGCGAGGGTTGTGCACTACTGCAGGTTTTCCGCAGATCTCGCAGCCGACGCCTACAGCCGGCATTCCGGGCGACGTCTCGTCATTCTGAAGCAAATGCTCTTCCCGGACATCTTTGGCGGTAAAGATGGAGACAAACGCCGCCGGTGCGGCTGCCTTCTCCACCGCGGGCGTCCTCCCGCTTCCTCACGTTCCACCAGGCACATCACGCCGACAACCTCGAAGCCGAATTCCCGAGCCGCTTCAATTGCCTGGATCGTTGAGGATCCGGTAGTGCAAACGTCATCGACGATGACTACCCGCGCGCCTTTATCCTGGAAGCCTTCGATTCGCCTTCCGGTGCCGTGCTGTTTCTCGGCTTTGCGCACCAGAAATCCTTCAATGTCGCCGCTGGCGATGCTGACCGCCACCACAATCGGATCTGCGCCCATGGTAAGCCCGCCAATCGCCTTGGGCTTCCATCCGCGGATGCGAATCTCTTCCAGAAAAACCTGGCCGGTCAGCTTCGCGCCCTTGGACGCAAGCGTCGTTGTCCGACAGTCAATGTAATAGTCGCTGGTTCCTCCGGACGAAAGCTTGAACTGCCCCAGCCGGAATGACTTTGAGGCCAGCAGACGCAGCAAATCCTGTCGCGTGGAAGCCATGGAAAACCTACGATATCACGCTCAATATCCTGTTCGACCACAAGCACCGGGCCAACGTTTCCGCTCGCCTCATTGAGTCATGCGCTCCAGGTGACGGAAGTGATCGGTGCCCACATACAGCAAAGTGAAGAGCGTGAGGTTGTAACCAATGTGGATCAGCAAACCGGGCGCTATGGATCGAGTCACTACCCGAGTGAGGGTAAGAACCAGTCCCACGACGAAGAGGACCAGCAACGGCCCCCACGCCTGGCCAAGTTGTTCGCTATGCACCATGGCAAAGCCGCCGCTGGTGATCAGCACCGCCAGAAACCTGCCCCAGCGGCCAGCGGCCGAAGCTTCGAGGGATGGCGACATACTGATCAGTCCCAACAGGCTGGCGAGAACTACCATCGCGATAGTCACTGATTCCAACGCCTGATCGCCGAACGCCCGTGATGCCAATCCCCACGAGACCAGCGCGGCGCCAGGTAACAACACAAAGTTCGCCGGCCCGCTGCCTTTAAGACTTCGCGCTACGAACAGTGCTGCAGTAGCCACAAAAACCACAATCGCCAGCAACACGGATTCAGCCAGCGGAAGGCGGTGCTCGATGAATCCCCATCCCGCAAGAATCAGGATCCATATACATCCCTGGCGAATCTTGCTCGGAGTCATAAATAGCGTTTGTAGCCATCGATCCAGCACCGGGTAGAGAAACCCGCGGAAGAGCATCTCTTCGGCAAACGGAGCTACTCCCACGCCAAAAACCATCATGAGATAGGCTCCCTGCGGGTCCTTGAAAAATTGGTCCATGGGGAGAGACTTGGGAATAGGAAGGAGTCGCGAGAGCAAGCCCAGTCCGAGGGCCAGCAAGCCTCCACCAGCCAAAAACCCGAACCACCGGCCATTCGGCCAGCGCCAAGCCACTGCTTGCCAGAAATCCCGTTGGTGATGCCGCTTCACCAGAATGTACATGGCTGCCAGCATGGCTATGTAGGCCAGAGTCATGGCGGGAACGATCACTGATGGTCCGGGGTTCTTGGTCAGGTCAGAGGGAGAAATTGTCGACGAAGATGGATTCAAGCTATGGAGAGCGAAGGCAAAGAAAAGTGAACTGAATAAAAAGAGAGAAACCACCAAAACCACACCGATCAGCAAAAGATCGAGACCGCTCCACGGCGGATTTTCAGCTCCAGGGTTAATCGGGCTTTCGGCCAGAATGACAGCTAACTCGGCGGGTGGCTCGGTCTGCAATTCAGGCGCGAGATGGTCGGGTAAAGACAAGTTGAGTTGATTACCTTTTCGACTTCAACCGATTAGATGCAGAACTCCATCGCCGCCATTCTTTTTGCATTCTGTACCGAATCGCATTCTGCATCAGTCATTCACGACAGAACTAGGCAATCGAACTCTTCTCTCGCACCGCGTTTCGATCACCGTTCACTGATTGAGCATTTAAGGATTGCCCGTTCAAAGATTGTCCATGCGAAAAATGTCCATTGGCAAAATACTCCGCTAAAGCCTGCCCGGTATAGGACTTCTTGTTCCGGGCTACCTGCTCGGGCGTGCCCTGGGCAACGATGCGGCCGCCTTCCTCGCCACCCTCCGGACCGAGGTCGATGATCCAGTCGGCGTTACGAATCACGTCCAGATTGTGTTCGATGATCATCACCGTGTTCCCTAGATCGGTAAGCCGGTGGAGCACTTCCAGCAATTTCTTGACATCCGCGAAATGCAAGCCGGTGGTCGGCTCGTCCAGAAGATATATGGTCTTGCCCGTTTGCCTCTTGCTCAGTTCGCGCGCCAGCTTGATGCGCTGCGCCTCGCCGCCTGAAAGCGTGACCGCCGATTGCCCCAGGTGAATGTAGCCCAGACCTACATCGACCAGGGTTTGCAGCTTTTGCCGAACCTGCGGAATATTTTCCAGAACCGGTAGCGCATCCGAAACCGGCATCTCGAGCAGGTCGGCAATCGATTGCCCTTTGTATTTCACCGCCAGAGTCTCATGGTTATAACGATGACCGCCGCAAACTTCGCACAAGACGTACACATCCGGAAGGAAATTCATTTCGATCCGGCGCTGCCCTTCTCCCTGGCAGGCTTCGCAACGTCCGCCGGAGACGTTGAAGGAGAATCGTCCTGGCTTGTAGCCGCGTTCGCGCGATTCCGGCAGCATGGCATAAAGATCGCGGATCTGGGCGAAGACCCCAGTGTAAGTCGCCGGATTTGATCGCGGCGTGCGGCCAATCGGCGATTGGTCAATGCGGATTACCTTGTCGATAAGTTCGGTTCCAGAGATGGCTTTGTGCGCGCCAGGTTCTTCGCGCGACCGGTAAAGCCTTTGCGCCAGCGCGGGATAAAGAATGTCGTTCACCAGCGTTGACTTTCCCGAGCCGGAGACTCCGGTCACAACCGTCATCACACCTAGAGGAAAAGTCACGTCGATGTTTTTCAGATTGTTCTGCCGCGCGCCCAGCACCGTGATGGCGGCTCCATTCGCCTGGCGTCGCTCTGGCCGCATCTCAATTCGCGTCCGGCCTGAAATGTATGCGCCGGTCAGCGACTCGGGAACTCGCATGACCTCGTCGGGAGTTCCGTGCGCCACCAGGTCACCGCCATGTCGTCCCGCGCCCGGGCCAAGATCAATTACGTAATCCGCCCGGCGGATGGTCTCTTCATCGTGTTCAACCACCAGCACGGTATTGCCGAGATCGCGTAGTTCCTCCAGCGCCTGCAGGAGGCGTCCGTTGTCGCGGTGATGTAATCCAATGGAAGGCTCATCGAGGACGTAGAGCACGCCTCGCAGTTTCGACCCGATCTGGGTAGCCAGACGAATTCGCTGTCCTTCGCCTCCTGAAAGGGTGCTCGCGGAACGCTCAAGCGAAATGTAACCCAGGCCGACGGCATCCAGAAACTGCAGGCGCTCGACAATCTCGTGCACGATTCGCCCAGCGATAATCGCCTCGCGACCGCTCAGTTTGATCTTGCGAGCTGTCTCCAGGGCGCGAGCCACGGGCAGGGCTGTGAAGTCGGCGATAGACATGCCATTCAGCTTCACCGCGAGGCTCTCCGGGCGCAGGCGCTTTCCCTGGCAAACCGGGCAGGTCGCAGCTGACATGTAGTCGAGCAGGAATTCGCGGTAGGTATCGGACGAGGAATCTTCCACCGCCTGCTTGAGATATCCGAGAATTCCGCGAAAACCGGTCTTTCCGCTTTTCCCGGATTCGCCGTGAAGCAGCAGGTTCTGTATCTTCTCGGGAAACTTCTCAAACGGCGTCGCCAGATCGAATCCGTGGGCGGCCGCTGTGATCTGGAGATGATGGATCAGATTTTGCGATGCGGAACCAGGCCCGAGACCACCTTCAAGCAATGGCTTCGACCAGTCCGTAATCACCCTTGCCGGGTCAAACTCGTAGCGGCTGCCCAAACCGTGGCACTCCGGGCACGCACCGTAGCTGCTGTTGAATGAAAACGATCGCGGTTCGAGCTGAGGCACGCTGATTCCGCAGTCCGGGCAAGCCAGCTTCGCTGAATAGAGCTGCTCATCGCCTCCTACGACCGCGACCTGAACCAGACCGCCCGCCAGCTTCATCGCCAATCCGACGGACAGTTCCAGCCGATGCTCGATTCCGGCTTTGACCAACAGACGGTCAATCACGACTTCGATGGTGTGGTTCCGGCGTTTGTCCAGTGGGATGTCATCTTCGAGGTTCACCAGTTCGCCGTCGATCCGGGCCCGGGTGAAGCCGTGCTGTACCAGCTTTTCCATCTCCTTCTTGAATTCGCCCTTGCGTCCGCGGACGATCGGGGCAAGCACCATGACCCGATCTTCCGGCGTAAGGCTCATCACGCGCTGCACAATCTGCTCTGCCGACTGGCGAGCAATCGCGCGACCGCACTGAGGACAATGCGGCACCCCGATAGAAGCAAACAAAAGGCGAAGATAGTCGTAGATTTCGGTGATCGTCCCCACGGTCGAACGCGGACTGCGGCTGGTCGTCTTCTGCTCGATGGAAATGGCAGGGCTAAGACCGTCAATCCCGTCGACGTCCGGCCGTTCCATCTGGTCAAGAAACTGGCGGGCGTAGGCGGAAAGGGTCTCCACGTACCGCCTTTGACCCTCGGCGTAGATGGTATCGAACGCCAGCGACGACTTGCCCGAACCACTCAGCCCGGTAATCACTGTGAGGGTGTTGCGGGGGATTTCGACGTTTATATTCTTGAGGTTATGCTGCCTCGCCCCACGCACCGAAATCTTGGTAATAGGCATGAAAAAAGCGAAAATCCAATTGGCCTTCCGTAATATGGACGGCCTTACAGAAATGTTAGAAAGTGGGTTTGCGCAACTCTACGTATGTATCCTAGTTGCTAACTGCAACTAGCGTCAACGAAGGTAGAGTAGTCGATCCGGACAGACGGGTCGCGCAAAACGGGTTCCGGAGCATTTTCCGGCACTTACAGGGAAAGCAGGCCGAACTTGGGTACGTTGCTGGTTGCCATCATCATCTCTTTCACCGCTGTTACGGTCATACTGGTGGGGATTTTCGCCGCATATGCCGCGGTTACCGGCATTCTGTACGCTTTTGCCTACGGTTCGCGCCAACGCACCATCCGCACCACCATGCTGGTCCCCAGCCAAAGCCAGGCCAGCGGAGACTAGCTTCAGGATCTTTTCCCGCAAAAGTGCAGCCGTTCATCTCTGTCTTTTTGGATTCACACGTCGAGACGCGTCCGGTTCTGTCTCATAAAAGCAGGCCTGAAAGATCCGTAGTCTTAGAACTGGTTAAAATCTTCGAAACCGGGATTAGTGGGGCGGAGGTTGTGCTGGCGCGCCACCCTGCTGTTGTTGCTGCTGTAGTTGTTGCTGCGCTTGTAACTCACGAAGCATCTGCTCGGGAGTTTTTACCTGGGGCTGACCGTTGGGCTGCTGCTTATCCGCGTCTTCGTTGGCACTGGCGGAATCCTCTGCCGAGTTTTCGACGGGCTGTTCCGAAATATCCACGGGCGGTTGAGTCTCTGGTTGTTCCTCCACCTGTGCCGGGGCAGGATTCTGCGGCGCTGAACCTACACTTGGCGCACTGCCCGACTTGGAAGTCAGGATGACACGGTCAACCTTGTCAGGGTTCGTCGGCGACCCCAGCATGACGTAGTTGAAGTGAGATCCGTTCAGCAGCGATGCCAGCACATCCCGGGGCACGCCAGGGCCAAGATGGGTGACCACTCGTTCGGTCGCATTGGGAGGCATCTCGATAGCCGCGCCCGTCTGCGTTCGCACTGCGCGCAGAATATCGCTCAACGTCGAGTTTTCCGCAATGATCGTGAGCAACCCGTTGTTGAAAGTCACTTTGGGCTGTACTGCCGGGGACTGCTCCAGAGTGGGTGGCAGCGGTGGCGGTGGCGGCGGCTCCGGTGGCGGCTGTTCCTGCTTGACAGGATGCTTGCGAGCCGCATGTTGCGGAGCGGCATTCGCTGCTCTGGCCGAGTCGGACAGAAACATTGAAAACAACGCAACAAGCGCCAACACGATTTTAGGATATGGGCCCTGCATGGTGAACTCACTCGCAACGGCCATCCAGGGGCTTGGACGCCGGCGTTGCCCTGACCTGATTGTAACATCGGTACCCAATCGTTCTCCAGCGAGAAACCCTCAATTTGCTACATCGACTTCGCCCTCCCTCCACGATTTGTTTCCACGATTTTCAGGCCCGCCGTTAGCGATATGATTGCCGACGTTTCCAGGAGGAGTCGATATGCATAACTTAAGCACTAAATCACGGCGGGCCGCAGTCTTCTTCGCAGCCTTGCTGGTGTTCGGTGTCGCGGCCGGAATTATGGATCTCAACTCACGAATGGCCGCCCAAACTACCGCCCCGTCGAACCCTGGGGCAGAACCTGCCCCGTTCTCACATTCCCTTCCCCAATTGGACGGCAGCCATTTGCGAGCCATCGTGGTAGAGGTCAACTACGCGCCGGGAGAGGCGGACAAGCCTCACAGCCATCCCTGTACCGTGATTGGATACGTTGCCGAGGGAGCAATCCGCTTTCAGGTAAAAGGCGGGGCGCCGGAAACCGTCTACAAAGCCGGGGAAAGTTTCTACGAGCCGCCGAACGGAGTTCACCAGGTGTCGGCGAATGCAAGCGCCAAAGAACCGGCAAAATTGATCGCGTTTTTTATTTGCGACAAAGAAACCAAGCTAACCGTGCCGCCAATAGACGACCACTCGGGACATTAGGAAAGATCTCCAGGTGATTTTTGTAGCGCCGGCGTCTCGCCGGCTTCTGGCGGGCGTCTCACCCGCCTATCGGGCCGGCCGGAGGCCGGCGCTACTTGACTTCGCAGGATGAAAGATCTCGCTACTGCCGCGGTGCGTAGTAGCCTTTGCGGGCGCGCACTTGAAGGTCTTTTTTTAGGGCGGTAATTTCGATTGAGCGGTAACGTCCGTCGGCATCGAAGTCAGCGGGCCTGTAGGACACGACATACTGGCTGCGCAATTCGTCCTCGATAGCAGCAAACGAATTTTTAATGTCTTTCATCTTGAAAGGAAAGAAGGCGCGGCCGCCGGTTGCGTCGGCCAGTTGCTGCAACGCTTTGTCGCCACGCAAAATCAGGCCACTGTCGTCAGTCGAAATCGCATAGACAATCACTTCCGCGCGCTGCGCCATTTCAATCGCCAGCGCGCGCGTGACTTCGCTCTGATTGTCTTCGCCATCGCTCACCACAATGATGGCGCGCCGCACTGGATGGTCCGAAGGCTCTTTGCTCAGCTTCTCGCGGCAGGCGCGATAGATTGCATCGTAAAGCGCAGTCCCTCCGCCATTGTGAAGGCTTCTCACGCCGGTTTCGAGGAGCCTGACACTGTCTGTGAAGTCTTGCGTGACCAGGCTGTGACTGCTGAAGCCCATTACAAAAGCCTTGTCAAAATTCGCCCGCAAGGTGTGCTGAAGAAAACTGACAGCAGCTTCCTGCTCAAAATCGAAGCGGCTATGCACCGAACCGCTGGTATCCACTAAAAGACCCAATTCAAGCGGCAAATCGGTTTCGCGATGAAAATTTATGATCGACTCGGGCGGCTTGTGATCGTCAAGAAATGTAAAATCGCCCTGGCTCAAATTGCGCACGAACTTCCCGTGATGATCTGTGGCAATGAAAAGTACGTTGACCTCATCCACCCGTTTTTTTATGGTGAGGATCGTATCCGCCGGATCGGTTCCGTTTGAGGCCGAAGCATCTGGGGAGGCCAAAGCGGGCGAAGGTGAAGCCACGAAAGGAGTCTGCGCCCGTGCCGGCAACCCTATCAGGGCGACGACAACCGTTAACATGCACAGGAATCTCTTTGTGTAGTTCATTCCCAACCCATCCAAAATTTTCACGCCCAAACTCTGCAACTCCACTAACATCATCGCCAATCAATTAGATGCAGTGATAAGTGCACGCGATGGGCCGAAACCCGCCATCGACACCTACTGCCTCTTATGTCCGACTCTAGGGGACTTCCTGAGGACGTGCCAAGTTACAAAAGGAGCACGCGTTTGGTCATGAAACGAAGCTGGTTTCCATTGTCGGCAATTTCCCCGGAGCGGTTTCGCCAGTCCAGCGACCGGAAGTTCTCTTTGCCAGTTTTTGATTACAGAGGCCACGACCTCAAGAATCGCCAACCAGCGGTCATTTGACCGCCGACCTTGACGTGACCGCCCCGACTATAAGATAAAGGCGTTCTGAAAATGGAGGCCGTATGAAGACCCTGCTGGCCCTGCTGCTTACCTGCGCCTTTTTGGTTCCCGCATTTGCCGCTGACGACGAAAAAGAAGCCGACCGCGTCAAAGAATCCGGGGTAGTCTTGAAAGAAATCCTCAACATCCCCGACGACATTCCTCCGGATTTGCTCGACAAAGCCGAATGCGTCGTCATTCTGCCTTCGGTCAAGAAAGGCGCGTTTGGAGTCGGCGGCAGTTATGGCCGGGGAATAATGATATGCCGCGGTGGAGCGCACTACACAGGACGCTGGGGAGCACCCGCTCTCTACGCCCTGGAAGGCATCAGCATCGGCTTTCAGTTGGGCGGTCAAGCTACCGACTTCGTGCTGCTGGTGATGAATCCTAAAGGGGCTGAATCGCTACTGACCAGCAAAGTAAAGCTGGGCGCTGACGCCTCCGCCGCTGCCGGTCCCGTGGGACGCACCGCCGAGGCAGCCACCGACGTTGTGATGTCAGCAGAAATTCTCTCTTACTCGCGCGCGAAAGGCCTCTTCGCTGGAGTTTCACTGGAAGGGTCAACTTTGCGCTCCGATGGAAGCGCCAACGAAAAATTGTACGGGCAAAAGCTGAGCGCGAAAGACATCATTCGCGGCGGCAAAGTAAAAGCACCACCATCGGCCAGTGCGCTGATCGCGTTGCTGAACAGTAAGAGCCCGAGAAACAAATCCGAACCCAGTTCGCTGAAGTAAGTCTGCAAGCTCCGTGCTGAGCCTGGGGAGCGGGCTCTCGCCCGTTCCCCTTTTTGTCTATCGGAACGATTGGCCACACCGCGAACGTGCAAGAAAAATGCTTTTTCGATGAAGAAGAAATCGACTGAACTCATCCGCTGCAACTGGCCGAGCAACCCGCTGTCGATCCGCTACCACGATGAAGAATGGGGATTGCCGCAGCACGATGACCGCGTGCTGTTTGAATTTCTTTTGCTTGAAGGCGCGCAAGCAGGCTTGAGCTGGGACACCATTCTGCAAAAGCGCGAAAACTATCGAGCCGCGCTCGACGGATTCGACCCCAAACAAATCGCGCGCTATGATCGTCGCAAGACACAAAGCCTGCTGCGCAATCCTGGCATCATTCGAAATCGGTTGAAGATCGCTTCCGCGGTAAAAAATGCGCAGGCATTTCTGGCTGTCCAAAAAGAATTCGGTTCGTTCGACCGTTACATCTGGGAGTTCACCGATGGGAAGCCGCTTGTAAATCCCGGGAACCCGGTCCCGGCCAGCACAGCGGAATCCGATGCCATGAGCAAGGACCTGAAAAAACGCGGCTTCAACTTTGTCGGTTCAACCATCTGTTACGCCTTTATGCAGGCTGTAGGCATGGTGAACGACCACCGGGTGGATTGCTTTCGTTATGCGCAGGTCGGCCGGACAAAGCGCCGGCGCGCGTAGCTGCCTTCCTGATGCCTACTTCCAGAATAAAAAGCCAAGAAGATCAAATGGGACATGCCCGGCAACAATATATCTTGCCTGCCTGGAACACTTGGCTTGATTCAGTCCGTTTCAGGGTCTTGACATAAATACTGCCGAACAAACCTTCAGTCCATCATCGGTTGCATATTCCAAAATCTTTCCCGTTTACTTGACTTAGTCAACTATATAATTGCCTGCAGCGTGAAATTGAGGGAAATTCACAAATGACAGCTACATCCCACACGCATGTTGACCAGCACATCGACGCCGTTCGCGCCTTTAACCGTTTCTATACCCGGCAGATCGGCGTGCTGCGCGAAGGCCTATTACAGAGCCCGTTCTCGCTGACCGAGGTGCGCGTTCTGTACGAAATAGCGCACCGTCAGGAGCCCACCGCCACCGAACTTTGCCAGGAGCTTGGTCTCGACCCGGGGTATCTCAGCCGCATCCTGGCAAAGCTTGAAACACGCCGCCTGATTCGACGGTCAGCATCGCGGTCCGACAGACGCCAAGCCCTCCTCGCGCTGACAGCCAAAGGCAAAAAGACGTTTGCCACGCTTGACACCCGGCAGCGCACTGAGGTCGCGGGCTTGCTGCGCCCGCTCCCACCTGGAGGAGCGACACGGTTAGTAGAGGCGATGCATAACATTGAAACAGTGCTCGGGGATCGCTCGAATCCCAAAGTGCCCTACGTCTTACGATCTCATCAGCCTGGCGATTTGGGGTGGGTAGTCCATCGCCACGGCGTGCTGTATGCGCAGGAATATGGGTATGACGAAAGCTTCGAAGCGCTGGTAGCGGAGATCGCCGCCAAATTCATTCAGCACTTCGACTCCAAACGCGAGCGTTGCTGGATAGCGGAAAAAGACGCAGCCATCATTGGCTCGGTATTTCTGGTGCAGAAATCGAAGACGGTGTGCAAGCTGCGTCTGCTCTTGGTGGAGCCGTCCGCACGCGGATTAGGCATTGGCAAGCGCCTGGTGGATGAATGTCTGCGCTTCGCGCGGCAAGCTGGATATAAAAAAATGGTCTTATGGACGCAAAGCGAGCTTCCTGCGGCCAGACACATCTATGAACAGGCAGGTTTTCAATTAGTCGAAGAAAAGCCCCATCGAAGTTGGGGGCGGGACAACCTTGTATCCCAGATCTGGGAATTGAAACTGTAAAAGCCCCCGGGGACATAGCCAAACCAGGGTCCGTCGCCAGCATCGAAATATAATGGCTATGTCCATTGGGCTGCAGATCGTTTGGCTGCTTGTATTGGCTATCCCTATCGCGTGCGTGGCGTGGACGGTCACCCATGAAGAGTTCTTCCGCGAACCGCGAGAGTACTGCCAGCGGCAGTGCAAAGTGGCTCCCAACCTGCTCCGACGCAAATTTTTCTATTTATTTACGTGCGAATTTTGCTTCAGCCACTACACCACGATCGCGTTTCTTTTTATTACTCGTTACAAACTTCTGTTCGATGATTGGCGCGGCTACGTGTTATCGCTATTCGCGCTGGTGTGGGTGGCGAACCAATACATGAGTATTTATGCCCGGCTCAGGCTCGACATCCAGCATGAGCGCATCGCCATCAAGACCGACGAAAAAAAAGAGGCCCGGCTTCCTAAAGCCCGGGCCGCATAAATTCCTGTTCGCATTTCAGGGAGAATTTCGTCAAGCTCCCTTTTTCATCGCCTCGGTCTGCGGCCTTTGCGCCGGCTGGTAGTTTCCCGGCTCGATGCGAAAGGCAATACTCAGGCGATTCCAGCCGTTAATTGTCACTACCGCCAGCGTAAGGTCCGACAGTTCCAGCTCGTTAAAATGATTACATGTTTGCTTGTATAGTTCATCCGGCACGTGCCCGTCTTTGATGTTTGTAACCGCTTCTGCCCAGGCCAGTGCAGCGCGTTCCCGTTCCGTGTAATACGAAGTCTCCCGCCAGGCGTCGAGGGAGTACATACGTTGATCTTTTTCGCCATCCGCTTTCAGATCTTTCCAGTGCATGTCCAGGCAATAGGCGCAGCCATTGATTTGAGACACGCGAAGTTTGATCAGGTGCAGCAGCTTTTGTTCAATACTGGAGCCGGCCAGGTAATATTCGAGGCCCTTCATGGCCTCCAGGGCTCCAGATGGGATTTTGTTGTAGTCAATTCGTGCCTGCATGAGTCCTCCTGGTTATTAGAATCGGTTTTCTTATTCGATTCGCGAGATGGAGTTGCAGCCGCACTTTTTCTCGCGCGAAAAACTCGAATGAACAGTCAATAACGCGGCGTTCAGCGAGATGCGTCATCCTGAATCCGGCTTCAGCCGGTGAAGGATCTGGCGTGGATGACTCAGAGTTGTGGTCGTGCTGTTGCGTCGTGATCAGACCTGTCCGATGACATTGTGATGTAACAAAGTACTTCGATTCGTGGTAAGCCCGGCGGTAACTACCGAAGGAATGGACATCGCGGAACAAGCGGAACAATAGACGTCGCCTGATCCGCGCCAGATCCAAAGAAAGTAAAGATCACCAGAGCGAAAGTCGAGCCTGAGTGAAGACGAATGCCAGATCTATGACGCGGGAATTCCCGAGAGATCGCTTGTGGGAGGGAGCAGTCGAGCTACTGAGGGACTCGCCTGTTACAACAGTTCGTTAAACTAGCGTCGGAACAGGTTTCTGGCAAGGAACAGCGCGTTGGCCGGACGTTCCGCGAGGCGACGCATGAAATACGGATACCACTCCGTACCGAATGGGATGTACACGCGCATGCGCCATCCCTCGCGCACCAGCCGTTGCTGCAAATCGCGGCGGATCCCATAGAGCATTTGGAACTCAAAAGTGTCACGCGGGATGTTTTCCCGCGTCGCAAAGGCCTGCGCCTGATTGATAATTTTTTCGTCATGCGTGGCAAGGCCGTGATAGACACCGCTCTTCATCAGAATTTTCATCAACTTTACATAGTTGTCGTCCACTTCCGATTTTTTCTGAAAAGCGATCTCATCCGGCTCCTTGTATGCGCCTTTGCACAGGCGAATGCGGATGCGTTCCGCCAACAACTTCTCGACGTCATCCTCCGCGCGCCGCATATAGGACTGGATCACCGCGCCCACAGCACCCTCTTGACCCGGCTGGCGGTGCAGTTCGTGGACAAAATCCAGAGTGCGCTGGGTATACGGAGAGCCTTCCATATCAACTCGCACGAAATTTTTGGGATGGAGGCCAGCAGCCTTCTGCACCAGTCCGGTGACCAGATCGCGGGCCAGCTTTTCGTCTACATCCAGGCCCATATGAGTCAGCTTCAGACTGACGTTGGCGTTTAACCGGCGGGTTGCAATTTCATCCAACAACTGGTGATAAAGCCGGGCGCTGTCACGAGCTTCATCCGCGTTCGTCACGTTTTCGCCCAGGTTGTCTACGGATACGCTCAGACCCGCCTGGTTGACGGCCTGCGCCGCGCGGAGTGCGTCTTCCACACCCGTGCCAGCAACAAAACGGCTGGACAAGCGCCTTCCGAAAGCGGATCGTTCAGCCGCCCCTCGCAAAGAGCGACTCTCGGACAGAGAAATGAACAGCGCCCTCAGCAAGAGATTCCTTCAAAGCTGAAGCCGGAATGGCTGGCGCCTCGCGCAGGCATGGGGATCACAGAATTTTGTACCACAACCATGAAGAGTTTGAGGTTGGCGACGACCGGAGCGCCGGGGTTCTACTCGGGATTGAACGTGACCTCGATCGGCTCCCGGGTCTCATGAGAAGCAGGCGCCCACTTCCACTTATAGATCGCATCCTGTGCTGCCCGCACCAGCAGGGGGTGTCCACCCTTCACTTCGACAGCTTTGACTATGCCATTCGGCTGCACGATGGCTTCGGCTCTCACGCTTCCTCTTAGACTCATGGTCCGTGCCATGGCGGGATATTGCGGCGTGACGCGGTTCACAATTCTCCGGCTGTTTTCGCTCTGTGGTGGCTGACCGTACATGGCCGGAACCAGAACGACAACAGAAAGCAAAAACAGTACGAGAATCGCTGGGATGCGCTTCATGAGAGGCAGCTTAAAGGCTGCTCTGAGGAGTGGAAAGATGACGGAGGTAACAGGCGGGGGTTTTAGCCTTCAGATACACCCGGGTCAAGTGAAAGGACAGAGGGTCGTATGGAAGGATCTCGCACGGCTTCCCCTCATTCAATGAATACTTCATCTACGAAGCACCAGCGCCAATTTTCCCCCGGCTCGAACGATTTCACGATGGGATGCTTGGTCTGATGGAAGTGTTTGGTGGCGTGTTTGTTCTTGGACGAATCGCAACATCCGACATGGCCGCAGATCAGGCACTCCCGAAGATGGACCCAGGTGTCGCCCATTTCCAGACATTCCTTGCAGCCCTTTCCACTCGGCTTCACCTGCCGGATTTCTCCCAGATGGGAACAGACAGCTTGTTCACTCGCCATTCCTTAACCTCCTGACCCGATGCGCATTCGTACCTCGGTTACTGCTCGTTTTCCAGAAATCTCTCCGCCTCCAGCGCCGCCATGCAACCAGTACCCGCGGCCGTGATGGCCTGACGGTAGCGGCGGTCCTGCACGTCACCGCAAGCATAAACTCCAGGCACCCGAGTGAGGATGTTGTTCGTCGTCACCAGATACCCATCCGCGTCGGTTTCCAGCTGGCCTTCGAACATCCTGGCGTTCGGTATATGGCCGATGCCGAGAAACATGGCGCTGGCGGGGAGGTCCCAGACTTTGTCGGTTTTCACGTTGCGCAACTTAAGACTGGTAACCTCTTTTTTGGACGGATCGTTTACTTCTTCGACCATGGTGTCCGTCAGAAATTCAATTTTCTTATTTTGCTTCGCGCGGTCGAGCATGATCTTCGAAGCGCGGAACTGATCGCGGCGATGAATCAACGTCACCTTGGTGGCAAACCGGGTGAGGAAATTCGCTTCTTCCATGGCGGAGTCGCCGCCGCCGATCACCGCAATCTCTTTTCCTGAAAAAAAGAAGCCGTCGCAAGTCGCGCAGGATGAAACCCCGTGCCCAATCAACGCCTGTTCGCTGGGCAAGCCCAGCCAGCGCGCCGAGGCTCCGCTGGCGATGATCAGAGTGCGCGCATGAATGGTTTCCTTGCCAAGTTCGATGGCAAAAGGACGTTTAGAAAGATCAACGCTGACCACGTGGCCAAGCTGATACTGCGCCCCAAAGCGCCCCGCCTGCTTGCGCATATTCTCAATCAGTTCAGGGCCCTGGATGCCTTCGGGAAATCCGGGGAAGTTCTCTACCAGCGTGGTAAGCGACAGCTGGCCGCCAGGCTCATGCCCTTCAAGCACTAAAGGCTTCAGCTTGGCGCGTGCGGTATAAAGCGCTGCGGTGTGGCCGGCGCAGCCCGACCCGATAATGACGACGTCGCGAATGTTCTCCATAAAGTTGTTCGACCAGATGTGCAGCTTTAGATTGCAGAATTCCGATTTGGATGCAACGCAGGTCGGCGTCTCCCGACCGCCGATTTACGACCGGAGCCGAAATCCTTTTACTTGGTCTTGCTCACGGGTTTCTTCGCGGGCTTCCCAGTTGTCGCCGCCTTTGGCTTTGCGACCGCACCCAAACGCGCCAACTCCTCTGGAACAGTAGTCCGCGCACCCAACAGACCGCGATAGTTTGACATTACTGCTGAAGCGCTCTGAAACAATGGCTCATATGCGCTCTGATCAGGTGCCGGACCTGCTTCCGTCGCCAAACACCGGGCCAGCACAACCGACGACTTGCCAAATCTCTCCAGTTTGACCCGGCTGGCGGGCGTGCTGGTCGAGAGCATGGTAGTTGGCGAAGTCACCGTGGAAGCACTGTCTTCGATGGACACCTGCATCAGGTCCTTGGGGTCGCGTACCCGGAAGACCAGCGTTTCCACCATATTTTTTGGGTCGCTGCTGAATGAATATTGCGCCGTGGAAAACAGCGCCTGCACCGAAAATTCGCGCCGGATGCGCACCCAGTTCGCCACGCCCGGATCAGAAGACATCTGTGATCCTGATCCCGGTTGCAGGAAACCCGGCCCAACATCCAGGCTCGAGGTGCCTCGGTCAATTTCGAAGTCGGCCCCGAACAGAGGCTGCTTGGGAACATGTGCCAGAGCAGAGGCAATTTCCTGTTGCTCCTCCGCAGACGGCGAACACACATTCAACATGTTTACTTTGACTTTCGGCTGTGACGGCTGTTGCTGCTGCGCCGCAGCCAGCATAACCGGGCCAAGACAGACCAGCGCGACAAGAATGTTTCGGAGCACACAGGGATTTTAGCAGGACTCCACCGCAGGTCGAGCCTCAGGGCCTTCAGACTTCGGCTTCCGGGCCTTCGCGCCGAAAATGAGGGCGTTCCCGCAAATGGGAAAAGATGCGCGGGCTTAGAATATGGTTTATGGCAAATCTGACGCTGGTTTATGGAATGCGTCTGTTACCGTCGGAAGAAGTTTCCGAGGTAGGAGACGCCACGCTCAAGCTGAAAAACGGACGCGAAGCCCACGTCACCATGCACGTGCTGGAAGGCAGCAAGGAAGAGATCGAGAAGCAGTTAAAGACCAGCCTGGAAGCTTTCTTCGACTTCTATCCGGAGATCTAGAGGCTGAGCGTCTCGAAGGACGAATTCTGAGGCCGACGCTTGACGCCTAGCGCCGCGCCTCCACCGCGTTCTCCGATCTATAATCCTTTCTTTACCATGGAGACCTCCGCTCCGGGCACTGCGTTTTCGACTGCAAGCGGCGGGCGTGCTGCCCACCACGCGACTCGCCCGCGTCGCCTGTTACCTTCTGGGCATCGATCTGGCGCTCTTCGCGCTGCAGAGGCTCTTCGGACTGCTGAACCTTCCCTGGGGTCAGGGTTTGAGCGGGTGGGTAGGCGTCCTCAGCTTTCTGGTCATTGTTCTTCTCAGTCTTCTCGCCATCCGCTGGCTCAAGGCCAGAATGCTCTGGCGGCTTCGTAACCGTCTGATTGTCACCTACGTATTTATCGGCGTCATCCCTGTGGCTCTGGTGATCGGGATGGCGTTTATCACCATTTATTTGTTTGCCGGGCAGTTCGCCAACTTCATCGTTACTTCCGAACTGGACTCACGCCTTCGCAGTCTGCAATCGGCGAATGCCGCCATCGCCCACGAATTGGCGGCACGCCTGGAGCATGGGCAGCCAGCGACGGCCGAATCACTCGAGGGATTGAAGCGGCATGACACTGCCTGGGCATCACGTCAGATTTGTGGATGGAAGAACGGAAAGCCTCTCGCAGTCTGCAATGGCGCGACTCCCGGAGAAACCCCGTTTGCACTTCCGTCGTTTTTGAATTCCAGGTTCGCCGCGATCGTGCGCGATCGGGGCAAGCTCTATCTGAGAGTCGCCACGGAAGTCGGTTCTGACTCTGAGAAGCTGACCGTCGTGACCAGCGAACCGCTCGGCCAGAAACTGCTGGAGCAAGTGACCAGCGATCTTGGTGAGATCACTTTGTATGCGCAGGGCTTCGATTTTAAGTCAGGCGCCAGCGACTGAGGCAGCGAAGACATCAGTGCCTTCGGTCGGTGATAAACAGAAAAACGATAACGGGGTGGGACAAGCTAGCTTGATCCGGGGCGACGCGAATGGGACGCAAGGGGATAATGACCGGCAAGAGCTTCGTCCGACGCTCACCGCGGGTTCCCTGCCTGCCGCGAACAACTTCTTCGATAGCGTAATCACTTTTGGAACGCCGCTTCCGGCAATCGACTGGACCAATGGAGAGCGTACGAAAACTGGAGCTCTGTTGCGAGTCCAGACGCGTCCGTCAATTCTTTATGGGAGGCTGTTCGCCGCATTGGGAGACTTTGCGACCGGCGTCGAGTACATGCTGCTTTTCGTCGCGATCGTTTTTGCCATCATCGAATTGCTCGCTCTGCTCATCGGGACTCGCCTCACCCGCACCGTCACCGGCGCGGTGGCGCAGCTTTATGACGCCACCACTCACATCAATCGTGGAGATTTCAGCCATCGGATTTCGGTCAAGTCGAACGATCAATTGGCGACTCTTGCCAATTCATTCAACTCAATGACTGCATCCATCGAGAATCTGATCGAGGAGCAGAAAGAAAAGCAGCGGCTGCAGAATGAGCTAGACATCGCCCAGGAAGTACAAGCCCAACTTTTTCCGCAGCATATTTCCCAACTGGCTTCGCTGGAGGTTTACGGCTTCTGCCGTCCCGCGCGAACGGTAAGCGGGGACTACTACGACTTCCTCACGTTGGATTCGGAAAGAGTCATTCTTGCCGTTGGTGATGTCAGCGGAAAAGGGATTTCGGCCGCGCTTCTGATGGCTACCATTCACTCGGCGGTCCGTGCTTACAGCATGGAGGGCATTCCCAGCCTGCGTTTGCCGGTGGCAGTGGGTGAAACAGCAAACTCCAGCATTGCAGTCGGCGCGGAAGTTTCCTCGAGCGCGCTGCTTTCATTGCTCAATCACCAGCTTTATCAGAGCACGCCATCTGAAAAATACGCGACGCTTTTTCTCGGCGTCTATGACGCATCCGAAGGCACGCTCACTTACAGCAACGGTGGCCACCTGCCGCCGATCATTCTGGCGAGGACGGATCCTTGCGTCGATTGGAGCGCGGCGGCACTGTCGTCGGCTTGTTTGACCACCGAAGTTATGAGGAAGGTTCCGTCGCATTACGCCAGGGAGAGCTTTTCCTTGCTTACAGCGACGGTGTCACCGAACCCGAAAATGATTTCGGCGAATTCGGCGAGCAGCGGCTCATCGATCTCGTGTGGCAGAACCGCGACTTGCCATTGCAGCGAATTTGCGAGGTCGTGACCGCCGCCGTCGACGATTGGATCGGGGCCAATGAACAGCCCGACGACATCACCCTGGTGTTGGCACGGGGACGATAAAGCCGGTGGGGGTGTCAGGACAGGCGTTTCCAGACGCAGAACGACGCTGATTCGTATTCGGGGGCGGCAGCCGCACGGCGGCAAGGACCCGATCCTCAAGGCCCGGCAACACGCCGCAACCACCACCCCCGAAGCTCCGCGCACCCAAAAAATCAGGCACGCCCCGCGCGGAGCAAGCTTGTCAAAAGGATGAACTGGACAGAACAGGGTGAGTTAGCAGATCAGGACACACAGCCGCGAAAGACGGGAATGAAGGGCCGGGGGAGCAAAGCTTCCGGCAGCTTCGCTGGATCGTTGAGCACTCTGGTCGGGGAACAGGGTTTGAGGAATCGCTGCGATTGCAGCCCCGGGCGTCGAGTGACAAATACGGGAATGCGCCGCTACCGGCGCGGTCCCACCGTGAAACGTAAAGTCAGGCAGCGCCACCTGGGGCAAAACCAGGATGGCAGCGAACAAGACCAACTCGAAAATAAGGAAAACCAGCTGCCAGCGCTTCATCGGGACCGATCCAACTAATCAAAAATTACTCGCCCGAGTGCCCTGTGTCAATCAAGTAATACGCTTGCTGAACACGCAGCTTAACCGCTTTCTGGCCTAAGTCAGAAATCGAATGGCCAGATATCCAGCATCGAACAGGATCGTCCAAGCTCGATTTTCATTTTGGCTGTTTCGACAGAACCGCGACTTTTGCTGTGACTTGCTGTCCCTTTTCCATGCCGCCGACAATTACCAGTCCTTCCTGAATCACCATCAGGCCGTGATGATCCATGGTCGGGTCAGGAGTGTTCAAGTTGAGGGTCTCCCATTTGCTGGTGCGCAAGTTGAAGGCAAACGTTACTGGCGAGGGTTCCGAGGGCTGGCCGTTATATCCCACGCCGTTGTAGTTATAGGGATTGTCGGTTCCGCCGGAAAAATAGATCTTCATGTCTTTCTCCGAACCGCCCGCAGCGATTCGATAACGCGCGGTTCCCGGATGGTTGGGAAGTTTGCTCCACTGAATTTTCGCGGGGTCGTGATGGTCAATCTTCCCCATCCAGCATTCGTCTGATGCGACAAATCTGGGCTTGTCCCCTGCAGGATTCTTGTGAGCTCCATCGACGTACACAATCGTGTCGCCCACCACCGCTCCGGCGTGGCCAAATACCGGGGTTCCAGGAATCGGCGTTCCCTTCGACCATTTGTTTTTTTGCGCGTCATACACCTGAACGTCAGCTACTGCATCCGTCTTTGACCAACCGCTTACCAGATAGATGTAACGGTCGTGGTGAACGCCCGCCACGGAATCGTCTACGGGAACCGGCATGTCTTCCGCGCGAAACCAGCGGTCGGTGAGCGGTTCGTACACGTTGACGTCGGGCAGCGTGGTTTCCCCGGCTTGCCCGTCAACTACGTAGCCGCCGAACAAGAAAATATGTTCACGCGCTCCCGCAGCGGACGCGGCGAGGCGACCGACGGTCCCCGGAACCGAACGTATCTCGGCCCACTTTCCATTGTCGGGATCGAGCACATAAGCCGAATTGGAGGTTGAGTCCCAGGTCTTCTTCGGTCCCATGCCCATCAGCGAATAGAGCATCAGGGATCCGCGGCTCTTCACGCTGGCGACCGCATTGTTGGAGAGGGGCGCGGGAAGGGGTTCATATTTGGGTAGCGGAACGGCGAAAAGAATTGTCGCAAACCCGATCAGGAGCAAAAAGCCGAGATGCTTTTTCATCGCTGATGATTCTAGAACTCATCTTGAAAACAAGCCAACGAACGAACTCGGAATTGGAATGGCATGGGTACTTGATTGCACCTTTCCTCACGTAAACGGTAGCATTCGAAACAGCAGTGTTCATTCATTCAAATTGCCGGCTGTTCGGTATCGGGCTGTTGCTCGGATTCCTACTGTCCGCTTCCACGCCGGGTTGGGCGCAATCGCCAAGCCTTCAAACCTTGCTCCGAAGTGGCCAGGCCGCTCTTGACACTGACGATTTTGCTCGAGCCGTCGCCAGCTTCGAACGTGCACGCGAGATCGCGCCGGACAATCTGCAGGCCAATCGCGGCCTGGTACTGGGTTATCTCCAGTTAGGTCGCTTGCCTGAAGCCATAAAGGCCGGAGAGGAAGCGGTCGCGCATTCGCCCCGTGATGCGCGGTTGCAGCACTGGCTCGGACTCGCTTACTTCAAAGCAGGGCAAACTTCCGCAGCACGAACGGCACTACAACGTTCCGAATCGCTCGATGGCAGTCAGTTCGACATCCATTTCGATCTGGCACTGGTTCTGCTTCAAGAGAATGAATCCAGTGCCGCGGTGGACGAATTAGAGAAGGCTCTCAAGCTGCAACCGTCGCACCCTCTGGCCCATGTCCTGCTCGGACGGGCCTATCAAAATACCAATCGCACTTTGCAGGCGATACAGCAGTTTCAAGCCGCGCTTCGGATTGATCCGGCCACTCCGCTTGGGCACTACCACCTGGCATTCGCCTACGCAAGTCTCGGACGCAACCAGGAAGCGCATTGCCGAATATGAGCAGGAACTCCGGCGCTCTCCCGACAACGCCCAGGTTCTCTACCAACTTGGACATTGCGAGCTTGAGACTGGAGATCTGGAACAAGCGATCACGCGTCTGAAGAAAGCTACAGAACTTGATCCCTCCAACGCAGATTCCGCGTACGATCTGGGCAAGGCCCTGCTGCTCGCGGGCGATACTGAAGGCGCGATCGCCGCATTGCAGCGCTCAATTGCGCTCAAGCCTGCCGATCCGAGTCCTCATTACCAACTGGCTCGCGCTCTGGAAAAAACGGGAAAGAGCGAGCAGGCGAAACTTGAATGGCAGCGCTTCGCCGAACTGAAAAAGGCGCAGCCCGAAGCCGGGGGCATGGCGACAGGCCGGTCTCAGTGAAGCGGCCAATCCGCGTTCTCAACCTCACCGCGATGTTATGGCTGTTCGTCAGCGTTCTTAAGTGGCAGCGCGGCCTTCGGACAACGTCAACACCCGCCTGGCCGGCAAAACCGCGCCCCCGAGCCCAGTATCTTTCGCCGACGTCACCCGCGCCTCGGGCATCGATTTCCATCTCACCTGCGGAGGCCCGGAAAAACGCTACATCATGGAGTCGATGTGTGGTGGCGTCGCCGTGTTCGACTATGACAATGACGGCTGGATGGACATCTTCCTGGTGAATGGTTCCACGCTGGAGGACTTGCGCGCAGGAAAATGTCATCCCGGCAAGCTTTATCGCAACAACCACGACGGCACTTTTAGCGACGTCAGCGCCAAGGCCGGGATCACGCATTGCGGATGGGGCTTCGGGGCCGCTGTCGGCGACTATGACAACGATGGATGGGAAGACCTCTACATCACCTATCTGGATGGAGCCGTCCTCTACCACAACAACGGAGATGGATCGTTCACCGACGTCACCAACAAAGCCGGGGTGGGAAATGCCGGCAGATGGGGCACCAGCGCGGCTTTTGGCGATTACGATAACGACGGCAACCTCGATCTCTATGTCGCCAACTATGTCGATCTTGACTTGAATAACCTGCCTGCGTTCGGACAGGGCCCCTTCTGCACGTATCGGGGCATTGCGGTCTCCTGCGGGCCTCGCGGATTAAAAGGCGGCCGCGACCGCCTTTACCATAACAATGGAGACGGAACTTTCAGCGACGTCTCTGAAAAGCTGAACATCGATCCCGGAGGCTATTACGGCCTCGGAGTTCTCTGGCTTGATTACGATCTCGACGGTTGCCTCGATCTGTACATCGCCAACGACTCCTCACCAAGCCTGCTTTACCACAACGATTGCAAAGGCAATTTTACTGAAGTAGGTGCGGAAGCCGGCGTGGCTTACAGCGCGGATGGACGAGAACAGGCGGGCATGGGTGTCGACTCCGCCGACTATGACCACGATGGTTGGCCCGACATCGTCAAGACAAATTTCTCAGACGATACCAACAACCTCTACCACAACGATCATGGCGGCCAATTTACCGACCTCGCTGGCAGTACCGGCTTTGGACCAGTGAGCGTTCCGTTCCTCGGCTTTGGAGTAAAATTTTTCGACCTCGACAATGATGGCTGGAAAGATGTTTTCGTCGCCAACGGACACGTGAATCCCCAAGTGGATCAGCACTCATTTGGCGTGACCTATGCCGAGCGTCCATTGCTGTTTCATAACTTGCGTGAAGGGAAGTTCGCAGAGATCGGTCTCAACGCGGGAGCCGCACTGTCCCGCCGCTATGTGGCTCGAGGCACCGCCACGGCCGATTTCCTTAATAACGGCCACGAAGATCTGCTGGTCACAGTGCTGGACGGTTCGCCTGTCCTTCTGCGGAACCAATCCGCTAACAAGACCCACTGGCTGCGTATCAAGACTGTGGGTAAAAAGTCCAACCGCGACGGGTTCGGAGCCCGGGTAGAAGTCAAAGCCGGCAACCTGACGCAGAGCGCCGAGGTGCGCGCCAACAGCAGCTTCGAATCGGCAAGCGATCCGCGCCTTCACTTTGGCCTGGGAACCGCAACGCGAATTGACTCCATTACGGTTCACTGGCCTTCAGGCAAGGTTGAGACGATCGGGAGCCAGGGTGTCGATCAGGAACTGCTGATACAAGAGGGAAATGGGGTGATCAGCAGCCCCGTTCCGCCCGCTGCAGTTCGTAAACCGCGATTGTAGTCTGCCAGACACAACCGCTGGCCGCTCTATAACAAAATTTTACACCGTCAGATGTGCTTCGCAACTGCACTGCAGTTGACAATCTTCCAATTTCTGTAGCGCTGTTGATAAAGGTCTACCGTTCGTCATAGTCGTCCATACACGAATCACTGTAAGTAATTGAGTCTCTTGCCAAATAAGTTTTGGAGAGCCACGTGCCAAGTAACTTGCCTAGGTTCCTGTTTGGCAGGGCGCATCTCGGGGCCCGCTAACCCGTTCAGGAACATCCCAGGGGAATCATCAGGATAGCTGTAACAGACCTTGACAGTCTGCGTTATAGAGCGCAGAATGGCGCCCATTTTAACCGCGTGCCTGTTGTTCGTGCCGAGACGCCGAACTGGGTTTTTACATGTTTTCCGTTTGAAAGATCTCCACACGAGAGGGTAGGTCAACAATGAAGAGATTTGGATTCTTCCTCATGCTGTTGTCGCTTCTGGCGCTGTCACTTAGCGCGTTTGCACAAATCCAGAATGGCCAATTCACAGGAACGATAACCGATCCATCAGGCGCGGCGATACCCAACGCCAAAGTGACTGTCACCAACGTCGGCACCAACCTGTCGGTGACCGCAACCACGAATCCGACTGGCTCTTACGTAGCCAGGGAACTTCCGGTCGGCACCTACAGAATTACAGCCGAAGCCCAGGGCTTCAAGACCACGACCAACACCGATCTGGAACTCAACGCCGGAACCATCCAGCGCGTCGATTTCGCGATGCAAGTGGGTCAGACTCGGGAAGTGGTTGAAGTTACCGGGGAAGCGCGAACCGTAAACACCGAGGACTCCAAACTTTCCTCGACGGTGAATTCGGACCAGGTGGCAAATCTGCCGCTGAATGGCCGTAACATCTATGACCTCATGCAGTTGGCGCCTGGCGCGGTGAACGTGCGCGGCGTGCTGAGTGAGAATGGCGCAAACACCGTCGTCAACGGTCTGCGCGAAGACTTTAACGGCTTCCTGATCAACGGCGCTTCGAACAAAGGCCTTAGCGGCGGTGCCGTAAACCAGCCGATCGAAGACACCGTTCAGGAATTCCAGGAATTGACTCTGAACATGTCGGCGCAATACGGCAACAGCGCCGGTTCCGTGACCAACCTGGTAACCAAAGCCGGCACGAACAGCTATCACGGTAGCGGTTGGGAATTCAACCGCAACGACGCCTATGACGCCAACGCTTTCTTCCTGAATCAGGCCGGCGTTGACCGCCAAGCCCTGCGCTTCAACCAGTTCGGTGGAACGTTTGGCGGACCGATCATCAAAGACAAGTTGTTCTTCTTCTTGTCTTATCAGCAGGATCACTTCCGGGAATCGGCGCCGCCAAGCACCTTAACGGCTGAATCACCTGAGTTCGAGCAGGCCGTAATTGCTGCCCTGCCGAATTCGGCGGCAGCTTTGCTGTACAACAACTTCAAACCAACTCATGGTGGCGCGGCGATTTCCGATCTGACCGACTACCTTGGCACAGGGTCCGGTTCGGGATTTATCGACGTTCACTGATTATTTGTGCGCAAACAAATCCACTCCATTGATCGCCAGCAGGATGGCGGCTGTAATCGGAGTCACGGCAGCGGATAATGCGAACCTGGCAGCCGCCGGTTGCCCTGTGTTGCCGCTGCAAGCTGGCACGTTCCCGCGCACGGGCGTTCCGTTCGAAGTAAGTGCGCATTGCCTTCAACGGTTCCCAGAACCAGAACAACGTGCAGGAAGGAAACCTCTTCAATGGTTGGGAAGGCTCGGCCCGGCTGGATTACAACTTCAGCCAGAAAGACCGCCTGTTTACCCAGCTGAACTGGAACCGTCTGAACGACGGCTTCGGTTTCCCGAACACCGTGAGCCAGAGCAACGGCCGCGGATCAGCTTTCCTTAATCCCGTACTTCAGAAGTTCCCCAACGGCCAGATCAGCTATATCCACACCTTCAGCCCCGCAATCCTGAACGAACTCCGAGCGGGGTACACCCTGAACATCACCGGTGACGTGACCACCGCGACGCCCAGGCGTACCGGATTTGCGCTTCGATGACGGCAGCATGGGATTCGGTTCCTACGCCGGATATCCGCAGACGTTCCACGAGAACATCTACACCTACTCGGACATGGTTTCGATTTCCCACGGCAAGCACAGCATCAAGGCAGGCGTCGACTTCCGCCGGAACCTCGAAAACAGCGAGTTCAACGTGGCGCGGCCGTCGTACTACTTCTTCGATCCGCTCTTCTTTGCGGCCGACAGCCCTTACACACAATCCGCCGGAGTCGATCCCGGAATTCTGACCGGACAGCCGGCTCACCTGGCCAGCAACGTCCGCCACTGGCGCAATCTTGAGATGGGCGCTTACTTCCAGGACGACTGGAAGGTTACCCGCAACCTGACCCTGAACCTCGGAATGCGCTACGACCTGTACACCCGGCACACCGAGGAAAACAATCAGGTCACCACATTCATTCGGGGACCGGGAGCCGGAATTATCGACAACATTTCGACCGGCGCTGGCCAGATCCAGAGTGCGAGTATCCCGGCCGGATTAGCGGGTTGCGACACACCCACAGAAGTTGCGCAGGCGCAGTTAGCTGGCGTTTGCGGACCCGGTGGATTCGCCAAATCCGATAGCTTGGGCAAGGGCGATCACAACAACTTCGGACCCCGTGTCGGTTTTGCCTGGGATATGTTCGGAGATGGGAAGTCGTCCCTGCGCGGCGGCTTCGGCGTTTCGTATGAGGGCACGTTGTACAATCCGCTCTCCAACTCGCGCTGGAACCTGCCGTATTACTCGTTCAATTCCGCCACCAGTTCGATCAACGGCGGAACGCGACACGGTGATCTACGGACCTTACACTTGCAATCCGACATGCGCGCCGGACGCCGCTGCGACTCCTACCTTCACCGGTCCGGCCACCAATCCGAACCAGGGCGTCGGAGCACAGGCGTTCGGCAACCTGACCGGTTGGGATCCAAGCAACCCCAACACTGCGATCTTGACCGGAATCGTCTATCCCGAAGGGATTCGCGATCCTTACGTTTACAACTACTTCCTCGGATTCCAGCGGGAGATCATGCCCCGGCTGGTGGTGGAAGCCAACTACGCCGGAACCACTGGACACAAGCTGTTCCGCGCTGAGAACGTCAATCGCATTCCTGGCGGCCGGCTGCCCGAAGGCTCCTGCGTAACCGACAATTTTGGCAGACAGCTCTGCGGCCAGGTGAATGGTGATAACCCGCTTGGGCGGCTTAACCCCAACTTCGGAACGTTGCGCGTCTGGGAAAACGTTTCGAACTCCAACTACAACTCCCTGCAACTGTCGGTTAAGAAGCAGGCCACCCACGGCATGACTTTCAACGCGAACTACACCTAGAGTCACGCCATCGACGAGGGCTCTACTTGGCACAGCGGCGCCACCAGTTCTAACGGAGCCGCCGCCGGCGAAGGCTACACCACGGACGTTACTCAGCCTGGCCTGGATCGAGGCAACTCGATCTTTGACGTTCGCCAACGCCTGGTTGGTAACTATGTGTACGAGCTGCCCTGGTTCAAATCGCAACAAGGCATTCTCGGCCACATCCTGGGTGGATGGAGCAACATCGGCGTGATCTCCTGGCAGACAGGAGCGCACTGGGAGCCGTTCCGCTCCTCCAGCCGCAAGCTGGTTGACTCGGCCGGTAACACTTGCACGGCAGCCGATGTAAATGGCGGCGACTGCACTAACGTCGGTGGCGACTACAACCTGGACGGCATCGCCAACGACCGCCCGAACGCTAATGTCTCTGGTTTGAGTGGAGCTACTCACGACCAGTGGGCAGACGGCTTCTTCCTGGCGCCGCAGCCATCCAGCTTGGTGTTCTCGACTCCCTGCCTCGGTTGCACTGGCAATCTGGGTCGTAACACCTTCGTTGGGCCTAGCTTTGTGGGTTGGGATACTTCAGTCCACAAGCAAATCAAGGTGACTGAGCGAGTGAATATGGAGTTTCGTGCGGAAGCGTTCAACACTCTTAACCACACGAACTTCCAGCTTCCCGGTGCTCACAGTGCGGGCAACAATAAAATCACCAATGCTAACTTCGGACAGGCTGGTTCGACCTTCAATCCTCGGCAGATGCAGTTGGGGTTGAAGATTTCGTTCTAACCTGGCCCTTCGGAAGAATGGGGGTCTGCTTCGGAACAACGAAGCAGACCCCTTTGTTGTTCGCGCCGCACGCGGAGGTAGACCATGCCCGAGCGACAAAAAAGAACGACAATCCTTTGCGCGGTTGTTTTTGCCCTGATCTGCGGTGCTCTTCCGGTACGAGTGTCCGCCCAAGCAGGCGGTGGAAGCATCGTCGGCCGGGTACGAATCGCCCCTGGGAATGAAATCAAATCGCCGGTGTTGGTGAACCTCGGCACCCGCGGCACTACCGTAAATTCGGTTTACACGGACAACGAAGGCAACTTCGGCTTCACAGGGCTGCCGGGAAACCTCTACCACATCGAGATCAACGAGACCGGCTATTTACCAGTGCAGGAAGAGGTCGTCATTGATCCGGTAACTACCACGATGCGGATCGTGGACATCTATCTGAACCCGCGCGATGCCAAGACAAAATCCTCAGATCCCATCAAGGGTGGGAATACGCGCCTCGCCGACTCAGGTCAGTACGCCCATGAGATTCAGATCCCCAAGCTGGCGCGCAAGGAATTCGAAAAAGGCGTAAAGCTCGACAGAAATGGGAAATCCGACGAAGCCATCAAGCGCTACCAGAAAGCCATCGAGATCTGCGCCCGAGTTTCTACGAAGCGCGGAATAACCTGGGATCGGACTTACTGGCAAAGTCCCGATTTGCCGAGGCACAAGCAGCAGTTTGAACAAGTAGTCAAAGTGAATCCCAGCGATGCCGCAGCGTACTTCAACCTGGGAAATCTCTGCCTGCTCACGCAGCAACTGGACAAAGGTCAACAGTGGGTTCAGCAAGGTTTGAGCAAGCAACCGGACTCGGCGTTCGGGCATTTTCTGTCGGGATCGCTCTACGCCCGAAGCGGCAGAACCGGTGAAGCAGAGATCGCACTAAAAAGGTCTCTCGAACTCGACCCAATCATGTCCAAGGCTCATCTGGCTCTGGTCAATCTTTATCTGCAGCAGAAGCGAAGCGAGGATGCGGCGGTTGAATTGAGGGCATTTCTGAAGGCCTTTCCGGAAGACTCTTTTGCTCCGAGGGCTCGACAAGTGCTGCAGAAGCTCGAAGGCTCGAATACTGAGCCGAAACCACAATAATCCTGCCGAGAGAAATCGGTTAAGGATGTGGCGCCATCTGGCAGAATTTCTGTTCCATCCTGCAGGCGACGGCATACTCTTCCTGCGCGGCTTTAACCTGGTTCAATCTCTGATAAGCAAATCCCAGGTTCAAATGAGCCTCAGCCAAATTGGAATCGAGTTCAATGGCTCGTTTGTAGCTCTTAACCGCCATCGGCAGGCGGTTGGTGTGTCCGTATGCGATCCCCAAAAAGTTGTAGAGTGGGGCATCGTTCACGCCAAGTTCAGCTGCTTTGGCGAGATGCTCCGCCGCTTCAGCGTAGTCTTGGCGCTGAAAATAAAGCAGACCCAGATCGCGCCGCAATGGAGCGAAGCTCGACTGAATTGAGAGCGCTTTCTTGTAGTCCGCAATCGCCGCGTCTTTGTCAGTTTTTGACTCGATAAGCCCCAATTGATACCAGGCCCGATAGTTGGCCGGGTTTATCTTCAACGCGTTTCGCGCCCACTGCGCCGCGTCTTCCGGCTTGCCCAGATAGATAAAGGCGCGAGATAGTCCGGTCATGGCCTGGTCAAAATTCGGATTCAACTGCAAACATTTCTGGAACGCTGCCGATGCGGCTTCCCAATTCTGCTGGCGCGCCGCACCTTCGCCGAGCATGAAAGGGACGATATACATCTGCGGATCTTTCTCTGCCACTTTTGCCAGCAGCGCTTCGCCGGCTGGAAAGTCTCCGGCATGAAAGGCATCCCCGGCTTCCAGGATTGAATTAAATTCCCATAGCTTGGCCTTGGGATCGGGCAACCCCGCAGCCAGTGCTTCTGGCGAGACGGGGAGCGGTACGCGACATAGCCCAAGGCACGCAATTTTTCCAGCGCGTCGGGACTCAATCCTAAATTTCCGGTATCGGCGGACTTATATGGGCTCCTGCGTAGCAGTATCTGTAGCTTGTCCTCAAGCACAGCGACGGTAGCTGTTTGCTGTCCCGCCAGATTATTTTTCTCGCCCGGATCGGCGACCACGTCGTATAGCTCCCGTGCAGGCGCCTCGATATAGTGGTAACGGCTCGTCTGCAATGCGTGCAGCGGGCTCCAGCCAAACGAACTGAAAGAATAAAAGCTCTCGCTGTAGGCCGAGTCATCGGCGCCGTCGTCTGCCGTCGTCTCCCCAAGAAGGCTTCGCGACTGAAATTGTTTTTCGGGCAAGTTCTTCTTGTTTGCGAGACGAAGCAGCGTCGGAGCAACTGCAACCGTCTCGGCCGGGGCAGCCACACGACCGGGACGAAAGCCGCTTCCGGCGGGCGGTTTGACGATCAACGGAATGTGAACAGTCGAGTTGTAGACGAAGTATCCGTGCTCCTTTTCGCCGTGGTCACCAAGGGATTCTCCGTGATCACTAAGAAAGACAATGAGGCTCCTGTCGTAGAGCCGGCTTTGCTTCAGCCACGAAAATAGACGACCTAGTTCGTGGTCGGCGTAGGCAATTTCGCCGTCGTAGAGATGCCCGCGATACTGTGTGCGGAAAGGCTCAGGCGGGTCATATGGGCTGTGGGGATCATACAAGTGAAGCCAGAAGAAGAATGGATGAGAAGAAGTCCTTGCCTGATTGAGCCATTTCAGGGCGCGCGTGACACTTTCACCCGCTTTACGGTCTACCAGTCCAATATCTTTTTGCTGGAATGTAGCAGCCGAAAAAGAATCATCGTAAAAGTCGAACCCACGCGCGAGTCCCCAGCTGCGATCCAGGACGAAGGCGCTGACCACTGCCCCTGTGACGTAACCTCGTTGCTTGAAAACCTGGGCCACCGATCGAAAACGTGGATCGAGTGGCTGTCCGGTGAAATCCTGCACCCCATTTTGAAACGGATAGGTACCAGTCAGGATGACTGCATGCGACGGCCAGGTAAGTGGGACTTGGGAAATCGCACGCTCGAAGACAATGCCATCGTGGGCCAGGGAATCCAGGGTGGGCGTCTGGATATTGGTTGCGCCGTAGCATCCCAGGTGGTCTGCGCGAACCGTGTCAATTGTAATGAGAATCACGTTCGCTGCGGGCTGACCAGCGGGCACTGGAGTCGCATGGGCGTAGCAGATCAGCACAGACACAAGCGTCAGGAGTTGGAGAAAATTTCTCAATCGAGACCGGTGGTGCAAACTCGGTGATGGTCGATCTTTCGGGTAACAGCTACTGTGGCCGTGCTTGTTGTTGAGCCTGGCGCATTTCTTCCTGGGCCTCACCGTCCAATCCTTTTGCCGACAACGCTTTTGCCAAAGCGGCATGATTACCGGGATCCGTGGGAGCCAGTTCCACGGCTCGCCGAAGCTCTACGAGGGAATCATCTACCTGCCCCTGGTAAAGTAGCGACTCTCCCAATCCGCGATGACCGAGAGCGTAGTCAGGCGAGATAGACAGCGATTGACGAAAAGCGGCTGTCGCCTCCGTCATCATTTTTTTCTGCAAATATGCGACCCCGAGGTTGTAGGCCGCGGAAAAATTGCTGGGATCAAGATCCAGGGTTCGTTTCAGAGTTTGGATTGCATGGTCAAAATCGCCTGTGCGAGCATACGCCAGGCCCAGTTGAAATGCCGCCAGCGCATAATCCGGACTGAGTTGCAGCACTCGCTCAAGTTGCTCGACCGCGTTAAGAAATTCGCGCATCCGGTAATAATTCAGTCCCAGCAGATAGCGCACAGAGACAGAATCAGGATCGGTCTTGAGAGCGATATTGAGTTTCTCGGCGGAATCGGAATAATTGCCATGCTGACTCTCCGCCATCGCATCTGAAATCAGCTCATACACCTGGATGCGGTCTTTGGGATCGGGCAAAGTGTGGTCGGAAACTGTTGGGTTTCCGCCGCCCGAGAAGCCCGCATATCCGAGGGACTTCAAGCGCTCCATCAGCGCGGGATCGAGCCCTGTTTTTTCCGCCAGCTCCTGTCCTGCGCTATATTGCTTGATCAGTGTGGTCAGGCGGGCTCGCATCTCTTCTCCAACCGCCTTCTTGTCTGGATAGATGTTCTGAGTTTCGTCAGGATCTTTGGTCAAGTCGTAAAGCTCGGGTTTCGGCGCGTCAATAAAGTGATAGTTCGCGCTTTCAACGCCGCGCAGTTCGCTCCAGTTGAAGTGGAGACGGGGCAGGAAAGTTTCCGCGTACAAACTGCGAGTTTCGTCGCGTTCTTTGGTCTTGATCAAAGGCAACAGGTTCCGACCCTGCACCTGCGACGGTATGTCGATTTTCAGCGTGGTGAGCACGGTCGGCATCAGATCAGCCAGGCTCACCAGGTCGGACACAACCGTAGCCGACGCTGCGCCCGGCAGATGAATAATAAACGGCACATGCAATGTGGCGTTGTAGATGAAAAATCCGTGAGTTTTTTCTCCGTGCTCGCCCAGACTTTCGCCGTGATCCCCGCTCAAGACGATCAGAGTATTGCCGTATAGGCCTTGCGCTTTAAGAAAACGGATCAACCGTCCGACCTGCGCGTCAGCGAACGCAATCTCCCCATCGTAAGGACGATCTTTATACTCCGCGTCGTATGGCGCGGGAGGACGATACGGATAGTGGGGATCGTACAGGTGCATCCATAGAAAGAATTTTTTAGTGTGGTTCTTAGTCAGCCAATCCAGGGTTACATCTGCAACCACGTTCCCTGGACGTTCCATCTCTTCCAGGTTCGATTCCTGCAGGCGGTTGAAATCAAAATGGTCGTAGTAGAAATCAAATCCGCGATTCAGCCCGAACCGCGAATCCAGCACGGCTGAGCCGATTACTGCAGCGGTCGCGTATCCGTGTTCCTTGAGGACTGAAGCAAGGGTCGGCTGAGTGGAGTTCAGTTTGTTAGCCGCAAAGTCATGCATGCCGCTCAACACGGGATACGTACCCGTAAACATCACAGTATGCGATGGCAAAGTGACGGGAACCGCCGTATACGCCCGCTCGAAGCGCGAGCCGTCGGCTGCGAGAGCATCGATGTTGGGAGTGCGAATCTGTTTGTAGCCGTAACACCCGAGATGGTCAGCCCGCAGAGTGTCGATAGTAATCACAACCACGTTTAGCGCTGCGGCGGGCGCCGCGAAGGCTGGGGAGGCGGCGAGCAGCAGACTAACGGTCAACAGAAGAGCACGAGACCGGGAGAAAATCATTGGATACAAAATTATATCCCAGCAACGCTGGCGCCCGGTGCGGTCTAGTGTGCTGATTATGCTAGTCTGAACTGCGTGAAGGCCGTAACAATTCTGGTACTTTGCGGACTGCTCAGCCCGCTTTTATGGGTGGCATCCGGCGGCCGCCCAGGCGCAGAAAAAAGCAATCCGACCGGAAGTGTTTTTAATCACCATTGACACCCTTCGTGCCGACCACGTTCACTGCTACGGGTACGAGAATATCGAGACACCCGCGCTCGATGGTCTCGCGAAGCAAGGTATACGCTTCGCTCAGGCATTCACACCCAGTCCAATCACAAACACCTCGCACACCACCATTTTGACCGGATTGTTACCCAGCAATCATGGGGTCACCGATTTTGCAGTTCCCCTTGCTCCCGCGCATATCACTCTTGCGGAATTGCTGAAGAAAAATGGCTATCACACTGCCGCGTTCATCGGCGCAGTCATTCTTGACAGCAAGACGCTGGCGCCAGGACTGGATCGCGGCTTCGATTTCTACGACAACTTCCCCGAACATTCGCAGACAAAATCACGCTGGGGAAGAGTTGAGCGCCGCGGTATGGACGTAGTGCAGCATGCCGAAACATGGATGACCGCTCATCCCGCCGGTCCCCATTTTGTTTGGGTACATTTGTACGACCCGCACGATCCCTACGAGCCACCAGCCCCGTATTCGCAAACCTACAAAGATCGGTTGTACGACGGCGAAATCGCCTACGCCGATTCGGCGCTGGCAAACTTCGTCGCTTACTTGAAGAAAACCGGGCGCTATGAAAACTCCCTGATCGTAGTCGTTGGCGACCACGGCGAAGGTCTGGGTGAACATCACGAAAATACTCACGGAATTTTTCTATACGACTCCACAACGCACGTACCCCTAATCGTAAAATTGCCGAACGTAAATTTGCCGAAACCAGGCGATGCCGGCAAAGTGGTTGAGGCGCAAGTGCGCACCACCGACATTCTGCCCACGGTCGCCGATTTGTTGCATGTCCCGCCGACCCGATCAACTGGACGGAGAATCGCTGCAGCCATACTTCGCAGGTGCGGACAACAAAGATCGTATTTCCATCGGAGAAACCGACTACCCTCTTCGTTTCGGTTGGGCGCCGTTGCGTTCGGTGCGATCAGAGGGCTTCAAGTTTATCGAGGCGCCGCGCTCGGAGTTGTACGACTTGCGCGCCGATCCAGGGGAATTGGCGAACCACTATGATGCGTCCAATGCGACGGCTCAAAAGTTTCGCGGCATATTGACTGCTCTCAAAGCGGCGCCCCAAACACCCGTTCCAGACGCTGCCAGCGCCACAGGAGAAGGGACTAACGACGAGCTAAAAGCTTTGGGGTATCAAAGCGGAACCCGCGGTGGGTTTTCGGCCACGGCACCGGCCTCGCAGTTGCCTGATCCAAAGGACAAGATTGAAGAACAGAATTTGTTGCATACGGCCATGATGGCCTCGGACGACAACCGCGCGGACGAAGCCAGGCGCGCTTTGGAAAAGGTCCTGCAGCTTGACCCGAAATCCCCCACAGCTCTGCGCCAGTTGGGAGAGTTGGAGTTGCAAGCTGGCGACTACAACAAGGCTGCCGACCACCTCAAGCAGGCTCGGGCAGTGCGTCCTGAAGATTCAACTGCGGCATTTTTTGAAGGCCAGGCGCGACAAAAGACTGGAGATTTCGCGGGCGCCCGCGATGCGCTAGAGGCCAGCCTGAAACTTACTCCAGGACAATTCCCTGCCCGGCTGCTGCTGGGCCAGGTCTATCTCGGACTTAAAGATGCACAAAATGCTGAAGACCAGTTCGAAGCCGCCCTGTTGTTACAGCCTAAGAGTGCAGAAGCGCAGCTCGGATTGACTCAGGCGCAGACACTGCGGAAATCAGCGCACTGATCTTGTGCATCAAAGAACTTCAACAAGGAGAAAGTAGTGACAGTGACCGAAGAGCCGATCGAGATTGAGACTAGGGATGGAATTTCTGACGGATTTTTCTACCGTCCCAATGGCGGAGTCCGTTACCCCGGAATCCTTTACTACACGGACATCGGCGGCATTCGTCCGGCTTCGCAGGATATGGCGCGACGCCTCGCCGCTGAAGGTTACGCTGTGCTGCAGCCCAATGTGTTTTATCGGACTAGCAAGCCGCCAGTGTTTGGGGCCTCCGCAACGCGCGGCGAAGATCGCATGAAGCGATTTGCCGAGTTGTCAGCTCCACTAACGGAGGAAGCCATGTCGAGCGATGCTTCCGCCTACGTCGCTTTTCTCGAAGGTGAAAAATCCGTCAAGCCAGGGCGCTATGGGCGTCGTCGGATATTGCTTTACGGGAAAGATGGCGCTCTACACGGCAAAAACGCGACCAGACAAAATCGCCGCGGTGGCATCCTTTCACGGCGGCGGGCTGGTAACCGAGGGTCCGGGAAGCCCGCAGCATGCGCTCCCGGCCATCAGAGCGCGGCTGTATTTCGGACATGCGACCAACGATCGGAGCATGCCTGCCGAAGCAATCGCGAAACTCGACCGGGCACTCGAAGCCTGGGGAGGAAAGTTCGAGAGCGAAGTCTACGAAGGCGCTGCTCACGCCTGGACGATGCCCGACAGTCCGGTTTACAACCAGCCACAAGCGGAACGAGCTTATAAGAAATTAGCTGAGTTGTTCGCCGAGACACTAAAGTAGCGCCGAACTCAAGGCGTCTCCGTCCTCACCCTTTCGGAACGATCATTTTTGAAGTGTCGGAGGCCCGCCCGCCAACGAGTACTGCAGAGACAGAGGCACCACAAAAATTATCGGCTACCTTTCACAATCCCTTCCACCTGGACGATGTGATTCAGATCGTGCCCTGCCATCATTTTCACGAGGTGGGCGATGCTCTCCTTGCCGCGCTCCTCGTGCTGCCCATAGTTCTCCCATAATTTGCGCGGCACGGAAGTTAGGAGTTTCAGGTTGATTTCGCGCAATGCCCGAAAGGTTTGGAGCGAAACTTTGGCATCGCGGCGAGCATAGCTGAAGGTTTGCGCCCACGCGTCCTGATCGAAAGCTTGAATCGCGGTGCCGTTCGAGGCCAGGATAAGACGCATGCGATAACCCACCACCAGTTCCGCATCCGCCAGGTGGGCGAGAATTTCGGCAATGGACCATTTCCCGGGCGCTGGGCCGCTTCGCAAGCTGTTTCTTCCCTGCGCGTTGAATCAGCTGGCGAGCTTTCCGGGAGTGGCTTTCTGCACCCGCAACGGGTTCTTGCCCTGACTGTGAGCAAGAATGCGTTGGGTGTACTGCTGTGGCGTTTCCTGCATGGATCCTCCTTGAACAAGACACCGTTATGTTAAGACCAGCTTAAAAAGCGAAGGAGCGCCACGACCGGCGCTCCCTTCAACTCGAAATTGGCTTCAACAGAAATATACTCCGTGCAAGCGCGGCCATCACCAGAATTCGGAGTTGCATCATACGCTAGAGGCTTAACACTCGCGGTACAGGTAGATTGAACGATCACTGCGAGTTCTAGAATCACGCGGCGCCGTGATAGCCTCAGTTTGGCCTTCAAATTTTATGGTCCGGGAGGACCGCGTGTTGAGATTGCTCAGCAGGCTTTCACTGGTTTTCACGGTTGTCGTAGCAACTTTGATTTTGGCGGCTTGTCCCACTCGCACCAGCATCGAAAGAATCAATCGCGATCCCGGACGCTATGTAGGCAAGGAAGTCGCCATCGCGGGTCACGTAACGACCTCGTTCGGAGCGCTCGGCTCCGGGGTATTTGAAGTGGACGACGGGTCAGGCCGGATGTGGGTGTACAGTCAGCGCTATGGCGTCCCCGGCAATGGCGCAAGGGTCGGGGTTCGAGGACGCCTTGAACAGGGATTCAGTTTCGGCGGCCGCAGCTTCGCGACCATTCTTCGGGAAAGTGAGCGCCGGCACTAGCTCAGCGAGGAAGCCGAAGCTCGTCCAGCCCGCACGGATCGTTCCCGCCAAATGATAGCCGATGAAGCTTCTGAATTAAAGACGTCTGGTTTAGTTCTGTCGCGGAGGGTTAGCGATCGGGGTCGGTTCGGGTACAGCCTGCGACTCCCGCATTTCCAGCTTCATCTGGCGTAGGTTGGTGGCTTCCGCCGGGTCCATTCCTGCTTTAAGGTCTGATTTTTCAATGAAATAACGCCAGCCGGCGTGACGATCTTCCGAGCTCTGCCCGGTTTCGAAGTGTTTGACTCTGATATCAGCATTCTCCCGGCCCTTGACCACTAGCACAACTCCGCCTGATTCGTAGGTCCGGATATTGTGGCGGATGATGGCATAGGAAGCTTTCGATTCGTCGCGTGTCAGAGGCACCTCTGTGAAACGGTGAGGGATTTGGTTTTCGATCTACAGATTGCGTGCCCGCCCGTTGGTTGCCGCGACGGGCACGCTTTCTATCTAGAGTTGCCGCTCTTGCAATTACAGCGGACGGACGTTCTCAGCTTGCCAGCCCTTTGGTCCCTTGGTCACATCGAACTCCACACTCTGGCCTTCTTGCAAGCTGCGGAAGCCGCCTGCCTGAATCGCCGAGAAGTGCACAAATACATCTTCGCCACTCTGACGGCTGATGAAGCCATAGCCTTTGGCGTCGTTAAACCACTTTACTGTTCCTTGTTCTGCCATTTTGTTACTGTTTCCTTTTCAATCGATTTACGCTGTGAGATCGGAGGTACTAAGGGCGGTTCTAGCTGGTATGCAAGAAGCTGCTCAACAACCGATTCTAATCAAACGCAGCTATAGTTTATCAGAAAACGCCCGGTTCCGGTGGGTAAATTGCCTTCAGGTTCTGCCGCTCGTCAGTACCCTCAGTAACCAGACTAGGTCAAGTGGAGCCGCAAATCATGTCCAAGCATGAGGGCTTACCTAGCATCAGTATTTTCTTTCACTTCGGCGGCAAGCAGGTATAATTAAGAAACCCTTAAGCTCGAAGACACATCGCAACCTGCCATCCTGCGCCTTCGCGATTGAGAGAAGCGGTTCCCGATGGGGCGCAACAGGTTCAGCTGCAAGCTGCGTCCGTAGCCGGTTAGGAGCGCTTCGTAAGCTACCGTGCGTGACCAGCCCTGAGAAAAGTTTCGGACTGCGCGTCTTCGAACAGCGCGTCATGGAGGAGTTAGCGATGTCGCGAATCAACGGAGACAAAGCCAGATTCAATCGTGAACGCAAACAGAACATTCAGCGCCGCAAGCGGAGTAAGGCATTATTCCAGGCCGCAGGGTTGAGCGCCGCCGGCCCGGAGGCGGGCAAGAAGCCGGGTAGCGTGCCCGATGCGGCCAAGAGCCGAGCCTAAACGGCATCGCAGAATCTGGCGGTGTTCGTGGTCAATTCCGCCGGAAAACTACATGCGAAATTTTGAGTTACACTTTAGCTTGCAGCACGAGGAACTATATGAAGAAGCTGTTTGTCGGCAACATCCCCCACAGCACCACTGAAGCAGAGTTGCGGACGCTGTTTGAGCCCCACGGGGCCATCGAGCAGGTCAGCATCGTGACCGATCGCGACACTGGCCGTTCGCGCGGCTTTGCTTTCGTCGAAATGACCGATTCCGCCGAGGCCGAAAAGGCTATCGCGGCCCTCAACGGCAAGGAGTTGGGTGGACGGGCACTGAATATCAACGAAGCTCGCCCCAAGACTGATCGAGGCGGCCCGCCACGCGGCGGCGGTGGCGGACGACCGGCGGGTGGTGGTGGCCGTCCTGGTGGTGGCGGCGGTGGACGTTCCGGCGGTGGCGGTCGTTCCAGCGGCGGTGGCGGCGGGCGCGACGACTATCAAGGTCATGCTCGTCAGCCTCGCGAACCACGCTGGTAGTGAGCGATACCGTTTGAGCATTGCAGGTTTCACCAATACTGATCTGTCAGAAGTACGTACTGCCAAAAAAATGTCCCTTGGAGGTGTCTATGTCTGGTCGAGGCCGTTCCAGCTTCACCAAGCGTCAGAAAGAGCGCTCACGGCAGGAAAAGCAGAAAGAAAAAGCCGAGCGCAAGGTCCAGCGAAAGTCGGAAAAGCCCGCAGGAGGCTCCGACGAACTTACTCCTGAAGACTTCGCGGCGGCGGCCGAGCAGTGGGCCCTGCCGGGAGAAACTAATCTGGAAGAGATGGAATAGCAGGTCATTGCGTCTGACCGATATTTCACGAGAGGGCGCGGCCTTTAAGCCGCGCCTTTTCCATTTCGCGCAGTACCGAGCAATGCAAAAATGAACCCTTCCGCCCGGTTATAAAGTCTAAACATAACAGTGAGTTCTCCTCCGATTGCAAAGCCCAAGCCGGCCTTGACCAAGCAGCAGTTGCGCGCTGTTCTTCCCGCGGTGTGGGAGCTTATGCGTCCCCGCCAGGGCTTACTGGCGCTGGGTTTCGCTTGATGATCGTGAACCGCGTCTCGGGGCTCGTGCCTCCCGTACTCCACAAAATTCCTCATCGACAGCGTCATTGCAAAACACCACGTTGAATTGTTGCGGCGGCTGGTTTCGGTGGTTCTGCTGGCAACGGTGATTCAGGGAATCACATCCTTTGCGCTCACCCAATTGTTATCGAAAGCTGCTCAGCGGTTGATTGCGGAGCTTCGACAGAAAGTCCAAACCCACATTTCGCACCTGCCAGTGGCCTTCTACGATTCGAACAAGACCGGCACCCTGGTGTCGCGAATCATGACTGACGTGGAAGGTGTCCGGAACCTGCTGGGGACGGGATTGGTTGATCTGGTCGGCGGATTGCTTACGTCCGGAATCGCGCTGGTCGTGCTGTTTCGTATCAGCCCGGTAATGACCATGCTGGCGTTCACGTTTCTGCTGTGCTTCGCGATCGCGCTCAACAAGGCGTTCAGCACCATCCGTCCAATTTTCCGGCAGCGCGGCAAGATCAATGCCGAGGTAACTGGCCGCTTGGCGGAATCTTTGGGCGGCGTGCGGGTAATCAAGGGCTATCATGCCGAGGAACGGGAAGAGGCTGTTTTCGCAGGTGGCGTGCGGCGGTTGCTGGATAACGTCATGCGCACACTCACCGCCACATCGGTCATGAGCCTTTCCGCGAGCCTGCTGATGGGCGTGGTGGGCGCCATTATCATGTACATGGGCGCGCACCAGATTATGGCGGGCACCCTGACCATCGGCAGTTTCTTCACTTACACGCTCTTCCTGGGATTTTTAGTCGCACCGATCATTCAGATCGTCTCTATCGGAACTCAACTTACCGAAGCCCTCGCGGGCCTAGAGCGAACGCAGGAAATTCTGCACGAGCGCCCAGAAGACCAGGATCCTAAACGCACAGTCACGCTGCAAGATATCTTCGGCAAGGTGGAGTTCAACCACGTCATCTTCAGTTACGACCGCAGCCGCACGGTTTTGCATGACGTCTCATTCATGGCGGAACCGGGAACGGTAACCGCGCTGGTTGGCTCTTCCGGCTCGGGCAAGTCCACCATCATCGGGCTGATCTCCGCGTTTTACGTGCCTACGGAAGGCAAAGTCCTGGTGGACGGAGTAGACCTGAGCACGGTGCGCCTCGATTCATATCGCACCCGGCTGGGCGTTGTGTTGCAGGAGTCGTTCCTGTTTGACGGAACGATCCGCGAGAATGTAGCGTTTTCCCGCCCCGATGCAAGCGAAGAACAGATCATGCGCGCCTGTCGCATCGCCCGGGTGGATGAGTTTGCCGAAAGCTTCCCGGAGAAATACGAAACCATCGTTGGTGAACGCGGCGTAAAGCTTTCAGGAGGACAGCGGCAGAGAATTTCCATTGCACGCGCAATTCTCGCTGAGCCTCGCATCTTGATCCTTGACGAAGCCACGTCCAGCCTTGATTCCGAATCCGAGGAACTTATCCAGCACGGACTTTCGTATCTCATGCAGGGCCGCACCACTTTCGTAATTGCCCACCGGCTCTCAACAATACGGCGAGCCGATCAGATTCTTGTGATCGAACAAGGACAGATTGTGGAGCGCGGCACGCACGATGAACTTTATGCACTGCAAGGCCGTTATTTTGACCTCTACACCAAGCAGCAGGGCCTGCAAAACAACCTGTTCCTGGCGCCCGGAGAGGGTGATATGCCAGTTTCCGCTGAGAAGGACGGTCCAGGAAAAAATAACGACGGAGACGTAAGTCCGGCCGATGCTTTGCGTCTAATCAGAGGAGAGGTCAGGTAGCAGGCGAAACGTGACTGACGTCAATCCATTGTCATCCCGACCGGAGCGAAGCGAAGCGAGCGCAGTGGAGGGACCTGATTTGGGAATAATCTCGAAGATATGGGTAACGCACCTGCAGCGCATATAAGGTGCGAGCAACAGCAGATCCCTCCACTTCGCTCGCTCCGGTCGGGATGACAGAGATTTATACGAATGGATTTATGCGAATGAACGACCCTAGATGACTAACGACCCTAGCTCCTCCGGCCCAAATGGCGCAGCCGCAGTCCGGATTGTTGACCTCTGCCGTCATTACCAGATGGGTGGCACGCTAATCCGGGCCGTAGATGGCGTATCGCTCCAGGTGAAGTCGGGAGAGTTTGTGGCGCTGCTTGGCAGCTCCGGATCGGGCAAGTCGTCCCTGCTGAACCTCATTGCTGGCCTTGATCACCCAACATCGGGGGCGGTCATCGTCGCGGGTAGAGACCTGGCACAGCTCTCGCGAGAAGAACTGGCGAAATACCGGCTGCGAACCGTAGGGATGGTCTTCCAGTCGTTCAACCTGGTGTCGCGAATGACTCTGGAGGAAAATGTGGAATTGCCGTTGCGCTTCGCTGAGGTGGACCGCGGCCTGCGCGACGATTTGGCGAAAAGAGCACTGGAACGTGTCGGGCTGAGTGGACGAGCCACGCATCGCCCTAGTGAACTCTCGGGCGGTGAACAACAGCGCGCGGCGCTGGCACGAGCATTAATCAATCAACCAAAACTTCTGCTTGCGGATGAACCCACCGGCAATCTCGACAGCCATACCGGCACCGAGATTATGAATTTCATCCGCGAGTTCAACGAATCCATGGGAATGACGATCGTGATGGTGACCCACGAACGCGCCTTGGCGGAGCGCTATGCCAAACGCATGATCTTCCTGGCGGATGGCAAGCTCATTGATGACCAATCCAATCGGGTCCCGGCGGCGTCGGCCCGGCAAGAGGATCGCCGATGAAGACTTACGATCTTACTGAGCTGGCGCTGCGTAACCTCCGGGAATCGTCGTTGCGCAATTCGCTTACGACCATCGGTATCTCGGTTGGAGTGGCTTCACTGGTCGCAATGCTCTCTCTCGGTATCGGTCTGCAAAAACTGGCGACCCGCCGATTGGTGAGTTCCGGCCTTTTTGACACAGTGGTCGTAATGTCACGACGGGACCTGCGCGGCTTTGGCCGAGATGATGAGAGAAACACCGCAACGGCAGCCGAAAGCCGGACTCTCGATGAGCAGGCCCGGCAGGAAATTGAGCGGCTGCCGAACGTCCTCGAGGCTTATCCCGACATTCGCTTCATTACCGAACTCCGCTACCAGGACAAACCGCACCTGACAATGGTGTCGGGAATTCCAAACTCTGCGCGATCGAACGACGCTTTTTCGGGGATACAGGGCGGCTTCTTCTCCTCTGACAACGCGCCCGAAGTCATTCTGCAAAAATCATTCGCGGCGGAGTTGCTGGACAAGGTGGCGAAAGTCGGACAGGAGGATGACATTCCGGTAGCAGAATTGGCCAAGCCGCTCATCGGGCAGGAACTCGTCATGCGCTATGCGCAGCGCATTCAGTCGCCTGCTGAACAGGATTCCAAGGATGGCGCTAAATCGGAAAAAGGGCAGACTCAAGACCGGCAAGATGCCTACTCCGTAATCTCACGCGAGCAGAAACTGAAAATAGTTGGCGTCTCAGACCTGGACCCCGACAGCATGCGCGGCGCGGCTCGTGCGCGGGTTTTCCTGCCTCTCAAGCTGGCCGAGGATCTGCACGTGATGCAGCCTTCGGACTTGCGCGACAGCATGCGCGGCTTCAATAAGCAGCCCAGTTATTCGACGATCAGCGCGCGTGTGAAAGGCCCCAAGGAAATAGAAGCCGTTGAACAATCCATCAAGAAATTAGGTTTCAACACGTTTTCGATCCTTGACGCCACCCGCAGTCTGCGGCAGTTTTTTGCCGTTCTCGATCTTTTCCTGGGAATTTTTGGAAGTCTGGCACTGGCAGTCGCTTCGATTGGAATTGTGAATACGCTGGTGATGGCAATTCTGGAACGTCGTCGTGAAATCGGAATTATGAAAGCGATTGGGGCCAGCGATGGCGACGTCAAGAAGCTTTTCTTCGCCGAGGCTGGAGCCATGGGAGCTCTTGGCGGTGTTGTGGGCGTCGTGTTGGGATGGGTCATCGGCCACGTCATCAATCTCGGAACCAACATTTATCTGAAGCGACAGTCGTTGCCACCCGAAAGTTTCTGGTCGGTGCCATGGTGGTTGGTAGGCGCGGCCATCGTTTTTGCTTTCGTCGTCAGCCTGGTTTCCGGTTTGTATCCGGCCGCGCGCGCGGCACGCCTCGATCCCGTTCAGGCGCTGCGTTACGAGTAAACTCACAATCATGCCTCGAATTCGCCGCCTGTTGTTCCTCATAGTGATTGCTTTTTGGTTGTCTTTGGCGGCAAAGGCGCAGAGCCGGACCGATTGCAATGCATTCGAAAGCCACATTCTCAAACAGTCCGTCCACTACTGCGTGCAATTGCCCCCTGACTACGACGCGAGCAATTCGAAGCACTCTCGCTATCCCGTGCTTTATTTTCTGCACGGCCTTGGCCAAAATGAGCAGACCATGTTCGGCACCGGCGGCTGGAGCCTGATTGAGGACCTCCGCCGCCAGCACAAGATCGGTGACTTTCTGATCGTCGCGCCCGACGGTGGGCGAAGCTTCTACATCAACTCAGCGAACGATGCCTTCCGCTACAGCGATTTCTTTATTCAGGAATTCATACCCCATATCGAGGGCCGCTATCGCGTTCGTCCCGGCCGGAATGGCAGAGCCATCACCGGAATATCCATGGGCGGATATGGAGCGCTCCGTTTCGCTTTCGCCCGTCCCGAAATGTTTTCTGCTGTCAGCGCACAGAGCGCGGCCCTGATCACGCAGACGCCACAAGAGCTTGGCGCAGCCGGAAACAAGTCTCTCGGCCGGCTCCTTGGGTCGGCTTTCGGACAGCCAATCAATGTGCCGTCACTGGAAGCAGAACAGCGTCTTCGTGCTGGCAAAAGAAAATCAGGCTGGTCTGAAAAAGCTCGCGATCTATTTTAACTGCGGGCAGGCGGATGATTTTGGCTTTGAGGAGGGTGCGGCAGCTCTCCACCAGCAACTGCAGGCAGAAGGTGTAAAGCACGAATATCATCCGTATCCTGGCGACCACAGCCTGGCCTACTTTATGTCCCACATGGAAGAAGTCATGGAATTCCACTCCCGTGTATTCGCGGAACAAAAGTAGTTCATCCCTCCCAGTTGTTGCCCGTCGGCCATTTGTGCCATCCTCTTGACGGATTGTCACATACTTCCCTGCGATCCACTCTTAATAGAGGTGACTGATGGCCTGCAGCCCGGAAATGCTGAAGCGTGTCCCCCTGTTTGCCCTGCTTGACGACGATGAGACCGCGGTTTTGGCGGGACAAGTTGAGATCAAAACTTTTAGCCCGCGCCAGCGGATCTGGAAGATTGGCGATCCGGGCGGACAAGCCTACGTCCTGGTCTCTGGCTCAGTGCGGGTCACAATGGTTGATGAGGATCACCAGGAAGTCCTGGTGGATCAGCCGGCGGCAGGGGAGTTCTTCGGCTTCGCCTCAATGCTCGAGCAAACCGTTCATCAAACGGAGGCCGTTGCCCTTGAAGAAACAGTCTGCCTGGAAGTCGACCGGGACGATATTGCTACGCTGTTACAACGCAAGCCACACGCGGGAATGGATATGTTGACTGTGCTCGGACGCCAATTTCACGCTTCGCAGCAATTGGTTCGGCTTCGGGCCACCCGCAATCCCAATGACATGATTGAAGAAGATATGACATTCGGCGAACGCATCGCGGATACGGTCGCGAGCTTCGGCGGCTCGTGGACATTCATCATCACGTTCGCGGTCGCGATTTGTGTTTACACTGCCATCAATGTTATCGGTCACCAGATTGCATGGGACCCATATCCGTTCATCTTGCTCAATCTGTTCCTGTCCATGCTCGCTGCAATTCAGGCGCCGGTCATCATGATGAGTCAGAACCGGCAAGATACGAAGGATCGACTGCGCGGAGAGCTCGACTACGACGTCAACCGCCGCGCGGAATCCGAAATTCAGGGCTTGGCCCGGAAGCTTAATTTACTGGGAGAAAAAATCGGAGACGTTGAAGACCTGTTGCGACGGAAAATGTAGGTAGGTCAAATTGAGAACGTCGCTCCTCCGGTCGAGCGCTACCCCTGCACAGAGACATCTCCCCGCTGGCTAACCGCGTCCACGAGCCCGTTTCTACACACAAGGTCTCCGGCGCTGTTTGGGTAACCTCGAACGTCGCTTGCTGCTTTCCCAGCACGGGATGTGTCGCTGTGAGCCGAACCGTTCCGGCTTGTTGCCCGGCTCGAACCCAAACTGCTCCCGTTCCGCCTATTAACGCAAAAGGATTGTCTCCTATAAGGTCCGCCGGGCCGTCCAGTTCAAACTTGATTGCGTCGTTGGCAAATGGGCGGATCGCATCAAATTCGTCGGTAACGCGGAAAACCACCCGCGTGGTGTCGGCTCCGTCTGCAATCAGGCTGGTGTCGTCGGGCAAAAGCGTGAACTTCTCATCAACGCCCTTGCCGGAGTATTTCTTCACGATGACTTGCTTGCCTTGAATATATCCCTCGAGGCGCAGGTCTCCCCATTTGTGAAACAGTTCGCCCAGTTCCACGATGAACGGCGCATAACGAAGGTTTGGGAAACTTTTGCGGTCAGGATCCACGTCCGCGACGAGTTCGTCGGCGATGTAGATTTTCAGATGGTCGCAGTTGGAACACACCACCGCCTTCGAGAACCCGATGGACGCATCCCCTCGCGCCCAATGAAACGCAGGTTCGAGCACGACTTCTTCCGCCGGGTCACACTGCGACTTGTAAAAACCGGCCGCTGGCTTCGGCTCGCGGAAAATATCCGTCACGCCGTGATAGCAAATGCGATCGCCCGAGCCAAAGTTCCCGTGGGTGTTGTAATCGAAGGCGCACCAGGCGATGCCACCGGCGTATTGCGGGTTCGACGCAAGCTGATCGTGGACGCGGGCATGGCGCAGAGTATGCTCCGTCAGACGTTCCACCTGGTCGATCGTCTTGGTGGGATAAGTGTGTCCGACGAACTCCGTGTTCAGGTAGCGCGGATGATTCGGCGGCTTCAACGGGAAGCCGAAATCGTTCATGGTAAACACATCTTCGAGAAATTCCGACTCCTGAAAATATCGGATGCCGCCGGTTTGGCGGGTCGGATCCAAGCTTGTGGGCCATCGCGTTTGTGCGAATGTAGAAATCATGATCGTCTTTCGATTCGTTGATACGAACGCCCCACAGAATGATGGAGGGATGATTCCAGTCGCGCCGAATCATGCGGCTCACGTTGTCGATGGATATGAGTTTCCATGGTTCGTCGCCGATATGTTGCCATCCAGGGATTTCTTCCAGCACCAGGAGTCCAATTTCATCGCAGGCGTCCAGAAAGTGGCGGGATTGGGGATAGTGCGAAGTTCGCACGATATTGCACTTCAGTTTGTTGCGCAGGATCTGCGCGTCGCGGCGTTGGGCCCGGGCTGGCATTGCCTGGCCGACGAAGGGAAATGTCTGGTGCCGGTCCAGCCCTCGTAGCTTGATGACTTTTCCGTTGAGCTCGAAGCCATGGTCGGTAAACTGGGCTTCGCGAAAACCAATCGTGCGGGAAACCTCATCGACCTGTCTGGGTTCCGCGTAACAGGCGCACGTGAACCGTATACAGGTTCGGGTTCGTCAGATCCCATAGCTTGATGGCGCCCAGGTTATCAAGATGGATGCTGTGCACGACCGGATCGGCTGCCGCCGCAGAAGCTGGAACGCGTTGCGTGCCTTTGGCGAGCACACGATCTCCCTCGCGAAGCTCAACTTCGAGGCTCAGGGCATCTTTTGATATGTCCAGATGTTGAATGAAGCAATCGACATCAACCGTCGGATGTGGAGTCAAAACATCTTTCGGCTTGGCAAAAACATTCTCGATAAAGGTGGACGGCACGATGCGAAGAGAAACTTCGCGATAGAGTCCGCCGAATGTAAGGTAGTCGATCTCGTAGCCGAACGGAGGAATGTCAGGACGCTCGCTGGAGTCCACGTCAACAACCAGTACGTTCTCGCCGTCGAAATCGATGTGCGGCGTGAGCTCGAAAGAGAAAGGGGTGTACCCGCCCTTATACTCTCCCAGCCGTGTGCCATTGATCCAGACCGTCGAGGCGGTCATCACGCCTTCAAAATCAACAAAGACCCGATGTCCGCGGGCCTCTGCCGGAAGCTTGAAGCGACGCCGGTAGCAGGAAACAAACTCGTAACTCTTCTCGTCAAAACTATGCCAGGGCAACCGGACATTGGTATGCGGAACGACAACGCGGTCAAACTTCGAGTCGTCGAAGTCGCGGGCGTGGACGCCTTCCACCACGCTCCGGCTGTAGCGCCAATTCCGGTTGATCGGGAGCACCAGCCGGCCATGAGCAACATCCGAACTGGCTGCGGCACTCGCGAAGGCAGAACGAGAGAGGGTCGCGCCCGCGATGAAGGTGCCAGTGGTCTTGAGAAAGTTGCGTCGATCCATGAGGTTTACCTGTGAGGTGTCTTGCGTAGATGATCGCGGGGGCATTATCTAATATTACGTCGCCTCTTGTAAACGCTTACACAACCATTTAAAGCGGCTAACTCTGGTCGACGTCTCCGCCTTGATTCTCTGCTGTAAAGAGAAATTGGACCTTAGAGACAGGCGTTATCGCAAGTGTCGTAGTCAGGGTCACGCTTCGGCAATTGCGTTAGATCGGGCGATGCTCACCGAACCTCAATTCCTTTGCCTGCCAATCATTGCTAGAATTGAGGTCTCCGAAGACTGTCCTCGTGACTCGCATGAACATAAAAGAGGTTGCCAAGAGAGCGAGAGTCTCCACCGCAACCGTCTCCCGCACCATCAATAACTCGGAGAAGGTGAAGCCCGAGACGGCGGAACGGGTTCGTAAAGCCATCGAAGAGCTGAATTTTTATCCGAACACCCACGCTCGAACGCTGGTATCGGGAAGAAGTCGCATGTTAGGGCTGATCATCTCAGACATCACCAACCCTTTCTTCCCCGAACTGGTTAAGAGTTTTGAAGATCAGGCTGTCCAGGGTGGCCAGGAAGTCATCATCGGCAATACGGATTACAACCCTAAACGTATGGCGGGCTGCATCCGGCGCATGGTAGAGCGCAAGGTTGACGGTGTTGCCATTATGACGTCAGAAGGCGATCCTGCGCTGGTCACCGAACTAACGCGAAGAAACATCCCAACCGTGTTTATGGATACCGGTAAGCCAGGTCCCCACATCGCAAATATTCGCATCGACTATGCTCAGGGTATTCACGAGGCACTCGACCATCTTTACTCCCTGAACCACCGGCGAATTGCGTTCATTACGGGACCTATGGATTTGGAGTCTGTCCGCATACGACGCGCCGCTTTTCTCTCAGGATTGAAGTCTCATGGACTGACTGAGCGCCCCCTTATCGAGAAAGGCGATCATCGCATCGAGGGTGGAGCGATAGCGATGAGGAATCTGCTGAAACTACCGCAGCCGCCTACCGCAGTCATTACTTCGAACGATCTTACTGCGATCGGGGCTTTGGGAGCGATTCACGAGGCGGGATTGAAGGTTCCGGATGACCTGTCGCTGGTCGGTTTCGACGATATTTCTTTCGCTCATCTGACCCAACCAGCCGCTTACCACTGTGATCCTTTCCCGGACTCAGCTGGCCGTCACCGCTTTTGCCGCGCTGGAGGCTCTGATCAGGAAGGAAGAGGGACCTCACACCGACTACACGATTTCCACGCATCTGGTGTTGAGAAAGTCGACACGTGCGATCTGAACCTGGTAGCGCCGCCGTCCCGGCGGCCCGATAGGCGGGCGGGACGCCCGCCTCACTGCCGGCAAGATGCCAGCGCTACAAACATTGATTGCGGTCAATCGGTTGCTCGCGCGCGCCTAGCTGCTGGTTGCGCCGTTGGCCGCGGAGCAAACATAGATATCTGGCTTGATTTTTAAGGCCGCCTGATATTTTTGGGCAATCTCGGCGGCAAACTTCTGTGCATCAGCTGTCTTCACCAGATTCACAGTGCATCCCCCAAAGCCTCCGCCAGTCATCCGCCCGCCACAATACCCTTGCAGGGATTCGGCGATCTCGGCCATGACATCAAGTTCCCGGCAGCTCACTTCGAAGAGATCGCGCAGACTGCGATGCGATTCGCGCATCAGATACCCAAAGCGGTTGACATCACCGCTGCTGAGGTACCTGGCGCCTTCCTGCACACGGTTGTTCTCCGATACAACATGCAGGCAACGCTTATAGATTGTCGATGGGATCTCGGTTTTGTGCTGCTCCAGTTGTTCAACCGAAACATCGCGCAGAGCACGTATCTCCGGATACCATTGCCTCAGGATCTTCACGCCTTCGTCGCACTCTTCGCGCCGGCGATTGTAGGCGCCGCTGGCGTGCTCATGTTTCACCATGGTGTTGCAGATGACCAGACGGACTGACTCGGGAACTGGAATCAGCTTGAATTCAAGTGAGCGACAATCAAGTAACAGTGCATGCCCTGCTTTTCCCAGGCAGGAAATAAACTGGTCCATAATCCCGACACGCGCGCCGATGAAAACGTTCTCGGTTCGTTGGCACAACTTGGCAACCTCGGGCAATGAAAGCTGCGCGCCGTTCAGGCTTATCAGTGCGAGCGCACTCGCGACCTCAATCGCCGCTGAGGAACTGAGCCCTGCGCCAATGGGAACTTCTCCCTGCACCAATAAGCTCGCGCCTGGGGTCTTATGCCCCATCTGCTGAAGCATGACGGCAATGCCTACGACGTAATCGCTCCACACCCCAGCACCCCGCGCTGGCAGGTTGTCCAGATCGAATTCAAATTGCTGCAGGAAATCTTCCGACTGCACTACGAGCTTTCGGTCCGGACGGGCAGAAATCGCCACATGGGTGGAAAAACCGATGGCGCACGGCATGACAAACCCATCGTTGTAATCGGTGTGTTCTCCCAACAGGTTGACCCTGCCTGGTGCGCAAAAAACCCGAGGCTTCGATCCGAAGGCATTCTCAAAGCGCCGAGTCAATTCTGCGGAGGTCATTCCACGATCCCAGGTGCAACCGAGGTCAAAAATATGTAGAAGTTCGAACCAAAAACGGGGGGTATGAAATAATCCATATGTAAGCGATTACAACAGCTGTCACGATAGGCTGCCTTTCGTCCCCTGTCAAATGAACGTTTTGATAATGTTTTTAACGCTTTGGCGTAGATTGTAACCCAGCGACCGGAGCCATCTGATTGAAGCTTGCGGAAGATCCACATCGCAGATTGAACCCACTTACTAACGAGTGGGTATTGGTGTCTCCCCATCGCGCCGGGCGTCCGTGGCAGGGCCAGGTCGAGAATCTTCCGGTTCATAAAGAGCCTGAGTACGACCCCACCTGTTATCTCTGTCCCGGGAATTCAAGAGTGGGCGGAGTCGTTAACCCTCGATATACCAACACTTTCGTTTTTGATAATGACTTCGCCGCCTTAAAGCCCTCTGACCGGCACGACCGCCTGGATTTTGAGAATCGCGGGCTGATCGTGGCTGAGGACGAATCCGGACTGTGCCGCGTGATCTGCTTTTCCCCGCGCCACGACCTTACCCTCGCCACCATGCAAGTCAAAGATATCGAAAATGTGGTCCACACATGGACGGCACAATTCCAAGAACTGGCTGCGATGCCCGAGATTAATCACGTACAGATCTTCGAGAATCGTGGCTCGGCGATGGGTGCTAGCAACCCTCATCCTCATTGTCAGATCTGGTCGACCAGCTCGATTCCAGACATTCCCGCGAAGGAACTGGCCCGCCAGACGGCATATCTCAACCAGCACCAGTCTTGCTTGCTCTGTGATTACATTCAGCTCGAAAACAAGCAGCAAGTACGTATCGTGTGCCAGAACCAGGGTTTCGTTGCTGTCGTCCCTTTCTGGGCGGTATGGCCATTTGAAATCTTGATTTGCAGTCGACGACACCTGGGCACGCTTCCAGATTTCAAAACAGACGAAGTCTCCATGCTCGCTGAACTTTTGCAGCAGGTGACGGCCACCTACGACAAGGTTTTCGATGTCCCTTTTCCTTATTCGATGGGCTTTCATCAATCGCCTGCCGACGGCAAAGCGCATCCCGAATGGCATTTCCATGCGCATTTTTACCCGCCGCTACTCCGTTCAGCGACCGTAAGAAAGTTCATGGTGGGCTTCGAAATGTTGGGCATGCCGCAGCGCGACATCACTCCGGAAAGCGCGGCCGCACATCTGCAATCATTGCGCATTTCTAAGTAGTGACCAGCCAAAACGGATTGAGCACGCCGGGACACAATCTCAGAGAGGAATGTAGTTTTTGAGAACAGAGTTTACAAGATTCGCGAAGGTCAGCAGTCGCCGTTCAGCATCTGCCGGGGTTTCCCCAGGCCGCAGCTCCGTATTCATTCTGATCAGGGCATTGTCGGTGCGGTTCAACCGTAGCGAGTCGAGCACGAGATAGAAATCCATCCTGGTCTCATTCGCCACCCTGCGGCCATGTGCCGCGTACCAGAACAAAACCAGTTGACGGTCGTCGCCCCTCGCGATCAGGTAACGATTAGCCGAGAATGGCGCATCTCCTGGAAGCGCAAGAGTGACGGTACCGGACTCTACAGGCAGCCAACCGGAACCCAGCAGGCAATCCTGAGGCAAGTGATGGTATAGCGCAGGCCGGTTGGGAAGATAGGCCAGATACAAATCCACATCGGCTTCGCTCGCACTCTTATTCAGGTAAGTCCGTTGCAGAAATTCGCCAGGGCCGAGGCTTTTCGCATCCTCTGCGGTAAACGGCACATCGATACCAGCCCAAGTCTGCAGCTGAGTCGGAAATGACGCCAGTGCAACACGCGGCGCGACAAACTGGTTGCCGCCTCGAGCCTGTAGAACAAGAGCGGTCCCCGCAAGCAACAACGCCACTGCAGAAAAACGTGCGTGCCAGGAAATCACGCGTACTCCTCGTGTTCAACGGGTTCCTGTTCGCGAGCGAATACGAATTGCGAAAAATGGTGAACCACGAAAATTAGCAGCAGAGAGCCTGCGAAAATCAACCACCCTGAAAGCAGATGCAGCGTTCCCTGGGCACCTTCGAGGCCCCAGTAGTGCACGACGAGGCCGGTGACGGCGATTCGAAGAGCATTGGCTAGAATCGAAACCGGGACAGCGATCAAAGCGAGTAAAACGCGCACTCCGGTTTTTGTTTCCGCAAGATACCCGTAGATGACAGTCAAGGTAATAAGCGAAAACAGTGATCGGATCCCGCTACAAGCCTCCGCGACTTCCAGCCGCGCGTCCGGCAAAAGGATGATGTTGCCCTCCCGCATCGCCGAAACACCGGCGACGTTCAGCAGGAATGCAGCTGTCTTGGAAGCGATGATCTGAAGCGGAAAAGTGATCTGCTCCACTAAAGTTGAGGAAGGGATCATCAAGACAAGGAATGCGAGGGGGAAGGCAATAGCCGCGAGGTGTTGCCACCCGGCAAGAAAGACCACCATGCCACAAACCAAAAGCAGCAGCGAAATTCGGGAGAGGAAAAATCCATTACTGAAGGTGCCAAGCACCAGTGCGATCAGCGCGAATACCAGGATCACCAGGCCCCACCATGATGGCTTGATCCGAAGACTTGCAAGTTTTGCGCGACCTTCCCAAAGCAAGAACAACGAGAACACCGGCACAAAAAAGCCATGAGTGTAATTCGGGTCCTGCCACCATTGATGCGCCAGGCGAAGCAGCAGCGGTGCATAAAGCCACGCAGTCAGCAGAACAAGAATTCCGGATTGCCCATAACCAAGAACACGGCGGTCAGAAAGACTTCGAACAACTTCACCAGGATTTCGCACTTATCGCTTGCGCCTCGACTTGCGCAACTTCCAGTAGATTCCAAATAGCCCGGAGGATACCAGTAACAAGGCCCCGGGCTCCGGTGTCACCGCCAGCGGCGTATGCGGCGACGAGGATCCGCCGCCTGGTAACCCGGCGAAGGGCAGGAAGAAAAGAGGTAAAAACCGTTTGCGGTGGCTGGCCGGCTGCAATGCGTTTCCTACGTCCGGCGGCGGGCCTGGAAGTGATGCGACGTAGGCTTCCGGCTGTGGTTCGACCGCGTTCGTCACCATGTCATTTGAGAAAAGGGGCTGATCAAGATCCGAAATGAGGGGATCCATTGGGGCGGGTGGGCCAAGCGGCGCAACCGCCACGCGGTTGCCGCAGCGTGTACGTGCTGTGATTTTTCCGTCGCTGATGAGAGTCTCTCCAGGGTGCAGCGGCATTTTCTTCCGCGTCCAATACACCTTGTCACCCTTGCGATAGGCAACGTACACGAGTTGTTTTTCCGAAACTGTGACCACGTGCGCCAGTTGATAGTCGAAGCCCTTGAAGTGTTGCGCCACCACTGGGTCGTGTTCGGCAATCTGACGCAGCTCTTCCCCGCTGCCAATTCCCCCAGGAATTACCGAATAGGGGTATGCAGGACGGCTCGGACGCATTGCAATGTATACGGATTCATTGAGGTCTTTCCCCGAGTCAAGATCGCTGGCTTCGGCGGATAAAGACGGGCGCGACAAAGTGGCCACCGGTTGCCGCCGCGCAAACTGCCATGTCACTACAGCCGACGCCGCAAACAAAAGCACTATCAGAAATACGGTTCCAGAACGCGCTCTGCTCTGTCGGCGGTGTCGTCGACGAACCACCGGTACAAGGGGATCCTTCAATTGTGCCTCATTAAGATTCAAGGATTTAAGTAGGGGGGAGGGGAGAACAATGCCCTACAAACATAGGATTAGCACCTTGGCTTCCAAACCAGATTCAACTGGAATCGCGTCTAGATCGTGGATGCGGAAGACAGAGTGTGAATACTTTTGCACAAAAACGGGGTTTCATTGCACAACGGACGGTCGGACGGAGTAAAGAGGTGCGGCTCGACGGCGGCCTGTAACACTTATTCTGCAAATCTTCAGTGCTTCTCAGGCTCGCGGATGGGTATTTTCACTTTTTGAGGAGGAATATAGCCATCCCGGGCAATTTTGATCGCCGCCTAATCTTCGTCGGAAGGCATGGGCTCGCCCACAATATTGTAGTAAACCTCTTTAGGCTTCTTCCGCTTGGATGGTTCGGTTTTTACCGCGGCTGGCGGGGATTTCACCACTGAGGTCGCAGTTGGCTGCGCCACCGGGACGATTATCGAGGACTTCGCCTCCGGAGCTGGCTCGACAACCGGCGACGGCGCGATAGCTGTCACCGGAACAGGCACTGGAGGTGGTATCGGATCAAGCTTTACCGCGGCCGGGGCTGGAACGGGCGGAGGCGCAGCCTGGCTGAACGATACGGGAGCAGTTTGAGGCACGATTCGAACGGGTTCGACTCGCGCGGCCGGAGCCAAAATCATTTGCTTCACTCTTCTCGCTCCTGGCCTCTGGAAGAAATAGTTGATCGTGGCCGCCACGAGCCCGGCAATGCAAAATTCGATGATGGAAACAAACAGGTCAGGGTAGTTGTAAGGCCTCTGGGTAAAAGATGTCGGTAGTCCTGAGGATTGTCCGAACAGATCTCCTAACCACGGTACCACCACGTTGTTCATAACCGAGACGATCACGCTCCAGATAGCTTCACCCAATATCACCGCCATGATAATGCGGCCAATCCACCGTCGGGTGTCCGTGCTCTCGGATGTGAGTAACTTCCCTGTCTGGTCCATCTCCACTCGCCTTGATAAAGATTGTTACACACCGGCGAATTGCGCGAAAGGCAGTTAAATAGCTGAGTGACAGGGCAAAACCTGGCGATCTGCGCTTGTCTCGAAGACACGGACAACTCAAGGCTTCCAATGACCGGTGGTCATGGCGCCGCAAGAAACTGCCGATATAGCAATCTAAAGATTTGTTCGAGGAATGCCGATATCTCGCGGCGGCAACTCGTTCGTCGAGGAGGACGGGCGGCCGCCCGCCAGCCGCGCGGGTCGGGTGCTGCGACGGCTCGATCGGGGCGTGTCGCACGCCGTCGAGCTGGTCGCCGCCGCCCTTGTGGTCGCCGAGGTGGTGGTCCTCGGCGTGAGCACGGCCGCGCGCTACTTGTTCGCTCATCCGTTCCCCTGGTCGGACGAGTTGGCCACGTACATGTTCATCTGGCTCGCCGTCCTCGGGGCCGTCGTTGCCCTGCGCCGCGGCGAGCATATGCGGCTGACCGCGTTCCTCCGCGGCATAAGTCCGGACCGCCGCGCCTGGCTCGAATTCGGTGGCGACCATGCTTGTGGCGGCGGTCCTGCTGGCGCTGGTGGTGCCGGCCTGGGAGCATTTCGAATTCGCTCGGCGAGGGGCTGAGCCCGGTGATGCAGATCAACGAGGGCTATCGCGGCGCGGCCATGTTGGTCGGCGTCGTGCTGATGCTGGTGACCGCCATCCAGAACCTGCTGCGGGTGGCGGACTGGCGGCAGGCCCTGCTGGCCATCGCGCTGGTCGGTCTGCGCCGCGTTGCTGCTGCAGTGGTTCGGGCCGTCGATCGAGGAGATGGGCAATGCCAATCTGGTCCTGTTCTTCGTGGTCTTCGTGGTCGGCTCGATGGTGATCGGCATGCCGATTGCGTTTGCCTTTCTGCTCGGCACCGTGTGCTTCGTCGGGTTTGCCAGCGACATCCCGGTCTCGATCGTGCCGGACCGGATGGACGAGGGCATGTCGCACATCATCCTGCTGGCGGTGCCGCTGTTCGTGCTGCTCGGCGCGTTGATGGAGCTGGCCGGGCTCGCGCGGGCGATGATCGCGGTCCTGGTCGCGCTGATCGGGCATCTGCGCGGCGGGCTGCAATACGTCCTGCTGGGGGCGATGTACCTGGTTTCGGGCATCTCCGGGGCGAAGGCTGCGGACATGGCCGCGGTGGCGCCGGCGCTGTTTCCCGAGATGATCAAGCGCGGCAATAGCGAGGGGGACCTGACCTCGCTGCTGTCCGCGTCCGCGGTGATGTCGGAGACGATTCCGCCGAGCATCGTGCTCATCACGGTGGGCTCGGTGACCGGCGTCTCGATCGCGGCGCTGTTCACCGGCGGCTTGTTGCCGGCCGTGGTGGGCTTGGTCGCGCTGGCGGCGGTCGTCTACATGCAGACCCGGCGCGAAGACATTTAGCGGCGCCAAGCATACCCTGGGGCCGAGCGCGGCAAGCTGTTCTGATCGCCCTGCCTGGGCTGGCGCTGCCCGTCGTCATCCGGACGGCGGTGGTCGACGGCGTGGCGACCGCGACGGAGGTGTCCACAATCGGCATCATCTATACGATCATTGTCGGGATGGTGATCTATCGGCAGTTCGACTGGCGCGGATCGTATCCGATCCTGGTCGAGACGGCGTCGCTTTCGGGCGCGATCTTGCTCGTCGTCGGCGCGGCGACGGCGATGGCTTGGGCGCTGACCCAGTCCGGCTTCTCGCACGCAGCTCGTGGCGATGCTGGCCGCGGTGCCGGGCGGGAAGGTCGGGTTCCTGCTGGTGTCGGCGCTGGCGTTCATCGTGCTGGGCAGCGTGCTGGAGGGGGTGCCCGCGATCGTGCTGTTCGGGCCGCTGCTGTTTCCGATTGCGGGCGCGATGGGCGTCAACGAGATCCATTACGCGATGGTGGCGGTGTTCGCGATGGGTTTCGGCCTGTTCACGCCGCCATTCGGCGTGGGGTTCTATCTGGCCTGCGCCATCGGCCGGGTCTCGCCGGATGTGGCGATCCGCTCGGTTTGGCCGCATCTGGCCGCGCTGTTCGTCGGCTCTGGTGCTGATCACGCTCATTCCCTGGATTTCGACCGGGTTCCTGTGATGGCCGCGGGGCGACGTTTCGACGGCCTCGATTTACGGCGAGCTGCGGCGGGACATCGTGCGGCTGCGGCTACGGCCGGGCGAGCGGCTGTCGGAGAACGAATTGGCGGCGCGGTTCGGCACGAGCCGCGCGCCGGTGCGCGAGGCATTGATCCGGCTCGGCAAGGAAGGGTTGATCGAGGTGCGCCCGCAGCGCGGGAGTTTTGTCAGCCGGATCTCGCTGCGGGCGATGGCGCGGGCGCGGTTCGTGCGCGAGGCGCTGGAGGCCGGCGATCGTGCGCCGGGCGCTGAGCGCGGCGTTGCGCCGAGCGGCGCAGGCGCAGCTGGAGGCGGCCATTGCAGGCCAGCTCGCGGCGGCGACGACCCTGAGCGCTTCACGCAGCAGGATGACCTGTTCCATCTGGGGCTCGCGCAGGCCGCCTCGCTCGAAAGCGTTTGGGACGTCATCGAGCGCGAGAAGGCGCAATTCGATCGGGTGCGGTTTCTGAGCCTGCCCTCGACCACGCCGGTCGCGCTGCTGATCGAGCAGCACCGGGCGATCCTTGGCGGCGGTGCTGGATCGGCGGCCCGACGCGGCCGAGACGGTAGTTGCGCACGCATCTGCAAGAGGTGCTGCGGATCACCGACAGCCTTGCCGCCGCGCATGGGAGCCTGATCGTTCGGATCTGCCGCCCGACTTCGCGCTGGACTGAGGGAATGCCGGCCCTGAACGGCGGGCGGTCTCGTCGGCTTGGTGCGGCTGACCGGCCGCGGGTTACTCGGTTCGTTTCGGGATTGGGGCGTGGCGGAGGTCGGCGGCTTGCGCCGGGATCAGGCGGAACAGGCGTTTGGGCTCGTCGGGGTGAGCGGGGGCGGTTGGCGGCTGGGCCTGGCGGGCGGCGGTTTCGCAGAGGGCGGCGATGTCTTCGGGGGTGCGGCGTTTCCAGGGTTTGGGGCCGGGGAGGCCGGCGGCGATGCCGAAATCGCGGATGATGTTGGCGATGATGTCGGGGAGGGGGCGGCGGGCGAGCTCGTCGTCGAGGTCGGGGGTTTCGAGGCGCTCGTGGAGCTCGGCGCGGAGGTTTTGCTGGTCGGCCGGGTCTTGGCGGTGGATGGCGTCTTCGACCTCGCGGATGATTTGGCGGCGGGCGACGGCGCGGGTTTGGGCGGACTCGAGGTGCGGGCGGCGGGCGCGGGGTCGGCGACGTGCTGGGCGAGGAGGACGGTGCGACGGATGCCGCGGGAGAGCCGCTCATAGCCGGTGGCGACGTCGAGGATTGGGTCGAGGGGGGATTTGGCGCGGACGGGGAGGGCGCGGGCGAGCTCCATGCCGATTTCGATGAGCTCGTTGAGGAGGGCTTGGTGGTGTTGGGCTTGTTCGGTGGGTTGGGGGGCGGGGGTTGGCATGAACGGAACGGGAACATATTGGGGGAGGGGGTGTCAAGGGTGGGTTGTAGCGCGGAATAGCGCAGCGTATTCCGCTTGGGTAGTTATAGCGGATACGTTCGCCCGATGCCGGAATATCGCCGTCGTTTTGTTCCTGGCGGAACGTTCTTCTTTACTGTCAACCTACTTGACCGTCGGACCGAGCTTCTTATTACGCACATCGGTGCGCTCCGGAGTGCGGTGCGCGCAGCCCGTGGTCGAGCGCCGTTAGAGATCGATGCATGGGTGGTCTTGCCGGACCACATGCATTGCATTTGGACCTTGCCGGAGGGTGACGCAGATTTCCTTCGCGATGGCGCGCGATCAAGACGGCGTTCTCGAAGTCGTTGCCGAAAGGTGAGTGGCGATCGGCGGTTATGCAGCGGCGGGGCGAGCGGGGGATTTGGCAGCGTGGGTCCTGGGAGCATGCGATCCGCGACGCGCGGGATTTTGCGGCGCACATGGATTACGTGCACTTCAACCCGGTGAAGCACGGGTATGTTTCGGAGCCGGAGGCTTGGCCGTATTCGTCGTTTCGTCGTTGTGTGGCAGGTGGGTTTTATCCGGCGGGGTGGCTTGGAGGTGGTCGCGAGCCGGAGGAGACGGGGGAGCGGCGGTGAGGTTGGGTAGCGGGGCACGGGTAAGTTGGCGGTGAGCCGCCAAGCGGGGCGATGGGGCGGGTGCGGGCGGGACGTTTGATGGCGGAATGCGCTTCGCTTTTCCGCCCTACGCTTTGCTGCCTCCCGGAATACGTTTGGCTGGTGGGCTATGAGGGGCAACTTTGGGCGAAGGCGGTGGCAATCGATGGCGGAATGCGCTTCGCTTTTTCCGCCCTACATTTTGTTGGATTGAGGATAAGTAAGATGCCATTGTTGATGATCTGGAGGTCTGCTCCTCAGGCGGTTGAGCAGATGTCCATAGAGCAGATCGTCTCGAACGCTGGTAACGGCATTCTCAAGGACGGATCAACATGCTCGGACGAGTTTCGCGCGTATTTGCAACAAATCCCAAGCGGCAAGATTGCTGGCTACATCTCACACTGCTTAACGATAGCCTTTCAGCGAAGTGGGATGGTCCTGCAGGACCTGGTCAACGAGCTTGGAAGGCGACTGGATACAAGGTTACGAATGGCCGGTATCAGGGCACGACGAAAGCCGTGGGATATGACGGCTTGTGGGCTTCACCCGAGGGCCACGCTATAGTTGCCGAGGTGAAGACTACAGATGCTTATCGAATCTCGCTCGACAATCTTGCCAACTATCGTGATCGGCTTCGTGCGGATGGGGATATTCCTGCTACCTCGTCAATTCTACTGATCGTTGGACGAGAGGACACGGGTGAGTTGGAGGCCCAGGTGCGCGGTTCTCGCCACGCCTGGGACATGAGACTGATCATTCACGACTGCAAAGGATGTCGAAGCCGTTACAACTGAGAGCGCAGTTGAGATGGATGGCGCCTCTGTGGACGCCGCGGCATCAGTCGCGTCGGAAGGAAAGCAGAAAGGATCGTGGCAGTTCACCGATAAAGACCTTCTTCAGCAGAAAAGGGAGCAGATCACACGGCAATGGCAGAAAAGTTAGGCACGTCGTTGGTCAAGAAGAGCCGCGCTTTGTTTTGGGATCCCCAGCACTCCAAGCGTGTGGCATCGACAATCTCAAAGAGATACGAAGGGAAAGGTGCCTATCTCTACTGGTTTGCCCATCATCCCAAATGGGATCAGTTCCTTTCGGAGGGCGACCGAACTCATATCTCGTGTTCGGTTGTATGGATTTGGCATTTGCGTTCGCAATACCTCAAGCCGAGATGTCGCAACTGCTGGGCGGGCTTAATACGACGAACTCCGATCCCGCTGACGTCTACTGGCACGTGAATATCGTTAGTCCGTTCCGGGCCGCTTTGCTATCCTGCTTCCGAGGAAAACAGACAGGTTTGATTTAATCGATTACACGGTTGCGTTGGACGGCAGCTCTACGAGGCCTTGTTGAACAGACTGATGTTCCATCAGATTGCCTCTGGGTTATATCGCCCTGCTCACCCCCCGGTTCGCCTTCGGGACTCGATGAAAGACGGCGCTTGTCCGTGTCACCACCGGGTCAGGCTCGGTTGTAGGCGATCTTAACGGGTCGGTCGGTGGGTTTCAGGCGGCCTTGGCGGCCTCGCCGGCTAGGCGGTTCAGGTTGGCGAGCACGTCGCGGCCGACCCGCATCCGCTCGGCCACGCCCATGTCCCGCACCACGGCGAGCTTGTGGTCCGGGCGGAGGCGGATCGGCGTCCTTGCGGCGGCCGAGCCAGGCGATGAGGCCGGCCGGGTTGCGGAAGGCGTTGCCGCGGAACTGCAGGACCATGCCCTTCGGGCCCGGCCTCGAGCTTCTCGACGCCGGCTTCGCGGCACAGGCGCTTCAGGGCGACGACCTGCAGCAGGTTGTCGACCTCGGGCGGGAGGGGGCCGAAGCGGTCGACCAGTTCGGCGGCCATGGCTTCGCTCTCGGCGTCGGAGGCCAGGGCGCCGATGCGGCGGTAGAGGCCGAGGCGGACGGGGAGGTCGGCGACGTAGGTCTCGGGGATCAGCACGGGGAGGCCGAGCTGGATGTTGGGGGTCCAGTCGCGGTCTTCGGCGCGCTTGCGGCCGCGTTCGGCGCGCATCTCGATCGACCGCGTCCTCCAGCATCTGCTGGTAGAGCTCGATGCCGACCTCGCGGATGTGGCCGGATCTGCTCGTCGCCGAGCAGGTTGCCGGCGCCGCGGATGTCGAGGTCGTGGCGAGGCGAGGGTGAAGCCGGCGCCGAGGTTGTCGAGCGTCTGCATGACGTCGAGGCGCTTCTCGGCGGCGGCGGAGAGGCGGTGGTTGGGGGGCCAGGTGAGGTAGGCGTAGCCGCGCTGCTTGCCGCGGCCGACCCGGCCGCGGAGCTGGTAGAGCTGGCCCAGGCCGAACATGTCGGCGCGGTGGATGATCAGCGTGTTGACCGCCGGCATGTCGAGGCCGGCTCTCGACGATGTTGGTGGAGAGCAGGATGTCGTATTTGCCGTCGCCGAACTCGGTCATGACGCGCTCGAGCTCGGTCGGGGCGAGGCGGCCGTGCGCCTGGATCATGCGGGCTTCGGGGACGATCTCGCGCAGCCGGGTCGGCCATGCGGTCCATGTCCTCGATGCGCGGGACGACGCAGAAGACCTGGCCGCCGCGGAAGCGCTCGCGCTGGATCGCCTCGCGGATGACGACGCCGTCGAAGGGCGAGATGAAGGTGCGGACGGCGAGGCGGTCGACCGGCGGGGTGGCGATCAGGCTCATCTCGCGCACGCCGGTCAGCGCGAGCTGGAGCGTGCGCGGGATCGGGGTGGCGGTGAGGGTGAGGACGTGGACGTCGGCCTTGAGGGCTTCAGCTTTTCCTTGTGGGAGACGCCGAAATGCTGCTCCTCGTCGACGATCAGCAGGCCGAGGTCGGCGAACTCGATGCCCTTGGCGAGCAGGGCGTGGGTGCCGACGACGATGTTGATGCTGCCGTCGGCGAGGCCGCGCTTGGTCTCGGCGGCCTCCTTGGCGGTGACCATGCGGGAGAGCTGGGCGATCTTGACGGGCAGGCCGGCGAAGCGGGCGGTGAAGGTGCGGGTGTGCTGGCGGGCGAGCAGGGTGGTGGGGACGACGACGGCGACCTGGGCGCCGGACATGGCGGCGACGAAGGCGGCGCGCAGGGCGACCTCGGTCTTGCCGAAGCCGACGTCGCCGCAGATCAGGCGGTCCATCGGGCGGCCGGAGGCGAGGTCCTCGAGCACGTCGGCGATGGCGCGGGACTGGTCCTCGGTCTCGGCGAAGGGGAAGCGGGCGCAGAACTCGTCCCAGGCGCCTTCGGGCGGCGCGAGCAGCGGCGCTTCGCGGACCCGGCGGGCGGCGGCGATGCGGATCAGCTCGCCGGCCATGTCGCGGATGCGCTGCTTCATGCGGGCTTTGCGGGTCTGCCAGCCGGCGCCGCCGAGCTTGTCGAGCGCGACGCCGCCGGTCTCGCGTGCCGAAGCGGGAGAGCAGCTCGATGTTCTCGACCGGGAGGTAGAGCTTCTCGTTGCCGTCGTAGATCAGGCGCAGGCAGTCGTGCGGGGCGGGGCCGACCTTGAGGGTTTCGAGGCCGTCATAGCGGCCGATGCCGTATTCCTGGTGCACGACGAGGTCGCCCTCGGCGATCTCGGTGGCCTCGGCGATGAACTGGTCGGCGCGCTTGCGGCGGCGGGGCGGGCGGGAGATGCGCTCGCCGAGGAGGTCCTGCTCGCCGATGACGGCGAGGTCGCTCGGCGACGAAGCCGCGTTCGAGGCCGAGGGTGACGACGGCGAGGGTCTTGGGCGGGAGTTTGCGGCAGTCGGCCCAGGTGTCGGCCGGGTCGACGGGGATGCCGTTCTCGCGCAGGAGGTGGGCGAGGCGCTCGCGGGAGCCGCGGGTCCAGGCGGCGACGACGGTGCGGCGGCCGCTGCGCGGCGGTTGCGGCCTGGGCCTTGAGCTGCTGGAAGACGGTTTCGCCGACGCCGGCGCCGGCTTTGGTGAAGAGCGGGCCGGGGCGGCCGCCGGCGTCGAGGCCCTCGGCGCCGTCGGGCTTGCCGTAGGGGCAGAAGACGAGGCTCGGGCGCCGAAGGCGAGCATCTCGTCCCAGTCGTCGCGGTCGAGGTAGAGGCGGTCGGGCGGGAGCGGGCGGTAGGGGACTTCGCCGTCGCGCGGGCGGGCGCGGCGGGCTTCGGCGTGGTCGGCGATCATCTCGAGGCGGGCGTCGAGGACTTCTTCGGATTGGTGGTCGAGGCTGACGGAGGCGTCCGGGCAGGTAGTCGAGCAGGGTCTCCATGCGTGTGGTGGAACAGCGGCGACCCAGTGCTCGATGCCGGGGTAGCGGCGGCCTTCGGAGATGGATTGGTAGAGCGGGTCGGTGGCGGCGCCGGGGCCGAACAGTTCGCGCCAGGACTTCGCGGAAGCGGGTGATGCTGGCCGGGTCGAGCGGGACTTCGGAGACGGGGCGGAGGACGAGTTCGGCGAGCTTGGTGGTGCTGCGCTGGGTGGTGGGGTCGAAGCGGCGGAGGCTTTCGATGGTGTCGCCGAACAGGTCGATGCGGACCGGGTCGGGCTCGCCGGCGGGGAAGAGGTCGATGATGCCGCCGCGGGTGGCGTATTCGCCGGGCTCCATGACGGTGCCGGCGCGGCCGTAGCCGTTGGCTTCGAGGAAGGCGATGATCTGTCTCGGGCGGGGCGTCGCCGTCGGCGCGGAGGGTCATGGCGGCGCCGTGGAAGGCGCGCGCGGGGCGGGACGCGCTGGACGAGGGCGTTGACGGTGGTGAGCACGAGGCGCGGCGGCGGGCCGGGTTCGAGCAGGCGGGCGAGGGTGGCGATGCGCTCGGAGACGAGCTCGGGATTGGGGGAGACGCGGTCGTAGGGCAGGCAGTCCCAGGCGGGGAAGCGCAGGACTTCGAGATGGGGGGCGAAGAAGGCGAGCGCTTCGGCGAGGCGGGCCATGCGGGTGTCGTCGCGGGCGACGTGCAGCAGGGCGCCGCGGTGCTCGGCGCGGCGGCGGGCGAGCAGGAGGGCGTCGAAGCCTTCGGGGGCGCCGTAGACGGTCGGCGGTCATCGGGACGCGGCGCTTCGCCGTTCTCGGCGGCTTGGCGCATGGCGCGGAGCATGGGGCTGTCGGCTTCGGGCGGGATCGGCTGGCGGCCGGTGAGCCAGTCGGCGAGGATGGCGTCGGGGTGGTCCATGACGGCTTCGAGGGCGTCGAGCTCGGCGTCGGTGAAGGCGTGCGAGGCGGGCGCGGACGAAGCCGCCGATCAGGATGTCGTTCTCGTAGGTGCCGCGATGGGTGGCGCGGAACAGGATGCCGGCGGCGCCGGTCGGGGTCGGTCGTGGCGGCAAGGGATGCTTTCGGTCCGTCCAGGCCGCACTTTCGGTGCAGTCCGGGCCGCTCATATAAGGTTCGGCCTCCCTACTGTCAGCCCGTGGATTCGCTGCTCAGCCCCTCTTGGCGCCCCTCACCAGCCTGCGCGGCGTCGGCCCGGCGCTGGCCGAGAAGATCGCGCGCGTGGCCGGGGGGCGAGCGGGTGCTGGACCTGCTGTTCCACATGCCGGAGAGCTATATCGACCGCAGCAACACGCCGCTGATCGCGGCGGCGCAGGCGGGCGCGGTGGCGACGCTGCTGGTGGAGGTGGTCGGCGATCGAGGAGCGGGCGGCCGCCGCGGCCGTGGAAGGTGGTCGTGCGGGACCGGTCGGGGTTCGCGGAGATCGCCTATTTCGGGCGGCCGCCGCCGGCGATGGTGCAGAAGGGGGCGCAGCTGGCGGTTTCGGGGAAGATCGAGACGTTCTCCGGGCGGGTGCAGCTGCGCAACCCGGACCGGGTGGCGCCGCTGGAGCGGCTGGAGGAGGTGGCGCGGGCTGGAGCCGGTGTGGCCGCTGACGGCCGGGCTGTTCCCGGGGCAGATCCGGGCGGCGATGCAGCGGGCGCTGGCGGTGGTGCCGGAGTTGCCGGAGTGGCACGACCCGGCGCTGATGCGGCGGGAGGGGTGGCCGGGGTTCCGCGAGGCGCTGCTGGCGGTGCAGGCGCCGACAGGGGCCGCCGGGGGACGAGCCGCGGGCGCGGCTCGCCTATGACGAGCTGCTGGCGCACCAGGTGGCGATGGTCTGGGCGCGGCAGCGGGACCGGCGGCGGCCGGGCCGGCCGATCCAGGGCGATGGACGGCTGCGGGCGCAGGCGCTGGCGCGGTTCGGGCATCGCGCCGACGCCGGCGCAGGTGCAGGCGCTGGCGGAGATCGACGCGGATCTGGCGGCGCCGCGGCGGATGCTGCGGCTGCTGCAGGGGGATGTGGGGTCGGGCAAGACGCTGGTGGCGCTGCTGGCGATGCTGAGCGCGGCGGAGGCGGGGCGGCAGGCGGCGCTGATGGCGCCGACCGAGGTGCTGGCCAAGCAGCATCACCGGACGCTGTCGGCGCTGTCGCCGGTGCCGGTCGTGCTGCTGACCGGGATCGGTGAAGGGCGCGGAGCGGCGGCACGCGCTGCGCGGGATCGCGCGAGGGGCTGGCTGCAAGCTGGTCGTCGGCACGCATGCGCTGTTCCAGGAGGCGGTGCAGTATCAGGATCTGGCGCTGGCGGTGATCGACGAGCAGCACCGGTTCGGCGTGGACCAGCGGCTGCATGCTGGGCGGCAAGGGCGAGCGGACCGACGTGCTGGTGATGACGGCGACGCCGATCCCGCGGACGCTGCTGCTGACGCAATGGGGCGAGATGGAGGTGAGCCGGCTCGTCGGCAAGCCGGCGGGGCGGCAGCCGATCCGGACCACGCTGCACTCGCTGGCGACGCTGGCGGACGTGATCGACGGGATCGGGCGGGCGCTGGAGCGGGGCGAGCAGGTCTATTGGGTGTGCCCGATGGTGGCGGAGAGCGAGCTGACTCGACGTGGCGGCGGCCGAGGCGCGGTTCGCGGTGCTGGCCGAGCGGTTTCGGCGGCCGGGTCGGGCTGGCGCACGGGCAGCAGGACCCGGCGGTGCGCGACGCGGCGCTGGCCGACGTTCGCGGCCGGGCGGCTGCGGCTGCTGGTGGCGACGACGGTGGTCGAGGTGGGCGTGGACGTGCCGGAGGCGACGATCATGGTGATCGAGCATGCCGAGCGGTTCGGGCTGGCGCAGCTGCACCAGTTGCGCGGCCGGGTCGGGCGGGGCGCGGCGCAGAGCTTCTGCCTGCTGCTGCACGAGGACGGGCTGACCGACACGATGCGGCGGCGGCTGACCCTGCTGCGCGACACGGAGGACGGGTTCGTCATCGCCGACGAGGATTTCCGGCTGCGCGGCGGCGGCGATCTGCTGGGCAAGCGGCAGAGCGGGCTGCCGGGGTTCAAGCTGGCCGACCCGGAGCAGCACGAGCGGCTGCTGCACATGGCGAGCCGGGATGCGGCGGTGCTGCTGGAGCGGGATCCGGGGCTGGAGAGCGAGCGGGGGCAGGCGCTGCGGCCGCTGATGCGGCTGTTCGGGCGGGCGGAGGCGGTGCGGACTTTGGCGGCCGGGTGAGGGGTTTGGTGTCGATGGCGAATGGCGCTGCGTTTATCCGCCCTACGGGTTGGCGGCTGCCGCTGGCGGGACTGGGTTTTTTGGACTAGGTCGGAGGGGGTTGGCCGGGAGTAAGGGCGGTTTCTGAAGCGAGTTGGCCGGATGGGCTGTTCGAGCTGCTGAAGCAGCATGGCATCAGCCAGGTGGCGCTGGTGCCGGATGCCGGGCATTCGCGGCTGATCCGGCGGTGCCTGGCCGACAACGGCATGCGGGTCGTCACGCTGACGACGGAGGAGGAGGGCGTGGCCATGCTCTGCGGCGCCTGGATGGGCGGGTGCGAAGGGCGTGCTGCTGATGCAGAGCTCCGGGGTCGGCAACTGCATCAACATGCTGTCGCTCGCGATCCTGCACCGGACGCCGCTGGCGATGCTGGTGACGATGCGGGGCGATTGGGGCGAGTTCAACCCGGCGCAGGTGCCGATGGGGCAGGCGACGCAGACCGTGCTGGAGGCGATGGGCACACTGGTCCGCCGCGCCGACCGGCGCGGAGGACGTCGTGCCGACCGCGGACGCCACGCTGCGGCTGGCGTTCAACACGTTCCGGCCCACCGCGACGCTGATCGGGCAGCGCGTGCTCGGCGCCAAGACGTTCGGGAAGGATTAGCGATGCCGGGGACGCTTGATCGTCGCGAGCTGGTGCGGGCCGTGCTGCGGGATCGCGGCGACATGGTGGTGGTCGCCGGGCTGGGCGCGCCGGCTTGGGACATCACCGCAGCGGGCGATACGCGCGCTGAACCTGCCGCTCTGGGGCGGCATGGGCGGGGCGGCGATGCTCGGGCTCGGGCTGGCGCTGGCGCAGCCGGGACGGACGGTGCTGGTCATCACCGGGGACGGCGAGATGCTGATGGGGTTGGGCAGCCTGGCGACGATCGCGGTGGCTGCGGCCGCCCAACCTGGCGATCCTGGTGCAGGACAACGAGCGCTACGGCGAGACCGGGATGCAGGAGACCCATACCGGGCACGGGGTCGATCTGCGTGGCGATGGCGCCGGCGCCGGGTTCACAGCGCACGATGCGGGTGATCGGCGGCGGGCGAGGTCGCGGCGCTGCGCGGCGGCGATCCATGCCGGGCCGGGGCCGCTGTTCGCGCTGGCGAAGGTGGCGCCGAATCACTGCCGCTGGTGCTGCCGCCGCGCGAGGGGGCGTTCTGCAGGCGCGGCTGCGCGAGGCCTGCTCGGGGCGGCGGCGCATGGATAAGGGGCTGGTGATCGTCGACCGGCGGCAGCCGCGGGATCGGCGCGGCGGCGTGCCGGCGGCTGGCGCAGGACGGGTATGCGGTGGCGGTCAACTACGCGAGCCGGGCCGAGCAGGCCGAGGCGCGTGGTGCGCGGGATCACCGAGGCGGGCGGCACGGGCGGCGGCGTTTCGCGGGCGACGTTTCGAAGAGGCGGATGTCGAGCGCCTGTTTGCCGCGGCGCAGGACCGGTTTGGACGACTGGCCGGGCTGGTGAACAATGCCGGCGTCGCTGGGCGAGGCGTCGCGGGTGGAGGCGCTGCGGCTCGAAACGCTGGAGCGGACGCTTGCCGTCAACGTGATCGGCACGATCCTGCCGTCGCGGGCGGCGGTGCGGATCATGTCGACGCGGCATGGCGGCGGCGGCGGCGCGATCGTCAACCTGTCCTCGGTCGCGGCGCGGCTGGGGGGACCCGGCGAGATCGTGCACTACGCGGCGAGCAAGGGGGCGATCGACAGCTTTCACCGCGGGGCTTGGCCGCGAGGTGGCCGAAGAGGGCATCCGCGTGAACGCGGTGGCGCCGGGGATGATCGAGACGGAGATGAACTCCTCCGAGCGGCTGGCCCGGCTGGTGCCTGGCGTGCCGATCAAGCGGGCGGGGACGGCCGAGGAGATCGCGGAGGCGATCGCGTGGCTGATGTCACCGGCGGCTTCGTATTCGTGCGGCTCGGTGGTGACGGTTTCGGGCGGGCGGTAGGCGGGCTATTTCCGGCGGTCCGGTCGGTTCGACCGCCGCTGCCGTCTTCCGGGCGCAGGTGGCGTATGGCGAAGCCGTCGCGGGGCGAGCAGTTCGGCCACGCGCAGGCGATGGCAGATGCGGTGGTCGGCTTCGTAGCAGAGGAGGCAACTCGGGCGGGCGCGGGCGAGGTCGGCGGCTTGCTGGAGGGCGACGCCCGGCTTCCAGCGTGCCGAGGCTGGCGTCGACGATCGGCCAAAACCGGTCCCATTGGCGCTTGCGATTGGCCTCGCGGCCTTCCGGCGGGGTGCCCAGGGCGCGCAGGTGCACGTAACCGAGGCCGGCCTCGGCCAGGCCGGCCCGCAGCGGTGTCTTGGAGAAGCCGGGGCGGCGGGAGAGCGGCAGTTGGCGGACGTCGATCACCTGCTCGACACCGGCGGCGCGCAGGGAGGCGAGCACGGCGGGCCAGGCGGCGTTCTCGTACCCGATCGTGCACAGGTCCAGCATGTCCCCTCCTTGCGCGGCACCGCCGCGGTGGTCCAGCCTATTCCTCGGCGGGGACGCTGGGGACGATCGAGGAGGACCGGGTCTTGAAGAAGCCCTCCATCATGGCGCGGAAGCTTTCGGCGCCCGAGGGTACGAGAGACATCCAGGTGCCGAGCAGCGCGTCGGGGGAGAACCGGTCGACGGCGTCGGTCATCTGGGTCTCGATCTTCTGCATAATGGCGGCCTGCATGGGCTTCACGTCGGGCAGGCCGAAGAATTGGCGCGCCTCGTCGGGCGTGCATTCGATCTCGATGCTGATTTTCATGGCTGCTCCGACTCGTGGCTGATGCAGGGTGGACGTTTCCTGGGCCGGGTGGAACTGTCGTGAGTCGATTCCGGGACCGCCGCGATGCCGGGCGGCAACTCGCGGCGGCGCTGGAGCGGTTCCGGGCTTCCGACCTGGCGATCTTCGCCTTGCCCGCGCGGCGGCGTGCCGGTCGCCTATGAGGTGGCGATGGCGTTGGGCGCTGCTCGACGTCATCCTTGTGCGCAAGATCGGTGCGCCGGGAGAGCCGGAGCTGGGGTTGGGCGCGGTGGCCGAGATGGGTGGTGTGGACGGATGCGGCGCTGATCCGGCTGGTGGCGCCGCCGCCGGGTTACCTGGCGGCGGAGACGACGCGCGAACTGGCGGATCTCGGTCGGCGCGCGGCCCGTCATGCCGCCGTGCGCCGAGTTGTGCCGGCCGCGGATCGCGCGGCGGTGGTCATCGATGACGGGGTGGCCACGGGCGGGACCGCACGGGCCGCCTTGCGCGTGCTGCGCCAGCGTGGGGCGCGGCGGGTTGCGCTGGCGGTGCCGGTCGGGGCGGCGGAGAGTTTTAGCGGCGCTGCGCATGGAGGCCGACGCGGTCGTCTGCCTCCATGCGCCATCGCGGACGGGCGCGGTCGGCAGCGACGTCAACCATTTTCCGCCGACATCAGCAGCGCGAGGTCGAAGCGGCTGCCCGCTGCAGGCCGCTCAGTCCGGAGCGCCGCCCGCGGCCCAGCCGGAGGACTGACGATCTGAGAGGCCGGTCTTCTTCACCAGGTCGGGTTCCTGCTGCAGGTAGGTCGGACTGGCGAGGCCCGGACGCGGTTTCGTCGGTGCTGACTTCTGCGGGAGGACGACGCGCGACCTGCTCGAAGCGCGACGCCGGCCGAGTCTGGATGGTGACATGGTTCAGACCGGTGATGCAGGCCTCGTGCGGGCCTGTTGACGAGGACGATTTCGAACCTGTCTGCACTGTACATGGGGTGACGCTCGGGAAGTCACAAGCTGCTTGAGGCGGCCTGGAAGGAGGGCGAGGCCGGGCCAGAGCAGCGCCGCGGTTCCGGCCAGCAGCGCCATCGGCACGGTGAACCGCGGCGGGGCACCGACATAGGGGCAGGAAGGTGCGGCGACGACCGCGTAGCCGCCGGCGGCGCCGGACATGAGCTGTACGACGCCGAGCGTGGCCGAGGCCGTCCTCGTCGTCTTCTGCGGCATCCCATGGCGAGGCCGGACCAGGTCCGGCGCGGCCATCCCGCGCGCGAAGAAGAGGTCAGCAGCATGGGGAACAGCAGCAGGATCAGACGAGGCTGGCGTCGCGGCCCAGGTGCGGCCGGGCGAGGCCGAGCACGAGGGCGGCCGGCGCCCTGGGCGGCGAAGCGCCGGCCACACGACTTGGAGCGCGCCCAGCCTGCTGATGGCTTCGAGCCGGCGCTCACCCACGCCCCGGCGCTCGACGCGGTGGCGGCGCAGGCGAACAGGTCGCGTACACCCGAACGACAGCCCCATCTCGCGCATGGTGACGACGGGCGCGCCGGCGACGTAGGCGACAGGCTGCCGTAGCTGGAGCCGTTGATGATGGCCAGGTCGAGGAGCTGGACCGCCGCGAGCCGGCTGGGTTGCGCGCCGGGTCCACGTGCCGGATCTGACGGCGTTCCCGAGCGCGAAGGCCGAGACGGGCGAGCAGGAGCAGGCCGGCGAAATCAGAATAACGTGGACCGAGCGCGAACCGGCGGCTGGCTGAGCCAGGTGCCAGGGCCGGTGCGAGAATCGGGACACCACACCGAGGATCACGGCGATGTATGACCGTTTTCGGCGCGCGGCCTCGCCGGGGCTGGAAGAGGTCCTGCACCATGGCGCGGGCGAGCACGGAGCAGCTCGCCGGCGCCGCCGCCCTGGATGAAGCGGGAGGCGGACCAGCATGGGCCGGAGCGGGCCATGGCGAGGCCGGCGCCGGACAGGATGAAGATCAGAAGTGCCGCTAGAGGACCGGGCGGCGGCCGAAGCGGTCGGAGATGCGGCGCCAGCAGCAGCCCGGCGGCGAACCCCACGATGAAACAGTGACAGGGCGGTCTAGCCCGGCGACGAACACCGTGGTGGCGAGCGTGCCCGCAAGGTCGAACCAGGGTCGGGGCGAGCTGACATCGATGGAACAGAGCTGGAGACCGGCGAGGACGCCGAGCAGGGTTGTGAACGACTTGCTCTTCTGGAGCGATGCGCAAGGGCGTGCTCTTAACCTAGGTTTGGTGAGCGCAGCGGGACGCCTGCGAGCGACAAGCCTCGCATGCATGCCACAGCCGCTGTTGCAGCGGCGCCGTAGGACCGGTCAGGAATGAATGTGAATCGCAGGTGGTGGCGCGCGGCCGATCAGATTGCGTATCA